>NZ_JBYUNQ010000002.1:0-859975 GCF_058133665.1 Devosia sp. Z11_6
TTCATTCTGGGGCCCATGTTCGAGGAGAATTTCCGGCGCGCCATGACCTTGTCGCGCGGCGATCCAATGGTGTTCCTTGAGCGCCCGATCAGCCTGACCTTCGTCTTGATCGGCATTGCGGTGCTGCTGGCGACCACGACCTCCTTTGTGCGGCGTGGCCGGGCGGAGGTCACCGAGTGATGGCGACGGTCGAGCAAACGGCCGGTTGCCCGAGCTGCAGGAAGCCAGCCTAGGTGACGGCGACCGGATCGGTGTGCATGGCTTGGGATCGCTAGGGGCTGGCTGGCACGGTGGTGCCTGCCCTGCCGGATGTGTTGCCCGGCCGGTTCAGTTCTCGCGCCCCCGCAAAGTCGCCTGGGACACGAGAACCGGTCATCACGCTTTGAGCTTGGCAAACAGGTCGTTGATGTCGTCGGCGCGCTCGAGCCGCAACAGCGATGCCAGAAGGGCGTTCGCCCGATCCGCGCCGATAACGTCATCGACATTGGCGTGGAACTTGGCGAAGTAAACACTGTCAGGCGCAGGGTTGCGGCGTGTGCCGACCATGTCCTCTACCGTATGGGTGAGGCTCCTGCCATCGGCCATCACCAAGGTCACCACTGCACGCGAGCGCGAAGTGTCGGCATCGGCCAGCGGATCCGCCAC
This sequence comes from Devosia sp. Z11_6, assembly GCF_058133665.1. Lineage (NCBI taxonomy): Bacteria > Pseudomonadati > Pseudomonadota > Alphaproteobacteria > Hyphomicrobiales > Devosiaceae > Devosia > Devosia sp. Z11_6. The sequence continues at coordinate 646 of NZ_JBYUNQ010000002.1, forward strand.
ATGCACAACCTTGTCGGCGAGTGCATTGACGACCGGATTGCCCAGGCTTTCCGTGCTGTAGGAAGACTTGTTGAACCGCCCCAAAGCCAGGGCTTCCGCCACCGTATGCTGCAGGCTGATGCGGCCGTGCCAGGAGGTGCGCGGACGCCGCTTGTCCTCAACCGGCTCGCAAACGGTGCGGAAGGAGCGCCGCATGATCTCGCAGCGGATTTCGGCGATGTCCTCAAGGGCGAAGTCGTGCTGCGCCCGCAATTCAAGCGCGGCCGTAATGAAGGGCATCATCGTATAGGCGCATGGGTATAGCTTGGGCGCGATATTGAGCACTTCCCAGCGCGAACCCAGCCCCTCAACAAGGGTGTCAAAGCGGAATTGCACATCGGACTGAACATGGCTTTTGTACCAGCCAAAATTACCCTCGAACACGGCCGATGGCCCCGTCAGACCCTGCTGCGCAAGGGCAACGGCGCGGATGCCTGCGGCGGCTGCAAAGCCGACATGGAGGGTTTTGCTGTCGGCACCGTCCTGAAAGGCGCTGATCGAGCCCGCTGACAGACTGGCGGCTGTTCCAACCGCATCGGCCATGACGCCGACCGGAAGGCCACGGAGCCGGGCTACTGCATAAGCGGCGCCAAAAACGCCATAAACGCTGGTCGGGTGGAAACCCACTTCATGCATGCGCACCGGGGAAACCAGGCCCAGGCGGCACAGAATTTCGGAGCCAACCAGAACCGCTTCAAGCAGCTGCCGGCCGGTCTGCGGGGTCTTGTGCGCTTCGGCCAGTGCCGCAGCCAGAATGACGCCGGTGGGATGGATATTGCTCGCGATATGGGTGTCGTCGAACTCGAGTACCGCCGAAGCCACGCCATTGATGAAGGCGGCGCCGGCCAGCGAGGTTTCCGTAGCATCGCCAAGGGTCTGCGCGCCCCGGCCACCCCCATCGGCATCCTGCTGGGCGCGGCGGGCTGCTTCCACCGGGCGCAGCCGATGGGAGGCCAACATCACCCCAACCAGGTCAACTATGCGCAGCTTGGTGTTGTGAACCACCTCGGCGGGCGCATCATCGAGGGAAAAGCCAACGGCCCACTCGGCCAGCTGGGAACTCAAATTCGGCATGGGTGAGCCTTGATCGCAAAGAAAAAATGGCCGCAAGGCCGTTGTAAAGTACAGAGCAGTTGCAGCGCGGCGCGGGTGGAATGCAGCAGCCGCCTCGCGCCCGCGGCTAAAAATAGCCGGCAGCAGATTGCCGCCGGCTACGGGGAGTCTCGCTTATTTTGCGAGGCCGATTTCGGTCAGCACTTCATCAAACCGGTCGTACTCGGCCTGCAATGCGGCACCGAGTTCCGAGCCGGGCATGAAGCGCGGCGACACGCCGGCCTTTACCAGCTTGTCGGCAAATTCGGGCGTGTCATTGGCGGCCTTGAGGGCGTCCTCGATCATGGCAACCACTTCGGCTGGCATGTTGGCCGGGCCCATCACCATCTGCCAGCCCGTGCCGCTGATGCTGTCAATCCCCTGCTCTGCAAGGGCAGGCACATCGGGGAACTCGGCCAAGCGATCAGGACCGGGAACGGCTAGGGGGGTCAGCGCGTCCTGGCGGACCTGGGGAATGGCGGCAGCATCCATCATGAACTGCACATCCCCCGCCAACACCGCCTGCACCACCTGGGCGGCACCGGTATAGGGGATGTGCGTCGCCTCGACCCCCATCGCATCAAGCATATCGACCGTGGCCACATGCCCGGTCGAGCCAACGCCGACCGAGCCGTAGTTCAGCTCGCCTGGGTGTTCTTTGCCATAGGCGATGAACTCTTCCAGCGTGGCCACAGGCAGGGTCTTGGACGAGACCAGCATGCGCACGGCTTCGCTGACATTGGCGACCGGGGTGAAATCGTCAAAGGGGTCAAAACCCACTTCGGCCATATGCGGCGCCGTGGTGAAAATGGCATTGCCGCCCAGCAACAGCGTGGAGCCGTCGGCAGCTGCGCGCGAGACCTGTTCTGCTCCAATGGTGCCGCTGGCGCCGCCAACATTTTCCACCACGAAGTTGACGCCCAGTCGCCGGCTGAGTTCGTCAGCGACAATGCGCCCCACAATATCCCCGGCGCCACCGGCCGCATAGGGCACCACCATGGTGACGGTGTCGACGGGATAAGCCTCCTGGGTCAGGCCAGGGGCAGTTGTGGCGGCGCTCAGCAGCACTGCCAGTGCTGCGCTGCATGCGATCTTGGATTGTTTTGTCATGTTTCCTCCCGTTGGCCCTTTTGGCGCTCAGGTCCATGTTTCTGCCATGACCTTGCCGCGCCCGATAAATGCCTTGGCCGCATTTCGCATATCGGAATAGCCGCTCATGCTCGCGCTGCATATTCCTCGCGCCGACCCGTCCTGGCCCTTTTTGGGCTTGCCGTAAATCAGTGTCCCTGCCCTGACTTGCGGTGAGCTAATACGGACATTCTCTTACAGTCGCTGTGCGTCAGCCCAAGCAAAGTTGGACCGTTCCGCAAGGAGAAACTCAGGGGTTATCTTCAAGCCCTGCGGACTTCCAGAGGTGCCCACGCAATCCCGCCCACGGGGCATGCAGTTTGTTGTCGCTTTTGTTGGCAGCGTGTCGGAACCTCGGCGTCCAGATCGTCGCTGGAGTGAGCCATGCTCGCGCCACCGATATTGAGGAGTCCAAAGATGATCCGAGCCACCATAGCTGCAGCCTTGCTGTTGACGGGTGCCCTGGCCCATGCCCAGGAAGCGCCCAAGGGCGACTATGCCGAGGTGAACGGCATGCGCATGTATTACGAGGTGTCGGGCTAGGGCGAGCCGCTGGTGGTGCTGCACGGCGCTTATATGAACATCCCCGCCATGGGGCAGATCATCCCCATGCTGGCCCAAACCCACACGGTTTATGCGGTGGAGCTGCAGGGCCATGGGCGCACCAACGACATCGATCGCCCGATCACCTATCCCAACCTGGCCGACGATGTCGCTGCCTTCATGGACGCCGTCGAGCTCGAAAAGGCCGATGTGTTCGGCTATTCCATGGGCTCGGCCGCGGCCCTGCAATTGGCCATTCGCCATCCGCAAAAGGTGGACCAGCTGGTTGCTGCCTCGGTTTCCTATGACATGGCAGGCGCGCAGCCTGAATATCACGCCATGATCCCCACGATGACGCCCGAAATGTTTGTGGGCACTCCGATGGAGGACGAGTGGAAAAAACTCGCGCCTAACGCCGAGGCGTTCCGCCCCTTTGTGGAGCGCTTGATCGCGCTCGAGCATGAACCCATGGCCTGGCAGGAGGATGTGAAGGCACTCAAGCACCCGGTGCTTATCATCACGGGCGATGCAGATGTGGTGACGCTTGAGCATTCGGTGGCCATGTTCCGCCTCCTCGGTGGCGGGGCCATGGGCGATCTGGGCAATCCCCTGCCCGCCTCGCGGCTCGCGGTTTTGCCCGCGACCTCCCACACCGCGGTGATCGGGCAGGCCAACTTGCTCCATGCATTCATCGAACCATTCCTGAAGGGTGAAGCGCCCAAGGGCATGTTCGACAACTAAGGTTCTTTCTAGCTTTGCCCGTCTCGGGCGGCTGCCCGTTCTTGAAGCTGGCTGCGGCAGCACCTAATAAGAAGTTATGCCCAAGCCCAAAGCCGAGATGAACACTGACAACTGGCTGCGCCAGGAATGGCCGCTGCCCAGTGCCGCCACTTTGGGCTCCTTTGTGCGCGCCAAGGGGATTGTGCTGGAAATCCGGGCGCGCCTGCCGGGCCCGGTGAAGAAGTCGCTCGACCTCGAGGCCGGCCGGCTGGTTCTGAAGCTGCCCCCCACCGCGGCAGCTGAGTTTACGGCGGCATCGACGATTGTTGCCAAAGCCCTTGAAGGTATTGAAAGCCTGCCGGTGATCCCGCGCGAGATCGAGGATATCCTGACGATCTCCACCACTGAGCGCCACCGCTGGCTCAAGGATGGTCGCCTGCCTAGTGCTGGCACCCGCACAGTCAAGCTGGCCGGCCGCGCCAAGAAGATCACCTTCCACGTGTTCGATCCGCGCAAGGTCGAGGACATCCTTGATCGCGATATGGTGGTGAACTGGCGTGAAGAGGATGCGGCAACCAGAGCCGACAACCGGCGGCAGGCGGCCTGGAAAGCCAAGGTGAAGCGGGCGCAACAGAGCGGCACCGCAACTGCTCCTGCCCAAGAGAGCAGCACTGACGAGGCCCGGCCGCAGCTGATTGGCTGGGAAGAGTTCGAGCGGGATGGTCCGCTGCGCTGATCTAGCGCTTTGTCCGGGTGGGAATATGCGCCCCACCCGGAGCCAGGACGGGTCTAAGCCTTACTTGGCCGCAAAATAGTTGCCGAGCGCCTCGAAGGCCGGCAGGCTCGTCGGATCATTGGCCGAGTTGGTCGCTTGCGGATGGGAGCTGAACCGGGCGATCACCATCCGGGCTTCGGGATCGACATAGATGGACTGGCCGTGCACGCCCCGGGCCATAAAGGCGCCATGGGGGTTGTTGGTGATCCACCACATCGCCCGATAGCTCCAGCCCTTGAGCAGGTCATAGCCGGCCTTGGCAAAGGCTTCCGGGCTGCCGCCGGCACGGATACTGGTAATAGCTTCTTCGGGCACCAGTTGCTTGCCGTTGATGGAGCCGTTGTCGAGCATCAACTGGCCAATGCGGGCCAGATCGGTCAACCCGGCATTCAGGCCACCGCCTGCATAGGGCGTGCCGATCGAGTCCACCGTGTAGTACCCGGACTGATCCGCGCCCATCTGGCTCCAGATGCGTTCCGAAAGCACCTCGTTGATCGGCTTGCCGGTGACGCGGGAGATGATCCACCCCATCACGTCGGAATTAATGGTCCGATAGCCAAAGGCTTCCCCGTGTTCCCCGGATTTCTTGACGGTTTCCAGATACTGGAAATAGGTCCGGGGCCCCTTGTAGTCAGCGGGCTTGGGCAGAGGATTGCCGGCCGCCGAATAGGTCCAGATATCGGAGTTGGGGTCGTTATAATCTTCGGAATAATCGAGCGCGGTGGTCATATCGAGCACCTGCCGCACCGTGGCATCGCCAAAACCGCTGTTCTCCAGCTCCGGGATGATCGAGCCGACGGTCGCATTCTCGTCGAGCTTGCCCTCCACCACCAGCGTTTCACCCAGGAGGCCCGTAACCGACTTGGTCACCGACATCAGGGCATGCTGCCCCAGATCGGTGAGGCAACCGGAATAGCGCTTATAGACCACCACACCGTCATGCATGACGATGACGCCGTCCGAGTAGTTCGCCTGCAGCGACTCCGCCCATGTCATCTTGGTGTCGCCCCCGAGGGGGGTGAAGGTGATCGCATCAACGGCGGGATCGAGCACTTCCTCGAGCGGAACGGGATCGCCCAGCCCGCGGCTCACATTGACCGTCGGCATCAGCTGGCGGAAATGGCATACCGTCCAGCGCAGTTTGGGAAAGGCATAGGCGTCGGGATCATCGACGCGGATGATCTTGTCTTCAGGCGGCGGCGACCCAACCATCCAGCCCATCTTGTTGGGGTCAGATTCGGCGGCGTTGAGCACCGGTGCATCCTGGGCCAGCGCCGGAACCGCCAGCAGGGCGCAGAACAGGCCCGTCTTCAGGCTCAGCCTAGAAATTGACCACGACATTGACAAATCCTCCTGACCAAATCGTGTCCTTCTGGGTGATCTCGCGAATGCCTTCACCCGGGATGGACACGCTGAACCCGGCCGTCAAAAAGGCATTGGGGCTCAGAACGCGGTTGTACTCGATGAAAAAATCGTCGCTCAGATGGGCGTTGGTGACGCCAGCGATCTGATAGGGCTGGCCACTAACTTCGATGGTTCTTGCGCCCTGGCCGAACTGAATTGGGCTGCCCAACTCATTGGCCCGAATATGGGCGTAACGCAGCGTAATCGTATCCACCTGGGTCGGCTTGACTGAAAGCGCCAGTTGGTGCGCGTTGACATTGGAATTGTTGAAGACCAGGGATGACTTGGAGCCGGTGGCCCAGGCATCGGGACTGCCTTCGTAATACAGCGGATCGAAGCGTTCGAAGCGCGAGGTCGTGGGATCGTCGCCCGAAAAGGTCTGGAAGGTGTAGGACAGGGATGGTGTCCAGGGCGCATCGGCAAAGGTGTAGCCGATCTGCGCTCGCCCGCCCCAGGCCGACATGTCGATCCGTGGGTTCCATTCATAGGCGATGTCGCCAGACAGGAAGAAGCTCTCGTTCTCCGGATTGAACGGGTTGCCGCGACCATAAAGGTTGATAAAGCTGAGCCCCTTGCGTCCATCCGGGATCAATTCGGGCGCGCCGATGCCGCCGGGTGCCGCTTTGGGATAGGGCGACGTGGACTCCGGCACATGGCCAAGCGTGCCGCCGACAAAAGTTTGCGTCGTCTTGTCATAGCGCAGATCGACGCCGACGATCTTGGTGCCGGTTTCGTTGTCGCGCTGCTCGTTGGGCTCAAGATAGAAGGCGGTGCCCTTGACGTCATCGAGCCCGATCGTGCCCAGGGCTGCCATGCCCCACGCCTTGTGCGGTCCGAGCTTGAGGGCCCCGCGCTCAAAGCCGTTCGAGCCGCCATTGGCCAGGAGCATGCCACTGCCGGCAACGAAATCCCTCGGCCCCAGCGACAGATCGATGGTCGGGCCGGTCTGGTTGGTGGTGCGGAGCGCCAGATAGCCTTCTTCGAGGGTGATCGCCCCGGTATTGCCGGTATCGAACGCGTCGATACCCAAGGTACCCGAGGCGATGGCGGAAACCTTGCCGTAAAGGACCACCGAATTGTCGAGATCAAGGGTAAAGCTCAGCCCCGGCTCGATATAGCCCTCCAGCCATTGCGCGTCGGTATCGACGCCGGGCGCAACCAGATCGGCCAGATCCCAGAACAGATTGTGCTCAATCACCCCGTTAACACCGGCTTGCAGGTGCCCCCGCAGCATGAAGCCATTTTGGTCGATCAGCAGCAGCGGGTCCTTGCCGCCCTGGCTTTGAGTGATCTGTTCCTGGCTGGCTTCATCCTGGCTGGATCGGTCCTGCCCAAAGGCAGCCGGAACAAAAACGAGACTGGCGCAGAACAGGATCGTGGTGGCGCCTTGGGCGCAAAGATGAGGCATAACCGATACCCACCTGATGTAACACTCCGGCTTGATGCCGGGCACGGCCAGTATTCGGCTGGCTCAAGCCAACCACAATCGGGGATTCCCTGAGAGACTTAGCTTCGCGTTGCTGGCGGGGAGCTAGAGTGGGCTGAGGTTATGGCGGATGGCGTAGCGCACCAGATCCACCGCCGAGCGTGCTCCGATCTTGCGCATGATGGTGGCGCGGTGGGTCTCGACGGTTTTGATGCTGATGCCCAGCAGCTGGGCCACCTCCTTATTGCCGAGGCCTTCGGCGAGGTGGCGCACAACCTCGAGCTGGCGCGGCGTCATGGCATCGCCGCCACCTCCATCAGCCCGGCACAACGCGAGTTGCAGGCAGGCCTGTAGCTCCGCTTCGGCCAGCGCGGGCGAGAAAAATGGGCGGCCAAAATGGAGGGCACGAATGGCGCTGATAACGATCTCGGGTGGGTCGTTCTTGAACACGCACCCCTTGGCGCCGGCAAGGATCAGCTCACGAAGTTCGCTTTCCTCCCTTGGCAGTGAGAAGATAAGAACCTGGGACTCGGGACAGTCGATGCGCAACAGGTCCAGGATCCCGGTGCCCGCCAGATCCTGCATGGCGGGGTCGAGCAGCACGAGATCGGGGCGCAGCTGAAGGGCAAGCTGTACGGCATCGTGCCCGCTGCCTGCCTCGCCGCACACTTCAAGGCCAGGCTCGGCACCGATGAAGCGATGCAGGCCACTCCGGACCACCGGATATGCATCAGCCACCAATATTCTGATCAGAGGCCAGTCCATAGACTATCTCCGCCGACGACATGCCATGCCCACTACAACCTGTTGATCAAAGCAAACCATACGCCGCGCCACCCCTAATCGGTTTAGGGGTATTCATGTACTAAAGCCTGCAGAAACAGCCTAAAACTTGCCGGAGAGTCGCCGCGATCTGGGCAAGCGGCCAAGTATGGCTGCGCCAAGATGTTTTACATCACGGCGCTGGCAGGCGGTCCCACCGAGCCTGCCAATCGGGTAGGGCGCCAGAGCGCAACCGCTATTCAGCCGCGGTTGCGGCCACGCTTTCTGCGGGCTCCAAGGCGGCGGCAACGGCTTGGTCGATGTTCTCGAGCCAGACAAATTCAAGCCGCTCGCGCACATCTTGGGGAATGTCTTCATAGTCGCGGCGGTTGCGGGCTGGCAGCAGCACCCGCTTAATCCCGGCCGCCGCCGCGGCAACCACCTTTTCCTTGATGCCGCCCACCGGCAGCACCAGGCCCCGCAGCGATATCTCGCCGGTCATTGCCGTATCGCTGCGCACGCGGCGGTCGAGCAGCAGCGAAACCAGCGCCGTCGCCATCGCCACCCCGGCGCTGGGTCCATCCTTTGGCGTAGCGCCCGCGGGCACATGCACATGGATGTCGCTTTTCTCAAACAGCAAAGGATCGATCCCCAGCACGCCCGCACGGCTCTTGACCAGGCTCATCGCCGCCTGCGCGCTTTCGCGCATCACATCGCCAAGCTGGCCAGTGAGGATCAGCGCCCCCTTGCCCGGGACGCGCGTGGCTTCGATGAAGAGGATGTCGCCGCCCACCGGCGTCCAGGCAAGGCCGGTCGCTACTCCGGCAACCCCGGTGCGCATCGCCACTTCATTTTCGAAATGGGCAGGACCCAGCAGTTCCTCAAGATCGGCGGCCCTGATGCTGACCTTTTCGGCCGTGCCTTCGGCTACCCGCATGGCAGCGCCGCGCAGGACGCGGCCGATTTCGCGTTCAAGGCCGCGCACACCGGCTTCACGGGTGTAGCTGTGGATGATGGCCTTGAGCGCCTCATCATCGATCTCGGCCTGGTCGGGGCGCAGCCCGTTGGCCTCCAGCTGCCGCTGCACCAGATAGCGCCGGGCGATCTGCAGCTTTTCGGGCTCGCTGTAGCTGGCGAGGCTGATGATTTCCATGCGGTCGCGCAGCGGGCCGGGAATGGTGTCGAGCATATTGGCCGTGGCGATGAAGACCACGCGCGAAAGATCAAATGGTACGGCAAGATAATTGTCGCGGAAGGTCCGGTTCTGCTCGGGATCGAGCACTTCGAGCATGGCGGCGGAGGGATCGCCCTGGACGCCCCGGCCCATCTTGTCGATTTCATCGAGCATCATCACGCAATTGCGTGCCCCCGCCTTGCGGATGCCTTGGATGATGTTGCCGGGCAGCGCGCCGATATAGGTCCGGCGGTGACCGCGGATTTCCGCCTCGTCATGCACGCCGCCAAGACTGACGCGCACGAAGGGCCGGTTCATTGCCCGGGCAATGGATTGGCCCAGCGAGGTCTTGCCGACGCCGGGAGGGCCGACAAAGCACAGGATCGGCGCCTTGCCATCGGGGTTGAGCTTGCGAACGGACAGATACTCGATGATCCGGGTCTTGATCTTTTCCAGCCCGAAATGGTCCTCGTCAAGGATGCGGCGGGCGGTGGCGATGTCGATCGGGCTTTCCTCGGGCAGCGTCCAGGGCAGCCCGATCAGCCAATCGATATAGGTGCGGATCATGCCCGCTTCGCCGGCCGCCTCGGGCATTCTCTCATAGCGCCGCAATTCCTTGCGGCACTGGTTTTCCACCTCTTCGGGCATGCCGGCCTTGGCAATCGCCTCATTGAGATCGGCAATTTCCTGGGACTTGCCTTCGTCCTCGCCCAATTGGCGCTGGATGGCCGCCATCTGCTCGCGCAGCAGGGTTTCGCGCTGGCGCTCGTTGAGTGCGGTGCGGGTCTGCTGGCTGATTTCCTGGGAAAGCCGCAGCACCTCGACACGCTGCGCCAGGACGCGCGAAACCTTATCCATCCGCGCCGTGACGTCGAGGGTTTCGAGGATCTCCTGCTTTTCCTCGGGTTTCATGTCCATATAGGCGGCTGCCAAATCCGCCAGTTGGGACGGCGAGGTTGTGCCCTGGATGGCGGCGAGCAATTCCTGGGGCACCTGGGGCAGCAACTCCACGGCTTCAACCGCGAGGTGCTGGAGGTTGAGGAAACGTGCCTCGATTTCAGGCGAGCGCGTATCCACCTCGGGCAAATCAAGCACGCGCGCAACGGGGAACGGTGTTCCAGGGAAGTAATCGAGCACCCGGAACCGGTGCACGCCCTGGCACACCAGATGGTGCGACCCGTCGGGGGCCGTGATGTAGCGCACGATATTGGCCATAGTGCCGGTGCGGTGCAGGTCGTCGGGACCGGGATCGGCTTGCTGGGGATCCCGCTGCAGCACGATGCCGATCTGGCGTTCCTGCTTGACCGCCTGCTGGGCCGCGGCAATGGATTTCGGGCGCCCCAGCGTAAGGGGCACAACAATTCCGGGAAACAGCACCATGTCCCGGACCGCGACGATGATCAGGGAATCGCTGGGCAGTTCCAGGGGCTTGTCGTCGCTTGCGGCGCCCTGGGCATTCTGGGTATCGGTCACGGCACGATCTCCTCACCCGAGCTTGGTCAGGCTGAACACGACACAGCCATTGGTGGCAAAGCGGCGCACGGAATAACGCCCAGGCGGCAGCGCAATGCGCCGCTCGAAGCGCCCTTGGGGCAGTTCCAGCCGATGGATCACCGCCGCACGCAGTTCAGGCGGCAAGGTCCGGCGGCCTGCCACTACCAGCGATCCATCTTCGATGCCGGCTTCCACCTGTTCAGGATCGACACCCGGCAAGGCCACAAAGACCAGAACTTCGCGCTCGGTTTCCAGCACATCGATGGGCGGCTCCCAGCGCGGCTCGCGCGCGGCCGTCGCGGTCGAGATGCGAAAGAACTGAGATTGGATGCGTTCGGCGCGGGCCAGCGCCTCAAGCGCTTCGGAAAGCATCCAGTTGGGAGAGTCTGTTCTTGCCATTCGTGCTCTCCACGCGCTTGGCTTTGCCGGCACATCTAGGCTTGATGTCTGTCGGTGCGGCGGGAGGGCTTTGCCGGGTTCTTGGCGTGCCGCCGTCACACCGGACGGAGCGGGCCCACCCCATCGGGTAGGCGGGCATTATTGCGGGCAATGCGCTCGTGCCCGGTCTGGTTCCGATCCTCGCTCGCCGCGCAGCGCGCTGCCGGGTCCGCCAAAGTGCAGGAAAGAAGGGGTGCCCAAGGGGGTGGCCCCGGGCGTTCCCCCTACATGTGGGTTCAGGGCTGCGCTTCGCCGCCCTCGATTTCACTGCGATCATGGTAAACATGATCTACCAGTCCCCAGTCGCGGGCTTGTTCGGGGGTCATGAAGTTGTCGCGTTCGAGGGCCTTCTCGACTTCCTCATAGGTGCGGCCGCAATGCTTGGCATAAAGATTATGCATTCGCCGCTTAAGGCGCATGCTTTCTTCGGCATGCAGCAGGATATCGGTGACCTTGCCCTGAAAGCCGCCGCTCGGCTGGTGCAGCATGATCGACGCATTGGGCAGGCAGATGCGGCTGCCCGGCGCGCCCGCCATCAAGAGGAACGATCCCGCGGACATCGCCATGCCCATGCAAAGCGTTCCCACCGGCGCCTTGATGAACTGCATCGTGTCATACATCGCCATGGCCGAGGTCACCGCCCCACCGGGCGAGTTGATGTAGAGGTAGATCTCCTTTTTGGGGTTTTCCGCCTCAAGAAAGAGCAACTGCGCACAGACCAGCGAGGCCATGTTGTCCTCGACTTCGCCATTGACGAAGATGATCCGCTCGCGCAGCAGGCGCGAATAGATATCAAACGATCTCTCGCCGCGGCTGGATTGTTCCACGACCATAGGGACGAGCTGCATCATGTCGCGCATCGGCGATCTCCGTTCAAACTTGCGGTTTGCCTAAGCTCAGGCGGCCAGCATCAGGGGGCCGCGCCGATTGTCGTTGGCGCTGGCTGGGGCAAGCACCGGTGCGTGGGTCAGCGTCAGCCAGGTGCCCCCTTCATCGGTTGGGGTGAGCTCGAAGGTCACGAGGCTTTCCTCTGCCTCGACGACGGCCCCCTGCCCCTGTTCGCGCCAGCGATAAGTCAGGCTGCGGTTTTCCTCCGCCGCTACCACGGAAAGCTCAAGGCCGGGCGCGGGCCGCAGCCAACGCTCCAGCAACACTGGGATGGTCAGCGCCCGCCAGACCTTTTCGGGAGCAGCTTCAAGAGCGCATTCGAACACCAAGGCATCTGCATCGATCTTCACTGGTCCATCTCCTTGAGCACATCCTTGAGGGACTCGATGCGATCGGGCCAGAAGGCGCGATATCGAGCCAGCCATTGATGCAGTGGCGCCAAACCATCGGGTTCAACGCGGTAGTTGACGAAACGGCCCTCGCGCCGCTCGCTGATCAAACCTGCTTGACGCAGCACTGCTAGATGCTGGGACATGGCGGGCTGGGATATTGCGAGGCCCTGACGCAGCTCCTTCGCCGTCATTTCGGCGGCAGCAAGCCGCTCGAGCACACCACGACGGGTCGGATCAGCCAGGACCTTGAAGATATCCACGTCACTCATGTCCAACACATAAGCACAGACTTATGTGTCGTGGCAAGGTAGTGTTGTGGAGGGATTTGATGAAACTGCAATCCGGGTAGGCCGCCACGCCATACCCGGCAATCTCAGCGCAGCCAGCCCAGCCGGCTTTCCACCCGGCGAGCGCTGTCGCGCACCAGGGCGATGAGATCGGGGTCTTTTTGCTGCACTTTGTGTTCGGGTACCACGATCGACATGGTGGCGTGGCAGTGACCGCTCCGATCCAAGACGGGTGCGGCGATGCAGGCTACGGCATAATCGGACTCGCCGGCCTGGATGGAGAGGCCCTGCGCCAGCGCCTCATGGGCATTGTCGGCGAGCACCGCCGGGTCGGTTTCGGCCCGGCCGGTCGGGGACACGCGGGCGGAGCGCGCGAAGATGCCCAGCAGTTCCTCGCGTGGCAAGTGGCCGACCAGCAGCCTGCCCGAAGCGGTCCAGTTGAGCGGGCTGCGCGAGCCCACTCGAGAGCTGACATTGAACTGACCGGTGCCATCTTCCATGGCCAGCACCACCATCATGTCCTGGTCGCGGCCGCAGATCTGCACCGTCTCGCCCGACAGCCGCGCCAGTTCGTGCATCTCCTGGGTCGCCGCGCTCAGCAAATCGAGGCTGCGCGCATAGCTCAAGCCATAATGATACATCCGCGGGCCAAACCAGATCAGCCCGTTGCTGTCGCGGTCCAGCAGATCCTTGTCGACGAGATCGTCGATGATTGCATAAATGGTCGAGAGCGGCGCGCCGACCGCTCTCGCGATTTCGTAGGCAGTGGCGGATCGCTCGAGCTGCTGCAGATGATCAAAGATCTGCAGCGCCCGATCGATGCCGCTGGTGCGCGTACGGCGAACCGGCTCAGTTGCACTAAGGATGTCGCTCACTACTCTGTCCCGTCGTTCAACCGATGTGCCGCCCGTCTAGGCGTTTAGTCGAGCCACTTCAATATAGCAGCCTCTTGCGCACGCCAATGTTCATGGATTGGCGTGGCAATGATTTCATTGGAGCCGCGGGCCGCTTCGAGCTCTTCGACCAGCCGTTCGGCCACGACGGTTTCTTCATTGGGGTGCAGATTGCACGGGTCGAGGAAGAAGTGCCCATGCTCGGCTTCGTGGTCGCGCACGATGATGGGGCGTGGCCCGGTTGCTAGGGCGCGGGCAAGGTCCCAGGCCGTGATGCGTGCCAGTTCTGGATTGATCGTCACCTTAAGTCGATCCAGCGGATTGTCGGTGGGATCGGGCACAATGGTGGCGGTTACGCCGGCCTTGTCGGCCAGGGTTTCAAGCCAGAGATCGAGTGCGGCCTGTTCGCGCGCGCGGATGCCGTCGTGGTCGCGCACTTTCCAGGCTTCCAGAGCCGCGATGACGCCGGCAATGCCTTCCTTGCCCACCTTCATGCCCCGGCCGATGCCGCGGTTCTGCAGGTAGATGTTGCGGATCAATTCCTTGTCGCCGGCGCAGATACCCGAGGTTGGCCCACCCAGGAACTTGTGGCCCGAGTACAGCACCACATCGGCGCCATCGGCCAGGAACTTGCGCAGGTCGTATTCGGATGCCGCATCGACGATCACCTTGACGCCGCGGGCATGGCAAATCTCGGCGAAGGTCTTGAGCGGGATCTGCGCGTAATCGACGACGTGGTGCGACACAACAAACACCGCAGCAACAGTCCGCTCGGTGATGGCGCCTTCAAGCTGATAGCCGTGGGCGCTGGTGGCCTGGCCGACCGGCACCACCTTGCCGCCGGCAATGCGAATGGCCTGTTCCACCGGCGCGCCATAGCTGACCATATGGCCGGTCTGGATCAGGACTTCATTCTTGAGGCTGCCCGCATCGGGAAGCTGCTCGATCGCCCAGAGATTGTCGCCCGTAATCGCGGCCGCCACAGCGAGACTGATCGCCGCCGAGCATGAAGCGGTGACAAAGCCGGCCTCGGCACCCGTCAGATCGGCGATAGCGTCGCTGGCGCGCCGATGCAGGGCGCCCATTTCCACGAACTCTGTGAGGACGCGCGTAATGGCATCCACGGCTTGGGGAACCACGATCGAGGCGCCCAGGGAGGTCATGGTGCCCGAAACGTTGATCACCGGACGAAGTCCCAGCTGGCTGCGAATATCCTGTGTCATGCAAATAACTCTCGATTGATGGGCTGCCCGGTTGATGCGGCAGCGATTGGGTTGGGCCGGATCGGCTCAGTCAAAGGCGACGATGGCTTCGATTTCCACGGTGATCTGGTTGGGCAGCGAGCCAAAGCCCACGGCGGAGCGCGCATGCACCCCTTGCTCGCCGAACACTTCGATCATCAGATCCGAGCAGCCATTGATGACAGCGGGATGGGCCTCGAAATCGGGCGTCGCATTGACCATGCCGAGCAGCTTGACGATGCGGCGCACGCGCCCCAGATCGCCCAAGGCCGCCTGCATCACGGCAATCAGATTGATGCCGGTAAGGCGGGCATGGGCATAGGCCGCATCAACCGAAACATCGGCGCCCACCTTGCCGGTGTGGAGCGTTCCGTCGGTCTCGGTTGGCCCCTGCCCTGACAGGAATAACAGCTTGCCATCGATCACATGGGTCACGAAATTGGCGATCGGAGAGGGCGCTGCGGGCAAGACGATCCCCAGCGCCTTGAGCCGCTCATAGGGGGACGCATCCGGGCGCGTGGCCAGCTCGGAAATGCTCATAAATGGAACTCCAACAAATACTATAGCTCGCCGTGGCGAATGCAGGCGACGTGATGATTGGCGCCGATATGCTCGACGGGCGGAACGACCCGCGCGCAAGCCTCGATGGCCATGGGACAACGCGTGCGGAACACACACCCCGAGGGTGGGTTGATCGGCGAAGGAATATCGCCCTGCAGGGGCACATGGGTGCGCTTGCGGGTTGGATCGGGCACGGGAGCGGTCGCGAGCAAGGCCCGCGTATAGGGATGGCGCGGATGGGCGTAAACCTGGCGCGAGGGGCCGCGCTCCATCACCCGGCCGAGATACATCACCACGACTTCATCGCAGAGATATTCAACGACGCTTAGATCATGGGCAATGAACAGCATGGTCAGACCAAGCCGCTGCTGCAACGCGCTGAGCAGGTTCAGCACTTGCGCCTGCACCGAAACGTCGAGCGCGGAAACCGGCTCGTCGGCAACGATGAAATCGGGCTCAACTGCCAGGGCGCGGGCAATGCCGATGCGCTGGCGCTGGCCGCCTGAAAATTCATGCGGAAAGCGCCGGGAATAATCGGCTGGTAGGCCAACCAGGGTCAACAATTCGGCAATGCGTTCACGCCGCTTGGCCCCGCGCGGATAACCGCGGGCATCAAGGGCTTCCCCGATGATGGCATCGATGCGCAACCGGGGATTGAGGCTCGAATAGGGGTCCTGAAAGACGATCTGCAGGCGCTTGCGCCACTCTTTCATTTCGCGCGGCTTGAGCGCAAAGATGTCGGTGCCATCAAAGATCGCCTGCCCGCTGGTGGGCTCAACGAGCCGCAGGATCGAGCGCCCGGCGGTGGTCTTCCCGGAGCCGCTTTCACCGACAAGACCCACGGTGGTGCCGCGCGCGATGTCAAAGCTCACATCTTCGACGGCATGGACGATCTGGCCGTTGCGGCCGCCAAAATGCTTGGTCAGCCCGCGCAGGCTCAGAAGGGGCTTGGTATCGACTGCCTCAATCATAGCTCATGGGTCCTGATGCAGCGCGAGAAGGTGTCTGGTCCGGCCGGGATCAAGGGCGGCAGGGCCGCTCGGCAGGCCGGGATGGCCATGGGGCAGCGCGGCTCGAAGGCACAGCCTGGCGGCAGATTGGTGATGGGGGGAACCGAGCCGGGAATGGAATACAGCGCCCGGCGCTCGCCGTCCTGCCCCAGGTCGCGGGTGGCATCGGGCGTGCAGGCGAGGAGTCCCTTAGTGTAGGGGTGCTTTTGGTGGGCGAACAGCGAATTGACTGGCGCTTGTTCCACCACGCGCCCGCCATACATGACCACGACGTCATGGGCGATCTCCGCCACCACACCAAGATTGTGGGTGATGAAGAGGATCGACATGCCGAACTGCGCCTGCAGGCGCTGCAGGAGATCGAGGATCTGCGCCTGGATGGTCACGTCGAGCGCGGTGGTCGGCTCGTCGGCGATCAGCAGCGAGGGGTCGCAGCTGAGCGCCATGGCGATCATCACGCGCTGGCGCATGCCGCCCGACATCTGGTGCGGGTAGTCATCCAGGCGCCGCGCGGCATCGGGGATCTCCACATGCTGGAGCATTTCGAGCGCCTTGGCCCGCGCCTCGCTGCGGCTCAGACGGGTATGAAGCGAGATCATCTCGCCGATCTGGTCGCCCACCGTATAAAGCGGGTTGAGCGAGGTCATCGGCTCCTGGAAGATCATCGCGATTTCGCTGCCCCGCATGGCGCGGAACTGGCTGGGCGCGAAACGCGCCAGATCGTGCACCCGCTCCTTGCGATCGCGGAACAGGATCTCGCCACCGGCAATGCGTCCCGGCTTGGCCAGCAAGCCCATGATCGACAGGCTGGTGACCGATTTGCCCGATCCCGATTCCCCGACCACGGCGAGCGTCTTGCCGCGCTTGAGATCGAAGGTCACGCCATCCACCGCCTTGGCGGTGGCGCGCTTGCTCTCGAACCAGGTCCGAAGGTCACGAACCGACAGGATGGTGTCTGCTGGCAGCGTTCCCGTCATGCAGTCCACCCGCAGCTGGGGCATTTGTGGCCCGGCGCCCCGGCGGGAATCGGGTGGTGACGATGTGCAACCACGGCCTCGGCGCCCAGAATGGCGTAGCGTGGCTCAAAGGTCTGGTGCAGCGTGCTCGTGGCGCCCTGGCTATCGGTCACCACCAGATCGCCATCGACGAGGTCGAACAAGGTGAACTCGGCCGGCTTGCCCTTGGCCAGCAGATTGTCGGCCGGCTTGCGGATCGCGCGCTTGGGGGCCGTGGACGAGGCGATGACCACATCCTCCATGCCCATGCCCAGCGAGAGTAGCTTGCTCATCGTGGTGGCGAGATCCCATACCGAAGTGTCGAGCGAGCGATTGTGCAGATCCGTGGAAATGGTGTTGGGCAGCAGACCCCGCTCGAGCGCGGCCTTGCCGACATCAAACGAGAACGACGCGCCGCCATGGCCGACATCGAGGATGATGCCGCGCTTGGCGGCGTCTTCGGCCAGCCGGAACAGATCATCGTCCTCGATGATCGAGCCGCCCTGCTTGCCGTTAAAGCAGTGGGTGACGATGTCGCCCTCGCTCAACAGGCCCAGCACGTCATCATAAAGCGGAGGGGGCTCGCCGACATGCACCATTACCGGCAGATCAAGCACGCGGCTCAGTTTTTTGGCCAGCTTGAGCGGCACCAGGTCCCAGCCGCCCGAGATCACCGCGCTGGCGCGAACCTTGATGCCAATGATGACGTCACGGTTTTCCCGGATCACGGCGATGGTGCGATCGAGATCGATCGAGCGCATGTCCTGCAGCTCGGTCACGCGGTTGCAGGCGACGAGGCCGATCGAGCCGAGATTGAGAAAGGCGTAGATGTTCTCGCGCGCCGGCTCGATGATGAATTCGCGAAGGCCATGGAAATTGGCTTCGCCGGCCGATCCCGCATCGACGATGGTGGTGACGCCACGCGCCGCGCCGCCCTGTTCGGGGCGAATGGAGATATCGGTGCCGCCATACCAGACATGGGCATGCAGATCGGTCCAGCCAGGTGAAATGAAGGCGCCGTTCGCGGCAACGGTCTTGGCGTTGTCGGCGGTCAGGCTCGCGCCGATATCGAGAATGGCCCCATCGGCGCCAACCAGCACATCGAGCACCGGCGGCAGTTCCGGCTGGGCGAAGCCGACGGGCTTGGCACCCTTGATCAAAAGGTTCTGCGCTTGCGGTTTGAAACGGTTATCGAACATCAGACATCCTTGGCGAGGCGCGGATCAAGAAAATCGCGCAGACCGTCGCCCACGAGTTGCAGTGAAAGTACGGTGAGGATGATGGCGCCGCCCGGGAACCACATGATCCAGGGGGCCTGTTCCAGATATTGGCGGCCCACGGAGATCATCGTGCCCCAGGTGGGGATATCGGGTGAAATACCGACGCCCAGGAACGACAGCCCGGCTTCGGCAAGGATCGCATTGGCAAAGATGAAGGTGGCTTGCACCAGCAGGGGCGAGGTGACGTTGCGCAGGACGTGGCGCACGAGGGTAACATGCGTTGGCACGCCAAGTGCCCGCGCCGCTTCCACATAGGGTAGTTCGCGGATCACGAGAGTGGAGGCACGCACGACGCGGGCAAGCCGAGGCGCATAAACCACGCCGAGCGCGATCACCACATTGGTCGCCGACGCCCCCAGCGCCGCCACCAAGGCAATGGCGAGCAGGATATCGGGAAAGGCCATCATAGCGTCGATCAGGCGCGATACTGGCGTATCGAGCCTGCGGAAAAAGCCCGACATCAGCCCCAGGAACACCCCGATTACCGAGGCGAAAATCACCACGGCAAAGCCAACCGCGATCGAGGTGCGACCCGAATACAGCACGCGGGTAAGGATGTCGCGACCCAGATCGTCGGTGCCGAACAGATGCAGCCAGCTCGGTGGCTGCAGCCGGTTGCGCACTGACAATTGCGCGGGGTCATAGGGCGAAATAACCGGCGCCAGCAAAGCCAGCAGGATCATGGTGACGATAGTCACCAAGCCCGCCAACGCCGTGGGGCGGCTAGCAATTTTCATCAGCAGATTGGGTTCGCGAAACCCGCTTTGTGCAACAGCAGCCATCAGTAACGCACCCGAGGGTCGACGAGGAGGTAGAGCATGTCGATGATGAAATTGACGAGGACATAAAGCCCGGCCACCACCAGCAGGGCACCCTGGATCAAGGGATAGTCACGGCGCAGCACGGCCGAAACAATGAGGCTGCCCACGCCGGGCAGGCCGAACACGGTTTCAGTAACGATAGCGCCCGAGATCAGCAGCGCTGCGGTCAGGCCAATCACGGTCAGGATCGGGATCAGGGCGTTCTTGAGCGCATGCTTGACCACGACACGCCACTCGCTCATGCCCTTGGAGCGGGCGGTGCGCACATAATCATCGTTTAGGACATCGAGCATCGAGGCGCGGGTGAACCGGGTGATCAGCGCCGAGCTGATCAGGCCAAGGGTCGTCGCGGGCAGCACCAGGTGATGCATCCGTTCGCCAAAGCTGGCGCCAGGGCCGCCATAGCCGGAGGTATCGAACCACCCAAGCTGTACGGCAAAAACCTGCATGAAGATCAACCCGAGCCAGAAGCTGGGGACCGAGGCCGCAAACATGGCAAGGGCGGTTGCTGCCTGGTCAAACACCGAGCCGCGCCAATAGGCCGACAGCACGCCAACGGGCAAGGCGATCAGGGTCGCGATCAGCAGGGCAAATATCGTCAGGAAAAAGGTCGGTTCCGCGCGCTGCATCAGTGCTGTGGTCACCGGCATGTTGAGGAAGATGGACTGTCCGAAATCGCCGCGCAGTACGCCCCCGACATAACTGATGAATTGCTGCGGAATGGAAGCATCAAGGCCAAGGCGCTGGCGCAGGCTGGCAATATCGGCTGCCGTTGCGTCGGGGCCGAGCATGACGGCTGCGGGATCGCCGGGCGTCACGCGCACAATGACAAACACGATGGTAACCACCAGCGCCATTACGACCAACATGCCGAATATGCGGTTGAGTGCGGAGCGGATCATGATGCTCTGGAAAATCCCCGTCGAAGCTGATGGACAAAAGGCCTGCCGCGACCGAAGACGCGACAGGCGGCACGAAGCCGGATGGGGACCTATTCGGTCAGATAGGCATTCCAGAAATAGGGCCATGGAGCGGGTGTTACGCCGTCGAGAGCCGGGTTCTGTGCGGCCAGGGCATTGAAGTTGCCGACCTTGTAGCCGGGTACTTCGTCATAGATGACCTTTTGGACCTCAACGAACAACTCGGCGCGCTTGGCCGGATCGCTTTCGGCATTAAAGGCTTCCAGGACCTTGTGCTTGGCATCGCTCACCCACCAGCCAGGGCCGGTGTCGGACATGATGCCCATCAGCGAAGGCTCGGGCAGGAACGGGCTGTGGGTGATGTAGACATCCCAAAGGGCCGGATCGGCGCGATTGGTGGTGAGCGTCGCCCACTCGACCACGTCCATTTGCACCTTGAAGCCGGCAGCTTCCAGGTAAGACTGGGCAACCAGTGCCATCTTGTAGTGGAACTCATACTGGCGGCTGGTCAGGATGCGCAGCGGCTTGGAGCCATCATAGCCGGCTTCCGCCAGCAGGGCCTTGGCTGTTTCGGTGTCGCCCATGGGCTTGTAGGCTTCGGTGCCAACATCGGAATGCCAGGCATAGCCTTCGGGATACCAGGCACCCTCGGCGGTGAAGAACTCGTCCGAACCAAAGGCGGCAAACAACATGTCCTCGGGCGCGAGCGCCGCCTGGATTGCCTTGCGCACCCGGATGTCGGAGGCGAGGCCTTCGGAATGGTTCATCATGAACACGGGCCAGCCGAATGGCGCAAAAACGACCGGTTCGGTGGCGCCACCGCTGATCTGGTCGAAAGCCTCGACCGGCAGCTGATCGACATAGTCGTACTGGCCAGCCACTGCCGCGCCGATACGCGTGTTGGGATCGGGGACCGGCACGAAGCGGATTTCGTCGAGATACTGGTGCCGCGCACCGCCATAGCCATTGCCCTCGCCTTCAAGCGACTGGTAGCCGTCAAAGCGCACGAGCTGGATATACTGGTCAGGAACGCGCTGCTCGAGCTTGTAGGGACCGGTGCCGATGAAGCTTTCGAGCGGGTCCTGGCTGGCATTGGCCGCCGGAATGATGATTGCGGCCGCGTTGTTGAACGCAAGGAGCGGCAGCAGTGGGGCGTAAGGCTTGCTCAGCGTGATAGTGACCGTGGCGTCGTCGGTTGCGGCGATGTCGGTGATGACTTCGGCCGCCTGCTTGCCGCGGGTGGCGATCTTCATCCAGCGCTCAAGCGATGCGACCACATCGGCCGAGGTCATGACGCTGTCGTCGTGGAACTTGATGCCGGTGCGCAGCGGGATGGTATAAACGGTGCCGTCTTCCGAAATTTCGGGCATTGCTGCGGCGAGCAATGGGGTGGTGCCCCACTGGGCATCGAAGGTGTAGAGCGTTTCGAACATATGCTGGCTGACAATGCCGACCAAGTCGGCTGTCGAAGCCATCGGATCGAGCGTTGGCGGCTCCCCGATGGTTGCCACATCCACGATCCCGCCAGCCGTCTGGGCATAGGCCAGACCGTTGGCGGAACACAGGGCAACCAGGCTGGTCGCCAATGCTAGAGCAAAATGCCTCATTCCAATCCCTCCATGTTCCACAACAGTGGAACATATGTTGTTCTTACGGACTGATGGTTTCACTTCGAGCTAATTTGGTCAAGCGTCCGCGCGAAAAGAGGCTGGGCCGCTCCCGGGGGTGGGCAAAGGCTGCATTCTTGCAATGCTAGGCCTGAGGGCCTGCTGCTAAGCGCCGCGGGTGGCAACGTATCGCGCGGTTGAGCTTTGTAGTTGGCCAGCAAGAGATGGCATCAAGCCACTAGCAAAGGAGCCGCATGCAATGAGCGTTGGTTTAATCGGTCTGCTCGACGATATCGCCGGCATCGCCAAAGTGGCGGCGGCGTCACTCGATGATGTCGCGGGCATGGCGATGAAGGCCGGGCTCAAGGCCAGCGGCGCCGTGATCGACGATGCGGCTGTCACTCCCAAATACCTAACCGGGTTTACCGCGGATCGTGAATTGCCGATCGTGGGCAAGATCGCGGGCGGCTCGATCAAGAACAAGCTGATCTTCCTGCTGCCGGCGGCCCTGATCCTGGGGACCTTCCTGCCCTGGGCCATCACGCCCCTGCTGATGCTGGGCGGCGCCTATCTTTGCTATGAAGGCGCCGAAAAAATCTGGCATTTGATGGCCCCCAAAGCCGCCCATGCCCACGAAACCGGGCTGGAACCGGTGGCCCTTAGCCCCACCACAATGGAAGACACCAAGGTCGGCAGCGCCATCAAGACCGATTTCATCTTGTCCGCTGAGATCATGGCGATTGCCCTGGCCGAACTGCCAGGCGAAAGCTTTGTCACCCAGGCCATCGTGCTTTTCCTGGTGGCCGTCGGGATCACGGCTGCCGTTTATGGTGCGGTCGCGCTGATCGTGAAAGCCGACGATGCTGGCCTCTGGATGGCCCAGCGCGGCGGCAGCTTCACTCGGGCTGTCGGGCGCGCAATCGTCAAGGGCATGCCCTATTTCATGACCGGCCTGACCATTGTCGGCACCGCTGCCATGATCTGGGTAGGCGGCAGCATCATCGTGCATGGGGTGCACGATTTCGGGCTGCACGGGGTGGGCGACCTGATCCACGACGCAGCGGTGGCCGCGGCCGCGTCCCTTGGCGGCGTGGTCGGCTGGGTGGTCGAAACACTTGGCTATGCCATTGCCGGCCTAGTTGTGGGTGCAGTCGCGATCCCCGTCGTGGGCTATGTGATTTCCCCGCTCTGGACTCAGATCAAGAAGCTGCTCCCCGGCGCCAGGGCCGTGCGAGCCTAGTTCACGCGGATTACTTGCACCTGCTTGCGGCACACTCCTCATGTGCTAGGAAAGGAAGCAACGCCGTCTGTCTATTCAGCATTTCAGTCGCAGGGAGAAGATCTGCATGCAGCCTGCGACTGCTGACTTGAACCGCCGGACACTTCCCCTCAGCACCCAAGAAGAGCATTGATCATGGAACGCGTCGGCATCGGCATCATTGGCACGGGCAAGATTTCCTCGGCCTATATCGAGGCCAGCAAGCACTTCCCCATCCTCGAGATCGCCGCAGTGGCCGACCTCAATCCCGCGGTGGCCCAGGCCAAGGCGGATGAATATGGGCTGCGGGCCACGACGCTCGATGCCATTTTCACCGACCCCGCGGTCGACATCATCCTCAACCTCACCATCCCCAAAGCCCATCTGGAAGTGGGCTTGCGGGCGCTGGGCGCGGGCAAGCATGTGTATTCGGAAAAGCCCCTTGGCATTTCCTTTGCCGAGGGCCAGCAGCTGGTTGCGGCCGCCCGCTCCAACAATCTGCGCCTTGGCTGCGCCCCCGACACCTTCCTTGGCGGTTCACACCAGACCGCCCGCGCCCTGGTGGACCAAGGCGTGCTCGGCACGCCGGTAGGCGGCACCGCATATTTCATGTGCCCGGGCCATGAGCGCTGGCACCCTAACCCCGCCTTTTATTATGAGGTTGGCGGCGGCCCCATGCTCGATATGGGGCCCTACTATATCACCGATCTGGTCAATCTCCTCGGCCCGGTAGCGCGCGTAGCCGGCGCTACCGCCACCCCCGTCAGCACCCGCACCATCACCGCCAAGGAGCGCGCCGGCGAGGTGATCCCCGTGCATGTGCCCACCCATGTGAGCGGCACGCTGATCTTCCAAAACGGGGCGGTAGTGCAGATCACCATGAGCTTTGACGTGGCTGGCCACCGCCATGTGCCGCTCGAGCTTTATGGCACCAATGCCACCCTGCTGGTGCCCGATCCCAATCATTTTGGCGGCCAGGTCGAGCTGTTGCGCAAGGGCGGCGAGTGGGAAAATGTGGAGACCTCTCTGCCCTATGGCGAGGGCACCAATTACCGCTCCATTGGCCTGGCTGACATGGCGCATGCACTGCGCAGCAATCGGCCGCATCGCGCCAGCGGCGAATTGGCCCTGCATGTGCTCGAAGTGATGGAAGCCTTCGGCACTTCCATGAAGACCGGCCGGCATGTGGAAATGACCACCAGCGTGGAGCGACCGGCACCGATCAGCACTTCGCTCGCCGAGGGTCGCTTGGCTTAGCACACAAGCATCGAGGAGGATGCCGCTCGCCTAGCGCTGCTGCGCCAGACGCTGCCTAGGCGTAGCCGGCGAGCATTTGCGCTATGCGTTTGCGGATCCATGGCGATTGGCCCGCTACGGCAAGGAGGCGATCGCGCAGCCATCGGGGGGCTGGCGCTTGCAGGGTCGCCAGCTTCGTCAACCGATCCGTGCGGTTCAGGACCTGTTGTGCCATTGCCCGTCGTTGCCGGGCAAAATCGTCAAGCCCGGTGCCGCCCTGATGCAGGAAACCGGCCAAGGCGGAGGCCAGCGCTTCCGCATCGCGAAGTCCCAAGTTCATGCCCTGCCCGCCGGCCGGGCTATGGACATGGGCAGCATCGCCAACCAAGAGGAACGGGCCGGCGCGGAAACGATCGGCGAGCTTGTGGTGGACCTGGAAGCGCGAGCCCCAGATCACCTCATGAACCTTCACGCCGCGGCTCGGACCGCGCAGCTCGAGCACACGCGTCACATCCGCGATGGTTGGCTGGGACGGCGCGTTTGCCAGTTGCGCGACCACCCGGAAGCGGGACCGGGACATGGGGGCAACAACCAGCGTGCCGCCTTGGGCAAAAAACAAGCTGACTTCGCTCGTCGCGATGGGCCAGTCCATGTGGACATCGGCCAGCAGGAACGAACCATAGGTCTCCCCCGGAAATTCAATGCCCGCCGCTGCGCGGACGAGGCTTTTCTCGCCATCGGCCCCGACGACGAACCGCGCCACGACGTCCGCCTGACCGGCTTTATCGTTGAAGGTGGCGAGGACCCTGTCCCCATCACGCACCAACTGGGTGACCTCCGCCGGTCGGCGCACGCGGTGGCCCAATTGTTCGAGCCGCGCGGTCAGGATCGCTTCGGTTTCGTCCTGCGGGATCATCAGTGCAAAGGGCGTCGGGCTGTCCAGCACCGAGAACTCGGCCTCGAGCAGCACCTTGTCGCGGTCGCGAACCTTGAACTTGGGCGCCTTGATGCCCTGGGCAATCAGCGGTTCGGCCACCCCGAGCCGCCCCAGGGTTTCCAGCGTTGCGGCGTGGATAACCGCGGCCCTGGAGGTGTTTTGCGCCTGCGGCAAAGCATCGACAATACGGAACTCCACGCCGGCTTGCGCCAGGCCGATGGCAGTGGCGAGGCCCGCCGGGCCGGCGCCGACGATCAGGGTGTTTATTGCTGTGCTCATAGCATTTCTCCCGCATGTAAACGCTTGCTTACATATGGATCACGCGCTATGTCAACACCTGTTTACATGAGAAGGCATGATGGTCAGGAATTCTGAAGCCACTCAGGAGCGGCTGATCGATGCGGCAAGGCGGCACTTTGCGGTGAACGGCTTTGAACGGACCACGGTCAGGGATATCGCAGCCGAAGCGGGAGTGAACGTGGCGCTGATCAGCCGCTATTTTGGGGGCAAGGACGAGTTGTTCGCCCGAGCCGTCGCCATCGATCTTGCACTGCCTGACCTCAGCGGGGTGCCAAAGGCCGAGATCGGCCGGCACTTGATCGAACACTTCTTCAAGCGCTGGGAAGGGCGAGAGGCGGACGACCTGCTCCGCGTGCTGGTCCGAACCGCTGCTACCAATAGCAGGGCCGCAGAAAAGATCCTTGCCATACTGCACGGCCAGATCCTGCCTCTGGTGGCGCGGCTTGCCGGCGAAAAGGGCGCGCAGCACCGCGCCAGCCTCATCGCTACACAAATCCTCGGCTTGGCTTATTGCCGTTACGTGCTGAACCTGGGCGATGATCAGCTCGACCCGGCGCAAGCGGTCGCAGCCATTGGCGCCACATTGCAGCGCTACCTGTTCGAGGATTTTTAGCAGCGGCGAATGCTCGCCCTTGCCGGGCCAACCGGAACGCGTTCGGGCGGTCACCGGATGATGCGACTTCCCGTGCCGCCGTCAAACAGGTGCAGAAGGCTGCTGTCAAAGGCAATGCCGATCCGTTCGCCGGGTTGTGCGCGGATCCGCTCGCGGAACACGCCAACGAGATCGTGCCCGCCCAGGTTAAGTGTAACCTGGGTTTCCGAGCCGGTCGGTTCGACCACGACCACCTCCGCCATGGTTCCAGCCGGATCGAGACGCAAATGCTCGGGACGCACGCCAAGGGTCATCGGGCCATCCTCTACCCCCGCCGGTAGCGCTCCCAAGTCGATTGTCGTTCCATCGGCAAAGCGAAAGGCGGAGCCGGCAAGCGAGCCGGCGATGATGTTCATTGCCGGAGAACCAATAAAGCCGGCGACGAACAGATTGGCGGGATAATCATAGAGCTCCAGCGGCGTGCCGATCTGTTCGATATTGCCGGCATGCATGACCACGATGCGATCGGCCATGGTCATGGCTTCGATCTGGTCATGGGTGACATAAACGGTCGTCGTCTTGAGACGTTGATGGTTCAGCTTGATCTCGCTGCGCATCTGCACGCGCAGCTTGGCATCAAGATTGCTCAAGGGCTCATCGAACAGGAAAAGCTGGGGACTGCGCACAATGGCCCGCCCCATCGCCACGCGCTGCCGCTGCCCGCCCGATAGATGGCGGGGATAGCGTTGCAGGTAGGGCTCGAGGCCGAGCACGGTTGCAGCACTGGCTACCCGCTGCTTGATCTCGTCCCTCGGAACACGGCCCAGCTTGAGCGAGAAGGCCATGTTCTCCTCGACGGTCATATGCGGGTAAAGCGCATAGGACTGGAAGACCATGGCGATATCGCGGTCCTTGGGCGCCAGGTCATTGACCACATTGCCGGCAATGGCGATCTCGCCCCCGGTGATGTCCTCGAGCCCGGCAATCATGCGCAACAGGGTGGATTTCCCGCATCCCGACGGGCCGACGAGAATTACGAACTCCCCGTCATTGATGTCGATGTTGACGCCATGGAGCACTTCGAGGCTGCCATAGTTTTTGCGAACGTCCCGGATCGTCACGGCGCCCATCTGTTCCTCCCAGATCGATGGTCAACGGTCACGAGCCAGCAGTTCAAGACAGCTGGCCAAGGGCTGGCGCGTGTGGACACGCGTTCCGCCCTCCTCGACGAAACAGTGTCTGCACGCCTTGCCTGCAATCCTGTCTAGAACCAAGGGGCAGCCGGTTCAAGTATATTGTGGGACAAAAGATTGACTCCGCCGCAATATCTGTCCTACCTCTAGAGTATTCGCCGTCAATGATGGGACAAAAGCCTGCTTTGACTGTGATGGGAGCTAGAGCCAAAGAGCTCAGCCCCAAGGAGGATAATACAGCTTGCGATGATTGCTGACCCATTGGCTTGCTTCGCAAGCGCTTGGCCATGTTCCAACAGGAGGAAACGGAAACATGACGTCGGACAAGTTCAATCGCCGTGACATATTGAGAAGGGGCGGCGCGGCTGGCGTTGGCCTTTGGGCCGCAAGCCAGGGCCTGCCGGTTTTTGCCCAGGAAAAGCCAGAGGCCGAGCTGCCCCAGGGAAGCGCCGGCAAGCTGACGGTGATCCATCGCACCGAATATTTCGAGGCGGCACAGAACCTGTTCCGCGATGCCGTGGCCAAGTTCGCTGCCGCCAACAACGCCCAACTCGATATCTCCACCACCAATCCCGAGGCCTTTGGCGATTTCCTGGGCAAGATGTCGGCAGCCGTGCGGGCCGGCAATCCGCCCGATCTGGCCTATACCAGCACCGTTTCCATTCCCCAGATGCACCTGCTGGGCCTGCTCGAAGACGTCAATGACGTGGTCGAGGATGCCATCGGCCGCTATGGCAATGTCATGCAGGGCATCAATGCCGAAAGTATCGGCAGGATCGATGGTCGCTGGGTTGCGGTTCCCTTTATCGCCAACACCACGGGCGCCTTTTTCCGCAAGGACAAGCTGGCCGAAAAGGGTATCGACCCGGCAACCTTGCAGACCTGGGAGCAGCGGCGTGAGGCCGCTCTGGCCATCTCCGATCCCGCCAACGGCTTTTATGGCTGGGGCCTGACGGTCAACCAGTCCGGCGATGGCTGGGGGGTGGCAACCTCGATCCTCAACGCTTTTGGCGGCCACTTTACCGACGAAACCGGCATCAAGGTTGAGTTCGACTCGCCTGAAACCGTGGCAGCCTTTGAGTTCGTCCGCGAAACCTATGATCGCAACGGCAAATACGCCGCCATGTTGCCGCCGGGCGTGGAAAGCTGGGGTGACATCTCCAACAACGAAGCCTGGCTCGCTGGCAGCACCGGCTATACCCACAATCAATACTCGCTTTACGCTGCGGCCAAGCGCGACAACAACCCGGTCTTTGCCAACACGGTCATGCTGCCCCAGCCCATCGCCAATAATGGTGATCACCGCAATGGTGGCGCCGTGGGCGGTTGGCTCACCATCTTCAAGGGCGCTCCCAATGTGGAGCTTTCCAAGAAACTGGCGCTCGAACTGCTCGATCCCGTTAACTTCACGCCCATGTCCACGGTCGCCGGCGGGCTCTTCATGCCAGCCTATCAAAGCCTGTGGACCGAGGAACTCCTCGCCGCCGATCCAAACTACGCGATCATCAAGGAGCAGGTGGACACCCAGGATCCCTTTATCGGGGCCTCCTGGCCAGCACCACCGGCCGCGCAGATCGACGCCATTCGCGCTCAGGGCGTGCTGGAGCAATCCATGGGCAATGTGATCTCGGGCCGCATGACCTCGCAGGAAGCAGTGACCGACGCGCACAACAAGATCGTCCAGATCTTCGAAGAAGGCGGCATTCTCTAGCCGGCCCCCGGCGACGGGTGTCCAACAATGCCCGTCGCACCAACGCTACCAATGCTGGACATTCCGGACATCGGCGGCCACCCGCAGGTGGGAGCGTCCGGCCCGATGGAGGTGCGCATGGACGACCGCATGAGTGTAACGATGGCACCTGTTTCCCGCCGGCTCGGCCTGCGCAAGCGGCTCGATGGCGTGCTGGGGATGGACTGGAAGGTCGGCTATCTCTTTGTGCTGCCCATGGTGCTGATCATGGCGCTGCTGATCTTCTGGCCCTTTGTCAGCGCCATTTTCATCAGCATGACCTCGCTCAATTTCCTCACCGGTGAAACCACCAATGTCGGTCTGCGCAATTACCAGCGGCTTTGGGCCAGCAGCGACTTCCTGCAGGCGATGGGGAACACCATCCAATTCACCTTCTGGTCGCTGAGCCTCAAATTCGTTATCGGCATGACCGTGGCGCTGATCCTCAACAGCCGCCTGCCGTTCCGGAGCCTGCTCAGCGGCATCATGCTCCTGCCCTGGATCGTCCCGGAAATCGTTACGGCTCTGGCCTGGAAGAGCATCTACGATCCCTTGTTTGGCGGGCTCAATCCGATCCTGCAGGGCGTTGGTGTCATCGACCGGCCGCTGGGCTGGCTGTCCGATCCCAATATGGCGATGGGCAGCGTCATCTCGGTCAATGTGTGGAAAGGCATTCCGTTTTTCGTCCTGCTGCTGCTGGCGGGCCTCAAGGCCGTCGATCGCGAACAGATCGAAGCGGCGCAGGTCGATGGCGCCAATGCGGTGCAGCGCTTCCGCAATGTGACCCTGCCCAGCCTGCGCTATGTGATCGTCGTCACCCTGCTGCTGTCGTTCATTTCCACCTTCAACCAGTTCGGCCTGCCCTTCCTGATGACCGGCGGTGGTCCGAGCGGGGCGACCAAGCTTTATTCCATTCTCGCCTATGAAAAGGCGCTGGGCTCGCTGCAATACGGTCCTGGCATTGCCGTCGCCTTCAGCGTCGCGCCGCTCATGGCGATCCTGATCTGGCTCCTGGCTCGCTTCATGCGCCAGGACGACCGGCGTGACGGCAGTGCCGAGCGGGGCCCCGGCTTGACCGACCGGCTGCTGGCGGGCGCGGCGCGGCTCGTCAACATCATCCTTGATCTGGTTTTCCTCCCCATCGAGCTGATCTTCGCCGGGCTCGAATGGATGGTCCGCCGCATTCGCGTTGCCACCGGGCGCCCTGCCGCCCAGCCGATCCTGCGGCGCACCGCACGGTCCAATGCCGGCCCGCTCACCCGCTTGCTGGTCCTGGTGCCGTTCCTCGCCTTCGTGATCTTCCCCTTCTACTGGATCATCACGACCTCGCTCAAATCCACGCCGCAGATCAGTGAGCGTCGCTCGATCTTCTGGCCCGATCCACCCACGCTGGAGCAATATTCCTCGCTGCTGCAGGATACGCCGTTCCTGACCTGGCTGATGAACTCGGCCTTTGTCGCCGCCCTCAGCACGCTGGTGTCCGTTGCCCTGGCGTCGCTGGCGGCCTATGCGCTGACGCGGCTGCGCTTTCGTGGCGCGGGCTTGCTGACAACGTTGCTGCTCATCACCTATCTGCTGCCGGGCACGCTGCTGTTTATTCCTCTCTACCAGACCCTGACCAATCTTGGCGTCATCAACAGCCACGCCGCCCTGATCATCACCTATCCGACCTTCCTGTTGCCCTTTGCCACCTGGGTGCTGATGGGCTATTTCCGCTCCATTCCGGTGGAACTGGAGGAAGCGGCACGCATCGATGGGGCCAGCCGGCTTTATATTTTCTGGCGCATCACCCTGCCTTTGGCGGCGCCGGCAATCCTGTCGGTGACGCTGTTTGCCTTCACCAATGCCTGGAACGAGTTCCTGTTTGCCTTTGTGTTCATCACCAGCGAGTCGCTGCGCACGCTGCCTATCGGCCTGCAATCCATGGTGGTTGGCGATATCCTGCCTTGGGGCAAACTGATGGCAGCCTCGCTGCTGACCGCCATTCCTGTTGCCGTGCTTTATATCTATGCGCAGCGCTTCCTGTCGGAGGGCCTGACAGTGGGGGCGGTAAAGGGGTGAACGACGCATCGCGGGTTGGAAGGGCAATTGGAGCGCTGAACGCCTCCGTGGTGCGCAGCTCCATCCCCTCCGCGGTGGACGGCATGGTCCTCAAGATCCGCGGCCTCATATCCGATGGCGGATTGAGCGTGGGTGACAGCCTGCCGACGGAGCGGGAGTTGTGCGAGCGGTTCCAGGCCAGCCGCAACACAGTGCGCGAAGCCATGCGTATCCTCAAGGCCTATGGGGTGGTCTCGGTGCGTCCCAAGGTTGGCGCCACCATTATCGATGACCGGATGGAGCGGGCACTCGATCTGTTCTCGTTCAACACGCTCGACATCTCGCGGCGCACCTTCAACGACATCCAGGGCTTCCGCCGGCTCATCGAAGTGGGCTCGGTGGACACCATCTTCGATCAGATGCAGCCCGAGGACATCCTCGAGATGCGCAAGGTCAACGATCAACTTCGCGCCGCCGGCTCGATCGTGGAAGCGTCCGAGCTGGATTTCCGCTTTCACCTGCGCCTGGTGTCGATCCTCACCAATCGTGCGGTCACCGACGTTTATCGCATCATGAAGCCGATCATCATCCGCATCATGGAGCGCGCCAAGCACTTGCATAACTTCACCGGCGAAACCTTCGAGCAGCACGCGGCGGTGGTGGACGCCTTGGAGCAGCGGGACCGGATCCGCTACCAATATGCGCTGCAATCACACCTGCATATCGGCATCACAGCCTTCCAGGATTTTTCGGAGGAACCCTGAGGACGGGCGACGCACCGTTCAGTCTGGCCGCAGCAGCAGACCCGAGGCGAGGGAGCGGAACGCATCGACGGCCTTGGGCAGGACATGCTGAGGATTGTCGGACGCGGCGATCCAGAGCGCCGCATTGAGAGCAGCGCCACTCAACAGCCGGGCGGCCGCTTCGGGATCAACGGGCTTGAGCACCCCGGCGGCCATGAGCTTTTCGACCGCGCGCTTGGTCACCTGCATGCAGTTGTTCTGGCTGGGCCATTCCGAGGGATCCCCCAGCACGGCCGGGCCGTCAAGCAACACAATGCGCTGAACCTCTGGGTCGAGCGCCATCTCGATATAGGCTTCCCCCTCCGCCAGCAGGGCCGACCATTCGTCACCCGCGCGCTCGCCGATGGCTTGTGCCTTCCCGGCCATCTCGCTGTCGATCTGGTCGACCACGGCCGCCAGCAGGCCCCGCTTGTCGCCAAAATTATGGTAGAGCGCGCCCCGCGTCAGGCCAGCATCGGCGGTCAGATCATCCATGGAGGCAGCGCTATAGCCCTTCTGCGCAAACGCCTTACGGGCTGCGGCAACAAGCTTGCTGCGCGTTTCTTCCATCGCAACAGCGCGGGTTTTCGCCATTTCTCGTCATCTCGTTTTGCATACGCCGCGTATATCATTTGACATACGGAATGCATGTCGAATATCAGGCCATACGCACCGTATATCAAATCAGCGTCCGGCGAAACCGCTGTTGCCTCGTCAAGTGCCGGACGGCCCACAGGAAAGAGAGATCGAGATGACTGAACGCCAAACAATCTTCCCGGCCAACCGGCACGCCCTTTACGAGCAGCATGGCTATTCCGCAGCAATCCGCTCGGGTGACCTGCTGTTTGTGTCGGGACAAGTGGGCAGCCGGCCCGATGGCAGCCCGGAGCCGGACTTCGAGCGTCAGGTCCAACTCGCCTTTGACAATCTCAAGGCGATCCTCGCAGCCGCGGGTGGCGGTTTGGACGATATTGTTGACGTGACGACGTTCCACACCGATCCGGAACAGCAGTTCCCGACCGTCATGGCGGTGAAGCAACGAAATTTCACCACCACCCCCTACCCCAACTGGACTGCCGTTGGGGTGAACTGGTTGGCCGGCTTTGATTTCGAAATCAAGGTCATCGCCCGCATCCCGGCCGCGGCCGCCTAGCGAGCACGAGCACGGTTCTCCGTGGCGGGCCCGGCGTCCCTTGGCCGAGCCTCGCCGCCGCTGCCGGCCCCTTCTGCGCCTCGCTTGCTACCCGCTATTGGCGATGATGTCAGCGGCCTTACCAGGGGAGTGGCGGCAGGCTTTTTTCTCCCAATGTCGAAGAACTCTACTGTGATCCGTCCTAAGACCAAGCGGCAAAGGAGAACCGGTTCTGATGAAACTGCATTTTAGTCGCAACCCCAATCCGAGGCTGGCAGTGGCCGTCGCCAAATATCTGGGCGCGGATATCGAGTTCCACTTCGCTTCACCCCGGGATCCAAGCCAAGCCGGGGACTATCTGCATCTCAACCCGAACTTGCTTTTGCCCATTCTCGAGGTTTCCCCGAGGCCGATCTGGGAAACGGATGCAGTTGCCTGTTTTTTATCGCGACAGGTCGGGTCGCAGTTTTGGCGCACCGATGCCGACGAACCCGAGATGATCCGCTGGATCAGCTGGGGCAAGGACAACTTCGTCAAAGCTTGTGACACCGTACATTGGGAGCGCGGCACCAAGCTCCGTTACGGTCTCGGCCCCTACGATGCCGCTGCTGTTGCGGAGGGGCTCGAGCGGTTTCACACCGCAGCGCGGCTGCTCGAGGCTGAGCTGGCGGATCGCACCTGGCTCGTTGGCGACGCTGTGTCTTACGCCGATTTCCGCATGGGCACATTCCTGCCCTTTAACGATGTCGCGCGACTGCCCATCAAGGATTACCCGGCCGTGAGCCGCTGGTACCGCCGGGTCGAGACCATCGAGGCATGGCGAGATCCCTTTGCCGGAACCACTGCCCCCGAGCTCCCTCCCGTGCCAAGCTGATCATCGAGCCGACACCACGCGCGCAAACCTGGCTGCGGGGTGTAGACATCCAAGGATCGGCAGCACATGAATTTGGTGCTGCCACAACTGACCTCAGAGGCCATGGCTGAGTCGCTCTCCATTCTGTTGATTGACGACAACGCCATTCGGGCCTCGATCATCGAGGCCGGTTTGCGCGAAGCGGGACACGCAACGGTGCAGATCGTCACCGACATGGAAGATGTGGCTGGCCGAATTCGCGCGTTTGCGCCCGATGTCGTCATTGTCGATCTTGAAAATCCCAATCGCGATGTGCTCGAGCATTTCTTTGCCCTCAGCCGCACGATCGAGCGGCCCATCGCCATGTTCGTCGACAAATCCGACCCGGCCGAAATCGAGGCTGCGGTGGAGGCCGGGGTTTCGGCCTATGTGGTTGATGGATTGCGCAAGGAGCGCATCAAGCCGATCCTCGACATGGCCATTGTGCGGTTCCGTGCCTATTCCCGGTTGCGCAACGAACTCGAAGCCGCCCGTTCAGAACTTCAGGGGCGAAAGATAATCGAGCGCGCCAAGGGTATCCTGATGCGGACGCGTGGCTTTTCCGAAGAAGAGGCCTATGGGCTGCTGCGCTCCACCGCCATGAACCAGAACCGCAAGATCCTCGAAATCGCGCAGGCGCTGGTGACGGCTTCCGAGCTCCTGGGACCATGAAGAGGGACACAGCATGGGCCTGACCCAAATTGTTGCCGGCTATGTGCCGCTGCTCGACAGCGCCGTGCTGCTGGCCGCGGAAGAATTCGGCTTTGCTGAAAGCGAAGGGCTGCACCTGCATCTGGTGCGCGAAACCTCCTGGGCCAATATCCGCGATCGCGTCGCCATCGGACATCTGGACGTCGCCCATATGCTGGGGCCGATGCCGATCAGCGCCAATCTGGGGCTAACGCCACTCGATGCCGCCGTGATTGCACCCATGGCGCTGGGCTTGGGCGGCGCCGCAATCACCATGTCCATGGCGGTGTGGGCCGCCATGGCCGAGGCCGGCGCGCCCGAAGATGGCTCGCCGGGGCCCGTCGGTGCGGCATTGCGCGAAGTTGTCTTGCGGCGGCACCGCGCGGGCGAGCCGCGCTTGCGCCTGGCGGTGGTGCATCCGGAAAGCGCCCACAACTATGCGCTGCGCTATTGGCTGGCCGCTTCCGGTATTGACCCCGATCGTCAGGTCGACATTGTCATCGTGCCCCCGCCCCTCCAGGCCGATGCCCTTGCAGCCAAGCGCACCGATGGTTTTTGCGTCGGGGAGCCCTATGGCTCAGTGGCCGTGGCCCGTGGGGTCGGGCGCATTGTCACCACCAAGGGGCAGATCTGGCAGATGAGTCCCGACAAGGTTCTGGGCACAAGGCTGCAATGGGCGCAGCGCTACCCCGAACAGCTCGCCGCATTGCTGCGCGCCGCGACGCGAGCGGCACGCTGGTGCGAAGATCCGGCCAACCACTCGGCGCTCGCAAGCATGCTGGCGCGCGATGACCGGCTGGGTGTGGAGGGGGACCTGCTGTTGCGGGCCATCACGGGCCGGCTCGAATTCGAAGCAGGCAAGGAACATGCAATGTCCGAATTCTTCGTGCCCTATTCCCGCGCGGCCAACTTCCCCTGGGTCAGCCACGCTCTTTGGTTCTACTCGCAGATGGTGCGTTGGGGTCAGGTCGCCCATAAACCAGAGCATGCGGCGCGTGCCGCAGCGAGCTACCGGCCCGACCTCTACCGCGCCGCGCTTTCGGGTATAAACATGCCCGTGCCTGGCGCGAGCAGCAAGATCGAAGGCGCCCTCGCCGAGCCGACCGAAATGGGCGCGATCGGCGGTCGCCTGACGCTGGGTCCAGATATGTTTTTCGATGCGGCGCAGTTCGATCCGGACCGGCTGGACGATTACATTGCCGCCCAACAAAGTTGACCAAGAAAGATGCAGATTGCTGAACTGCCGGGCAAAGGCGCGGCTGTGCTTGGATTATCGCAAACCGGCGCAGTTCAGCTAAGCACCTGATCTAGCGTTCGTCTTGTGCCGCGCGACTGTTTGGCACGTTTCCTGCACTACCATTTGCGAGCGCTCCGGCGCACTGACTTCGGCGTCCAATGAAGGGCGCCACATCTTTGGCAACGCCGCCAACCTTCAGAAGCCTCGTCTTGCGACGGGGGTCCTGCTGGTTGGCGGCGTTTTCGTTTTTGGTCTCCGGGTCCGATCACGACCCAAGCTCGATGGGAAGAACATGGCCGAAAAACTCGTCATCATAGGCGCCGGCATGGCCTCTGGCCGGATGCTGGAACATTTGTTCGAGGCGGCACCTGGCCGGTTCGATGTCAGCCTGTTCGGCGCCGAGCCGCGGGGCAATTACAATCGCATCATGCTTTCGCCGGTGCTGGCCGGCGAGAAGCGCTATGAAGATATCGTGACTCACGCTCCAGACTGGTACGCCAGCCATGGCGTCCAATGCCGCTTCGGCCAGGCGGTCACCAGGGTCGACCGCCAAGCCAGGGCCGTGTGGGCCGAAGGCGTCGAGACCCGTTACGACCGTCTGGTCATCGCCACGGGCTCAGCCCCCTTCATCCTTCCCATTGCGGGCCGAGACCTGCCGGGCGTCCGCGCCTTCCGCGACCTCGATGATGTAGACGCCATGGTGGCGATCGCCGGGCAACCCGGCGCCAAGGCCGTGGTCATCGGTGGGGGCCTGCTAGGGCTTGAAGCGGCGGCGGCATTGCGCGGGCGCGGCATGGATGTGGTGGTGCTGCACCTGGCGGCCCATCTCATGGACCGGCAGCTCGATGCAGCCGCCGGCTATCTTTTGCAGCGCGAGCTGCAAGGACGCGGCATCAAGGTCCACTGCAAGGCGCAAACCAAGGCCATTCTGGGCAATGGCCGGGCGGAAGCCGTGTTGCTGGAGGACGGCACGGTTTACCCGGCAGACCTTGTGGTCATGGCGGCCGGCATTCGACCCGAAACCCGGCTGGCGACCGATGCGGGCATCGAGGTCGCCCGAGGCATTGTCGTCAACGATGCAATGGCCACTTCCGACCCCGACATTCTCGCGGTGGGCGAATGCGTTGAGCACCAGCAGACAGTCTACGGCCTGGTCGCGCCGCTTTATGAGATGGCCAGGGTCGCGGCCGGTTCTCTCCTCGGCGTGCCGGCCCGGTTCAGCCCGGTCAAAACCGCCACGCAGCTCAAGGTAACCGGGGTGAACCTTTATTCGGCCGGCGACTTCGCCGAGGCCGACGACCGCCAGGAGATCGTGCTGCGCGATGCTGAGGCCGGCGTGTACAAACGGGTGGTGCTCAGGGACAACCGCGTGCTGGGCGCGGTGCTTTACGGCGATACGGCCGACGGCAACTGGTTCTTCGACCTCCTCAAGCGTGGCACCGATATCGCCCCGATGCGCGATACGCTGATCTATGGCCAAAGCTATGGTGGCGGCGCTGCCGCCGATCCCTTGGCTGCGGTTGCGAGCCTCCCTGCTGACGCCGAAATCTGCGGCTGCAACGGCGTGTGCAAGGGCGCCATCACCGGCGCCATCGCCGCCCGGGGCCTGACCTCGCTCGATGAGGTCCGCGCCCACACTAAGGCCTCCGCCTCCTGCGGCTCCTGCACGGGGCTGGTGGAAAAGCTGCTGATGTCGACCCTGGGCGACCGCTACAATCCGGCGGCGATCCAGCCCATGTGCCCCTGCACCGAGCTTGGCCATGACGAAGTGCGCCGCTTGATCGTCGCGCAAGAGCTCAAATCCATCCCCGCGGTGATGCAGGAATTGGGCTGGAAAACCTCCTGCGGCTGCGCCAAATGCCGTCCCGCCCTCAACTACTATCTCGTGGCCAACTGGCCCGGGGAATACGAGGACGATGCCCAGTCGCGCTTCATCAACGAGCGCGTGCATGCCAACATCCAGAAGGACGGCACCTATTCGGTGGTGCCCCGCATGTTCGGAGGCATCACCAACGCGGCCGAACTGCGCGCCATTGCCGACGTGGCCGACAAGTTCAACGTGCCCACGGTCAAGGTTACCGGCGGCCAGCGCATCGATCTGCTCGGCATCAAGAAGGAGGACCTGCCCGCCGTCTGGGCGGATCTCAACAAGGCCGGCATGGTGTCCGGCGCCGCTTATGCCAAGGGGCTGCGGACGGTCAAGACCTGTGTCGGCTCGGACTGGTGCCGCTTTGGCACCCAGGATTCCACCGGCCTTGGCGTCAGGATCGAAAAGTTCATGTGGGGCTCCTGGACCCCGGCCAAGCTCAAGCTGGCGGTCTCGGGCTGTCCGCGCAACTGCGCCGAGGCCACTTGCAAGGACATCGGCGTCATCTGCGTGGACTCCGGCTACGAGATCCATTTCGGCGGCGCCGCGGGTCTCGACATCAAGGGCACGGAAATTCTCTGCCACGCCAAGACCGAAGACGAGACTGTCGAAATCATCGCCGCCCTGACCCAGCTTTATCGCGAGCAGGGCCGCTATCTCGAGCGCATCTACAAATGGGCCAAGCGCGTCGGCTCTGCTTCCATCAAGGCCCATGTGGTGGAGGACCTTTCCAGGCGGCGGCAGCTGTTGGAGCGCTTCGTTTATTCCCAAAAATTCGCCCAGATCGATCCCTGGGAAGAGCGGGTCAACGGCAAGGATGCCCATGAATTTGCAGCATTGGCCGATTTCCAGATGCTGCAGGCGGCGGAGTGAGCGCCATGACCGACTGGATCGATATTGGCGGCCTCGGCGACATTCCCGCGCGGGGCGCCCGGTGCCTCAACACCGCCTTGGGCAAGATCGCCGTTTTCCGCACCGCCGAAAACGAGGTCTTCGCCATCGATGACCAGTGCCCGCACAAGGGCGGACCACTGAGCCAGGGCATCGTCCACGGCGCGCAGGTCACCTGTCCGCTGCACAATTGGGTTTTTTCGCTCGAAACCGGCATCGCCCTGGGTGCCGACGCGGGCGCCGTCCGCACCCATCCACTGCGCCTCCACAACGGCCGCATCCTTATTGACGCGCATTGTTTGCGCGCCACCACCGCAGCCTGACCGCCGCCAATCTCACCCGCACCCTTCAGGAGAACATCATGGACTATGTTGCCCCCAAAGACTTCATC
The DNA here is from genome assembly GCF_058133665.1 of Devosia sp. Z11_6. Taxonomy (NCBI): domain Bacteria; kingdom Pseudomonadati; phylum Pseudomonadota; class Alphaproteobacteria; order Hyphomicrobiales; family Devosiaceae; genus Devosia; species Devosia sp. Z11_6. The sequence continues at coordinate 39,703 of NZ_JBYUNQ010000002.1, forward strand.
AAGAAGATGATCGACGCCGGCGAGATGAAGGTCTTCATGTCGACGCGCGACACGCTGATCCGCGCCTTCATGGCCGGCGCCATTCTGGCGCTTGCCGCGTCCTTTGCCATCACCATCACCGTGCAGACCGGCCAGCCGCTAGCGGGTGCCATTCTCTTCCCGGTCGGCTTTTGCCTGCTTTACCTCATGGGTTTTGATCTCCTGACCGGCGTGTTCACGCTGGTGCCGCTGGCCCTGATCGACAAGCGCGCCGGGGTGACAATGCGCGGCGTGTTGCGCAATTGGGGGCTGGTGTTCACCGGCAATTTTGCGGGCGCCCTCACCGTGGCGCTGATGATGGCCGTGGTCGTCACCTTCGGCTTTTCCCAGGCACCCGATGCGGTGGGCGAACGCATTGGCCATATCGGGGAAGGCCGCACGCTTGGCTATGCCGAACACGGCGCTGCGGGCATGCTGACACTTTTCATCCGCGGCGTTCTTTGCAACTGGATGGTTTCAACGGGCGTCGTGGCGGCCATGATGTCCAACTCGGTGACCGGCAAGGTGCTCGGCATGTGGATGCCCATCATGCTGTTCTTTTATATGGGCTTTGAGCATTCCATCGTGAACATGTTCCTGTTCCCTTCGGGCATTCTTCTGGGCGGCCAGTTCTCCTTTTGGGATTACATGGTCTGGAACGAGATCCCCACCGTTGTCGGCAATCTGGTGGGCGGGCTGACCTTTGTGGGCCTTACCCTTTACGCCACCCATAGCCGCACCGCCCCGTCGCGCAAGCAGCCCGAAGCATTGCTGCGCGAGATCGACGTCAATGCCGTCGCGGCCGAGTAAAGGGGAGGCGCAGATGCACATCGTTCCACGCCAACCCAGCCCTGCTCCCCGCCCGCGACTGGCTCCACTGGCTGTTCTCCCGGTCTTTTACCGTCTCGCCGGCAAGCGCGTCCTGCTTGCCGGTGGTTCGGAGGCGGCCGCCTGGAAAGCCGAGCTCCTGGCAGCAACCGGGGCCAAGGTGGAAGTCCATGCACGGCCAGCCGAACTCTGCGAGGAAATGACCGCTCTGGCCGAAACCGGTCAGGTCAGACTTGTCCCAGGCCATTGGAGCGCCGCCGATTGGCAGGACTACGCCATGGCCGTGGGCGATTGCGAGGACGAGGCGGAAGCCGCCGCTTTCGCCGCTGCGGCACGCCGCCTGGGCGTGCCGGTCAATGTCATCGACAAACCCGATTTCTGCGACTTCCAGTTTGGGTCCGTGGTCAATCGCTCACCGCTGGTGGTCGGTATCTCGACGAGCGGTGCTGCCCCGATCCTCGGTCAGGCAGTGCGTCAGCGCATCGAAACCATGCTGCCGGCCACGCTGAGCGAGTGGGCGGGGCTGGCTCGGCGGGTGCGCCAACGCGCCACCGACCTGCTCCAGCCCGGAGCCGAACGGCGCAGGTTCTGGCAGCGTTTGGCCGACGAGGCTTTCCGCACGAGCCCGGAACACGCCAAGATCGACGACTGGATCAACCAGGCTCGGGGCGCACAAGGCGGGGGCGTGACGTTGGTCGGGGCGGGCCCGGGCGATGCCGAATTTCTCACAATCAAAGCCTTGCGGGCGCTCCAGGCGGCCGATGTCATCCTTTTTGATGATCTCGTTTCCGACGAGGTGCTGGAACTGGCCCGCCGGGAAGCCAAGCGCATCCTCGTGGGCAAGCGCGGTGGTCGGGAAAGCTGCCGGCAGGAAGACATCAACCGCACCATGATTGCCCTCGCCAAGGCAGGGCGTCACGTGGTGCGGCTCAAGTCAGGCGACCCGATGATCTTCGGTCGGGCTGGCGAAGAGATCGCCGAGCTTGAGGCTGCGGGCGTAGCCGTGAACGTGGTTCCTGGCATCACCACCGCGCTGGCGCTTGCGTCCGAACTCAAGCTCTCGCTCACGCACCGCGATTGCGCCCAATCCGTACGCTTCGTCACTGGCCATGCCCGCAATGGGCAGCTGCCGGAGAACTTTGACTGGCCGGCACTCTCGGATTCATCGACCACCCATATCTACTACATGGCCGGACGCACCTGCTCGACACTCGTCGATGGCTTGCTGCGCCACGGCATGCCGGCGCAAACGCCCATGGTCCTGGCGAGCAATATCAGCCGACCGGGGCAAGTCATCGTGCACTCGTCCCTTGCCGACGCCCCTTCGGACATGGCGCAGCTGGATCTGAGCCAGCCTATCATCATCGCGATCGGCGCGGCGATGGGGCTTCGCCAATCGCTTGAAGTGGAGAGGGTACTGGCGCTTTAACCAGGCAGCAGGGACCGGACCGTGCCGCTTTATGCAGAAAGCTGCAGTGAGCGGCGTTCAGGTAGCTGGAGGGCAGCAACCAGCGCGCGGTATTCGTGGCGAGCATTGACATGCGATATCGACGGTGCCCCGCCGAGGAGGCCTGCATCGAGCGGATCGAACACCGTCATGCCGCTTAAAAACAGCGAACGGAAAATGACGCGCTCGGCGATGCCATCGGCGACGCGGCAGCCCAGACCCTGCGCCAGGCGCTCCACTGTGTCCTGCACCCGGCTGGCATTGTGTGAACTTAGATTGGAGACGCGGTTGCGCACCAAGACCCAGTCTATGCTCCGGCCCGAGCGTTGCTGGCGCTCCGCCCGCGCTTTTTGCACATTGCGCGAATAAGGGCTCGCCTCGAGCGGCTCGCCCGTTTTGGGATCGATGCGGGCGAGAACGTCGAGATCGATCATGCTGTCATTGATGGGCGTCACCAGCGTGTCTGCGGCGCCATGGGCAAGGCGCGCGAGATTGCCGTCAAATCCGGGCGTGTCGATAACCACGAAATCGACCTCACCGCGCAGTCCATCCATGGCCCGGTTGAAGATGTCTAGCTCCACCCGCTGGTTCTCGCTCACGGAATCGCCCCAAGCGGTGGGAAGATGGACATGCTTGGGCATGAGGATGTCACGGCCGCTGGTGTCAGCCGTGTTGCGCCGGTTGCGCATATAGCGCGTCAGCGTTTGCTGGCGGCTATCCACATCGATGGTCGCGACGCGATGGCCCTGATGCAGCAGGTAAACAGCCAAGTGCAGCGCCGTGGTCGATTTGCCCGAGCCACCCTTTTCATTCCCAACCGCAATGATGTGCGCGCCGCCCTCGGCCATTCGTCGACTCCAATTCGGGGTTGAGCTTCCCCGGCATCAAGGGATTTCATGGTTAACAAAACGCTAATGCTGGGCACTCTCCAGCACTTTGCAGTGGACAAGTTTAGGTGAGAACCGCGTCGCGGGTTTCGGCATCAACGAACAAGGCGGCAACGGCGCCAAGCATGAGGAGGCCCGCGAACAGCGCTACTGCCAGGGAGAAATCCTGCGCGATCACAACAGCCAGGGCCGATGGTGCTAGCAAGCCGCCAAACCGCGCAACCGACCCCGCGGCCCCCATGCCCGTGCCGCGCAGCGCCGTGGGAAACAGCTCGGGCGTGAAGGCATAAAGCGCGCCCCAGGTGCCCAGTAGCGCAAAGCTCATGAGCAGGATGGCGCCCCCGATCAGCACCGGGCTGCCGGCAAGGAAGAACAAGGCGCAGCCCGCGGCGCTGAGCAGGAGGAAGCCGATCAGCGTCGGCTTGCGGCCGATCGCCTCCACGCCATAGGCGGCCAAGGCATAGCCGGGCAACTGCGCCAAGGCGACGATGACCAGGAAACCATAGCCGCGCACATAGCCAAAGCCCTCTTCGGCAAGGCGACCGGGGAGCCAGGTGAACACGCCATAATACGAGATCGACACCAGAAACCAGACGCTCAGAATGGCCAATGTGCGTCGGCGCAGCGTGGGCGAGAACAAACTGCCGCCGGTCGCCACCACATGGGGCGCCAAGGTCTGGTCTTGCCTCAGCTCCGGCTTGCCATTGGTGCGCAGCACGCGGTTGAGGGTCCGGCGCAATTGCGCATCCTGGCCGGTGCGTTGCAGGTGCAGCGGGGATTCGGGCACCCAAAAGCGCAGGAAGATACCGATCAGCGCAGGAACTGCGGTGGCGGCAAAAATCCAGCGCCAGGCATCGCTCGTCACAAAGATGCTGGCGGCCCAGGCCGCCACCGCCACTGCGACGGTCCCCACGGCCCAAAACCCTTCCAGCATCACCAGCCAGCGACCACGGTTCTTGGCCGGCAGGAACTCGGCCATCATGGCATAGTCCACCGGCAGCGTTCCACCCACGGCCATGCCGGTCAGGAACCGCAGCAGGAACAGCACGGCAAGGTTGGGTGCGAATACCGACAGAAGGCCAAACACGGCATCGCAGATCACCGTGACCAGCAGCACCCGGCGGCGGCCAAAGCGGTCGGCGAGCCGTCCGAACAGGCTTGCGCCAATCAGCATGCCCAGGAAAAATAGCGTTCCGATCTGGAGCGCTTCGGGTATGGACACGCCGAAGGTCGCGGCGATGGACGCGCTGGTGAACCCGACAGCGAGGACCTGCATGGCATCAGCCGCCCAGACCAGCCCAAAAATGCCGAGCAGGTGCCACTGAAAGCGACCCGCACCCGCACGCTCCAAGGCGCTTTCTACAGTCTGCTGCATGGTCATATTCTCACTCGCGACTAGTCTGCCGAACAACGACTTAGCCCAAATCGGCGGTGTTGCCGACCTGTTCGGACAGTGCTCGATGTCGCCAGGCAGGCTGTTAGCGCTGCGCCAGCAGGTTGGGTTGCACAAAGACGCCGGCGGTCCCCAACTGCACCCGACGTCGCGCCATTTCTTCGGTATCCCCATAGCGATCAATCGCCCAGGACAAGGCGAGAACCAATTCGAACACCTCTTCGGCGGCAACATCGGCGACCGCTCGGTGCTCCGCCCGGGCGGCCTGCAACAAGCGCCCGGTTTCCTCGATAATGGGCTGACAAGAGTCGTTCAACGAACCGGAGGGATCTGCATGGGCCGCAGCCAGACAATAAGGCAGGTCGTGCCAGATATGCAGCCGCCACGCCAGCCCGACCAGCCATTCCGCCAGCGCCTGGGCAGGCTCGAGCCTGTCGGAGAGCGACTTTCCATAGTTGAGAGCGTCAACAAAGCTTGATTGCATCACCGCGGCGAGCAGGTCGTCGCGCGTGGGAAAGTTGCGGTACAGCGTGGCATTGCCAACCCCGGCGAGCACGGCAATGCCGTCCAGCGGCGCCAACACCCCTTCAGCTTCAAAAATTTGGCGCGCTGCATCAAGGATCGCCTGACGGTTGCGCAGGGCATCGGTGCGCGGACGGCGCAGCCGCCGCTCGTTTTCCACGCCCTCGTTTTTTCCTGTCACATGCGCCATCGGCCCTCCTTGCCAAAGTGGGGACAGTCCCCATATAAGTTTTGTGGGGAACATCCCCACTTACATAGAGAGTTCACATGGAAAAGTCACTCGCGGGCCGTACAATCCTGGTTACGGGCGCCAATGGGGGTCTGGGCGAGCAGTTCGTGATCCAGGCATTGGACCGGGGCGCCCGTAAGGTTTATGCCGCAGCGCGAACCCCGCGCCGGTGGGACAACCCCCGCGTCACCCCGGTTTCGCTCGATATCACCAATGCGACGGCAATTGCTGCCATCGCAGCCATGGCCGGCGATGTCGATCTGCTCATCAACAATGCCGCCATTGCACCCGCAAATGATTCCCTCGCGGGCCCAGAAGACGCGCTGCGGCATATCTTTGAAACCAACTTCTTTGGGACCCTGGCCACCGCCAATGCTTTCGCGCCCGTGCTGGCGCAACACGGTGGCGGAACAATTCTCAACATCCTCTCGGCTGCCGCCTGGAGCGGCCTGTCGACGGGCTACGCCGTTTCCAAGACGGCGATGTGGGCAGCCACCAACGGCCTGCGCTCGCAGTTGCAGGGACAGAATACGCAAGTGGTTGGATTGCTGGTGGGCATGATCGACACCCCCATGTCATCGCGCTGGGATGTCCCCAAGGTGACCGCCGCAAGCGTCGTCGCCCAAGCCTACGACGGTATTGCTGCCGGCGCGCTCGAAATTTTGGCCGATGAACCGACCCGAGGTCTCAAATCCATGCTGAACATGAAAGGTGAGCAGCTGTATCCCATGCTCCAGGAGCAACTGGCCTCCTTCATCCCGTAACCTGCAAAGCCCCCAGGCGCTCGCCCGGGAGTTCACGGGTCTCAACCAGCCTCGCGCCCTATCAATGGGCAGCAGGATGCCCGCCACGGCTACGGGGGGCTAGTTCCAGTTGAAGGTGGCATGAGGCTCGCACCCAACTCTCGATCACCATTAGCGCCAGTGGCGCCTTGGGGGCACAGGGCTCACCGCTAAGGCGCTACTGACGGGTACCGCGATAACCTGCGCCGGTCGCCTGACACCCGCTCAGCCCTGGAACCAAGCCTTGGTGGCGCCGGAACAGCGACGCAGACGCAGGTAACGGACAGACGACACTCTCTTTTACCAGCCTGAACGATCCAAAAAGGATGCAATGCCCGGCTGCCGCGGGTGCCAACGCCAGCGCTTTACCAGTCGCGCACGCAGGAAAGCTCGTCCTTGCTCACCTGCTCGTGCACCTTTTCGGCGAGGCAGTCGCACTGCGCCTTGAAGGCCTCAGCCTCGTCCGACGTCAACTTCCCACCTGAGATTAAAAGCTCCAGCTGCGACTTGCACAGCTCGAAGTCAGGCGCGGCTTCGCCAGCCGCCTGAGCAGGCCCTACCCACAAGAGCGCGGTACAGATTGCGGCTGCGATAAACGTCGTCGGCGTGCGTCGTGACATTGGTGTTCTGCTATGCAAAGGGCGGCTAGTCCGTGCCTCATGCATGCCGCGGTGTCACACGCAGGTTGATCCCCGTGTCGGGACGAACGGTCATCAGCATGGTCGGGGAAGGCAGCGCACGCGGGCCCGGGTCGAAATGGAAACGAGACAGTAGGGTCCCCAGGATGATCTGCGCTTGCATCATGGCAAAATTGGCGCCGACACAAACGCGCGGGCCTGCACCAAAGGGTAGATAGGCATAGCGATCACGGGTCTTGACCTGTTCGGGCAGGAAGCGGTCCGGGTTGAATACATTAGGGTCTTCCCACAGCATGGCATGGCGATGCAGCGCATAGAGCGGCAGGAAAATCACGTCATTGGCGTAAATATCGCGGCCTGCCAAACGGTCGCTGGCGAGCACTTCGCGGGCCAGCAACCCCACTGGTGGATAAAGCCGCATCGACTCCTCCAGAATGCGGCGGCCGAGCGGCATGGCTTCAAGATGATCAAGCCCTGCAGGCTGATCGCCAAGAACGCTCCGTGCCTCCGCGCTGGCTTCTTCTTGGACCTGAGGGGAGATTGCCAGGAGCTGCAAGGCCCAGCTGAGCGCGAGCGCGGTGGTTTCGTGGCCCGCGACGATGAAGAACTGCATGTTGTGCAGCACATCCTGAGGCGACATTGTGCGCCCGGTTTCCGGATCACTGGCCTTGAGCATGAAATCGAGTAGATCATCAGCCTGACCGGTGGCTTGCTCGCGGCGAGCCTCGATGGCTTTGGCGACCATGTCGTGCATGGTGTGGACGGCGCTATAGCCCAGCAGTTCTCCTGGGCGCGGAAACCAGCTGGGGACGCGCAGAAAGTCGAGAAGCGATGCCCGTCCGGCGGTCTCGAAATACCGAATGATGGCCGCGCCATAGGCCCGTGCATCGAAATGCTCACGGCCCGACAAGGCAACCTCGCAGATGACGTCGAAGGTAGCGGTCAGCATTTCTCCCAGGATTTCGGCATGGGGCCCTGCCGTGTGCAGCCGCTGTGCGGCGCGTTCCGCGGTTGCCGTCATCACTGGCGCGAGTGCTGTAACATTGCGCTGCGCAAAAACCGGCGCGACGGCGCGGCGTTGCCAACGCCAGTCGGCGCCTTCGGCGGTGAACAGACTATTGCCGATGGCCGGGCGAAGCATGCGCAGCATGACTTCGGACTTTGGGTAGTTGGCCGCATTGTCGAGATAGATCCGTCGCAGGGACGCCGGATCCTGCACCATGTGCCAGCGCGCCGCGCCCATTCGCCCCGACACTATAGGTTGCTGATAAGCAATGGCGGGAATGATCTCGAGCACGTTGCGGCGTGCAGCCCGCACCGACTGGAGGATAGATAAGGGCTTGCGATGGGGCTCAACATGGGGCGGCAGGATAGGCCGGTCGGTCGCGGGCAAGGCCGTGCTCCTCGTTCGAGGTGAGCCACTCCTACCGCATCACCTCCCTAGTCCAAAGCCACACATGGGTGATTGCTGCGCCGGATGCGGCTCCCAGAGGCGGCCGTGCCTGGCTTAGTTCTCGGAGCGGCGGTAAAGCACCATTCCGCCATGATGGAGAACACCATCGAGGAAATCGCCATCGGCGGTGAAACCGGTATCGTCCCAATACTCGATATGATCGCCCTCGATCTCATAGCGACCCTGATAGGCACTTTCACGGTTTCCCCGGGCTTCGTCATATCGGCCATCAGGCAGCAGTTGGTGACGGACATATCCATCTTTCGTAACCCACATGCCGACATAGGGGTGAGCCTGCATAGCGTCTGCTCCGTCTTGAGGAAATGTCGGGGTACTGGCCAGAACGAGAGTCATAGCCAGGCAAGTTGGCGCCAATCTCATGATCGTCGCCTTTCTCAGTGCGCCGCCGCAGTGGGCCGAATGGTGATCTCATTGGTGTCGACATTGTCCGGCGCTTCGATGATGTGCCGGACCGCCCGGGCGATGGCCTCTGGCTGGAGGCTGATCCTCCGCCATTCGGTCATCGCTTCTGCCGTGGCTGGGTCGGTTATCGAGGATGCAAGTTCGGATTCCACGACTCCAGGATTGACGCAGGTCACCCGGATTGTGTCGCTCTCCTGCCTGAGACCATCCGAGATGGCGCGTACCGCGAACTTGGTTGCGCAATAAACCGCAGCGGTCGGAGTGACGGCGAGCGCGCCAATCGAGCCGACATTGATAATCTGACCCGATGCTTGCGCCTTCATCGCGGGCAGCACCGCCGCAATACCCCAAAGCACACCTTTGATGTTGACGTCGATCATGCGCTCCCACTCATCGACCTTGAGAGCATCGAGCGGTGAAAGGGGCATTACGCCAGCATTATTGACGAGCACATCGATACGCCCCCACTTGCCCAGCGCTGTCTGGGCAAAGTGCGCCATGCCCTCGCGGTCGGTGACGTCGAGTTCAGCGAACTCGGCTTGACCGCCATTCGCCCTGACTTCCTCTGCTAAGGCCTTGAGCCGGTCCGTTCGGCGGGCGCCGAGCATAAGCTTGGCCCCACTTGCTCCCAGTTCTCGGGCGATACCGGCGCCGATGCCACTGCTGGCCCCGGTGATCAGAATGACTTTGCCTTCGCGACCCATGGTGTTCTCCTTCTTCCCGCTTGTGGTGCCAACGGCGAGTCCCCGATCGGTCTGTCCACGCTGCCGTCGGCCTGAAGAATGGCAATTTAGTCCGCAAACACAATTTGCCTTCTGCCCTATGCTGAGGTTAGCCTTGCTAACCAATGGCCATTGATCTGAACCTTTTGCGTGTCTTTGTGGCCGTCGCCGAGGGCGGCACGTTCCGGGCCGCTGCCGACCGGCTCGGCGTCACGCGCTCTGCCGTGAGCCAGGGCATTCAGCGGCTCGAAGACATCTTGTCTCAGCCCTTGTTTCAGCGTTCGACACGAAGCGTCCGCTTGACGGAATTTGGAGAAAAGCTGCTTGAGGGAGTTGCCCCTCACCTGGCCGAGATCACAGCCACCCTAGAGACTGCGATGGACGCGGTTGGAGCGCCCAAGGGCCTTTTGCGGATCACCGCCACCTCCATCGCCGAGCGGTTCCTCTCGGGCCCTCTCATCGCTTCATTCGCGGAAGCTTATCCGAACATCACGTTGGACGTGACGGTCTCGGACGATGAATTCGACATCGTTGCCGCAGGATACGACGCTGGTGTCCGTCTCGGTGAGGTGATCGAAAAGGACATGGTCGCCATTCCAGTGACCGGACAGCAACGGCAAGTGGCCGTAGCATCGCCGAAGTATTTCGAGAAATACGGTTGGCCCCGGCATCCCAAAGAACTCACCAATCATCGATGCGTCGGCTGGAGGCCACATCCACAATCTGCGCCCTATCGGTGGGAATTCGAGCGGGACGGTCAGGCCTTCGACGTTGCCGTGGAACCTCAGGTGACGACCAATGACATGTTGTTGATGCTTCGCACGGCGTTGGCGGGCGGCGGCATCACCTTCGGCATCGAAGAAACCTTCCAACCCTACTTGGAGAGAGGGGAATTGGTTTCGGTGCTGGACGATTGGCTACCGCCCTTCGCAGGTTTCTTCATCTACTTCCCCAGCAGACGCACGGTCTCTCCAAAATTACGGGCGCTTCTCGATCACATTCGTGATCTGCGGAGCAAAGAGTAGCCCCCGCAAACGGACGGGGATAGGCGATAGCAGCACCTCGAAGCTTGAACCGCAATGGAGCCGCGGCTTGCCCGACACCATCAGAGCGACAGTCGAGCCTGCAAATCCTTGAGTAGCCACTGCCCGGCCGGGCCGGGCACTTTGTCAACCATGCGCGCGGCATAGATGGTCAACGCATCTCCGGGCGCCTGGGCATCTTGGGCCAGATCTAGGCGAACCAAATCTCCTGCTGCGACATGGTCGGCAATCAGATGTTCGGGCATTCGGCACCAGCCGAACCCGGCCAGGAGGAAGTCCAGCCTGCGCCCCAGATCGACGAAACGCCAGGGTGTAGCGCCCGTCAGGCCGTAGTTGTTTGCATCGCGCTCAACCGGATCCGAAAGGACGAGCTGGATGTGGCTTTCCAGGTCGGCACGAGTTGCGGGCCGATCGAGCTTGGCTAAGGGATGCTCGGCCCCGACGACCGGCGTAAGCGCGACGCGAAACAATGATGAAGCCACCACGTCAGGGGGCACAACCGGCAGCAAAAGGCAAAACGCCAGCGCAACGTCGCCGTTGCGCAAACGGCGCAGGGCCCCGCCAAGGCCTTCGGTGGAGAAACTGATGGGGAGATGCGGATAGGCCTGATGTAGGGCGCGCAAACTTTCGATGAGCGGGCCAGTGGGCACAAGTGGGTCGATAGCCAGAGCCAGCTCGGGCTCGATCCCGCCTCGGGCGCCAGCGGCTACGGCTTCAAAGCGTGCTGCGCTCGACAACACCATCCTCGCCTGACTGACCAACACCCGGCCGGTTTCCGTCAAGCGCGGGCGATGGCCGCTGCGGTCAAATAGCAATACGCCCTGCGCCGCTTCCAAAGTCGCCACAGATTGGCTGATTGCCGATTGCGCACGGCTTAATTGCCGCCCAGCGGCGGAAAAGCTGCCGGCATCCGCGATGGTAACCAGGATACGTAGCTGGTCGAGACTAAGATTGCCAATCAAGGTCCATCTCTCCAGCCGATGGTTTATATCAGTTTATTATCGCTCCTGCTGTGAGGGCAAGGGCACTAAACCTGCCTCGAATTTCCGGCTGTCTCAGCCAAACTCGAGGACCAACTTCAATGCCCAAAATTCTCGTTGTCGAAACCAGCCCGCGGGGCGAGGCGTCGATTTCCCGCCAGCTTACGAAACGCGTTATCTCTAACTGGCGGCTCTTGAACCAGGATGGGGAAGTCATAACGCGCGACTTGGCAGTAGCTGCGCTGCCCCATGTTACCATGCCGTGGCTATCGGCCTATTTCACCCCACCGAATACCCATACGCCGGACATGGCAGCGCAGCTTCGTCTCTCAGATGCTTTGGTTGAGGAACTGCTTGCGGCCGACGAGTTGGTCATTGCCACGCCCGTCTACAATTACAATATCCCCGCCAGTCTCAAGGCCTGGATCGACCATATCGTGCGCAAGGGGTTGACGCTCGGATTTGATGGCAAGGGTCTGCTGACCGGCAAAAAGGCCACTTTGATCATCGCGTCCGGCGGAATCTATGGAGCCGCCTCACCGATCGAGCACCTCAATTTTGCGCCGCGATATCTTGAGTCGATACTCAACGTTCTCGGCATCACGGACGTGACGATCATCCATGGCGAAGGCGCAAAGGCCGTGGATCTTGGAGAAGCAACGATGGACAAGTTCGTTGACGCCGTGGTTCCCGAAATGAAGCGCTCTGCGGCAGCCTGATTGCTCAGGAGTATGTGGGCTTCTAGCGGGGCCTGCCTACGCTCCTACTCCGGTCTCAATTGGCCCAGGCCCTTTCCGCCCTCGCCGCGAAAAAGGTCCGCCGTGGCGGACCTTCAAGCAGTGGTGTCTAACGACAGAAAGGGAAGCCCGGGGCACCTATCGCACAGGGCTTTTGTCCGTTGGATGCGCCGGGGGCGGGGCCAGTGTTCGGGCCGGGCCTGCTGTTGCCGCGGCCATCGTTGTTGCCATGTCCTGCGGGCCCATCTTTACCCGGGCCTGCATTCCCAGGACCGTTGTTGCTACCGGGACGGCCGGGACCATCGTCGCCGGGCCTGTGGGGACCAGGACGGCTTGCGCCTGGCCGGACCGGGTCATGGCGGCGGGGCGCGTCAAATCGGGGCGGGCTGCCGAAGTCGGATTTAAACGTCGGCGAAGGACGTGTCGGGCGGCTCGACTCTGCCAGGTATTGCCAGGAGACCCAGCCAGCCGGCCCTCTTTTGCTGACATAGCACCAGCCAGCGCGACAACCTTCAACATTGACGCGTTCGCCGCGCTTGAGCGTGGCGGCAACTGCGTAGCCGGTGCCGGGGCCTGTTCTGACGTTGACGTTTGTCGTCGCTACTGCCGGTGCGGCGAGCGCCGCAGCTGCCGTTCCAAAAAGGATTGCGCCAGCCAGCACGGCACCGAGAATGGGTTGAGTAATTCGCATCTATATTCCTAGTTCGCGGACGATAACGCCCTAAGCGCCAAGAGCGCCCTCGTTCCTGAAGATTGTATGAACGCCGCAAGCCTGCGCTGCTTGAACTCACGGGAGCGAGTGGCGTTTGCCCGTTATTCATCGGGTATCACTCGGCTGGCAACGATCACCGGCATCAAGCGTTGCGGTCATCCCGTGCAGGCCTTGCCTGCCGCGTTCCGGCGCTCGGCGCCGGACCGCATGCTAACACGCAGATCGGCCCACACTTGCGCAAATACCAAGCCGTCCTACTCGCCGTGATGCTTTGCGGCCTGCCCTCATCCGTTTGGGCGCAAGCACCGCAGCCCCTGGGTTCAGCCAAAGTACACGGGGTAACCCTGCCGGAGGAGGCCCGCACCGAAACGCAGCCGCCCGAACAAGGCGGTCAAGCCCAGCAGCTGATGAAGGAGGCCCGGATCCAACTCGAGCGCGCGGCCCACAAGCTGGACCTCGAGGAGGGAACCGGGCCTGAGGACGCGCTCCGGTCCGCCAGGAACGCCCTTGAGGAGTTCGACGTCAGCCTCGAGCAGCTGGACCAGTCATTACCCGGCTATGTTCCGCTGGAGCTGGCGACCAGTCTGTCCAAGCAGGTCGATACCGCTCGCCTGCTGTTGGATACCGATCGGCAGGCAGCCGCGTCCAATATGTACGAGCTGGTCTTGCGCGTAACGGACCTGACGGCGGAGGCCGATCTGCTCATCGGCAGGCCATTGCTCGGCAAATCCGGCCAGGCGCTCGGCGACATTTCCAATGTGCTGATAACCGCTGACGGTCGGGTGCAAGCCCTTGTCGTAGATCGACAGGGTGCAGGCACCGACCGGCAGTTCACCGTGGAGTGGAGAACCATATCCATCTCCGGAGCGAACCTGATCGCCGATCTTGCAGAGGACGATCTGCTCGAGTTGCCGGACTATGTCGCCCAGTGACCGCATCCGGTTGGGGTCAAGTTCACTTCAGCAGTCGAGCGCTTGCGGGCTTGGGTAGCGACTGTCTGTTTCTTGCGTTCTTCGGAGATAAGCAGAGCCAGCGGCGCTTCGAACATCCATTTGGGTGCCGAAACACTGCCCGCACGCAATGTGCCCCATGAGGGTGACGCCCCCTGCCGCACGCCCCTTGATCCATGGCCGCTCCTGGGAAACCTTCGCCAAAATTGACGGCGATCAAGCTCCTGCCCCCCGTCCACGCTATTCTGGCAGACCACAAGGGGAGAAGTGCCATGGACGATGATGTCGCTGCCAGCTCAAGCCCATCCGCGGTCGCCGCGCCGGCGCGCAAGACTCAGGTCCCCCAAATGAAGGCGGCGGTGTTCGTTGAGCCGGGACGGATCGAGCTCGAGTCCAAACCCGTTCCAGATGTTGGCCCGCTCGACGCCCTGATCCGCATCACCATGACCACAATCTGCGGCACGGACGTGCACATCCTCAAGGGGGAATATCCCGTCGCCAAAGGGCTGACCATCGGCCATGAGCCGGTCGGCATCATCGAAAAGCTTGGTTCGGCCGTGCAGGGTTTCAGTGAGGGCCAGCGCGTGATTGCCGGTGCCATCACCCCTTCGGGCCACTCCATGGCCTGTCTTTGCGGCTGCCTTTCGCAGGATGGGCCCGACACCAAGCACGGTTTCAAGGCCATGGGCGGGTGGCGCTTCGGCAATACGATCGATGGCGCCCAGGCCGAATATCTGCTGGTGCCCGACGCCATGGTCAACCTGGCGCCCATTCCCGACCATCTCAGCGACGAACAGGTGCTGATGTGCCCCGACATCATGTCAACGGGCTTTTCCGGCGCCGAAAGCGGCAAAGTGCGTATCGGTGACACCGTCGCCGTTTTTGCCCAGGGGCCGATCGGTCTTTGTGCAACTGTCGGCGCCAAGCTGATGGGAGCAACCCGCATCATCGCGGTGGAAAGCGTGCCGGCACGGCAGGAGATTGCCCGCCAGCTTGGTGCCGACGACATCGTCGACTTCAGCAAGGTCAATCCCGCCGAAGAAATCATGCGGCTCACCGATGGCCGCGGGGTCGATGTCGCGATCGAGGCGCTGGGTCGGCAGCAAACCTTCGAAGGGGCGCTGCGCAGCCTGCGCCCCGGCGGGACCTTGTCTTCGCTCGGGGTTTATTCCACCGATCTGACCATACCGCTCGATGCCTTTGCGGCTGGGCTCGGCAATCAAAGCATCGTCACTACGCTTTGCCCCGGCGGCAAGGAGCGGATGGCCAGGCTCATGGATGTCATCGCCTTCAAGCGCGCCGACCTCACGCCACTCGTCACCCACCGCTTCCGGCTCGATGACATCGTGGAGGCCTACGACCTCTTCAGCCATCAGCGCGACGGCGTCCTCAAGGTAGCCATCACGCCGTAAGCGGCGGTATGGTTCTGTTTATTCACGGCAAGTACAGAGGCCTAACCTCTTCATGCAGACCAAAGGCGGCAGCAACTGCCACCATTGCCGATATATCGGCCGGCGGCGAACCATAACGGGGTGCCAGGAGCTTTATCCGCTGCAATGCGCTAGAATTTTCCCGTTTTGAGATCAGGGAGCTTTGGCCCCGTCAACTGCCGCTTCGCAAGTGCCCAGAACCGTTCCGCGCTCGAGCGTAGCCTGGCCTTAGGCCGGAACAGCTTTATCTCGATCGGGATATCGAAACGGCTATCGCCAGCGCGAACAAGGCGGCCCGCATCAAGGTCATGCTCCACCAGCACCATCGGCGCCCAAGTCATGCCGAGCCCGTCCCGTGCCATCTCAACCAGCAGCGTCGCTGGGCCGACAAAAGCCTGAGATAGTTGAGGGGGCTCGGGCAAGGTCGCAAGGTGATGACTCTCAATCCGGCCGAGCCCAGATCCGGGGTGATAGGTTAGGTGGGCCACAGGGGTCTCAGTCGAGCCCGGGAGTTGGTGCCGCGGCTGCGTCGCTCCAAGCTCGACCGGGGCACTGACCGGCACAACGACCTCGTACCCCAATGTGAGGGACTGGAATCGGTTGGTCAGGGTCCGCTCGGCCATGCCGGGATGGCTATAGGCCAGAAGAAAATGCGCGCCGCCATCCACCAGCATGCGCTCGCAAATTGCCAGGTTCGCGGCAAACAACTGCACCACGATCCCTTCTTCCTCTGACTGAACTCGCTTGATCCATTTGGGAAAGAACGTCTGGGACAACGCGTGCGTGCTGGCAAACTGGACCGATTCAGTCGTTGAGAAGGCGGTGTCGAGCGCAACTTGGCGGCCCATCTCGATCCGCTGCAGGATGTCTTCGGCAACTGGTTTGAACGCGAGGCCGGCAGGGGTCGGGGTGACTGAATGGGTGCTGCGCTCAAACAGCTTTGTGCCGATCCAGGTTTCCAGTGCCAGGATGTGCCTGCTAATCGCAGGCTGAGTGACGTGGCGCCGTTCAGCGGCCCTAGAGAAACCGCCGAACTCCATGACCGCAATGAAGTCCATCAGCCAGCTGATTTGTACGTTCATACCGAAATTGCATCACCTTATGAGGAGAACAGTGTCTCACGACTCCAGGCGCCCGTCTATAAAACGGCAAAGGAACGCGCTTTGACCCTCCGCCAGAGGTGCAGCGGACACCTTCGCAGCGCCAGTACTGGAGGACCACCACGTGCCAAATACTCTCCCTATCATTGCTCTGGTTGCCGGCGACTGCACTGGCATTGGCCCTGAAATCACAGCCAAAGTGCTGGCAGAAGGCGCCATTCAACAGGTTGCTCGCATTGTTCTCGTCGGCGATGCCCGCGTCATCGAGTTGGGTATGACGCAAGCTGGTGTCAGCTTCCCCCTCGTCAAGATAGCCGACTTAGCGGAAGCCGATTGGTCAAAGGCTGCAGTGCCGTTGATCGATCTCGGTAATACCGATCCTGCACAACTGCCCCCCGGTATTGCGAGCCCGCTCAGCGGCAAGCTGACTGGTGATACGCTGGCTGCCGCCATCGAGTTGGCAAAGGCAGGCAAGGTCGATGGCATCACCTTCGCGCCGCTCAACAAACGCGCCATGTTCGATGGCGGCTGGAAGTTTGCCGACGAGCACAAGATGTTTGCACACCTGCTTGGCCACAGCACGTATTTTTCCGAGATGAACGTGCTGGACAACCAGTGGATGAGCCGGGTAACGGGTCATTCCTCGCTGCGCGAAGCGCTGGACCAGATCAATGAAGAGAGCATCACCGACGCCATTACCCTGGTCGACACCATGCTGCGCCGCGCAGGCTTTGCTAGCCCTCGCATCGCCGTAGCTGCACTGAACCCACATGCGGGCGAGAACGGTCTATTCGGGCGCGACGAGATCGAATTGATCCGCCCTACCGTCGAAAAGGTGAAGGCGGGCGGCATCAACGCCTCGGGGCCATTCCCCGCCGACACAGTTTACGTGCGCGCCTTCGCTGGCGAATTCGACAGCGTCGTGGCGATGTATCATGACCAGGGCCAGATCGCGACGAAGCTGAAAGGCTTTAATCGCGGGGTCACCGTGACGGCAGGGCTGGAGACGGTGTTCACAACGCCGTCGCACGGCACTGCCTTCGATATTGTCGGACAAGGCGTTGCCCGGCCGGGTGCGCTTGCAAGTGCCGTCCTGCTGGCTGCAAAGCTGGCCGAGGAAAAGACCCGTATGGCAGCCCTCGCTTGATCGACGGCTGCGGGGAGGACCGCCGCCGTCCGAAGCTTATCTAAACCGGAGGAAAAATAATGAAGAGACTTTTCGTTGCCATGCTAACCGCGGGCGCTCTCGCGCTCTCCGCGAGCCCCGTTTTTGCCCAGCTCGAACGGTTGGAAATTATCGCCCCGGCCGGCGCTGGCGGCGGTTACGACCAGAACGCCCGCATCACCCAGTCTATTTTCCAGCAATACGAGCTTGCCACCCGTATTCAGGTCGAAAACCAGCCCGGCGCGGGCGGCACAATTGGTCTGGCCAACTACGTCAACGGCAACAAGCGCAATCCAAGCATTCTGATGATCGGCCTCTCGCTTGTCGGTGCCGTACTGACCAACAAGTCTCAGGTCACCCTGGACGACACCTATCCGCTAGCAATGCTGAGCGGCGAATATCAGCCTATCGTGGTCAAGGCGGACTCCCCCTTCAAGACGCTGGATGACCTGATTGCCCAGTTCAAGGCCGATCCGGGTTCGATCTCCTGGGGTGGCTCGGGCCCCGGAGGCTCGGACCACTTGATGTATGGCCTGCTGGCCAAGGCGGCCGGCATGGATCCCAAGCAGATCAACTATATCGTGCTAACCTCAGGCGGCGAAATGCTCTCAGGAGTGATGGGCGGCCACGTGACAGTCGGCACCGGCGGCTACAGCGAACTGGCATCCCAAATCGAGAGCGGCGAGTTGCGTGCGCTTGCCATCGGTGCACCCGAGCCGATCGAAGGCATCGATATCCCGACTTTTGTTGAGCAGGGATATGACGTGCAGTTGGTCAACTGGCGCGCGGTCGTTTCCAACAAGGATCCCAGGGGCGAAGAACGCGCTGCCCTTGAGGCTGCAGTCGCCAAGATGGTGACAACTCCTGAATGGCAAGCGGCCCTCGATCAGCGTGGCTGGCAGGATATCTACATGCCGCCCGAAGAGTTCGCAGAATTCCTCAAGACCGAAGAGGCCCGTGTGGAACTGCTGTTCAAGGAACTCGGTCTGCTCTGACCCAACGGACCGCAGGCGCAAGTGCTGCGGTCCATTCTCCCGCACCATCGGCCGGATGACTGCCGTGCCCCCGTATACGGGGCCCGCTAACGGCACCTGAATGATACCAATGGGGATTTCACGCGATGCAAGCTATCAGCAAGCTGCGCATGGGTCACGCGTTGTTGGGGGCGTTCCTGATGCTGCTGGCTCTGGCCATTTGCATCGAGACGCTGCAGCACGAGCCGATCCAGCAGCAAGCCGTTCTGGGGCCGACTTTCTTTCCCCTCCTGATCTCCGCTGCCTTGGCGCTCAATGGCATTGCCCTTGTCTTCAAGGCATTTCGCCGCGCGATCGATGAGAGTGGATGGCTCGAGCTGCAATTCTTGCCGGTATTGATCGTTCTTGGTGGCCTCATGGTCAGTTTCTTCCTGCTCGAAACGGCGGGCTGGGTCATCTGCAGCGCCATCACCTTCACGGCGGCCGCCTCGGCCTTTGGCGAGCGGCGTCAGTGGATCAACGTTCCCGTAGGGCTGATCATCGGCGTGCTCTCGTTTTTCATCTTCAACAACCTGCTCGGTCTCTCGCTTCCAGGAGGGTGGATCATTGACAACTATTTCAGCTACTGAGTTCGCCGCCATCGCCAGCCAGCACAATCAAGAAGCTTGACCGATGGATACCCTTCAATTCCTGCTGGATGGCTTTCTGGTCGCTCTGGCTCCCGGCAACCTGATCTGGGCCGCCATCGGCGTGCTCGTCGGCACCGCTATTGGGGTGCTGCCCGGTATTGGCCCGGCCTTGACGGTTGCTCTGCTCCTGCCGGTTACGGCCGGCCTCGAGCCGACCGCGGCATTCATCATGTTCGGGGGCATTTACTACGGCGCCATGTATGGCGGCTCCACCACTTCAATCCTGCTCAACACTCCCGGCGAGTCGGGCTCCATCGTCACCGCAATCGACGGCCATGCCATGGCTCGCCAGGGCCGTGGCGCACAGGCTCTCGCCACTGCGGCGATTGGCTCGTTTATCGCTGGCACCATCGCGACCCTGCTGCTCACGTTTGTGGCGCCACTCATGGTTCGTTTCTCGCTGATGTTCGGACCTGCCGAGTATTTTGCATTGATGGTCGTAGCCTTCATCACGGTGACGGCCGTGCTGGGCCAGTCAGCCGTGCTGGGCTTTGCCAGCCTTCTGGCTGGGTTGGCGCTCGGCCTGATTGGAACCGACCGCCAGACCGGTGTCGCCCGGCTGACGATGAATTTCCCCGAACTGCTCGATGGTGTGGGGGTGGTAATAGTCGCGGTGGGCCTTTTTGCCGTCGGCGAAACCCTGTTCCAGGCGTCGCGTCACCGCTTCCAGAAGGAAGAGATCTACAAGATTCACGGATCGGTCTGGATGTCGCGGGAAGATTGGAAGCGCTCCTGGCGGCCCTGGCTGCGTGGAACTTTCATCGGCTTCCCGATCGGCGCACTGCCCGCCGGTGGCAGCGAAATCCCAACCTTCCTGTCCTATGCCGTTGAAAAGCGGCTGTCCAAAAATCCAGAGCAGTTTGGCCACGGAGCTATTGAAGCCGTTGCCGGTCCGGAAGCTGCCAACAATGCCTCTGCAGCGGGCGTATTGGCACCATTGCTGGCATTGGGGCTACCCACCTCGGCCACTGCCGCCATCATGCTGGCCGCGTTCCAGCAATACGGCCTCCAGCCAGGACCACTCCTGTTCGCGTCCAATCCCCAATTGGTGTGGGGACTGATCGCCAGCCTCTATATCGGCAATTTGTTTTTGCTGCTGATCAACCTGCCGCTTGCCGGCCTCTGGGTGAAACTGCTGCTAATTCCACGGCCCTGGCTTTATGCCGGCATCCTGATCTTCGCGACGCTGGGCGTTTATAGCGTCAACAACAGCGTGTTCGACCTGGCCCTGCTCTGGCTCATCGGCCTCGCAGGCTTTGGCATGCGGGTTCTGAATATACCGGTCGCCCCCTGCATTGTCGGGCTTATCCTCGGACCCATGGCCGAGCAGCACCTGCGCCGGGCCTTGGCGATCAGCCAGGGTGATCTGTCCGTCTTCTACAACCCCACGACCCATCCCATTGCCGTCACGCTCATGATCATCGCTCTAAGCGCCCTGATAGTGCCGATGGCCCTGCGCTTCCGCAGCGCCCGACAAGCCTAGCCTGCACAGGCGGCCATTGCCCCCAATCCTTTACGACAGAGGTCTTCCATGACGTCCAAACTCACCATTGCGGTGCTCCCTGGCGACCATATCGGTCCCGAAATCAGCCAGGCGGCCGTGCGGGCTTTGACAGCCGCCAGCGATGTCTTTCAGCTTGGGCTTGACTTCAAAACCTATGAGGTTGGCCACGAGAGCCTGCGTCTGCACGGCACCACGCTGCGCGACGAGGTTTATCAGGCGGCCATTGCTGCCGATGGCATTCTGCTAGGGCCGTGCGACAATGGCGGCTATCCTCCGCTGGCTGAAGGCGGCATCAATGTGCCGGGCAAGTTCCGCCACGAGCTCGACCTCTACGCCAATCTGCGCCCCTCCAAATCCCACGACAGCGTGCCCAATTCGCGCGCCGGTCTGGATGTCCTTGTGGTTCGGGAAAACTCGGAAGGCTTCTATCCGGATCGCAACATGTTCCAGGGCTATGGCGAGATGATGCCCGTCGAAGGCGTGGCCCTTTCGGTGCGGAAAATCACCGCGCATGCCTCAAACCGCATCGCCCATTCAGCGTTCCAGTGGGCCCGCCGCCGCCGTAACCTCGTTACCATCGTTAGCAAGAAGCACATCTTCAAGATGACCGACGGGCTGTTCTACGACGAGTGTATGAAGGTAGCCGCCGAGTATCCCGACGTGACCTGCAACTCGATGATTGTGGACGCCCTCAATGCTGACGTCTACCAGCGCCCCGAGCGCTACGACGTTCTGGTGATGACCAACCTGTTTGGCGACGTCATCTCCAACCTCTGCTCCGCTTTGGCCGGTGGTTTAGGTCTGGGCGGTGGTGTTAATGCCGGCGAGAACCACGCCATGGCCAATGCCTCGCATGGCTCGGCGCCTGACATTGTGGGGCAGGACAAGGCCAATCCCATTTCCATGGTCCGCTCCGGCGCGATGCTGCTCGGCTGGCTTGGCGCCAAACACGGCCGTTCCGATCTCCTGCAGGCGGAAGCTGCCATGGAAGCCGCGGTCAACGAAGTGCTCTCCAGCGCCGACACCCGAACCAGCGACGTTGGCGGTACGGCTTCCGGGAGCCGAGCCTCGCAAGCCATTGTTGACGCCATTCTGCGCAACGGCCGCGCCGCCTAGCAGGCGCAGGTGTTGCCCGCGGGAGCCTGTGTGGCCCACAGGCCTCGATAACTTCGCAGGAGCATGAACTGGTACGGTTTCCCAGCCTGGTGATACTGCTGACCGCCGCATGTTGCGGATTGCTCCTGCAATATCTCGAAGTTCCGCTCGGTGCCCTTATTGGGGCCATTTTCGGCGCGGCTATCGCCACGCTGATCCAGGGCGGCGGCGGCCTTCATCTCGCACTCAGATGCACTGGCCAGGTCATTGCCGGCATTGCCATCGGCCTCAATTTTGTTCCGGCGGCAGTCGACCAGATGGTGGCCTACTCCGCCCTGATCCTGGCCGCGGCGGTGATGTCGGTGGCCAGTGGCTTGGCCATGATGGCCTTGGTTACCCGGCTTGGCAAAGTGGACCGAACCACGGCGTTCTTTTCCACCACGCCCGGAGGCGTCGCCGAAATGTCGGTGCTCGCTGAACGGTATGGAGGGGACAGTGCCCTGGTCGGTCTCGCCCAAACCTTGCGGGTTCTGCTGGTTGTTTTCCTGGTCCCCGCAGGGCTTGGCCTGATGGGCTGGCATGGCACCGTGCCGGTGGCCGCAGCACCTGTTCCCTTCGCACCTCATGCCTTAGCGGCGGTGACGGTCGCGGCCATGCTGGCATCGCTGCTCTTGGGGCGGCTCCATATCCCCAATGCCTGGCTGCTGGGTGGCTTGGTTGCCGGCATCTTCGTGGCTTATTCGGGCATTGCCGAAGTTGCGGTTCCCGGTTGGGCATTCACCCTCAGCCAGCTTCTTATCGGGGGCAGCCTCGGGGCTCGGTTCCAACGTGACAAATTGCTGGCGGCCCGTCGGTTCTTGCCGGCAACGATCGCCGGCACACTGGCCGTTATTGTCGTCATGAGCCTGTTCGCCGCACTGCTCAGCAGTTGGACCTGGACGGATCTTCCCACGCTCGTCCTGTCACTGGCGCCCGGTGGCATTGCCGAAATGAGCATCACGGCCAAGTCGCTGGGGCTGGGCGTCGTTACGGTGACGTGCTTCCACTTGGTCCGCATAGTGTTCATCTTGTTGGTAACGGTGCCGCTCTATCGCCTGTTGACCAGAATCAGCCGACACGGCCAGCCACTAGTTTAGCGGAGCGCCTAAAGGCAGGATCGCTGCGTCCGGGGTGAAACTGGGTTCAGGGATTGTGGCGACGCCGCTCCGCAGGCCGCCGGCAAGACATAGCTGCAGTTGCCATTGGGCTTCAGAGGTGCGTACTCCTGTTAGTGTGACCAGTTAGTGACCGGCTGCAAACCAAGATGCATTTGTTGGCTCGCCTCGCTCTGAGGCGTTGAAATGCCAAAGGAACTGTTGGCGCACCCGACACGATTCGAACGTGTGGCCTCTGCCTTCGGAGGGCAGCGCTCTATCCAGCTGAGCTACGGGTGCATCCGTGGGGCGGGACTCAGGAGCCCCGGCTGAACAGGGCGCAACCTAGCCAATGCCGGCAGGCGGCGCAACGGGGTGTCGCAACAATTCTGCCGGGCCGGAACCCCGCCCCCATCCCAGTCGCCCATCTCCTTGATCCCCTTTGCCTGCATAGGCCGAGCGAAACTGCTAGCGTGAATCCCCTTTGCCTGCCTGGGCTGAGCCAAGCTGCTTGCTGGTTTCCAAATCTAGGTGCAGATGGCGTTCGCGATCAGCCCGCTCCACCTGCCTCTGCCGCCGCGCCGCATAACGGCTGCTGCTCGCCTTTGGACCAACCACGCCGGGGTTACACGCCTCGGCAACGCTGCCGCTTGGGCGTAGCATGCCGCATCAGCACTAACTCCCACCCTCTCCGCCCAAAAACGGCCATGAAGCTGCCCTTTTCGGGCCCTATGGCCAATTTGAGCAAAAACAGTAAGATGGCGCCATGATCGACCTTTCCGCTCCCCGACAGGCCAGTTCGCGCGCCCGCGCCGCTTCAGCCGGCGCTGCCCTCATGCTGGCGCTGCTGCTGGCGGGCTGTTCCATGGGCTCCATCAAACCGGCCCCCGCCACCGCGGCCATTGCGGCGCTCGCGCCGACCAAGGCCGGCCATGTGCCCCGGGCCGATGCCATTCCCCCCGCCCCCGCCGCCTTGGCTTATGCCGGCAGTGGCAGCGGGCTCAATGGCATGATCGGCTATTATGCCAAGGCCTATGATGTGCCCGAACGCCTCGTGCACCGGGTGATCGTGCGCGAAAGCAAATATAACCCGGCCGCCCGCAACGGGCCCTATATGGGCCTGATGCAGATCAGCCACGCCACGGCGCGCGGCATGGGTTATCGGGGCTCGGCCGCGGGTCTGCTCGATGCCGAAACCAATCTGCGCTATGCAGTGAAATATCTGGCCGGCGCCTATATCACCGCCGGGCGCAGCGAAGACCGCGCCATGCGCTTTTATGCCAGCGGCTATTATTACGACGCCAAGCGGCAGGGCCTGCTCGAAGAAGCGGGCTTGCGCTAACGCCCAACGCCGCGCCGGCGCGGCGTTACTTCCCCACCTTTAGCCCACCGCCACCCGTGCGACGGCGATCCGCGCTCGGCACACAACGCCCGTGGGTGCATAGATCAATTCCGCCCGGCCCAGATTGCTGGCCAAGCCCCGCTCGATCAGGCGCGAGCCAAAGCCCTTTTGCGTGGGTTCCTGCACCGGCGGGCCACCCCATTCACGCCATTCCCAATCAACAAACGCAGCCCCGGTTTCCGCGTCCTCGCGCCGCTCGCTCCAGGTGATCTCCACCCCGCCGCCCGGCAGGCTCAATGCGCCATATTTGAGCGCATTGGTGGCAAGTTCATGCAGCATCAGCCCAAGCGCCAGGACGGCCTTGGGCGAAAGCTCGAGATTGGGCCCTTGCGCGCGGAACCGGCCAAAGGTTTCGCTGTGCAATTGGGTAGAGGCCGCCACCACATCGGCGATGCCGGCGGCGACGCTGCCATGGGTCAAAAGGTCCTGCGCCTGTCCCAGCGCTACCAGCCGCGCGCCAATGGCGTCGCGCGCTTCGGGAAGGGATGGCGATGTCCGCAGCGTTTGGGTTGTGATGGCATGCACCATAGCGAGCATGTTCTTGATCCGATGCGCCGATTCCTGGGCGATCAGCGACAGCTGCAGTTCGGCATCCTTGCGCTCGGTCAGGTCGAAGGCTGCACCCAGCACACGCTCGGGCTCGCCCTCCTTGTTGCGGACCACCACAGCCTGGCGGGCGATCCAGCGGATCCCTGAAGGGGTGATCACCCGGTACTCGGTGCGCCGGAAGCCTTCGTCCATGCTCGGCGATGGGGCAATCACCAACAGGCCGCGATCCTCGGGATGCACCATCTCGGCGAACTCGGTGATGGGTAGGTCGCCCCGCTCCGGATCAATGCCGTACAGGCGCAAAAAGGCCGGTGAGCCGCTGACGAGATTGGTCGCGAGATCCCATTCAAAAGTGCCGACGCCGCCTGCTTCCTGGGCCAGGCTCAAAAACTGGGTTTGGCGCTCCAACGCCTTTTCCACCCGCTTTTGCTCGGTGATGTCGTGCCCCTGGGCGAAAATGCCCACAACCTCCCCATCAGCGCCGCGAATGGGCTGGTAGACGAAATCGAGAAAGGCTTCGGTGAGCGGTGCGCCCGGGGTTTTTTGCAGCCAAATCGGCACGCCCCGGCCCACAAAGGGCTCGCCGGTGCGGCGCACGGTGTCGAGCAGGTCCAGAAAGCCCTGGCCCACCACTTCAGGCAGCGCATCGGCAACGCGCAGACCAACAAGTTGCCGGTGGCCCACCACTTGCTGGTAAGCGGCATTGGCCAGCTCGAACACATGCTCGGGCCCGCCGACCACCGCCATGAAGCTGGGGGCCTGTTCAAACAGGCGCCGGACATGGCTGGCCTGGGCCGCCAATTCGTCGTTCTGCGCCTGCACCGCGGCGGCTCGGTCCAACAGGCCCGCCTGCCACTGATTGCCCGCGCTGTCCCCCTGGCGCAGCCGCTCCAGTTCGGTCACATCGGTGGTGTGCTGCAGGATAAAGGCCATGCGCCCGTCTTCACCCATGATGGGTGTATGGGTGGCGCTCCAATAGCGGACCTGCGCAGGCTCGCCGGGGCGGCTGGTATCATAGGGCACCAGCGCCATGTGATCGGGCTGCCCGTCAGCGAGAACCTTGTTGAGCGAAGCGCGCAGCAGGCGCCCGCCTGGGGAAGCGGGATCGGAGGGGAAAGCGTCAAACAGCTGCTTGCCGGTGATTTCCTCGCGGGTGCGGCCGGTGACGCGCAGATAGGCCTCATTGGCCCCGACAATGGTCAGGTCAAGGTCGAGAACAACATAGGGGTTGGGGGCGGCATTGAACAATGCCGCCAGGTCGATCCCAGCAAAACTTGATGCGCGAAACACACGGCCTCCGGCCAATTCGTGCTGTCGCCGAGCCCCGCGACATCAACAACAGCATCTTGGCGCGGCTATAATGATCAGCCCAGCCGATTTGGCAAGCTCTGCCCGCTAGGCGAGCAGGCGCGCCAGGTGTGAAGCGAGGTCCGACTGCTGATAGGGCTTGGCGAGGCGCGGCAGGTCCACCGGGGTGCCATTGGGGAGGTCCGCATAGCCAGTGGCCAACAGGATGGGCAGGTCCGGGCGCAGTTCGCGCGCTTTGGTGGCCAGCTCAACCCCGGTCATGCCGGGCATGGCAAAGTCGGTGATGAGGGCGTCGATCTGGCGGCCGCTGGCGATGATCTCCAGCGCCTGCTTGCCCGAATAAGCCTCGAGCGCGGTATGGCCGAGATCCTCGATCATATCGACAGTGTTCATGTTGATGAGCGCGTCGTCATCAACCACGAGAATGGTGGATGCGGGGGTTTCGAAGCTAGCAGGCTCCAAGGGGAGAACCTCCGTGACGGGTGCAGAAGAAACAGGCAGCCACAGCGCGGCCGTGGTGCCTTGATTGGGCTGGCTGGCAAGGTGCAGGGCGCCGCCGAGCTGAACGGCCAAACCGTGCACCATCGACAAGCCCAGTCCAGTACCTTTGCCGAGTTGTTTAGTCGAGAAAAATGGCTCAATTGCGCTCTTAAGCGTCTGCGCGTCCATTCCGGTGCCGGTATCGTGCACGCAAAGGCGCAAAAAAGAGCCACGCAGCCCCATTGTGCCCGAAGCGCCATCGCGTTCGGTCAGGGTAATGGTAAGGGTGCCCCCCTCCGGCATGGCATCGCGCGCATTGACGGTCAGGTTCAAAATCGCCAATTCGAGCTGGTTGGCGTCCACTTTTGCCGGCGGCAGATTGGGCGTGATGTCCATGTCGAGCGTGATCAGCGGTCCAACCGAGCGCTCGATCAGCCCGCGCATATTCTCGAGCAGCGCTGAAAGATCGGTGGGTTCGGGCCGCAGGTCTTGCCGGCGGGCAAAGGCCAGGAGGCGCGAGGTCAGCGAAGCGCCGCGCTGGGCGCCCTGCATGGCGCCATCAACGAAGCGCTGCAACTGCGGGTCGGGCGGCAGGCGCTTGCGCAGGAGTTCGAGATTGCCCTGCACGGCCGCAAGCAG
The DNA here is from genome assembly GCF_058133665.1 of Devosia sp. Z11_6. Classification (NCBI taxonomy): domain Bacteria; kingdom Pseudomonadati; phylum Pseudomonadota; class Alphaproteobacteria; order Hyphomicrobiales; family Devosiaceae; genus Devosia; species Devosia sp. Z11_6. The sequence goes on from NZ_JBYUNQ010000002.1 coordinate 66,935, forward strand.
ATTGTTGAAGTCGTGGGCGACGCCGCCGGTGAGCTGTCCGATGGTTTCCATTTTCTGGGCCTGGCGCAATTGCTCCTCGGCCCGGCGGCGGTCGGTGATGTCGCGGAAAAACGCCGCCCCGCCCACCACGCTGCCATCGCCCCCACGCAGCGGCGCGTGCTGGCTTTCCAGCACCACCGTGCCGGCCTGGGCGGTGGCGAGTTCCACTTCTTCCACCGGGCCGGCAATTCCGGCCAGGGCCTCGCGCAGCCGGGCTTCGATGCTGTCATCATCGGCCCCGCCAATGGCGTCCACCAGTGGCCGGCCCAGCACAGCAGCCGCTTCGCGGCCAAACAAGCGCTCCATCACCGGGTTCCAGATGGTCACCTGCAGCGCCGTGTCATAAGCGACGATGCCCGCCGGCACCCCGGTCATCAGCAATTCGGACAGCGCCCGTTCGCCGCGCAGGGCCTCCTGGGTGCGCTCGCGTTCCGAGGCCAGGGCAAAGAGCAGCTTTTCGCGCTCGGTTTCGGCCGACTTGCGCTCGGTGATTTCGGTGGACACCCCGACCACGGTTTGCGGCTTGCCCCAGCGATCATTGAGCACCCGGGCCTGGGCTTCCACCCAATGCTCGGAGCCATCCGGCCAGGTCACGCGATATTCGATCACGAGATCGGCGCCGGTGCGGATCGTGTCCTCGAGCGCGCGCTGCACCCGGCGCTGGTCGGGCAGCGACACCGCTTTCACCAGATCGGCGAAAAGAAAGGTCTGCTCGGGCCGCCGGCCGTAATTGGCCTTGAACTGATCCGAGCCCGTCAGCACCAGGTCCTCGATATCGAGCTCCCAGGAGCCCATGCGACCCGCCAGCAGCGCGGTTTGCAGCCGCTGCTCGCTTTGCCGGACATCGTCGAGATAGCGTCTTGCCAGATATTGGCGGCGCCGGCCGCGCAGCGCATTGCTGACCACATTGACCAGCGCGCGGGGATGAAACGGGCGATCCAGGAAAATGACGTTGGCGAGCGAAGCCTGAAGGCTATTGTGAAACGGGCTGTCGGCCGGAAGGGCAGTCAGTTGGGTCAGCACCACAAAGGGGAAATCGGACCAGGAGGGTTGGTTGGCGACCCAGACCAGCAGGGGGTCCAGATTCTCGTCGCGCAGCATTTCATCGGCGACAAGGGCGACGCCCGCGCCTTCATGCAAGCCGGCAACGAGTTGGTCGAGCGTGTCGACCGGCGTTGCCGCCCAGCCGGCCTCATCGAGCAGGTCGACCGCCAGCAGGCGGTCAGGACCGCGCGGCACCAACACCAGGGCGCGTTCGGAGTTGATCACGCCGACCTGCCTTGCGCAGCCGCGCCAGTGACAAATTTCTGCACCCAAACCTGGGTGCGCCGACAGCTTGACGTCGCCAGCACTAGTTCTGCGGAACGCACGAGGTTACCGAATGCATACTTCCCCCTGATTGACCTCGAACGCACTGCGCCCCATTTGGTTGCAACATTGTGCGGCAACTTGGAGCGCTTGGTCCCCTGCCCTATCTGCTTTAAGGTTGAGGCTCACTTCGTTCGGAATCGCTTTTCATGCATCTGCTGCTCGTCGACGGCTCGGCCTATATTTTTCGCGCCTTCCACGCCCTGCCCCAGCTCAACCGCAAATCCGATGGCCTGCCCGTCGGCTGCGTGCAGGGGTTCTGCAACATGCTGTTCAAGCTCACCGAGGATCTCAAGGGCGAGGACGAGCCGACCCATATGGCAGTGATCTTTGATCATTCCGCCAAGACCTTCCGCGACGATCTCTATAGCGAATACAAGGCGCATCGACCCTCTGCGCCCGAAGAGCTGGTGCCCCAGTTCCCCCTCACCCGCGCCGCCACCCGCGCCTTTGGCATTGCCTGCATCGAGCAGGAAGGCTGGGAAGCCGATGACATCATCGCCACCTATGCCTGCAAGATGCGCGCGGCCGGCGGCAAGGTCACCATCGTGTCCTCCGACAAGGATCTGATGCAGCTGGTCGAGCCCGATGGCTCCATCCGCATGCTCGACACCATCCCCCGCCCCGGCCAGCCGCCGCTGCGCTGGATCGGCGCCGAGGAAGTGTTTGCCAAATTCGGCGTTGGCCCCGACAAGGTGATCGAGGTGCAGGCCCTGTGCGGTGACAGCGTCGACAATGTCCCCGGCGTGCCCGGCATTGGCGTCAAGACCGCGGCCGAGCTCATCAATACCTTTGGCGATGTGGAAACGCTGCTGTCGCGCCTCGACGAGATCAAGCAGCCCGCCCGCCGGCAAAAGCTCGCCGACAATGCCGAGCTCGCGCGCATTTCGCGCCAGCTCGTAACCCTCTCCCAGGACGTGCCCGTCGAGCTGCCCATCGAGGCGCTTGAACGCACCCCCATCGATCCGGCGACCCTTTTCCCCTTCCTCAAGGCGATGGAATTTTACACCATCACCAAGCGCCTTGGCGGCCTCCTCGATGCCGACCCCGATGCCTATGAGCCCGATCCGGAGCTGCGCGCCGGCGGCCCGCAGGGCGTCAAGTCGACCGACCTCAGCGTCGCCCGCGCCAAGCTCAAGGCCCCGCAGGTCCCTGGCACCGGCCCGGCCCTGCATGCCCGCGCTGTCCACGACGCCATCAAGGCGATCCCGGTCGATTACGACGCCTATGAGATCGTCTCCACCCATGAGCAGCTGGCGGAGTGGATCAACCGCATCGCCCAGACCGGTTATGTCTCGATCGACACCGAAACCACCGGGCTTGATCCGCAAGCCGCCGATCTTGTGGGCATTTGCCTGTCCACTGCGCCGGGCAATGGCTGCTACATCCCCTTTGGCCACCGCAAGGCCGGCGACCTCCTCGACCAGGGGGGCCTCCTCGAAGGCCAGCTCCCGGCCCGCGAAGTGCTGGAAGCACTAAAACCCATGCTCGAGCACCCTTCCGTGCTCAAGATCGGCCAGAACATCAAATACGAGATCACGATGTTCGCCCGCCACGGCATCACGCTTGGGCCGGTCGACGACACCATGCTCATCTCCTATGCCCTCGATGGCGCGCGCTACAATGGCATGGATGTGCTGGCCGATGCGTGGCTCGGGCACAAATGCATTTCCTTTGGCGAGCTGGCCGGCACTGGTCGCAACCAGAAAACCTTCGACCAGCTCGAGATCGCCCCCGCCGCGCGCTATGCCGGCGAGGATGCCGACGTCACCCTGCGCCTCTGGCATATCCTGAAACCCCGCCTTGTCGCGGAAAACGCCACCACGCTCTACGAAACCCTCGAGCGCCCGCTCGCCCCGGTGCTGTCGCGCATGGAATCGCGCGGCATTGCCGTTGATCGAGGCATGCTGTCGCGACTTTCCGGCGAGTTCGCCCAGCGCGCCGCCGCCTTTGAGGCCGAAGCCCATGAACTGGCCGGCGAAAGCTTCAATCTCGGCTCGCCCAAGCAGCTTGGCGATATTCTGTTTGGCAAGATGAACCTGCCCGGGGGCTCCAAGACCAAGACCGGCGCCTGGTCCACCGGCGCCGATGTGCTCGAAGATCTCGCGCTAAAGGGCGTGCCGCTGGCGCGCACCATCGTCGAATGGCGCCAACTGACCAAGCTGCGTGGCACCTATACCGACGCGCTCCAGACCTACATCAACCCGCGCACGGGGCGCCTTCACACCTCCTACAACCAGGCATCCGTCCTCACCGGGCGCCTCTCGTCCAACGATCCGAACCTGCAAAACATTCCGGTGCGCACCGAGGATGGCCGCAAGATCCGCTCGGCTTTCGTCGCCGCGCCCGGCAAGAAACTGATTTCCGCCGACTACAGCCAGATCGAGTTGCGCGTCCTCGCCCATATCGCCGATATCCAGGCGCTCAAGGATGCGTTCGAAGAAGGGCTCGACATTCACGCCATGACCGCCTCGGAAATGTTCGGCGTGCCGGTGGAAGGCATGCCCGCCGATGTCCGGCGCCGCGCCAAGGCGATTAATTTCGGCATCATCTATGGCATTTCGGCCTTTGGCCTGGCCAACCAGCTCGGCATCGGCCGCGGCGAAGCCGGCGACTACATCAAGACCTATTTCGAGCGCTTCCCCGGCATCAAGGACTATATGGACGAGCAGCGCCGCCGCGTGAAAGTGGATGGCTTTGTCACCACGCTCTTTGGCCGGAAAATCCAGTTCCCTAACGCCAATTCCCACAATCCGAGCGAACGCGCCTTTGTGGAACGCGCCTCCATCAACGCCCCCATCCAGGGTTCCGCCGCCGACATCATCCGCCGTGCCATGATCCGCATGGAACCGGCCCTGGCGGAAGCCGGCATCGAAGCCGACATGCTGCTCCAGGTGCATGACGAACTGATCTTCGAAGTGCCCGAAGGCACGGAAAACGCCGCCATGCCCGCCATCAAGGCCGTCATGGAAGGCGCCGCCGAACCCGCAGTGCGCTTGTCAGTGCCGATCCAGGTCGACGCGCATGCGGCAGACAATTGGGACGAGGCGCATTAACGTACCTATTCAGATGGATCTGTAATCGCGGCTAACCGGTAAACGGCCAGTGCGGCACCTAAAAGCAAGGTGACCGCATACACCAGCAAGATCATTCCAACGAGAGATACTGCAAAGCCTACTGTAAGCGCCAGATGCGTATATATAGGAGCTATCTTGCTAACGGATAGAACTAAACTTGCGACTCCGAGCCCTTCGTACAATAAAGCGTACAATAAGCAAAGAATTTGTACAAATATGAAGTGAAAGAATGTGGCGTTTATCTCGAAGAGATAGGGGACGCCACTTGCATTTCGGACTAAACGAAGAACTCTCTTCATCCGGTTTGTAACAAGACTAAAGAGTATAGCATACGTCCCTAGGCTAAATCCTAGTAGGTTCGGAATAAGCGTATATACAAGATCAACCCACTTAGGCTCGACCCAATATCGGAACGAAACTACAGAGACAGCCACTGCAACGTGGAACAGCGGGGACCTTAGTATGGCCCCCTTGCCTCCATAATTAGAGAAGTACTGGATAAGTCGCTTCCAAAGCGCGGCGTACTGCTCCAATCTCGGTCACCATCTTCCGCTACCAAGCTGTTGAATGCTTGTTGCTCGCTGGTGTTATCCGGGTCGTACTTCGACCTTAGCGTTTTGGGGTAATCAATGGTGGAAGCTTCGAAAGCAACACCGTCGTTGCGGCCCGTGACTCTCACACTGCCATTTTCCAAGGCGACCTCACTCACCCGACGAATGTCATCAGTCGGAACGATTGATTGGCCTGCTACCGCTTCATAGGAAATTGTGAGTTTTTGAGTGTGAGTGGCAAGTAGATGCCCTTCAACTTCTTCTTCGAAGTCGTCTGCGAAAATGTCCGCATTCGGCTTCTCTAGGCTTATCTCGACCTTCCTGATCCTTTCGATGGAGAACAACCTCTCCAGCGCTCCTCTTTCTTGGACCAAAGAAATCGAGGGATATCCGAATTCTGCCGCCACAGTTTCGTTGCCAAAGAGACCAGAGATAAGGCGGAGCACCGACCGAGGAGTAATGGCTTTCCCTCTAGAGTAAGTCTCCACGTACAATCGGTGGTTTGCTGCCGTGAACTTGAAGAAGTAAGTGGCTGAATTTGGAAAAAGCCCTGTAGGGATACTTAGCTCAGCCAACTTGTCCTCACTGGCGTCATCTAAGCTCTCGATATCGAACCACTCACCATCATCCGGCAGATTAGTGAATGTGGTAAGCACCCCATGAACGATGCCTTCGTCTGCTTGGCGAAAGTTTGCAGTTGATATCAACCCAAACCTGTCACCGTAGACTTGGGCTGGGGAGCGCATCCGGTACACGTAGCGAAACAGCTCAACGTATCTGCCTGGTGAATGGGGGTGTATTCTAAGATTTAGAACCGCTGCTGATACTTTGATTTGCCTCGCCACTTTACCCTCTCGCCTTGACTACCAAATCCAAGCCGAAAAGGTTACTTGACACAAGAGCGGCGGAGGGAACTTTTCAATAAAGGGACTTAGAAGCGGCGCGTGAAAAGAGAGATTTGCGTCCCACAGAACAGGCGGGCCGCTAGCTCACCGCTTTAGGAGGTAGTTCATTCCCGCCGGTTTTATGCTACCCCCACGCACCTCAAGATGGATCCTGCTCTACGCAGGGATGACAGCTGGCGAGCGGCGCTTTCAAGCCCCCTCACCCGACCCTCGCGCCCATAGCCGCGCATTGGTTGCCACCAGTTGCGCCAGGTAGATCACGACAGCGCAGCCGAGCGGCGAGCCCAGTTCGGTGACGGCCATGGTGCCCAGGGCGAGCCAGTTGCGGCCGCTGCCGTCGAGGCCCTGGAGCATGAAGGTCAGGAACAGGAGCGCGCCGCCGAACAGCACCGCGACGCACCCGCCTGCCAAGGCATAAGGCCAAAGCCGCCGCTCCTGGCGCTGGGCGAGCCAGGCCAGGACCCAGGCGAGAATGCCGTATTCGAGCGCGCGCACGACGCCGATCGTGGTGAGGGAAATCAGCCCCGGCTGCTCGACCGCATCGAGCACGCTCAGCATCACCTTTTGCACCGATTTGGCCGCCGCCAGCGCGAGGGGCGCAAACACCGCTCCGATGAAGCCCGCCAGTGCCCCGCGCGCCTTGCCCAGCGCCGTGCCCAGCGCCACCCCGGTGCAGACCAGCACCGACCAGGTCACGGTTTGCGCCAGCTCGGCCAGGGTCAGCAGCCCCGGCGCCCACCAGGCGCAGGAGGATGATCAGCCCCTGCATCAGGAGCCCCAACCCGATGCCGAGCGCGGCTACAACGGCTATACGGCGCATGGCCTGCTGCGCCTCGCGGGCGCGGCGGCTGGGCTGGCGGGGAGTAGCGGCTGGAGTGGTCATGGCATCGACTCCGGACGTTGGCCGCAAGAATAATGCCGCGGGCAGCCGGTGTCGAGCAGTGCGCCGGCCACGCAGTGCCACCCTCACCGCGCGGCGAACGGCGACCCTCCCTCCCCCTTGAGGGGAGGGATCGAGGGTGGGGGTTCGGGCCTAGTCGCGCCCCAAGTTGCAATTGGGGTGCTCCGTCTCTCCGCCGGCGCGAGGTGTGTTGAAACAGGCCCTCCCCACCCTCCGGTGTCACCCCGGGCTTGACACGGGGCCATCACGAGATTTTTCCGCTGCCGCCAGCGCTTTGTGCCCGTCCCAAACACCTCAAGATGGATCCCGGCTCAAGGCCGGGATGACAATCGAGTTTGCGGCACACCTAAGGTGACAAAAAAACTAATCCCCGCCCCTAAAAACCTGCCCCATACTACACCCATTCCCACGCATGGAGCGGCGCTGCAGCGACCGGATGGCAGTGGGGACCGCCGGGACGGGGAAGGTCGTGCTCCCCGTGGGTTCGAGCGGCGTCGGACAGTTCAGCCCCTGCCGATTTGGGGGCTGCGCGACGCCAGCTGAATCGGTAAATCCCGGCTGCCCCGAGGCAATCCTTGCCTCCTTCTACCCCCCTCCAGAGGCGATGATCGCCTCGGGGCTCGCTCTACCCCCAGAACCAACCGACGGCACCGCCGGCGGCGCTTTGGCACGCGCAAAAACGCCGGGCCCTTGCAGACCCGGCGCCTGACTTCTTCAAAGACGAAAAGATTACTTGTTGGTGCGGCCGGTATGATCGGGATTGATGCTGCCATCGGGTTCGACGTCGTTCATCACATCGCCCTCAATCGTGTTGTCGCCTTCCTCGTCCTCGAACACGGTAGCGGCCTGATCAATGCCCTGCGTGGTTTGCCCGATACCGGGATTGCGCTTGAGGTCGAGATCGCTCGGGGTCTGGGTTTTGGGATGCTGGCTCATGGGACTGCTCCTTGTTGCCGTCACCAAACCAATCCCCCGGCCCCGCCACAGGTTCCCCCTTATCGGTCACGAAAGGGAAACCTCGCCGCTCCGCCTGCGTTGGATTTTTGTCAGCTCAAGCCAAGGATGCTCCCCGATGTTCACCCATTTCCTCGAGGCCCAGAACCTGGTGTATCCGCAGGTGCTGACCGAACTGCGCGCGGGGCAGAAACGCACGCATTGGATGTGGTTTATCTTCCCCCAGATCGCGGGCCTCGGACGCAGCGATATGGCGCAGCGCTTTGCCATCAAGGATCTGGAGGAAGCGCGGCTTTACCTCGCCGATCCGGTGCTGGGAACGCGTCTGCGCGAATGCACCCGCGCCGTGCTGCTGCACGCCCCCGACAGCGCCGCCCCGCGCAGCCTCGATCACATCTTTGGCTCGCCCGACAACATGAAGTTTCATTCCTCCATGACCCTTTTCGCCCGCGCCGCCCCGCAGGATCCGCTGTTTCGCGAAGCGCTCACCGCCTTTTTCGGTGGCCGGGAAGATCCGGGCACGGTGAGCCGGCTTGAGGACGCAGGCGCTAGTCATCCCCCAGCTTGACCGTGCGCCAGGTCTGGATTGTGCGCACTTCGCCGGGCCGGCGGATGCTGAGATGACCATAGTCGCCCGGCAGCGCCGAGGTCAGCCTCACCGTGACATAGTCGCTTTTGCCGCAAACCGAGCAGTTGAACGGGGGCTGCAGGGCGTCCCGGTCGGGGCCAAACAATTCCACCAGGTCAGTCGCAAGGTAGCGCACCAGCCGCCGGCACAGGCTGCAGCGACAGATGATGATCTGGTTGTTGGCCGCGGCGTGGCGCAGCTGATAGCGGGTGCCGGGATAAGGATGGGCCGGCGGATTGGTCTGGGGCATGCGACTCGGGTCTCCGCCTTCCCCTTAGCGTCAGAACAAACAAAGAACAAATAACATTCCCGCCCCGCCCAGTCGTGCTCGTCTCCCCGGGCGTGGCGATGCATCCCTTCCCGCCCCGGAGCGTTTGTCTTGCTCACCAACAGGAGAAACCACATGTCTGATCTCAGCGGCATTCGCGAGCATATGGAAGTGATTGGGGCCGATGGCGTGCATGTCGGCACCGTGGACGCGGTCGAAGACGGTCGCATCAAGCTGACCAAGGCCGATTCGGGCGAAGGCAGCCATGCCGGCCACCACCATTATGTCGAAGGCTCGCTCGTGGCTGAAATCGAGGGCGACAAGGTGCGCCTGTCGGCCAGTGCAGCCGTAGCGGTGCTTTTTGAGGAAGAAGAAGACGGCGGGCAGGCGTAAGCCGGCCGAGAGGAGCGGTTTGAGCCTGCGGCTCGCCGCTCCCGTTTTTTTAGGCGCCCGGGTCGAAGTACTGCACTTGGACCCGGCGGCCAGCGCCGCCCGGCGGGATTTGCAGCGTGATGCGCCAGTTCGCCAGCGCCAGGACATGGGGCGCCCGTTCGGCCCATTCGACCAGCACCACGCCATCGGGCGTATCGAGCAGGCCTAGCTCATCGGCTTCCGCGGCATCCCCCAGCCGATAAAGATCGGCATGCAGCACGGGGCCACTCGCGGTGTCATAGGGCTGCACCAGTGCAAAGGTGGGCGACGGCACCTCCAGTCCGGGATCGCCCGCCAGCGCCCGGATAATCGCCCGCGCCAGCGCAGTTTTCCCCGCCCCCAGTTCTCCCTCTATACTGACTATATCGCCGGGCTTGAGCCTTTGGGCCAGTTCGGCACCAAAGGCGGCGGTGGCGGCATCGTCGGGGAGGAAGCGGTCCATGTTAGCTTGCCATACCCGCCATGGCGCTGTCGCGTGGCAGGTTGACGGTGATGCGGCTGCCCCGCGGCTCGCGGCTTTCCGCCGAGATCGTGCCGCCATGCAGGTTCACGAAGGTCTTGACGATCGCGAGCCCTAGCCCCGCCCCACGTTGCCGGCCGGTGCTTTGCCCATCGATCCGCGTCAGGATTGCGGCCTTCATCTCGTCGGTCAGGCCCGGCCCCTCGTCCTCGATCACGAACAACATGCGCTCGCCTCGGCTCATCACCCGAAGCCGGATTTCCCCGCCCGGCGGCGAGAAGCGGGCCGCATTGCTCAAGAGGTTATAGATCACCTGCACGATGCGCGTGCCATCGGCCACAAAGGGCGGCAGGTCATCGGCGATATCGATTACGAGATTGATCGGCTTTTCCCCCGAAACTTCGGGGAAGGTCGCCGACAGGCCAGCCCGGGCCTTGTCCACAATGGCGGCGACATCAAGCCGCTCGGGTTTGAGTTCGGCAATGCCGGCATCCACGGACGCCAAGTCGAGAATATTGTCGATCAGCACGCCCAGGGTGACGCTCGAGGCGCGGATATAGTCGATATAAGCGCGCTGCCGCTCGTTCATGTTGCCGCCATCAGTGCCGGCCAAGAGGTCGGCAAAGCCGATGATATTGGTCAGCGGCGAGCGCAGTTCATAGGAAACATTCTCGACGAACGCATCCTTGAGCAGGTCAGCCGCCACCAGCGCATCGTTGCGTTCCTTGAGCACCTGCGAATAGCTGGCGCTTTCGGTGACATCGAGAAAGGTCATCATGGTTTGACCGTCCGACAACCGGGTAATGGCGTAGTCCAACAGCCTTCCATCCGAGCGCTTGATGCGACCGGTCTGGTCGCCGCGCGTCGGGTTGAGGTCGATAATCCCCCGCTTCAAATCCCGCCATATACTGGCGCCATCGAGGGGAATGGCCTGCCCACTGGCTTCGGCGATCTGGTCGATATGGGGGTTTTGCCCCAACTCGTTCATCGGCAGCTTCCACAGGGCCGACAGCTGGGGATTGGAAAGGGTCAGCCGCCCATTGGTGCCGAACACCGCAACGGCCTCGGAAAGCGCGTTGATGGTCTCGCGCTGCACATTGGAATAGGCCTTGTTGGAGGATTCAAGCTGGAGGCGCTCGGTCAGGTCTTCGAAGACATAGATGACACCGCCGTTGGGCCCCGCCGGCGCGGAAATAACCTTGATGCTGCGCCCATCGGGCAGGTGCCATGGTTCGTTCTCGCGCGGCACCTTGAGCTGGTAGGAAGTCAGGTGCTGGGCCCGCCAGGTCTTGTAGTCGACCTCGTTGGGCAGCATGCCTTCGGTGCGCAGCTTGTCGAGGATCGCGGGCTCGTCGATCCCCAGCACGAGGAACTTCGGATCGAGGTTCCACAGATCGGCATAAGCCTGGTTGAACTGCACGAGTTCGCGCTTGGCATTGAACACCGCGATGGGCGTCGCCAAGGCATTGATGATGCTGCCCATATAAGAGACTGCGGGCTCGGCGGGCTTGGCAGCCGTTTCGAGCGGGCGCAGATAGCCCGCATTGCCGCCGGCAATAGCAAACTCAGTCAGCTCATACTTGCCACGTGCACCCAGGTCGAGCCGCAGAACAGCGGGCTTGCCATCAGGGGTGCAGGCGTCGAGATGGCGCTGGCGCTGGGTGCCTTCGAGCAATTCAGGGGGCTCGGCATCGGCGCCGGTCTTGCCGAGGGCTCGCGCGAGTTCGAGATAGGCATTATTGGCGAACACCAGCCGCTTGTTAGCGTCGCGCAGGAAAGCCGGCTTGCTCAACAGCCCCAGAATGGCGCGGGCACTGGAAAGATCACCCTGCGCGGCTGCATCCTCGAGGCGATGCTGGGGATGGGCTTGCAGAAAGGCGGGCCGCAACCGCATCGCCGCGCCGCCGCCCAGCACCCAGCCATGCGCGCGGATCAGCCGTCCATCGAGTGCATTGACACTGGTGGTGAAGGAGTGCCCGCCAAGGCGCAACTGCTCGAGCAGTTCAGCAAGACGGTCGGCGTCGCCCGGCTGCAGCCAGCTTTGGAACTTGAGGACGCTTTCGGGCTGCCGTCCTGCTGGCAGCACCGCCGCTACCTGCCCCAGGAACTTGGCCGCCCCGCCACTATTTTGCGTCCACAGCACCGTGAGTTCGCGAGTACCCGAAAGCAGGGCCTCATATTCGTCCACCAGCGCCCGCAGGCCAGCGATTTGCCCCGCGGCCTTATGCCGTTCGACCTTGCTATCGCGCAGCATGGTTCGAACGATTGCCATGGCCGTTACGGCAAAGGCGCCAGCGCCGATAGCGATTGCCAGCGGCGCGGCGGCGGCAAGCGAACCAGCGTCCGGCGTCTGGGAAAGGGCGGGTGCGGCAGTCAGAAGGGTCATGGGGGCCGCTGTCAGCGTGACAAATCCCCAGTGCTTCCGGAATCGATCCGGCGCCATGCATAGCCCTCGTGTCTTGTTGCGTTTGGGTCGGCCCGAACGGACCGCTACGCTTGCACTCGAAAGAGGCCCGATACACACCGGATCGCTGATGATCCTGGCTGGCCCCGAGCGGCTGCCTGTCCCGGGCAGCCGATTCGCCTAACCATAGCGAGGCGCGATTCTGGCTAAAAGACTCTTAATGGTTGTGCATTCCGGGCAAAGACCGCTTTGTCCCACTTGACCATGAACGAAGCAGGAACTTACCTGCTGGCAGGAGGCAGTACTCAACGCCTCCTGCCAGCGTATTACGAACCGCGGATTACCCGCGTCCTAGTAGCGATACTCACCGGATTTGAATGGGCCAGAGGGGGAAACCCCAATGTATTCAGCCTGTGCGGGCGAGAGCCTGGTCAGCTTGGCACCCAGCTTGGCGAGGTGCAGTTCGGCAACTTTCTCGTCGAGGCGCTTGGGCAGCACATGCACCTTTTTTTCCATAGTGGTGCCATTGGTCCACAGTTCGATCTGGGCCAAGGTCTGGTTGGCAAAGGATGCGCTCATCACAAAGCTCGGGTGACCCGTCGCATTACCCAGATTGACCAGCCGACCCTCGGAAAGCAGGATCAGGCGCTTGCCGCTAGGCTGCTCGATGAGGTCAACCTGCGGCTTGACATTGGTCCACTTGAAGTTGCGCAGGCCGGCCACGTCGATCTCATTGTCGAAATGGCCGATATTGCAGACAATGGCCATATCCTTGAGCTTGCGCATGTCATCGACCATCAGCACATCGCGATTGCCCGTGGCGGTCACAACAATGTCGGCGCGCGGGGCGGCCTCCTCAAGCGTAACCACCTCAAAGCCTTCCATGGCCGCTTGCAGCGCACAGATAGGGTCGACTTCAGTCACCAGCACGCGCGCACCGGCGCCGCGCAGGGATTCAGCCGAGCCCTTGCCGACGTCGCCATAGCCGCAGACGATGGCGACCTTGCCGGCCAGCATGACGTCGGTGCCGCGCCGGATGGCGTCGACCAGCGATTCACGGGTGCCGTATTTGTTGTCGAATTTCGACTTGGTGACGGAGTCATTGACGTTGATGGCCGGGAACGGCAACTCGCCCTTGGCATGGAGCTGATACAGTCGCATCACGCCCGTCGTGGTCTCCTCCGATACGCCGCGGATATTGTCTCGGATGGTCGAGAAGAAGCCGGGGCTTTGTGCAAGCCGCCGCTTGATGGTGGCAAAGAAGATTTCCTCTTCCTCACTACCCGGCTTGTCGAGAATGGAGGCGTCCTTCTCGGCCTTGGCGCCGTTGAGGACATACATGGTAGCGTCGCCGCCATCATCGAGGATCATGTTGGGGGTGAACCCATTGCCCCAGTCCATCATGCGGTCGGTGAATGCCCAATATTCTTCCAGCGTTTCGCCCTTATGGGCAAAGACCGGGATACCGGCGGCAGCAATGGCGGCGGCGGCATGGTCCTGGGTCGAGAAGATATTGCAGCTGACCCAACGCACCTCGGCGCCGAGCGCCACCAGCGTCTCGATCAACACAGCCGTCTGGATGGTCATGTGCAGCGAGCCGGCAATGCGCGCGCCGCGCAGGGGCTGGGCCGCAGCATATTCCTCACGAATGGCCATGAGGCCCGGCATCTCGATCTCAGCGATCTGGATTTCCTTGCGACCGTAATCGGCGAGAGAAATATCTTTGACCGAGTAGTCGGTGTTCTGGGTGGGCATGGCGCGCTCCGCGTGGATGATTGCCCTCCCTATACGGCAGGCCAAAGCCGCGAGCAATCGGGGATATAAAGATCTGCTTATATCCCGCGGGCTGCGAGGCGATGGCGGTGCCAGCGCCAGGGCAGAGCCAGCAGCCGATAAACGGCCGACATTAGCGCAAAGCCCAGCAGGAACCCGGCACCAGCATAAAGCAATCCCTCGAGCGTGAGCGGCACTGCTGGCTTGTAATGCTCGATAGTCCGACGGCCGATATCGGTGTCCACATAGGCAGGCAACAGCTGCAGCCGCTCGATTGGTCCGGCACCCGCAACACGGTTCAGGGTGGCCTGCAGTTGCTCATAGCGCGTGAAAGTGGCGACCATGCTGATGCCGCGGCCGGCGAGAAACTCATCATTGGATGCCGTATAGCGGGCAATTGCCGCTTGACGGTCCAGCCCAGCGGTTGAAGCGGCGCGATCAAAATCTTCGACGATGATGCGCAACTCGTCCACGGCGCCGCCCAGCCGCTGCGTGTACTGCTGGGCATATTCAGGAAACTGACTCATAAGGGCGGCCAAAGCGAGCCCGCCCCCTCCGGCTATCAGGTGCCGCATGCCGGTTCCTCCTCAGGTTCTCCCGCCTCAGGGAGCGCCGTCACTATCCTCGTCAAAGCCGTTGTTGACCAGTTCCACAATGGCTTCCAACGCTTCGCGGGCCTGCTTGCCGCTAGCCTGAACCAGAATGGTCGAACCCGGTCCTGCGCCCAGCATCATGAGGCCCATGATCGAATTCCCTGCGACCGAGACGCCGTCCTTGACGACGCTGATGGCCGCGTCGAAACACTCCGCGGTCCGCACGAAGCGCGCCGAGGCTCGCGCATGCAGGCCCTTGCGGTTCACGATGGTGAGTTGCTGAGCTACAGCGCGCCCACCCGTTGCTGCAGAATCCATCAGGTTAGCTCGCACCCAGAATGCTGGTCGCTACATTGATATATTTACGCCCGGCTTCCTGGGCGAGATTGACGGCCTGGTTGAGTGGCATATCCGCCCGCACCCGAGCGATTTTGACCAGCATCGGCAGATTAACGCCAGCGATCACCTCCACCGGCCGCACCTGCATCACGGAAATGGCTAGGTTTGATGGCGTGCCCCCGAACATGTCGGTGAAGATGATGACGCCCGAGCCGTTATCGGCCTTGTCCACGGCGGCGAGAATATCGTTGCGCCGCGTCTCCATGTTGTCCTCAGGACCGATCGCGATCGTCTGGCAGAACTCCTGCGGCCCGACAACATGCTCCAGGGCCGACTTGAACTCATTGGCAAGCGCGCCATGCGTTACCAGAACCATACCGATCATGCAGTCATCCCCAGGCCGCCGAAATGCGCCAGCAGACGCCGGCAGCCGTTTTCGTCCTTGATGCCCCTGCCACCAGTCTACTCCGACAGAGTTGCGAAGCCGTATACCGTAGGCTGACCAAGGCAGGCCTCACCTTTGTCCCAAGGGCGACAGGATTCAAGTGGTATTTTGCCCACTAGGCTGACCGAGGGTGTTGACGGCCTCCATCACCAACAGAACCTGATGCCCCAGATCAAGCAAAGAGCCCTGCGGGACAGGCGCCCTCGCGACGGGCACTCCAAGCAGATCGGTGCAGAATGCGTCGGCCTCCGGCATCCGCACCGGATCGGGGACAAGGTCGACGATGAGGTGCAAGTCGACGGGGCTCTGATAGGCGCGGCTGACGATCCCCCGGAAGCGAAGCTCGATCAGGCCGGCGAGCAACTCTGGCGCCGCCATGCTCAAGCTTTCGCCGATCCTGCTCAGTCGAACCTGATCATCGGCAACCAGCGCGGCGCCCACGCCCAGGCTGTGGCAATAATCCAATAGAGCCAAGGCTAGCAGCGACTTGCCCGAGCCCGAGGCTCCGCGGATCAGGACACCGACCTGCCCCAGCAGCACGGCCGTGGCGTGCACATGAACCGCAGCGTCATTCATCCGGCATCTATCTGCGGGCTCGGGGCAGGACAATGGTGAACACGGCGCCGGACCGGTCTTTCCGATTTTCAGCCCGGATCGTCCCTTTGTGCGCGTCGATAATCTGCTTGGAAATCGAAAGCCCAAGCCCCGAATGGTTGCCAAAGCCGTCACTGTCCGGACGATCGGTGTAGAACCGCTGGAAGATTCGCGCGACATCGCCGGTGATGCCGCTGCCCTCGTCGGTGACAGTCACTGTAACGTCTTCGGGACTTGTGGCGAGAGCAACAGTGACTGTTCCGCCGGTAGGCGAGAACGAAACCGCGTTGTCGATCAAATTGGCAAAGACCTGGGCCAAACGACTTTCATGGCCATTCACCACCGCCGAGCCACGCCCGGTGCGCTTACCGAGAACGACAGACACGTTCCGGGCAGCGGCAATGTCCTTCTGGATGCTCACCATGGTTTGGGCGAGCTTGTCCACATCCACCAGTTGGGCGCTTTCGCGGGCCAGTTCTGCATCAAGGCGGCTGGCATTGGAGATATCGGAGATCAAGCGGTCCAGCCGGCGCACATCGTGCTGGATGATTGCGTTGAGGCGCTCCCGATCCTCGGCCCGCTTGGCCAGCGGCAGGGTCTCGACCGCAGAGCGCAACGAGGTCAGCGGGTTCTTCAACTCATGGGCCACATCGGCAGCGAAACGCTCGATGGCTTCGATCCGGTTGTAAAGCGCATCCGTCATGCGACGCAGCGCTCCCGACAGATGGCCAATCTCGTCGGGGCGATCGGTAAAGTCGGGGATCTCTGCCCTCGCGTCACCAGCAGTCTGCACGCGTTCGGCTGCGGCCGACAAGCGCCGCATGGGCCCCGCGATGGTCCCCGCCAACAGCAACGACAAGCCGATCTGCACTACCGCCGCAATCATGGCGATGCGCAAAATACTCCAGCGTTCCTGGGAAACGATGGAGTCGATGTCCCCTGGCGCCGTGGACAGAAGAAGCACGCCAACAATGGCCCGCAGGCGCTGCACAGGCACGGCGACAGACACAACCAGGCGGTTCTGATCGTCCACCCGCACGAAATCGGCCGGCGCGCCTTGCAGTGCGGAGGCAACCTCCGGGTACCGGCGGCCCTCATCGATCCCGTATTCCTGATATTGGGGAAAGCTGTCGCCTGGCGCCCAGGAGAGAATTGCGTTCCACCAGTCCCAAAGGAAAAAGGACGGACTGTCCTCTCCGGGCGGTCGGATCACTTCGCCGCGAGCGTAGATATTGTCGCTGTCCAGGATCAATAGGCCGCCCTGATCGTAGATCCGGGCCCGCGTGCCTGTTGGCGTAATCAAGTTGCGCAACAAGGGCGCGACCCGTTCGGGGCTGATTGGAAATTCCAGCGTCGGATCGAAATAAGAAAGGGGCGATACTCCACCGCTCTGCAGCTCAAGCAGTCGGTCGGGATTCACGGAAATAACGTCGCTATCCACAGTAGCAGAGGCGGCAATGGCGGCCGAGATGATTTCACCCTGAACACGCAGCGATTGCACCCGGGCGTCGATCAGGCCGGCGCGCCACTGGTTCAGGTAAAGAATGCCAACCACCAAAACCAGCAGCCCTGCCAAATTCAGCGCGATGATGCGTCGCGTCAGGCTTGAGAAGATAGTTAGATCAAGGAGGTGGCCAAAGCCTCGGGCGAGTTTGGCGAGTGGCGTCAGGAGCAAGCGCCGCCAGTTCCGGCGGGGTCGGCGCACCTTGTCTGTGCGCCCCACGGTCGCGGACGAACGCGGCCCAGTATCTGCCTTCTCCCCTAGCTCGGGGTCAATGATGGCCACTTGGTACTATTGTTCCTTGAAGCGATAGCCGACGCCGTAAAGCGTCTCGATCATCTCGAAGTCGTCGTCGACCATCTTGAACTTCTTGCGCAGGCGCTTGATGTGGCTGTCGATGGTGCGGTCGTCCACATAAACCTGGTCGTCATAGGCGGCATCCATCAGCGCGTTGCGGGACTTGACTACCCCTGGCCGCAGAGCGAGCGCCTGCAGGATCAGGAACTCCGTTACCGTAAGGGTGACCCGCTGGCCCTTCCAGGTGCAGGTATGGCGCTCCTCATCCATGACCAGCGAGCCGCGCTCGATGAGTTGCTTGCTCGGCGCCGCTTCCCCAGGAGCGCCGGCAGGCGCTGATGGATCGCGAGGGGCCGAGCGGCGCAGGATTGCTTTGACGCGCTCAACCAGCAACCGCTGCGAGAACGGCTTGGTGATGAAATCGTCGGCGCCCATCTTGAGCCCGAACAACTCGTCGATCTCCTCATCCTTGGAGGTCAGAAAAATAACCGGCACATCCGACTTCTGGCGCAGCCGGCGCAGCAGCTCCATCCCGTCCATGCGCGGCATCTTGATGTCGAGGATCGCCAGATCGGGCTTATCGGTGGTTAGACCCTCGAGCCCCGAGGCTCCGTCTGTGTAGGTTGCAACCTGATAGCCCTCCGCTTCCAGGGTCAGGGACACAGAAGTGAGAATGTTGCGGTCGTCATCCACAAGGGCGATCTTGGGCATAAGCTGCCTTTCTATTGTTCTTACATTGTCCGCGTGGCGCGGCCGTTGCAGGGGATGAGTAGTGTTATATAAGGCACGGTCAAGGCAGGCGCCACCTCAGCACGCAGCTGCAGGCCCATTCAACTTCCGTCTTAAGACCGATTTGGGGATGGCTCCCCACCTCTGGGCTCACCTAGACTCCCCTTGAAGCACGCAGGCCCGCTGCACGCGACGCCCCCAGGGAGAACCCCGATGCCTCTTTTTGATCATGGACCCATCCGCAACCAACTTGCGGAGCAAGCCGCGTCGTTGTCGCTGAACGAAGACGTGCCCGAGCTAGTTGCATCCGCCCTAAGGCAGGAGGAAGCAGTGCTGTCTGCCGATGGCGCTGTTTGTGTGCGCACCGGCAAGTTCACCGGCCGCTCCCCCAAGGACAAGTTCATTGTTCGCGACGCACTCACCCAAGAGCGCGTCTGGTGGGAAAACTGCGCCGCCATGACCCCGACGCACTTCGAAGCGCTGCTCGCAGACGCCATTGCGTCCCTGGCGGGTAAGGACCTCTACCAGCAGGACCTGCTGGCCGGAGCCGACCCGACTTACCAGTATGGCGTCACTGTGCTCACACCCAGTGCCTGGCACGCGCTCTTTATCCGCAATCTGCTGATACGACCGGGCGAAACGGTGCCCGCAGCTCCGGTGCCAACGCCGGTCACTATCGTGCATGCCCCACGGTTCCAGGCAGACCCGGCGCGGCATGGCAGCCGCAGCGAAACAGTGATCGCGCTGGATCTAAGCCGTAACATCGTCGTCATCGCCGGAACGCTGTATGCCGGGGAGATCAAGAAAAGCGTCTTCTCGCTGTTCAATTTCCATGCGCCCGACCGCGGCGTCCTGCCGATGCATTGCTCAGCTAATCAGGGACCAGATGGCGAAACGGCGCTGTTCTTTGGCCTTTCCGGTACGGGCAAGACGACGCTCAGCAACGATGCCAATCGCCCCCTGATCGGGGATGACGAGCATGGCTGGAGTGAGGAAGGTATCTTCAATCTAGAGGGTGGTTGCTACGCCAAGACGATCCGGTTGAGCCCGGAAGCGGAGCCGGAAATCTTTGCCGCCAGTCGTCGCTTCGGCACCGTTCTCGAAAATGTCCTGCTTGACCCTGCCAGCAAGCTGCCGGATTTCAACGACGTCTCCCTCACCGAAAACACGCGGGCGGCCTACCCGCTCACTGTTCTGCCGCGAGTGGCGGAAGGAAGCATCGGACGCACTCCGCGCACCGTAGTCTTTCTGACCGCAGACGCCTTCGGAGTGCTGCCCCCGATCGCTCGCTTGAGCCCCGAGCAAGCGGTTTATCACTTTCTCTCCGGCTATACCGCCAAGATAGCTGGTACCGAGCGCGGCATCACCGAGCCACAGGCAACGTTCTCGGCCTGCTTTGGCGCCCCCTTCATTGCACTTCATCCAAACGTCTATGGAGCCATGCTGGCCGACAAACTCCGGGACAGCGGCGCTTCAACCTGGTTGATCAACACGGGCTGGACCGGCGGCGGCTATGGCGTTGGCCAACGGATCGACATTGCCTCTACCCGGCGCCTGCTCAACGCGGCGCTCCAGGGCGAACTCGACGACACCGCAACGCGGATCGATGAGTTGTTCGGTTTCGCTGTGCCGCTTGAGGTGCCGGACGTAGACAGCAAGCTGCTGACCCCGCGCCTCACCTGGGCGGATGCGCAAGCCTATGATCGTCAGGCCACCCATCTTGCAGGATTGTTCAGCGCCAACTTCGAGAAGTTCGGCGCTTTGGCCAGCGCCTCGGCAGGACCGGTCGTCGCACAGGCGGCCGAATAAGCCAGAGCGGATAAAAAGAAGGGCGCCTCGAGGGGCGCCCTTTATGTTCGGCTTGGAATGGCTCTCAGTTCGGCGAATAGAAAATGTGCGACCCGATTTGGGCGACCTGGCTGAAAGTGTGCGACCAGGACGGGCTCACAGCAGTGGTGTGGTAGAACAGCGCCGAACGCGGCAGTGAGCCGAGCTTTTCGCCCTTGGCATATTCCGCATAAACTGTTTCGGCCAGGGCGGCCGAACGAGCCCAGGCACGCCGCTCACCGGGCGTATCGGCGCGGCCATCGCAGGCGAAAGTGAACTGGCAGCGATAACGGCCCTTGTCGGCGTTTTGGTAGATAACGCCGCAAAGGGTGGAAGGAAACTTGCCCGAGCGGGCCCGGTTCACGATCACATTTGCGACAGCCATTTGCCCAGCTTCGCTTTCGCCCCGAGCCTCATGGTAGATGGCTTGGGCCAGGCATTCACGCTCGGTATTGGCCTGCTCGATGCGCTTCCCCGTCGGCAGGAAGCCTTCATCGATATATTTGGCCAGGATTTCGGAGTTGAGCCCGGAAGCCTGCTTCGGCCCCGCCGGAGCAAAGCTGTCAATCGCGGACAGCGCACCATTGCTGCCGCCAAAGGAACCACGAGCGATGTAACCCATTAATACTTGAGAGTTCAGCTCTCCGGGCTGCTGGACTGCGCTGACGTCAAACGAACGCAAGGCCTTTTGACGTTCTACGTAATTGGCTAGCAGGGCTGGGCTGAGCTTGCGCTGGTCGGACGCCAAAGGCGCCGAGGTCGGCCCAAGCGCGGACTGTTGCCGGACCTTTTGAACCGAAGGAGGAATTTCGAGCGGAGAGACGTTGGCAGGGTCCACTGATTCAGCATGGGTCGGCACGAGAGTAACGAAGAGCACCAGGGCCACTGCGCAGAGCGCGAGTAGGTGAGAGAACGCACGTCTCGTTGTTGCTTGCCAGCTTTTCGTCAATGTCCCGTCCTTGCCCTTGGGCTCCGGCAGCCATATCCGCCGGGCCTTCGTCGGTATGCCCCCGAAGGGACGCTCGTCACGCCGGCGGCACCCTAGCCGAGGCTTGATGAACTTCAAACCGAAATTTACGCTGTATTAACCATAGCGCTTAGGAACTTAAGACAGGGTTAACGCACGCAACGGCGCTTGAAAAGCGTGATATTTGAATGAATTGCGGGCTGCCTAGCGCCGGTTTAACGCAACCGATAAAGCTTTACGGGCTTAACGTCGAACTGATGCGATTGCCTGCGCAGTGTTGCGGCGAGACACTGGCCTCCCTCCGTGGCGCAGAGATTCGCTCTTAAGTAGCTGGAAAAGCAGCCCTTCGAACGTGGTGCAAGCTTTCGTGAATCGCGATTCCGAGTTCGCGAATTTCGTCGCTGGGATGAACCAGATCCGGAACCATCACGGTCTGCATCCCGGCCGCATGCGCAGCCCGCACCCCGGTATGGCTGTCTTCGAGCGCCAAACAATGTTGCGGCTCGATCCCGAGCCGCTTGGCGGCCAAAAGATATGGCTCAGGAGCGGGCTTGGGATTCACCACATCGTCGCGGGTGACAATAGTGTCAAATAGATCCAACAGGCCAGCATTGCCCAGATGGGTCCAGGCATGCGCACGACGCGAGGATGTGGCGATCGCCGTCGGGATATTGCGCTCGCGCAACTCGGTGATCAACTCGCGGGCACCGGGCTTGACCGGAATCTCCGTATGCATGCGGTCCCGCATGATCACCCGGCAACGGTCGTCAAAGATCGTGTAGGGGAAAGCAACTCCATATGCTTCCATCAACATCTGGCTGGTGTGCTCATGGCTCGCCCCGACCATGTTCATGTGCACGGCTTCGGTCATCTCAAAGCCAAGCTCGGTGCACACTTCAAAGACGATAGTCTTGAACACGCTTTCGGTGTCAAGGATCGTGCCATCCATGTCGAAAATGGCGGCTTGGAAAGGAGCCAGGTGCAGATGATGCGGTTCGCGTGTCATCTGTTCGCATATAGGGCGATTTGACTCCGGGCGCTAGGCACCCGGGACGCCCTCTGCCATGCAACCGCATCAATGCAGGGGAGCCAAGGCCAAGCGTGAGCGTTGTTGATCCATGAGCCAGTTTCAACCCGCCAAGAACCATCAAAGCCTGGGTGACGCATTCTTCGATCGCGTAGCGCCGGCGGCCTTTCCCAAAACCATCTTGCGCCATCGCGATCAACGCTGGGCCGCCCGCCTGGGGCTCGAGAACCTGTCGGACGAGCAATGGATTGCTCACTTCGGCCGCTTCGAGCCGTTGACGGGCTCGCTCGCGACTCCGCTGGCGCTACGCTATCACGGCCACCAGTTCCGCTCCTACAATCCCGACCTGGGCGACGGGCGCGGGTTCCTGTTCGCCCAGGCTGTTGACCTTGAGGATGGCCGCCTGCTCGATTTGGCGACCAAAGGGTCCGGGCGTACGCCATGGTCGCGCGGCGCCGATGGCAGGCTCACGCTCAAGGGCGGCGTGCGCGAAATTCTCGCTACCGAGATGCTGGAAGCTCTGGGGGTCAACACCTCAAAGAGTCTGTCGCTGGTGGAAACCGGCGAGGAACTTGAGCGCGGCGACGAGCCGTCCCCTACCCGAGGCTCGGTTCTGGTGCGGCTTAGCCATAGCCATATCCGCATCGGCACCTTCCAGCGCCTCGCCTATCTTGAGGAAACCGAGAACATTGCCCGACTGCTCGATTACGCCATTGAGCACTACTATCCAGAACTTGCCGGCGCGGCGGATAAGCCAGCGGCATTTCTCGAAGCCGTCGTCGCACGCGTTGCCGAAATGGGCGCACAGTGGATCGCGGCAGGCTTTGTGCACGGCGTGCTCAACACCGATAATATCAACATCACCGGCGAAAGCTTTGATTACGGCCCATGGCGGTTCCTGCCGCGCTATGACCCGAACTTCACGGCGGCCTATTTCGATGAAACCGGACTTTACAGCTTTGGCCGGCAACCCGAAGCGCTGGCCTGGAACCTGACGCGGCTGGCCGAGTGCCTCGTGCCTTTGTCGAGCGTTGAAGCCCTTGAGCCGGCGCTCAACACCGTCTGGCCCGGATTCAGGGCCGCCCTGCCAGCAGCATTGCTGCGGCGGCTGGGACTGCAACCACTCGGGGCCGAGCCGGACACCGCCTTCGTGAATGCGCTCTTCACCTTCATGTTGTCGAGCCAAACACCTTACGAGCAGTTCTTTTTTGATTGGCGTGGGGGCGCAGTCGGTGCGGAGCGGGCCGCGCGTAGCCCTTCGGCCAGCCACTATGCCAGCGAAGCCTTCAGGCCCGTCGCTGACGCATTGGAGGCTTATAGTCCGGTTGGGAACCTCAATCTTGATCACCCCTACTTCGCCCGGGAGCGGCCGCGCACCATGCTGATCGAAGAGGTGGAGGCGATCTGGGCGCCAATCGCCGCGACCGATGACTGGTCGGCCCTGCATTTGGCACTGGCCGAAATCGCCGAGATGCGCGAGGCTTATGGCATCAAGCCATAAGGAGAAACCATGCCTATTTACACCCTGGATGGTGTCGCCCCGCAGATCGACAGTGATGCCGCCTGGATTGCCCCCGATGCTGTGCTGGTGGGACGGGTTATGGTTGCCGCCGATGTGGGCATCTGGTTTGGCGCCGTCGCGCGGGGCGACAACGAGCCCATCACGATAGGGGCGCGTTCCAACATCCAGGAGCATGTCGTCCTGCATACCGATATGGGCTTTCCGCTCTCGATCGGCGAGGGCTGCACCATTGGCCATAAGGCGATGCTGCATGGCTGCACAGTGGGCAACAACACGCTGATCGGCATGGGTGCCACAGTGCTCAATGGCGCCGTTATCGGGGCTAATTGCCTGATTGGCGCCGGAGCCCTCGTGACCGAAGGAAAAGCTATTCCGGATGGATCCCTCGTCGTGGGTGCGCCGGGCAAAGTGGTGCGCCAGCTCACGCCCGACGATATCGAGCGCCTGCGGCGGTCCGCAGCGAGCTATATCCGCAATGCGCGCCGTTTTGCCGCCGGCCTTGCCGTCTCCGCTCCCGTGGCTGTTGAGTTTGACCCGGCATGATCGGTCGGCTCAACCATGTTGCCATTGCCGTGCCAGATCTGGCTGCAGCGTCCGAGCGCTATCGCACCCTGTTGGGCGCCAGCGTTTCATCACCCCAGACTTTGCCTGAGCATGGGGTTCGCCTTGTTTTTGTTGACACCGGCAACAGCAAGATCGAGCTGATGGAGCCGCTCGATGAGACTTCGCCCATCGCAGCCTTTATGGCAAGAACGCCGGCCGGCGGCCTGCATCATGTCTGTTTTGAAGTAGCTGATCTGACCTCGGCCGCCGCCAAATTGGCCGCCGGGGGTGCCCGCGTTCTGGGCGATGGTAACCCGCGCATTGGCGCCCACGGCAACCCAGTGCTGTTCCTTCACCCCAAAGACTTCGACGGCACCCTTATTGAACTGGAACAGATTTGACCTGCACCTGTTGTCAGGCCCTTTACCATTCCATTTGCTTGTTCTGCTTGTGCAGCCAATTTTAAAACTTGGCACGCTAGCTTTGCGCCATGGAGGGGCGGAAGACAGCTGTGGGGGCGCAACACAATTTGCAGAGCAGAGCGATCACTTGGCTGCGGCCAATGCTGCTGCCGGCCATTCTCGCGCTGGTTGTCATTGCAACTGCGGGGGTTTGGCTTGATCGGCAGAACACCACGATTGAGCAAGGGCGGATCCGCAGCTCTGTAGCGAGCCAGGCATCCTTGATCCGGGCGAGGCTCGAAGGAAACATCAACGCCAATCTGCAGCTGGTGCGGGGGATGGTCGCGGCGATCGCCAGCGAGCCCGACATGACCCAGACCCGCTTTCAGGAGCTTGCCGGCATCCTGTTCGAGCAGCCCACCCAACTGCGCTCCTTGGCGGCGGCACCTGACTTCGTGGTTCGCATGGTTTATCCGCTTGCCGGTAACGAGCGGGCCATGGGGCTCGATTACCGCATTAATGAGGTGCAGCGCGATGCTGCCATGCGCAGCCGGGACAGCCACAACCTCGTAATCGCGGGGCCCGTCGACCTGGTACAGGGGGGCCAGGGGATCATCGGTCGCTTTCCTATCTACACCAAGACGGTGCAAGGGGAGCGTTTCTGGGGCATCTTGTCGGCCATTGTAGATGTTGACCGGCTTTACGCCGAAAGCGGGTTGCTGGATCGTGGCCTGCCGATCGAAGTCTCCATTGCGGGCAAGGACGCGCAAGGCGGCGACGGCGAGCTTTTCTTTGGCCGCGATCTGGCTGCCCAGAACCCAATCCGGGCCACGGTTCTGCTACCCTCAGGCTCTTGGGAACTCACCGCCATACCCAAGGGGGGTTGGCCCGCGGCCTCGTCATCCTGGATATTCCGGCTGGTGCTGGTGGGGGCTGGCGCCCTGGTGCTGCTGCCCATTCTCGTGACTGCACGGATGCTCAACGAACGGCATGTGCATTTTCAACGCCTCAAGCAAAGCGAGCAGGACCTCGCACGCTTGTCGCGACGGCTGGGCCTCGCCCTGGCCACTTCCCAGGTTGGGGTTTGGGAGATGGACATCCACACCCAGGAATTGCTGTGGGATGACCGGATGAACGAACTTTATGGCCTCCCCGCTGATGGCGGGCGCCGCTCCTATCGAGACTGGCAGAAGGCCTTGCATCCCGACGATCGGTACAAGGCAGAGCACGACTTTGCCGAAGCCATGCTGCGGGGCCACTACCATTCTGATTTCCGCGTTCAGCGCGCGGACGGCGCCGTCCGGCACCTGCGCGGAATGGGCGCCGTGTTCACCGATCCCGGCAGCAATCCCAAGATCGTGGGCGTGAACTGGGACGTCACGGCCGATGTGTCCCTCAACGAGGACCTGCAGCGGGCCCAGCGCCTCACGGCGGCCCGCAATATCGAACTGGAAGCGGCCCGGGTCAGGATCGAGCATAATGCGCTGCACGACAGCCTCACGGGTCTGCCTAATCGGCGCTTCCTCGACGATATCCTCAAGGCGCTCTCCAGCAACTCCGAGAACCCGGGGCGCCACATAGCGCTGCTCCATCTCGACCTTGATCGCTTCAAGCAGATCAATGACACGATGGGTCATGCTGCAGGCGACGCCATGCTGGTCCATGTCAGCCGCGTTCTGCGCGATAGTTGCGAGCCGGGAAGCTTTGTTGCCCGAGTGGGCGGCGACGAGTTCGTCGTGGTGCTTACCGACAGAACTGGCGATGCCGAACTGACCGAGCTCGCTGAGCGCATCATCTCGCGGATGCAGCAGCCGATCAGCTTTGAGGCCCATGAATGCCGCTGCGGTGTCAGCATTGGCATAGCCGTGGACGACAACTCGCCCGCTGCGGCCGAGCAGTTGTTGATCAATGCCGATATCGCGCTGTACCGGGCCAAGAAGCGCGGCCGCAACCGCCATGAGTTCTTCAGCGCAGCATTGCAAGCCGAGGTGGTCAACACCAAGCGGATCGCCGACGATATTCTGAGCGGGCTGGAGCGGAACGAGTTCATCGCCTTTTACCAGCCGCAGTTCGACGCCCGCACCCACAACTTGGTCAGCGTCGAGGCCCTTGCCCGCTGGCAACATCCACGGCTGGGATTGCTGACCCCGGATGCCTTCTTGGCCATCGCCGAGGACCTCAATGTATTATCAAGCATCGACCGAATTCTGCTGGACCAGACCCTGAACGATCTGCGCCATTGGGATGGGCTGGGCCTGCAGGTACCGCGCGCCTCGGTCAATGTTTCCCTGCGGCGACTGCATGACGAGAACCTGATCCAGGGCCTGAAACAACGGGACATCGAGCCCGGCCGCCTCGCCTTCGAGCTCGTGGAGTCCATCTATCTCGACGAGCAGGATCCGGTGGTCGCTTGGAATATCGACCAGCTCAAGGAGCTGGGCATCGACGTCGAAATCGATGACTTCGGTACTGGCTACGCGTCCATTGTTTCGCTGCAGCGGCTGCGCCCGCGGCGCCTCAAGATCGACCGGCAGTTGGTGCGCCCCATCACCGTTGACCCTGCCCAGCGGCAGTTGCTCGCTTCCATCGTCGATATCGGCAAGTCCATGGGCATCCAGGTGGTTGCCGAGGGCGTGGAAACCCTCGAACAAGCCTCGCTGTTGCGCGATCTGGGCTGCGATATTCTCCAAGGCTATGCCTTCGCTCGGCCGATGAGCCGGGATCATCTGGATACTTTCCTGCAGGTCCAGGCCTGGCGGCACGCCTCCTAGGACTACCTGACGGTTTTAGCTGGCCGCCTCCAATGCCGCCTTGCGCGCGAGCCGCTCCCTGATGCTGGCGATGTCCGTTCGGGGCGTCGCGGCAAACAGGGTCTTGGTGTAGCCGTGCTGCGGATCACTGAACACTGCGTCGCGGGTGCCGTGTTCCACCACATCGCCGAAATACATCACCATGACCTCGTCGGCGATATAGCGTACCACCGACAGATCGTGGCTGATGAACACATAGGTCAGGCCGAACTCTTCCTGAAGGTCTTTGAGCAGGTTGAGAATCTGCGCCTGCACCGATAGGTCCAGCGCCGAAACTGGCTCGTCGAGCACCAGGAACGAGGGATTGAGCATCAGCGCCCGTGCAATGGCGATGCGCTGGCGCTGCCCGCCCGAGAACATATGCGGATAGCGATTGAAGTGCTCGGGCCCAAGGCCAACCTTGAGCAGCATGGACATGGCCTTGTCCGCCCGCTCGGCCGCGCCCATCGAAGTGTTGAGCAGCAGCGGCTCGGCAAGCACGTCGCCGATCTTCTGGCGCGGATTGAGCGAGCCATAGGGATTTTGAAACACGATCTGCACCTTCTGGCGCATTTCGCGGGTCAGGGCATGGCTGGCATCCACCTTGGCGCCATCGATCAGAATCTCACCCGAGGTCGGGGGATCGATCAGGGTGATCATGCGCGCCAGGGTAGACTTGCCGCAGCCACTCTCACCGACCACGGCAAGGGTACGGCCTTTCTGGAGCGAGAAATTGACGCCCTTGACCGCATGGACGACCTTGGCCGGGCGGAATAGTCCGCCCGCCGTAACATAGTCCCGCGTCAGGTTCTTGACTTCCAGAACGGGGGTGCTCATCGGGCTGCCCCCGTTTCGGGATCAAAGGCGAAGTCCGCCACGGTGGGCAGCCGATCCCCGACAGCGTTTTCCGGCAAGGCCGACAGCAGCGCCTTGGTGTAGTTGGACTGAGGGTTTTCGAACAAGGATAGCACGTCGGCTTCCTCCATCTTGTGGCCCTTGTACTGAACGATGACGCGGTCCGCCGTTTCGGCGACCACACCCATGTCGTGGGTAATCATGATCAGGGCCATGCCATGCTCGGCCTGTAGGCGCACCAGCAGGTCGAGGATTTGTTTTTGAATGGTGACGTCGAGTGCCGTGGTCGGCTCATCGGCGATCAGGAGCTTGGGGTTGCAGGCAATGGCCATGGCGATCATCACGCGCTGGCATTGGCCACCCGACATCTGGTGCGGAAAGGCGCCGAGGCGTTCGGCACCGTCGCGGATGCCAACCAGATGGAGCAGTTCCACCGCGCGAGCGCGCGCGGCCCGACCATGCAGGCCCAGATGCTCGCCGAGCACTTCCTCGAGCTGGAAGCCAATGGTGAAACAGGGATTAAGGCTGGCGACCGGCTCTTGGAAGATCATGGCAATGTCCTTGCCGATGATCTTGCGCTTGGCCTGGGCGCTCATCCCGAGCAAGTCCAGGCCCTCGAACTCCATCTTGTCGGCGGTCACGGTAGCGGTAGGGGGCAGGAGGCCCATAACTGCCAACATGGCCACGGATTTGCCCGAGCCGCTCTCGCCCACAATGGCGAGCACTTCGCGGCTGTCGACGGAGACGTCGATCCCGTCCACGGCCTTGAACAGACCCGCGGAGGTGTCGAACGAGACGGTAAGATTACGAATGTCCAGCAGAGGCATGGGTCAGCTCCGCTTCAGCTTGGGATCAAGGGCGTCGCGCATGCCATCGCCGATGAGGTTGATGGCCAGCACAGTGACGAGGATGGCAAGACCCGGGAATGTCACCACCCAGGGTGCGCGCAGGATGAACTCGCGCGCGGTGGCCAGCATTGTGCCCCATTCGGGCGTAGGCGGCTGGGCCCCCATCCCGAGAAAGCCCAGTGCCGCCGCATCGAGGATGGCGTTGGAAAAGCTCAGCGTGGCCTGTACGATCAGCGGCCCCAGGCAGTTGGGCAGGATGGTAACGATCATCAGGCGCAGGTGGCCGGCGCCCGACATCTTGGCGGCGGTGACATATTCGCGGTTCTTTTCCGCCATCACCGCTGCGCGCACCAGCCGGGCGAAGTGCGGCTGCAGCACCACCGCAATCGCGACCATGGCATTGAACAGCCCCGGCCCGAGAATGGCGACCAGAACCAGCGCCAGCAGCAGCGAGGGAAACGCCAGGATAATATCCATGAGGCGCATGATCAGCGCATCGACCCAGCCGCCGAAATAGCCGGCCAGCACGCCCAGGACCACGCCCACGACCAGCGCGCCGACCACGACAAAGAGGCCGATAAACAGCGAATAACGGGCGCCATGGATTAGTCGGCTGAGGATATCTCGGCCCACGGGGTCGGTGCCCAGCAGGAACCGTGGATCACCCATTGCGTCCCAAACCGGTGGCTTAAGGAGAGCGTCGCGAAATTGCTGGTCAGGCGAATGAGGTGCGATCAAGGGGGCAAAGATCGCCACCAGCACCAGCAGGGTGAACACGACGAGGCCGATAACGGCGCCGCGGTTGACGGAAAAATAATGCCAGAATTCGCGAAGACTGGCGCCCAGGTCGGCCTTGTCGGCGACGGGAGTGGCTTGCAACTGGCTCATCTACTTCACCCTGATGCGCGGATTGATGACGGCATAGAGCACATCGACGGCCAAGTTCACGGCCATGACGATCAGGGCAATCAGCAACAGGCCGGACTGCACCACGACATAGTCGCGCTTGGAGATGGAATCGATCATCCACTTGCCGATACCGGGCCAGGAGAAGATCGTTTCGGTGAGAATGGCGCCGCCCAGCAGCAGACCGACCTGGAGACCGATCGTGGTGATCACCGGAATCAGCGCGTTGCGCAGGGCATGGACATTGATGACGCGGCGTTTCGAGAGGCCCTTGGCGCGCGCGGTGCGGACATAGTCCTCGCCCAGCACTTCAAGCATAGCCGAGCGGGTTTGCCGGGCAATCACCGCAAGCGGGATAGTGCCCAGCACCACGGCCGGCAGGATCAGGTGGCGCAGGGCGGACACGAAGGCGGGCCAGTTGCCGTAAAGCAGCGTATCGATCAGCATGAAGCCGGTGATCGGGCGCAAAAAGAAGGTCAGCGCGATGCGTCCGGACACCGGGGTCCAGCCCAGATAGCCCGAAAAGAAGATGATCAACAGCAGACCCCACCAGAAGATGGGCATGGAATAGCCGGTCAGCGCGATCCCCATGGTGAGCTGGTCGAACCACGAGCCGCGCTTGACGGCGGCAAAGATGCCGGCCGGAATGCCTACGATCACCGCAAAGAGCATCGCCACCAGGGCCAGCTCGATCGTGGCTGGGAACAAGGTCATGAACTCGGTGAGCACCGGGCGCTTGGTGGCCAGCGACACACCGAAATTGCCCTGCAGCACGTTGCCCAGGTAATTGAAGTACTGCTGCCAGAGCGGCAGGTTGTAGCCAAACTGCTCGCGCAGGATTTCGTAGCGCTCAGGGGTTACGCCATGCTGGCCGGCCATGGCCAGAATTGGATCCCCCGGCAGCACGCGCACAAAAAAGAAGGCGCAAAGGGTGATGCCGATCATTGTCGGCACAATCAGCGCCAGTCGGCGCAGGATAAAGTTGAGCATGGGTTGGGTTCAGGGCCCCTTGTATATGGAAAACCTCGGTCCAGCCTGGACCGAGGTTCCATCTTGGACGGGCCGGCGCGCGCGGGCGCCGGCGATGATCCTTATTCCTCGATGTCCACGCCTTTGAAGGAGTGGTTGCCCAGCGGGCTCATCTTGTAATTCAGGACGGTCTTTTTCATTGGCATGAACACCCGGCTATGAGCCAGAGTCATGGCGGGTTCTTCGGCCTTGAAGATTTCCTGGGCCTGGCGGTAGAGCGCGGCCCGCTCTTCCTGGTCCGAAGTGGTCTTGGCCTTCTGGATCAGGTCTTCGAATTCCTGGTTGCACCAGCTCGAATAATTGGACACGCCAATGGCCGAGCAGGAGAACAGGGTCGCAAAGAAGTTGTCCGGATCACCATTGTCCCCGGTCCAGCCGATCTGGAACGGACCCTTGCGGTCCTCGGCCTTGCCGCGCTCGCGATACTCGGTCCATTCATAGGTGACGATATTGGCGTTGACGCCAATAGCGGCCCAGTCGGACTGGATGAGTTCGGCAACGCGCTGCGCGTTCGGATTATAGGGACGCGAGACCGGCATGGCCCAAAGGTCAGTGGTCAGCTCGGTGATGCCGGCTTCGGCAAGCAAGGCCTTAGCCTTTTCCGGATCGTAGGTATCGGCCGGAATTTCTTCGTTATAGGACCACATCGTGGGCGGGATCAGGTTCTTGGCGTCCTCGCCAGCGCCCTGATACACCGCCTCGATGATGGCAGCCTTGTCGATGGCCATGCTCAACGCCTTGCGCACATTGACATTGTCAAACGGCGCTTCCGTGACGTTGTAGGAGATGTAGCCGATATTGAGGCCTTCCTGCTCCATCACGTTCAGGTTCTGGTCAGCCTGCAGCTGCGAGATGTCAGCAGGCGCCGGATAGGACATGATATCGCATTCGCCCGCGAGGAGACGCTGCGCGCGCACCGAAGGATCGGTGGTGATGGCGAATACCAGGTCATCGATCGGCTGCTTGCCATCCCAGTAGTCAGGGAAAGCCTGGTAGCGGATCACGGTATCGAGCTGATAATCCACCAGCATGAATGGGCCGGTGCCGACTGGCTGGGTGGAGAAGCTCGCCAGGTCGCCGGATGCTTCGAGCTGGTCGGCATACTCCTTGGAGACAATGGCCGCAAAGTCCATTGCCAGGTTGGCGATCATGGGCGCATTGGGTTCGGTCAGAACAAAGGTCACCGTCAGGTCGTCATCCTTGCGGATTTCCTGCAGGTAGCGGGCCATGTCCATGCCCTGGAAGTAATCCCAAGTCATGCCCTCGAGGTAAGCATACCACGGGCTGTCTTCCTTCCACTGGCGCTCGAAGGAGAAGATCACGTCATCGGCGTTGAGATCGCGCGTGGGAGTGAAATAGGACGTGGTATGGAACTTGACGCCCGGACGCAGGTGGAAGGTGATTTCCTTGCCGTCCTCGGAGATGTCCCAGCTTTCGGCCAGGCCGGGAATGGTCGCCGTGCCACCGGGCTCGAACTGCACCAGGCGGTCATAGATGGTGTGCGAGCTGGCGTCGAAATCGTTGCCACCGGTCAGCGGACCGGGATCGAAGTGAGCCGGCGAAGCTTCGGAACAATAGACCAGCTGCTTGGCCTGGGCCGCGCCGGCAGTCAGTGCGAGCACGGCGGTCGCCGCCAGCAGGCTCTTCATCAATGTCATATTTGGTGTCTCCCGGGACAGTTTTTTTGCGCCCGGTTTGCCGGCCGGGCTTAACGGTCAACAAAGCGTAGAAAACAAAGGAGCGCAATGGGGGAGTTTTACCGTTTGGTCAATGCTGTGACCCTGCGGCCTTTTTTCACAATGAAGGCGCCATCCAGCTCTTTGCTGGGCCCGCTCTTGACCGCTGCTTTGTAGCAGTGCTCCATCACGGCATGGCCCGATCGATTGCAACAGTTACCCTGGTGGTCCGCGAATACGATGCGGCCATCGCCTATTACTGTGACCTGCTGGACTTCACGCTTCTTGAGGATACCCCGCTGGGCGGCGGCAAGCGCTGGGTGGTGGTCGCCCCTAGGGAAAGCCGGGGCGTGCGGCTGCTCCTGGCCCGGGCAGATGGGCCCGAGCAGGAAGCCGCCATTGGCCGCCAAGCCGGCGGCCGGGTCATGTTGTTTCTCCAAACCGACGACTTCGCCGCCGACTTCGCCGCGATGACGGCAAAGGGCGTTCAGTTCCTTGAAGCACCCCGTCAGGAGCCTTATGGAAGTGTCGCGGTGTTCGCTGATCTCTACGGCAATCGCTGGGATTTGATTGAAGCGAGGCCCCTATGATCCTGTTGCGTATAGTCTTGGCGGGCCTGCTGCTGCTCCTGCCCGCCCGGGGACAGGAAGAGGGCTGGCATTATTCTCCTCTTCCGGGTGAAGGCGACCGGGCGACCCTGGGCTGCGCGCTGCGCTCAACTGCCGAGGAGTTCAACTGCATCGCCGTGCGCTGCGAAGACGACTTCTCGGTCGGCATCTATGCCCATACCAGCCGCACCGAGCCCCATACCGGCGAGTGGCTGATCACCATCGACAGGGTCAACCGCCCGTTCCCTGCCGAAAAGGGCGAAGCACCTTATGGCGCCAGGCTCCCCGATCCTGACGGGTGGCTGCTCCACAATCTCCAGAATGGGGCCGTGGCTTATCTCCACCCGCTTGAGGGCCCGCCCGCCCCGCTCAACTTCATTCCCCTGTCCGGCTCGCTCTACGAGATCAATCGCGCGCTGGCTTATTGCGTCCCGCCCAAGCCGGCCGAACCGAATGAGCCGCCGGGCGTTACCCAGCGAACCCCTGAAGGAGAGCCCCATGGATCGTCGCCCGCTTGGCCGCAGTGAACTTGTGATCGAACCCCTGGTGCTGGGCGGCAATGTGTTCGGCTGGACCGTTGACCAGAACACCGGCTTTGAGGTGCTGGACGCGTTTGTAGACGAAGGCTTTACCGCCATCGACACTGCCGAAGGCTATCCAAACTGGGTGCCTGGCAACCCGCCGGGCCAGAGCGAAACCATTATCGGCGAGTGGCTCAAGGCGCGCGGCAACCGCGACAGCGTGCATATCTTCACCAAGGTCAACTCGGCCAAGAACCCCGGCGGTCTGAGCGCCGAGGCCATCAAGAGCGCCGTCGAAGACTCTCTGCGCCGGTTGCAGACCGATTATATCGACCTCTACCAGAGCCATTGGCCCGATCCGGATACCCCGCATGAGGAAACCCTCGCGGCCTATGATGTGCTGATCCGCTCGGGCAAGGTGCGCGTGATCGGTGCCTCGAACTACACCGCGGCCATGATGCGCGAGGCCCATGAGATTTCCGTCATCAAGTCCCTGCCCCGCTACGATGTGCTCCAGCCCCGCTTCAACCTTTACGACCGCGACGAGGTTGAGGGCGAAGTGCAGGAGATGGCGGAAAAGGGAGAATTCGGCATCATCTGCTATTATAGCCTGGCTGCCGGGTTCCTCACCGGCAAGTACCGCTCGGAAGCCGATTTCGGCAAAAGCCCACGCGGCGGCGGGGCCAAGAACTACCTTAACCCCAAGGGCGAAGCGATCCTCAAGGCGCTCGATGAGGTTTCAGCGGAGGTCGACGCTACCCCGGCCGAAGTGGCCCTCGCCTGGATCGTTGCCCAGCCAGGCATTTCAGCGCCCATCGCCTCGGCGACGTCCGTTGAGCAGGTCAAGAGCCTTGCCAAGGGCGTGCGGATCAAGCTCAGCGACGAGCAGGTGGAAGCCCTGACCGCCGCCGGACGCTAGCACCTACCACTCGAATGCCGGGCCGTTTTCCCGCGCGCCCAGCAGAAACACATCGGCCATCAAGCGCAAGGGAGCGGCGTCCACGTCGCTCTCGCCACGCTCCAAGAGCGCTGCGAACCGCTCATAGATCCCCTCATATTCTTCCGAGGGGTTCTGCACCACGATCTCGTCGTTGACGCGCAGCGCCGTGCCGCCCTTTTCCAGCTTGAGCACGTCGCCGCTTTGCGTCTCAAAACGGATGGTCCAGATCTCCCCGCTTTCCTCGAGCCAGTTGAAGCCTGCGCTCATTTGGGGCTGATGCGGCTCACCCGACTTGAACGCGATCTCAACATCCACTGGCGTTTGCCGATTTTCCGGGAAAGTCAGCCGGCTGCTTTGCACAAAGACCGGGAACGGCATCACCTTGGTGAAGATGGAAAGGGCATTGATCCCGGGGTCGCATACGCCGAACCCACCGGGCTCCCAGACCCAGTCCTGACCGGGATGCCATTTGCGCACGCTTTCGCGCCAGTCGATCCGCGCCGATGCCACGCCCTGCTCGGCCAGCAGCTCGCGCGTCCGGTCGACCGCGGCGTTGTATTGGGAATGCCAGGTCTGGAACAGCACGCGATCGAGGCGCTTGGCCTGCGCCACCAGGTCATCGAGCTCGGAAATCGTGGTGGTGGGGGGCTTTTCCATCATCACGTCCTTGCCGGCCTCTAGAGCCTCGCGGACATATTGGTGACGAATGCCAGGGGGCGTGCAAACCGAGACGAGATCGACTTCCGGCATGGCGGCGTAGAGCTCGCCCGGCGTCTTGAACACCGGAACCCCGTTATGGCCAATGCCGCGCGTCGACACCGTCGCCGCAAGTTCGAAATGCTCGGACTTATCGATCACCGGCAGGTGCTGGTCCTGGGCGATCTTGCCCACCCCGATAACGGCAATCTTGCGCTTGGCCATGGTTCGGCTCCTCCATGAGCGGTTTAGAGCAGAGCCTTGACGATCTGCCAAGCCCGGCAGGCGGACCATCAGGGGCGAGGTGTGGCCGGCTCCCAAAGCTCGATCGCATTACCCTCTGGATCCTCGATGCGGGCGAACCGGCCGGTCTCGGGATGATCCCATTCGTCGGGCCGGGTTTCCACCGCGATGCCGGCGCTGGTCAGTTGCGCGATCATGGCGTCGAGGTCATCGACGCGGAAATTGAGCATCCACTGCTTGGCTGCCGGAAAATAATCGGTGTCCGCCGCAAAGGGCGCAAATACCGTCAGGCCCGCCTCCTGGTTCCACAAACCGGTCACGCCAAGATGCTGCTCATACCAGCTCGCGAGTGCCGCCTTGTCGCTCGCGCGAAAAAACACGCCGCCAATACCCACAACGCCTGCCATTCGCGTCCCCCTCAACGGATCAGGATTGCCCGGAAATCATTGACATTGGTGCCCGTCGGCCCGGTGACCAACAGGTCGCCAACGGCGGCAAAGGCACCATAGGCGTCATTGCTGGCGAGGGCCGCCAGCGGGTCGATGCCGGCATGGCGCATTCTTGTGGCCGAACTGCCATCACAGAACGCCCCGGCATTGTCCTCTGAGCCATCAATGCCATCCGTATCCGCCGCCAGCGCCGAAATCCCATTCACCCCATCCAGTGCAATGGCGAGCGCCAGCAGGAACTCGGCATTGCGCCCGCCCCGGCCATTGCCGCGCAAAGTCACCGTGGTCTCGCCGCCCGAAAGCAGCACAACCGGCTTGGCGAACGGGCGGTTGCGCTGGGCAATTTCACGAGCCAAAGCGGCATGAACCAGAGCCACGTCGCGCGCTTCTCCTTCTACCGAGTCCGAAAGGATTGCCGCTTCAACCCCCCGGCTCCGGGCGAGTTCGGCGACCTTTTCCAGCGACACCGCCGCCGACGCAATGGTGCGCACGGTGTGAGTTGCGAAGATGGGATCGCCGGGTAGCGGCGCGAGGTTTTCGTCACCCGCCAGCAGCAACGCCGCGGCGGGCGGCAATTGCAGGTCATAAAGCGTGGCATACTTCCGCGCCAGTTCGCGCGTTCCAGCCAGAGCGACCGTCGGGCCTGAAGCTACAATGGCTGGATCGTCTCCCGGCACATCGGACACGACGAGTGTCGCCACACGCGCAGGCGCCGCCAGTGCAGCCAGCCGCCCACCCTTGAGGGTCGAGAACTGGTTGCGGATCAGGTTCATCACCCCGATCGGGGCGCCTGAAGCCAGCAAAACGCGGTTGATGGCCTGCTCGTCATCCAGCGTCAGGCCCGGCGCAGGCGCCGGCAGCAGCGCCGAGCCGCCGCCCGAGATCAGCGCCACGACCAGATCGTCAGGGCCAAGCCCCGAAACTGTTTCGGCAATCCGCCGGGCTGCCAGAAAGCCCGCTTCGTCGGGCACCGGATGGGCGGCTTCCACGATCTCGATGCGCTCGCAGGGCGCGCCATAGCCATAGCGCGTGACGACCAGCCCCTTGAGCGGTCCGTCCCAAGCCGCTTCAAAAGCCTGCGCCATCTGGGCAGAAGCCTTGCCGGCCCCAACCACGACGGTGCGCCCCCGAGGCTTGGGCGGCAAGTTATCGCGAACCGCTAGAGCGGGTTGGGCCTGGGCAACGGCGTGCCCGAACCAGGCTTGGAGCAGGTCTCGATCCATAAGTGTGGCTTGTCATTCCTTGGGACGCTCGATAGCCACAACTTGGCGAAGCCCATCGTTACTGTCCAGCAGGCGCTACGCCCGCAGGCAGATATTCTATTCCCCGCGAGGATCTTATGGCTCCACGATATGCAATCTACTATGCGCCTGATGTGTCGGACCCGCTTTGGGCAAGAGCCAATCAGTGGCTTGGGCGCGATCCCGTCACCGGGAGCATGGTGCGCGAGCCGATCCCGCCGCTTGGCCGCGAGGAGCTCGACGGCCTCACCGTCTCGGCCCGCCGCTACGGCTTTCACGCCACCATCAAGGCGCCCATGGCGCTGGCCAGTGATGTCAGCGAAGCCGAGTTGCAGGATGCGCTGGCTCGCTTTGCGGCCGAGCACGCGCCGGTATACTTAGGGCGGCTCGAACTCGTTTCATTGCACGGCTTTCTTGCGCTGATCCCGCAGGCAAACGAGGCTTTGCAGGATCTTGCGGCCCATGTGGTGGAAAGTTTCGAGCCCTTTCGCGCGCCGCTGTCGCTCAAGGATCAGGCCCGCCGCGCAGCGGCTGGGTTGACGCCACGGCAGCAGGAACTGCTCGGCGCCTATGGCTACCCTTATGTGTTTGAGGAGTTTCAGTTTCACATGACCTTGATCGATCGGCTGGGTAAGGCCGATCACGACCGGGTCCTGGCTGCCGCCGAGGCGTGGTTTGCGCCCGTGCTGGCAACCTCAGTGCGGCTAGACCGGATTTGTCTTTTTGTTGAGCCCTCTCCAGGAGAGCCGTTCCGGCGAGCCACGGAATATCGGCTGCGCGACGGCGCGCTGGGCGTTTAACTCCGCGTATTGAACCGATCTTCGCTTATCGCGTTGGAAGTTGTTGGAGCCGGGTTTCAGGAGCTTTTCGTGTCCAAAAACGGACTGTACGTCGTGATCGGCATTCTGCTGGTCGCAGTTCTTGCCTTCGGCATCTACATCTATCAGCAACAGACACGCCCCGGCATCGAGGTCAGGGTGGACGAACAAGGGATATCGATCGATGGCAACGGATAATCCGGGTGCTGGCGAGGATCGCCGCGAAACCATAGCAGAGGTGATTGCCAGCGAGCTTGACCGGCAGGCGCATGACGGTGCCATTCGCGTCGATGTGCCGGCGCTGGCGGAAGCCATCGACGTCGCCATTGCCGCTGAACTCGATCCAACTCACGCCGCCGGAGCCGAACCAGCGCCGCTGGACGAGGGCAAGCGCCCCGAAGAGCTCAATTCCACCAATGATGGCTAAGACGGAGCTGGCGTCGCCAGCCCCTTAATCCCGTCAGTGGCCGTTGCCTTTATCAGCGCGCAAGGCCACTGACGCCGCGCGGCGTGCTGCTTCTATGGTTTCGAAATGCTGGCCATCGATGGCGAAGGCAGGCAGCCTGACCGCAACAAAACGAAAGCCGCCGTTTTCGGGCACGACAATGCCCTGCGGCTCCCCGCCAACCTCGACAATGATGGGCTTAACGGTCTTGGCCCGGCCTAGATTCTTTTCCTGCATGGGTGGATGCTCCACTTGCGCGTCCGGTCAGCCCTTGGCTGGACCACAAACCCGCCAAGAGGCGGGGACGCTGGGCTTCTATCGGTCTTGTGAGACAAACGAGTGACGGGTGGTCACATTCGTTTGGAGCGACAGATTCCTTGCCAACGTTTGGCGCGGCGGAGCAGTTTGGCTACGGTCATGGAACCAGCATGGATGGTGAAGGTCGTCGATGATGTCATCTTCATTCCTCTCCTGCGGCGTTGACCCGAAGCAGTTTGGCTGCAACACCAAAATAACGCAGCCGAGCCGGAAAAGCCAGCTACAGTGACCCTGCACAAGCTGGTTTAGGCGAAAAAGCCTGCTCAACTTTCGTCTTGGTCCGGGACGCCACGCGCGACGGACTTCCCTTAACCGGCTATCGGCGCTAAGGCGTTGAAGGGTCCGACGCGATCTGATGGGTGTCGGACGATAACAGCGCAGCCGGGAGCCCGCCCGGCTCGGAGGAAGTTGCAAGTGTCCGAGCACAACCTGCCTGCCCCTGTGCAGCCCAAGCGTGGCGCCAAGCCTTCGGGCAAGCCCACGCTCAAGACCATCGCACAAATGACCGGGCTGGCGGTCACCACCATTTCGCGCGCCCTCAACAATGCCCCCGAGTTGGCCCAGGACACCCGCGAGCGCGTGCAAAAGATCGCAGCCGAGATCGGCTACCTGCCCGATCGAGCGGCCCTACGCCTCAAGACCGGGCGCACCAATGTCCTTTCCTTGGTGCTCGAACCCGACGAGCAGATCTATGGCTTTGGCTCGTCGATCGTTGCCGGGCTGACTGAAGCCATGCGCAACACGCCCTTCCATCTCATCATCACGCCATTGTTTCGCAATGTGCCCTCGATCGAGCCGATCCGGCACATCGTTCGCAATGGCATGGCCGATGGGGTGGTGTTTTCCAAGGTGGAAACCTTCGACGACCGCATCCGCTTCTTGCTGGATAACGATTTCCCCTTTGTCAGTCACGGCCGCTGCCTGTGGCCCGAAGCGCATCCCTATGCCGATTTCGACAACGAGGCCTACGCCTATGGCGCCGTCAAGCGCCTAGTGCAGAAGGGGTGCCGCAAGGTTTCGATCGTGCTGCCCGACAGTGCGCTGACCTATACCGAACACCTCAAGACGGGAATGCTCCGCGCCGCCGGTGAGGCCGGCATCGAGTGCGAATTCGCCGCTGATGTCACCCTGGCCAGCCCGACCGACGCCATCCGCACCTATGTGATCAAGCGCGCCAAGCGGCCTAATCCTCCCGACGGCTATGTCGGAGCCTCTGAGCTCTCAGCCCTCGCCATAATCGGCGGCCTCAACGACAGCGGCCCCGTCGTGGGCCAAAGCGTGCATGTGGTGACCAAGCAAGCCTCCCCCCTCTTCGCCCAGTTTCAGCCCGGGGCCGAAACCGTGTTCGAGGACTTCAACAAAGCCGGCTTCAATCTGGGCTCGCTGCTGCTGCGGCGGATTGCGGGCGAGCCCGTCGAAGACCTGCACGCCCTCGACACACCCGTTTTCCCCTGGGCCGACGGCGCCTAGCCCTCGAGCGTTTCGCGCAGTTCCTCGAGTTCAAGCCATTGCTGCTCGGCGGTGTCGCGCCGGCTTTGGGCTGCAACCAGCGCTTTGGACTTTTCAGCAAATGCCGCGGGGTCGCGCGCATAAAGCTTGGGATCGTTCAGCGCCTGGTTGATCGCCTTGATCTCGGCCTCGAGCTTTTCGATGTCCTTGGGCAGGCTCTCGAGCGCATGCCGCTCCTTGAAGGAAAGCTTGCGCTTGCCGGTTGCCGCAGTCACCGGCGCCAGCGAGGTCTTGCCGGGGCGGTGGGTCGCCTTGGTTATGGGGGCGCGGGCATTAACCCCAGCGCCGCGCTGGATCACCATATCCGAATAGCCACCGGCATATTCGGTCCATATGCCATCCCCCTCGGCAATGATGATGGAGGTCGCAACCCGATCGAGGAAGTCCCGATCGTGGCTCACCACCACAACGGTGCCGGCATAGTCCGAAACCATTTCCTCGAGCAGATCGAGCGTTTCAAGGTCGAGATCGTTGGTCGGCTCGTCGAGCACGAGGAAGTTCGACGGCAGCGACAAGGCGCGCGCCAGGGCCACCCGGGCCCGCTCGCCACCCGAAAGTTTGCCGATGGGCGTATTGGCCTGTTCGGGGGTGAAGAGGAAATCCTTCATATAGCCCACCACATGGCGCGGCTCGCCATTGATGTGGATGGTGTCGCTACCCCCGCCCGTTAGAGCATCCTTGAGGCGCGTTTCGGGCTGCAGCTTGGCGCGGCCCTGGTCGAGCATCGCCATCTCGAGCGCAGCGCCCAGCTTGACGGTGCCGCTATCGGGCGGCAGCAGGCCGGTTAGCATCTTGATCAGCGTGGTCTTGCCCGCGCCGTTCGGCCCGACAATGCCAATCCGGTCGCCGCGCAAAACACGGGTGGAGAAATCGGCGACAATCACCCGGTCGCCGTAGGTCTTGCTGATGTGCTCGGCTTCCGCCACCAGCGCACCGGAAGTGCGGCCCTCGGACACCTGCATGTTGACCGAACCCGTGACCCGCCGCTGCTCGCGACGATTCTGGCGCAGCCCGGACAGGCGCTCGAGGCGCCCCACATTGCGCTTGCGGCGCGCCGTCACGCCATAGCGCAGCCAATGTTCTTCGCGCACGATCTGCCGGTCGAGCTTGTGGCGGTCGCGCTCTTCTTCCTCGAGCACTTCGTCGCGCCAGGCTTCAAACGCCGAGAAGCCCTTGTCCAGTCGCCGCGTCACCCCGCGATCGAGCCACACCGTGGCGCGGGTCAGGTCGGACAGGAAGCGACGGTCGTGGCTGATCAGCACCATGGCCGAGCGCATGGAGTTGAGTTCCTGCTGCAGCCATTCGATGGCCGGCAGGTCAAGATGGTTGGTGGGCTCGTCCAGCAGCAGGATATCTGGCTTTGGCGCCAAAACTCGCGCCAGCGCCGCCCGGCGTCCCTCGCCGCCAGAAAGGTTTTTCGGATTTTCCGTGCCGGTCAGCCCCAGCGATTCCAGTAGGTACTGGGCGCGATAAAGATCATCGCCCGGCCCAAGTCCCCCCTCGACATATTCAAGCGTGGTGGAAAAGGCCGACAGATCAGGCTCTTGCGGCAGGTAGCGCAAGGTGGCGCTGGGCTCAACGAAGCGAACGCCCCCATCATGCTGCACGTCGCCGGCCGCGATCTTGAGCAAGGTGGATTTGCCCGAGCCATTGCGCCCCACCAGCGCAATGCGCTGGCCCGGGGAAACAATCAGTTCGGCTCCTTCGAGGAGGCGCGTGCCGCCAAAGGTCAGTTGGATATTTTGTAGGGAAAGAAGCGGGGCAGCAGCCATAAGTCGTCCAAGCGTTTGGGCGCGATAAATCACGAAGATGGGGGCGGATCAATGCGAGACAAGCGCAAAGGGCCGGTCGGGACGCAAAGGTCCCAACCAGCCTAGATAAGGCAGCAGCGGGCCTGTTGCTAGGCTGGGCTGGCTTCCGGCTCGATTTCCTCGATCTCGTCGGCTTGACCGACTTCCTCGAGCATCTGCAAGCCAAGCCGCTCCCGGATCGAGCGCTTCTTGTGCGCCAGATCGGCGATGGTGTAGCCTTCCAACACGGTGAAGAACGCCCCCAGTGCTTCGCGCAGGGCTCCGTTCAGGTCGCATTCGCCGATCAGGGGACAATCGGCCCCTTCTTCAAAGCACTCTGCCAGGGCGAAATTTTCTTCCGTCAGCCGGATCGTTTCAAGCAGCGTGATCTGGTCAGCAGGTTTGCCCAGCGTAATGCCGCCCTTGCGCCCGCGCACGGTGCGCAGCAGGCCATTTTCGACCAAGGGCTTGATCAGCTTGAACAAAAACAGCTCGGAAATGGCATAAGCGCGGGCGATGTCGGCAACGCGGCTCAGACCCGGCTCGTTAACTGCACAGTAAACCAGTGTGCGGATGGCGTAGTTGGATTGGCGCGTCAGTCTCAAGATCGACCTTTCTGTCCGCTCCTCTCGCGGAGCGCGGAGCGGCTGCATAGTTTGATCGCTGCACCTTATAACCATTCTAAAATGTGTCAACCAAACATGATGTCGCTATTCAACTTAGTTCACCGCCGCCATGCGCTGTCCTGCGCGATCCCCCTCATGCTGGGCAGGCGGAGCCACTTGCCCCGTTGCGCATTGAAGCGCTGAGGAGGACGGGGATGGCGCAGGTTTATCTGGATTGCGATGGCGTTCTGGCCGATTTCGACAAGGGGGCGGAGGCCATTTTCGGCATGTCGACGCGCGACTATGAACGCCGCCATGGCTTGGGCAAGTTCTGGAAGGCCCTAGCAACCGCGCCCGAGTTCTTCGCGCGGCTCGAACCCCTGCCTGACGCCATGGAGTTGTTCGACGCCGTCAAGCATCTCAACCCCATCATCCTGACTGGCCTACCCCGGGGCAATTGGGCCGAGCCGCAAAAGCGGCGCTGGGCCGAGGAGCATTTCCCCGGTGTGCCGGTGATCACCACCAGCGCCGCCCTCAAGCGCGAACATGCCCATCCCGGCGATGTGCTGGTGGACGACCGCGACAAGTACCGGCATCTCTGGGAAGAAGCCGGCGGCATTTTCGTGCATCACCGCAGTGCCGCCCAGTCGATTGCCGAACTGCGCGAGCGCGGCTTTATTTGAGCTAGAACCGGCCGGGCAGCAATCGCACGCAAACCGGCGGGATGTCGGTCCAGCCCAAGCGAGCCAGGACTTCGTTGCTGTCGGCTGGCTTGCGCCCGGCGCCTCGATCCAGCGACCAGGTGATGTGGTAGGTCCCGCCATCCGGCCGATCGCTCGTGCCGCCGATCCGCAGCACCAGGGCTTCCAAACCCACGCCGTCATCGACCCGGCCGATGATGTCGCCAGCTCGTTCCACGGGGAGCGCTGCCCAGGCGGACGCCCCAAATTGCAGCGTCACATGGTGGGCAACCACATCAGGATAAACCGGCACGAAGCGGGCCAGCAGGGCCATGCGCTCGGACGGCACCAGCGTCCAGCCAATCACCAAAGGTTTCTTGCGCATCAGTGCGACTACTCCGGTTTTTCCTGCCC
This sequence comes from Devosia sp. Z11_6, assembly GCF_058133665.1. Lineage (NCBI taxonomy): Bacteria > Pseudomonadati > Pseudomonadota > Alphaproteobacteria > Hyphomicrobiales > Devosiaceae > Devosia > Devosia sp. Z11_6. Next base: position 110,860 of record NZ_JBYUNQ010000002.1, read on the forward strand.
TCGTCCGACTGTAGAAAAAAGCGAACGACTTGCGCTTCTGTAAGTTATGTCTGCAGCCACTCTTTTCCCCTCTAGAAACGAGCCCCCGTGCCCAAATCGCGCCAGCCCTTGATGGGCAATTATTTGCTACGGACCATGCCAGCAGACAGCTTTGCTGCGCTTTATCCTCATCTCAAATTTTTGCGCCTGCCCACCAATACGGTTCTGGCCGGAGCAGGGCAGGCTGTGCAGTGCCACGTCTTTCTGGAAGCCGGGCTCGCTTCGGCTGTGGCGCGCAGCGGGGACAACCAGATGGTCGAAGCCGCCCATCTTGGCCGCGAGGCGATGATTGGCCATCAGGCCTTGCTTTCGGTGGGCACCAGTCCCTATGAAATTTCCATGCAGATCGAGGGCAGCGGCTGGCAGATCAGCGGCGAAGCGCTGCGCCGGACCATTGGCGGGCACCATGCCACCATGCAATTGCTGCTCCGCTTCGTGCACGCGCTCGAATTGCAGATCATCCATTCAGTGGTCGCCAATGCCCGCTACAGCGTGCACCAGCGCCTTGCGCGCTGGCTGTTGATGACCCATGACCGGCTCGATCGCAACGATCTGCCCCTCACCCATGAATTGCTGGCCACGCGGCTCGGCGTGCGCCGCGCCGGGATCACCGACGCTTTGCACACGATCGAGGGGCTGGGCGCCATCCGGGCCACGCGCGGCAATGTGCAGGTGGTCTCCCGTGCGACGCTTGAAGCAGTGGCCCAGGGCAGCTACGGCGTCCCGGAAGCCGAATATGAGCGCCTGATCGGGGTGCCGTTGCGGCGCGGCCAGCTCGCTCAAGTTAGTGCCGATCGGTAGGGAACGCCCCCGCCCCATGGGTGTTGTTCTCCCATGACCACCCAACAGTCGAGTTAATCGATGACTATCATGTTGATCGCCGTAACCACTGCCGTTCTTGCAACCCTGACTGTTGCTGTCGACGGCGACTAGGGAGTTCAGTCATGCCCAACCAAAATCCGCGCGGACCCGCTCAACCCATCGGCAAGGCGGTCGATGATGAGGATCCCAACTACAGCCCGGTTGCCGATCGTGCCCCCAAGCCGGCGGGGCCCCGTGGTGCCGCCGAACAGGCCGACAAGGACAATGAGCGCGCACAAAAAGGCGCACCATAGGGAACCGTTTGCGCGCCTGTGACGTTGAGATGTAGCAGTGGCCAACTGCGACCTCCAAAGAATAGCAAGACCCAGAGCCATGCACACAGCTCTGGGTCTTTTTTTGCGCGCAGTTTGGCGCCCAGCAGCCAGGGGCCGCGCGCAACACCGCTCAAGCGGGCTCGCTGGCCTTTTCGCGCGTCTTCCAAGTTTCACCCGCCCATTCCCTCACGGTGATGACGATCATGCCATCCTTGAAATCAATGAGGTTGTAGGCATTGGGCTCACCGCGCAGGCGCGTGGAAATGGTGGAAGACGCCTGCGCCACCAAAATCGGCGCCACGGCCGATTTACGCAGTCCTGTAGGCGCCCCTGCCTTGACCGCACCAACCGCCTCGTGCTTGCGCACATAAGAGAGGTGGAAATGCCCCGATAACACCAGCCGCACGCCCAGACGCGAAAAGGTCTCGAGCGCCTCGTCGGCACGCTTGACGATCCGGGCCTCGGTTTGCTGCATGGGCTGGGTGGGATAAAGCAGTGGATGGTGGGCAACGACCACTCGGATCGCATCGGGAGAGGCCTTGCTGAACCGCTCCTCAAGATGCTCCAGCTGATCGCGCGAAATGGTGCCATGGCCCCAGTTCCATTCCAGCCGCATGCGGCGAGACGTGCGCATACCCACAAAGGCGACGCCATTGAGCTCCAGGAACGGCTCCAGCTCCTCAGCGATATAGCGGCGGTAAAGACCATAAGGGTTGAGGAACCGGCGTACCAGATTGATCGCCGGGACGTCGTGATTGCCGGGAACTGCAAAATAGGGCGCGCTCAGGGAATCGAGAAAAGCTCGCGCGGTAACGAACTCTTCCCGACTGCCGACCTGGGCAAAATCGCCGCTCACCACTACCAGATCGGGCTGTTGCAATTCGATATCGGCCGCCAACCCTGCGGATATGCGTGTGTCATGCTTGCCGAAATGCAAGTCGGAGAGATGGACGACCTTCATGGAGCCAGCCCCTCCTCCAGGGGGAGGGGCGCATCGGCGGGCGCTTCGGAGGAAGCCGGTGCCAGCACCGAAAGCGCCAGGGGAAGGATCTTGAAATGCAAGGGCGTCGAGAAGGTCTCGACCTCTCCGTCCAACATTACCTTGAGCGCCTTCTTGCGGGTTTCGATAGTCAATTCGTCAACGCTTTCAATGGTGAGAGCCTCGTCGTCACGCCACCGTCCGAGCAACATGCGCGCTGTCAGCCGCGCCACGTCACCCAGATTGAGGTGTTTGATCACATAAAGCGTCAGGCTCCCGCGATCCAGCCGGTTACGGGCAAAGAACTTGCCGAACCCCTCCTCATAGGCATTGCTCGACACGGCAATGGACTGCACCCGCTCCACCCGCGCCTCGCCCGAGCGCGGCACGATGCGCACGGCCATGCGCCGTGCCCGCGCCAGGCGGCGAGTGAAATAGCGGAAAAAGGCGATCTTGGTGCCGATGCTCATGGTACCGCGAATATGCTCGCGCCCGGCTGCTACCCCGGGAATGGTGCCGATGACGACCTTATGCAGGAAGGTTTGCCCGTTGATCTGCCCCACATCGATGCGCCGCAACTCGGCGGTTTGCAGCTGCTTGACCGCGTCGGGAACTGTCAGCGGCAGATGCAGGTCCCGCGCCAGCAGGTTGACGGTCCCGAGCGGCAGGATGGCTAGGTTCTTGTCCGTCCCCACCAGCGCGTGAGCCAGCGCGGTGATCGTCCCATCGCCACCTGCGGCCACAATGGTGTCGGCCGGGCTTTGCAGCGCCCGCTCGATGCGCTCCTTGAACGGCGCGTCACCGTCGGCGTCGATGGTGGCCTCCAGCCCAGCCTCGGCGAACATGGCCGCCAGCGTCTCACCCGTCGTGCCGGTTGCATGGGCCGTGCCGGCATTGGTGTTAAGGATCACGTGGAAATGTCGTTCGACCATCAGTGTCGCCCGCTGAAAGGAGGGGAATCGCTGTCACACAACGGTGAGAGCGCGCTATGGTTCAATGCAGCGGCGTCGCACCACAAGGCTCACCTGCGATTGTGGAACATCGCGACCTCCGGCGGCGTTGCTCGCCCACCAATAGAGGCAAACATGGCAAGATCGCTTTCCCAATTGTTGAACCTGCGCAGCGTCATCAACTTCGCTCGTGGGGAAGCGAGTGTGCTGGCTGGCATCGCAGTGGTGAGCGGGCTTGTGCTGGCGTTTCTGTCACTGGCCGACCAGGTCAGCGAAGGCGATACCGAGGCCTTCGACACCGCCCTCCTGATGTTGTTCCGCACGCCCGACCCGAGCCATCAGTTGATCGGGCCGCTGTGGGTGCAGGAGATGATGCGCGACGTCACCGCGCTGGGCAGCTTCGCCTGCCTCGGGCTCCTTGTCGTAGGCGTGGCGATCTATCTGGTGCTGGCAGGCCTGCGGCATGCGGCCCTTCTCATGGTTGTGTGCGTGCTGAGCGGCACGGCGCTCAGCACCTTGCTCAAGATGGGTTACGACCGTCCCCGCCCCGATCTTGAATCCTTTACCCACCAGTTCACCTCGAGCTTTCCCAGCGGGCACTCGATGCTCTCGGCGGTGACCTATCTTTCGATCGGCGCGCTGCTGGCGCGGCTGGCACCGACACTGGCGCTCAAGATCTATGCCCTGAGCGCTGCGGTTTTCCTCACCCTCTTGGTCGGGTTCAGCCGGCTTTATCTTGGGGTGCATTTCCCCAGCGATATTCTAGCCGGCTGGTGCATTGGCGCCGCTTGGGCGCTTCTCTGGAGCGTTATTGCCATCTGGCTGCAAAAGCGGGGGCATGTCGAGCAACCTCCCGCTGAAACCTTGAGCGACCGGACCGCCTAGGGGCCGCCGGCCACCGAGCCCAAGACGGCCATCACCAGATCATCGAGATTGACGTCGCCTTCGACGCGCAGCCGATCGTCCTGAGCGGTGACTTTGAGCTTTTCAGGCTGGTTGCTGGCCTGGCGCTGCAATTCGCCGATAATGGTTTCGCGCAATTTGTCTTCAATCATCTCTGCCTCCTGGTTGTGCACCATTAAGCCGAGGCAAAGGGTGGGGTTCCCTCGCGAGCCTAGTTAAAGACGCGTCGTGGCTGGAACTGGCCGAACTGCACCGAGCCAGTGGCAATGGCCCTACCGGCATGGCTGGCCCAGGCTTCATCCAGCGTGACCGGGGCGCGTGCGCCGGTCAGCAGCACCGCATTGCCGTGGCGCACCGCATTGGCCTGCAGCGCATCGAGCCGCAGCTCGGGCAGCTCTACCAGTCCCGCCGCAACCGGCAGGAGCATGGCGTCGCGCGCCTCCAGCTCAACCGCTTCGAGCTGCTCGATGGTGATCGCGTCAGCGTCGGTAAAGGGCCCAACGGCCGCGCGGTGCAACATACCCACATGGCCCCGCGTGCCCAAGGCTTCGGCGATGTCACGCGCGAGCGAGCGCACATAGGTCCCCTTGCCACAGGTTACCTCCAGCACCGAGCGTTCCGCGCCATGCTCCATCAGCTCGATAGTATCGATCTGGACAGGGCGAGGTGCCAATTCCACCGCTTCGCCAGCACGCGCAAGGTCATAGGCGCGCTCGCCGTCGATCTTGAGCGCCGAAAAGATTGGCGGGCGCTGCAGCAATTCACCGGTGAAGCGCGGCAGCACCTCACTCAGCTCGGCCTCGGAGGGCCGATGCTCCGACTGGGCCACAACTGTGCCTTCGGCATCGTCCGTGGTTGTCGCCGTGCCCCACTGAATGGCAAAGCGATAGCGCTTGGTGCCATCCTGCACCTGCGGCACCGCCTTGGTCGCTTCCCCTAAGGCGATAGGCAAGATGCCGGTCGCGAGGGGATCAAGCGTGCCTGCATGGCCAGCCTTGGCGGCGCTGAACAGCCAGCGCACCTTGCCGACGGCCTGGGTGGAGGTCATGTCGAATGGCTTGTTGAGCACCACCCAACCCGAAACGGGGCGCTTGATGCGCTTGGGGGCACTCACGCTTGCGTATCGTCCTCGTCGTCCTCGCCGGCCTGCAGGTCACGCTGCACGCGATCCGAGCGCAGCAGCGCATCGATCCGGCTGGCTTCCTCGAAGGTTTCGTCGACGAAAAAGCGCAGCTCGGGCGCAAATTTCATGTTGATCTGCGGCGCCACCTGGCCGCGGATGAACTTGCGATGCCGGTTCAGCGCCGCCACGATCTCCTCGGCATGCTCGCCGCCCAGCGGCATCACATATGCATTGGCGATCTTGAGATCATTGCTCATGCGCACTTCGGGCACGGTGATCACCGCGCCATGCAGTGCATCGTCTTCCACATCGCCGCGCGCGAAAATGGCGGCCAGCGCGTGCCGCACCAGTTCGCCGACGCGCAACATGCGCTGGGTTGGCCCGAGGGGTTTTTGGTCTCTGCTCATTGCGGCCCCTTAGGCCCTCCCCGGGTCCTAGTCAACGCCCCAGCGCCTGCCGTTTGCTCACGCGCTAGCGAGGCGAGCGGGTTTGGGCACGCCATCGGGCAGCACGCGATGGGGCGGCTGGTGGCCATCCATGAAGGCGCGAATATTGACGATCACCGTTTCTCCCATCTCCACCCGCGCTTCGATCGTCGCGGAGGCCATGTGGGCGGTTAGAACGACTTTGTTGTTTTCCGCCAGCGCCAGGAGCTTGGGATTAATGCCCTGGCGATGCTCGAACACATCAAGCGCGGCCCCGCTCAAATGGCCCGCTTCGATCGCCGCCACCAGCGCTGCTTCGTCCACAAGTTCAGGTCGCGACACATTGACCACGAAACTGCCCGCGCCCATCCGCCCGAGCCGCTCGGCGCCCAGGATCTGGAGCGTTTCGCGCGTCAGCGGCGTATGGAGCGAAACAATATCGACCGCCCCGAGCATGGCATCGAGATCTGGCCAAAAGGTTGCGCCCAGCGGCGTTTCAAGGCCCGGCGGACGCCGGTTGCGCGACCAATAATGGATACTGAGCCCAAAGGCGCGGGCGCGCTGCGCCACCGCGGTGCCGATCCGCCCCATCCCGACGATCCCCAGCGCCTTGCCGCGCAGGCGGTGCCCCAGCATGGAGGTCGGGGACCAGCCCGCCCAAGCGCGATCGCGCATCAGCATCTGGGTGCCTTCCACTAGCCGGCGCGGCAGCGCCAGCATCAGCGCCATGGCCATGTCAGCGGTGTCATCGGTCAGGACGCTGGGCGTATTGGTGACGGTCAACCCCGCGGCCCAGGCCGCTTCCACATCGATATTGTCCACGCCATTGCCGAACTGGGCGATCATGCGCACCGAAGGGGGCAGTGCGGCAATCAGCGACGCATCGATCCGGTCGGTGATGGAGCATACCAGCACATCCTTGCCGATGCAGCCTTCGGCGATGTCGGCGGGCGCGAGAATGCCATCGGCCTCGTTGACGTCGGTCTCGAACAATGTCGCCATACGCGCCTCGATCGCTTCGGGCAGGCGGCGGGTAACGAGGACTTTGGGTTTCGTGCCGGTCATGCAGTCCCGATGCGTGGCGGAGGACAAGGCCTTCCGTTTTCAGCGACCATTAAGGATCATGCCTTAGTGATAGGACAAATGTATTCCTTGTGCAAAGTCATGTTTAGCGTGTTCCGCAGCGCAATGCGGTCCCGTGCCCGTTTGGCACTTGTTTCAATTATGGCAGCGCTGCTGGCGCTGCCGGGCCCCCTCACGCCGGTCCAGGCCTGGGCGCAGGCCGACAATCCCAGCGGTTTGCCCCTGCCCCGCTTTGCCAGCACGCGCTCGACGCCCATCAATGTGCGCGTCGGCCCCGGCACCAAATACGACATCGCCTGGATCTACCGGCAGTCCGGCATTCCCGTGGAAATCGTGCAGGAGTTCGATACCTGGCGCAAGATCCGCGACCAGGATGGCGACGAGGGCTGGGTGCACCAGAACCTGCTGTCAGGCAATCGCGCCGGTTATGTCGCGCCGGTCGTCGCCAATGGCGAGATCGCGCTGCGCTCGGGCATGAACGACGATTCGGGCGTGCGCGCTCGACTTGGCGCGGGCCTGCGCGTCCAGATCAAGGAATGCGATGGCACCTGGTGCGAAGTCAGCGCCGCCGGCGGCGACGGGCAGCGCACCGCGACCTATTCGGGCTTCTTGCACCAGGAGGAAATCTGGGGCGTCTACCCCGACGAAGTGTTCAACTAGCCCGCTTCGGCCTCGAGCTCGGCGCATTGGCGGGCCAGCCGGACCGCCCTGGTTTGCTTGGGGCAGGACGCACAAAGCCGGTCCGGCCACACCAGGTAATCAAGGCAACAGCCCTTGCGCGCCAACACCAGCTTTTGGCGCCCATCCGTCAGCACCACGGGCTCCAGCGCTCCCTGCCCGACCAGATCCAGTGCCGCAAGCCAGTTCTGTGCATGGCGGCTGATCTCGTCGGGCGAAATCCCCGGCTGCATCCGTTCCAGCAGCGCCACGACCCCCAGCACCCGCGCGGCGAGCAAACGTTGCGCCGGCACGGGCTTGAAGCGCACGATCGTGTTGATCTCCTCGAGGAGTGTTTCGGCCGTGGCTCTCAAGTCCGCCGTGGCCCAGCCGATCATCGCCTCGACCTCGCCCTGCCGCTGCGGCCCGGGTGGCAGGCGAAAGCCGTTGATGTCGAGCATCTGCCGGCATTGCGACATCGCGCGGAGATCGGGGACGCCGCCATGGGCATGCACGGCGATCATCGCCAGGTAAGCCGGCTGCCACAACAGATTGGTCCACAGCCGCACCGCCCAAAAGGCGGGCCCACCCGCCGGATAGGCTTGCGCCAGCGCGTCGTAGAGGTCGCGCAGCATGGGGCCGTTATCGAGCCCGTGCCGGTACCAACCCGGCTTGTGGCTCCCGGGCGCACCCTTGAGAAAGCCGGTGACCTCGGCCGCCCTGGCCAGGAGCCGGGTTAGCGCGATATCGGCATCATTGGGCGGAAACAAAAACGAACGGGCGGTCACTGGGAAGGTCCGGAACAAGCAGGGCTTAACCTATCGCGCTCCGCGGCCCGCTGCAAAGTCAGCGCGCGGCGCAGATTGACCCACCCCCTCAGCGTCCTATCTATTCCTGACGCGAGGAGCTCAGCCGTGATCGATTCAGCGCGCAACAATTGCCGTCAGGACCAAAGGTCGCGGATCGCACGGCCCATCCGGGCGTTGCCTCAGTGTGCGCCCCTTGCCGCAATCGCCCCCTTACTCCGAGCCGGGATCCAACGATGACTGAGCCCTCCGCCCGCATCGAGCCGATCGTCACTGCGCGTGGCTTGCGCAAGAAGTTTGGCCGCAAGGAAATCCTGCATGGGCTTGATTTCGATATTCCGGCGGGCCGGATCTATGGGCTGATCGGCCATAATGGGGCGGGCAAGACCACGACGCTCAATGCCATTCTGGGCCTCACCGACTGCCGTGGCACCATCCGCGTGCTTGGGCTCGATCCCTTTGCCCACCGCGCCCGCCTCATGCGCGATGTCGCCTTCATCTCCGATGTGGCCAGCCTGCCGCGCTTCTTGCGGGTGCGCGAACTGTTTTCGCTCGTTGCCAGCATCCACCCCAATTTCTCACCCGACAAGGCGCAAAGCTTTCTTCAAGGCACCGATCTTAAGCCCGAGCTCAAGATCAAGAACCTCTCCAAGGGCATGCTGGCGCAGCTGCATCTGGCGGTCGTCATGGCCATCGACGCCAAGCTCCTCGTCCTCGACGAGCCCACCCTTGGCCTCGACATCACCTATCGCAAGCGCTTCTACCGCCGACTGCTCGACGACTACATGACCGGCGAGCGCACGCTCATCATCACCACCCATCAGGTCGATGAGATCGAGTTCATGCTCACCGATGTGATGTTTATCCGCGATGGCGCCCTGATCCTGCATCAGCCCATGGAAGCGGTGGCGCAGAACTTCATCCAGCTGGTCAGCAATGATCCCGAGAATCAGGCCGTCGCCCGCGGCCTTGGCCCGGTCTACGAGGAAACCCGCTTCGGCCAAACGGTGATGATCTTTGACCATGTGCCGCGCGAGCGGCTCGAGGGCTTGGGCGTGCTCTCGACCCCCACCCTGTCCGACCTCTTCGTTGCCCTGATGCAGCGCCCGACCGCCATTGCGGAGCAAACACCATGAAGGCCTTTGCAGCCCTGATCTGGCGCGAGTTCCTCGAACATCGCGGGGCGTTCCTCTATGGGCCGCTGCTGCTGGTGGCGGTCCTGCTCGGCTCCACTATCCTCGCCTTTACCGTGGGGCGCATCGATATGCGCTTTTCGGGCGCCCTGTTCACCGCCGCGCCCATGCGCATCTATGAATGGGGCTTTTTGGGCTTTGCCTTTGCCTGGCTGCTGTATCTTCTGGCGACACTGTTCTTTTACTGCGCCGACAGCTTTGCCGCCGACAAGCGCAACAATGCCATGCTGTTCTGGAAGTCGATGCCGGTGAGCGATTTCACGGTGCTGCTGTCCAAGCTCGTCGCGGCCATCACCATCTTCCCCGCCATCATCTACCTCATTGCCCTGCTCAGCGGCCTGCTGCTGTTTGGCGTTGCCGTATCCACCTCTGCCATGAATGGCGGGGGCGGCTATGCGCTGCTTGGCAATGTGGCGGGGGTTTATGGCCAGATCGCCGCCAGCCTTCTCGTCGTGCTGGTCGTGGGCCTCTTGTGGTACCTGCCCTTCATGGCCTTTGTCGGCGCCCTCGCTGCCGTGGTCGGGCGCTGGGCCATTCCCCTGTCGCTGTTGTTCCCCTCCATCCTGTCCACCCTTGAATGGGTGGTGTTTGGGGGCGGCTGGCAGCCGCTCAGCACCCGCACCTGGGAGTATCTGCAATACCGCGCCAATTTCCCGCTGACGCAGGGCTATATCGAGGCCTGGACCACCACCGCCGCGACCTTCAGCTTTGCCGACTTCGCCACTGACCTCATGGCGCGCATCAGCTGGACCCAGGTCGGGATCGGCATCGTGCTCGCGCTCGTCCTGGTGTTTTTTGCCAGCCAGTATCGCCGCCGCGGCATTGGCGAGTAGCGCTCGGCGCACAGCATGGCGGAACCGGCGCCCGCGGCCGGGGTTACCTTGTGCAACCCCAAGCGGAGGCGACCATCATGCTGGATCCCAAGGATTTGCTGGGCGGTGCCGAGCGAGGCCGCCTGTCAGTCGACCTGCCCCATGAAGTGGCGGCCTTTGCCAGCCGGCATGGCCTGTCCATCGATGAAGCGCGTGAAATTCTGGCGCGCACCGGGGATCGCGAAGATCCCGACGCCGCCGCCGAACGCCACAAGCGCCCCCTTTGATCCCCACGAGTGTGCCCATGCAGCCCCATCCCGACCTCAGCCCCATCCCCGATCTTGATGCCGACCTGCTGCCGGGCATTGACCGTTTCGTGGCCGATCACAGCCAGACCTCGGCCGGCCAGCTCAGCCGCAATGATGCGATCAACCGCATCCTGCGCGACTGGCTGCAGCGCGAGGGCTATATCGAGCCTGACAACGAGTCCCGGGATTTCGACGATCCCAGCCACTAGAGCCGGGTGGCGCGCCGTGCCATGCTAGCCCCAAAGCTTGGTGGGGAGGCTGCGCAATGAGCCCGTCCGAACAACTCGACCACTTGATTGCCGAACTCGGCGACTGGCGCGGTGACCTGCTCGCCCGCGCGCGGCGCGCCATTCTCGCCGCCGATCCCGCGATCATCGAGGAATGGAAATACCGGGGCAGCCCCGTCTGGTCCGCCAATGGGCAGCTGGTGGTGGGCAATGCCCACAAGGACAAGGTCAAGCTCACCTTCTCGCATGGCGCCAAGCTCGATGATCCCGATGGATTGTTCAATGCCGGGCTCGAGGGCAATCTCTGGCGCGCTATTGACCTCTTCCAGGACAGCCCGCTCGACGAATCCGCCCTCACCCAGCTGGTCGCCAGGGCCGTCGCCTATAATCGCGCCCGGCAAGCGCCCAAGCCGCGCCAGGGTAAAACTGCGCCTCCCACCCCCTAAACCCCGCCGGTCAGGGCCGCGGCGCGGGATCGCTGGGGCTGGTGAGACCCGGATCGGCGGCGACCGGGTCGGGCTGGCTTGACCCTTGACTGAACACCAGCAGGGCCACGACCACAATGGCAGCAACGATCAGTCCGGCAATCCATTTACGATCCAAGGCAGGCTCCTCCACTCGCGCTGCACCCCAACGGGCGGCCGGGCATTTGGCTCCGCTCCTCACGCCTCTTGCAAATGATTTGCAATTGCACTAACTTCTGAGGGTCAACTGAAACATGCCTGGGATGCCTATGCCTCGCTATCTTCTTTCCGTGCTGCTTGCCGTTGCCACGCTTTGTTCCACCCTGCCCGCCCAGGCACAGGATCGGTTCAAGGCCGTCACCTCCTTCACCATCATTGCCGATATGGCGCGCAATGTTGCGGGCGACGCTGCCGAAGTGGTGTCCATCACCAAGCCCGGCGCCGAGATCCACAACTACCAGCCGACCCCGGGCGACCTTGTGGGCGCGCAGGACGCCGACCTCATCTTGTGGAACGGGCTTAATCTCGAGCAATGGTTCGAGCAGTTCCTGGGCAATTTGCCCGATGTCCCTAGCGTCGTGGTCAGCGAAGGCATCGAGCCCATCGGCATTGGCCAGGGCCCCTACCAGGGCAAGCCCAATCCCCATGCCTGGATGTCGCCCACCGATGCACTGACCTATGTTGCCAATATCCGGGACGCCTTTGTCGAGTACGATCCGGCCAATGCCGAAACCTACAAGGCCAATGCGGAGGCTTATTCCGCCAAGATCGAAGCCGCCATCGCCCCCCTGCGCACCCAGATCGAGGCCATTCCGCCCGAACGCCGCTGGCTCGTCTCCTCGGAAGGCGCCTTCTCCTATCTCGCTCGCGACCTTGGCCTTAAGGAGCTCTATCTCTGGCCCATCAATGCCGATCAGCAGGGCACGCCCCAGCAGGTGCGCCGCGTGATCGACACTGTGCGCGCCAACAACATCCCCGCCGTGTTCTCTGAATCTACCGTATCGCCCCGGCCGGCCGAGCAGGTGGCGCGCGAAACTGGCGCCCATTATGGCGGCGTGCTTTATGTGGACTCGCTGTCGGACCCCGATGGCCCCGTGCCGACCTTTCTTGATCTTCTTGCCGTAACCACATCCACCATCGTTGCGGGGTTGCGCCCTTGAACGCCCTTGTCGAACCCGGCCTCGAGGTCGCCGATGTGACCGTTGCTTATCGCAACGGCCATACCGCCCTACGCCATGCCAGCTTTGCCATTCCGCGCGGCACCATCACCGCGCTTGTGGGTGTCAACGGCTCGGGCAAATCCACCCTGTTCAAGGCCATTATGGGCTTTGTGCCCCTCAGCACCGGTTCGGTCAGCATTCTGGGCCTGTCTGGCAAGGCAGCGCTCAAGCGCAACCTCGTCGCCTATGTGCCCCAAAGCGAGGATGTGGACTGGAACTTCCCGGTGCTGGTGGAGGACGTGGTGATGATGGGGCGCTTCGGGCATATGAACATGCTCCGCATCCCCCGCGCCGTTGACCACCAGATGGTCACCTCCGCCCTTGAGCGCGTCGACATGCTTCCCTTCCGCAAGCGCCAGATCGGCGAGCTATCGGGCGGCCAGCGCAAGCGCGTCTTCCTCGCCCGGGCCCTCGCGCAAGAGTCGGCGGTGATCCTGCTCGACGAGCCGTTCACCGGCGTGGACGTCAAGACCGAGGACGCCATCATCGCCCTGCTCAGCGCGCTCCGGGACGAAGGCAAAGTGATGCTGGTTTCAACCCACAATCTGGGCTCGGTGCCTGAATTCTGCGACCGCACTGTGCTGGTCAAGGGCACCGTCCTCGCCCATGGCCCCACTCCCGAGATCTTCACGCGCGAAAATCTCGAACTCACCTTTGGCGGCGCCCTGCGCCATTTCGTGCTCGCCGGGCAGGGCCTGCATGCCGATGACGATCCGCGCCAGGTCTCGGTGCTCACCGACGATGAGCGGCCACTCGTCATGTATGGCGAAAAGGGCAAGATGACCACGCAGCAATCGGGTGCCGAGCCATGATCGAAGCGCTGCTGCAGCCCTTTACCTACAACTACATGATCAACGCCATGTGGGTGTCGGCGCTGGTCGGCGGCGTTTGCGCTTTTCTGTCCGCCTATCTGATGCTCAAGGGCTGGAGTCTCATCGGCGACGCGCTTTCGCACTCCATCGTGCCCGGTGTCGCGGGCGCCTATATGCTGGGCCTGCCCTTTTCACTCGGGGCGTTCCTGTCGGGCGGTCTGGCGGCCGGCGCCATGCTGTTTCTCACCCAGCGCACCAAGCTCAAGGAAGATGCGGTGATCGGGCTGATCTTCACCGGCTTTTTCGGGCTGGGGCTCTTCATGATTTCGCTCTCGCCCACCTCGGTCAATATCCAGACCATCGTCATGGGCAATATCCTGGCCGTCACGCCCAACGAAACCCTGCAGTTGGTGATCATTTCCTTGGTGACGCTGGGCGTCATGCTCCTCCTCTGGAAGGATCTGATGGTCACGTTCTTCGATGAATCCCATGCCCGCTCCATCGGGCTCAACCCGCCGCTGCTCAAGGTCATCTTTTTTACCGTGCTCAGTGCCTCCACGGTCGCGGCCATGCAAACCGTGGGCGCCTTCCTCGTCATCGCCATGGTCGTCACCCCCGGCGCCACCGCCTATCTCCTGGCCGACCGGTTCGGGCGCGTCATCACCATCGCCGTCCTAGTAGGAACGCTGTCGAGCCTTGTCGGCGCCTATCTCTCGTTCTTCCTCGATGGCGCCACCGGCGGCGTGATCGTGTGCCTGCAGACCATCGTGTTCCTGCTTGCCTTTGTGTTCGCCCCCAAGCACGGCATTCTCGCCAATCGCCGTCGCGCGGCGCGGGAGATCGCGCAATGAGCGAGTTCTGGCTCTACGCTCTCTGGCCCTTCAGCTTTCCCTTCATGACCAATGCCATGCTGATTGCGGTGCTGGTTGCCGTGCCCACGGCGCTCCTGTCCTGTTTTCTGGTGCTCAAGGGCTGGTCGCTGATGGGCGATGCCATTTCCCACGCCGTGCTCCCCGGCGTCGTGCTCGCCTATATCATTGGCCTGCCCTTTGGCGTCGGTGCCTTTATCGCCGGCATGGGCTGCGCCCTTTCGGTCGGCTTTCTGACTGAGCATAGCCGCATCAAGGAAGACACCGTGATGGGCGTGGTCTTTGCCGGTCTCTTTGGCCTCGGCATCGTGCTCTATACCGCGATCCAGACCGATGTACATCTCGACCACATCCTCTTCGGCGATATCTTGGGTGTCGATGGTGGCGATCTGGCGCTGTCGGGGATCATCGCGCTCCTGGTCTGCGGCGTGCTCGCCGCCAAATGGCGCGACTTTCTCCTGTTCACCTTCGATCCCCAGCAGGCCGGCGCTATCGGCTTGCCCGTGCGCGCCTTGCATTACGGGCTGCTGGTGCTGCTTTCCCTCACCATTGTCGCCGCCCTTTCGGCAGTGGGCATCGTGCTGGTGGTCGCCATGCTGGTGGGCCCCGGTGCCATCGCCTTCCTGTTGTCCAAGCGCTTTGGTCCAATGATGCTGCTGGCCACGGCTATTTCCGTGAGTTGCTCGCTCCTGGGCATCTATCTCAGCTTCTTCATCGACTCCGCCCCCGCTCCCACGATCGTGCTGCTGCTCAGCGGCGTCTTTGTAGCAACCTTCATCTGGACCACGCGTCGCCCCGCGCCGCTGCCGGTTTGACCCCGGGGCATATCCCCGCGCCGATCACCTGTGATGGCGTGAGGCCCTTTCGCAACGCCTGTCCCCCTCTCCCGTTAACCTACCGGCAAACAGCCCAAGGGAAGAGGAGAAACATTCATGTTCAAGCGCACCACCGCATTGGTTTTGTTGACGGCAGGCCTCTGCAGCCCCGCTTTGGCGCAGGCCCAGCAGATCAACGGCGTCGACGTTCCCGCCGATCAGTTGGGTGCGGTGCAGGCCCGTTGCGACGAGCTGTCCAACAACAATGCTCCCGCGGGCACCGGCCAGGCGAGCGCCGCCACATCAGCGGCCACCCCCGACGCTACGGCGGGCACCAACCCCTCGGCCCCTTCGATCGGCGGCACCTCGCCCCTGGGCGGCAATGACGGAGCGACCGACGCCTCCAACAGCAATGCTGCAGGCTCGGTTGCTGATCCAGCCACCCCCGCTGCCCCGGCGACCAGCATTGACCTTGCCAGCATCGATATTGAAGCGTGTCAGGCTGGCGGCTTCACCACTGGCGCGGCTTCCAATTCGGCGGCTCCGGAAACGCCCGCTGCAACAACCACCAATTCCGGCGCGTCCGCTGCCCCCACGACCAATTAGCCTTTGCTGGCGCGCGGCAGGTCCGCGCGCCAGTTCCTTTCCCCGTTTAACCACCCACAAAGCTGGCGGGGCGTCACCCAAAGCGCTAGCTTGCGCCCGATTCTGGGGACCAACGCATGAGCGCCGCACGACTTGCCACCAACCATTCGCCTTGCCGGTATGAGCGCTGAAGCCTCGTGAGTGCGCCACCCATTGTCTCGTTTTGGCATGGCCCCATTGGCTGGCTCGAGCGATTGTCGATCACCTCGTTTTCGCGGCACGGCCATTCCGTCGCCGTTTACAGCTTTGATCCGCTGGAGCTGCCTCCGGGCGCCGAGCGGCGCGACGCCGCCGAAATCCTCGGGCGTGAAGCGCTGGTGTTCTACAAGGACCGCGGCACACCGGCGGTATTTTCCGACCGCTTCCGGCTCGAACTTCTGCGCGCCGGGCGCGGCATCTATGCCGATCTGGACGTTTATTGCGTGCGCCCCTTTCCGGAGAACCCCGACTACCTGATGGGGTGGGAGCGCCCCGGCTCGATCAACAATGCCGTGCTGCATATTCCCGCCGACGCCCCGCTCCTGGGGGATCTTCTGGGCATATTCGAGCCGCATGATCGGCCGCTACTCGAGCCCCACCTACCCTTGGGCCGGCGAGTCGAAGTAGCGGCGCGGCGCCTGCTCGGGCAAAAAGTGCTGCCCCACCAGATGCAGTTCGGCGCCACGGGACCTTTTGCGCTTACCCATTTCATGGCCAAGCGCGATCTGCTCGACCGGGTGCAGCCCCAGCCGGTGTTTTATCCTCTCGCTTATGAGCAGATCCCGGCCCTGATGCAGCCCGGCAGCAGCGTCGGCCCGGCGCTCCGTCCCGAAACCCTCAGCATCCATCTCTGGCGTTCGCAGCTGACCAATCGCGGCCGCGCCGCCCTGCCCGCACCGCCTCCCGGCAGCGCCATGCGCCAACTCTGCGACCGCGAAGGCATCACGCTGGATTAAGAGAAGGCCGCTGTCGCTCCCCGGAACTCGCTGTCATCCCGGCCTCGAGCCGGGATCCATCCTGAGATCCCGTGACGGCGCACGATCTAGGGCTGCAGCGCCTAACGCCCCAGCTTCTTCAGCCACCAGCGCTTCCAGCGATGCCGGGCGAAGCGGTAAAACAGCTCATTGCCCATCACATGCCGGTAGAGCCGCCCAAAGGCCACCCAGTGGAACATGCCGGCAAAGATGCCCCAGGGTTTGGCTTCCCCGGTATAGTGCAGAATGGCGGGGTCGAGCCCTTCATGGGCGTGGCGGGCATCGATCGTGTTCCAGCGCCAGGGCAGTTGCAGCCAGCGCCGCTTGAACACCAGGTTCAAGAAATCCTGGTCATAATAGATGCGCTCCATCACGCCTTCGCGCAGCGCCACTTCGAGCTGACCCAGGATGTCGGCGTCGCGCCATTGGGCGACATCGATCAGCACCAGCCCCGCATTGAAATAGGGATCGGCGGGATCGAGAATATCGCGATTGGCCTTGAGGTCACGGCCCCCGGTGATGAAGGCGCCCATCGTGTCGCGCACCGCCGCGATGGGATGGCCCAGCATGTCCATCTCCACCAGCTTTTCGATGGCGTCGCGCACCAGCATGTCGCAATCGAGATACAGCACCCGCTCCACCCCAGCCGGCAGCAGGCGATCGATCATCAGCCGAGCATAAACAATGTTACTCAGCCGCTTGTTGAGCGGCATCCGCGCCGCCACATCGGCGAACAAGGGGGAAGCGTCGAGATCATACCACTCGAGCCGCGCCCCGAACTCGCTTTCAATGGCGAGCAGGTCCTCCTCGTGCTCCACCGTGAGCGTGCGATGAAACAGGTGAAACACCAGGTCGCTGCGCCGATGGGTGAACAGGCACACCGAGCGCATCGTGGCATAGGCCGGCGCCCAAAAATTGTCGTCAAAGGTCAGCGCGATATGGATGGGGCGGTCGCTCAAGGGAAACTCTCTTTAGGCCGGCTGGCGAGCACCGCAATCAGCGACAGCAGCACGGTATAAACCAGCGTCTGGGCCAACACGCCGAACATGGCGTTGGTCAGCCCCATGCCCGCATAGCCGACGCTGGCGACCAGCGCCAGATAGAGCGCTGGTGCGCGCTGCGACCCTTGGGCGCGCCAGGCGCCGGCAAAGGGCGCGAGGAGGATCAAACCATAGGAAAGCAGGCCCAAGAGGCCCCCCGAAACCGCAAAGTCGGCGATGTCATTGTGCAGATGGTCGTATTTGGGAAACCGCGCCCCTGGTGGGGCAAACTGGGCTGCTGCCTCCATGAAGTGCCCCAGCCCGTGCCCCCAGACCGGCGAGGCCATGAAGGCCGCCAAAGCGCTGCGATACATGATGAGGCGCTGGCTGGTGGAATCGTCGCCAGGCTCGCCCGAACGGAACAGCGACACGATCTCGCCAAAGGGCCCCGTGCGCTCGATCCAGCCGGTGCCGATCAGCACGGCAAACACCAGCAGCGCGGCAACTGCACCACACCCGATCAGCAGCCAGGCGCGCCGGCGCGGCAGATAATGCAGCGCGGCACCGGCAAGCGCGGCCATGCTCATGGGCACAAAGGCCACCAGCGGCCCGCGCGAGCCGGAAAACCAGATCGCCAGCAGCGCCGCGAGCGGGCTGAGCAGGAACACTGCCCGCCAACGCCATCGGCTCAACACCCCCACTGCCGCGACAAAGCCCAAAGTCAGCGCCAGGTCGGCCAGGTGGATGGGGTTGTTGACCAGCACCCCCCCGCGCGGCTCGCCCATGACAAAGACGTCAAATCCCGCGACCACCGCTCCTGCGATAGCGCCCAGCAACGCCAGCGTCCCGACCGCCGTTAGGGTGAGGCGCGCGCCCAATTGCCCAACCAGGGCAGCATGCGGCGCGGCCAGAAACAGGGGCACAAGAAAAATGATGGCACCAAACGACATCGGCTCGCGTGCGGAACCCGCAATGGCCAGCAGCATCAAGCCGCCGGCGACCAGCGGCAGCCAGGTCGCTGGCTGCCCAAGCGCCCGGCGCCCTTCGGCCGTGGGCAGCAAGGTCAAGCCCACCCCCATCAGCACCAGGGTGAGCATATTGGCGGCCCCCGGCGCTAGCGTCGGCAGGGTCAGCCCGCAAACCAGGGCGCACCATGCCAGCATGGTAAGGGTTGATCGAAGCAAGCGCAGGTCCTGGGCTGAGTGGCTGGGGCGACCATGGTCGCTGCCGCCCCGGCCGTCAACCGGCGCTCACCCCCTGACCACATGAGTGTGGCTTTCGCGCCCGCTTGACGCGCCGCAATATTGCAACTAAAAAAGTTACATGAAAAGATCCAGCCGCCTTTCCGTTGCCCTACATGCCCTTGTGCATCTGCACGCCCAGCCCGCGGACGCGCTGACCTCGGGGGTTCTGGCGGTGTGCCTGCAAACCAATCCAGTGGTGGTCCGCCGTGTGCTCGGCAGCCTGCGCGAAGCGGGTTTGGTGGGCTCCAGCAAGGGCCATGGCGGGGGCTGGCAGTTGGCGCGCCCCGCCCCCGAGATCAGCGTCTTTGATGTGTACCATGCCTTGGGGGAAACCCTTCTCGTGCGCACCGAAAGCGAGCCGGGCGATCCCGGCTGCGCCATTGTGCGCACCGTTGACGGGGTGATGAACGAGGTGCTGGCCGATGCCGAAGCCCTGCTCGCCAACCGGCTGCGCCGCCTGAGCATTGCCCAACTCGCGGCGGGCGCAACTGCGCTTCCCGCTCTTTCCCATTCTTCCGAAAGCCATTTTCATGGATGACGTACTTGTTGTCGGCGGCTCGTTCGCCGGCCTTTCCGCAGCCCTCCAGCTCGGGCGCGCGCGCCGCAAGGTGAGCGTGCTCGATACCGGGCTCAACCGGAACCGCTATGCCGACAGTGCCCACAATGTGCTGGGTCATGACGGGGTAGCGCCCGGCGATATCCTCGCTGCCGCCCGCCGCCAGCTCGAGGCTTATCCCACGGTCAGGCTGATCGAGGGCCGCGCCAGCACCGTTTCAGGCGAGCCCGACGATTTCACGATCACCACCGAGACCGGGGACAGCTTTGCCGCTCGCCGATTGATCCTGAGCTATGGCATCACCGATGAAATGCCCCCCATCCCCGGCTTTGCCGAGGCATGGGGCAAATCGGTGATCCATTGCCCATTCTGCCACGGCTATGAAGCGGGCCCGCGCTGGGGGCTGCTTTACAGCACCCCCATGTCGCTGCATGCCCCGGCCCTTTATGGCGATTGGACCGAGGACATCACGCTGATCCTGGATGGCAATGCCATCCCCGACGCGGAGCGCAACAAGCTGCAGCGACGGGGCGTCAAGATCCATGATGGCAAGCTGGCCGCGGTCCACCAGGACAACGGCCAGATGTCGGGCGTGAGCCTCGAAGATGGCACCAAGGTTGAACTCGATGCGCTTTACGCCCATCCCCGCAATCATCCATCCGCCGACCTGCACGAGCAACTCGGGCTCGAGACCGACACCACGCCCACCGGCACCATGGTGGTGGTGGGCGAGCGCCAGGCCACCTCGCGCGAGGGGGTCTTCGCGGCGGGCGACCTCACCACCCCGATGCACAGTGTCACCAGCGCCGCCTATGCCGGCTCGATGGCCGCCATGGGCGCGCAGCAGTCCATGCTCCTTTAGCGCAGCCAGCCCTTGGGGCTGGGGTGCAGTTCCATCTGCCCCCCGGCCGTGGCCGCGTCGATCGCTGCGATCTCCTCGGCGCTGAGCGCAAGATTGTTGAGCACGCCCAGATTGTCCTTGAGCTGGTCGAGATTGCGCACCCCGATCAGCGCTGAGGTCATTTCCGGTCGCCGCAAAACCCAGCTCAGCGCCAGCTGCACCAGGCTCTGCCCGCGTGCCTTGGCAATTTCGCCCAGCTTGTCGACGGCCTCGAGCACCCGCGGCTCGATATGGCTGGCCCGCAGGGAGCCATTGGGGTTCTCCCCGCGCGTGCCTTCCTTCTTGCCATTGTTGTATTTGCCCGACAGCACGCCCTGCGCCAGCGGCGAAAAGGCGATCATGCCGATCCCGAGCTCCCCGCAGGCGTCGATGGTGTGATCGTTCTCGATCCAGCGATTGAGCACGGAATAGCTGGGCTGGTGAATGGTGGTCTGCACCCCCATTTCCTTGAGGATCCGGTAGGCCTCGCGCGTTTGCGCCTCTGGATAGGACGAGATGCCGACATAAAGCGCCTTGCCAACCCGCACCGCATGGGCCAGCGCCCCCATGGTCTCCTCGAGCGGGGTATTGGGATCAAAGCGGTGGGAGTAAAAGATATCGACATAGTCGAGCCCCATCCGCCCCAGGCTCTGGTCAAGGCTCGCCAGGAGATATTTGCGGCTGCCGAACTCGCCATAGGGGCCCGGCCACATATTGTAGCCCGCCTTGGTGGAAATGATCAGCTCATCCCGATAGGGGCGAAAATCGCGCGCCATCACCTGCCCGAACAGCTCTTCGGCCGAGCCGGCGGGAGGCCCGTAATTGTTGGCGAGGTCGAAATGAGTGACACCGGCATCAAAGGCGTGGCCCAGGATTTCCATGGCGCTGGGATAGTCGCGCGTGCCCCCGAAATTCTGCCACAGCCCGAGGCTCACCACCGGCAGCTGCAGGCCCGAACGGCCGGAATGGCGATATTGCATTGTGTCGTAGCGCGCCGTATCAGCCCGATAAGTCATGGTTCTTGCCTCCCAGAAATGTGCGATTGCGCGACGGCGCGCTGCTTGGCGCAGGGCGTGACGCGATGATAGAGAGCCAGACGCCATTCAGCGTCTGCCGGAATCCCGATGCCCGATAACTTGCCGCAAGCCGCCCTGCCATACAAGGTCATGGCCGTTTATAAGTTCGCTGATCTGCCCGATGCCGCGGCCATTCAGCCGGTGCTGGCGCAGTTCTGCTGCGCGCGCGCGATCAAGGGCACGCTGATCCTCGCGCCCGAAGGCATCAATGGCACGGTTGCCGGCACGCCCGAGGCGATCGACGCCCTGCACGCCTTTTTGCTCGAAGATCCGCTATGGGCGAGCCGGCTCGCCGGCGCCGAGATCAAGTTCTCGGGCGCTGCCGAAATGCCGTTCCTGCGCATGAAGGTGCGGCTCAAGAACGAGATCGTCACCCTGCGCGCCCCCGAAGCCAATCCGTCCCAAACCGTGGGCACCTATGTGGCACCCGCCGACTGGAACAGCCTGATCGAGCGCGATGATGTGGTGCTGGTCGATACCCGCAACGACTACGAAGTGGGGCTGGGCACCTTCAAGGGCGCGCTCGATCCGGCGACCGCGACCTTCACCGAGTTCAAGGACTATGTGGCGACCCATCTTGATCCCGCGCGCGACAAGAAAGTCGCCATGTTTTGCACCGGTGGCATCCGCTGCGAAAAGGCGTCTTCCTACCTGTTGAGCCAGGGCTTTGCCGAAGTGTTCCACCTCAAGGGGGGCATTCTGGCCTATCTTGAAACCGTTCCCGAACCCGAAAGCCGGTTTGAGGGCGAATGCTTTGTGTTCGATGATCGCGTCGCGGTTGGCCATGGCCTCGCGCAAGGTGAGGCGACCCTCTGCCGCGCCTGTCGCCACCCGCTTACCCCCGCCGATCGCGCCGATCCGCGCTTTAGCGAAGGGGTCGCCTGCCCGCATTGTGCTGACGACACCGCCAAGCATGCCGCCGCCGCCGAGCGGCAAAAACAGATCGAACTCGCCCGCCAACGCGGCACCGCCCATCTCGGCGACGAAGCCGCCGAAGCCGCCCGCCAGGCCAAGCAACGCAAACGCGACCAAGCCGAACAATCCCGTCTGCGGAACAGCCAGGGCTAACCCGCCGGCGCACCTTACCGGCAGGCGCGCACGCCCTCTCCACCAGCTGTCATCCCGGCCCTGAGCCGGGATCCATCCTGAGATGCGGGTAAGGGGCCTTTACCCCTTGACCCGATACCGCAGCATTACACCGCCGGTTTGCAGGGCGCGGGCTTCCAGCAAGGTCCAGTTCTGCGGCTGCTCGGCAGGCTTGAAGAGGGGCGTGCCGCGCCCCTGCACCACTGGCGCCAGGCACAGCCGGTATTCATCCACCAGCCCTGCCGCGAGCAGGCTGCCCAGCAGTTGCGCGCTGCCAAACACATAAAGATCGCCGCCATCCTCGCGCTTGAGCGCCGCGATGGTTTGGGCCGCATCGCCCGCGAGCACCCGCGTATTGTTCCACTCGGCGGTTGTGAGCGTATTGGACACCACGATCTTGGGAATGGCGTTCATGCGCTCGGCGACCAAGCCTTCATCTGTCGCTTTGGGCCAGTAGGCCGCCATGCCTTCATAAGTCTTGCGCCCGAAGATCAGGGTTTTGTCGCCCTCCATCTGTTCGCGCGATTGCGCCTCGAGTTCGGGGCCCCAGACCACATTGTGAAAGCTCAAATCCCAGGGCTGGGCGCCTTCGAAATAGCCATCCAGCGTCATGACATTCCAGGCCAGCAAAGAACGCATACAAACCTCCTTTTGGTTGCCGGGCGCGATCCATTGGCTGACAAAGCCGGGGCTCGCTCCGGTTACGGATCAAAGAGTGGGCCTTAATTGGCGAGCGCGAGCGCCAGGGCGTCCATCAGCTGGCGCGTGCCTTCTTCGCGCTGGCGCGAGTTGTCGAGCCCGTCGAGGAACGCGCCTTGTTCGGTCACGATCATCCGCGTGCCCTCGCCCTCGGGCACCAGTTCGACCGTGGCGACCGACACCGAAATGCGCCGGCCGTCCATGAGCATCTCATAGGCATAGACGATGCGCTGGTTGGGGACGATGTCGTGATAGCGCACATCGAACACGAACTGGGCGCCATTGGGCCCGTTATCGGCCTGGTATTCCCGGCCACCGACCTTGAACTCGAAAATCTCACCCACGGGAAACCACTTGGCCTTTTGTTCCCGGTCCGACCAGGCGCGAAACACGCGCTCTGGCTTGGCGGGAAGAACCCGGTCAATGGTGAAGCTGCCATGGGAAACGGAACGATCGGTCATGAATCTCTTCCTTTGGATGGTGTTGGCGGTGAAGGCTCGTCATCCTCGGCCAGCAAGGCGCCCAGTCGATCAAAGCGCTGCGCCCATGCCTGGCGGCGCTGGTTGATCCAGCGTTCGGCGCTCCCCAAGGCCTGGAGGTCGAGCGTGCAGGTGCGCACCCGGCCCACTTTTTCGGTTCGCACCAGCCCGGCGTCTTCAAGCACCCGCAGGTGCTGTGTCAGGCCCGGCAGCGACATGGCGAACGGCTCGGCAAGCTCGCTCACCGTGGCCGATCCGGCGGTCAGCCGCTCCACCACCGCCCGACGGGTCGGATCGGCGAGGGCGCGGTAGATCTGGTCGAGTTGGTCGTCTTGGTTAAGCATGCACTTAACTATCGCAGTCAAGCCGGAGCGTCAACGCTTAAGTTTTCGCTTAAGTATCTGAATACCGAATTGCCTGGCCGGGCTCAGCCGCGCGACTGGTGCACATAGCCCCGCGCCGAGGCGGGTATTTCGGCGGCCAGCCATTCGCGAAAGCGGCGTAGCTTCGTCGTTTCGCGTCGCCCTTTGGCCGTCGCCAGCCAATACTGATGGGGCCCGCTCACTGGACCGGTGAAGGGGCGCACCAGTCGGCCATCGCTGACCGCATCGGCGCTCATCATGTCCACCGCCATCAGCACGCCTTGTTCGGAAATCGCCGCATCAAAGGCGAGCGAGGGATCGGAATAGGTGGGACCATGCAGGCGCCGCTCTGCGTCCAATCCCACCGAGTTCAGCCACAGATCCCAGGAGAGCATGGTAGTTTCGTCGCGGATCACGGGCACCCCATACAGATCGCTGGGATGCTTGAGGGCCCGAGCAATGGGCGGCGCACACACGGGCTGGAACTCGGCACCCCCGATCGGTGTCGCGATCACGCCCGGCCAGTTGCCGGCGCCAAAGCGAATGCCGCAGTCGATATCGGGGCGCTGCAGATCGAGCATGGCACCCGTTACCGTCAGCCGCACCTCGATCTCGGGATAAAGCGTCGTGAACTTGTTGATCCGCCAGATCAGCCAGCGCGAAGCGAAAACGCTCCCCACCGTCAGGTTGAGAATGGCCTCGTCACTGCCGCTCAGTTCCGCCAGCCCGTCCTGGAGCGCGGCAAAGCCGGCGCTGAGCTGGGGCAAGGCAGCGCGCAAGGCTGCGGTGGGCACCAGCCCCTGCCCGGTACGCTCGAACAGCTCCATGCCCAGCCGCGCCTCGGCCCGGCGCAAATGCTGGCTGACGGCGCCAAGGGTCACGCCCAGCTCCTCGGCAGCCGGCGCCAGCGCGCCACGCCGCGCCACGATTTCGATCGCGCGCACCGCATTGAGGGGAATGGGAAAGCCCTTGCTCATGGAGATTTTCTATAATGGCAGCGCAACCTTGTCGATTGCCCGAGCTCCGACCCGCGCGCATTCTGGGCCCCATCTCACCCGTTGTCCCGGAAAGGAGCCGACAAAATGTTTGTTCTTGCCCGTCTCCGTCAATGGCTGTTGCCCTGGTTCAGCCTGCCCGCCGCGCCACCGCCCGAGCCGGAAGCGCCGGGGCTGCGCGACTGGGCCGATCTGCCCCCGCACCACCCGGTTTGCGGGGGAGCGCCGTAGACAAGCCACATTCGCGCGTTCCAAGGGGAGCAATCCCCGACGGGCCCTGCCCGCCGCCCCAAAGGAGCTGATCCATGTTGCGCCCACTCGTTCTTGCTGCCGTCCTGATCTTGCCGCTCACCGCCGCCCAGGCGCAGCAAGCCGCGCCGACCACGACCCCCGCTCCGGCCGAAATCAGCATCGATCCGGCCGCCCCGGTTAATGCCACGCCCAAGCAGGCCAATCTGCTCACCGGGCTTTATGCCACCAAGGCCATCATCGAGATCTGCGCCATCACCGTGGATGAAAATGCCACTTCGCGCATGAACAACGACCAGAAGCGCTTCGAGGCGGGCTTGGGCATGGATGACGCTGCCGCGACCGAAGCCTATGCCAAGATCAAGGCCGATGTGGAGCGCACCACGCCCGATTGCGCCGAAGGTGGCGCCGACCGGCAAAATGCCGAAGCGGTGGTGAACATCTATGCCGGGATGAAAAGCGGCAGTTAACGCGCGCTAAACCATCTTTGCGGTCCCCCGCGGTTCTGCTAGACGCTTGCCCATGACAACGCCGCAGAACCGCATCCGCAATTTTTCCATCGTCGCCCATATCGACCATGGCAAGTCCACCCTGGCCGACCGGCTGATCCAGCTCACCGGTGGGCTGGAGCTGCGCGAGATGAAGGAGCAGGTGCTCGACTCGATGGATATCGAGCGCGAGCGCGGCATCACCATCAAGGCGCAAACCGTGCGCCTCAAATACCACGCGGCAGATGGCGAGGATTATATCCTCAACCTCATCGACACGCCCGGACACGTCGACTTCGCCTATGAAGTCAGCCGGAGCATGGCCGCCGTCGAGGGCTCGCTCCTTGTAGTCGACGCTTCCCAGGGCGTTGAGGCGCAGACCTTGGCCAATGTGTACCATGCCCTCGACGCCGGCCACGAAATCGTGCCCGTGCTCAACAAGGTCGACCTGCCCGCCGCCGATATTCCGCGCGTCAAACAGCAGATCGAGGACGTGATCGGCATCGATGCGTCCGAAGCGCTCGAGATCTCAGCCAAGACCGGGCTCGGCATCGACACCGTGCTCGAAGCCATCGTTACCCGCCTGCCCCCGCCCAAGGGCATTCTCGACGCCCCGCTCAAGGCGCTCTTGGTTGATTCGTGGTACGACACTTATCTCGGCGTCGTGGTGCTGATCCGCGTTGTCGATGGCACGGTCAAAAAGGGCCAGCGCATCCGCATGATGGCGTCGGGCGCCGTGTATGAGCTCGACCGCGTCGGCGTGTTCACCCCCAAGCTTGTCGATGTCGGCGAACTCGGCCCGGGGGAACTGGGCTTTTTCACCGCTTCCATCAAGGAAGTGGCCGATACCAATGTGGGCGATACCATCACCGATGATCGCAAGCCCACCAGCGAAGCCCTCCCAGGCTTCCGCCCGGCCCAGCCGGTGGTGTTCTGCGGCCTCTTTCCCGTCGATGCCAGTGATTTCGACGAGCTGCGTGCCGCCATGGGCAAGCTGCGGCTCAACGACGCCAGTTTCTCCTTCGAGATGGAAACTTCGGCCGCGCTCGGCTTTGGCTTCCGCTGCGGCTTTTTGGGCCTCCTCCACCTCGAAATTATCCAGGAGCGCCTGAGCCGCGAGTTCAATCTCGATCTGATCGCCACCGCCCCTTCGGTGGTTTACGAGGTCGAGATGACCAATGGCGAGGTGGTGATGCTCCACAACCCCGCCGATCTGCCCGATGTGATGAAGATCGCCGAGATCCGCGAGCCCTGGATCAAGGCCACCATTCTCACCCCCGACGAATATCTCGGCTCGATCCTCAAGCTTTGCCAGGACCGGCGCGGCATCCAGCGTAATCTCTCCTATGTCGGCAATCGCGCCATGGTGGAATATGATTTGCCGCTCAACGAGGTGGTGTTCGATTTCTATGATCGGCTGAAATCCATCTCCAAGGGCTATGCCAGCTTTGATTACCAGCTGGCCGAGCATCGCCCCGGCGATCTCGTGAAGCTTTCCGTGCTGGTCAACAGCGAGCCGGTGGATGCCCTGTCGATGCTGGTGCACCGGACCGTCGCCGAATCGCGCGGCCGCATCATGTGCGAAAAGCTCAAGGACCTCATTCCGCCCCATCTGTTCGTCATTCCGATCCAGGCGGCGATCGGCGGCAAGATCATCGCCCGCGAAACCGTGCGCGCCATGCGCAAGGACGTGACGGCCAAATGCTATGGCGGCGACGCCACCCGCAAGCGCAAGCTGCTCGAAAAGCAAAAAGCCGGCAAAAAGCGCATGCGCCAGTTCGGCTCGGTGGAAATCCCGCAAGAGGCCTTCATCAAGGCGCTCAAGATGGGTGACGACTGACCGGTTCGCGCCTTCCGCGAAGCGGCGCGCCAGTGGCGCGACGGCAGGTTAGTCGCCGGGTCGCTGCCAAAGGCAGCGGGCACCCGGTACGATGCAGGTGCCTGCCTCCCTTGCAGCCACCCACGGGCACGATATTCGGGTAATATCGGCGTTTCTGGATCGCCGCGCGAGGCCGCAATGACACCGCAAGTGACCTACGACCCCGAAGCCAATGCTGCTTACATCCGCTTTTCGCCCGAAGGGGTGCAGGAAAGCGAAGAGTCCAGCGCGGGGATCGTGCTCGATTATGACGCGCAGGGCCGCATTGTCGGCATGGAAGTGCTCGACGCCCGCGCCCACCTGCCGGCAGAGCTTAGATCTCGATCTCGCCCAGCCTTATAGCCTCCACAACGGCGTGCACCCGGTTGTTGGCACTCAGCTTGCGCATAATGTTGCCCATGTAGGAGTGTGCCGTTCGCTCCGCGATACCCATCAGGGCTGCCACCTCGCCGGCGGTCTTACCAAGGGCTGAGAGGCGCAGGAGCTCTTTTTCCCTAGGGGACAACAAGGCAGCCGACCCGGGTTTGGAAAAACGTTGGTCAACAGCAAGCGAAATTGCACCCACGTAAATATCGAGATTTCCGCTTTGATCAAGATGGGGCAACGCAGCAGCCGTGACCTGTTGGTAGCCACCGTTGGCTTGCTGCAGGCGGCAGCTCACTTGATAGGGCGAAGCGGTAACGCAGGCCCGGAAGTAGGCGTTGTAGGCCATGACTCGGTCATCCGGATGAAGTGCCTGAGCCCATCCGGATCCGTGCCCCTGGTTCTCGGTCTGGCCGGTAAATTCCACCCAGGAACGATTGAGGTAGAAACAATAGCCCGTCGGCAATGTCAGCCACATTGCGGTAGGCGCGTCGTCGGCAATAGTGCGAAAGCCTAGGCGTTCGGCATTCCACAACTCGTCCAGCATTGCTGGCCCTCAACAACAACAAGCCTCATCTAAGCAAATCTTAAGGACTAAGACTATTGTTAGTTGTTATCGCGGTAAATTACGCAGGAGCACGGTATTTCCGGCAATACGTGGGGCCAAAACAACCCTGTTGCCGTGATTGCTCCGTCAGTCCCCTCCATAGGCAAACTCCTTAGCTTTAGCTCACATTGGTAGGGCTGAAGGAGGGTTTTTCAATGCCGCTCGATGTCCACAACGATGACGACGCTCAAGCACAAGGTGCAATTTTCTATGCGCCCGTTCTCTGGGAAGATCCCACGCCCTTCTACCATGACCTCCTAGAGGAAGGCACGGATGCCCCGGTTGCCGCGGACTTTGTTTGGGATGGGGCCCCATCTTCCGAAGACGCTTCCGACGGAGAGGATGAGGATGAGGATGAGGATGAGGAATTCGACCAGGTCGTCGATGAACTGACTGAAGTTTTGGAATCTTTGACAAAGAAAGATGCCGAGATACTCAGCCTCGTCGCCCAGGGGCATAGCGCTGACCAGATTGTGTGGCTGCTCAATGTTTCAGGTAACGCGGTCGATCAGAGTATCCGGGACGCCGCAGGGCTCGTCACCCCAGAATTGCTTGTGCAAGCCGGCCTCATTAGTCGCGTGCGCCAGAGCATGCTCCAAGGGCGCTATGCGCGCTTTCTTGGTCAATCCCTAAATTGCCTGGTGGACGCTCGGGTCATGGGGGTTGTCGTCAACGAAACCCATTGTGGGCTGCACATGATGCTCGCTACCGGCGACCAGATCAGACTCTGGTTTTGTGCCGATGACCAGTTAGAGCAACCAGGATGGGCTGCGCTGGAAACCGTAGACGACGAATTCCTTTATAGCGACGACCTGGTTCACCTTGGTGAGCAGGTAAAGGCGTTCCTGGGACGCCGACGTAGCGTGAGACAAACGGCCAGGCAGTTGCTGCGTGACATTGCCGAAAAGGCCATCGACCTGCTCGACAGGATGGATGGTGATCCCGATTTCGAAGAGGAGGTGGAGCTCGACTGCGCCGATCTTTGGGAGGACGAGGACCTTGAAGATGGCAATGAAGCTCCGGTGTCGCTCAATCCTCCACATGAGGGCGGGAGTGACCACCCGGTTTCAGTTCGGAATGAGCCAAATATCCCACCGGATGCTATCCCCGCCTACACACAGGTCAACCAGCATGAGCCAGAGGCGTCAACTACGCCAACAGCAGAAATACCTGCGGCGGCGGAAGCAAGGGTAAGGAGAAAATCTCGCAGGGCCGACCAGCCCCCGGAGCTCTCTCCAAGTGAACGCAAGTACTACGAGGAGTTGGCGATCAGGCAGGCTCGGCTGCTTGGAATAGAAAGGGATATCACCAAACTGCCTGTCGGTTTCCAAGGCTTCGGCCGCGTTTGCCTACAAAACGCTGTTCGAGAGATGAAGGAGTGGCTGGATGCTAACGATCTTCAAGGGCAAAATTGACGGTTGAGCGGGCTTGAGGATCAAGAAGCTCTCGGCCGGTCAGGAAAGCTCACATTTGATGCAACCGATCTACAAGCCGTTTAGCGGCAGACCTAATCACGGCAGCTCTTAGGGGCTGTTATGCCCAGATGGACGGCAGAAAGGTCGATAGCTGACATCGGCCCCATTGGCGGGAATGCCAGCTTTGCCGATCAGGCCCTGACGCTGCTCTGGGCCTACTATTACGCCGATTGTTATCCCGGCCCCTCCACCCAGCCTTATCCTCTCCTGTTCCCCCACAGGAGAAAGTCCCAAAAACCATGCCAAAAGTCCTTCGGATTACCCCGGCGCTGGCGGAGCGCCATGAGGCGTTGTGGTTGCGCCTGACGGCGTTGCAGGAACAGGCGCGCAGCGTGGCGGCGAAAAAGCCCGAGGCCCTGTTGGGCGACGAGGTGCGGATGGCGGCCGAGGCCGTGTTGCATGATGCGCAGATGTTTGGGCCCAAGCGGCGGGCCCGGGAAAAACTGCCGCCGGCAGCGCCCAGCTGGGGCGGGCTTTCTGTGCAGCTGGGGCAGGCGCTGGCGCTCTTGGCCGCCTATGAGGCCAGCCATACCGGCTGGAGCGAAGAAGATCGCTTTCGGGTGTGGCTGACGCGGCCGCTGCCGATGCCGGTGCGGCGCTTGTTGCCGGCCGAACAGTTTTCGCCCGAGGGGCGCGACGAGATGCGCTCGATCCGCCAGAAACTGGCCTTGCGCATGGACCGGGCTTTTCGCGATCACTTCAGCCGCGGCTACCAGGCCGGGATTGCCGCCGCCCGGCGGGCCGAGCCGCTCGGGGAAGCCGTGCCGCCGGCGCGGATCGATCCGGGGTTTCCGCAAATACGCCGGCTCTAGGTGCAGGACAGGGGCGGGCAGTTATCCCCGCCCCCTTGCCCGGGGTGTATGGTGCTGTCCATTCCCCCGCAGGAGCGGCGCTGCAGCGACCAGATGGCGGATGGAACAGCCGGGACGGGGTGCGTCGCTGCACGCCGTGGGTCCGAGCCGCATTGGACAGTTCGCCCCCTGCCGACTTTGGGGGGCGCGCTTTGCGAGCTGGATCGGTAAATCCCGGCCGCCCCGAGGCGATGTCGTCTCACTCCAACCATCCCAAGAGGCGCCACCGCCTCGGGGTCTGCTCTGCCTAGCCGCCCTTGCAGCTATGGCGTCCGCGTCGCCGCAGGCGATCGCGCTCTAGCCCCGCGCGTCCGCAGGACGTCGCGCACAACCGCCTAGCCGTCAGGCTATGGCGAGCATCCCCCCTCCCCCGCGGCCCCGGCCAGCGGGCGCGTTCGCACGCCCCTTGCACCCGGCCCCGGCGCGGGCCATCTATGCCCGGCCGCTGAAAAACCCCCGGGAGAGATTTGCCCCATGCGCCGTATTGTTCGCCTTGCCGCCCTTGTTCTGCCGGTGCTGGCGCTTGCCGCCTGCGGCGATTCCCGCGAAGTGGGGAGCGTGGGCGTTGACTGGACCGGCAATGACATTGCCATCGATGCCGTGCCCGATCCGGAAGTGGCTGGGGTCGTGTGCCACCTCGCCTATTTCAACCGCGGCTTTATCGACCGCATCTCGCAGGGCAACTGGTTCGAGGACCCCTCTTATTCGGCGCTGGATTGCTCGGCCGTCGGCCCGATCACCGTGGGCGATATTTCCACCCGCCCCGGGGGCGAGGAGATCTTTCGGGAAAACCGCTCGCTGATCTGGAAGTCGCTGCGCGTCACCCGCATCTATGACGCAACCAATGATGCTCTCGTCTATCTCGGCCATGCCCGCCAGATCCAGCAGGGCTCGGGCAAGATGAGCCTGTCGGTCGTGCCGCTGCGCGGCGAGAATGTCACCTGGCTCAACGCCCCGCCCGCCGCCGCAACCGCCCCTGCCCCCGCAGCCGCCGCGCAATAGCATGGGCTCGCGCGCCGAGCGCCCCTTGCACAAAATCATTCCGCCCCGCCCGGCTTCAAACGGCGCGGCGGAGTACGATATTGTTCCTGACAAGCAAACGCCAACGAGCCCAAGGATTGCACCATGGCCATTCTGATCGGCGACACCGCCCCCGATTTCACCCTCGAAAGCACCGAGGGCACCATCCATTTCCACGATTACATCGATGGCTCCTGGGCGGTCCTCTTCTCCCACCCCAAGAACTTCACCCCTGTCTGCACGACCGAACTGGGCTATACCGCCAAGCTCAAGCCCGAGTTCGAAAAGCGCGGCGTCAAGGTGCTGGGTCTTTCGGTCGACAAGCTCGAGGACCATGCCGGCTGGGCCGCCGATATCGAGGAAACGCAGGGCTCCGCCCTCAACTTCCCGCTCCTGGCCGATACCGATGGCACCGTGGCGCGCCAATACGACATGATCCATCCCAATGCCGACAATACGCTGACCGTGCGGTCGGTGTTCGTCATCGGGCCCGACAAGAAGGTCAAGCTCAAGATCGAATATCCCGCCTCCACCGGCCGGAACTTTGATGAAGTGCTTAGGGTGATCGATTCGCTGCAGCTGACGGCCAAGCACCAGGTGGCAACCCCGGTCAACTGGCAGAACGGGGATGACGTGATCATCGTGCCGGCCGTATCCAACGAGCAGGCCAAGGCAAAGTATCCCGAGGGCTGGACGGAACTCAAGCCCTATCTGCGGATTGTTCCTCAACCCCGCGCCTAAGTGGCGCGACTGTCTTCTCCCTGACCACTCGGGCGGCAGCAATGCCGCCCTTTTCTTTGTGGTGCGTGCGGGCAGCCTATTCGGCCGCTACCCCGGTGCCGATGGCGCAGGCGACCCCGGTCCCCTGCAGCCCGCAATAACCGTTCGGGTTCTTGGCCAGATACTGCTGGTGATAAGGCTCGGCATAAAAGAACGCGCCCGCCGGGGCGATCTCGGTGGTGATGGGGCCAAAGCCCCGCGCCTTGAGCTGCGCCGCATAAGCATCGCGGCTCATGCGCACGATCTCCGCCTGCTCCGGCGTCGTGGTATAGATGGCGGAGCGATACTGGGTGCCCACATCATTGC
Source organism: Devosia sp. Z11_6 (assembly GCF_058133665.1). Classification (NCBI taxonomy): domain Bacteria; kingdom Pseudomonadati; phylum Pseudomonadota; class Alphaproteobacteria; order Hyphomicrobiales; family Devosiaceae; genus Devosia; species Devosia sp. Z11_6. Next base: position 143,654 of record NZ_JBYUNQ010000002.1, read on the forward strand.
CCTGCCGCATGCCCTGGGTGGGGTCATGCTCCTCCCAGAAAGTCTTGAGCACCTGCTCGAGGCTGATCAGGGCGGGGTCGAACACTACCTTGACCGCCTCGGTATGCCCGGTGCGGCCGGAACACACTTCCTCATAGGTGGGATTAGGCGTCACGCCGCCCTCGTACCCCACCGCCGTCAGGATGACGCCCGGGAGTTGCCAGAACAAGCGCTCGGCGCCCCAAAAGCACCCGAGCCCGAGATAAATGACCTCGGCGCCGGCCGGATAGGGCCCGGCAAGCTTTTCGCCATTCACATAGTGGTTCTCGGCCGTAGCCAAGGGCTGGTCCCGACCCGGCAGGGCCTCGGCGACAGTGGGCAGGCTGGTGGGCTTGGTTTTAAAGAACATCGGTTTTCCTTTTGTGCTTTGAAGAGGCGTCAGATTTGACTCTGACGGACAAAGCGCTCTGTTCTGGGCGTGCGGCCCATGATCGCCAGAATAATGCCTGGCACGCCAATCACCGCGAATGCGGGGTAGGTCAGCAGGACCGCCAAGGCCGTGCCGAGCAGATCGGCAAAGAAGCGGCTGGCGAAGAATTCTTGGACAGCCACGAGACTTGGCAGGTGCCAACTGCTCCAGGCCTGGGCTAGGCTGGTGAATTGCAGCGCGTTGGCTGCCAGCGACCTGGTTCCATCGACCACCAACAGGACCAGGGCCAAGCCGATCAACCAGGTGCCCACGATCCGAAGAAAAAGCCGCATTGGAACCTCTATGGCGTTGCGGAAGCTCGACTAGCGCCTAGGACGAGCGCTTGCTGTCGCACACCGCTCCTTGTGACACGCTAGCGCTTGTCCTCACAAGATGGGGATGCCGGAGCCTTAAAACAATTGGGTTTACCGTACTGTGATCCCTTGCGCCGGCAGAGCCGATGGGTATATTGCGCCTCGCTCGCACCGGCTTTCCAGACCGGTCTCCCTTGCGCAACACCAAGGGTACAGGCGATGCGGAGAGATGGCCGAGTGGTCGAAGGCGCACGCCTGGAAAGTGTGTAGGCGGGGAACCGTCTCGAGGGTTCGAATCCCTCTCTCTCCGCCATACTTCCAAAAAAGCCAGGAATTCTGCCAAGTCCCTGGGATTAAGGGCTTTGCAACCGCTCGTTTGGTACACAGGAGCGGTACACATGGGCCTTCGCATGGCAACACCCTGGAAGCATCCTCAATCTGGCATCTATTGGCTGCGGCGGCGCGTCCCGGCCGACCTGGTCGGGCTCGTCGGGCGTCGAGAAGAAAAGCAGAGCCTGCGCACTCGTGACCCGGCCGAAGCCAAATCCGCGTATGTTCGGGTAGCTGCGGAGATCGAAGCCCGGTGGGCACGGCTGCGGCAAGGCTTCCAAATCCTCACGCACAAGCAGATGATGGGGCTTGCCGGAGAGTATTATCGGATGCTGGTGGCTTCGGGCGAGGACAATCCCCCGCCGCTTGCCGATCTGCAAGATGAACGACTGCGCGATACGCTAGTCAGCGATTTTGGTTTGCTGGCCGTGCAGGCCATGGATGACACGCCGCCCGGCGGCGTTCGGCCTGTCGAGCGGTTGCGATTGACGTCGACAGAACAACGGCGGGTCGAGGTTGAACGGTTCCTCCTGGCCAGAGGCATACGTGTCACCCCGGACGCTCTTGTTCGCTTGGTCGAGATCATCACCACTGGCGCGGGGCAGGCTCGCGATCAACTGATCCGCTATAGAAAGGGGAATTATCGGCCCGATCCGATGGCGGATCGCTTTCCCTCCTTGGAGCTCAAGCGTCCCGAACCAAAGACAGCGGCCCCTGATGCGCCAGCCGATTTTTACGATCTCAACGCGATATACGAAAAGTTTGCCGACGAAACCAAGCACTCCATGTCAACGCGCAAGAAATGGCGCCCGATCATTGCTGCGGTGGCAAAGGACCACTCTGATATTCGCGATGTTACTGACTTATGGTGTATCGAGTGGAAGGACCGCCTGCTGGCCAGGGGACTATCGGCGCGATCTATCCAGTTTGGCTATTTGGCGGCACTACGCTCGACCTGTGCCTGGGCAGTGACCAACAAGCGTATCGCCAGCAATCCTGTGGACGGTATTGCTGTAAAGGTGCCCAAAGCAAAGAAGGAGCGGCCGAAGGGCTATTCCGATACTGAGGCTCGGTTCATACTTGGGCTGACCCTCGAGCCGGTGGAGGGCCGATTGTCTCTTGAGCACCGGGCGGCCAGACGTTGGGTCCCATGGATTTGTGCCTATACCGGTGCCCGCGTCGGTGAAATCGCGCAGTTGCGCAAACAGGACATCCAGCAGAAGGATGGCGTCTGGCTGTTTTGGATCACGCCGGAAGCCGGAACCGTGAAGGATGGCAATTCGCGCCATGTTGCCATTCACCCCCATTTGATCGATCAGGGTTTCCTCGATTTTTCCAAGGCCGCGAAGGTGGGGCCTTTATTCTACAGCGAGTCGCGAAAGCGCGGGGGGAGTGCTGAGAACCCGACCTCCAAGAAGGTCGGCGAACGACTAGCGGCATGGATTCGGCAGGAAGGGCTTACCGACAAGCGTGTTGCCCCCAATCACGCCTGGCGGCATCGTTTCAAGACGCTATCGCGGCGCCACAAGCTCGATGTCGGTGCGCGCGATTATATGCAGGGTCATGCCGCCGCGACCGAAGGCGAGGAGTATGGTGAGTTCGAGCCGCAAGTACTTCTGGAGGAAATTGCAAAGCTGCCGGCATATAACCTGAACGACGGCTAAGTCCTTCCGGTGCATTCCTCAGCTGTCCGTATCGGGGCGGCAGCATTTGAAGCGCTACACGGAGCCCAGGCAAAGGACTGTCCGGCTACACTGGAGCTGGACCAGGCGGCCCGTTCCTAGAATCGTGTTATTTCAATTTGCGCTACCGCCTTTGGGTTAACAAGTAAGACGTCGTCGCCTTGGTTTTCCCATATCCCGTCATATGGAGTTGAATTCTCCTCCAACAGTCTGTTTGCGATTTGAATTGGCACCCAGCGCTGTACCGCGATCTGATCGCCTCGGAATTCTGGCTTGTTCTTCAAGTGCGGAAAATCGATTTTATCTCCGTTACGCAGTGTGACGCCCAGATTTACGGCCTCAAATATCTCGAATGTAGTCATATTTGCGAGCCGAACAGCTCGACAGGCGGTTGCCTCAATCAGGAATGATGCAAAACCGTTTTTTGCCACCCCTCTGTCTGCATAAGTCTCCGCAATCGCACGGGTGGTAGCAAAGTGGTGTGGACGCTGATCGAGTGCGATCTGCACAGATTGCTGGTCTGGCGCTCGATGTACTCGAAACAACTTTTGGCCACCGGGTAAAATTTGAGGCACGCTGGAGTAGATGGGCCCGCTTCCGTCTCGCCTTGACGTGATTGTGGCCCATCGGCAGAGAATAGATATTTCAAGTTTTTCTGACAATTAATCCTCTTGGGCAGGTTCAGATTGGCATCGCCAGCGGTGTCCTGGCGGGCGTGCAAATAAGTATCTTGATTCTTGGCACGACATGCTGCTTTCACCGGGTGCTGCGTGTGATGTTCGCCTGTGCGCGTCGGAGTGGTGCGGAAAGGGGTTGAGCTGTCAGGCCGGCGCGATCCTAGCCCAGCCCGGCGTAGCTTAAGCGAAGGCGGGTTGGAGCGCAGGGCGCGACAGCCGGCATGGCAGATCAAGGCAAGAGGCGGAGTGGGGGCCCAAGTCGCGAGTAGCGCGACTTGGGCACGACAACTTGCGCCGACCCCTGACCCGGTCCGCCGATCGATCGCGAACCTATCAAATTTGCAAAGCCCACTTTCCCTGCGGTTAACCCATTTTCGAAGCGACAAGCGCGCCTGGGTTGCTCTAACAACTTCGTCCACACTATTGTGGACACATGACAGTGAGTAGCATCGATTCCGCCCTCAAAGACGCAGCTCGCTCTCCAAATTGGTGGGCAGTGCCTGAGGCGATCGTCAGTTGGCGCAATCATGGCGAGGTGACGACGGGAATGGCCTTTTGGCGGAACGCGTCAGCCTCGGCAGGCAAACCAGAACATGCATTGCGCCAGATGTGCAGCGCTTATGAATTCGTGTTGACCCACTCTCCCCACTTGCCGCCAGAGTTCCTCCAGCTGGCATTGGGGCGACCCTATACCCATTTGGAACTGCTCTCGCGTATTGCTGACTCCGACCTCAAGCGTGCCATCGACCTCATATTGTCTCCTGAAAACGTGCAGTCCGTGCGTGACTTGCGCAGGGTGTTGGACGAAGTACGCGCTAAGACTGATGGCGACATTTCCGCTTTGGTTGAAGGCCATAAGGCCCGAAATCACTCCCTAGCGACGGTGGCCGATCAAATGCCAAACCTGGTCGCTCCGCATTCTGTTCAGGCCATGAAATTTCGAAAGTGGCCGGGCACGACGGCCGCGGTTTCTCCGTCCTTGGTGGCAATCCACTCAAGAGCTGATGCGGCCATCGAGGTGGTGGGTGTGTTCGTGTTGATTAAGCCCAGCCTCGACGAATTATATCGTGCTCTCGCGCGTGTCGGTTGGGAGTCGACGTTCTTCGACACCTATTGGTTGGTTGTGCCGGCTGCGGTCATCTCAGAAGCGGACGCATTAGCTCGCAAGTACCATTTGCCCAACGTCGGTCTCGTGCAATTCGACCCTGGCGAGCCCAAGCTCTGGCTCGCACGCGCGCCCACAGAAAACTCCCCTGCACCTGATCGCCGAAGCCTCCTGCACCTGCCTGAGCGCTACCGCCGCTGAAATTCCGGAATTCCGGAATTCCGGAATTGAGCATCGCGAAATTGGAACGCACCCATGGCGTATGATCCCGACAAAGTCTTCGGCGAAATTCGAAAGCTCCTCGAAAGCACACCCAAAGATCCCAATCCAAGCCGCACAGAGATTTGCCAGCGCCTTGTTGATGAGGGTGTCGTGCGCTCGATGGGTACCGCGCACAAGTATGTCGGTGCTTTCTTCGCGGCCGATTCGATCAAAGCCGAGATTGCAGCGCCCGACGTAGACACGTCAGTCCTACCCGAGCGCGTGTACAGCGCCTTTGTTAGCCTGCTGGATTCTGCGGCCTGCCTCAAGAACGAAGTCGGCGCAGCTCTGGACGATCTTACCCATCGGTCATCGACGGCTTTTGCCAAGATGATGACGGCGCACGATTTGGCTCAGCAGACCGAAATTGTCGAGCTTGCGACGGAGCTGGAAACCATACGGGCCGAGAGAAACGCGATGCATGAACAGCTGCTGGCGGGGCAGGAGTGCATCGACAAGCTGAATGCGGTCCTTGAAGAGAAAGACGCCGCCCTCGTCGAAGCGATGGACGTCGTGTCCGAATTGCGCAGTTTGGTTGCGGATCAAAATTCGAAGATCGCCGCGCATTTGGAGCTGGCAGGGTCACGCGACCGTCTTATCGGTCTCTTGGAGACGGAAAGAGAAGCTCGGCAGCGCAATGCCGTTAAAGCCGAAGAGCAGATCGGTCGACCTCGTCAGATTCCCGACCTGCCAGAAAGCATTTCTGAGGATCGTGATCGCTTGCGCGGAGACATCGAGAAATCCGATGGCTACGCGATGGGACACGGCCCCGCACATTCAGGCATGGGAGACGCCACTGAAGCGGACTTCGATATGCCTACCAAGCCCACCAGTCACCATCCCCACTAGGGTCCCCACTCTGGGTGGGGACATTTCCCCTCTAGAGCCCTGGATTTCGGCCCTTCAGAGCCTGGTACCAACCCCGACCCCACGCAATCAAGGACGATTACATGGGGTCGGGGTTGGTACCAGGTGGGCCTAAGAAACAGGGCTGGGGAAATGAGTTTTTTGTTTGGAGTAACTTTGTGAATTTGACTGAACGTGACTTGGCATTGGTGCGGTGTGTAAACCGCTTCGGCTTTTTGACGGTGGCTCAGGTTGCCCGTTTTTGGGGAGGGATTGATTTCTCCACGGCTGCGGCCAGGGTTCGGAAGTTGGTGAATGAAGGGATTTTGAAGCGCGCAGAGATGCCGCATTTTGATGTTCGTCCGCTCCTCGTCACCGACAATGGGCGTCTCTTCGCCGGCGATACTCTTCCGGCAGTGAAGGGCATTCGAGCCGCCACGTACTCCCATGACAGCAAGCTTGTTGATCTCGCCATGACCTGGAGAAGAAATTTGACGGGCGGTTTGAGACCGAGCGTGAGTACCGTTGGCGCAGACCTGATCGGGCCGGCGAGTTTCACGTACCCGATGGGCTACTTCACCGGGAAAACTCCACCGTCGGCATTGAACTGGAGCTGACCCAGAAGGCACCCCGCAGGCTTGCAGAGATTATCGACAGCCATGCGGCGAACCTCGAACTAAGCGAAGTCTGGTACGTCGTCACGGACGAGACCATGCGCGGATATGTGCGCCGCATCGCAGGCGAAAGCTCTCACATCAAGATCGTCAAATGGACCCCTAGCGGTACAGCTGCTGCGCAGAGAGGGAAAAGCAAGTGACCTCGAACGGTTCGAACTCGTCTGAGGACTTTGTCGTGGTTTTTCAGCTGCTGGTGGCTTTCGTCGGGGCAGTCGTTCTCGGCCCGGTAGGCATTGCAGCTGCCGTCTTGCCTTGGGTTGCGGCCTGGTACACGGGATCGCTGTTTGCATGTGCGCTTGGCTTTGTCTTTTCTATGCTGTTGACTTTGGCTCTCTACACGAGCGGGCGTCTGCACTCAGTTGCGCTGGCTCTGGTCGATCGCTTGCATGAGCCGCTCAGGACCTTAGATGCCTATTTGCTGGTGGATGCTTGGCTAGATCTAGCAAGCGATCCCTGGACAGCGGTTTCTCTCGCGTCCATCGGCATCGGCATTGGGGCAATTGCCCGACTGTTGTTCGAGGATGCGGCGAACTCTGGGACCAAGGGGCTCATTCGCCGCCGAGTTCGCCCTGCGCCAATTGCTTCATCCGCAAAAAACAAAGCAAGGTTGTTGCCGGCTGCATCAGGCGACAAGACCCTGGTCGGCGTGAACTGGCGAACGGGTTCACCCACGTTCATTACCGACAGTGCCTTGAACAATCACGTCCTGGTGGTGGGGACGACCGGGCGCGGAAAAACCGTCACCACGCTCAACCTAATTGAGTCACACATCGAGCGTGGGTTGCCGGTGCTCATCCTGGACGGGAAAGGCGATGTCAAGACAGGGCGCCAAGTCGTGGCATACGCCAGGCAACAGGGTCGCAAGGCATACCTGTTCCACCAAGACGAAAACGGCCAGGGCAGCGGGTGCGCGTACAATCCATTCACGTCCCAGGATTTTTCCGCCCTTGCTGACATGGTGGTCACTCTGCACGAATGGTCCGAGCCGTACTACCAGGTGTTGGCAAAAGGCTACATGCAGACGGTGTTCAAGGTTGCACTTGCGATCGGCCATCCTGTTGACCTGTTGAGCATTCAAGGACTCATGTCCGTTAAAGCCATGGTCAAGGCAGTGCGGGGCCGCGCCAAGACGATACCTAATGCCGAAAGCCTTCTTTCGGAGATTGTCGATCAGGGCAGCGCTGAGGATGCAGGAATTGAGGGGCTTCGCGCGCTTATCCGCAATCTGGCACGATCCTCGGCGGCTCATCTTTTTGATGTTAATGGCGGCGCTCCTGTCCTTCAACTGGACCAGGCCCGGGACGAAGGTGCGGTAGCATATTTCGCATTGCCCGCCCTGACGTTCCCTGATCTCTCCAAAGCAATTGGTAGGCTCGTGATAAACGATGCACGTAACACGCTGTCGCAGCGGGAAGGCCCTTGGCTGATCGTCCTGGACGAGATTTCGACCTTTGTCGGTCAGCAGGTGCTCAACCTTGTGAACCAAGGCCGAAGCTACGGCGCCCGTGTTGTTTTGTCGGGGCAAAGCTTTTCGGACCTGGAGGTCTCGGTTGTCGCTGGAGGGGCCCCTTTTCTGAACCAGGTTCTAGCGTCTGTGAACACTCTGATGGTTCACCAACTTAACTCGCCAGCGGATGCGGAACTGGCAGCGCAATATTCCGGTACCTACCAAAAGGTCGAGGTGACTGCACAGGTGGTGGAAGGGGTGGCAACTGGAGTTGGTTCGGCGAGAAGCAGTCGGGAATTCGTGGTGTCACCAGACGACTTCAAGGAATTGGGAACCGCAGAGGCTTATTTGATCTCAAAGAAGAGTGGTGGGCGACTGAAGATGTCGTGCCGCCTGTCTCGTATAGCAGGACAGCTGCCAGGGCTTCGGCCCGACCGAGCGTAAGGCGGTTGACGGCAAACATTGCCGACCTTCGCCATAGACTCTTCTTGTGTGGCGATAACCAACAGGCTGGATGGACTGCAATCCAGGTTTTGGATGAGCTCGGACTGAACTTAGTCAATGCAGCTTTTCTGATGGGGCTGCGCCCCTTCTCCCCTCAAGCACTGGACGCGAACGGCGCGACCCTGACGGTCTCCCCGGCCTTCCTTCCGATGGTCGTGCAGGCCAGGTGATACCCCTCCGCCATGGTCGGTGCTTGACGGTTCAATCCCCCTCATTGCCGGGAGCTAGCTGGGTTCATTCGAACCCGCATGCCAGGAGCCGGACGTGAAAAATGACCTTTAAGCATCGGGTCTGCATTGAGACAATGATTGACCCGATGCGGCGCTTTATCTCATCCAGCAACACCGACCACGTTCCCCTTAATGCACAAGGTCCAGCAGTTTGGCGTAGTCCGTCACCACGTCGTACTGCACCTTGTCATCCGTGATGCTGGCGCTGAGCTCACTGAAGAATCTGCGAGCGCACTTGATTTTCTCTTTTTCCAGCTCTCGCAAATTTAGTGTGGACATGGTGCCCTTGGTCTCTGCCACGAAGTAGACGTGCTTGACGCTGCCCCGCCGGAAAGAGATCGCCCAGTCCGGGTTGTAGTCGCCTACCGGTGTCGGGATCAGGAAACCGCGTGGGAGCTTGGCGTAGACGACCACCTCTGCGCTCGTATCCAACTCGCCGACAAAGCTGCGCTCGGTCGCCGAATCCACTATGCAGTAGTCGTACACGTGGTTCTTGAGCTTGGCGGTAGCGCGGCTGAAATCCTGACCGCTCTGCGCTGCCGTGAATATGCTGGTGTCGTAGTGGTCTTCGAGAGCGTTGTATTTCAGGCGCTTGATGATCGTAGCTGCCTTTTGCTCTTTGATTAGGCGGGTAGCCTCCGCAAGGAAATGCTCTGGGTTCTGGGCGAACTGGCCAAAGGTCAGGGGCTCGATGCCGGTCAGAATTTCCGCGACGGTTTTGCGCGTAAGCTCTGCCCCATCTGCGATATTGCCGACGATGTCGTAGGTAACATCGGAATGAGCGCTCACGCCATGCTCTGTTGCTGACCGCGTTTCGACAAAGCTTTCGCCGCTGGCAAGCTGCTCATTGGTCACGGCGGCAATCTGTTCGCCGGACTTCACGGTATACTGCAAGGGGGTAACGCGAAGATGGCTATCCAGGGCCTGGACGGCCTTCGATACCAGTTCTGACGAGTCGAAATCCACGCGATAGACGGCCTTGCGGTTGATCCGGCTCCAGAGCTCCTGGAATTCCTTTTTGTGGAAGTTATCGTTGAGCAAGTTGGGTTTACCTGCACGACCATCCCCGATTTGCGGGAGCTTGCTGTCGTCAAAGACGCTGTCAATAAGACCGATGATCTGGTCTAGGTAAGGGGTGAGCTCTTCGGACAGTCCCGCAAGTGTGCTCTCCTTCCGCGCCTGATGATAAGCATCGGTGATAGCGTCGCTGTCGTCAGCGTAGTCGTTCTTGACGAGATATCGATAGATTTGAGCCGCCATTTGCGGAGTGACCTCGACCGGGCCGTTAGGCGTTTGAAGCATCTTGCCGGTAAAGTAGGCGGCCGTGGCCTTGCGGGGGCGCGCGGACAGGCTTTCAGCTATTTCAGTTTGCAGACCTGCCACAAAGTCTTTGTAGCTCTCGCTGGCGACCACCGTGAGGACGTTTATCTCGTGGACAGTAGCCTTGTGGTCCATGCGGTCGCCCTGTTGGTTGACCGAAAGACGCAGACCGCGTCCGACTTCCTGCCTGCGGGAAATGGTGTTGTCAGAGTGCTTGAGCATGCACATTACGAAGACGTTGGGATTGTCCCAGCCTTCGCGCAGAGCGGAGTGTGAGAAGATGAAACGGGTGGGCTCCGCAAACGACAAAAGCCGCTCTTTGGCTTTCAGGATAAGATTATAGGCGGACTCGTCGTCTGACAGGCCCTTATCGTCGCCGGTTTTTTTGATCGAGGGATCAACCATCCGGTTTTGCTTATCGATGGAGAAGTAACCGCTATGGGTGGCGGCGGTTTCTATGCCTGCCAGATAGGCCCTATAGGCCTCGTTATCGATGGCAAGCTCACTGAGGTACTCGTCCCTGAGAGTGGCATATTCCTCCTCGAAAACGCGGGCATAGTCGCCCTTGGTGTCCTCGCGGGCGTAGTCGCGGTATTTGGCGACCTCGTCGATGAAGAAGAGCGATAGAACCTTGATGCCCTGGCTGAAAAGCTGCTTTTCCTTGTCCAGATGAGACTTGATGGTCTCGCGGATTTGGATGCGACGAATATCCTGCTCATTGACATCGCCATGGGGCTCACCGGCGCGCAAGATCAGGCCGTTGGTGAACTCGACACTGTCCTGATTGGCGTCGATCTGGGAGATCGTAAAACCCTGGTACTGGTCCAGGCCATTTGAGACGTCGTATAGATTGCGCCCGAATTCCAACCGTTTGAGCTGCCGCTTGATCTTTCCTGACTGGAGTTTCACCTCCATCTCGATGCGGGCAATAGGGGCGGACTTCGATATCTCGATGCCTTCCAGGTAGAGATAGGCATTGGTTCCCGCGAGGCCGCGTGTCTGGATGCCGCGCACCTGGATTTTCTTGACCAATTTCTCGTTGTAAGCGTCCAGGGCATCCAGCCGGTGGACCTTAAGATGCTGGGTCTTATGGGTCGCAGAGTAGCGCAGGATCATCAGCGGGTTGAACTTAGGCAGGGCGTCAAGCGTGGCCGCGCCTTCCATCTTTTGCGGCTCGTCCAGAATGAGAATGGGACGGTTTGCGCTGATGACGTCGATGGGCCGACGGGATTGAAAATCGTCCAACTCGTCGTAGATGCGTCGATTGTCAGCACCTTTGGCATTGAAGGCCTGGATGTTGATAATCATGACATTGATGCCTGCATCGGAAGAGAAGCTCTCCAGCTCGTGCAGGCTTTTGGAATTGTAGACGAAGAAGCGGGCCTTTTTGCCATAGGCCTCTGCGAAGTGGTCGGCGGTGATCTCCAAGGATTTCTTGACCCCTTCGCGAATGGCGATGCTAGGGACCATGACGATGAACTTGGACCATCCGAAACGCTTGTGCATTTCGAACATGGTCTTGATGTAGCAATAGGTCTTGCCGGTGCCGGTTTCCATCTCGATATCGAGATTAATGGCGGCTCCTGGCTTGTAGCTTTTGGGCGTGGCGGAGCGCTCGCCTTTGCGGTTGACTACCGAGTAGTCGTCCAGGGCCTTGGATACGGGTAGGTTCTGGTTCTTCTGAACGGTCTGAATGTTTGAAAGAAGCTGCTGCTCGGGGATGGAGATATCAGCGTTACGAAAGCCCTCATCGAAAGCACTGACCTGAGCTTTACGGCCTGGGTCAATTCGATAGGTAGGCCCACTCGACCGGGACTGACCGCCAAAGCAATCCACGACCGATTCTACGGCCTGGGTCTGGTAGGGCTGAACCTTGAACTTAAGCTTCATAAGCAGGGTGGTCTTTCGTAAATCTCTCGTACAGCTCTCTTAGGATGTTCACTCTTTATTCTACAATTCGCCACTCGGGCCGGGTCATTGACCCCTCATTGTGAATATAGCCATTCTTCCTTAAGCCACTGATTAAATTACCAATTTTGTACTTTTTTTGACTGTCGTCCAGCGCATCGCTGAGCTTATCCCAGAGGAGATCGTCGATGTCCTTTCGTGAGGCTCTCCCGAACTTTCGTAGATATTCGAGCACGAGCTTCTCATAGTGCTGGTCGTCAAACGGACGGGTCTTGATGTACTGAGCCTTCTGGGAGGTCGCCTTAGCAACGGACGCCGAAACCCGGAGATTGGGCCGCCGTCCTTCGATCAGGCTCCCCCGACGCAGGCGTACGACTGCGGTATTTGGGATAGGCAGCCCCTTTTGGACGCGATCAAGGGCCAGGACGTCCTCTAAGGCCAAGTCCGAGTTCTCCATGAGCATCCGAGTGTAGGCCGGATCGACGACACCGCCATGGATGGTGAGGCAGACGCTATTGGCCCCCAGGGCATAGTCGGGGAGAGGGAAGTAGCGCTTGCGCTGTTCATCGAACATGCGATGGATGCCATACCCCATGGTGTCGATCATGTTTAGCTCGACCATGGCCTGGGTCAGGAAGGGGTTGCGGTAACGCCGAGGTGTTTGGGTCCCCCTGACATATTCTTCCGGTTGGCCTTCGAAGAAGGCACCTTCATTTTCAAAGGTGAGCCGTGTCGGGTACTCGGTCACGATCACCCGACCGTTGCGGGAATAATCCTGATGGGCGATGCAGTTATGCAGGGCTTCCATGACGACCGTCTGGTCGTACTTGGAGACCTCATAGGGAAGCAGCTCGTCTTGCGGCAGCAGACGCAGCTGGATATTGCGGATGCGCTGATAAAGCTCGGTAGTGCTGAGCAGGAATGGCGGCCCGAAATGCTCATAGGCCCGCTCAGGCCCTTCAAGTTTCCAGGTCACCTGAGCCGGGTGGGGGGACAAGAGAAGGGCGGCTTCAGGCTTACCAAGAAGTAAGAGCGCAGCGCGGGTAATCTTGCCGTCCGTGATGAGCTTTGCGCGGGTGAGCAAGGTTTCAAGAGGCCAGGCTGCGACATCCTCTGACTCAAACCGTTGCGTATATTTGAGAGCAAAGTTTTCGCGAGCGCGCTGGAAGGCAGCGGGGTCCAGATGGTCCAAGGTTGCGCCTGGGACAAACTGTGCTGTCCAATCGGCGGCCAAGGTCTGATTGCGAATTTCGTCCTGCTTGTCGATCCCGAGACTGACGAGGCTTTCTCCTGCGCGGGCGTAGTAGTGACCGTTCCAGGCAATAGGCAAACCACGCGGCGCCGCAGGAATCTCCATTAGCACGACGCGTCCGGCGGGATCATTCAACTCATGGATATTGCGGAACGTAACATTGGGCTCCGCGCCGGATGATATCTGGTGCTTAAGCGACTGGAGCCGGTCCTGCTCTCTGCGGTAGTCCGTGCCAACAATGCTGCGGCTGGCGTTCTTGACTCCAAACACAAGCCATCCCCGATCAAGACCGCGCAGATTGGCCTCATTGCTGAGCGCCGAAAAGTAGCGGCCGATTTTGTCGGTATCGTAGTCAGCGCTCGCCTCTTTAAACTCCGTCACCTCATCTTCCCAGTTGGAGATAAGGGTCTGGAGCAGGGATTTGAGCGCGGCTTGATCCATTGCCTCAGATCACCTTCACATCGGTGTCGGGAGAGAGCTGTTTGAAAATTTGACCGGCATTGATTTTGACAGCGTCGGACTCAAAGCCGCTGTCCCGGAAGACAACGCGCATGGGCTTATGCCCGGCCAACTCGGTCACGAGAGCCTCAGAAATCTCTTTGTTGAAGCAAGCGATAAGGTCATACGGCTCCTCACTCACAAAGAAGACTGTCTTTCCTTGAATAGTCTGCATACGGATCGGCAAAGTAAGGTCTACACCCCAATCGACCAAAACTTGAAAAAGCAGGTCTTCTGGATGGTCGCGGTTGGGTTTGATATTTTCAATGACAGACAGAAGGTCAGCTTGTTTGGTATCTCGAGGGGTGTAGTGCACCTCGGCCATACTTGAAGTATCGATCTTCATCACACGAAAGCCGACGTCTCGATCCCAATTTTCATGACAGGCATTGGCCTGAACCGCCTCCCCTGAGGCTACCAATCGGTCCTTAGTTGTGTCCGCTATCGTCCGTTCCGAGCTTTCTCCACCTTTCGCTGCAATGAGATCTGGGAGCTGAACGAGGATAAATTTCCGCGCACCGCCATCGATGGCGTTTTGCATGACAACTGCATGGGCGGTGGTCCCTGATCCTGCAAAAAAGTCGAGTACAATTGCCTTCGAGCTATCTTGCGTCGCCCAAGACACAATTCTCCGCAAAAGTTCGACGCTTTTCTCCGTATCAAATTCTTCAGTTTCATTACCACTAAGGGTTAAGTCCATCCAGTTGTCAGAAAGTAGCTTCCCTTCTGATGGCGGCACATAGTATTGCACTGTACCCTCTTCGCTTTTTCGCACAAAATTCAGCTTTGTGTTCGTCGCGGTAAGATTATCGAGGTACCACTCGTCAAGAGACATATTTGAGGCTATCTCGTTCAGATACGTCTCATAATTGCCGACCGCCTCTTTCGTACGAGACTCTTCCCAACGCCACTGACCGCTATCGGGATTGATCCCGAAAAGCTCATATCGCATCGTCGGACGATCTGTCCCTCGCCAGAATGTATCCCACTTGCCGGGCTTAGATTCCCTGTGGCTTAAAGATAACTTCGGGAGACGGACGTCCTTATTTTTCGCATACAAAAGTATGTACTCGTGGCCCTGCGAAAGCGCGCTGACATCCTCAAATTGGGCTTGGACGTTCTTTATACCACGCCGCACTGCAATAGTATTCTTGTGACTTGTTTCTCCAAACACCTGATCGCATACAGCTCTCAATCTATGCACTTCATGAGAGTCTATGCTGATAAAAATCAGTCCGTCATCCGCAAGCAACGTTCGAGCCAACTTAAGTCTCGAATACATCATGCTTAGCCAGTCAGAGTGGAACCGTCCATTGGCTTCCGTATTCGCGACAAGTCGTTTTCCGTCAGTCTTCTGATTTGACTCAATTAAGTAATCCGCAACGGATTGGCTAAAATTGTCACGATAGATGAAATCATTACCTGTGTTATACGGGGGATCAATATAGATAAGCTTGATTTTCCCTAGGTATGTCTCCTGAAGAAGTTTCAACGCGTCGAGGTTATCCCCCTCGATAAACAGATTCTTCGTCGTATCGAAATTAACGCTCTCATCGCGGGCGGGACGGAGTGTCTTTGCAATCGGAGCATTGGCCGCCATCAAAGCCGCGCGCCTCCCAGGCCAATCCAGTCGATAACGCTCCTGCGGGCCTTCAACGATGTGGTCAGAAAGCTCCTGGCGAAGCTGGTCAAAATCTACTGCCAGCCGCAAGATACCGTTTTCATCGATAGCCTCGGTGACGCAGCCTGGAAATAGGTCGCGGATTTTTGCGACGTTTTCCTGCGTCAGATCGGGGCTATGCATCTTGAGCTTTTCCATCGGTCAGCTTTCCTTCCTTGGCGAACACCTATTGGCGACCGCCGAGGCCCTTGAGTTCCTGTGTCACCTGCCGGAGCTCGGCATTTATAGCGACACGCTTGTTGAATTGCTTTTCGCGGCTTAGGCGCGCCTTAATCCGCGCCAGTTCTCGCTCCTTGGCCCGTATCGCTTCCACCCGTTCGACGCGACACTCCAGTGGTTCGTCGGTCCCTATGGTGGCAGGCATCAAGGCCGTCAGAAGCCTATCATAGAGAACTGCCAGATTCAGAGCCGTTGGGATGGGTTGCCGGGACTTATCCTCAGCTTCCCAGCCCGAGGCAAAGTACTCGCTGACCACCCATTTGGTGGGGTCGGCAGCGTTACGGCGCTTGAATGCCGCCATAAGCTTACGTTTGCCGTCATAAGCCAGCTCGAAGATAATCGGGAAGGGGATAGCGGTGTCTATGGCGCGAAGCACATCTTCCTGAAGCTGCGGGGTGCGCAGCGCCACACCAAAAACCTGAATTTCCGTAATAGACTGGGTGGCTGGCAGATTGATGGTTTCTGGCGCGAGCTTGTAGCGCCAGGTGATCTGGTCCACCTGATCAACGAACATCTGCCGCACGCGGGTGTGGACGCTCGCATGCCCATAGATTTTGGATTTTGCGACAACGCGCCCGAATTGGGCGGCCTTGGGATACTCAAAGAAAACCACTAGCCAGCCTCCTGCACCACCAGGAAGGCGACGAGCTCAAAGTCATCTAGGCCAGCGATGCTATCGACGAGGGCAGACGTGCGTCCCCCGCTGAACAAGCTGTCAACGTCCCGCTCCTCCTTGACCTCAATCATGGATCGAATGGCGTCGCCCAGTAATTGGGAGTGATGGCCCATATCGCGGCCGTCGTCGGTCTGTGTGTTGAACAACCGACAAACGTGGTGGATGGGTTCGTCCTTTCCTTTACAGCTAGCCCTGATCAGGTCGAGCAGTCGCTTGACCTCCGTGTGGTCGACAACGACCTCACCGGCATTGGAGATGTAAATGAGGTAGTAGGGGTGCAGCCGGTTTTGCTGATTGATGTTCACGCCGTGGTGGATGTTTTTCAGGGTGAATATGACGCCGGGCTTTAGCCCTAGAGCGTCGTTTGCTGGAACAACCGCATGCAGCCCATTTGGCATGCGAGCGATGTCGCCGTGCTGCCGGGCGTAGTTCAGCAAATCCATGCGGAAATCGTTGAGGCCAAGGTCGGTGATGGAAACGCCGGTTTTGAGGTCTTCAAGCTCAAGCACCTCTTCCTGAAGACGCTTAAGCTGGTCCTTGCGATAAGCAATCTCACTACTTTTGGATGTGAGAACGTTGTCGTCGCCGGTCGCGGTGACGTCCGCGATCATCATGCGATTTTCGACCCGTTCCTTGAGGTTGATGTACTCGTCCAGGCTGATATCCGGCCAATAATTGACGAGCTGAATTTGGTCGTTGGGAGAGCCAATGCGGTCAATGCGGCCAAAGCGCTGTATGATGCGAACCGGATTCCAATGAATGTCGTAGTTGATCAGATAATCGCAATCCTGCAGATTTTGGCCTTCGGAAATGCAGTCCGTCGCAATCAAGACGTCAATGTCATGCTTTTCCTCCGGCATGGTGAGGTGCCGTTCTTTGGATCGAGGCGAGAAGAGCGTCAGGATCGACTGGAAGTCGTAGTGCATCGTCAGGGTACTCTTGGGACTGTCAGAGCCTGTGAGGCGGGCGACGTTCAACCCATAGGAGTCGTTCAGGTCGCGAGCCAGGTTCTTGTAGAGATACCCTGCCGTATCGGCGAAGGCTGTGAAGATAAGAATCTTGCGGTTCCCGGCATTGATCGGGTTTGCGATCTTGTGGGCGATCTGGGCCTTCAAATGCTGAAGCTTTGAATCATCCTCTGGCGCGATGAGGTTCATTGAATCCAGCAGCCCCTCGATCAACGCCAGGTCGCCCGTCAAGTCATGTTTCCAAGATTGCACATCCATATCGGCGAGATCGATCTGGACCTTCTTTCCGACGGTAAACTCGCCAAGACCGCTGAAATTTTCGTCTTCTTCGTCAAACTCCGCCAAGTCACCGGTGAAGTCCGACACCTCCACCTTGGTGCCTGAACGTTCAAAGCTCGCGATGGAATTGAGTGTGTTTTCGAGGTTTCCTTTCAAGGAGCTCAGGGTCAGCCGGAACGCCTCTACCGAACTTTCTAGCCGCTTAAGCAGGTTTGTGGTCATGAGGGCCTGGAGGCTACGCTCCCGATCCGCCTGGCGGAGTCTACCGCCACCACTGGACACTTCCGTGTCGTACATCTCAGCGTATTTCGCCACGCGGCTCTGAAGAACATAGTTGAGCGGTGCATAGACCGCGAGCTTGAGCAGCGACAATTGCCCAAAGATATTGTTCAGGCTCATGACGTCGTCACGGCTGGTCATAGGCGCACGGAACGACAAAGGCTTTAGGCGCTCGGGAAATTTCCCTATCTCGGCCATGTCATAGAAGGTCTCAATGTGCTTCCGGGATCTGGCGATGGTCACGCTGTCGAGCAGATCGAAGAAATCGAAGTCGAGCATGGATAGAATGGCGGAAGCAGTTCGGTCTTCAACTGGAAGCTTGGACCACACGTTAAATGCCGTCTGAGCCTTCCGGAAAGTTTCTTCGACGCTCGTGTCGGATTTGAGCTGTTTGCTCAATGTCTCGGACTGCCCTTCGTAGGCTAGGGCAAGTTGGTTTCTGAGGTCAGTAAAGCGGTTGTTGACGGGGGTCGCAGAGAGCATGAGAACTTTCGTTTTCACGCCCGCCCGGATCACCTGATTCATAAGCTTCTGGTAGCGAGTTTCCTTGTCCTTATAGACATCGTTATTCCGGAAGTTATGTGACTCGTCGATCACGACAAGATCATAGTTGCCCCAGTTTACGCGGCCGAGCGGCATACCCAACGACTCGCCGGAAGTGCGGGAAAGGTCGGTATGGCATAGGACATCGTAGTTGAAACGGTCTTTGGCGAAGATATTGGTCTTGAGGTTCTTGTTGTAGTTTAGCCAGTTGTCTGCCAGTTTTTTGGGGCAGAGAACGAGGACCGAGCGGTTTCGAAGCTCGTAATATTTGACGACCGCAAGAGCGGTGAAGGTTTTGCCCAGCCCTACGCTGTCCGCCAGGATGCAGCCGTTGTAGGTCTCCAGCTTGTTGATAATGCCGGTTGCGGCGTCGCGCTGGTAGTTAAACAGCTTCTTCCAAACGACGGTGTCCAAATACCCAGTGCGATCATTGGGAAGGACATCCTCGTCGATCTGTTCGAGAAATTCGTTGAACAGGTTGTAGAGGATCAGGAAGTAAATGCGCTCTGGTGAGTTCTCCTGGTAGACGGACTCAATGTGCGAGCAAAGCGACTCCGTTACGTCTTGAACCTTCTCGGGGTCCAACCAGATTTGGTCGAACAAATCTAAATAGGTCGTAGTGTAGGGCGCCCCGTCAAAGCGGTTGACGATGTTGGACATAGCGTTGCCCTTTTGGTAGCCGAGATCGACCGCAGTGAACCCGCTGACAGGCATATAGGCGGTCTGTTTGTCGGCACCATCGACGCACACAAACTGCTGCATCGGAGATTTTGTGGAGTTAGAGCGGAAGCGCGCTTTCTTCCTAATCCAGTCGGCGCATTCTCGCGCAATGGCGCGTTGCGTAAGCTTGTTGCGGAGCTGAATTTCAAACTCGGAGCCGTAGAGGCTGCGCTCACGCTGCATTTTGGGAATGAAGAATTCGCGTCGCTCGCGTTTCACCTGATCGGTGGCCTCTTCGGGCACGAAAGTTGGCGCGGTGAAAATGAAATCCATCCCGTCGATGGTCTTGAGTTCGGCTCTAAGGGCCTCGAAGGCAAACATCGAAAAGCAGGACGCCGCGATCTTGAGACGATCACCTTTGCCTAAAGAAGACTTGAGGTCATCCCCGAGTAGGTCTGAAATATTGTCTATGATTTTCACTGCCACTCCCATCAGCGAAGCAATTATCTAGCACAATCAGTTTTTTAGCAGTCGCATCATCGTTACATACCTGGTCGCGATCTGACCACCATGTGGATGGATGACATGATTGAATGGCCCTAGCGGCTGATGTCGAGGTGGACGGCAGCCCCCTATAGACCTTGTGACGCGGAGCTGTTGGTCACCGATCTGCGGTGTGGGAATGAAATCTAACAGCCCACTGCGCGATTGCGTCTGGCCCACACCATTGGTACACAAGGTAAGATCAACGCGGTTGCAGCGCCCAGGTTTTGGGCTTTTTTGGTGCTTGTCGGCAGAGTCCCTCTCTCTACGCCACAAAATTCAAACTTCCGAAATCATCTGCCCCCGACCAATCCGGCACATCCCGGTTGTACTCCCGAGACCTCATGTGTGCCCAATATCTGGTTCGCAAAGACTCTGCCTGAGTCTCTAGTTTCGAACGCCGGCGAACATGAACTAAGATATGACTCCTTTCCAAGGCCCGTATTCCCCCTTTGCGCAATGACTGCCATTCAGGCCACAAAGCGTGCACTGGTCATGGTAGCTGTTGCTCAGGTACTCTCGTGACGGCAATGAGTGATGGATGCAGAAGTCGGTAGACCGCGCCTGAACCGCAACTGACCGTCGACGCGGTCACGAATTTTTGGGACGAAGCTCTGGATACAGCATGATGTCGTCCAGCATTTGGTCCGATGAGAACACCGGCGGATTGCTCGGGGGCTGGGCCTAATGACCACAGCCATGAACGGGCGCCTGCTGCCAGCAAGCGGTCTGTTTTGCTGCGTAAGCTGACTTCAACGACGGAACAGGCCGCTAAGCGGCAACGCCATCCACAATGACATGGTCGAACTGGCGCGAGCATTTCTCGATCCGCGCATCAACGCCATAGACACGGCGCAGCATGTCGGCGTTGATGACGTCGAGAGGCGAGCCGCAAGCCTGCATCTTGCCATCGGCGATCAGCAGGACCTTGTCGGCAAAGCGCAGCGCCTGGTTGAGATCGTGGATCGCGATCAACACGATCATGCCCTTTTGCCGTGCTTGTGCCTGCATGAAGCTGAGCACTTCCACCTGCCGGTGCAAGTCCAGGGCGCTGGTGGGCTCGTCCATCAACATCACGTCGGGCTCGCGCACGAGGGTCTGGGCGATGGATACCAGTTGCCGTTGCCCCCCGCTGAGCGCCCCAAGGTCGCGAAAGGCGATCGGCTTGATGTTGAGAGCCGCCATCACCTGGTCGATGAACCGCAGATCGGCATCGTCCACCGACCAGCGGCTGCCTTGCTTGCGGGCCAAGAGGATCGACTCGTAAACCGTCAGCACCGCATTGGCCGACGTGTCCTGCGGCATATAGCTGATCGCCTTCTTGCCCTTACTGGTATGGGCAAGGCTGACCTCGCCCGGCCCGCTGAGCAGCCCGGCAATGCGCTTGAACAGCGTCGACTTCCCCGCCGCATTGGGGCCAATCACCGCAACGATTTCACCGGAATGGAATTCGGGGGTGCTGACGGCAGCGATGGTGAGCTTCTTGCCGTAAAACGCACCGAGATCCCGGAGCTGAAGGCTTACCATGAGCGCCTCACATTGGAGAGGATCAGCGAAATGAAGAACGGCACGCCAACCAAAGCGGTGATGATGCCGATGGGGAAAACGACACCGGGAATGATCGACTTGGAGACAATCGAGGTGAGCGACAAGAGCAAGGCTCCGGCGAGCACCGAGCCTGGCAGGAAGAAGCGCTGATCCTCACCCAGTATCATGCGGGCGATATGGGGACCAACGAGGCCAACAAAGCCGATCGTGCCGACAAAGCTCACCGGCACCGACGCCAGGAGCGAAATGATCAGCATGGTCTCGAGCCGGATATAGCGCACATTGACGCCAAAGCTCGCCGCCTTGTCTTCGCCCAGCCGGATGGCCGTCAGGGCCCAGGCGTTGCGGGCAAACAGCGGCAGCGCCACCAGCAACACGGCCAGCGTGATCCAGATCTTGGGCCAGGTCGCCTTGGTCAGGCTGCCCATGGTCCAGAACACCACCTGCGACAGCGCCTGTTCGGACGCCAGATATTGCACGAAGGCCAGGAGCGCATTGAAGGTGAAGACGAGGGCGATGCCCAGCAGCACCACGGTTTGCACGGTGACACCGCGCATTTGCGACACGAAATGGATGAAAAGCGTGGCGAGCAGCGCCATGACAAAGGCGTTGACCGGAACGATCAGCCCGGCAGCAACCGGGATGAGCGGCACGGTCGTGACAATGCCAAGGGCGGCGCCAAAGCTGGCTGCGGCCGAAATCCCCAGCGTAAAAGGGCTCGCGAGCGGATTAGCGAGAATGGTCTGCATCTGTGCGCCGGCAACCGATAGCGCGGCGCCGACAACGATCGCCATGACGGCCACGGGCATACGGATGTCCCAGACCACGGTGCGTACTTGCGCCGACACCGCATCCGGATTGAACAGCGCCAGCACCACCTGATCGAGACCATAGCGTGCCGGCCCCCAAGCGAGGTCGACCGCAAAGGAAAAGCAAAGCGCCAGGCTCAGCCCTCCCAAGATAAGCAACTTGCGACGGGTGCGGGCGCGATATTCACCGCGCCCTTCAGCCACCGCTTCCGTCAGCAGAGAGCTATCCGCGGCGGCCATGATTTACTCGTCGGCCTTGAGCGACAGCCAGGAGCCGGGCTCGTATGCGATGGGCAGGAACCGATCGTAAAAGGCCTTGAAGGTGGCGTCAGGATCGGTGTCGGCGAAAAGGTCGGGGTGGAACCACTTCGCCATCTCGGCAATCGCCACGAACTGGTAGGGGCTCGTATAGAACTGGTGCCAGATGGCGTGCACATTGCCCTCGGCCACCGCGGTGGAGCCGGTAAAGGCCGGCGCCTCGACCAGCGACGCGAGGATCGCGCGGCTCGCTTCGGCATCATCGGCAGTGCCCGGGCCGACGCTGACAAAACCAGCGGCATCCGGTGAATTGGTCCAGTCCGAGCCGGTTACGACGATGATGTCGGGGTCCGAGGCGATGACCTGTTCGGGATTGATCGAGCCGGTATAGCCGGGCAGGAAATCGGAACCGAGATTGTTGCCGCCGGCGAGCTCGACCATGAGCCCGAAATTGTCGGGACCAAAGGTGCCGCAGCATTCAACCAAACCGGCAGCGCGATACATGAAAACGTCGGGCCGCTCGGGATTGTTCGCCGCCAGCACGGCCGCGATCTTGTCCATTTCGGTCTGCCAGAAATCGGCGACTTCCTGGGCGCGCTCTTCCTTGCCAAACAGCTGCCCTAGGATGTGCAGGCTGGGCACGGTGTTGTCGATGATGTGCTCGCGGAAGTCGACATAAACGATCTTGACCCCGATGCCCTCGAGCATCTCCTCGAGCTTGACCTCGTCAGCTGCGGTCTTGTTGCCGATTGGCAAGATCAGGACGTCTGGATCCAGCGTCACCACGGTTTCGGTCTGCAGCGTGCCATCGGTCAGATTACCCAGGAATGGCAGGTCCTTGGCCTCCGGGAACTTGGCCGCATAGGCATCGAAGGACTTCTGATCGGTGGTCCACAGATCATTGCGCCAACCCACGACCTTGGCGAAGGGGTTCTCGGTTTCGATCGTGGCCAGCGAATAGAGCATACGCCCTTCGCCCAGGATGACCCGCTCGACGGGCGCATCAAAGGCGACTTCGCGCCCGGCGACATCAGTAATCGTGAACGCTTGGGCCCACGCAGGCAGAGAGAACGACGTCAACACGGCCAGCGCCGGCACGAGCATCAGACGCGACATTTTCATTTTGCTGTCTCTCGGAAAACTTGATACGCAGAGTCAGCTATAAAAGATGAACTCCAAGATCAAGAATTATCTTTTAGAGCAATTATAAGGTGTTAGGCAGAAACATGAGTGGCTTCGGCGCAAACTATTCTATCCGCGATGAAATTCGGGAATTCTGGTCCGAACGGGCAGCGACCTTCGACCAGAGCGTCGGGCATGAAATCTTCTCGGAAGCCGAGCGCCGCGGCTGGCACCAGCTGATCCGCAAGCATCTGGGCGATGGCGCGGGAAGAAAGGCGCTCGATCTGGCGAGCGGCACTGGCGTTATTTCCCACCTGCTGCACGACATGGGCTTTGCGGTGACCGGTGCTGATTGGTCCGAAGCCATGCTGGCCCAGGCGCGCGCCAAGTCGCTCCAGCGCGGCTCCAATATTCGCTTCATCATGCGCGACGCGGAAAATACGCAGGAGCCGCGCGCCAGCTACGACGTCATCACCAATCGCCACCTGGTCTGGACGCTGGTCGATGCGTCGGCCGCCTTCGAGGAGTGGTTCGAGCTGCTCAAGCCGGGCGGCAAGCTGTTAATCGTCGATGGCAATATGGGCCGCAAGAGCTGGGTCACCCGGCTCCGGCTACGCTTCGGCGGCAAGCCCGGCCACGGCAACCTCGCTCCGGGCATGGCCGAGCGGCTGCAGCGCATCCGGGAACATGTCCACTTCTCCGGCGAAATGCCCGCTGAAACGGTGGTCGCCGAACTGCTCAAAGTCGGCTTTGTCGATCCAGTCATTGACCGCCAGCTCATCGCCATTCACTGGCCCCAAGCCCGGAAGATGAGCTTCTGGCGCGGGCTGGAGCGGCTTACCCAGGACCGCTTTGCGATCTGCGTTCGCAAGCCGTGATATTTGCTCCGGCTCTTCTTATCCAAAGCGGCGCTACATTTTAAGCCAAGGTTATGCCTTTGCCCTCCACCGGCGGGGATACACCCCCGCTTGGTGGACGGCATTCCAGCGGGTATGGTGAAACTTCGGTAGTATCCTGCCCTTCCCCGATGGCGTGACTAGTCGGTCCGGCACTTGCGGGCGCTCTCTGACACACACATATTCGGAGAATGGCAGGAAAAGACCCATCAGGGCGTAAAGCCGACGGCACCGCTCTCCAACCAGGAGTGAGCGGTGAGGTTGCTGCATTCGTCAGGAACGTGAGGGAGTTAGCGAGGCCAAGCGCCCGCCATGACGGACGTCTGCTCTTCGCGCTCGACGCGACGCTCAGCCGTCAGCCGACCTGGGATCTCGCCTGTTCGCTGCAGGCGGAGATGTTTCAGGCCATCCCCAGCGCCAGCGCACTTCAGGTCCAACTGCTCTACTTTCGCGGCTTCGGCGAATGCCGCGCCAGCAAATGGGTGGTCGATGGAGGCAGCCTGGCCAAGCTCATGAGCGGGATTCAGTGCCAGGGAGGGCGGACGCAGATCTCCAAGGCCTTCGCCCATGCCCGTGCGGAGCACGCCAGGCGCCGCATCAATGCCGTGATCTATGTGGGGGACGCGGTGGAGGAGAGTGTGGACGAGCTGGCGGAGACCGCCGGACAACTAGGCCTCCTCGGTCTGCCCCTGTTCATCTTTCAAGAGGGGCGGGATGCGCAGGTGGAGCAGGCTTTCCGAGAGTTTGCCCGACTAAGCAAGGGCGCATATGCACGTTTCGACTCGTCGGCGCCCCAAGAGCTCGCAGCGCTGCTCAAGGCGGTGGCAGCTTACGCGAGTGGCGGTAGCGACATGCTGAGGCTGCAAGCCAGTCCACAGGCCCTAGGGCTGCTCTCGCAACTGCGTCCATGACCTATATCCTTTTGGGTAGCCTGGCGCTGCTCGCCACACTGGCCATCTTCAACCAGATCAAAAGATACGATCCTCAACTGCTCAGACGTGGACTTCGCTGGCTGGTGGGCGGCCTGGGCGTGGCAATCGCCACCCTTTTGCTCGTGGCCCGGCGCTTGGATCTTGCAGTGTTTGTCGGGGCGGCGGCCTTTGCAGTGCTGCGTACAGGCCGGCTTGGCCCCTTTTCCCTCCAAGGACCACTCGGGCCAGCCCACAACATCTCCAAAGTGCGCAGTTACCGCTTCGCGATGGAGCTGGATCACGACACCGGGGCCGTTACCGGCAGAATTCTTAACGGTGAGTTCGCTGGGATGGACCTGCTTGATCTCGGCGAGGCTGACACACGCACCCTTCTGGCCGAGGTAGCGGGGGATGCCAACAGCCTCAGCCTGCTGGAGAGCTGGCTTGACGCCAACCGCAGCGGCTGGCGCGAGTACTTCGCCCAACAGGACAGCGGTGGAACCGGGGAAGCTGCCCCTGAACGCGATCCACTGGAGGAAGCTTACGCCATTCTGGGTCTCGAGGCTGACGCGACCGAAGAGCAAATCCGAACCGCTCATCGCGAGTTGATGAAGGCGGTGCATCCGGACCATGGCGGCTCGAGCTATTTGGCAGCCAAGATCAACCAGGCGCGTGACCTGCTACTCAAGCACGCCAAGTAGGGCCGGCTGTCTGCGGCGATCACCTGGCCGTCTTCCTTGGTAAACCCGCCACTACCAGGATCGATTGAACTGTCCAGGACCACTTCTGACGGTCCGCCCGGGCGGGCCACGGGTGGCGTCTTCGCCTAGGGCCGGTTCGGAACCTCTGCCTTGTCGACGCTTTACACCCTGGACATCACCACCGCAGCTGACAGCGTTTGGGCTCGGTCATGCGCTGACACGACGCTCAAGGACATGGCGGCATGTTAAAGCCCTTCATCATCAACAA
Organism: Devosia sp. Z11_6; assembly: GCF_058133665.1. Classification (NCBI taxonomy): domain Bacteria; kingdom Pseudomonadati; phylum Pseudomonadota; class Alphaproteobacteria; order Hyphomicrobiales; family Devosiaceae; genus Devosia; species Devosia sp. Z11_6. The sequence goes on from NZ_JBYUNQ010000002.1 coordinate 169,514, forward strand.
GCCGGTATTCTTCGGGTCCCTTCTCGTCATAGGGGCCTTTGTCGCGATCGGGGTTTTCTTCCCGAACCAAGCTGATCATATTTTCGGCTCAATGCAGGCCGGTATTTTGCAGAGCTTCGGCTGGTTCTACCTGCTGGCCGTCGGAATTTTCCTTATCACCGTCGTGCTCCTTTGCTTTGGCCGTTATGGGCGCCTCAAGCTCGGCCCCGATGATTCCACGCCCGATTTCAGGTTCACCTCGTGGATCGCCATGCTTTTTGCCGCCGGCATGGGGATTGGCCTGATGTTCTATGCCGTGGGCGAACCGATGACCCACTTTATGGCGCCCCCGACCGCCGAGCCGCGCTCTATTGCCGCGATGCGCGAAGCTATGACCGTCACCTTTTTTCACTGGGGCATCCATGCCTGGGCGATCTATGCGGTGGTTGGCTTGTCGCTGGCCTATTTCGGCTACCGCTACAACCTGCCGCTAACTATTCGCTCGGGTCTTTATCCGCTGCTCAAGGAGCGTATCAACGGTCCCATCGGCCATGCGGTCGACATCTTTGCGATTGTCGGCACCATGTTCGGCATAGCTACCTCACTCGGGGTGGGTGTTTCCCAGATCAATGCAGGGCTGGCTTACCTGCTGGGTGTTCCCATCGGTCCTGTTGTTCAACTGCCGCTTATCGCACTGGTAACGGCGCTGGCGACCGTCTCGGTCGCCACTGGACTGGACCGAGGCGTGCGCATTTTGTCGGAAACCAACCTGGTAGTGGCGATTCTGCTGATGCTGTTTGTGCTAGTCGTCGGGCCAACCACACAGTTGTTTCGTGATCTGGTACAGAACCTGGGGCTTTATCTCGATACCCTGGTACTACGTACCTTCAATATCTACGCTTACCAGCCGACACCCTGGATCGACGAGTGGACATTGTTCTATTGGGCCTGGTGGATTTCCTGGTCTCCCTTTGTCGGGATGTTTATCGCCCGTATCTCCCGCGGTCGCACCGTTCGGGAGTTTGTGACTGCGGTGCTTTTCATTCCCGCCGGCTTCACTTTCATCTGGATGACTATTTTCGGCAACACGGCAATCTTCATCGACACGGGTATAGCAGCAGGCGCAGTGGGACAGGCTATTGCGGCGGATGTTTCAACTGGCCTCTTCCACTTCTTCCAATACCTTCCGTTCAGCAACATCACCTCAATTTTGGCAATACTTCTGGTCGCCATTTTCTTCGTCACTTCAGCAGACTCAGGTTCATTGGTCATCGATTCCATCGCCGCAGGTGGCGAGACCCAGACCACCACCGGCCAGCGGGTTTTCTGGTGCTTCATGGAAGGAATTGTTGCCGCAGCGCTCCTCGTGGCCGGAGGCTTGGGCGCATTGCAGTCGGCAACAATTGCCACCGCCCTGCCCTTCACCTTCGTCATGCTGGGCTTGGTTTGGTCGTTGTACCTCGGAATGCGCGCCGACCTGGCACAGCTATATCCCCAAGGTGGCGCGGCTGCCGTGCCCGCCCATGCGGCTGTAGAGCTAACCTGGCAACGCCGCTTAGCCTTGATGATGCGGGCTCCCAGCAAGCAAGAAGTTGAAAGCTTCATCACCACAGAGGTTCGACCCGCGCTCGAACAGGTCGCACGTGAATTGGCCGCACGTGGTCGGCCCGCCTGGGTTGAAGCGGACGAAGCTGGCGCTGTTGCCTTGCGTTCTCCTGCCCAAGGGGTGCGCGATTTTGTTTATGGCGTCAGCGTTGCATCCCAGCCAGTCGCCAATTTTGCCCCTCTCGCGACCGGCCAACCAGAACCGCGCTATGAGGCGCGCACCTATTTCTCCAGTGGTGGGCGCGGCTATGATGTCATGGGCTTACATCGCGATCAGTTGATTGCCGACGTGCTGGCACAGTTCGAACGCTACCTTCATCTTACACAAGCCCCGGAGTCCCAGCTCCTCCATGGGGCTCCGGAACACACGCTTGATAGCTGACATGCCGGCGATGTTTGCCGGCTGGGACGCTGTTGGAGCTGAAATATACCATCGCAACGCGAAGGCAGAGTGGGAGTGCCCCCTGGCGGCAAGCGGCTCATTCCGGCCATGCGGGACGAATTTTCAATTCTGAAAGCTTCCATCAAGCTCATCCTCGATCCGATGCGGACCTAAACGGTCGGCATCGGACTTCTCGAAGCTCCGACTAGTCAGCGAGCGCAAGCGCATCGGCGCCGGCCGGAATACGCACTGGTGCTGCCGGGTTGGTTGCCGCGTACCACACGGCCTCCGCCACGTCGGAGGATCGGGTTTTAGGAGCGCCAGGCGCCCTCATGGCCGTAAACACCGTTTCCGCAAAATCGGCGTAGGCGTCGGGGAAGCCACCATGGTCCTCCAGGCGGGAAAGAGCTGTGGTGCCAAAGCTGGTGTCAGGTGCGGCACCAGGAAGAACGATCTTCACCGCAATGCCGAAGGGCGCAAGCTCGATGGCGAGGGATTCGGTAAATGCGTTCACGGCGGCCTTGCTTGCGGTGTAGACGGAAAGCAGAGGCAGCGGCTTCATCGTGACGCTCGAGGTCACGTTGATGATGAGCCCCGCCTTCCTGGCCCGGAACTGAGGCAGCACGGCCTGCACCATCCGCATCGTTCCGAAGGTGTTGGTCTCGAAGACGGACCGCACGACATCTATCGGCGTGCCCTCCAGAGCGTTTAGCCAGCCGATACCGGCATTGTTGACGAGAACATCGATCGGACCTGCGGCCTCGATCGCGCGGGCTACGCTGTCGTCCTTGGTCACGTCGAGCGGCAGCAGCACCAGGTTCTCCGAGGTCGGGAACAGATCCAGGCGCGGGGACCGCATTGTGGCAATGACCTTCCAGCCATGGCCCAGAAAGTGTTTGGCGATGTCGAGACCAAAGCCCGACGAGCAGCCTGTGATGAGAACGGTATTCATGGAAAGATCCCTTGGCGGAGTTCGAAGTTGCTTATGTGGACCTGCCAAGGAGGACGCGCTATGATAGAGCGTCGTGTTTGCATCAGCGAGCGTCCGATTGATCGATCCCCTCGCCGAAATCGTCACCATGCTGCAGCCGAGCATGCCCTTCTCGAAGGCCGCCAGTGGTTCAGGCAGTTGGCGCGTGGAGGGCGCAGCTGAAGGCAGCCCGTTCTTCGCCGTCATTCTGGACGGCTCTTCGAGGCTCAGCGTCGATGGGGAACCGGAAGCAGAGTTGAAAGCAAATGACTTCGTGCTCGTTCCGGCATCCTGTCGCTTCACCATGTCGAGCAGTGAAGCCGACGTGGAGGAAGGTGTTGATCCCCTGCGGGTGACCCGGCTTGGGGAGGAGACCCGGCACGGCGACCCAAGTGGGCATCCGAATATGCGGGTGTTGGTGGGTCGGCTGTCTTTCGGCTCTCCAGACTCAACCCTCATTGTGGCCTTGCTGCCGCGCGTGCTTCTTGTCAGGGGCCAGGCTCGCCTTACCGATCTGGTCCGGATGCTCCGCAACGAAGCCCAAGACACCCGACCAGCGAAAGACATCGTGCTCGAGCGCCTGTTGCAATTGCTGTTGATCGAAGCCTTGCGATCGAACTCCGCGAGCCCGGAAACGCCGGGTATTATGCGTGGCCTGGCGGACCGCCATCTGGGCCCAGCTATTCGCCTCATGCACGGAACACCAGCCAAGGCGTGGACGATCGATGAATTGGCGAAGGCGGCCATGTTGTCTCGATCGGTGTTCTTTGATCGCTTTCAAAAGCAAACCGGCATGGCGCCGATGGAATACCTGCTCTCCTGGCGCATGGCCCTCGCCAAGGACATGCTGCGGCGTAGGGATGGGGGCATGAAAGAAATCGCCAGCCGCATCGGCTATGGCTCCGCAAGTGCATTCAGCGTCGCGTTTTCCCGGTTCGTTGGCCTGCCGCCGAGCCAGTATGCAGGCCTGACCGAACTGGACCACGCATCGGCGCGTACAACCGTTCCTACGGCTTCTTAGCGGCCCTATCAATGGTTCGAACCGCCGATCTGCTGACCCGCGGAACGCATGAGGGAAAAGCCCATTGATTGAACGGCCCCCTCATTCTTAGGACCAGTCATGGAGCCTTTCGAACTCAAACGCCTTGGCCGGTCAGACCTCATGCTGCCCAGGCTGGGGTTCGGTGCAGCCGGGCTGGGCAGTACTGAAGTGTCGGAGACCCAAGCGTCCTCTACAGTTGAAACGGCCTGGGAGACCGGGGTTCGCTTCTACGATACCTCCCCGTGGTATGGACGCGGGCTGAGCGAACGCCGGATTGGGACGGTGCTGGCGAGCAAGCCGCGCGACGAGCTGATCCTGGTGACCAAGGTCGGCCGCATCTTCGTCGCGCCCGCCAATATCCGTGCCTTCCGGAGCTCGGATCGGTTCGCCCCAACTGCCCTGCCGTTCGATTACTACCACGACTACTCCTATGAGGGCGTCATGCGGTCCTATGAGGATAGCCTCCAGCGGCTGGGCATGAACCGGGTCGACATGCTGATCATCCACGATCTCGATCGCACCAGCTTTGGCACCGATGCCCTGGTGCAGGCCCACCTTGCCCAACTCGCCACCGGGGGCATCAGAGCGCTCAAGGAGCTGAAGCAAACTGGGCGAGTTCAAGCGATTGGAGCGGGGGTCAACCGGATCGGCACCATCCCCTTGTTCCTCGAATGCCTAGAGCTCGACTTTTTTCTTGTCGCGCTTCCTTACACCTTGGCAGAGCAGCCTGCACTCGATCGGGAATTCCCCCTATGCGAGGAAAAAGCGGTCGGTATCATTGTCGGCGCCCCGCTTGCATCAGGCATTCTGGCCACGGGCCCTGTCCCTGGAGCTCGATACAACTATCACGAGCCGACCTCCGAGGAGAGCGAGCGAGTACGTCGGATGGAAGAGGTTTGCCGGGATCACGAGATTTCTCTAGCCGCCGCAGCGCTGCAATTCCCCCTGCACCATCCGCTTGTGGCTTCAGTTATTCCGGGGGGAGTAGAACCCGCCCACCCCTTTCGGAACCACAGCGATATGTTGCGGGACATACCTGTTGCCTTCTGGGCTGAATTGAAAGCGGGCGGTCTTCTGCGAGCTGATGCTCCTGTTCCCTCGAGATGAGGTGAAGAAATCCGGGATGCCGCCGCTGATCCAAATGGTTGACTTGAAACGCTGCCGCCGCCCGGACCTGTCAAAAAGTGACCCTTCGGACACCAACCTCGTGCCGACAAGGATCGATCCTACAGGTCCTGCGTTGCCCTCCACCTAGTGCATCGAGGAAGCCATGACCAGCAAGATCACCGTCCTCGTCGTGGAGGATGAAGCCCTGCTCCGAATGAACACTGTCGAGGAGCTGACGGATCAAGGGCTTGAGGTGGTAGAAGCGGCAAACGCCAGGGAAGCCATTGCCATTTTCCAATCCGGCAAGCGCTTTGAATGCCTGTTTACCGATGTCGACATGCCCGGTGATGTGGATGGTCTGGAGCTGGCGACAATGGTCAAGGACGCCTGGCCGCCGATCGAGGTCATAGTGACATCCGGGCACCGCAACGTAACGCATGACGACCTGCCGCCTCGCGGGGTTTTCGTAGGCAAGCCATATAGCTTGGACACGGTCGGAGACTTGATCCGTCGTCTGACTGCCGCGGGTGAGCAGTTTCACGCATAGCCGCCAAGCTTGTTGCCTCTGCGGCTGGCGCAGCATTCCCGCAATTGCCAGTATCGCCAAAAAGAACGATAGGCGCGCCAAGACGGCTGGACGAACAACACCGCGGTTGTTCCACTTTGTCTCATTGCGGACTACTAAGATGGTGAACCCTGCCGAGTCATCGCTTTCAGTATCCGCAGAGTTGCGCAGGCTTTGACGCGTCGGACCGATCCACGCAGTCGTGAGGAACTGCCATGTTCAAGGGCATCAACCTTGTCTCCATCACGCCCGACCTTGACCTTGCACGCGATTTCTATCGGGACATATTTGGGCTCGGTGAGCCCGTTTATGATCTTCCCGAGATCGCCTGGGTTGAATTTTCGACTGGCGGGAGCGGCGGAAACCTTGCGATCACCTTGCCCGAGACTGGTGAATTCCTTGCCTCGCATCACACCACCTTGGTCCTGAACGTCGAGAACTGTGCTGAAGCGGTCTCAGCGCTCCGGGCCAGAGGCGTCGAATGCGGAGACCCGGTTCCCGTACCGGGCATGGTCACCTATGCCCATGTCTTTGATCCCTTCGGCAACCGACTGCAGATCGTGTCGGATCTGCCAGCGTAGGGCTCAGTCCCTCATCAGTGCGGTCAATGCGATTAGAACAAAAGGAACGAGCATGGCGTGGATACTGCGAGGAACGTTCCTGTTGTTGTTGCTGCTGCTGTCGTCTCAACGCGCGCAGGCACAACATTGCGCATCGCAGCAATTTGCAGGCAACGGATACCTTGTTTGCACCGTGGACCCGGCGAGCGATGATTTGCGCCTGTACTGGCGGTCCCCAGATGGGCGTCCCTTCCGGCATTTTCGCGAACTGGCTGACGCCGTGGAAAGTCAAGGCGAGAAGCTGGGTTTCGCGATGAACGCAGGGATGTACTTGCCCGATTTCACCCCCTCAGGGCTTTACGTTGAAGACGGTAGGGAATTGCGGCCGCTAAACACCAACTCCGTCAACGCGGAACCTGGCCGAGTGCCCAATTTCTACAAGAAGCCGAACGGAGTATTTTTCCTCAGCGAGGAAGGCGCGGGCGTTCTAACCACCGAAGCCTTCCAAGCAGGGCGCCCCCCTGCCCGCTTCGCCACCCAGTCCGGCCCCATGCTGGTGATCGAGGGCGAGATCCATCCGCTCCTGATCCCCGGCTCTTCCGATCGAACCCGCCGAAGCGGCATCGGTGTGTGCGAAGAGGGCGAAGTGCGCCTCGCCATCAGCGACGGCAATGTCAACTTCCATGACTTTGCCGAACTGTTCCGGGATCATCTTCAGTGTCCCAATGCGCTCTTCCTTGATGGGGGGCGAGGCACGGGCATCTACGATCCAGCATCGGGTCGGCGTGACTACTCATGGCATGGTGGCTTTGGACCGATGTTTGGTCTGGTGAAATAACTGCTCCCAGAGCGTTGTTGAAGAGATTGCCTGCCGGGCAGGAGAGCCCCAGGAAGAGAACACGTCGAGCTAGACCTTGCGGAACACGGTGTCGATCTCGGCCTGCGGCTGGACCTGAACTCAGCAACATCATCGGCAATGCCGGCGTCGATCAGCTTCCCTGCTCTAGCGACTGTGAACAACAGTGTGTTGAGTTGGGCCATCGGCAAGCGCATCATCGTTCCCGCTAAGGTCGAGCACGAAGTGAGGAGGTTGCGATGCAAAAGAATGTGCGCGCTCCGTCAGCGAGCAAGGATCAGGCCACGGCTCCAAAGAAGCGGCAAGGCGGCGGATTGTTGGCCGGCCTCGCCGTAATCGCGTGGGCACTGGTGTCAGCAGTATCGGCAGAAATCTAAGGCGAGTACGGGACGAGGAGCGGTTCCCTGGCTCCCTTCTTGTAAATAGAAAACGCTCGGCGTTGGTGCCGCTGCAGAAATGACGACCAGGCTGCAGCCTGGAGAGCGTTGGCGACTAGAACCGCTAGGCACTACCCAGTCCAGGATTGAGCAAGGTGAGGAGGTCAGGAGACCTCCTCACCTTGCAATTTGCCTATTGGGCGGCGAGAAAGTCGGCGACGTCCAGGAGGATGTACTCATTGTCATCGGCGCGGCCGGCTTCACGACCGGTGGAGCCGGGATAGTTGTTATCGTTGGCGACGATGATGGTGGTGGAATCGACCAAGTCGACGTCTTCGATGGTCACGAATGGGAACGTGAAGACCCCGTCCTTGCTGCCGCGCGGGGCAATGCCATCGGGATCCTGAATGGCCATCAGGTCGATATAGGCGATCTTTTCAAGCACGCCGTTCTCGTCTGCACGGGCGAGATCAACCAGATAGATGCGCTTGAAGGCGGCGGCCTTTTCGCGACCATCGTCACCTTCATTATTGTCACGCTCAATGATCAGGCCACGGGTGCCCTCAAATAGGTTGAAGTCTCCGATGGCGTGGCCGGCATCATCGAGCGGATAGCGGCGAACCGTATCGCTCCAGGATGCGCCAGCGGCATCAAATTCCAGCATGCGAATAACCGGCTGCCCGTCTACGGTCTCCAGCGACCCCGCCTCTTCATCGTAGAACTGCTTTTCGAGCAGTGGATACAGCGTTTTCCCGTCCATTGACTGCGCCATGCCTTCGTAGCCACCGGAGCGGCCGGTGTTGATACCGGTGACGGTCGCGCCCGCCGCAGGCTGCGAGGTAAACTGGTTGTCCGGAGACCTGTAGTCGATGCCGCCAGGATTGGTCTTGATGACCTGCAACACGACGCCCTTGCCGTCAACTTCGATCAACCAAGGACCGAACTCGTCGCCGATCCAGTAGTTTTCGCCCACAGGCTGAATCGACTCGGGGTCGAAGTCAGCCCCGGTAAGATACCGGCTCTCGCTATGTTCGGTGACGATCGGGAACGGCACGACCCGATTGGGGTCCTTGAGGAAGATCGTTTCCTCGATACCAACCTTGCCGGCGGTCCAGTCCATTTTGAGGATGTTGAACATCAGCATCGCGTCGGCGGAGTTCGCCTTGTTGCCAAAGCCATTATCCGTCAGGAACAGGAAGCGATCATTGCCGAGCGAACGCACGCCGCTCATGCCCTGGAGGGGCTGACCCGGAAAAGGCATAGCAATACCCGAAGCCGGATTGTCCCAGCCGTAAGGCGTCTCGACCCGCGTGCCAGAGGTAAAACGACCCGAAAGCTCAAGGCCGGGAGGCGCGTCGGCCGGGGCCGGCAGGAATGTCTGGGCGGGCAGTTGCGCATGAGCCTTGAGCACAGCGTCGAACTTTGCCGGACCTTCGGCGCCCTCCTGCGCCAGGGCGAGAGCGGAAAGGCAACTGAGGCTGACGCCAAGCGCGAGAGCTTTGAGCATTGTATTCTCCAGGAGAAACTGACGCTTCTTCCTAGTCACGTCGCATGTCGCAACCATCACAACGGCATGAAAGCCCTGTCATAAACCACACGAGCCGCTGCCACCGTATGCTGGGTTCGAGTTATGCAATTTGGGCACGCGGCCGGGCTGCTCTCAAGATCGGCTCAGCAGCTTGAGCCGCCGAATTCGCCTCATATGCGGGATCGGCCCGACCGTCGTTTAAACGGCAGCTGTTCCCGTCTGTGGTGGGGCACACGGCACACGTCCGACGCATGATGCAAGGATCTCGTCGGCTAGCTCCCCATTCCTGAGCCTGGCATGGGCAGAGCGCGCGCACGCGCGATGCTCATTGAGCAACAGTGGGCCCGCTTGCCGAGGCAGGCGGGCCCAAATCGGTGTTGCGCTAGCTCCGGTTAAGCGGCCTGCTGGTTCGCGGAGCTTTCTGCAAGTTCAGTGAGCAACTGGTCTGCGTTCTTTTCTTCGTTGAGGGTCTGCTCCAGCAAGTCCGCAGCATCCTTCAGTCCCAGCTGCTGCGCCCATGACTTCAGCATGCCATAACGAGCAATCTCATAGTGCTCCATTGCCTGAGCACTCCCGATAAGAACGGCATCCGAGGCTTCACTGTCCTTGAAGTCCTCCAGATGCTCTTCCATTTCGGCCATCAAACCTTGGATAGCCTCGCAGGTCTTGCCTCGCGCCGCCTTTCCGAAGATTTCGAACACCTGCTGAAGGCGCTCGACTTGTTCCGCGCTTTCTTCGCCATGCTTTTCCAGGGCTTGCTTGAGCTCGGGGTGCTTGGCGGCTTTCGCGGCCTTCTTGAGTGCCCGCACCGAGGTGCGCTCGGCGAAGTAAACATCCTTGAGAGCTTCGTAGAAAGCGTCGCTGAGTGTCTTTTCCGTTGCCATTTTCATGTCCCAGATTGAATCGATAGGGGTGTTGGTCAACTGGACAGGTGCGGAAACGTTGCCTGGGCTTGCACTTAGATCAAGCGGATAATGGCTGCAGCGCTGCCACGCCCCGGGCTGATGCTCTCCGGCGCTGGCGTAGACCAGATTGTAAGCACACGCGTCAACGCGTGCATGCCGGAGGTGGACACGCAGGCCCTGCACTGCTCGCCTGCCGTGGAATAGCTACCCAAGTTGGCTCCGCTCCGAATTGCCAGGCTGCTCGAGCCCTAGGTTCGACCGGGGCGTGATAACCAAACACATCTTAGTGGAGCAGCGTCCGGAGAGACGCCTACAATATACGGCTAAACGCACTGTGTCGTTCGTTGATTAATCGTCGATGGCGAATGATATATATTAACGCACTACTTCGGTGTTGTTTTGGAAGCGCACTTCCTGTCATGATCATGACAGTCCGGATATCGATTTGTCAGGCTACACACGGAGCGACAATTAATTAATACACGCAACCGCTGGCGAGTTTGCTTCGTTCTTCCGTCATGCCTGGATAAAACCGGGCTTCGTCCTTCTTGGTCAGGCCGATCCTTATTCGCAAGCGAGCACTCTCATGGTCACCGCATTTATGATCCTTTGCTGTTTGTCCCTTGGCTGCCTTGCTGCGGCAGGGCTCATCATCAGCGCCCAATTGGGGCAAGCGCCCGCAGCTGACGTAGCGGCCAATCAAAACCAGAACGCCTACACTCCAGACGAAGCAGTCGCGGCCGCTTAAGGTCCTGCGCGGCGTCGAGCTAGCGAAAGCGGCATTCGCAGTGTGACGCAAAGCCCACCTGCATCGGCGCGGCCGAACTGCATTGAGCCGCCATTCAGGTCCAGAATCTGTGCAGCCATGGCAAGGCCGAGGCCAGTTCCTGGCCGGCTCTCGTCCAGTCGGCGGCCCCGAATGCCAAGCTGGGCAATCTGCTCGGGGGGTATGCCCGGGCCATCATCGCCAATTTCGAGCACCGCGAAACCACCATCCCTTCGGCTGTGCACCGAAACCCTGCTATGGGCCCACTTCGCCGCGTTCTCGAGGGTAATGCCAACCAGCTCCAGCAGATCCTGGCGGTGCATGTCGACGTCACAATCATCGCCCAGTTGCGCCACCCAGTGCAGATGTTCGCCGTGGCCGGTTTTCTTGAGCACTGTCATTGTGCGGATCACCGCGGGGTTCAGGGACGCGCTGGCGGCATGGGCGGCGGTTCGCACGCGCAGGGAGGCGAGCCGCAATTGATAATCCATGCGTTCGGCCATTTCCTCCGTCAGGCTTTCGATCATGTCCGCGTCGGCGGGATTACCCCTGTTGCGAAGCCGTTCGGCCACTCCGGTAAGGGCTGCAAGGGGGGTTTTCAGTCCGTGCGCGAGGTCGGAAGCCCGCGAGCGGGCCTTTTCTGTAGCGGCATCGCGCGTGGCGAGGAGTTCATTGACTTCATCGATCAGCGGCTCAAGCTCGCTGGGATAGGGCCCTTCCAGCCGCTCCACCTCGCCGCGGCGGATCGCCTCCACTCCGCGGCGCACTGACTGAACCGGGGCGAGGCCCAGCTTGATATGGACCCAGGCCGCCAGCACGATAATGGCGCCCAGCATGGCCAGCACTTTGGCTGCGTCCCAGGCGAATTCCACTTTGGCGGCATCAAGGGCGGAGCGGTCCGCCCCAATCGTGACTAGGAAGGGTCGCTCACCGGTCGAAGTCTCCAGCTCCAGTCTGCGGGTCAGCAGGATTAGCGGCTGCTGTTCTGGGCCTTCGGCATAATGCAGTAGCTCGCCACCAGTGGCGACCGGCGGTGTGGGCAGTACGAAGTCCCAAAGTGACTTGGACCGGGTGACCCCGCCATTGTCGAGCGCCTCGATCTGCCAATATCGGCCGCTAAATGGGGTTGAGTAAAGCGGGTCCGGCAGGGGCGTGCCAATTGCGGGCGTCGCCACTTCCGGCACGATTTCTGCCGCCAGCCGGTTCAATGCTGCCGCCATTTCGGCGCGCGCGGTGCGCTCGATATTGAGAGTAAAGAGGAATTGCAGAGCCAGCGCTGCGCCCAGAAGGGACAGAACCACCCAGATCAGGGCCAATCCCATCATGCGCAGGCGAAGTGATCTGGGTCTCACCCCTCCTCACCCAGCACATAGCCGAAGCCACGCCTGGTCTTGATCACATTGGGGCCCAAACGCTTGCGTACGCGCCCGACAAGAACTTCGATGGCATTGGAGTCCCGCTCGAAATCCTGGTTATAGATGTGCTCGGTGATCTCGAGTTGCGACACAACCCGTCCGCGCTGGTGCACGAGGTAGGCAACCAGCTTGAATTCCTGCGGCGTCAGATCAACAGGAGTGCCATTATTGGTGACCTGCATGGTGCGCGTGTCGAGCAGATATTGCCCAAAGGCAATGCGCGAGGAGGCAAGGCCCGCGGACCTTCGGACGAGGGAGCGGACCCGGGCGATGATCTCCATCATGTGGAAGGGCTTGACCACGTAATCATCAGCTCCCGCCTCGATGCCGTCAACGCGTTCTTCCCACTGGCCCCGCGCCGTCAGGATCAGTACCGGCGTCAGGCGCCCGGCGTTGCGCCAGCGCTTGAGTATTGTCAACCCATCCATTTGCGGCAAGCCGAGATCAAGAATGATGGCGTCGAACGCCTCGGAGTCCCCGCGGAACCAGGCCGATTCACCATCGCTTTCGCGCTCTACGGCAAAGCCGGCGCGGCTCAACGCCGCAACGAGCGTCTCGGCGATCCGATCGTCATCTTCGGCAATCAGCACCCGCATCAGCGGTCCCTCACGGGTCGGCCCGAATTGGCGTAATAATATTGAACGCTGACGCGGCCAGCCGGCGTCAGTACCTTGATGCCGTATAGCAGGAAGCCGTCCACGGTTAGCAACTCAGCGTCGATAACCTCGCCGCCAGTATTGGCCCTCACATCGGGGAGCAAGCTTTCGAGTGGAACTGCCTTGCCGGAGCGCACTGCTTCTAGAGCTGATCGTTCCGGGCTTTCCCCAACCGGCTCTTCCCTGGATCGCGACTGACCCGGCGCTCCAGCGTTGGCGCGCCCGTTGCTGCCAATCCCTCCTCCCCCATGGCCCGAATTGTTGCCAGGCCCAGCGTTTTCGTTGCCCGGATTGGACGGACCTGCTTCCCCGGCACTACCCGAATTGCCATTGCCGTTCCCCTTGCCGCCGCCATTATTGCCGCCGCCATTATCGCCGTTGCCATTATTGCCGTTGCCATTATTGCCGTTGCCGTCCCGGTCACCAGCATTTCCGTTTCCGTTCCCTCCATTGGAGTTCCCGCCATTCCCGCTGTCGCTGCCCCGGCTTTCCCCTCCACTATTCCCATTCCCATTTCCATTGCCTTGCGCCCAGCTTGGCTGGCCAAGCAGGGCGAAAAGAGCAAGCGCAGCAATGAGGGTGCGAATTGGCATAACGAAATTGTACCCCTTATTGCCTGACAAACACCTGACAAAGCCTATCACCGATGGGTCACAGCAGGTGGGTTATGGTGGTAGCGTTGACTTCCAAGGTCCCATGCCTTCTTGGATTGCCCACTCTTGGAGCGTCAGCTAGAAAACGGCGCCAGAAGTATCCCCCCGCGCTTCTGGTGCCGTTTTACTGACCAATCAGCTGACCATTGGCAGGTCGCGGATCCGCCTCAGCGAGGGCATGCCGGGTTCATCGTGGGAAGACACTTACGTCTCAACGCGCTCGCGGGTCGGCCCTGCTCTGAAGTTGGAGAGCAAAGCCGCAGGCAAGTTCGGACCGGGCCGCGAAACCCGCATGGTCTCGCCTGCCGCATCTGAAATTCGCGGGACCAGGAACCGCGCGGCCCCTGGGTTTTCAACCCGCACAGGTTGCAGCGCCTGAGCCGCCTTACCCGCAGTCAGGGACGGCCCCGAGCAGTTCAGCACACCGCCAAAGGTGAAAAGAGAGGCAGCGCAGTCGAGAGGAAGCCGGCTGGTTATCTGAACCAGCCGGCGCGTGATCAGCGAACGACGTAGACGATCTGCCGGGTGGCGGGGTCAACCAGAACGGGCTGGCCGTTGATGTAGACGTACTGGTATTCCGTGTATTCAGGGATAGCCTGCAGGGTCACCGTCTCAGGAACACCGGCGCCGATCACGACCTCCCCATCCAGATAAACTGACTCCTGGGGGTTGGAGGTGATGTAGGTGCGAGCGACTTCCGGCGGATCGATCACTGCACCGGCGGTGGCGCCGCTTGCCGCACCGACAACACCACCAATGGCCGCGCCGATAGGGCCGCCGATAAGGGCGCCAACGATAGCACCGCTGGTTGCACCAGCTGCCGCGCCGCCGGGAGCAGCACCTTCATCCTCATAGGTGACGGTCGCAAGGCCCACATCGGAGTAACGCTCCGTCAGCACCACAGCTTCGCCCGAAAGATCGGCCGTAAGATAATCCGAATAGGACCAGCCGGTGGCACCATCATAGCTGACCTGGCACCACTTGCTGCCCTGCAGACAACCACCCACGGTCGCGCTCTCCCCAGCGGCAATGAAGCCCACTGACGCATATTGTGGCCCCGGACCGGAGCGGATGGTGAGATCCGTTGCAGCTGTGGCTGTGGTGGTGGCTGTTGATGTCGGGCTCTGCGCCGAAGCGACGCCAGCAAAGGCGGTGGTCGCCAGAGTGGCAGCGGTCATGAAAGTGAGGAGCTGGTTCATTGTGGTTCTCTTGTTTGCACAACCCAACCCTTGCACAGCCCGATCGTTCCACTAAGTGCTTGAAAGATTTCTGAAAATCTCTCCAGTTGGGCGTAAGGGTATTGTCATCCAACCAGCGCTACCAGTGCGGCTGAAGCTGCCACTCGGGCCAGCGACCGGCCCCCATTCTGCGGCTACCTGCGGCGCACATCGGCTTGAGCTTCCGATTGCTTAGCTTCAGGCGAAGCAATTACGCTAAAATTTCTATCCACGGTCGAGCAATTCTGCCGGACACAAACACTCCCCTGTTCACCCGCTTTGAAGCCATTCATTGACCGGCCGCAGCTGGCCAATCACATCTGGACGGCAAGGAACCATCCATCAGGAACCATGAGCGGGGTCGCAAGTGGAGGGATGACGCCATGGAAAAAGCCCTGCGGGCGACCTCGCTGCTGCCCCTGATCGATCGCAATCTGTCCCGAGCAGGTCTTGTGGTTGGGGTGATCCTGTTCTGCTTGTCGCTAACCCCTTCGCTGCTGCCCAGAACACCCCCAATTCAAGGCCTGCTTTCGGGCACCACCTTTGCCTTCGGCTATGCCATTGGCGCGACGCTGCAGTGGCTGTGGGACTATATCGAGCTCGGCCGCCCTTTTGGCGCCTATACGCGCCTTGTCAGCTTCCTTGTCGCCGTGCTTTGCGCCGCATTGGTCCTTTACAGCCTGGTGCAGATCGTGCCCTGGCAAAACTCGGTCCGCGCAGCCATGGGCGAGCCACCCGTGCATCGCGGCCACCCGCTCCAGGTGGTGCTGGTAGCGCTGCTGCCCGCCGTTGTGCTGGTTACCCTGGGCACCCTCCTTGTCCACAGTGTCCAGGCCGTGGCGCGGCGGATGAAGCGCTATGTGCCACGTCGGGTGGCGCTCCTCTTGGGTATCACTTTTGTAGGCGTGGTCACCGCTGTGCTGTTCAATGGCGTGCTGCTGCGCTTTGCCCTCACTTCGGCGGACCGCTTTTTTGAGCAGCTTGACCAGGTCGCGGGCCAGTTTGGCGAGCCACCCACCAATCCGCTCCAGTCAGGCAGCGCCGCTTCGCTCGTGGCCTGGAACACGATCGGGCGGGATGGCCGGGTTTATGTGCAGTCGGGCCCCAGCCAGTCTGCTATCGCCGCCATGATCGGGCGGCCTGCCGAACAGCCACTGCGTGTCTATGTCGGCCTGCGCTCGGCTGCGACCCTTGAAGAGCGCGCCCGCCTCGCATTGGAGGAAATGCTTCGAGTGGGTGCGTTCGACCGGTCCGTGCTCGTTGTCATCATGCCGGTCGGCACGGGCTGGGTGGATCCGCCCAGCATTGATAGCCTGGAATATCTGATGGCGGGGGACGTCGCCAGCGTTGCGCTGCAATATTCCTATCTCACCAGCCCGCTTTCCCTGGTGGTTCAACCTGAATACGGCACAGAGGCGGCCCAGGCCCTGTTTTCCATCGTTTATCAATACTGGACCAAGCTACCCCGCGATACTCGGCCAAGGCTTTATCTCAACGGCCTCAGCCTTGGGGCCAATAGCTCCCAGGCCTCGGCGCAGATCCTTGACCTGTTTGCCGACCCCTATAATGGTGCACTTTGGGCAGGCCCGCCTTTCACCAGTTCCATCTGGGGCTATGCCACCGCCAATCGCGATCCCGGCTCCCCCGAATGGCGGCCCCGCTTTGGCAATGCATCGACGGTCCGCTTTGCCAATCGCGGCGCAGAATTGGCTGACCCTGGCACCCCTTGGGGACCGCTGCGGATCGCCTTTCTGCAATATCCAAGCGACCCCATCGTCTTTTTCGAATGGTCGAGCTATCGCACCGAACCGGCCTGGATGATCGGCCAGCGCGGCCCGGGGGTGTCCTCGGCCCTGACCTGGTATCCCCTGGTCACCTGGCTGCAACTGGGCATGGATATGGCTCTCGCCCAGACCTCCCCGATCGGCTATGGCCACAACTACGCCATTGATGATTACATCGATGCCTGGCGCGCCCTCGTCGACCCGCGCGGCTGGAACGATGCCAGCATTGCCGAGCTCAAGGAACGCATGGCCTCCTATCCGGCAGGCAAGCCATGAGCACGGGCGTGGAAAGGAATTCTGCCCGCCCTTTGGCGGCACAGCGCTGGCTCTGGAGCCTCCTTGCTGGCCTCGCCTTTGCTGTAACCGCCTTGCTCGCGAGCGCCTCCGCCCAGTTGCGGATTAACCCGGCAGCCTTGGGCAATAGCGGCGAAATCACCGTCGCCAATATTCTCCTCGGTGTCTTCCTTTGTGGCTCCGTAGTCTGGTGGCTGCTTGTTATTCGGCCGGGGCAGGTCAGCTTGGTCAGGGGCGCTGTCGCGGGCGTGCTGGTGGCCTGCTTCTCCTATCCTGCCGTGCTGTTGCTGGCCGAGTTCCTCCATTTGGACGCGCGCGTGGCCGCAGACCTTGCGTCCCTGCTGCGCCAACTCGGCTATGTTCTGGTTCAGTCCGCGTTGGGCTTGGTCACCACTGGTTTCGCTTCTACTATCGCGCTGGCACTGACAGGCATGCTGATCGCCCTCCTGCAGCGCCGCTTCGCCGTTGACCTCGCGCCGTCGGCGCGCGGAACGAAGCGGGAAGTGGGCCTGTTGCGGCGGATGTTTCGAGGCCTGGTCTTCTGCGCCGCCTTCGCAGTGGTCACACTGGTCGCCGTGTTTGTCGGGCTTACCGTCCTGCCCACCCCTCAGCTCGCCGCAAGCACGCCCCCTCGCCCGGCTGAAAGCTATGCGCAAGCCCTGGCCGGCTTTGCCGTCATCCAGGCGCAGGAAGCCACTCTGCCGCTACGGCCGGAATGCCGCTCGCAGTTGCAAACGCATGGGGACAAGGTCGCGGGGGTCGTGATCTATTTCCACGGCTTGACCAGTTGCCCGGCCCAAGGCGACGAACTGGCTTCCCGGCTCTTCGGCCTTGGCTATAACGTCCTCGTACCCCGCCTGCCGGGACATGGCGAAGCCGATCCGCTCACCCTGGCATTGGCCAGTGTCACCGCCGAAGACTTCGTCGATACAGCCGAGTTTGCCATTGCTCTCGCGCAGGGCCTGGGCGACGAGGTGATCATCACCGGCCTTTCGGCGGGGGGAACGATCACCACCTTCGAGACACAGAACGACAGCACCCTGGCGGGTGCGACTTCGGTAGCGCCCTTTCTTGGGCCGGCCTTCTTGCCACCTTGGGCAACGCAGGCCGCAACGAACCTGCTCCTCCTTTTGCCCAATATGATGCTCTGGTGGAACCCCGAAACGCCCTATAGCTCCCCCGGCATGCCCTATGTTTATCCACGCTTTGCTACCCGCGCCGTGGCCGAATTGATGCGCCTCGGGCGGATCACTGCGGCCCAGGCGGCGTGGGAAGCCCCCGCTGCGCAGGGCATCGGTGTTCTCCTCAACGAGGCAGATCACTCGGTCAATAACGCACTGGCCCGGCAGTTGGTGGCGCAGTGGCGCGAGGATGGACGAACAGTCGACCTGCGACTCCTGCCCCAGGCGGACGGATTGCCCCATGATGTGATCGACCCGCGCGAACCGCATGGCGCGGTGAGCATTGTCTACCCAATCCTGCTCGACATGATCGCGGTCGATAGCAAATGAGCTTGGGCGTGGGCACCATGGCAGCACTGTTCAGTATGGGCCCCGCCTTGCCTGCCTGCATCGGGTGGGGAGCCTATTGATGCCAACAGACGCTCCTCAACGCCGCGCCGCTTGGTACCTCCCCTGGACCCTTGCCGCCGGACTGCTTTTCGCCCTTTTAGCCTTAGGGCTGGCGCCCTTGCTCGGGCTCAACATGGGGGGAGCCGTTCCCAACAGTGCGGGGAGCGTGCCCTGGCCGGTGCTGTTTGCCGGGGTGTTCCTATGCGGCTGGTTGGTTTGGTGGCTATTGATGCCCAACTGGCCCAGGGTTTCCCCGCTAGCCGGCGCTGCAGCGGGGATACTGGCGGCAACGCTGTCCTATCCGGTCGTTCTCGGCCTCAACGAAATGGTGGTCTCCGACACTCCGGCCACTGGCGGCATCCAATGGGTGGTTTGGGTTGCGGGCCTTGGCCTGATGACCACGGGCTTTGCCGCCGCGATGGCGCTGGGGCTGGCGGGCGGGATTTTGGCCTGGGCGCTGATTGCCTTCATCAGGCCGCACGACGCGGCGCGAAATCGCCCGTCCCGGTCTGTCAGGACGCTTTCCCGGAATCTTCGTCGGGCAGCCCGGGTCGGCGCCCTGATCCTTGCTGTCGGCCTGACCGGCTCCTTTGTCATTCTCTCCCTCACCCCTGTGCCGGTGCAGGGATTAAGCGCAAGGCCATCAGCCACCGCGCCGGCGCAAAGCTATGAAGAGGCATTCGCGGCCTTTTACGCGGTGCGGGGGGCGGAAGGCGAACTGGCGCTTCATAAGCGCTGCTCCTCCCAACTCCTCACCCATGGCCGCAAGACCACCATTGCCGTGGTCTTTTTCCATGGCCTTACCAGTTGCCCCGCCCAGGGCGAGGCGCTGGCGCGCTCGGTCTTTGCATTGGGCTACAATGTGTATCTGCCCCGCATGTTCGGCCATGGCGAGGCCGATCCCGACACCGTTTCCCTGGCCGCTCTCACCGCCGAGCACCTGGTGGATCTGGCTAATAGCTCAACCGATCTGGCGCAGGGGCTGGGTGATAACGTGGTGGTTGTCGGTCTATCCGCCGGAGGTACGATCGTCACCTGGGCGGCACAGCACCGATCCGACATTCGCCTGGCCGTCCCGGTATCGCCCTTTCTTGGCCCCTATATCGTGCCGCCCTGGGCCAACACGGCGGCGACCAACCTGCTCCTGTTGTTGCCCAACATGATGTTCTGGATCAATCCGCTGGCGCCGGTGACCGCCCCACAGACCGACTATGTGTTCCCTCGTCCATCGACCCACACCTTGGCCCAGGTGATGCGGCTGGGCGAGGCGGTGATGCATGATGCCGCGCGGGAGCCACCCGCAGTCGCGCGCATCTCGGTTGTGCTCAACGAGGCCGATGTTGCCGTCAACAACCAGTTGACCGACCAATTGGTCAATCTGTGGCGCGCGCGGAACCCGGACGTCTCAACCGAACGGCTGGAGTTCTCCAACCACCTGCCGCACGACCTGATTAATCCGCAGGAGATCTTTGGCAATACCGACCTCATTTATTCTTTGCTCGCGGACATGATCCAAGAGGCGCAAGAATGAATGAGCGCGAGTGGTCCGGGCGGGCGACGTGACCTGGGAACTGACCAGTTTGCCCGAAATTGGCCGACTGCCCATCCCGACGTCCAGCCAATACGTATCTGGCGGGCCAAGTAACCCGCAGGGCTGAGAGCTAGGGTCGGCATCCCGGTGGACGACAGATTTGATTTCGGCCATTCGCCTTCCTGAAGCTCCGGCCCAAACCTGTCCACCTGGCGCCCCCGCCAGCTACCTGACCTTGCCCATATCGGGCAGGAACACCGTCAGCAAGCCGGCGAGTGGCAGGAAGGAGCAGAGCCAGAAGACGTGCTGGATGCTGGTGAAATCGGCGACGGCACCCAGTGCCGCCGCAGCGATCCCGCCAGCGCCGAACGCGAAGCCAAAAAAGATGCCCGCGATCAACCCAACGCGGCCCGGCATCAACTCCTGCGCAAAGACCACAATGGCGGAAAAGGCCGAGGAAAACACCAGCCCGATGATGATGGTGAGGATCACGGTCCAGGTCATGTCGGCATAGGGCAGTGCAAGCGTGAACGGCAGCACCCCCAGGATTGAAAACCAGATTACGAACTTGGCCCCGAACCGGTCCCCGATCGGTCCGCCGAGGAATACGCCGACAGCCGAAGCACCTAGATAAACGAACAGCAGCAACTGCGCGTCCTGCACCCCGACCTGGAATTTGTCGATGAGAAAGAAGGTGTAATAGCTCGATAGGCTGGCGGTGTAGGCATTCTTGGTCAGGGTCAGAACCGTCAGCACGGTCAGCGCAATCATGGTGGTGCGGTGATCGAACATCAACGACTTGCTGGCGGGCGCCTTGCCAGCATTGCTGCGCTGGTGCTCGGCATACCAATTGCCCACCCGCCACAAGATGAATATGCCCACCAGGGCGCCGGCAGCGAACAGGCTGATGCTCCACTGCCCGCGCGGCAGCACGATGAAAGCGGCCAGCAATGGCCCGATGGCCGAGCCGGCATTGCCACCAACCTGGAACATCGATTGGGCCAAACCATGCCGGCCGCCCGAAGCCAGGCGGGCGACGCGGCTGGATTCAGGATGAAAGATCGCCGAGCCTAGTCCCACGAATGCGGCACCGATCAGCAACAACCAGTATGTCTGTGCCATGCCGAGGATGATCAGACCCAATAGGCTCGCCGCCATCCCGACGGGCAGGGAATAGGGCAACGGGCGTTTGTCGGTATACATGCCGATTGCCGGCTGCAGCAGCGACGCTACGCATTGAAAGGTCAGCGTCAGCAACCCGATCTGGATGTAGTCGAGCTGATAGTTGACCTTGAGCAATGGATAGATCGCCGACAGCATGGACTGCATGACATCGTTGATGAGGTGGCAAACACTTACCGCAATGATGATGGGCAGCGTGGTCTTGCCGGCGAGATGGGTCACTGACGAGCTGGCGGTGAGATTCACTTTGGAAGGTCCGGGCGGCGGGAGGATGCTCTCTTCCTCGTAACATGTTAGCCCGTGACTGTCCTTGCCTGTGTTCAGTCAGGGCCTTTCGAGCTGCTGCTGAAAGCAGCATCACGAATGAGCGCTGGCAATATCCCTCCTGCTGGCATCAACTTCGGCAACAAAGGCCAGCATCGCCTGGGCCAACCGCTCCGGCGCTTCAAGAGCCGGGTAGTGCCCTACTCCATCGAGAAGAACTGATCGCACGGTGCCCGCACTGACCTTGGCCATGGTCGTGGCCGTGAACTCGCCACCACCCGCGCCCACCGCGAGCACGGGCATTGTCAAAGCCTTATCTTGGGCAATGGCGCGAATATCTGCCCCTTCGCGCAGCATGGATCGGTACAGTTTGGCGGCACCTTCCCAGGCGCCCGGACGGGAATAGCTTTTGGCGAATTCGGCAAGGTCGGCGTCCGACACGGCCTCGGCGGTAGCGGACATCGAGCTGAACATGAACCGGAGGAATGCCTCTTCGCGCCCAGCCAGCAACAGTTGGGGAATTTGCGGAGCGGCCAGCACGCCGATATGCCAGGAGCCGGGGTGAAGGGTAACATCGGCAAGCGCCTCAAGGCCAAATCCAGCCAAGCCCATTTCAATGCCGGTGAAACTCGCGACTTGCTCGGGATAGGTCGCAGCAAGCCGGAAAACGCCGCCGCCAGCAATGTCTTGCCCGCTCAGAGGCACGGGGCCAACATCGAGGTGAGCCACCAACCGGTGTAGATCCTCGGCCACCGCTCTGCTGTCGTAATCCTGCATCGCCCCGCGGGAGCCGCCAAAACCGCGCAGGTCGACTGCAAAGACCCGATGATGCTCGGCGAGGAGAGGCAAGAGCTTGTGGAACGCCCACCAGGTTTCCGGAAAACCGTGAACCAGCAGGATTGGCGATCCCGCGGTACCTGCTGAAACATAATGGATGTCGGTGCCGTCAAATCTCACCAGTTGGTGGCTGAATGCGGCATTGGTTGAGCTCACGGGAGAAAAGTCCATGTCGACCTCTGCTAGACAACCTTGTTGTCTTTCTTCACCAACATAGACAACCTAGTTGTCGTTGTCTAGGGTTCGGCAACCTGGTTGTCATTGCCGGCGCGCAATTGTAGGTTCCGGCTATGGCACGGACCGGCGCTGATCTTGCACTTCTGCTTCTTGGCGGCTTTCGCTTCCTGGCCGATGCGGCCACTGCGGAACTGGCGCGACGCGGCTACGAGGATGTGCGTCCGGCCCATGACTTTGCCATGCGCGCCATTGCGGCTGGCGCTTCCAACGCTTCAGATCTGGGGCGCCGACTAGGGGTGAGCAAGCAGGCAGCGGCAAAGACCATTGCCCTGCTGGAGGAGCGCGGCTATCTCACCCGGGCCGACGATTCTGCGGACGCGCGGCGCAAATTCGTGCAAGTCACCCCAGCGGGATACGGCGTGATGCGTGAAGGCGAGGCGATCTTTGAAGAACTGCGCGCAAGATGGGCAAGCCAGATCGGCGCCGATGAACTGTCGAGGCTGGAAGGCAGCCTCGTTGCCCTTCTGGGCCCCCAACCGATCGATCTCGCTGCCCCGGGGCAGATTGTCTCTGACATCGGCGAAGCTTGACCAGAGAAGCTGCCGGCCGCTAAGCCGCGCTTGATTCAGCAAAATGGGGCGCCTCTGAAGCGCCCCACAATCTTGAGACTGCTTCGGAAAATCAGAACGGGCTGTCGGGGAAGTAGAACTGCTCGGCATTGTCCTGGGTCACGAGCGGCGCGCTCAGGATATATTGCCCCTGCACCGGTGCGTTGGACATGAAATTGGCGACGGTCACGTCCATGGCGGTGGCGATCATGGCGGGTGGATAAAGCACATCGACCGGGATCAACTCGTCCCCATCCATGATGCCCTTGATCACGTCCTTCATCCCGGCGCCGCCGACGATGAACATATCGCCCTCCCGGCCCGCCTGGCGCACGGCTTCCACCACGCCCATGGCAATGTCGTCGTCCTGCGCCCAGACGCCATCGATATCGGGGAAGCGCGACAGGAAGTCCTGCATCACTTCAAAGCCGTCATCGCGGTTCCAGTTGGCAAACTCGTTGTCGAGCACAGTGATGCCCGAGCCTTCGATGCCGGCCATGAAGGCGTCGAAGCGCTCGGTATCGATCACGGTCGGGATGCCGCGCAGGATGACGATGTTGTCGCCCTCGCCCAGCCGGGTCTTGAAATATTCGGCCGAAGTGGCGCCCAGCTCGGTGTTGTTGCCGGCGACATAAACGTCCTGGATGGTTTCGTCGGGCAGGCCACGGTCGACCACGGTGATGAAGGCACCCGCTTCCTTGGCCTGGCGCACCGGCTCAACCAACGGGTCGGACTCGAAGGGCAGCACGACCAGGGCGTCGATCTGCTGCACCGAGGTCATGTCCTCAATATCGCCGGCCTGGTCGGCAGGGCTGTCGGCGGTCACGATGGTAATGTCGAGATTGGGATACAGCGCTTCGAGGCGCTTTTCGGCTTCGTTGGCGTGGTAGTTGAGCCCCCCGGTCCAGCCATGGGTGGCCGCCGGAATGGAAACGCCGATCTTGACCTGGTCTTGGGCGAGCGCCGGGGCCGCGAGGGCCGTGGTCGCGGCCAGAGCCAGGGTCAATGCCTTGATAGACATGGGTAGTCCTCCCTTGTGTGGCGCGTTGTGCGCCGGTTTTGCCCCGCCCACTTGGGCCGGGAAATTTCGCTATTCGGCCTTTTTGCGGATGGCGCGCTTGAAGCTGCCGCGCTGCAGGTAGACGGCGGCGACGATGATCACCCCCTGCACGGCCCCATTGAGGTAGTTGGAGATGATATCGGTGAGGTTGAGGATATTGCCGATGGCGGTGAGGATCAGCGCGCCGATCACCGTGCCTCCAATCCGTCCGTAACCGCCCTTGAGCATGGTGCCGCCGATGATCACGGCCGCGATGGCTTCGAGCTCCCACAGAACGCCCGTGGCCGAGGAGGCCGAGCCGAGGCGTGGCACATAGATGATGGTGGCGAGCGATACGCAAAGGCCCTGCAGCACATAGGTCCAGGTGCGGACGCGATCGACCTTGATGGCGGAATAGCGCGCCACCTGCTCGTTGGAGCCGATGGCCATGCAATAGCGGCCAAAGGCGGTGCGGTTCATCAGGATCCAGCCGACGACGGCGACGATAATGAACACCCAGACTGGATAGGGAATGCGCAGGAAGCTATCGTAATAGACCGGCCGGTAGATTTCGCGCGCGCCGCTGTTGAGCGAGAGCGTGCCGCCATCGGCGAAATAGGTCACCAGCGAGCGGTAGATGCCCATCGTGCCCAGGGTGACGATGAAGGCTTCGATCTTGGCCTTGGTGGTTAAAAAGCCGTTGATGAAGCCGGCGCCCAAGCCTAGGATCAGCGAACAGCCCACGCCCAGCAGCACGGTCCAGATCGAAGCGCCCATGCTGTCGACGGCCGAGTTCATGATGATGATCATCATGCCGGCAATGAAGGCGGCCATGGAGCCGACCGACAGATCGATGCCGCCGGCCGTGATCACAAAGGTCGCGCCCACCGCGATGATGCCGATAAAGGCCGAGCGCGTCAGCAGATTGGTGACATTGCCCTCGCCCAAAAACAGCGGGTTGAGGCTGTAGCCGAGAATGATCAGCAGGATCAGCGCCAGCAGCGGCCCCAGGATCTTGAGATCGATCTTGAAGCTCTTGGCCGGCTTGCTTGCGGTTTCAGGCACTGACACGCTCATTTTCCACCCCCAGCTTGATGCCGGCCGCGTAACGCATGATCTCGGCCTCGGTGATCTCAGCGCCTTCCAGCACCCCGGCCATGCGCCCGTTGCGCATGACGACGACACGGTGTGAAAGGCCGATAACTTCCTGCATTTCCGAGGAGATGACGATGATCGCCTTGCCCTCGGCGGCCAGCGCCGCGATGATGTGATAAATCTGCTGCTTGGTGCCCACATCGATGCCGCGCGTGGGCTCATCCATGATGATGATGTCGGGCTCGCTTTCCATGGTCTTGCCCAGCATCAGCTTTTGCTGATTGCCGCCCGACAGCTTGCCCACCGGCACCGACGGATCGCGCGCGCGCACATCAAAGCGCCGCACCGCACGCTCGAGCGCCTGCGCTTCGCTGCGCCCGTCAAGAAAGCCATGGCGCAGGTGCTTTTTCAGCGTCAGCAAGGTGAGATTGGGCTGCAGGCCGGCATTGAGCAGCAGCCCCCGCCCCTTGCGGTCCTTGGTCATATAGGCCAGCCCGGCATCGAGCGAACTCGAGAGATCCGGGAAATCGGCGGGAGCGCCATGCACCTCCAGAGCCCCGGCAGTTTTGCGCGTGAGCCCGACAATGGCTTCGGCCACCGCGGTGCGGCCCGAGCCGATCAGCCCGGCAAAGCCGAGGATTTCCCCGCGCCGCAGCTCGAAGGAGATGCCCGAGACCCCGGGCGCGGCGAGATCGCGTACGGAAAGCACGACTTCGCCATCCACATCGGGCTCGTGCTTGGGCGGATAAAGATTGGAGAGTTCGCGCCCCACCATCATCTGGGCAATGGAATCGGGCGTCAGGTTTTCGGTGCCGACCGTCGCGATCAGCTGCCCGTCGCGTAGCACCGTCACCCGGTCGGCGAGCTCCATGATTTCCTCGAGCTTGTGGGAAATGAAGATCACCGCGACACCCTTGGCGGTCAGGCGGCGGATCTGCTCGAAGAAGGTCTGGGTTTCGCCGACCGACAGCACGGCGGTCGGCTCGTCCATGATGATGACGCGCGCATCGCGGCTGATCGCCTTGGCGATTTCCACCATCTGCTTGTCGGCGACCGAGAGCGTATTGATGCGCGCATCGGGGTCGATATGGACATGGAGCGTCTCGAGGATGGCCCGGGTCTGCTCGCGCATCTGCTTGAGCTGCAAAAAGGGGCCACGGCGCAATTCGCGCCCGAGGAAAATGGAGTCGGCGACGCTCAGATGTTCGGCCAGCAGTAATTCCTGGTGGATCACCACGATGCCCATGGCCGCCGCCTGCCCGTCGGGCGGCAAGACCACCGTCTGCCCCTGATAGGTGATGGTGCCCGAGGTCGGCTGCTCGATGCCCGAAAGAATCTTGATCAGCGTCGACTTGCCCGCGCCATTCTCGCCGATAATGGCGTGAACCTCGCCGGGCCTGATGTCGAAATCGATGCTGAACAGCACCGGAATATCGCCAAAGGACTTGGAAATGCGATGGGCCGACAAGATCGGGGACGCATTTGCGTCTTGCGCATCGATCATGCTGCCGCCCTCCCCCAAGCATGGCGCACTTGCTGTGCGGCTCTCTGCTTGAGTGCCGGTGTAAAGGTTTTCAGGATTGATGTAAAGGTTTACACAGGTGCATAACTGCTATGGGGGAGTGGTAGAGCGTGCCGCCTGGATCGGCCTCTGCTAAGGGGCACAGGCGCGCTGTTTGATCGCGCAAATGACACTTGTCTGGGCGTAAGCCGGTTGCAGCGCAACTGAGCGGCGCGGGGGGCGGAGCGGGGCCGAGTGCAGCAGCAAAAGCTGGCGACCATTGAAGATGTTGCGGCCATGGCCGGGGTGTCGATCGCCACCGTCAGCCGCGCCATCAACGAGCCTACCAAGGTCGCCGACGCCACCCGCCGCAAGGTCGCCGAAGCCGTTGCCCGCACCGGCTACACCACCAACGCCCTGGCGCGCTCGCTGCGCATGCGGCGCTCCAACATGATCCTGATCCTGGCCCCCGATGTGGGCGACCCCAATTTCTCCAACATCCTCGTGGGTCTCGAAACCGAAGCCAGCAAGCGCGGCTATGGGGTCCTGATCGGCAATACCCAGAACGATCCGAGCCGGGAAACCGATTATCTCCGGTTCATCAGCTCCAACCAGGCGGATGGATTGATCCTCTTTACCGGCCACCTGCCGTTCGGCTTCGGGCAGGATCGCGGCGAAACCCGCCTGCCCCCGACCGTCGCCGTCAACGAGCCGGTGACGGGGCAAAGCATTCCCTTTGTCGGGGTCGACAATGTCGAGGGCGCCCGCGTCGCCACCGAGCACCTGATTTCGCAGGGGCACCGGCGCATCGCCTTTATCGGCCATTCCAGCAGCCGGGAGATTAACCGCTTGCGCGAAGCGGGCTATCGCGCGGCCCTTGAAGGGGCCGGCATCCGCATCGATCCGCGGCTGATCCTCGATGGCGATGGCACGACGGAAAGCGGACGCGCCGCCGCCGAGCTGATGTTTGTGCGCGATGCGCTGCCCAGCGCGTTTTTCTGCGTCAATGATGCAACGGCCCTCGGGGTCATCATCGCGCTCAACACGCGCCGCTATGAACTGCCGCGGCAGTTTTCGGTGATGGGGTTCGACGATATTTCCTTTGCCAGCTTTGTCAGCCCGTCGCTGACGACGATGAAGCAGCCCCGGCACCGGATCGGGGAAGCGGCGATGGAATTGCTGCTGACGCTATTGGCCGACGAGCAGCCCAAATCCACCAATATCCTGTTGCGCGCGGAACTCGTGGTGCGCAGCTCGGTGGCGCGGCTGGCGAGCAATTGACTGCGACACTCCTCCGCCACTTCCCCCTTGCCCAGGCTTCGACGCGCCGCTAAGACGGCAGGGTCACGGTTCCGCCATCGAGCGCGGATGAAAAGGGAATACGGTGCGGATTACCCATCAGGGGTCAAAACCGAAGCTGCCCTCGCAACTGTAAGCGGCAAGTTCACCGTCCAAGCCACTGGTCATGCGACCGGGAAGGGGACGAGGAGCGCCAGAGCCGCGAGCCAGGAGACCTGCCGGGACAACGACCAGCAAACCGAACGAGGTGTTTCGGTGGGGTGCGGACCGGCTTCATGTTCGTCCGATCGTTGCCGTTGCGCCCTCTTCGGGGTAGCGGGAGCATGACCTCATTTTTCCCCTCGTGTCTGGCTGATCGTTTGGCTTGAACAGCATCACGAGAGGTTTCGATGCGTCTATTCTCCCTTCTGGCCAGCGGCATTTTTGTTGCCACGGCCAGCACGGCCTTGGCCCAACACGCAACCCAATACCCCCTGCAGCTCGAAAATTGCGGGGTCGAACTCACCTTTACCGAGGCACCGCAGCGGGCCGTCGGCATCGGGCAGAACAGCTCGGAAATCCTGCTGCTGCTCGGTCTGGCCGATCGCATGGTGGGCACCGCCACCTGGGTTTCGCCGGTGCTCGAAGAGGTTGCCGCCGACAACGCAAAAGTGCCGCGCCTGGCCGACAGCACCGCGAGCTATGAAGCAATCCTTGGCACCGAGCCCGATTTCATTGCCGCCCAGTTCGGGATGCGCGATGAAGCGGGTAACCGCGAGCAATATGCTGATCTCGGGATCCCGAGCTATATCTCGCCGACCACCTGCGCCATGAAGGATGCCAGCAATGGCGATGGCGTGCGCCTCGAACCCTGGACCAGCGAACTGCTCTACCAGGAGATCAGCGAATTGGCGGCGATCTTTGACGTCAATGAGCGGGGGGCCGAACTCGTGAGCGAGCTGCGCAGCCGCGAAGCGGCCGTGCGCGCGCAACTGGGGAAGCGTGCGGCGGGGCTTTCCATGGTGTTCTGGTTTTCGAGCCCTGAAATCGCCGGGGATGCCTGGGTGGCGGGCCGCAATGGCGCTTCGGCCTATATGATGGAGGTGCTGGGCGCCCGCAACATCGTCGACAGCGAAGAAGATTGGCCGCTGGTGAGCTGGGAAGCCATTGCCGCGGCCGACCCCACCGTCATCGTCGTGGGCACGATGGACCGGCGCAATCGGCCGGCCGATGACCCCGCCGTCAAAATGGAGTTTCTCCAAACCGACCCCATGGTCAGCCAGCTCAGCGCCGTGCAGGCGGGCCATCTGGTGCTGCTTGACGCGCAGGCGATGAACCCGACCCTGCGCACCATTGGCGGGCTCGAAACTCTGGCGGAGGCACTGCAGAGCCAGGGCTTGCTGCAATGAGCATGGCGATGACCCAGCGGCGCCGCGCGCGGCTGGGGGGATCGGTGATCGGCGGGGTAGCCTTGCTGCTGCCCCTTGCCGTGGCGCTCGGGGTGGGCATTGGCGAAATGCCCATTTCGCTCCACACCACGCTCCAGGCCATCACCAATCGCCTGGGCTGGACGCAGTTCGAGATCAGCCGCATCCAGGAAAGCGTGATCTGGGATTATCGGCTCAGCCGCTCGCTGGTGGCGGCCGCCTGCGGGGCGGGGCTGGCGCTGTGTGGCGCGATCCTGCAATCGCTGCTGCGCAATCCGCTGGCGGAACCCTATGTGCTGGGCGTTTCGGCGGGCGCTTCGACCGGGGCGGTTTGCGTCATCGTGCTCGGCATGGGCGCTGGTAGCGCCGCCATTCCCATTGGCGCCTTTGCCGGAGCGCTGGCGGCCTTCGCTTTTGTCATTCTCCTCGCGCGAGGCGCGGCGGGTAGCGCCGAGCGCACCATCCTGGCCGGGGTCTCCGCCTCGCAATTGTTCAATGCGCTGACCTCCTATGTCGTCAGCACTTCGGCCGATGCCGAACAGGCGCGCAGCGTCATGTTCTGGCTGCTGGGCAGTTTTGCCGGCGTGCGCTGGAGCGATGTGGGCCTTGCCGCGAGCGTGGTTGGCGCGGGGCTCATCGTCTGCCTGCGCTATGCCCGAGCGCTCGATGCCTTCACCTTCGGGGATGACGCGGCCCGTTCGCTCGGCGTGCCCGTGGCGCAGGTGCGGGTGGTGCTGTTTGCGCTCACCGCCCTTATGGCCGCGACCATGGTGTCAATGGTGGGCTCGATCGGTTTTGTGGGCCTCGTGATCCCCCATGCCGCCCGCTTCATCGTGGGCCCCCACCATTTGCGGCTGCTGCCGGCCTGCGTGGTGGTGGGAGCGGTGTTCATGGTGCTGGCCGATATCGTTTCGCGCATCATCCTGCCCCAGCAGGTGCTGCCGATCGGGGTGGTCACCGCGCTGGTCGGGGTGCCGTTTTTTGCCGTCGTCCTGTATCGCGGGCGGGGTGCGCAATGAGCATTGCCGCCCACCGCGTCAGCTGGAAGGCCGGCAGCAAGATCATCGTCGATGGCGTGACCCTCGAGGCCAAGCCCGGCATGACGCTGGGCCTGCTCGGACCTAATGGCTCGGGCAAGTCGTCGCTGATCCGGCTCCTCGCGGGTCTGCGCGCGCCCGCCGTCGGCGAGGTCACGCTCGATGCCGCCCCGCTTGGCCGCTTCGGCCGGCGCCAGCTGGCCCAGCGCGTGGCCGTGGTCGAGCAACATGCCACGACCGAAGCCAAAGTGACGGTGCTCGATGTGGTGCGGCTGGGGCGCACGCCGCATCGCTCGGCCCTGTCGCCCTGGACGCAAGCGGACGATGCCGTTGTCGAACAATCCCTGCAGCGGGTGGAGCTGGCCGACCGGCGCCACCAGCCCTGGCATACGCTTTCGGGCGGCGAGCGGCAGCGCGTGCAGCTGGCGCGGGCGCTGGCGCAGGAGCCCACCCACCTGATCCTCGATGAGCCCACCAACCACCTCGATATCCAGCACCAGCTCGATATCCTGCGCCTCGTGGCCGGGCTGCCGCTGACCACGATCGTGGCGCTGCACGACCTCAACCTCGCCGCCATGTTCTGCGACCGCGTCGCAGTGATGCGCGAAGGGCGGCTCGTCGCCGCGGGCACGCCACATGCAGTCTTGACCGAGGCGCTGATCGTCGAGGTGTTCAAGGTGCGCGCGCAGGTGGCCCCCTCGACGCTGCACCGGGGTCTGCAGATCCAGTATCTGCCGTGATGCCGAATTCGCCGGGGGAGCGGGAACCCAGGCTGTCAGATCGGCCCACCACGTCACGGGTCCACCGGACAGCACGCGCCCCGTCAATACCAGCCCGGGCCTGACCGAAATCAAGAGCTGAAAGGCGCGACGGCTTAGGGTTTGGCAAAGAACGACGGGAGCACAGCATGTATGACCCGGACAAGTTTCGCCTCGATGGGCAGGTGGCGGTGGTGACCGGCGCTGGTGCCGGGATCGGGCTTGGCATTGCGCGCCTCTTCGCGGGTGCGGGGGCCGCCATCGTGGTCAGCGACCGCAAGCCCGAGGCGGCCCGAGCGGCTGCCGCCGAAATCAACACAACAGGGGGTAAGGCGGTCGCGGTGGCTTGTGATGTCACCCGGGACGATGACCTCGAGCTCTTGGTGCACACGGCACTGGACCAGTTCGGCAAGCTCGCCATCCTCGTTAACAATGCCGGAGGCGGCGGCCCCCAGCCCTTTGACATGCCGATGGAGGATTTCCACCGGGCCTATGAACTCAACGTGTTTTCGGCGTTCCGGCTCACCCAGCTGGCCGCGCCGCATCTGGCGGCAGCAGGGGGTGCCGCAGTGCTCAATATTTCGTCCATGGCCGGAGAAAACCGCAACCAGCGCA
Organism: Devosia sp. Z11_6; assembly: GCF_058133665.1. NCBI lineage: Bacteria > Pseudomonadati > Pseudomonadota > Alphaproteobacteria > Hyphomicrobiales > Devosiaceae > Devosia > Devosia sp. Z11_6. The sequence continues at coordinate 201,095 of NZ_JBYUNQ010000002.1, forward strand.
TGGCCTCCTATGCCTCCTCCAAAGCTGCGCTCAACCATTTGACCCGCAATATCGCCTTTGATCTTGGGCCAATGGGCGTGCGGATCAACGCCATTGCGCCTGGCGCGACAAGGACCGCGGCCCTGGCGAGCGTGCTGACGCCCGAGATCGAACAGAGCATGCTGCAGCACACCCCGATCCGGCGGCTCGGGGAAGTCGATGACATCGCCTATGCGGCGCTGTTTCTGTGTTCGCCCGCGGCGTCATGGATCAGCGGGCAGGTGCTGACCGTTTCGGGCGGTGGGGTGCAGGAGCTGGACTGACCGGCTCGCTCCCCTATCCTCGTGGCGCGAAAGCGCTGAGTTCGCCCTTGTAGGGCTTGGGCAGGGGCGGGGCATAGCTGCCGCGTTTGCTGGTGCGCAGACCCAGCGCGATTAGCGCTTCGGCCTGTTTGACCGCGGCGCCGACGCCATCGATCACAGGCAGCCCGAGTTCCTCCTGCAGCGCCCGCGCCAGGTCGGCCATCCCGGCGCAGCCCAGCACGATGGCCTCGGCCTTGTCCTCGCTGATGGCACGATCAATTTCCGCCCGTAGCCGCTCGCGCGCCCCCGAGGCTGGATCCTCGAGCGCCAGGACCGGAATGTCGGCGGCGCGGATACGGGCGCGTCCAGACATGCCATAGCGCTGCGCCAGCTCCTCGATGGGCACGCGGGAGCGCTCGGTGGTGGTCACGACCGTGAAGCGCTTGGCGAGGAAGGCCGCGGTGGCGAGCGCCGCTTCGCAAATGCCGAGCACCGGAATGGTGGCCATGGCTCGGGCGGCATCGAGCCCGGTATCATCGAAACAGGCGATCACTGCGGCCCGGGCCCCCTCCCCCTCCGCCTGGCCGATCTCGCGCAGCAATCCAGGCAAGGCAAAGGCTTCGTCGTAATAGCCTTCGATGGAGACCGGCCCCATGGAAGAGGTGAGCGGCACGATCTCGGTCGTGGGCGCCGCCACCAGCCGGGCCGCCGCGGCAATGGTCGCGGTCATGCTGGCGGTGGTGTTGGGATTGATGACGGCGATGCGGTTCATGCCCGCACCCGCCGGCGGTTGATCCAGAGGATAGTGCTCAGGGTCACGAGGATCACGAGGAACGAGAACAGCGTCGTGACCGTGCCCAGCGCATAGAGCACCGGGGTCGTGACATTGGTGGTCATGCCATAGATTTCGAGCGGCAAAGTGTTGGCGCTGCCCGAGGTCATCAGCGTCCTGGCAAACTCGTCATAGCTGAGTGAAAAACCAAAGAGCCCCACGCCAATGAGGCTGGGCGCGATCATGGGCAAGACGACATGGCGAAAGGTCTGCCAGTTGCTGGCGCCCAGATCGCGCGCGGCTTCCTCGTAGCTGGGGGAAAAGCGGTTAAACACCGCAAACATGATCAGCACCCCAAAAGGCAGCGTCCAGGTCAGATGCGCGCCAAAGCCGGAGCTGAACCAGTTAGGGCGCCAGCCGATCTGCTGGAACAACACGCCGATGCCGAGCGAAACGATGATCGAGGGCACGACGAGGCTCGCAACCGTGAGGTAAAACAGGGGCGTTGCGCCAAGAAACCTGCGGCGAAAGGCCAGGCCCGCCAGCAGCGAGACGAGCACGGTGCCCGCCATCACCATCAGCCCGAGGGCAAAGGAGCGCCCGAAGCTGGCGCCAAAATCGCCCACGGCCTGGGTTTCGAACAGGTTCTGAAACCAGCGCAGCGACACGCCATTGAGCGGAAAGGTCAGCCCGCCCTGCGGCCCCTGGAAGCTGAGGATAAACACGGCCGACAGAGGGCCGTAGAGAAACAGCACAAAGAGGCCGAAAAAGCCCGCCAGCAGGTAAAAGCCGGGGCTGCGCTTTTCGCGTTCCATCCTAGAGCTCCTTGCGAATATCGACGATGCGCAGCATGCCCGCGACCATGAGGAGCACCAGCACCAGCAGCACGATGGCGTTGGCGGCGGCCGCCGGATATTGCAGCAGGCTCATCTGGTTGCGCATCATCAGTGCGACCGAAGCGCTCTGCCCCCCGCTCATCACCTGCACGGTGGAGAAATCGGCCATCACCAGGGTCACGACAAAGATGGTGCCGATGGCAATGCCGGGCTTGGCCAGCGGCAGCACCACGTTCCAGATCACCTGCCAGTCCTTGGCGCCGGCATCGCGCGCCGCTTCAACGAGGGATTTGTCGATACGCATCATGGCGTTGAAGATCGGGGTGACCATGAAGAGCGTATAAAGATGGACCATGGCGAGCACGACGGCGAAGTCGGAATACAAGAGCCACTCGATGGGCTGCTCGACGATCCCTGCCCCGGTCAGCCCCGAATTGATCAAGCCATTCCGCCCCAGCACCGGGATCCAGGAAATCATGCGGATGATGTTGGAGGTGAGGAACGGCACGGTGCAGATGAGGAACAGCACCATCTGCATGGTCGCGGTGCGCACATGAAAAGCGAGGAAATAGGCGACCCAGAAGCCCACGAAAGCGGTGATCGCCCAGACGATGACTGCATATTTGAGCGTATTGGCATAGATGCGCCAGGTGACCCAGGAGCCCAGCGCTTCGGCATAGTTGAGGGTTAGGAAATCGGGATAGATGCCGGCAAAATCATAATCCCAGAAGCTGACCACGAGCAGCAGCAGGATCGGGACGGCAAGGAAAAAGCCGAGGATCAGCAGCAGCGGCGTCGCCTGCAGATAGGGCGTGGCGCGGGCGAGCAAAGCGTTCATTGGCACTTCCTCCTGCGGTCGCAGTCGACACCCTCCCCCTGGCGGGGAGGGATCAAGGGTGGGGGGTCGAAAGCCCGGATAACGTGGCTCCCGCCACCCCACCCAACCTCCCCCGTCAAGGGGGAGGTGCCGCATCGGTGGATGTGGCAAGAGCCTGCCAGACGGGCTGAGGCATCAGGCGGCGATGAACTCGTTCCAGCGGCGGACCATGTAGCGGTCCTCGTCCATCACCGAGTTCCAGCAGGCGACCTTGCCCATGCGCTCTTCGAACGAGCCGCCATCGCGCACCGCGCCGGCCTTTTCCATCACGGTGCCATCGGGCGCAAGGATGTCGCCCTGGGCGGGCTTGCCTTCGATCCAGAAGCCCCATTCGTCGGGGGTCATGTGCTGCTTGGCCGTCTCCATATTGGCCGAATAATAGCCCTGCCGGTTGAGATAGCCGCCGACCCAGCCCGACGTGTACCAGTTGATATATTCATAGGCCGCGTCGAGCTGGGCGCCCGACAGGTGCGCCGCCAGCCCCATGCCGCCGCCCCATGAGCGATAGCCTTCCTTGAGGGGCTGGTAGGTGCAGGCAATGCCCTTGGAGCGCACTGCGGCGACGGCGGGCGACCACATGGACTGGATCACCACTTCGCCCGAGCTCATCAGGTTGACGCTTTCGTCAAAGCTCTTCCAGAAGGCGCGGAACTGGCCGTCCTGCTTGGCCTTGATCAGAAAATCGATGGTGGCATCGATCTCCTCGGTGGTCATGTTGCCCTTGTCGCCATAGGTGATGAGCCCCATGGCTTCCATGATCATGGCCGCATCCATGATGCCGATCGAGGGCACGTTGATGATGGCCGACTTGCCCTTGAAGGCTGGGTCCATGATATCGGCCCAGGAGGAAATCTCGCGACCCACCAGATCGGGCCGGATACCCAGCGTATCGGCATTGTAGATGGTGGGGACCATGGTGAACCAGTCCGTTTCGCCCTTGGCGAAGTCGCGGCTGTCGGGGCCTTCCACAAAGCCAACAGTATGGGGCGCGGTGCCCTGGGCGATGACGCTGTCGGGCAGCAGCTTGCCGGTTTTGAACAGCGGCACGATCTGGTCGTAGTGCGTCAGCCGGCTGATATCCATGGGCTGGATGACCCCGGCCGGGAAGACCTTTTTGAGGATCCAGTATTCCACATCGGCGATGTCGTAGCTGTCGGGCTGGGTCACCGCGCGCTGGGCGGCCGCATCGCTGTCCGTGGCCGTCATCTGGATGGTGATGCCGAGGTCTTCCTTGCACTTTTCGGCAATGGCATTGAGGTTGCTCACGCCGGTGCCGAACTGGCGCAGGGTGATGGGGTTTTGCGCCCAGATGGTGGGAAAGCCCGTAATCACCCCCGAACCCAGGCTGGCGCCGACCGCGGCGGCAGCGCTGGTCTTGAGAAAGTTGCGGCGGCTGACACCGGACTTGATGTCACTCTTGGCGGTCATGGCACGTCTCCCTGTTGGCTTGATGGACGGTTAGGCATCGGGGCGGGCGAGGACGATGGCGTCCTGGGCATCCCAATGGAGGGGCACCGCATCGCCCACCGCGACCGGGGTCGCGTAAAAGGCGGTGTCAGTGATGATGGCGGTAAATTCGCTGATCCCGGCGCCTTCCACGGTGAGCTTCACCGTGGCGCCGCGATATTCGATGTTGGAGATGATGCCGGTGAACCCGAGGCCCGGCTGCGGGCTTTCCCCGATCCGGACATGGTCGGTGCGCACGGCGACATCCATATCGGCGCCCAGCGGCAGGGGTGCGCCGGTGGCGGAAAAACTGCCGCCGCCGACCACGGTGAAATCCACCAGGCCGTTGCTGGCGCCGGTGACCTTGCCCGAAATGACATTATGATCGCCCATGAAGCGGGCAACAAAGGCAGTCGCCGGGCGCTCGAACACTTCGCGCGGGGTGGCGGCCTGCTCGATCCGCCCATTGCTCATCACCACGACGAGGTCGGCCAGTGCCATGGCTTCTTCCTGGCTGTGGGTGACATGGACAAAGGTGATGCCCAGCTGCTTTTGCAGTTTCTTGAGCTCGGCGCGCATGCGGATCTTGAGGAAGGGATCGAGCGCCGAAAGCGGCTCGTCGAGCAGCAGCGCTTCGGGATCGGTGATCAGCGCCCGGGCCAGCGCCACGCGCTGCTGCTGGCCGCCCGAAAGCTGGCCGGGACGGCGGTCGGCATAAGCATCCATCTGCATGAGCTTGAGCAGCTCGAGCGCCCGCGCACGGCGGGTCGGCTTGTCCACCCCCGCCATTTTGAGGCTGAAGGCGACATTGTCGACGAGATCGAGATGGGGAAACAGCGCATAGGACTGGAACATCATCGCCGTGCCGCGCTTGGCCGGCGGCAGGTCGGTCACCACCTGCTTGCCCAGAACAATGTCCCCGATCGAAACGGTTTCGTGCCCCGCAATCATGCGCAGGGTAGAGGTCTTGCCACAGCCCGAAGGCCCAAGCAGACAGCAGTAACTTCCGGCGGGGATCTTAAGGCTGATGCTGTCGACGGCCGTGGTCTTGCCGTAGATCTTGGAGACAGAAGCAAGATCGATCTCGGCAGACTTGGACATTGCTCAGCTCCCTTTGTCGGGAACTGTCATGCATCAGTTGTGCCAATCCTTGGTTTTAGCGGTAAGTCCTTGCGCTTGATCGCCAATTTGGGCGCACAAATCTGCACAACAGAATAGCAGCATTCGCTTGTGCCTAATTTGCGCGCAATTGAGCTCAAAGCCTATGCACTGGCTGCTACCTCTTGGCAGTCTTGGTGCACCGGCGCAATTATGCGTGAGCAACTCACCTTGGAGTGCAACAGCAATGGCAAAACTCAGCATCGACCCCAGCGCCGCAGTGCCGGACGGGCGCGCCCCGGCCAAACAGCAGCTGTTCGACCCGACCCAGCCCGGCCCCTGGCGCGGTCACCTTCCGGGCGAGGCCCTGGGCACTACGACCACGATCCTCGCCTATGGCAATGAGGCGGTGGGCACGGGGCCGGCCCTGCATGTCCACCCCTATGACGAGCTCTTCGTCGTGGTGGAAGGCCGCGGGCGCTTTTACGTGGGCGATGCGGTGATCGACGCGCAAGCTGGCGAGGTCGTGCTCGGCCCCAGGGGGCTGCCGCACCGGTTCGAGAATCTGGGGCCGGGCCGGCTGCAAACCATCGACATCCATCTCGGACCTCAATGGCTGCAGGCCGACCTCTAGCGCGATCCTAGTCGGTCAGGCGCTCGGGCGGCACATGGCCGTGCCGCCAGCCCAGCATGCGCTCGGCCTTGGCCGAGTTGAAAAAGCTCTGGTGCCCGCCCCAGCCATCGCGCAGCGGAATCTGCGGAAAATACTGGCGCGCCAGCTCCCGGCTCGGCGTGTCCGAAATCGTGTCGGGCGCCACGATATAGAAGGCCTCGTGACCCTCGATGGCAGCTTCGAGGCTCAAGAGACAGGCATCGGCCGCCGCATCGCGCCTTGTATAGGCCCAGAGATGCTTGGCGATCTCGGGATTGGGGTCATAGAGCGCCTTGGCGATAGAGCGGTCATCGCAGACATAATGAAAGCGCATGGAGGCGATTACCATCTCCGGATAGCGCCGGATAAAGGCGTCGGCCTGCTGCTCGCAGATCCATTTGGAGAGGCTATAGGGGTCTTCGGCGTAGTTTGGATGGCTCTCGTCGATGGGGAAATAATCATAGCGCGGGGCGCGGCTGAAGGAATGGCCGATGGCGTTGACGCTGGAGGCCTGGCAAACGCGCCGGATGCCGTTCTCGACGGCGGCCTGGAGCGCATTATAGCTGCCCACCACATTGTTGTTGTGCACGATGTGATCGGGGTGGCGGCCGGGGGACGGAATGGCGGCCATGTGGATCACCGCATCGCAGCCGGCAAAGGCATCGAGCAGGGCATCGTAATTGTCAATGTCGGCCAGAACGAAGCGGCGCTCGCCGCTCGCCGCGACATCGGCATGCTCGACCCGGTCGATGCCGACCACCGTGTGGCCGCGGGCCTCGGCCTCTTTGACAATGGCCCGGCCAATGCCGCCGCTGGCGCCGGTAACTGCAATTCTCATGGATCTGACCTATTGCGCATAAACGGCCTCGTTCAGGCCGCGGATGTAACCAATGGCGTAAAGCCGCCCGAAGGCGGAATAGCCGGCATTATCGTTGCTGTCGCCCGCAACGGTGGGCACGTGGTCGGGCCGCAGCACGCCGCTGAACCCGATATCGCGATAGGCCTGCATGCAGGCGAGCATGTCGGTCTTGCCGTCGTCGTGCCAGGTTTCCTCGAACCGGGTCGGCACGCCCCGCACATCGCGGAAATGCACAAAGGAGATCTTGTCGCCAAAGCGCCTGATCTCGCGGGGGAGGTCATCGGTCATCAGGGTGAAATTGCCCTGGCACAGGGTAATGGTGTTCATCGGGCTGGGCGCCATGACGAGGAGGCGCTGGTAGTTCTCGATGCTGCGCATGATGCGGCTGACGCCACGAATTGGGGTGATCGGCGGATCGTCGGGGTGCATGGAGAGCTTGACCCCGGCTTGTTCGGCGACCGGCAGCACCCGCTTGAGGAAATAATCGAGGTTCTCCCAAAGCGCCTCCTCGCCAATGGGCGGATTGCTCGTCAGGTCCTCGGGAACATCATCGAGATTGAAGCTCGTGACCACCGAGCCGCCGCGCGAGGGCGTCGCCATATTGGTGCGCACCCAGTTGAAATCGGTCATCCATTCATAGCACCAGACCCCGATGCCAAGCTTGCCCATGCTGGTGAGGAGTTCGCAGACGACATCGATCTCTTCGTCCCGCCCCGGCAAGCCGCGCTTGGCCAGATTAAGCGGCGGGCGTGCCTCGATGACGCGCAGCTCAAAGCCGGCATCCCCGTAGCTTTGCTGCATGCGGGTGAGCGGAGCGAGATCCCCCAATCTTTCGCCGGGGCGCAAGCTGTCAAAGGGCAGCCCGCCCACGGCAAGGTTCACCCCGGCCTGCAAGGCAAGCTGCCAGACCGGCGATGGCGTGGGGCTGATGAATTCGGCGATTTCCAGCATAGGGTTCTCAGGCAGGCAGGAGTTCGGAGAGCTTTTCAGCCACGAGTTGGGGCTGCCGCTCATGCAGGTAGCAAGCGGCCGCCTGGTGCGGATTGATCTGGAACAGCGGCGGGCGGCTGGCGCAGATCGGCATGGCCTTGGGACAGCGCGGCATGAAGGGGCAGGCGCCGGGCGGGGGCGCGGTGCTTTCGCGCGCCATGATCGATTGCTCGCCCCAGCGCTGCTCGAGATTGGGCCAGGGAATGGAATCGACCAGCAGCTGGGTATAGGGGTGCTGGGGCGACTTGATCACCCGATCGACATCCCCCGCCTCCATCACCCCACCGCGATAAAGCACGATGATCGACTTGGCGATGTGGTAGGCCGTGGTTAGGTCGTGGGTGATGTAGATGATGGAGACGCCATAATCGCGCTGCAGGTTGCGCAGGGTTTCAAGGATCGTGGCGCGCAGCGAGGCATCCACCATGGACACCGGCTCGTCGGCGATCAGCAGGCGCGGCTTCAGCAACAAGGCGCGGGCGACATTGATACGCTGGCGCTGCCCGCCCGAAAGCTGGTGGGGAAAACGCCCGAGTACGTCTTCGGGGCGCAGCCCCACGGCATTGAGCGCGTCTTCCATGCGCGCCCGCGCCTCAGCCCTTGTGCTTGCCAGCTTGAAGCGCTTGATCGGCACCGTCAGCAGGTGATCGACGGTATAGAAGGGATTAAAGACCGCGAAAGGATCCTGGAACACCGCCTGCACTTCGCGCCGATAGGCCAGCCGTTCGGGGCCGGTCAGCGTCGTGATATTGCGACCCTTATAGAGGATTTCCCCCATTGTGGGGCTGATGAAGCCCAGCAGCAGCATGGCGAGTGTCGTCTTGCCACTACCGCTTTCGCCAGCAACGGTGAGGATGGTGGGCTCGTCCTCCTTGAGGGTCAGCGAGATCTCGCGCAGCGCCACGGTGGGGTGGGAATGGGTCAGCCCGCGGGTATAGACTTTCGAGACCCCGCGCAGCTCGAGCAGTTCAGCCATGGCGGGCCTCCTCGTCAAACAGGTGGCAGGCGACGCGCCGCCCGCCTTCCAGTTCCAGCACTTCGGGCCGCACCGTGGTGCAGACGTCCATGGCAAAGGGGCAGCGCGGGTGAAAGGCGCAGCCGCTGGGAATGCGCAGCAAAGAGGGCGCGAGGCCCGGAATGCCCTGGAACACCCCGCGATTGTCGAGATTGGGCAGGCTCGAGATCAGCGCCCTTGCATAGGGGTGTTTTGGATCGGTGAACATCTCGCGCACGCTGGAGATCTCCACCAGCCGGCCGGCATACATCACCGCCACCCGATCGACGAACTGGGCCATCAGCCCCATGTCGTGCCCGATCAGGATCACGGCGGCGCCGATCTGGTCCTGCACCCGGTCGATGGTTTCCATCACCTGGCGTTGGGTGACCACATCGAGGGCGCTGGTAGGCTCATCGGCGATGATGACGCTGGGCTCGAGCAACACGCCAATGGCGATGCAGACGCGCTGCTTCATGCCGCCCGACAGCTCATGGGCATACATGTTGAAGACGCCCGGATCGAGATCGACCGAGCGCAGCGCCTGGCGGCAACGATCATGGATGGCCGACCGGCTTTCCGCTGGCAGATGCGCCTTGACGGCATCCACCATCTGCGCGCCGATGCGGATCACGGGGTTGAGCGAGTTCATCGCCCCTTGCGGGATATAGGCGATCTTGCTGAGGCGTGTGCGGCGCATGGCGTCTTCGCTCAGGCCCATGAGTTCGGTGTCGCCCACAAAGACTTCACCCCCCTCGATGCGCCCGGGTGGCTTGATCATGCGCATCATGGCGAGCGCCAAGGTGCTCTTGCCCGAGCCTGACTCCCCCACCATGCCCAGCTTCTGGCCGGCATTGAGGGTGAAGCTGACATCATCGAGCGCGCGGGCACGGCCAAGATCGGTGTAGTAGGTGACGGCGAGCTGGTTGACGCGCAGCACGGGGCTGGGCGCGGCCTGCGCCAGCATTCCGGCATGGGGCAATGGTGCGCTCAGGGGGTCGAGGGTCACGGCAGCCATAGCGCTACTCCGTCCTTCTGACGCGGGGATTGGCCAACTCGTCCAACCCCATATTGACCAGGGCCAGCGCCCCCAGGATCAGGATCATGGCGAAGGCCGGCTCGAGCGGCCACCACCACCAGCCATTAAAGAACGCGCCCTGGCTTTGAGCCGCCCAGATGATGTTGCCCAGGAGCGGCTCGCGCAGCGGTCCCAGGCCCAGCACGGCAAGATAGAAGGATGCGAACACGGCGGCAAAGACCTGGCCGACAAAGGCGGCGGCGATGAAGGGCAGGAGATTGGGCAGGATTTCCTTGAAGATGATGCCCATGTCCGAAACGCCCGAAAGCTTGGCGACGGCCACGAACTGGCGCTCCTTCATGGTCAGCACCTGAGCCCGGATCACGAGGGTTGGGCCCATCCAGGCCAGCATGGCGACAATGATCGCCATGGTGACGATGGTGACGTCGCGCTTGTCGAGTGAGCCCGCCGCGACGACCTGGATCAGCAGCACCGGAATGGGCGTCAAAATCTGGCAGATCGTGCGCACCGTGCCATCGATCCAGCCGCCGAAATAGGCGGCGGTGAAGCCCAGTACCACGCCCACCAGCGTACCGATTCCGCCGGCGAGAAGGCCGATAAAGGCGGTCTGCCAGGTGCCCACCACCATGGCCGCCAAGAGATCGCGGCCAAAGAAATCGGTCCCGAAAGGGTATTTGAGGCTGGGGGGCTGCTTGAGCGCGGCCGAAAGCGGATAGGCCTTTTTGGGATCGATGAGGATGAGCCCGATAATAGTGAAAAGGGCCAGCGCGAGGAGGATGGCGGCGCCGAGCGCCAGCCCCTTGTTGCGCCGCAGATAACGGAGCGTCAGCCGCACGCGGGAGGGCTGGGTCGGCAGGGCGGGGCTCACCGGCACGCCCGTAGCATTGACGAGGGTCATGGCGGGCTCCTAGCTGTTGCGAATGCGCGGATCGAGCAGCGGATAAACGAATTCGAGCAGCGTCATCAGCAGTGCAATGGCGATGGTGATGAACAGCACGATCCCGTAGATCACCGGAAAATCGTTGGCGCGGATGGCGAGGTTCAGCGCCGTGCCGATGCCGGGTAGGCCGAACAAGCCTTCAACGATCACCGCCGAGGTGACCACCGTGCCCAGCGCCAGCGCCAGCCCGGTTACCTGCGGCAACAGCGCGTTGCGCAGATAATAATCACGGAAGATGCGTGGCCCGCTCAGCCCCTTGTGTTCGGCGAAATTGACGTAATCCTCTCCCTGGATGGTGACGCCCATGCCGCGCATGGAGAGCACCCAACCGCCTACGGAGCCCAGGATCAGCGACAGGGCGGGCAGGATCTGGTGCGCCATTAGATCGGTAAAAAACGCCCAGGACCAGTTGGGCACCAGCCCCACCGAATAGGCCCCGCCCAGCGGCAGCCATTTCAGGCGAAAGCCGATGAAGAACAGCAGAAGGATGCCCATGATCACCGGGGGCACGCCGGTGAGGAGAATGAAGGGGGTTGCCGTCGAGCGCAGCCAGCCCGGCGCCCTCGGCCAAGCGGCAACGGCGCCGAGAAGTGTACCAATGATGAAGCTCAGAACCGTCGTGACCAGCAGCAGCCCGATGGTCCAGGGCAATGACTGGGCGATCACATCGGTGACCGTCATGGGATAGCGGCTGAGCGAATAGCCGAAATCGAGCCGCAGGATATTGCCCAGATACTGCCAGTATTGCTCGAGCAGCGGGCGGTCGAGGCCGAATTGCTGCTGCATGGAGCCGATCAGCTTTTCGATATCGGCGGGCGAAAAGCCACCGGTGCGCGCCAGTTCGCCAAAGCGCTCGCGAATGGCGTTACGCGGCGACAGGCGCGGAATGAAAAACACGATGGTCGAGGCAGCCCAGACGATCAACACGAAATACAGCAGGCGCCGGGCAACGATCCGAATGTTCACTGCACTGATCCCGATAAACTTGGGGGAAAGGGTGCGCGCGTGCCGCGCACCCCGGGTGCCGGAAGTCTTAGTTGCCCGAAGGCTGCAGCCCCGCGATCACAAGGAGCCCAGTATGGGCCCAAAAGGCGCCATTGGTGCCCAGGCCCACATTCTCGGCGCTCGGCCAGTTGGTCCAATAATGGTTGTTGTAGGGAATGCGGTGCAGCCACTGGATCACTGGCACATCGATCACGTCGCGCCAGTAAATCCCCAGCGCCTTGGCGGCGCCCTCGATAAAGGCGGGATCTTGGGAATCAAGGGGCGCAATGGCATCCACCAGTGCGTCGTATTCGGGGTTGGAATAGCGCGAGAAGCGGTTGTTGCCGGCCGAGGAGCCGATCACATTGGAATAACGGCCATGGAAGAGGTTGAGCGCCTCGAAGGGATCAAACAGGCTCGCGCCGTGGCCGAACATGTAGAACCCGGCCTTGCCGTCCACCATGTTCTGGTAGGCATCGGTGCCGAAATTGACATTGGAGTCAAAGCCAGCCTGGCGCAGCATTTCGGCCAGCACCGGGGCGACGTCGCCATGGATGGTTTCAAAGGCCTGGATGGTGGCGTCGAGCGTTTGCCCATCCTTTTCCCAAAGCCCATCGCCATTGCGGGTGAAGCCCACTTCTTCCATCAGCGCCGCGCTCTGGTCCGGATCAAAGGTCAGGGGGCTATACTTCTCCTCCTCGGCCTTCACTTCGGGCGAGTCGGCGAAGGTTTGCAGGTTGGGGTAAAGCGGGAAGGGATAGATCGTGGCGATCTCGGCCCCTTCGTAAAGCACCTCGTTGATGAGGTCGCGATTGATGGCGAGGCTCACCGCCTTGCGCACCCGCACATCGTTGTAGGGCTCGAGCTGGGTGTTCATCCACAGCGAATTGGGCCACCAGTCGAGATAGCCATAGGGGCTTTCCGTGCCCGTCCAGGACTGGATGTCGGGGTTCTGCTGCAAGATATTGCCGATGATCTGGGCGCGCATATCGACCGAGGAGTCGAACTCGTTGTTGACGAGGCGCTGGGCCACCGTGTCGATGGGCTGGTTGAGGATGTTGACCACCACCACCCGCTTGACCGCCGGCGTCTCGACGCGCCCGGCCTTGACCGCCCACCAGTCGTCGCGCAGGTCGAGGATCTTCTGGTTGGCGTTCCAGGCGACGACGTCATAGGGACCCGAATGGGGCATTTCCGCCAGGCCCGGCACCTTGGTCGGATCCTCCTGCTGGGACAGCCAGTGTTCGGGCACGATGGGGATGCCGGTATCGAATTTCTCGGTCAGCACCTCGAACTTGAAGCGCGGCGCCGGCTGCTTGAAGGTCACCTCGACGGTCAGCTCGTCCTTGGCGGTGATGGTATCGACAAGGTCGGCGAACTGGGCGTGATAGGGGAGCGTTTCGTAATCGCGCTGGCCTTCAAAGGTATAAACGACGTCATCGGCCGTTACCGGCTCGCCATCGGACCATTCGGCGTTCTCGTTAAGCTTGATCTCGAGCGCGGTGAAATCCTCGTTGGTGTATTCCATGCTGTCGGCCAGCCAGGGAATGAACTCGTTGGTGTAGATGCCGAAATACATCAGCGGTTCGAACAGCAGGTTGTTGCCTTCCTGATGGGTATAACCGGGCAGAACCCAGGGATTGGTGGTGCCGATCGAGGAGGATGCCGAAACGCCCCAGGCCAGGTTCAGCGTCTGGTTGCGCGGCAATTCGGGCAGGGGCCCGCTGGGGGTGATTTCGGTCGCGGGCGGGGCGCCGGTCTGGGCCAGGCTGGCCACCGGCACCGCCACCAGCCCCAGCGCGATCACCGAGGCTGCGGCAACTGCATGAAACTTGAACATCAAACGCTCTCTCCCTTGTTGGCTCCAGCCGGCTGGCGGCATGCCGCAGGGCATGGCTGCGCCGGGCACCTGCGCGCACCTCAAGCCGGCGGGCCGGCATTGCTGTGATCCGGCAAGGCCCCGGTCTCCTCAAACCAGCCGGGCCCTGCACCTCCTTGTGTTTGCCTCCATCCTGATCTGACGCCAGCGATTGGAGGACCAACATAACTATTGTGCGCCCGCCCGGCAGAATTGGCAATGCTGTTACTTGCATTATTGCAGATATGGCGCAGACAACACAAAGCCGGCCGTCAAGCAAATCAGATGATTTACTTTGCACCAGGCAGAGCAATGCGGCTGAAGGGAACAATAACTAGGGCGCGATCAACCTCCGCCTGCGGCTGTGCTTCCGGTGGCGAAAGCGGAAACCGAGTGAGAAAGGGTGAGCGGGGTGTCGGCCACAAGCTGGACTGCCGTCGCGACGCCGCGCCGGCTGATAGGGTTGGGCCGCTCGGAAAGCCGGGTGTTGAGATCGAAGGCGGAAGCAATGGGCTCGAGCCCGATGCCGCGATAGCGCCCTTGCCAGGGCTCGCCCTCGATGCCCCGATCGGTGCACCAGATCTGCAGCGAGGGCAGCAGGTCGCGGTCCCATTCGATCTCCACCCCCGCGCCTTCCTCGAGGAACACGGCGCGCAACGGTCCGCGCATGCCGCAGAGCTGGACGCTGAAATTGAGCTCACCCAGGGGCACATGGCTCAGATCGATGTGCCCGCCCCGATGCGGCACCGCAGCGAGCGCGGAAAATTCCTGCGCCTCCCCTGCCCCCACCTGCCGGGGATGAACGAGGCCAAACTCAAACTCGGCTTCGAGTTGCAATTGCCCGCGCGCTTCAGGCAGCCGCATAATGGGATGCAGGCCCACCGAAACGGCGCCGGAGCGGCGGGGGTAAATAGTGAGGCTCGAGTCGAGAACCGGCGCTCCCGGCCGTCCGGCGACCCGGCGCTCGAGCCGGCGCACCAGGGAGTCCGCGGGGTAATCGAGCCCCAGGGTTACGCTGTGCTCGGTTCGCGCAACCAGCTCCCATTCCGCGTCACCGGCCGGGCCGTGAATGGGCACAAGGGGCGGCTCGCCCATGAGTTCGGCCCATTCGGGTGGCCCGATGGGCTGTGGGGCCCCGGCGCCAAAGGGCAGGCAGGCAAAATCGCCGCCTAGTTCGCGCAGATGCCCGATAATGGCGGGATCGCTCACCTGCCCCATCCAGGGGGCGCGGGCAAAGGGGCGGAAATCTCTGCCGCCAAGATCAAAGCGGCACTCGGCCAGCATGGCAGCGGTGCTCAGCACCAGCGCGTCGCCATGACTCCAGCCCAGTGCGAACTGTTTCACCCCAGCCTCACCAATTGGTCACCGAACCATCGGTGCGGCGCAGATGGGGCGCTTCCCAAAAACGGAAGCTTTGCGCCGCGAGCCCTCCTTCATCCACCTCGACGCCAAGGCCCGGTCCGTCCGGGACCCGGTAAACCACGCCTTCGAGGCGCGGCTGCTGGGTGAAGATCTCATTGCCCGCTTCCCCGCTATAAAGATCGCCCACCGCCACGCGGGTTTCGAGCCAGGAGAAATTGGGGACGGCGGCGGAGAAATGGATGGTGGCGGCGGTGCAGATCGGCCCCAAGGGATTATGGGGCATCATGTCTACATAATGGGCCTCGCTCCAGCCGGCCACTTTCAGGGCTTCGGTGAAGCCGCCAACATTACAGAGATCAAGCCGGTTGAACTGGTGGATGTCGCGCTCGATAAAGGGCAGGAACTGCCACTTGCTGGCAAATTCCTCGCCGATGGCGAAGGGTACATCGGTGAGCCGGCGCAGGGCCTCATAAGCCTCGGGCGTCTCGTCGCGAATGGGTTCCTCAAGGAAGTCGAGCGTGCCGGCCGGCATGCGCTGGCAGAAGCTCGCCGCTTCCGCCACGCTCAGCCGATGGTGGTAGTCCACCCCGATCACCACCTCCTCGCCCAGTGCTTCGCGCGCGGCAACCAGCGCCTTTGCCGTTCGGCCGACAGAAACGCGCGGCTCGAAGATGTTGTCGGCATTGCTCCAGGCGGCGGGAAAGAACCGCACCACATTCCAGCCACGCTCAACCAGCGCCTGCGCGGCTGCAATCCCCTCGGAGCCCTCGACATTGGCGACGGAGGGAAAGGTCGGGATCACGTCGCGCTGCTTGCCGCCCAGCAGCTCATAAACCGGCACGCCCAGCGCCTTGGCCTTGATGTCATGGAGCGCAATGTCGATCGCCGATTGGGCGGCGAGCAACACGCGCCCGCCTTCGAAATACTGACTGCGATAAAGCTCCTGCCAGATGGCGCCGATGCGCATGGGATCGCGCCCGAGCAGGAACTCGCGGAAATGCTCGATCGCGCCGATCACCGCCTTTTCGCGGCCCGACAGCCCGCTTTCGCCCCAGCCATAGATCCCCTCGTCGGTTTCGATCTTGAGGATCAGCTGGTTGCGGTGTCCGACCCAAACGGGAAAGGGCTTGATCGCGGTGATCTTCATGCCGCGCCCCCGAGTTCAGGGTGAAAGGCAACGACGGTCGGCGAGCCCACATCGATGGGGACGTCGAGCGGCTCGAGCCCGCCGCTCTGCGGCTCGTAGCGGAACAGGGACACCCGATCGCTTTCCTGATTGGCAACGGCCAGGAGCGTACCGGAGGGGTCGAGCGCCAGGTCGCGCGGAATGTGTCCGCCTGCCGGCGTGGTGCCCAGCAGCGTCGGCAGTCCGGTTTGGATATCGAGAACAAAGCGAGCGACACTGTCATGGCCGCGATTGCCGACAAAAATGTGTTGCCCACTGGGGTGCACGGCGATGGCGGAGCAGGAATTGCCGGGGTGCCCGCCCGCTGGCAGGGTGGATACGGCCCCCAGCAGTTCGAGCTGCCCCGCCTCGGGGTCGAAGCGCAAGGTGGCAAGGGTGCTGTCGAGTTCGTTGACGCAATAGACCAGCGGCAGGCTGGGATGGAATTGCAGGTGCCGCGGCCCGGCACCCGGCGCCAACTCGGCCGCGCCATGCGCCAAAACGGCGCCGCTTTGCGCGTCGAAGCGATAGATCAGCAGCCGGTCAATCCCGAGATCGGCCACGAGGATAAAGCGGTTGTCAGAGCTCCAGCGCAGGCAATGAGCATGGGGCCGCCCCTGCCGGTCGGGATCCTTGCCCTGCCCGGTATGGGTGATTTCGGCACAAGGAGCGCCGAGGCTCCCATCGATGCGCACAGGGAAAATGGCAAAGGAGCGGTTGGGCTCTTCGGTGATCGGCACGCCGCCATAATTGGCAATGCCGGCCCAGCGGCCCGAGCGATCAAAGCCGGCAAAGCAGGTGTAATCGCCCCGGGTGGGCTGCTTGTTGCGATAGCGCAGGGCGCCGGTCGCCCGATCCAGTCCATAGACGGTGATCAAGCCTTCATGCCAGCCATCCACTTCGCTGACGGCGACCAGGCTTTGCCCATCGGGCGCCACGGCCACAAAGGTCGGGTTGTCGATGCCCTTGGTGATGGCCAGCGGCTCTGCCACCCCGCTCGCCAGGTCCAGCCGGAAGGCTGCGATCCCTTCCCCGGCAGGCTTGGCGACATAGCCGATCCCGCGATTGACACCACCAACGAACACCAGGGCAGAAGGCATTAAACCAGGTCCTCAAACTTTTGCAGCGCAGGGGCTGGCCGGGGGAACGCCGGCCGGCAAGGGTTTCAGAGCAGGTCGCAATAATCGGCCATGCGCAGCAAACCTTGCATATAGCCAATGGCATGGGCGCGGCCGCGATGGTTCCAGTCGCTGTCGCCATCCAGTTTGGGGACATGGTCGTCGAGCAGAAAGCCATCGAAGCGATGCTTGGCCAAGAGCGCAATCACTTCAGCCGGATCGTAATTCCCGTCGCCGATGAAGCATTCGGTGAAATTGGGAATCGCGCCCTGCACGTCGCGGAAATGGATATAAGCGATGGTGCCGCGCGGGGCGAAAAACTCAATCATCTCAATCACCGCCGCCTTGCCGCCGGGCATTTCCGAGCAACAGCCGAGGCACAGATCGAGCGCCCAGGCCGGTGATTGGCCGGCAAGCTCATAGGCGCGGCGGAAATTTTCGGGCTGGTAGAAGAGGCGCGCCACCCCGCCCAGCATGGGCACGGGCGGATCGTCGGGATGGAGCGCCAGCCGCAGCCCTTCTTCTTCGGCCACGGGCAGCACCGCTTCGATGAAATAGCGGTAATTGCTCCACATCGCTTCTTCGGTGATCACCGGGCCGTCCTTGCCAAAGAGCGGCATGGAACTCGCCCGCCCGAGCGTTGTGGGCATGAAGCTGCGCAGGGTTTCGAGATCGTCGGCATGGGCCTCGACGACGCTCATGTCGAACTGGCGCGCCAGCGCCCCGCCCCGGGTCTGCGCCGTCCGGTTGGTGGTCCAGACCGAATTTGGCATGAAATGATAGCCCAGCACCGGCACCCCGGCTCGTGCGACCGCGCGGATGGTAGCCTGGTAATTCTCGATCTGCTCGTCGCGGCCCTCAAGCCCGAGCATGGCCTTGTGGTAGAAATGGGTGGGCACATTCTCGATGGCCTCGAAGACCAGCCCCGCCGCCTCAACCTCTTCCACCAGCGCGCGCACATCCGCTTCTTCCCAGCGTGCGTCGCCGGGAAGGGTGGGGTTGTTCATCTGGATCCCGGTGGCCCCGATCTGCGCGGCAAAGCGCAGGCGCTCCTGGCTGAGCTCGTGGAATTGCCCGACAGCGATCCTGATCGCCACGACGTCCCCCTTGCACTGGCCAGCTCGTGCCTCTTGGCGGGCTGAAGCGGCCGTGATGCAAATGAGACTAGGCCAGCCGCCCGCCGCTGCCAACTAACAACCGAAGAAAGTTTTGCGCCCGTGGCACTTGGCACAACAAAAGATGTCAGCGCCCGGCAAGCGGAGCATGGGAGCACTCTGCGCGGCGCCTGGGAGAAAACATCCATTCAACTAGTTGAAACCGGGCGGGCTTGGGCGCAGTTTGCCTGACCAAATCCGGGCCTCAGCAGGAACCGGACAGCCAGGAGAAAAAGATGAAGCTAGCTAAAGTGCTTGTTGCTGTCGGTTTGATGGCCGTGGCCACGCCGGTATGGGCGCAGACGGACCTCGATGCGGTCAAGCAGTCGGGTGCGCTGCGCATCGGCACCGAAGGCACCTATGCCCCCTTCACCTTCCATGACGCTAGCGGGGAACTGGTGGGCTTTGATGTCGAGATCGGCCGTGCCATCGCCGAGCATATTGGGGTCGAGCCGCAATTTGTGGAAGGTCCCTGGGACGGCCTCATCGCCGGCATCGACGCCAATCGCTATGACGTCGTCATCAACCAGGTCGGCATTAATGCCGAGCGGCAGGCCAAATACGACTTCTCCGAGCCCTATATCGCCTCCAAGGCCGTGCTGGTGGTGCGCGAGGACAATACCGACATCACGAGCTTCGAGGATCTCTCCGGCAAGCGCTCGGCCCAGACGCTGACCAGCAATTTCGGCAAGCTGGCGCAGCAATATGGCGCTGAGCTGGTGCCCACCGAAGGGTTCGACCAGTCGATCGCGCTCGTCACCCAGGGCCGTGCCGATGCCACCATCAATGATAGCCTCTCCTTTTACGACTTCAAAAAGCAGCAGCCCGGTGCCGAAGTGAAGATCGTCGCCGAAGCCGAAGATGCCGATTTCTCTGGCGTGCTGCTGGCCAAGAACCGGCCCGAGCTGCTGGCCGCCATCAATGCGGCCCTGGAGGAGATCAAGGCCGACGGCACCTATGCTGAAATTTCCCAGAAGTATTTCGGCGAAGACGTTTCCCAGTAAACTTTCTCCGATATTGTGTGAAAGGATCGGCCCGGTTCGGCCGGTCCTTTTTTGTTGACGGAAACCCCGCGATGCCGCCCTGGCTTTCTTTGATGCTGGACTCCCTGCCCTCGCTGCTTTGGGCATGCCTGCTGTTCACCATCCCGCTGACGCTGCTGTCGTTTATCTTGGGCCTGAGCCTGGGTTTTCTTGCCGCCATCGCCCGGCTGTTCGGGCCGCGCCCGCTGGTCGCACTGGTCAAATTCTATGTGTGGATCATCCGCGGCACGCCGTTGCTGGTGCAGCTGTTCCTGATCTTTTACGGCCTGCCGAGCATCGGCATCGTGCTTGATGCGTTTCCCGCCGCCCTGATCGGCTTCACCCTCAATGTCGGCGCCTATACGTCCGAGATCATCCGCGCCGTCCTGCTGTCAGTGCCCAAGGGGCAGTGGGAAGCCGCCTATTCGATTGGCATGACCTGGCCCCAGGCCATGCGCCGCGCCATCCTGCCCCAGGCAACGCGGGTAGCCATTCCGCCATTGTCCAACACCTTTATCTCGCTGGTGAAGGACACATCGCTGGCGGCCGCCATCACCGTGCCCGAGCTGTTCCGCGCCGGCCAGCGTATCGTCGCGACTAGCTACGAGCCGCTCATTCTTTATGTTGAGGTCGCCCTGATCTATCTTGTTGTCAGCTCGGTATTGTCGAGCCTGCAGGCCAGAGTGGAGCGACGCTTTTCCCGCTATGGCGGTTTCATCGAGGCTGGCGCGTGATCACGCTCGAAAACATCCACAAGAGCTTTGGCGATGCTGAGGTGCTCAAGGGCGTCAGCGTGGCCGTCCCCGAAGGCAGCGTTACAGCGCTGATCGGCCCGTCGGGCAGTGGCAAGAGCACATTGTTGCGCTGCGTCAATCTGCTGGAAATGCCGCAAGCGGGCGATGTCCGCATCGATGATGCCGTCATCCATTTTGGGCCTGAGATCAAGGTGGACCGCAAAGCCGTCTTGGCTCTACGGCGCAAGACCGGCATGGTGTTCCAGAACTTCCAGCTGTTTCCCCATTTCACCGCGCTGGGAAATGTGATGGAGGGACTGCTGACCGTGCTGAAATGGCCCCCCGACCAGGCGCGCCAACGCGGTCTCGAACTGCTCGAAAAAGTTGGCATGGCTGCAAAGGCAAATGCTTGGCCGTCCAGCCTATCGGGCGGGCAGCAGCAACGCGTTGCCATTGCCCGTGCCCTTGCGCCCACCCCGAAGGTCTTGTTGTGCGACGAGCCCACTTCCGCGCTCGATCCGCAGCTGGCAGGCGAGGTCGTGGAGGTCCTGGCGCAGCTGGCGCGGGAAGGCACGACCATGCTGATGGCCACCCATGACCTGCGCCTTGCCGCCACCATAGCCTCCAATGTGGTGTTCATCGAGGCCGGGGAAGTCGTCGAGGCAGGCCCGGCGCAACAGGTGTTCGGCAGTCCCGCCTCTGAACGGACCAAGCGCTTTGTCTCGACGCTGACGGCGCAGGCTGCGCCCATCCAGATGGTGTGACTCCCGCCGGCTCTTATACCGGCGGATCGTTCGGCGTCAGCAGAATGGCGGCGAGCGGCGGCAAGGTGAGCCGCAGGGACGCCGGCCGGCCGTGCCAGCTGACGTCTTCAGCATTGATATGGCCGCCATTGCCGACATTGGAGCCGCCATAGACTTCTGAATCCGAGTTCAAAATCTCGCCCCAGCTTCCACCTTGCGGCACCCCCACCCGATAATCGGAGCGCACTGCCGGCGTCATGTTGCAGGCAATGACCACCGGCGGCACCCCATCGCGCCCCTTGCGCAGATAGATAAAGACGCTGCCCTCGGCATCGCTGGCGTCGATCCATTCAAACCCCTCGGGGTCTGCATCGAGCTGGTGGAGCGCCGGATGGTTGCGATAGGTATGATTGAGGTCCCGCACCAGCGACTGCACGCCCTTGTGCATGGGATCTTCGAGCAGATGCCAGTCGAGCGACTGGTCGTGGTTCCATTCCCGCTCCTGGCCGAACTCGCCGCCCATGAACAGGAGCTTCTTGCCCGGGTGGGTCCACATAAAGGCAAGATAGGCGCGCAGATTGGCAAATTTCTGCCAGCGGTCGCCCGGCATTTTGCCCAGGAGTGACCCCTTGCCGTAAACGACCTCGTCGTGGCTCAACGGCAGCACGAAGTTCTCGGTATAGGCGTAGTGCAGCCCGAAGGTCATCTCACCCTGGTGATGCCGGCGATAGATGGGGTCGAGCTGCATATAGTGGAGCGTATCGTGCATCCACCCCATGTTCCATTTGTAGCCAAAGCCGAGGCCCCCATCATAAATGGGGCGGCTGACCTTGGGAAAAGCGGTTGATTCCTCGGCAATGGTCTGCGAGCCGGGATTGAGCTCATAGGCGCGGGTATTGGTTTCCTTGAGAAAAGCGATCGCTTCGAGATTTTCGTTGCCGCCGAACTTGTTGGGGATCCATTCGCCCGCCTCACGGGAATAATCGAGGTAAAGCATGGAGGCCACGGCATCCACGCGCAGGCCATCGATATGGTAGCGGTCGAGCCAGAACAAAGCACTGGCCTCAAGGAAATTGGCCACTTCATTGCGCCCGAAATTGTAGATCAGCGTATTCCAGTCGCGATGAAAGCCCAGCCGGGGATCTTCATGCTCGTAAAGCGCGGTGCCGTCGAACCGAACGAGGCCATGGGCGTCGGACGGGAAATGTGCGGGTACCCAATCCATCAAGACGCCAATGCCGGCCGCATGCAAACGGTCCACGAAGCGCGCAAAACCTTCCGGCGTGCCAAAGCGGCTCGTGGGGGCAAACAGGCCCACCGGTTGGTACCCCCAGGATCCGCCAAATGGATGCTCGGTGACCGGCATGAGTTCAACATGGGTAAAGCCCATATCGGTCAGGTAATCAGCGAGCTGGTCGGCAATGGCGTCGTAGTCGAGCGCCTCGCCGTCCCCTCCTGTTCGCCAGGAGCCCAGATGCATCTCGTAGATCGACATCGGGGCCGATAGATCCTGACGCCCCGCGCGGTTGCCCATCCACTCGCCGTCCTGCCAGTCATGTTCGGGCAGGCCGTGCACAACCGAAGCAGTCGCGGGTGGATGCTCCTGGTAAAAGGACAGCGGGTCGGCCTTGAGCGGCAGCCGCTCGCCATGGGCGCCGATGATCTCGTATTTGTAGACGGTGCCCTTCTCTAGACCCGGGATAAACAGTTCCCAGATTCCGACACCGATGCGCTTGCGCATGGGGTGGCGGCGCCCGTCCCAGGCGTTGAACTCGCCCACGACGCTGACGCGCGAGGCATTGGGCGCCCAAACGGCGAAGGCAACCCCGTCTACCCCTTCCAGAACTGTTGGATGGGCCCCCAGTCTTTCGTAGAGGCGGAAATGGCGCCCTTCGCCCAGCAGGTATTCGTCCATCTCACCCAGGATGGGCGGGAAGCGATAGGGGTCTTCGACTTCCCAGGCAAATTCGCCGGCCGACATGGCGAGCCGATAAGCAAAACGTTCGTTGCGGTCCGTGATGAACCCCGAAAAGAACCCTTCAGGGTGGATGCGTTCGAGCTTGGCGACCTTCTTGCCAGTAGCGCTATCCACCACCTCAACTTGCCCGGCCTGGGGGGCAAAGACATTGACGGCAAGGGGCTCGCTATCGCCTCCCTGCATGCCCAGCGTGGCAAAGGGATTACCATGCCGCCCCCGCACGATCGCTTCGACATCGCCAGGATAGGCTGACGGCCGCGCAGTGTCTTGGTTCATCGGATTGTCCACGGGTTCAGCCTTCACTCAGGAGGTCTTGGATGCCACTGAGGGGAATTTCCACCCAGGCGGGCCGGTTCGCCAACTCGTAGCCAACCTCGTAGATAGCCTTTTGCAGCAGGAACATCTCAGTTAAAGCCTTGGCCAGGGCTGGGTCGGGCGGAAAGCTCGAGGCACCAGCCACGCTGGTTTCGTATGCCGCGACGAAGTCAGCGCTGATGCCGCGGCGCCAATTCTCGACCCGTGTCCGCACCCCATCAGGTAGGCTGCCCGTTTCGGCTTGGTAGCGGCTGAGGGCAGTCCAGGCGGCGTAATGGAACGAGCGCAGCATGCCGGCGACATCGCGCAGGGGGGATGACTTTGCCCGTCGCTCGGGCAGGCTGCGCTTGGGCTCGCCTTCAAAATCGATGATCATCACGTCGCGCCCGGTCACCAGGACCTGGCCGAGATGGTAATCGCCGTGAATGCGCGAGCGCCCACCCGAGGGTGCCATCTCTGAGCCAGCCTCGATGCGCTCGATCAGCAGTTCGCGCTTGCTGAGAATCTGCTCGGCTATCGCACGGGCCACGCCCGGGAGGCTGGGCAGGTTCTGCTCGAGACGGTCGAGAAGATCGTGTGCTTCGGCGACCGCTTCGGCGGCCCAACCGGCAATGTCAGATCCGGCCAACTGCTCGACACGGAAATCGGCCTCGGTTGTATCCACGGCGAAGGCCTTGTGCATTTCGGCCGTGCGCTGCCCCAGGATAGCGCCGATCCAGTTGCCGTCGTCAGCCGCGCCGTCCAACAGGCTCTCGGTCAAGGCATTGGTTACCGCCGCCCAGGCGTCACCCTGGTTGGGCACATAGGCAAACACGGCGGCGAGCGTCGTTGCCTCACCCGAAGTCGGACGATATTGGATTTCGCCCAGGAATTCAGGCGTATTGGCAAACTGTCCGACAGCGGTCAGGAAGCGCGCCACTTCAACATCGGGCTGCTCACCCGAGCGCAACCGGCGGTAGAGCTTGAGGATGATGGTGTTACCAAACGCGATCGAAACATTGCTTTGCTCGGCGCCGAGGGGGCGTGGCTCGCCAAGATCGCTGCTGGCCCGCAAAGCTTCGCTGGCGGAAAATACGACGTCCCCAGCTGCCGTGCTCATGATGTTCTGCTCACGCAAGGCTTGCAGCAATGCCTTGGCAAAGCCGCCGTCAAGCGCACCATCGATCAGCACACCGGACCTGGAGTCGCTGTTGATATTGGCGAGCACCGGGGGTGCTGCCGAGCCGGCACTGCCCCGGCCCATATCGCTCCACACTGCGGAAAGCGGCAGCAGGTAGCGCTGCGTTTCTCCCCCGACGGCAACATCGGCGGCAATGAGGGCGTGAGCGCCGGACTCGAGTTCCCCCAGCGGAGAAAGGCTGACGCCAGTGATCGTGCTGTCCTTGGCGCCGAACCAACGCTGGAACGGCAGGAATGCCGGCAGGGTCACGGATTCAAGCTGTGTCTTGCCCTCGCCGGTGATGGCCGAAATCAGTTGCCCATCGGTGGAAAAGAGCGTGGGAATGGGCGAAGCCATCGGCGCTGTCGGGGCGTTCATCGCGGGGCCCCCGGCGCAATCAGCCGCCAGATGGCATATGGCTTGTAGAAGGGATCGAGATGGATGTGCTGGTACTTGCCATGCCAGGTGAAGTGGTGGCCCGTGACCATGTCCTCGACCTCGATCGAAGCATCGTCGGGTAGCCCGAATTCCCACAGCGGCACTTCAAAATCGGCGCCCTGCTGGTTGTGCGGATCAAGACACACATGGAACAGCAAGAAGTCCGAACGGTCGGCGGTGCGCTTGCCGTAGCACAGGATGTTGTCGTTCCAGGCATTGTAGAAAGCCAGGCTCGTGAACTCCTGGAGCGCCTTATGCTCGCGGCGCAGCCGATTGATGAAGGCAATGTCCCATTTGATGTTGTCGGGCTTGTCGAAATCCCAAGCGCGGATCTCGTATTTCTCGGAGTTGAGATATTCCTCCTTGCCCGGCACCGGCTCGGATTCGCAGATTTCAAAGCCGTTATAAACGCCATAGGTGGCGCCCAGGGTTGCCCCCAGGATCAACCGGGTCTGGAAGCCGGGCCGGCCACTGCCCTGCAGATAGCGCGGATTGATGTCGTGGGTGGTGGTGAAGAAATTGGGCCGCATGTAATGGCGGGATTCTTCCTGGGTCAGCTCGGTCAGATATTGCTCGAGCTCCCACTTCACATTGCGCCAGGTGAAATATGAATAGCTCTGGCTGAAGCCGACCTTGGCCAGCCGCTTCATCACCTTGGGGCGGGTGAAAGCTTCCGAAAGGAAGATGACGCCTGGATCCTTGGCGCGCACCTCGGCGATAAGCCATTCCCAGAACGGGAAGGGCTTGGTGTGGGGATTGTCGACGCGAAAGATGCGGACGCCATGATCCACCCAAAGCAGCACGATGTCGCGCAGCTCATGCCAGAGGCTTGGAATCGCATCGCGATAGAAGTGGACGTTGACGATGTCCTCGTACTTCTTGGGCGGGTTCTCGGCATATTTGATCGAGCCGTCCGGACGCCAGTCGAACCATTCGGGATGCGACTTGATCCAGGGGTGATCGGGGGAACACTGGATGGCGAAATCGAGCGCGATCTCAAGATCATACTCGGCGGCAGCTGCAACCAGCCGGTCGAAATCCTCGAACGTGCCAAGCTTGGGCTCGATTGCCTCATGACCGCCATCCGCCGATCCAATGGCATAGGGGCTGCCGGGGTCCTCGACGGTCGCACTCAGGCTATTGTTCTTGCCCTTCTTGTTGGTTTGCCCGATCGGGTGGATGGGCGGGAAGTACAGGACGTCAAAGCCCAGATCGCGGATATAGGGTAGCCGCGCGATCACATCGTCAAAGGTACCGTGCCGGTCCGGACTGCCCGACTGCGAGCGCGGAAAGAGCTCATACCAAGCGCCGAACGCAGCGACCTTGCGATCAACGAAGATCTCGAGCACGCGCTCATACTGGCTGAAATTGGTTCGCGCAGCGGCGCGCTGCATCACGTCGGCCACAGCATCGGAACTCAATAGCGCCAGGCGCTCGGGATTGTTCTGCAGCGCTGTGTATGCCGCCAACACGCCGGACAGTTCCCGCCTGTGAGCATCGCTGGCCCGGTCTGAGCGCTGTGCGACATCGAGCAGGCGACGCCCCTCCTCGAGTTCCAGGCTGACATCAATGCCCGCAGCGTGCTTTTTGGCGATCTCCTTGCGCCAGCTGCCATAAAGGTCCCGCCAGCCGGCAAGGGTGAACTCGTACAACCGGTTCTCGGGAAAGGCGATCGTCGTGCGCCAGCGGTCGTTCTCGACGAACTCCATGGGCTGTTCAAACCAGGCTTCGGTTCCCGCCGGGCGATACAGCAGGGCCGCGTCGATCGTGTCATGACCATCGCTGAAAATATCAGCCTCGATCACCACCTCTTCGCCCACCACGCTCTTGGCGGGGAAACGGCCGCCATCAATCTCGGGCACGATCCCTTCGATGGCTACCCGGTTGGCAGCCAGCCGGAACAATTCCTGATCGCCGGCATCCACCTGTCGGGGAGCGCTCACCGGCTGAGCGGTTGCCACTCGAGCCTTGCTGGGCTTAGCCTTTTTATTGTCGAGCAGCATGATGTCCCCACTTCCGGCATGATTGCGGACCAAATGCTTCAATCTGTGGTTTAGTTTCGCTTTCTTGTCAGAAGTTTAGTGACGCCTACGGCAAAACCCGCTGACCGCGGGTGGACCCGGACCTAACCACTGCAGGTGGTCGGTGAGGAACAAACGCGCCGCTGGCAGATTGCCGTAGCCGTAGAGGACGCTAGGTAGTTTGTTGCTGCCCGACGTCCTGTACGTCGATGAGGAGAACCGATGTCCAACGACCATCACGAAGCGCGGTCTGCGCTGGAACAACTCGCACAGCGTTACGGCATCGGGGTGCAGTTCGAGGACGCGCTAGGGCGCCACATATCGGTATCCGCGGCAACAATTCAGCTTCTGCTCGCGAGCATGGGCGTTTCAGTCGCCGATGAGGCTGAAGCCCAGACCGCACTTGAGCAATTCGATCACGAAGCCGCCGCACGCCCCCTCCCCGCCAGCATCGTCCTGACGCCGCAAGACGGCGTGTGCGCGCTCGAGGTCAAGCTCCCGGCCGGCACTGACCAGCTCGCTTGGCAAGTCGTGCTGGAGGACGGGAAGGAGATCAGCGGCGTCGCCGATTCCTTCGCTGCTTCGCGCCAGGGCAAGGTCAGCTTGCGCATTCCCGACCTGCCATTCGGATACCACCGCTTGCAACTTCCAGAAATAAGTGCGGAGGCAAACCTCATCGTCAGCCCCGGTCGCTGCTGGTTGCCCCCAAAAACGGCGACGGGTTATTGGGGTATTGCTGTGCAGCTTTATCTGCTGCGTTCAGCCGCAAACTGGGGCATCGGCGATTTTTCAGACTTGCAAGAGCTGATCAAGGTCGCTGGACCTCGCGGTTGTGCCGTGATCGGGCTCAACCCCCTGCACCAGATGTTCTTGGACGATCCTGAAGCTGCAAGCCCTTATTCACCCGCAACGCGGCTTTTCTTGAACCCCCTTTATATCGACGTGCTGGCGGTGCCTGAGTTCGGCCAGTCCGAAGCGGCGCAGACCTTGGTGGAATCGGCCGATTTCCAGCGGCGCCTGGGCGACTGCCGCGCCACAAAGCTGGTCGATTACGCTGCAGTAACCGCGCTTAAGCTCGAGGCACTGCAGCTCGTCTTTGAGAGCTTCACGAAAGCAGGCAGTGCCGAGCGCAAAAACGCGATGGCCGCCTTCCGCGCAGAAAAGGGCGAAAGCCTTGAACGCGTAGCCTTGTTTCAGGTCATGCGACAACATTTTGCCAGCGAGAATCCGTCGCAAGCCAGCTGGCAGGACTGGCCGACCGACATGCAGATCGCCGGCTCGCCAGCACAAATGCAGTTCGCACGCGAGCACGAGGCTGAATTGGACTTCCAGATCTATCTCCAGTTCCTCGCCGATGAACAGCTAGCAAGGGCAGCCGAGGAAGCCCGCCGGCAGGGCATGGCTATCGGCCTTTATCGAGACCTGGCGGTGGGATGTGATCGCTCCGGTGCGGAAACCTGGGCAAATCCGCCCGCCTTCCTGCAGAGCACCCTGGTGGGTGCCCCGCCCGATATCTTCAATCCCGCTGGGCAGAATTGGGGCCTTCCCCCATTTGATCCAATTGCGCTCAAGCGCGAAGGCTATAAAAGCTTTGCCGAGTTGATCCGCTCCAACATGGCCCATGCCGGCGGCTTGCGGATCGACCATGTGATGGGGCTGGCCCGTCTTTATTGCATCCCCGAGGGCAAGAGTTCAGCGGAAGGCGCTTATGTGAGCTTTCCCCTCGATGATCTGATTGGGGTTTTGGCGCTGGAATCCCAGCGGCAGCAATGCCTGGTTGTCGGGGAAGATCTCGGCACCGTGCCGCCCGGCTTCCGCGAACAGCTGGCCGCTGCCAACATCTTGTCCTACCGCGTGCTGTTTTTTGAGCAGGATTTCCAAACCGGCAAGTTTGTGCCGCCGGACCAGTACCCCGAACTGGCGCTAGCGGTGACCGGCAGTCACGATCTGCCAACGCTTGCGGCGTGGTGGGAAGGCGACGACATCACTTTGAAGGACAGCTTGGGGCTTTATGGAACCGAGGAGGAAACGCGCAGCCAGCAAGAAAGGCGCGACCGGGAGCGGTTAAACATCCTCGAGGCATTCACGCAGGCTGGATTGTTCAGCCCTGCACCGGGGATAGCTGAAGTCTCAGCTGAGCTCTTTGCCCGGGAGGCGCACCGCTTTCTTGGCATGACCCGGTCCACGCTGCTGGTCACGCAACTTGATGACATGACTGGTGACATCGCCCCGGTCAATGTGCCCGGCACCTCCACCGAGCACCCCAACTGGCGGCGAAAGTACGCGATGACCATTGAGGAACTTGCCGAGGACCCCGAAGCCTGGCGCCTTGTCGAGCCGTTCAGAAGGGCAGGCTAGTGGCTTTCTGCCAGATCAAGGCAACGACGGCTTAACCGAAGCGTTCAGGCTCAGCCGACATACAGCATAACCCGCACTAGATCATTGCCCGACCAGCGAACAGGCCAGATATGGACAAACCGGATCCGCAATACATCGACTGGCTCTTAGAACAGTCCATGCTCAACAATGCCCGCAAGCTTGCCAGCCGCTATGCTGGTCAAGGGCGGTTCTGGCGCAATCCATATGCAGAAGCGCGGCCACGCGCGGCTTCGGCGCTGGCCTCGGTCTGGTTCACCGCCTATCCCGCCGCGATCGTCACCCGCGAAGGCGAGAGCGTACTGGCTACACTTGGCGATCCCGAGCTTTGGCGCTCGCTCGCCGCCATCGGCGTGCAAGGCGTACATACCGGCCCGATGAAGGAAGCCGGCGGCATTCGGGACGGCGTCAAGACGCCAACCGTCGACGGCAATTTCGACCGCATCAGCTTCGAGATCGATCCGCAATTTGGCACGCTCGACGAATTCGTAGCCATGAGCCGGGTGGCAGCCGCCTACAATTCCATCGTTATCGATGACATCATCCCCGCCCATACTGGCAAGGGCGCCGATTTCCGCTTGGCCGAAATGTTCTATGGGGATTATCCCGGCCTCTACCACATGGTGGAAATCCCCGAGGAAGACTGGCACCTGCTGCCCGATATTCCCGAGGGTCGCCGCGCCGCCAATATGTCCCCCTCCTGCGTCGATGCACTCAAGAGCAAGGGCTATATTGTTGGCCAGCTCCGGCGCGTGATCTTTTTCGAGCCAGGGGTCAAGGAAACCGACTGGAGCGCCACCGACGTGATCGTGGGCGTGGATGGCGTAGCGCGGCGCTGGGTTTATCTGCACTATTTCAAGGAAGGCCAGCCTTCGCTCAACTGGCTCGATCCAACCTTTGCCGCCCCACAAATGATTGTCGGGGACGCACTGCATTCACTCGATATTCTGGGTGCGCGCGGCTTGCGGCTGGATGCGAACGGCTTCCTTGGTGTGGAGGTTCAGCAGAACGAGACGGCTTGGTCCGAGGGCCATCCGCTTTCCCTTGTTGGCAACCAACTCATTGCCGGCATGGTGCGCAAAGCAGGTGGCTTTTCCTTTCAGGAGCTCAACCTGACCGTCGATGACATCGCCGAAATGTCAAAGGGAGGCGCTGATCTCAGCTACGACTTCATCACCCGCCCCGCCTACCACCACGCAGTCCTGACCGGCAGCACGGAATTTCTGCGGCTGATGCTGCGCACGGTCCATGAATTTGGCATTGATCCAGCTTCGCTGATCCACGCGCTGCAGAACCATGACGAGCTGACGCTCGAACTGGTGCATTTCTGGACCAAGCATGCCAACGACACTTATGTGTTCGAAGGCCAGACCTGGCCAGGGTCCTTGCTGCGCGAGCATCTGCGCGACACCCTTTACCTCAAGCTTACGGGCGAAGCCGCACCCTATAATCTGCGCTTTGTGGCCAATGGCGTCGCCTGCACCACTATTAGCGTGATCACCGCTGCGCTCGGCATCCGCGATCTCGGTGCGATAACGCCCGAGCAAAAGGAGCTGATCAAGCGCATCCACCTGCTGCTGGTCATGTACAACGCCTACCAGCCGGGCGTTTTCGCCCTGTCGGGATGGGATTTAGTCGGCGCCCTGCCGCTTCCGGTGGAATCGGTCAGTGAGCTCACCAGCGAAGGCGACACCCGTTGGATCGAGCGCGGCGCCTATGATCTGATCGACGTCAATCCGGGCGCCGAGCACTCCAGCGCGGGCCTGCCCAGAGCGCGTATGCTCTATGGTCCACTTAATCAGCAGCTGGAAGATCCAAAGTCCTTCGCCAACGAGCTCAAGCACCTGCTGGCTGTGCGCCAGGCGCATGGTCTCTTCGCGGCCAAGCAGATCGCCATTCCAGACGTGCAGAACAACAGCCTGCTCGTGATGGTGCATGAACTGCCCGATCAACGCGGGCTGCAGGTGACTGCGCTCAATTTTGGGCCAGATCGGGTCGAGGAAACCATCACCCTGGAGCATGCCCAGACCGGACCCGTGATCGACATGTTACATGGCACGATCTTTGGGGATTTGCCGGAATCGGGCGAACTCTTCATCGGTCTCGATGGCTATGAAGGCCAGTCCCTCCGCATCGTGGGAGCTGTCCCCTCGATCTAGGCACACGATTGAGTGAAAGGTGCCGACCAAGGGGAACCGGCACCTAGGTTAGCGGGTCCCTGGGAAAGGGGAACGCCGCAGGCATCCTCAGCATTCAACCCAAGCTATTGCAAGGAGATGCGCATGCTGGCGATGGATTATCGAGGGCCCTATCGGGTGCGGGCCGAGCAAAAGCCGATGCCCGAGATCCTCCATCCGGAAGATGCGATCGTGCGGGTGACGCGCTCATGCATCTGCGGCTCGGACCTGCATCTTTACCACGGCATGGTGCCCGACACCCGGATCGGCATGACCTTCGGGCATGAGTTTACCGGCATTGTTGTCGAGGTCGGCTCGGAGGTTCGCAACCTCGCCGTGGGTGACCATTTGATCGTGCCCTTCAATATTGCCTGCGGCAAATGCCATTTCTGCCAGCAGGGTCTGTTTGGCAATTGCCACGAGTCTAACAGCCAGGCGACTGCCGTGGGCGGCATCTTCGGCTACTCCCACACCGCTGGTGGCTATGATGGCGGACAGGCCGAATATGTGCGCGTTCCCTATGCCGATGTGGGGCCGACCAAGATCCCCGCCGGCATGGATCTCGATGATGCAGTCCTGCTGACAGACGTGGTGCCCACCGGGTACCAGGCCGCCGAAATGGGCGGCATCCAGCGCGGCGATACTGTGGTGGTGTTCGGGGCTGGCCCCGTTGGCATCATGGCCGCCCGGTGCGCGTGGCTGTTTGGGGCCGGACGGGTGATCGTCATTGACCACCTCGAATACCGGCTCGATTTCGCGCGCCAGTACGGCCCGGCCGAGGTCTACAATTTCCGCTCTATCGAAGATCCGGTTTATTTCCTCAAGAAGATCACTGACTCGCTGGGCGCTGACGTCTGCATCGATGCGGTGGGCGGAGACGCAGCAGGAAGTGCATTGCACACCCTGCTTGGCACCAAGCTCAAGCTCGAAGCGGGTGCCGCGACCGCGCTGCACTGGGCGATCAACTCGGTCAAAAAGGGCGGGATTGTTTCAATTGTCGGGGTTTATGGTCCGACCGGCAATCTCGTGCCGATCGGCAATGTCGTCAACAAGGGCATCACCATTCGCGCCAACCAGGCTTCGGTGAAGCGCCTTCTGCCCCGGCTGATCGAGCATGTGCAGGCCGGCCGCATTAATCCCAAAGCCCTTATTACTCACAAAGTGCCGCTCGAGGAGGTCTCCGATGCCTACCACATCTTCTCTGCCAAGCTCGATGGTTGCATCAAGCCCGTCCTCGTCCCTTCCTCAGTCAATGTCGCCTGAAGCCATGGCGGCCCAGCAGCGGATTGATCCGGCCCAGGTGGTCGGTTGGGGGGTCGACGCCGACCCGGCGAACAATCCAACCTATCCGATGCGCGACATTTCCAAGGACAGCAAGGGTGGGCTGGATTGGCCACGACCAGCCTTGCAGCCAGAAACTGTCGAGGTGCTCCGTTCAACCGAGCATAATCGGCGCACCGCGGTATTTGGCACCTCTACTCCGCCCAGCGGCGTCAGTGGGGCGTTGCGGCGTCAGGCGTTCAAGGCTAGCGAGGGCAAATGGAGTCATTGGCTGATCCTGTTGGCAGCGGACCGCATCAACGTGGTTGAAGGCGTAGCGGCCGACCTGCTGGCCGGCCGGGTGCCCAATATCCCGGCCGAAATGGGCATCAAATCTGAAGTCGCCCACAACATGCCCGGCTTGATCCGCAAAGTCGCGGTTACCGGTGCGGTGTTGACCTTGGCTTATGCCTTGGTGCGATCCCGCCAGGGTTATGGTCGCCGGCATCCTGCCCGGCCCACCCCCCGCTAATCCCCGAGAGCAAGGTGATTGCGGCGCCGATGCGCCACAGTCACCGCAAATTCAGCTCTCTCCAGTCAGCTCTCTGCTTTGCGGGTGCTGTGCCACTTGCGGCAGGATGCGCTTATCGCTCAAACTGCGCACATATGAAGGTCTGCCTTCGGCCGCAGCGCTTTGAACCGCGTGACTTGCTGCTAAAGTGGATTGCACCCCGTCCGCGCCACACATGCCCTGGCGCAGCAAGCGGAAGCGGTAGGAGACTGACCGGTTTGGCCGACACTAGCCTGCGCAGCGCACTGCGATCGCATACTCAAGCCGTGCATACGCGCCTCGACAATATTGTGGGCCAATTCGAAAGCTTGGACGATTATCGGGCCTTTGTTATCCGCTCCTACCGGTTCCGCGCCGCGGTGGAGCCTACCGTCCGAGGCCGGCCAGAATGGTTGGTGCAGGAACTGGCGGGGCCTCTCCGCGCCGACCTGAAGGATCTGAGGCAAGCTGATCTTCCAAGCGCCCCCATCCTCGAGCTTCCCTCGGGATTTGCTTCTGCGCTCGGGGCGCTTTATGTGCTGGAGGGCTCGGGCGTGGGTGCGCGCATCCTTTTTGCGCGGGCACAACAGCTTGGACTAAGCGAGCATTTCGGAGCACGGCATCTGGCGGCGCAAACGGACGATCCGGGGCGCTGGAAGCGGTTCGTGGCTTTGCTCGGAACTGCTGAGCTTGACCATTCCGCAGCATTGCATGCCGCAGGGGCCGTGTTTCAACTGGCTCTGTCGATCCATTCGGAGCCTGTCTTTGCCAGAGCCTAAGACCGTTGACCTGACCAATTGCGACCTGGAGCCGATCCATATTCCCGGATCCATCCAGCCCTATGGCACAATGCTGATTGCTGATGCCGATACCGGCATTGTTGAAGGCCTTGCCGGACCCGACGGTTCTGCTCCAATCCTTGGGCTTCCGTTAGCTGAGCTCACGGGGCTCAACGTGCAAGCGCTTGCCGGCAAAATCCCGACTTCCGGCTTGCTGGTGCTTGGCCGCGTGCAGTTTGGTGGACGAGCGCGTGATGGCGTCGCTTATCGTAGTGGTGGGCATCTGGTGGTTGAACTCACCGACCCCGACGAAAACGCCGATCTGGACGCGCAATTCCTGGCGCAGCTGGAGACACTGGGCGCCACCTTGGAGCGCTCGACCACCTTGGCTGACCTGTCCAATCGAGCGGCGGGCATTTTCCAGCGGCTCACCGGCTATAGCCGGGTGATGGTTTACCGCTTCATCGATGACGAGGCGGGCGTGGTGCTGGGCGAAAGCATCAGCGATCACTCTTCCAGCTTCATGAACCATCATTTCCCCGCCACGGACATCCCGCGCCAGGCGCGGGCGCTTTATGTGCGCAACAAGGTTCGCGTCATCGCCGATGTGCAGTACGAGCCGGCGCCGATCGTCAGCGCGAGCCGCGACCTGACGTCGATTGATCTCAGTGACTCGACGCTGCGCAGTGTGTCGCCGATCCATATCCAGTACCTCAAGAACATGGAGGTGGGCGCTTCGGCCTCCATGTCCATCGTGGTTGATGGCGTTTTGTGGGGGCTCATCGCCTGCCATCACCACCAACCGCGCGAATTATCGCTGACCACAAGGCTCGCATGTCAGGCCATGGCAACCAGTCTCGCCCGGCAGGTCAAGACGCGTGACGAGGGCGAGTTGTATCGCGAGCGGATTGCGCTGCGCGCGCAGGAAGACGCCATCCTCGCCCGCCTCGGCACGGACAGCTCCCTAGTAGAGTTCTTTGCGCGATCCGGCGAAGAACTCGCCGCTTTGTTGCAAGCCGATGGCTTTGCCGCCGTTCAGGGGGGCGAGCTGTTTCGCGCCGGCAATTGTCCCGACCCAACGGATGTGCGCCAACTGGCGGAACATGTGCGCCATCCCGGGTCCCTCAAGCCGGTCGCCAGCCGTGAACTGAGCAAGGACTATGCCGCAGCAGCAGCGTTTCAGGAGAGTGCCAGCGGGCTCCTCGCCGTCACGATGTCAACCGAGGTACCCACGATTCTGATGTGGTTCCGGGCCGAACAGTTGCAGACTGTCAAATGGGCCGGCAACCCGCACAAGGACGTACCGCACGAGCCGGGGGCGGTGCTTAAGCCGCGCGCTTCATTCGAAGCATGGTCCGAAAGCGTGCGCGGCCGCTCACGGCCCTGGACATTGGCGCAGACGGAGTCCGCGTCCCGCGTTGTTCGCTTGATGACCGAGGCGCGCAACAACAGTCGCATCAAGCAGCTTAACCGCGAGCTGACCACGACCCTCAACGAGAATGAAAGCCTAATCCGCCAGAAGGATTTCTTGTTGCGCGAGGTCAATCACCGCGTCCAGAACAGTTTGGCGCTTGTGGGCGCCTTCCTGCGCATGCAGGGGCGCAATGCTGGCGAAGAAGTGCGCGCACATCTGACGCAGGCGGAGAGCCGCTTATCGGCGGTCGGGCTGGCGCACCGGCGCCTTTACCAGGATGACAGTGTCGAGATTATCGACTTGTCGCGCTATCTTACCGAGTTGGTCGATGAGTTGCTGAAATCCATGGACGAGCGCTGGCGCCGACAGGTGACCTTGGATCTTGTCCCCATGCTGATCAGCACCGATCGGGCGGTTAGTGTCGGCCTCATCGTGAACGAGCTCGTGACCAATGTCACCAAATATGCCTATGGCGGTGAACCCGGCCCGCTGCTCATCAGCCTGCAGCAGCACCGTGACATGCTTCGCCTGATCGTTGCCGATAGCGGACGCGGTTATAGCGGGGTGACCGAAGGCACGGGGTTCGGCTCGCGCATGTTGGCGAGCCTGGTGCAGCGCCTCGGTGGATCCATGGAAATCGCCGATAATTCCCCGGGCGCCCGCGTGATCGTGGCGGCGGCCATCCAGGCCTGAGTCTTTTCCGCTTTGCAGACAACACAAAAATGGGCGGGGATTGCTCCCCGCCCTTTTCTGTTAGTTCAAGAAGAGTACGATGATGATGATCAACCAGATCGGCACACCGAGGAGCCAGAGACCCAAACCACGCAACATGATGTTTTCCTTTCCAGTGACGCTTAGAAGCGGCGGAACACTTCAGCAAACACGCTGTTCTCGTCCCGGTGATTGCCACCCTTCTGGGCGGCCCAGAAGGCGCCGATAGCCGAAATCAGCAGCGATGCAGCCAAAAGGAATGCACCAAGGATGCCGGTATTGCGCGCGGTACGCGCGGTTTCCAGCGCATCCTGACGGGCCTGCTCGATATTGCCGATCACCTGATCAACGCGGGCATTGGCTTCTTCTGGTGCCAGCCCGGTATTGGCGGCAACGACATTGGCCAGGTAGGTGCGGTCCTCTTCCACCACGGCACCATCGCCCAAAGCGGCCTGCGCGAAGATGCGGCCCGCTTCGGCTCGTGCGGCTTCGGGGTTGGTTGGCTGCTGCGAGCGGAACAGAGTGTCGATGAAGTATGCGTTTGGATCAACTGCTTCAGCTGCGCCGCCCGCCACATTGGCGGTAGCCTGGGTTGCAGTGGAAAGTGCGGCACCCGCTGTATTTACAGCAGCGCCAATGCCGCTCACGGCCAGAACAGTGCCAACCACAACGGCGCCGGCCCAAACCAGCAGGCCATGGGCACCATCGCGCACATCACTCTCGTGCTCGGTGGCGTCGTGATAGCGGCGGCGCAAACGACCGGTGAGGTACCCGCCAGCCATGAAGCTCGATACCTGCACCCACAAGAACCAGCTGGCCGCCACGATGGCGATGAAGATCGGCGAGGCGCCTTCGCGTGCATTGAAGTCGAGGAAGTTCAGCCCAATTGCCGATCCGAAGCTGATGAAGACGACGGAAATTGCCGAAGCGAGCACAATCCCTGCAATGATGGCGGGCCAGTCAACATAGGAGGACTGGTCGCCATCCGAAGCGGTTGCGGCTACGCGGGTTACACCCAGAGTAGATTCTATGGTCATGATGAGCCTTTCGCGGGGGGAAACGGAAGAAAGCTGCCGCTTCCCTTAGCTGAGGCCAAGAAAAGACAGGATGGCCAGGACGACCACAACAAGACCGACGAGATAAATGATGGAGTTCATGATGGAGTCCTCAGGCTTTTGACGCGATGATCACTCAACCGTGAGCTAATGCTTTTCGTTCCAGATAGTGCCCAGATTTTGTACAAAAGCGCACAAAAGAGCGGCAAATCCCGGCATGAAAAAGGGCGGGATTGCTCCCGCCCCTCTCAATCGATCTGGCGAAGGGACTACAAGCCCTCGGTCACGACATGGCTGAATGCGCCTTCGGGTGCTTTGGTGATGGCCGGATTGTCGGGCGACACGGCCGAAAGCAGCGTATCAACGGTCTGCTGATAGGCGGCTTCATCGAGCGCGCCGGTTGAGCCTTCAGTCAGCTTGTTGACCTCGGTGACCTGGTAGAGCTGGTCTTCCACGGTCATCGACCCCGTCATGTCGTTGTCGACCACGATCTGGGCGGCTTCTTCGGGGTTGGCGCGGGCGTATTCCCAGCCCTTCATCGAGGCGCGCACGAACTTGGTCATCTTCTCGACGAAAGCCGGATCCGCGAGGTTTTCCTCGAGCACATAGAGCCCATCCTCGAGCATGCCGACGCCTTCGTCGCGATAGTTGAAGACCGTCAGATCGTCCTCAGTCAGGCCCGCCCGCAGCACCTGGCCAAATTCGTTATAGGTCATGGTGGAGATGCAGGCCGCCTGGTTCTGGATCAGCGGATCGACATTGAAGGCCTGGCGGAGCACTTCGACGCCACCTTCGCTGCCATCGGTGGCGAGGCCCAGCTTGGCCATCCAGGCGTAGAAGGGATATTCATTGCCAAAGAACCAGACGCCCAGCGTCTTGCCGGGAAAGTCAGCGGTGGTCTCGACCCCGGCATCCTTGCGGCAGGTCAGCAGCAGGCCCGAGGAAGCAAAGGGCTGGGCGATGTTGACCAGCGGCACGCCGCGCTCGCGCGCTGCGAGCCCCGCCGCCATCCAGGTGGTGATCACATCGGCGCCGCCGCCGGCAATCACCTGTTCGGGGGCGATATCGGGGCCGCCGGGCTTGATCTCCACATCAAGCCCTTCTTCCTCGTAAAAGCCCTTTGCCGCCGCAACATAATAGCCGGCGAACTGACCCTGGGTGACCCATTTGAGCTGGAGAGTCACGCTGTTGTCCTGCGCATATCCCGCATGTGCGGAGGCGAGCGAAATGGCCCCTGCCAAAGCCCCGACCAAGAACTTGTTCATGCTGCTTTCCCCTGTTGTGCCGCCTCACGCACGACGCATGGACGGATGCCAAAACGTGATCCCCCGCTCGACCAGCGCGACCACCCCATAAAAAACCGAGCCGGCGAGCGCCGCCATGGCGATCTCGGCCCAGACCATGTCGACATTCATGCGGCCGATCTCGGCCGAAATCCGGAACCCCATGCCCGCGACAGGCGAGCCGAAAAATTCGGCGACGATGGCGCCGATCAGCGCGAGCGTCGAACAGATCTTGAGCGCATTGAAGATGAAGGGGGCCGCTGCGGGCAGGCGCAGCTTGACAAGCGTCTGCCAGTAGCTGGCGGCATAGGTGCGCATCAGGTCGCGCTCGATGGCCGAAGCGGCGTTGAGCCCGGCAATGGTGTTCACCAGCATGGGAAAGAAGGTCATGATCACGACCACGGCCGCCTTGCTCTGCCAGTCAAAGCCGAACCACATCACCATGATGGGCGCGACCCCCACGATGGGCAGCGCCGAAACAAAACTGCCCAGAGGCAACAACCCGGATTTGAGGAAAGGCGAGCGGTCGATGAGGATGGCCACCAAGAAGCCCAGCCCACAGCCAATGGCGTAGCCGGCCAGCACCGCTTTGAGAAAGGTTTGCTGAAAATCGGTCCAGAGCGTCGGCAGGCTCGCGGCGATGCGGCTGCCGATCTGGGAGGGGGGCGGCAGGATCACCTGCGGCACACCAGCGCCGCGCGTGATCGCTTCCCAGGTCACGAGAATGGCGAGGCCAAAGGTCAGCGGGATCAACAAGCCCAGGCCGCCATTCTGCCCCAGGCTCGGTGCCGTCAGGTCCGACAAGCGCTCGACAAACACCCAGCTCCACAGCCAGGTCGCGACCAGCGCTAACCACAGGAAAGCGGGCGGCCCGGGGTAAAGCTGCAGGCTCGCAAGCACCGCGACCGCGCCGAGGACCGCGAGCGCCCCATCGAGCCACAGCCCCGCATGCAGCCACAGCCGCAACAGCGACAGGGCGCCCAACACCAGGAACCCGTGCAGCAGCAGCGTCGGCTCGACCCCGCTCAGAAGCGTCAGGCCCAGCGCTGCCGCGCAAAGCCCGCTCGCAAGGATGGCGAGGTATAGCTGGAACTGGCTCATGACGCGCGCACCCCCATGCGGCGGGCGACCAGCGCCTCGACCCAGCCGACAAGGAGGATCAACAGCGCCGCCAGGATCGACGCGGCGACGAGCGCCGCCCAGATCTGGACGGTCTGGCTGTAATAGGATCCGGCGAGAAGGCGTGCCCCGAGCCCCGCCACCGCTCCGGTCGGCAATTCGCCCACGATGGCCCCGACAAGGCTCGCGGCCACGCCCACCTTGAGCGAGGCAAACAGGAACGGCACCGCTGCGGGCCAGCGCAGCTTCCAAAAGGTTTGCGCGCGCGAGGCATGGTAGGTGCGCATCAGGTCGAGCGGGATGGTTTCGGGGGAGCGCAGCCCTTTGACCATGCCCACGGTCACCGGGAAAAAGCTCAGATAGGCCGAGATGATGGCCTTGGACAGCAGCCGCGCCGGATCGGTCGGCAGGCCCAGGCTGCCGGTGAAGATGTTAAAGCCAATGACCACGATCAGCGGTGCCAGCGCCAGAATGGGGATGGTCTGGCTCGCTACGATCCAGGGCATCAGCGAGCGGCTGGTCGCCTCGCTATGGACAATGGCGATGGCTAGCGCGATACCAAGCAGGCTCCCCATCACAAAGCCCAGCGCCGTCGCTGAAAAGGTCACCCAGGCATGAAACAGCAGGCTGCGCGGCTTGTTGGGCGCCACCAAAGCTGTCGAGTTCCACAATTCACCCACCACCTGATGCGGCGCGGGCAGAACCGGCTTTTCCTGGTTCCAGGTTGCCAGGACAAACTCGGTTGCCGGTACATTCTCGATGCCGGCGCGCCGGTTCACATCGTTTTGCCAGGCCGCATTCATCGCGATGGCAGCGCCATACCAGGCGAGGATAAGCATCAGCAGCACAGCCAGAACGGGCAAAGCTCGCTGCAGGCGCCCCATCAGACCATGACCTCGTCATAGGAGTGGCCGGCGCGCAGACCGTCGCGCACCCGCGCGGCGATCTGCAGAAACTCGGGGCTTTCGCGGATGTCGAGCGGGCGCTCGCGGGGGAGCGTTGAGTCGATCACCTCGGTGACCCGCCCGGGGCGGGGCGACATCACGACGATCCGGGTCGACAGGTACACCGCCTCGGGGATGGAGTGGGTGACAAAGCAGATGGTCTTGCCGGTGCGTTGCCAAAGCTTGAGCAGTTCGGAATTGAGGTGGTCGCGTACGATTTCGTCGAGCGCGCCAAAGGGCTCGTCCATCAGCAAGAGGTCAGCGTCGAAGGCCAGCGCCCGGGCGATCGAGGCGCGCTGCTGCATGCCGCCCGACAACTGCCAGGGGAATTTGCCGGCAAAGCCGGTCAGGTTCACGAGCTCAAGCGTGCGGGTGATGCGCTCGCGCTGCTGAGCCGCGGAATAGCCCATGATCTCGAGCGGCAGGGCGACGTTCTTTTCGATGGTGCGCCAGGGGTAGAGCGCGGGGGCCTGGAACACATAGCCATAGGCCCGGCTCTTGCGCGCCTCTGCGGGCGTTTGCCCATTGATGGTGAGCGTGCCTGATGTCGGCTGTTCCAGATCGGCAATGGTGCGCAGAAACGTCGTCTTGCCGCAGCCCGACGGGCCGATAAAGGATACGAAATCGCCTTTGCCGATATCGAGATCGACATTGGATAGGGCATGGACCGGACCATCATTGGTCTTGAACATCAGCCCCAGGCCACGCGCTGAGACAACGGGTGCCGACTGCAAAGCCGTGGGAGAAGAAATGGCGGGTGCAGCAGACAACACGGACAAGAGTTGGCCCTCTAGTGCTTGGAGCGAATAAGTTTGACGAGCATTGACGTCATGGCTAGACGCCGCTCGCGGGAATGCCGGAGCGCTCGACGCGGCGCGGTGCCACGAGATCCTTCCATTGCGACAGGGCGCGGCTGACCGGGTTCTTGGCCTCGCGCGGCACAAACTTGCCGTGACCCGGCTCGGCCCGCACCTCGTCTTCGCTGATGGACACCTTGCCCCGGCTCAAGACAAAGCGGGGCAGCCCGGTGACTTCAAAGCCCTCGAACACATTGTAGTCGATCACCGATTGCTGGCGTTGGGCCGATATGGTCTTGCTTCGCTTGGGGTCCCAGACCACCAGGTCCGCATCGGCGCCGGGCAGCACCGCACCCTTTTTGGGATACATGTTGAGGATCTTGGCGATGTTGGTCGAGGTCACCGCTACAAATTCATTCATGGTCAGGCGCCCGGTATTGACCCCGGCCGTCCACAATACCGGCAGGCGATCTTCGAGGCCTCCCGTGCCATTGGGGATCTTGCTGAAATTGCCGATGCCGGTGCGCTTCTGGGCCGTGGTGAAGGCGCAGTGATCGGTCGCCACGGCCGACAGCGAGCCGGATTGCAGGCCAGCCCAAAGGGAATCCTGGTGCTGCTTGTTGCGGAACGGAGGCGACATCACCCGGCGCGCGGCATGGTCCCAATCGGGGTTCGCGTATTCGCTTTCATCGAGCGTCAGGTGCTGCACCAGCGGCTCGCCATAAACCCGCATACCCTTTTGGCGCGCGCGGCGGATGGCTTCATGGGCCTGCTCGCACGAGACATGGACCACATAAAGCGGCACGCCCGCCATATCGGCCAGCATGATGGCCCGGTTGGTCGCTTCCCCCTCCACTTCGGGGGGGCGCGAATAGGCATGGGCCTCGGGGCCGTTATTGCCGGCATTGAGCAGCTTCTGGGTCATGGCGGCGACGACATCGCCATTTTCCGCATGGACCAGCGGCAAGGCCCCGAGCTCGGCGCAACGGCTGAACGATGAGAACATCTCGTCGTCATTGACCATCAGCGAGCCCTTATAGGCCATGAAATGCTTGAAGGAGGTGATGCCGCGATCCACCACCTCAGCCATTTCGCGCCAGACCTGCTCGTCCCACCAGGTGATGGCCATGTGAAAGGCAAAGTCTGTCGAGGCCTTGCCGGTCTTGTTGTCCCACATCTGCAGCGCTTCAAGCAGGGACTGGCCGGGGCTCGGGAGGCAGAAATCCACGACGGTGGTTGTCCCACCGGCAAGGGCGGCGCGCGTGCCACTTTCAAAATCGTCGGCGGAATAGGTGCCCATGAAGGGCATTTCGAGATGGGTATGCGGATCGATGCCGCCCGGCATCACATAGCAGCCAGTGGCATCGAGCACTTCGTCGCTATCGAGATCGGCGCCGATCTCGATGATGCGCTCGCCTTCGATCAGCACATCGGCCTTATAGGTCAGGTCAGCGGTAACCACCGTCCCGTTCTTGATGACTATGCTCATCGTCACATCCCCCCTGCACGATCTTTTCCATTCTATGCAATCGCTATGCCATGTCTCAGTCCGCGATCTCCGCGGTTTCGAGCACGGCGTGGAACAACACATCGGCGCCAGCGGCGGCCCAGTCCGGGCTGATTTCCTCGGCCTCGTTGTGGCTGATGCCATCAACACAAGGGCACATGATCATGGTTGTGGGCGCTAGTTTGGCCGCCCAGCAGGCATCATGGCCGGCGCCCGAGATGAGGGGCATGTGCGAATAGCCCAATTTTTCGGCAGCGCTGCGCACGCGGTCTACCAGTTCGGGCGCGAAGGTGACGGGATCGAAGTGGCCGACATCCTCGACACTGCAACCCACGCCGAGCGCGGCGGCAATGCTGGCGGCCTCTTCCTCGATCCGGCGCCGCATGGCGTCGAGCTTGGCCTGATCCGGCGAGCGCAAATCAACCGTGAACACCACCTTGCCGGGCAGAACATTGCGTGAATTGGGGAAGAACCGGGCCTGGCCGACGCCGGCCACCGCGCCCGGCAGGTTGTCCATGGCGACGGCCTGCACCATCTCGATGATCCGTGCCATCGCCAGCCCGGCATTGACGCGCATATTCATCGGGGTCGAGCCGGTATGGGCTTCCTTGCCCGTCAGCGTGAATTCGAGCCACCACAGGCCCTGGCAATGGGTGACGACCCCGATCTGCTTGTTCTGGGCCTCAAGGATCGGGCCCTGTTCGATGTGATATTCGAAATAGGCGTGCATGGGGCGCGCGCCTACCTCTTCGTCGCCCAACCAGCCGATGCGCTTGAGCTCCTCGCCATAGCTCTTGCCCTCGCCATCCCGCCGCGCATAGGCATAGTCGAGCCTATGGATGCCGGCAAACACGCCCGAACCCAGCATGGCCGGAGCAAAGCGCGCCCCTTCCTCATTAGCCCAGTTCGTCACGACGATGGGGTGGCGGGTGGCGATGTTGAGGTCGTTGAGCGAGCGCACCACTTCGAGCCCGGCCAGAACGCCGAGCACGCCATCGAACTTGCCGCCGGTGGGCTGGGTATCGAGGTGCGAACCGATGTAAACCGGCAGCGCCGCGGGATCGGTGCCGGGGCGGGTGGCAAACATATTGCCCATCTGGTCAACGCCGAGGGTGAGCCCCGCCGCTTCGCACCAGCGCGCAAAGAGGTGCCGCCCTTCTCCATCTTCGTCGGTCAGGGTTTGCCGGTTATTGCCGCCGGCCACGCCCGGGCCGATCTTGGCCATGTCCATCAGGCTGTCCCAAAGCCGGTCACCATTAATGCGCAGGTTTTCTCCGG
The DNA here is from genome assembly GCF_058133665.1 of Devosia sp. Z11_6. Taxonomy (NCBI): domain Bacteria; kingdom Pseudomonadati; phylum Pseudomonadota; class Alphaproteobacteria; order Hyphomicrobiales; family Devosiaceae; genus Devosia; species Devosia sp. Z11_6. The sequence continues at coordinate 245,180 of NZ_JBYUNQ010000002.1, forward strand.
GGGACGGCATGCGGTTGTGTTCCTTATTTAACGCTGGGGAAGGAGAACTCGGCGCCACCCTTGATGCCGGCGGGCCAGCGGGTGGTGACGGTCTTGAGGCGGGTATAGAAGTGAACGCCTTCTGGACCGTAAATGGCATGGTCGCCAAAGAGCGAGCGCTTCCAGCCACCAAAGCTATGATAGGCGACCGGCACCGGGATTGGCACATTGACGCCGACCATGCCCACCTCGATCTTGTCGGCAAATTCGCGCGCCGCATCGCCATCGCGGGTGAAGATCGCGGTGCCATTGCCAAATTCGTGGCTGTTGATCAGATCGACGGCCTCGGCATAGTCCGCCGCCCGCACCACCGAGAGCACCGGCCCGAAGATCTCTTCCTTGTAGATAGTCATGTCGCGGGTCACATTGTCGAACAAGGTTCCGCCGACATAATAGCCGCCTTCATAGCCCTGGAGCGAGAAGTTGCGCCCATCGACCACGAGCTCGGCGCCCTGCTCGACGCCAGAGTCGATATAGCCGATGATCTTGTCGCGATGGGCTTTGGTCACCACCGGGCCCATCTGCGCATCGGGGTCGGTTGCCGGGCCGATCTTGAGCGCTTCGACGCGCGGCTTGAGCTTGGCAATCAGCGCGTCGCCAGTTTCCCTGCCCACGGGCACCGCCACCGAAACGGCCATGCAGCGCTCGCCGGCCGAGCCGTAACCGGCGCCCATCAGCGCATCGGCCGCCTGGTCGAGATCGGCATCGGGCATCACCACCATGTGGTTCTTGGCCCCGCCCAGCGCCTGCATGCGCTTGCCCGCGGCCGTACCGCGGCGATACACATATTCGGCGATCGGGGTGGAGCCGACAAAGCTCACCGCCTTGATGTCGGGATGGTCGAGAATGGCGTCGACGATTTCCTTGTCGCCATGAACGATGTTGAACACCCCTTCAGGCAGACCCGCATCCATAAAGAGGTTCCAGGCCAGCATCGAGGCCGAAGGATCGCGCTCGGAGGGCTTGAGGATAAAGGTGTTGCCGCAGGCAATGGCCGCTGGATACATCCACATCGGCACCATTGCAGGGAAGTTGAACGGGGTGATGCCCGCCACGACGCCGAGCGGCTGGCGCTCGGAATAGGAGTCGATCGCCGGGCCCACATTGCGCGAGAACTCGCCCTTGAGCAGTTGGGGAATGCCGCAGGCAAATTCGACGCAATCAATGCCGCGCGCCACTTCCCCCAGCGCATCGTCATGCACCTTGCCGTGCTCACGCGAAATTTCGCGCGCCAGCTCATCGGCATGCTGGTCGAGCAGGGCCTTGTAGCGGAACATGATGCGCGCCCGCTTCATGGGCGGGGTATTGCCCCAAACGGGCTGCGCGGCCTTTGCAGCCTGCACCGCGGCGTCGAGCTCGGCAGGCGTCGACAGCGGCAGTTCGGCCGATTGTTCGCCCGTGGCCGGATTGAACACCGGCACACGCCGGCCGCTGGAAATGTAGCGCTTGCCTGCTACGGCGTTTTCGATCAGCCGCATTATTCGATGCTCCGCAAAACTGTGCGCAATCCATCCACCAGTTCGTCGATCTGGTCGCGCGAAATGATGAGGGGTGGGCTCAGCGCAATGATGTCCCCAGTGGTGCGGATCAGATAGCCGCTTTCGAATGCCTTGATAAAGGCCGAGAAGGCCCGCTTGGTCGGACTGCCGGCGATGGGCTCGAGCTCGACGGCGCCAACCAGTCCGATATTGCGGATATCGATCACATGCGGCTCGCCGCGCAGCGAATGCAGCGCCTCGGCGAAATAGGGGGCCAGTTCCGCCCCGCGCGTCAGCAGCCCTTCTTCCCGGTAAGTTTCCAGCGTGGCGAGCGCGGCGGCGCAGGCGATGGGATTGCCCGAATAGGTATAGCCATGGAACAGCTCGATGGCGTTTTCCGGCCCGGCCATGAAGGCGTCGTGGATTTCGGCGGAAACCAGCACCGCGCCCATCGGAATAACGCCATTGGTGAGGCCCTTGGCCGTGACCATGATATCGGGCGTCACCCCGAAATAATCGGCCGCGAAGGGCGTGCCCAGCCGTCCGTAACCAGTGATCACCTCGTCAAAGATCAGCAGGATGCCGTGCTTCTTCGTGATCTCGCGCAGGCGCTGCAGATAGCCGGCGGGCGGGATCAAGACGCCGGTCGAGCCCGCCACCGGCTCAACGATCACCGCCGCAATGGTGGAGGCATCATGGAGGGCCACGATGCGCTCGAGCTCGTCGGCCAGTTCCATGCCATGCGGGGGCAAGCCATTGCTGAAGGCATTTTTCTGCAGGTTATGGGTGTGGGGCAGGTGATCGACCCCCGCCAGCAGCGTGCCGAACATCTTGCGGTTGGTGACGATGCCGCCCACCGAGATGCCGCCGAAATTGACGCCGTGATAGCCCCGCTCGCGACCGATCAAGCGGGTGCGGCTGCCTTCGCCGCGCACGCGGTGGTAGGCCAGAGCCACTTTGAGGGCGGTTTCCACCGATTCAGAACCCGAATTGGTGTAGAGCACATGGTCGAGCCCTTCGGGCGCGAGGTCGACGAGGCGGCTCGCCAGCTCGAACGCCTTGGGATGCCCCATCTGGAAGGCGGGCGCATAATCGAGTTCGGCCGCCTGGTTGCCGATCGCTTCCACGATGCGTGGCCGGGCATGACCGGCATTGACGCACCAGAGCCCGGCCGTGCCATCGAGAATCTGGCGGCCATCGGCGGTGGTGTAGTGCATGTCCTTGGCCCCAACGAGCATGCGGGGCGCTTTCTTGAATTGCCGGTTGGCGGTAAACGGCATCCAGAAGGCACTCAGATCATTGGGCGCTCTGCTGCTGGACGTTGACGCCACGGCTAACTCCTCCAAGAACCAACTCGGTGCGCGCTTTTGGCTCTTGACGTGGCCCGGCGAACCCAAGAATTTTGACCATATGGAAAAACGTTAGCACTCCCAGAACTTCCCGCAAGGCCAAAATGCCGCCCCCCGATGCTAAAAATCTTGCGGCCGCCGCTGGTGCCGATGGGCAGATCGCGGCAGCCGGCCCAGGCGCCAAGCCCAGCCGGCCGCTGACGCGGATCCAGCGTGAAAAGCACGACATTATCCTGGAAGCCGCGCTGGATGTGTTCTCGCTGCATGGCTTTCGCGGGGCCACGATCGACCAGATCGCCGAGGTTGCGGGGATGAGCAAGCCGAACCTGCTCTATTACTTCCCGCGCAAGGAAGAGATCCATCGCCGCCTGATTGCGGCGCTGTTGCAGACTTGGCTCGCGCCCCTGCGCGAGATGGATGCGGCGGGCGATCCCTTCCCCGAGATCCGCTCCTATATCCGGCGCAAGCTCGAAATGGCGCGTGACTTCCCGCGCGAAAGCCGGCTCTTTGCCAATGAGATGCTGCAGGGCGCGCCGCGGATCATCGAGATGATCGAGGTCGATCTCAAGAACCTCGTCGACGAAAAAGCCCAGGTGCTGCTGAGCTGGATGGACCAGGGCAAGCTCGCGCGCACCGACCCCTATCACCTGATCTTTTCGATCTGGGCGACCACCCAGCATTACGCCGATTTCGACGTGCAGGTGCGCGCCGTCCTCGGGCCCGCCCGCGGCGGCGAAGGGCGCTTCGAGGACGCCGCGCGCTTTCTCGAGCACCTGTTCATGCACGGCCTCACCCCCCGCCGCAGCGGCGCCTGATCCGCGCAATTGCAGGCAATTTGGAGAGGCTCTGGAGAGAGCCCCTGCGCTAGCCTGCGGCCGGGGCGGGGGGACTATCATGCGGCAGATCGCTGTGCTGTTTGATGCGGAAAACATCGGAGCAGGCTGCATTGAGCCCGTGCTCTCGCAACTGGCGCAGCGCGGCCAGGTGACCACTGCCAAGGCCGTGGGTGATTTCGCCGAGCCGACGCTCGGGCCGTGGCGGGCCGAAGCCAGCACGCACGGCTTGATGCTGGTGCTGCAACCAAGCTTGGGCAAGGGCAAGAACTCCGCCGATATCCGCCTTGCCATCGAGGCGATGAACCTGGCGCATCGTGGGCAAGTCGATACCATTGCTCTGGTCAGCAATGACCGCGACTTCACTCCCTTGGCGCTGCATCTGCGCGACATGGGGCTGGACGTACTGGGCTTCGGGACGGCAAAGGCGCCGCAAGCCTTTCGCGCCGGCTGCACCGGGTTCACCTGTTTGCCCGAGGCGGATTGCGCCAGCGCCCTGCTGGCCAAGGCGATCGTTATTTCCTCGGCGCCCACAACCAGCAAGTCCGCTCCCGCGCCCCAGAAACCGGCAGCTCCTCCCGGTGCCAAGGGGCTGGCCGCGCTTTCTGCAGCTGAGCGGGACGAGCTGGAAGATCTTGTGCGGGCGCTGAGCGACAACGCCACGGGCCGGGCCGATCCGGGCCACATTGGCTCGAGGCTCGCCCAGGCTAACCCGCAACTCTTTAAGCGCCTAAGCGGTGGCAAGGGGCTGATGCGGCGCCTCCTGGCCCACGGCATTGTGGAGCAAGTGAGCGCTAATCCTGCCCGGGTCCGGCTGATGCCACTGCTCGGCTGACATAAAGAAATGGGGCTGGCACAAGCCAGCCCCACAGGAATCGTGCAAGCCGCTTGGCTTACATCTGTTCTTTTTGAGCGCCGCCTTTGGGACGGGCTGGCCCGAGATTGGGGACCTGCCCCAGGGGCTCGCTGACCACAATGCTGAATTCGCCCTTGCCGTCGATGGAAGGACCCTTGGACCAGCGGCCTTCAGGGGGCTGCTTGTCGAGCGTATGGCTAAAGAAGCCATAGGCGAATTCGGTCTTTTCCTCGGCCTGCGGATGGCTGTTGGGGATCGGGAACACGCCCTTGTCGCCGCCCAGCTCCTCGATCGCGGCCATCCACTGGTTCTGGTGCATGGTATCGCGGGCGATCAGGAACTGGAGCATGTCCTTCATGCCGGGATCGCTGGTCATGTTGTAGAGCCGGACGGCCAGTACGCGGCCGGTGGACTCGGCCATGACATTGGCGGTCATGTCGGCAGCGATGTTGCCGCTGGCATAGATGTGGGACATGTCGAACGGGACGCCGTCGGAATCGACCGGCATGGCCGAAAGCCCGGCGGACAGGAAGTTCTTGAGGTTCATGCCACCCAGCACGGCGCTGGCGATCGGGTCCTTGGCCACTTCGTCCCTGATGCCGACTGGTGCGCCCTCAAGATTCATGGCCACGGCGGTGGCGAGCATCTCGATATGGCCCAGCTCTTCGGTGGCGGTGTTGAGCAACAGGTCACGGAATTTCGGGTTACCGCGGGCACCCATGGCCTGGAAGAAATACTGCATGCAAACGCGGATTTCGCCTTCCACGCCGCCGATTGCCTGCTGCAGCGCGCGGGCGAATAGTGGATCGGGCGTTTCAACGCGGACCGGATATTGCAGCTTTCCGTCAGTGTAGAACATGGTTGATCTCCGTTAGGGTTCGGCGGGGGAAAGGCTCGGACGCTCATCCCGTTGCCCGCCGCTAACCTGAGGCAGTCTGAGCCTTCCGCAGGTTTAAACGTTCTTGCGAGTTGGATTTGGCGTCAGCGGCTAGCAGTAGGCGCACCCCTGCGCTCGCTGGACGAGCATCATCAGCGCCTAACCGCAAGCGAGTGCCGTGCTGCGGGGCGCTGACCAGTGCTTGGCTGAAGGGAGGGCGCTATTGTGCCGGCTCAACCACCGAGATGTCGCCCATCGGCGTTTGCGCCGCGCTGGGATTGTTGGGGTGGGTGGTCCAGTTGGCATAACGCCCGGTCACGACGCGGCCGGTGCGCTCATCCACCGAGCCGACCGGCAGGGCTTCCATCGTGATGCAGTCTTCCACCGGGCAGACATTGACGCACAGATTGCAGCCCACGCATTCCTCGTTCTTGACCTCGAAATAGCGCCGACCATCCTTTTCCTTGGTGATGGCCTGGTGCGAGGTGTCCTCGCAGGCGATGTGGCAGCGCCCGCATTTGATGCACAGATCCTGGTCGATCTTGGCCTTGGCGATATATTCGAGATCCAGATACTGCCAATCGGTGACATTGCGCACGGCGCGGCCGGTAAAGGCTTCGAGATCGGCATGGCCCTTCTCGTCCATCCACTGGCTGAGCCCCGAGATCATTTCCTCGACGATCTTGAAGCCATAGGTCATGGCGGCGGTGCAGACCTGCACATTGCCCGCGCCCAGCGCCATGAACTCGGCCGCATCGCGCCAGGTGGTCACTCCTCCAATGCCGGAGATGGGCAGGCCATAGGTTTCGGGATCGCGGGCAATATCGGCGACCATATGGAGGGCGATGGGTTTGACCGCCGGGCCGCAATAGCCGCCATGGGTGCCCTTGCCGCCCACGGTCGGGGTGGGCGCGAAGAGGTCGAGATCAACCGAAACAATGGAGTTGATGGTGTTGATGAGCGACACCGCATCAGTGCCGCCCGCCTTGGCGGCGCGGGCGGGTTTGCGGATATCGGTGACATTGGGGGTGAGCTTGGTGATCACCGGCATGCGGGTATATTGCTTGCACCAGCGCACAACCATTTCGATATATTCAGGCACCTGCCCGACGGCGGCGCCCATGCCGCGCTCGCTCATGCCATGAGGACAGCCGAAATTGAGCTCGATGCCATCGGCGCCGGTTTCCTCCACCAGCGGCAGGATGGCTTTCCAGGCCTCCTCGACGCAGGGCACCATGATCGATGCCACCAGCGCCCGGTCGGGCCAGGCCATCTTGATCTGCTTCATTTCCTGCAGGTTGATCTGCAGCTGCCGGTCGGTGATGAGCTCGATATTGTTGAGCCCCAAGAGCCGCCGGTCGGCGCCCCAGATCGCGCCATAGCGCGGCCCGTTCACATTGACAACGGGCGGGCCCTCTTCGCCCAGCGTCTTCCAGACCACGCCACCCCAGCCGGCGCGAAAGGCGCGCTCGACATTATAGGCCTTGTCGGTGGGCGGCGCGGACGCGAGCCAGAACGGGTTGGGCGACTTGATGCCAACGAAATTGTTGCGCAGGTCAGCCATTGCTGCCTCCCATAAGGAAGATGTGCATGCTTTCGGCGGCATCGCGCCCTTCGGCCACGGCCGTCACCGTCAGATCATCGCCACCCGCGGCGCAATCGCCGCCCGCCCAGACCTTGGGCATGGAGGTGCGCCCCTCGGCATCCACTTCGATCTTGCCGCCCGCCAGGATCGGCCCGCCGCCCTCGATGGCGAGCGTTTGCCCGATGGCCTTGAAAATCTGGTCGCCCGCAATGGTGGTGGTTTCGCCGGTTTCCGTCAGCCGGCCATCCACCAGCGCGGTATAGGCCAGTTCCAGCCCAATGGCCTTGCGGCCATCGGTCAGCACCCGCTTGGGCGCCAGCCAGTGGCGGATAGTAACGCCCTTGGAGGCGGCGAGGTCCTGCTCCCATTCCGACGCGTTCATGTGTTCCTTGCCACGGCGATAGACCATCGTGACCTCTTCGGCGCCCAGGAGCTTGGCCTGCACCGCCGCATCGATCGCCGTCATGCCGCCGCCGATCACCACCACCCGCCGCCCGATGGGCAGGCGGGACAAATCCTCGGCCTGGCGCAGATCGGCGATAAAATCCACCGCATCGCTGACGCCGGCCACATTCTCGTTTTCGGCCCGCAGCGCATTGACGCCCCCCAGACCAATGCCGAGAAACACCGCATCATAGGTTTCGCACAGCCGCTCCAGCGTGAGGTCGCGCCCAAGCACCTGGCCATTGACGATCTCGATGCCGCCAATGGCGGTAACATAGTCCACCTCGTCCTGGGCGAAGCTGTCGGTCGCCTTGTAGGAGGCGATGCCATATTCATTGAGCCCGCCAGGCTTGGGGCGGGCATCAAACATCACCACGGCATGGCCCTTGGTGGCGAGGCGATGCGCGGCGGCCAGTCCCGCCGGCCCCGCGCCGATCACCGCCACACTCTTGCCGGTGGCGGGCGCGCGGGTGAAGAACTGCCGGTTTTCGCTCATCGCGATATCGGTGGCATAGCGCTGCAGCAGCCCGATCCGCACCGGCTTGCCCTCGGCCTCCTCGCGTACGCAGGCTTCCTCGCAGAGCTGCTCGGTGGGGCAGACCCGGGCGCACATGCCCCCCAAGATATTCTGCTCGAAGATCGTCTTGGCTGCCCCCAGCGGATTGTCCGTCGCGATCTCGCGAATAAAGAGCGGAATATCGATGCTGGTGGGGCAAGCATTCATGCAGGGCGCATCAAAGCAGAAGTAGCAGCGATCGGCTTCCACAAAGGCTTCGTGCTTGTCGAGAGGGGGATGCAGTTCGGCGAAATTGGCGCGGTACTGCGCCGGTTCGAGCCGTGCGGGCGCAATGCCCTCCTTGAGAACACCGTCCGGCATGGTTTCTCCTCCCCTGCTGCAGTCTTCTTGAGGAGGCTAGCGCGACCCCAATCTTTTATCAATTGGTCAAATATCAGAATACGAGCGCCACGAAGCCGCCGCATTGTCGGCAACATCGCCGCAATTTCCTGTGGTTTCCCCGGAACTAACAGACAGTACGGTCGTTTATTGCCCTTGTAGGGTTGGTGTGGCTGATGTGCAGCACCACGCAAACACAATCCCGCGTTTGCGCGATTCAGCTGCATCCGCGGCGACCAGGCGCTTTGAACTAGAACCTCATTCTAGCTACGCCAAGGAACTTACCGCGACATTCCAGCAAATCGGGGCGGCGTAACGCCCCTTGCCGGCATTGGTTCCGCCTGAAAACGCATTTTGGTAAATTAGTCCACATTCTGGCCCCGGCCCGCCGGGTATCGTCTGCTCACATCAATTGAAGTGAGACTGGACGCTTGTTTAAAAAGACTCTGTTAACCCTGGCCGTTGCTGCTTCCGCCCTGTGCTTTTCCTCGGCCGCCTACGCCCAATGTGGCGGCGCCTCCTGGTACGGTCCGGGCTTTAACGGCAAGCGCGCGGCATCGGGACAAATCTTCAACCAAGATGCCATGACCGCGGCGCACCGCTCGCTCCCCTTCGGCACCAAATTGCGGGTGACTGACCAGCGCACGGGCAAGACCATCCAGGTGACGATCAATGATCGCGGTCCATTCCACGGCAAGCGGATCATCGATCTTTCCAAGGGCGCCGCCAACAAGCTGGGTTTCCGCAACCGGGGCACAACCTCCGTGTGCATCGAAAAGCTCTAGTCGCTCCAACGAAAAAGGCTGCCCCGTTGGGGCGCCTTTTCTTCTTTCCCGAGCAGGCACCTTGCGGCCCTCTCTTTCCCTTTGGGCAGAAACCCACTAGCTTTCGGCCGGCTTTCATCCCTTGTTCAGCCCGATTGGCGCTGGCTCACCCCTTGCGGGCAGGCCGGCAGCGCCATTCTCGCGCTGAATTGCCGGGCATACCGAGTTAGTTCACGCCATGTCGATTGCACCACAGCACCGTATCTATGCCTGCTTTTTCCTGTTTGCCCTGACCACGGGGGCGCTCCTGTCGCGGTTGCCCGACCTGCAGCACGCGCTGGGCGTCACGGAAAGCCAGCTGGGGCTGACGCTGATCGGCATGTCGATTGGCTCGCTGCTGTCGCTGACCCTGTCGGCGCCGCTGATTGACCGGCTGGGCGCCCGGACCACCGCCTTCATTACCGTTCTGGGCCCGGCGCTGCTGTTTGCCTGCGTACCCTGGCTGGGCGTCGCGCCGGCAGTGTTTGCGGTGTTCTTTTGCACGGGGCTGCTGTCGGGTGCGCTCGAGATCAACCTCAATGTCGAGATCGACCGGCTCGAGGCGCAATATGGCAAACGGTTCATGAACCGCGCCCATGGGTTCTGGAGCGCCGGCTTTTTCGTCACCGCCCTTTTCGGCGCCGTGGTGCGCCAGTCCCAGCTCTCGATGCAGCTGCATCTGGCGCTGATCGCGCTCGTCGTGCTGGGCGTTGGCGGCTACATGATCGCGGGCATGCGCAGTGCACCGCGCCGGACTGACGGGCATCAGGGCGACACGCCGCGCATTGCCTTCCCGACCCTGGGGTTGCTGCCCCTTTGCATCATCGGCATTGCCGCCTTCCTGGTTGAGGGCGCGGGCATCGACTGGTCGGCCATCTATATGCGCGATGTGTTTGCCGTGGAGCCCTTTATCGGCGGGCTCAGCCTCACGCTCTTTTCCTTCTTCATGGCCCTCACCCGCCTTACCGTCGATCCGGTGGTTGAGCGGCTGGGGCCAAGGCTTGTGGCAACGATCCTCCTGGCCCTTGCCGCCTGCGGCACGCTGCTGGTGGGCCTTGCTCCCTCCCCTGTGCTGGCGCTGACCGGCTTTGCGTTGATGGGCATTGGCTGCAGCGCGGTTTATCCGCTGGCCGTTTCGGCCGCCGCGCAGCGCACCGACCGCCCCTCGGCGGTCAATGTTGCGGCGCTGGGGCAGATCAGCTTTGTGGTGTTCTTCCTCGCCCCGCCCCTTTTGGGCTTCGTGGCTGAATATCTGGGCATCCGCAATTCCTACCTGATCTGCCTGCCCGTGCTCGCCGCGGGCCTGCTGGCCGTGCGCGCCCTTTCCACTCGCAATGCAGTGCTGCCCGTGACGGGCACGCCGGCGCCCGCGCCCCATGGCTGAGCTGCCCCCCATTGTCGATGGGCGCCAATCGCCCACGGCCCTGCGGGTGCAACGCGGCGTGATGCGTCTCTTGCGTGACGTCTACAACATGGCCCCCTATGCCGAGGTGCCATTGAGCAATGGCCGGCGCGCCGATGTGCTGGCGGTCGGCCCCAAGGGCGAGATCTGGATCGTCGAGATCAAATCGAGCCTGCAAGATTTTCAGGTGGATACGAAATGGCCGGAATACAGGGCGTTTTCCGATCGGTTCTTTTTTGCCAAGCCGCCTGAACTGGAAGCCGAGATCTTTCCGGAGAGCGAAGGGCTGATCGTGGCCGATGGGCATGAAGGAGCGGTGCTGCGTCCGAGCCCCGATACGCCCCTGCCCCCGGCGCGGCGGCGGGCGCTGTTGCTGCAATTGGCGCGACTGGGCGCCGAGCGGATCCATGGCTTGATGGATCCGGCCCTCAGGAGCGAGCGCGGCCTCGGCCGGCTCGACTAGAGATCAGCGTGGGGCGCGCTTGGCGAGGATGCGCTGCAGCGTGCGGCGGTGCATGTTGAGACGCCGCGCGGTTTCCGAAACGTTACGGTCGCATAGTTCATAGACGCGCTGGATATGCTCCCAACGCACCCGGTCGGCCGACATCGGGTTTTCCGGCGGCTCGGGCTTGTCTTCCCCGGTGGCCAGCAGCGCATTGATGACATCGTCGGCGTCGGCGGGCTTGGAGAGGTAGTCCACAGCACCGAGCTTGACCGCCGTCACCGCCGTCGCGATATTGCCATAGCCGGTCAGCACCACGGCCCGGGCATCTGGACGCTGCTGGTGGAGAGCCGAGACCACTTCAAGGCCATTGCCGTCTTCAAGCCGAAGGTCGACGACCGCATAGGCGGGGGCATGTTCGGCCACCGCCGCCAGCCCTTCGGCGACCGAGCCAGCGGAGCGGACGTCAAAGCCGCGCCGGGCCATGGCGCGCTCGAGGCGCTGCAGGAATGCGGCATCGTCGTCCACCAGCAACAAGCTGGAATCGGCGGCCAAAAGTTCTTCAATCGTGCTCATGCGCCTTATTTAGGTATTGCAGGCGCAAAAAGCAAAAGCCCGGCGGCCGTTTCAGCCCTCCACGGCTGAACGTGGCCAAACAATGGTTACTTGGGCGTGCCCTTCTGGGTCAGCATTTGCAAATTCGAGCCGTGCGCCCGTGCGCTCCAGCAGCGTCTTGGCAATGAAAATGCCGAGCCCAAGTCCCCCTGGCTGATGGGCATCGCTGCCTTGAGGATCGCGCGGCCGCGTCGTGAGATAAGGCTCGCCCAGTCGGGCGATCAGCTCGGGGGCAAAACCGGGCCCATCATCGGCAATGGTCACGCACACGCTGTCAGCATCCCAGCGGACGCCGACACGAACAGTGCTGCGGGCGAAATCGGTGGCATTCTCAATGAGATTGCCCAGGCCATAAAGCAGACCGACGCTGCGCTGGAACACCGGAGGCTCACCACCCGCACCGTCCACATCAAACAGGATGGTCTTGCCGAGCGCCTCGTGAGGACGAGCGACTTCGGACAACAGATCGGTCAGGGGCGCCGCCGCAAAGGGATCGCCGCCTTCGCTGCCAAGATTGCGCAATTTAGAGAGAATGGCGCGACAGCGCGCGGCCTGACTGATGATCAATTCCACGTCACTGGCCAGATCACTGCCCGCTGGTACTTCGGCCCGCATCTCCTTGGCCGCGAGAGCAATGGTGGAAAGAGGGGTCCCCAATTCATGGGCAGCGGCGGCGGCAAGCCCATCAAGGGCTGAAAGTTGCTCTCGTCGCGACAGCGCCAACTCGGTTGCTGCCAGGGCGTCCCCGATCTGGCGGGCTTCATGGGCGACGCGGTTGATATAAAAGGTAATGAAGGTCAGGCCGCAGATAATGGCGACCCAGATGCCAACCACATAGATGCGGTTGAAAACAATGCGCTCATTGGGGCTCCAGGGTAGCGGCAGGTGCCAGACCGCCAATATGGAGGCGATCAGGGCTGCGAGAAGCGCGATGAGAAGCGTGTCGCGGCGCGGCAAAGTGGTTGCCGAGACCGATACAGGGGCCAGCAGCAGCACCGAAAAGGGATTATGCAGCCCCCCGGTCAGCGCCAGCAGGCCGCCAAGCTGCAGGCAGTCATAGGCGATCTGGCTCGCGATAAAGAGTGAGGTGGGCCGGTGGGCGGGACCAAAGCGCAAGACGAGCCAGATATTGAGCGCGGCGGAAAGCCCGATCAACACAGCGCATTCCATTAGCGGCACCGGATAGCCCAGCCCGAACGCCACGAACAACACGCCAATGGTTTGGCCGGCAAGGGCTAGCCAGCGCAGCAAGACCAGGGTTTCAAGCCGGAGCCGGCGCCAGGTGGAAGGCCGCAGCAGCCCGTCGGCCGTTTCAACTGAACTCATGGCGCGCGCCTCCCGGGGAAACCCCTCCATAGCGCATGGGAATGGCGGGCGTATGATTCAAGACGAAATTTTTGGTCCGTCATGCTTGATCCCGCGCCCGAGGGGACCACGTATTCCCTGTTGTGACTGGGAGAATGCGAAACATGAACACTGCCCTTATCAAACCGGCTTGGTCCCCCCTGACCATCGCCCTGATGGTTCTAGGCTTTATCATCTTCTGGCCCCTGGGTCTGGCCGTTCTTGGCTATATCCTGTGGGGTGAAAAATTTGGCGGCTCGCCTGAAAAGGCCCAGGCCTATTGGAACAAGGCTCGCTCCTTTGTTTCCTCCAACAAGCCGGCTGGCGTTAGCGGTGGCTTTGCAGCGTCCTCTAGCGGCAATGCCGCCTTTGACGAGTATCGCAGCGAGCAGTTGCGCCGGCTTGAGGAAGAGCGCCGCCGGCTCGACGAAGAGATCGAGGCCTTTCGCGAATACATGGCCAATCTGCACAAGGCCAAGGACCGCGAGGAGTTCGACCGCTTCATGAGCGAGCGTAACGGCACCCGCCAGGGTTATGGCGACAACAACACGGCCAACTGAGGCAGCTAAGCCCTGCCCGGGACCGCATTAGCAAAGGCGTCTTCCGCAAGGAAGGCGCCTTTTTCTTGGGGTGTGGCTGGCGGGCGCGCTAGTCTGGGCGTGGCTGATTCGCTGCGGACCACTGCCCTGTTCTTTAAAAGCAAAATCCCTCCCTCGACCGAGATCCGGATTGCCGATCGCACCGTGAGCGTGGCCGTGCGCACCCATGCCCGCGCGCGCTCCTATCGCCTGTCCATTCCCCATGACGGCACGCCGGTGCTGACCCTGCCGCCCGGCGGCCGCTGGAGCGACGCCGAAGCCTTTTTGCAGCGCCAAACCGGTTGGCTGGCCGAACGGCTCGACGGCGCGACTGGACCCGTCAGTTTTGCCGATGGCGTGCTCGTGCCGCTACGGAACGTGCCGCACCGGATCGTTGCCACGGGCAAGCTGCGCGGCCGGGTGGAGGTGGGCGAGCAGGATGGGGAGAAAGTGTTGTTTGTGCCAGGAGAGCCGGCGCACCGCGCCCGCCGGCTCGTTGATTGGCTCAAGGAAGAGGCGGCTCGCGAGCTCAAGCTGCGCAGCGCCCACCATGCCGCCCGGCTCGGGGTCACCGTGCGCTCCATTACGATGCGCGACCAGGCCAGCCGCTGGGGCTCCTGCTCCTCGAGCGGCAGCCTCAACTATAACTGGCGGCTGATCCTCGCGCCGCCCTTCGTGCTCGATTATGTGGCGGCCCATGAGGTCGCTCATCTGGTGGAGATGAACCACTCCGCCGCCTTTTGGGCTACGGTCAAGCGCACCCTGCCCGAGATGGATCGCGGCCGGGCCTGGCTCAAGACCCATGGCCGCGAGCTGATGGCGTTTCGCGCCAATTAGCCTCGAAGAACCAGTTCAACCACCAAAGATCATGTCCATCAGCGTGCGCGGCTTGCGCTCGCCACTGGGGGCGGGCTGGGTTTGCACCGGCTGGGGCGGCGCAAAACTTTCCACCGGCTGGGGCGCTACGAAGTCGCCCGGCGGCTGGATGCCCTGGGGCTGCTGTTGTTGCCATTGCGGCTGGGCCTGCTGCGCGGGCTGGCTCGGGACCCAAACCTCCTGGCCGGTTGCCGGATCCACCACCAGCTGCATGGGCATGCCGGTGTCAGGATCGATCGGGGTGTTGTCAAAGCCTGGAGCTGCCTCGCCCACGGGATAGCCCGTGGCAGGATCGATCTGCTGGCCCGAGGCGTCAACGATGGTCCCGGCGGGGTAGCCGGTAGCCTGATCGATCGCCGGAGCCGACTGGCCAGCATCGACCGGCAGGCCCGTAGTGGGATCGATCTGCGCTGCGGGAGCAGACGCTGCTTCAGCAAAGCCGTCCACCGGCTCGCCGGTCGCCGGATCCACATATTGCACCATGGGCTGACCGGTCGTCGGGTCGACGGCTTGCTGACCGGTTTGGGGATCATAAACCGGCTGGGCAACCGGCTGGCTGGAGGCCGTGCCCCCGGCGCCGCTGGCCTCACCGGAACCGGCTGGTATCTGCGCCACTTCTAGCCCTTCATGGGCCTTGGTCATGAACTGGCTCCAGATCGCTGCCGGCACATTGCCGCCGGACAGCGTGGTCTTGGTGTTGTCGTCATTGCCCAGCCACACGCCAGTGACCATGCGTGCGGTATAGCCGACAAACAGCGCATCCTTGGATTCCTGGCTGGTACCGGTCTTGCCCCCAAAGGGCCAGCCATTGAGGTTGGCGCCCTTGCCGGTGCCCACTTCCACGGCGGTTTTGAGCATGTCGTTCATTTCGGCCAGGATATTGGGGGAAATGACGCGGCCCGGGCCGGCAGTGCTGGCTTCGTAAAGCACCTCGCCGTCCTTGCTTTCGATGCGGGTGATCACATTGGGGATCACGCCCATGCCGCCATTGGCAAAGGGTGCATAAGCGGAAGTGAGCTCAAGCAAGTTCACCTCCTGGGTTCCGAGCGCAATCGAGGGCACCGCCGTCAGTGGCGAGGAAATGCCCATCCGCATGGCGGTGTCGATCACCGCCTGGGGCGTGACATCAATGGCGAGCCGTGCGGCGATGGTGTTGAGCGAATAAGCCAGTCCCTGGCGCAGCGTTACCGTGCCGGCATATTTGCCCGAAGCATTGCGCGGGCTCCAGCCCTGATATTCGAACTGGGCATCCTCGGCGAGGGTATCAGGGGTGTAGCCCTTTTCCATGGCCGCGAGATACACGAATGGCTTGAAGGTCGAACCGGGCTGGCGCTTGGCCGTGACGGCGCGGTTGTATTGGCTGGCCTGGTAATCCACGCCACCCACCATGGCGCGAACGGTACCATCCACATCCATGGCCACGAGCGCACCCTGGGTGAAGCCGCGCTTGGGGCCTTCATTGGCCACCGCTTCACGCACGATGAACTCGGCCTGCTTCTGCAGGTCCCAGTCGACTGTGGTAGAGACCACCACATCGCCTTCGATCTCACCGATATAGGCGGTCATCAATGACTCCACCCAATCGGCGACATAGGATTCCGAGCCGGCCACCTTGGTGCGGATGGTCTGATCGGGATCGATCTGCGCGGCCTGGGCTTCCTCGCGGGTGATATAACCCTCTTCGGCCATGGCACTGAGGACGAGCTTTTGCCGCGCCGAGGTGGCGGCAGGATCAGACTTGGGATTGAGGCGAGATGGCGCCTGGAGCGAACCGGCCAGCATGGCCGCTTCCCCCAGGGACAGATTGCGGGCGGATTTGCCAAAATAGGTCTGCGCCGCCGCCTCGATGCCGTAGGAATTGTGGCCGAAGAACACGCGGTTGAGATAAAGCTCGAGGATTTCGTCCTTGGAATAGTTCTGCTCGAGCCACACGGCGAGCAGCGCCTCCTGCACCTTGCGCCCAATTGTCTGGTCGGGGGTGAGAAAGAGGTTCTTGGCCAGCTGCTGGGTAATGGTCGAGGCGCCACGGGTGACGCGTCCAGCCTGCAGGCTTTCCACCGCCACGGCGGCAAGGCCGACAATATCGACGCCGAAGTGGTCGTAAAAGCGCCGATCCTCGATGGCGAGCAGCGCCGCGGGCACATATTGCGGCAGCTCACGTAGCACGGTGGCTTCGCCGCCGGTTTGGCCGCGATTGGAAATCAGTTGCCCGTCAGCGGCAAGGATGCGGATATTGGGCGGCCGATCCGGCACAGCCCAGGTGTCAGAGGATGGCAGTTGCGCGCCGTAGTAAACCACGACGCCGGCGATGGCGATGCCGGCCCAAAGGCACAAGACAAAGCCCCAATGGAGCACGCCGATCAGAAAGCCGCCCGCGCCCGAACGACGCCGCTTGGGCTTGCCGGGGCGACGGGGTGGCGTTGCCTTGCCGCGTTTTTGCGCGGGGCGCTTGGCGCCCTTGGGCCCGGGTGACGCCCCGCCCGTGCGTTCATCGTCCACAAACACCCCAACGGAGCGGCCCATTGAAGGCTCGACGCGTTCCCGGCTCTTGGCTGAGGCGGAACGCTGCGCGGGTTTGGCTTTCCTGCCAGGCTGAGCCCCGACACGGTCATCGGCGGTGATGCGGAAATCCATCAAATCTGAACCCTGAACGGTGTCCCGGCCCGGTATCGCGCAATGCGCTTGCCTGGCAAAGAGATGCTGGTCTGGCCGCTCACCTGGCGCCCGCCCAATCGGGGTGCTGCCGCGCGTCCACACGACTTTGCTTGTCCCGGCAAAATGTGGCCGGTTTATGTGATAACAGCCGATTTCCCGGCGCTGTGGCGGGGTTGCGACACCCCGCCATCAGCCAGGTCAAACGTCCAGATTGGAGACGCTGAGCGCGTTGTCCTGGATGAAATCGCGGCGCGGCTCCACCAGATCACCCATCAGGGCGGTGAACACGCTGTCGGCCTCGTCGGACTTGTCGATTTCCACCTTGAGCAGGGTGCGGGCATTGGGATCAAGCGTGGTTTCCCAGAGCTGCTCGGCGTTCATCTCGCCCAGGCCTTTATAGCGCTGCAGCGACACGCCCTTGCGGCCGGCATCGGTAACGGCATTGAACAGCGAGGACGGCCCGAAGATCGGGATCGTTTCGCCCTTGCGCGTCAGAGTGGGAACGCCGGCATAGAGTTCGTCGAGCCGCTCGGCCAGTTGCCGCAGGCGCCGCGCATCGGCGCTCCCCAGCAGTGCCGGATCGAGGCGGTGGGTTTCGGTGACGCCGCGCACGGTACGCGAGAAGGTCAGGCCATCGTCATCGGCCAGTTCCCCGATCCAGCCTCGTTCGAGCTCATCGGAGATGCGATCAAGGCGCCCCGCAATGCGCTTGGCGGTCGCGGCGGCGCGCTCGGGATCGGCCAGACCCTCAGGGTCCATGCCACCAACGATAGCGGCCTGCTCAACAAGGCTACGGTTGTAGCGGGTGTTGAGATTGGCGATGGCGTGCACGATGTCGCGCGACTGCCCAAGGATCGAGAGCAGATCATGCCCGCCATGCTCGACGCCTGCGCTGGTGGTGAACACCGCATCGTCGAGGCCGGCCGCCAGGAGATAGTCCTCGAGCGCCCGCTCGTCCTTGAGATACTGCTCGGACTGACCGCGCTTGGCCTTATAAAGCGGGGGCTGGGCGATATAGATGTGGCCGCGTTCCAGCAGTTCGGGCGTTTGCCGATAAAAGAAGGTCAGCAACAGCGTGCGAATATGGGCGCCGTCCACGTCAGCGTCGGTCATGATGATGATCTTGTGGTAGCGCAGCTTGTCGGCGTTGAACTCTTCGCGCCCAATGCCGGTGCCCAGCGCCGTGATCAGCGTGCCGACCTGGTCGGACGAGATCATGCGATCAAAGCGCGCGCGCTCCACATTGAGGATCTTGCCACGCAGCGGCAGCACCGCCTGGTTGGAGCGGTCGCGCCCCTGCTTGGCCGAGCCACCGGCCGAGTCACCTTCGACGATGAAGATTTCGGATTTTGCCGGATCGCGTTCCTGGCAGTCGGCAAGCTTGCCGGGGAGCGAGGAGATTTCGAGCGCACCCTTGCGGCGCGTCAATTCGCGCGCCTTGCGGGCGGCTTCACGTGCAGCGGCAGCTTCGGCGACCTTGCCAACGATGATCTTGGCTTCGTTGGGATGCTCCTCGAACCACTGGCCGAGCTTTTCATTGACGATGTTCTCGACCACCGGGCGCACCTCGGAGGACACAAGCTTGTCCTTGGTCTGGCTCGAGAACTTGGGATCGGGCACCTTGACCGAGAGCACGCAGGTCAGCCCTTCGCGCGTATCGTCGCCGGTAACGGTCACCTTTTCCTTTTTGCTGATGCCAGAGCTTTCGGCATAGCTGGTGACCTGGCGCGTCAACGCACCGCGCAGGCCGGCAAGGTGGGTGCCGCCGTCGCGCTGGGGGATGTTGTTGGTGAAGCACAGCACGTTTTCGTGGTAGCTGTCGTTCCACTGCAGCGCTACTTCGACAGTGATGCCGTCCTTTTCGCTGATCATGGTGATGGGGTGGTCGATCGCCGGCGTCTTGGCCTTGTCGAGATAGCGCACAAAGGCCTCGAGGCCGCCTTCATAAAACAACTCGACCTTGACCGGCTCGGGATGCCGGAGGTCATTGAGCAGGATGCGCACACCGGAATTGAGGAAGGCCAGTTCGCGCAAGCGGTGCTCGAGCGTCTTGAAGTCGAACTCCACCATGGTGAAGGTTTGGTCCGACGGGAAAAAGGTGATGGCGCTGCCTGAGCGGCCTTCATAGGTGCCGGGCTGCTTGTCGGGCACATAGGTACCAGTCTGCTGGAGCGGACCATCGGCATCGCCATGGGTGAAGCTCATCTCGAAGATCTTGCCGTCGCGACGGATCTTGAGCTTGAGCCATTGGCTGAGGGCATTCACCACGGACACGCCCACGCCATGCAGGCCGCCCGAAACCTTGTAGCTGTTCTGGTCGAACTTGCCGCCGGCATGGAGCTGGGTCATGATGACCTCGGCCGCCGAAACGCCTTCTTCCTTGTGGATGTCGGTCGGGATGCCGCGACCATTGTCGATCACCGTCACCGAGCCATCGGCGTTCAGCGTGACCGTTACGAGGTCGGCATGGCCGGCCAGCGCTTCGTCGATGGCGTTGTCGACCACTTCATAGACCATGTGATGCAGGCCCGAGCCGTCATCCGTGTCCCCGATATACATGCCCGGGCGCTTGCGCACCGCGTCGAGGCCTTTGAGCACCCTGATGCTATCGGCGCCGTATTCGTTGGGAACGGAATTTTCGCTGTCGGTCATGGGGTCCGAATCAAGTCGTTAGGGAGTGAAACTGTTGTATCCAACTGGGGCGTCAACCCCAAGTCGAATGGGTCTATATAGCGCAAATCGGCAGGTGAGTCCGGGCTTTAGCGCTCCGTGAGGAGCCGCCCGTCGCGCACCGTTACTGCCTGGGCCCGCTCGCCCAGATCGGCGAACAGCAAACTGTCCGTGCCGGTGAGAAAACACTGCGTGCCCAGACCGTCCAGAGCGCCAAACAGCGCACGGCGGCGATCTGGATCCAGATGCGCGGCAATCTCGTCCAGCAGCAGGAATGGCGTGATGCCGGTGCGGTGATGCACCAGGCGCGCATGCGCCAGAATGAGGCCGATCAGCAGCGCTTTCTGCTCGCCAGTCGAGCCCAAGGCGGCCGGCATGCCCTTCTGGCGATAGGTCACTTCGAGATCCAGACGGTGTGGACCATATATGGTGCGCCCGGCCGCCCGATCAAGGCCGCGCGAGCCCAGCCAGAGCTCACCCAAGGCCGTTTCGAGCTCGCTTGAAACGGTGGGTGCCGGCCCGTCTTCCCAGAGCGGGGTCAACGCCAGATCGGCCGCCGGAAAACTCTCGTCCTCAAGGCTATGGGCGATGAGGGTTTGCAGATGCTCGAGGCTGTCGACCCGGGCGAGGTGAATGGACGCGCCCAACTCGGCCATCTGCGCCTCGATGGCGCCGAGCCAGCGAACATCGCCACCTTCTTCAAGCAGCCGGTTGCGTTGGCGCATCGCCTTGTCGTAGTCCGACACCGCCGCCCCGTGGGAGGGGATCAGCGTGGTCACGAGGCGATCCAGAAAGCGGCGGCGGTCACTGGCGGGGCCCGAGAACAGCCCGTCCATAGCAGGGGTGAGCCACAATACGCGCAGATACTCGCTCATCGCCTCCACCGAGCGGGCATTGGCGCCATTGATGCGCACCCGGCGTCCGGAATCGCCGAGGGACGCGCCGGTGCCAATGTCGGTGGGTCCGGCTTCGGTTTCCACCGTCGCGGCCACTGCCCAACCCGTGTCGGAGCCTTGCTCACTCACGGCGTCGAACGTCGCCCGGCGCAGCCCGCGCCCGGGCGACAGCAGGGAAATGGCCTCAAGCAGATTGGTCTTGCCTGCGCCATTGGAGCCGGTCAGAACCAGATGGCGACCATCCAGATCGAGCGCAGCGGCAGTGTAGTTGCGAAAGGCCGTCAGGCGCAGGCGTGACAGGTGGCGGATCATCGATGACCCCGCAGGCGCAATGGAGCCATTGGCTCCGCATCAATGCTCAACTTGTGAACGCCGCTCAGACCCGCATGGGCATCAGCACGTAAAGCGCGCTGGCCTCGCCCTCTTCCTTGACCAGGGTCGGCGAGCCCGCATCATTGAACATGAAGACGGCGCTTTCCGAGCGGATCTGCCCGACAATGTCCAAGAGGTAACGGGCATTAAAGCCGATCTCGAAGCCATCGGTGTCGAATTCCACCGCGAGTTCTTCGCTGGCTGTGCCGTGATCGGGATTGGTGACGGACAACTCCAAGAGGCCATCCTTGGCCGAAAGCTTGACCGCCTTGCCGCCGCGATCCGAGGCGATGGTGGAAACGCGATCCACCGCAATGGCAAAGGAAGCGCGATCGACATTCATTTGCTTGTCGTTGTTCTTGGGCGTGACCCGATCATAATCGGGGAAGGTGCCCTCGATCAGCTTGGACAGCAGCACGACCGGACCCACGGTGAAGCGGATCTTGGTGTCGGACACCTCGACCTTGACATCGCCATCAACACCGTCGAGCAGCTTTTGCACTTCGCCCACGGTCTTTTTGGGGACGATGATACCGGGCATGCCCTGGGCGCCTTCAGGCGCCGGCATTTCGGCACGGGCCAGGCGGTGCCCATCGGTCGCGACTGCGCGCAGCAGCGGGCCGTTGGCGCTGGATTCCACCGCATGCAGGTAAATGCCGTTGAGGTAGTAACGGGTTTCCTCGTTGGAAATGGCGAACTGGGTGCGCTCGATCAACTCGCGCAAGCCGCTCGCGGGCATGGAAAACTCGTGGCCAAAGGCGCCGGATTTGAGATCGGGGAAGCTGTCGGGCGAGAGGCATGCCAGGTGAAAGCGCGAGCGCCCGGAGGTCAGCAGCATCTGCTCGCCACCTTCGGTTTCAAGCCGCACTTCGGCGCCATCGGCCAGCTTGCGCACAATTTCATAGAGCGTGTGAGCGGGAACCGTGGTGGTGCCCGGGGTCGAGACCATCGCGGGCACGCTTTCGGTGACCTCGATATCAAGGTCGGTGGCGCGCAGTTCCACCGCGTCCTCGGCGGCCTTGAACACCACATTGGCCAGGATTGGATAGGTGTTGCGCCGTTCAACCACCCGATGCACATGGCTCAGCGACTTGAGCAGATGATTGCGTTCGAGGGTAATCTTCATGGCAACAACTTCCAAAGCACTACGCGGCTGATCGGGCCAGCCAACACCCCGGCTAGGCGGGTTTGGACATTTACAATTTGTGAACCGATTGGCAAGGCCCGGGAGCGCGACACGCTGGCCCATTGCCCCAAAACAAGTACGGCGAGACCTCAAAGCCTCGCCGCAACTCACTTCACGCCAAGCCCGTCCTATTCCTCGAGCATGCGCTTAAGCAGTTCGATTTCCTGGGCGAGTTCCACATCGTCCTTGATCATCTGCTCGACCTTGCGCACCGAATGGAGCACGGTGGTGTGGTCGCGCCCGCCAAAGCGGCGGCCGATCTCGGGCAGCGAGCGCGAGGTTAGGGCCTTGGCAAGGAACATCGCGATCTGGCGCGGCCGCACCACATCGCGCGAGCGGCGCGCGGACAGCAATTCGTTGCGCGGCACCTTGTAGTGGCGCGACACCATTTTGAGAATGTCCTCGATGCGCACGCGCTTGGCGTCATGGGTGCGGATGAGGTCGCCCAGGGTCTTTTCGGCCAGCGGCACGGTGATGAGTTCGCCGGTCAACTGGTTGGCGGCCACGAGACGGTTGACGGCGCCATCAAGATCGCGGCCATGGCTGACCACGGCACGGGCGACATAATCGAGCACGGGGGCGGGAAAGTGCATGCCAAAGCGCGCGGTCGCCTGATCGGCGCGGCGCTGCACGATGGAGCGGCGCAGCTCGACGTCAAAGCCCGAGATCGGCACCACGAGCCCACCCGACAGGCGCGAGCGCACGCGCTCGTCGAGCATTTCGAGATCGCGCGGGGGCGCATCGCCGGCCACGACGACCTGCTTGGCGCCCGTCAGGAGCGTACCCAGCGTATGGCCGAATTCGGTAGCCGACTTGCCCTGCAGGAACTGCATGTCATCGATCAGCAGCAGATCGACCCGGCGCAACCATTCCTTGAAGCCGAGCGCGGACTGGCGCTGCACGGCGGTGATGAAATGGTACATGAAGTGGTCGGCGGTCAGATAGACGATGTTCTTGGTGGCATCGGCCTGCTGGGTGGCATGGGCGATGGCATTGAGCAGGTGCGACTTACCCAAGCCCACGGTGGAATGAATGTAAACCGGGTTGAAGGTCACGGTGTCATTGGCGGCGGCCTGCGCGATCTGGCGGGCAACGCCCAGTGCCATTTCGTTGGCGGCGCCGGCGACAAATGTATCGAAGGTCATGCGCGGATCGATGCCGCTGCCCGAAAGGGCATCGCCCTTGGGGGCGGGAGCTTCGCGGCCAATCCGCGTCACGGTCGCCGAGGGCTGTGGCGACTGCGCGGGCGCAGCGGCGGCGCTTTCGGCGGGCGCCGATTCAGCCACTAGGGTCGGGCGCTGGCGGGGCTGGCCATTGACGCGCAACGTGACCTGGAGCCGGGTGATCGCTTCATCATCCAGGCGGAACGCTTCCACAATGCGATCGGCATAATTGGACTGAACCCAGGAACAGAGAAACCGGGTGGGGGCAGACAGATGCACCACTTCGCCGGCGATTTCCTCGAGTTCGAGGCGGGCGAACCAGGAGGTGAACACATCCTCGCCAACCGCAGTTTTGAGGCGGGCACGGACCCGGTTCCAGAGCTGACGCTGATCGGCTGAGGGAAACTCGGCTTCGTTCACGGCAGACACCTCGCCCATGCTGGTCGACGAAAAGGAAGAAGCGCTGGATCGGTCCCAATCTGCTCTTCCGGCGGCAATCTGCTGCTTCATATTCTGGTGCCCCATTCGTGTTGCCGCCCCGTCCGCAAGATCGGGCCGGCCTGGTTTGTTATGGCGGCGGAGGGTCTCCGCAGCCAAAGCTTCGCCATTGCGTCCCAAAGCTGTGGACGCAAAGAAGTATCGTTGGCGGCGCAAGCCACCATTGGCTATTTACGTTCTTGTCGCTGAACCCAACCGGAGTCGGTTAGTGGGCTTTTGTTCTTGATGCAGGTCCGGACCGGACCGGATGAACCAATTTCACCGCTGCCATCGTCACCGCACTTCGCCTCGCCATTGCTGCCAAAGCGATCCAATCCATAAGCCTATTCGACCCGTCAACTCGGTTCGGATGGCGCTTTTCGCGTCCCGTCCTGAGCTGACGAGAGGCATTCTAGAGTGTGGGTTTTGGGCTCGCAACACGTGAATTTTTCAAAATGGGGGTTGACTCGCCCGGCCTCCGTTAACCTCCAGCAAGGGCTCTGTGACCCCCTCGCTCAAGGCTCTGTGACTCCACGATGAATCGCGTAGCAAGCGCTTTGTGAAGGCGAAAAAAATATTTCGACCGACCGGCAAATTCGACGGTATCCGGAAAATTGGAAGCTGCGGCCGTCAACGCAGAATCAAGGCAAGCCTATGATTATGCGGCGCTTTTTGTCGCAGCGCTTTGTTACACTCTTTGGCGTGCCGCATTCACGCAGCTGACACAATCTGCCGACAAAGGCAAAAAAGCACCCCGCGATCGGGCAATAAAAAAGGGCCCCTTGCGGGGCCCGTTCAATGCTTGGCTCGCTCCTGCAAAGGCAGGGATCAGACGCTCAAAGCCTTAACGCGGTTGTTGAGGCGAGACACCTTGCGCGCAGCCAGATTGGCATGGACGATGCCCTTGGTGGCAGCCCGGTTGATCTCGGGCTCAGCGGCACGGAGCGCCTGCATGGCAGTGGCGTGATCGCCGGCAACAATGGCTTCCTCAACCTTGCGGATGAAGGTGCGAACGCGCGAGCGGCGCGACTTGTTGACCGCGGTGCGGGCTTCAATCTTGCGGGTAGCCTTTTTGGCTGAAGGCGTATTGGCCATAACGGTCCTCTTGCGGTCCATCCGGACGAGATGCGCAAAATGCGCAGCAGGGTACGGGGCGAAATGAAAGCGGCGGCACAGGAGCCGCCAGGTCGTGGGCTCTATAGGGGATAGGCCGGCAGGCGTCAACTGGATTCACCCGCGCCCCGCTCAGGGCTGCCCCTGGCAAACCGGACAAAAGAAGGTGGAGCGGCCGGACTGCACGGTACGCTCGATCGTACCGGTACAACCAAGGGTGGGGCAAGGCTGCCCTTCCCGGTCGTAAACGGCAAAGCGATGCTGGAAATAACCCGATCCCCCCTCCGCATTGCGGAAGTCGCGCAGGGTCGAGCCGCCCACCTCGATGGCCTCGATCAGCACCTGGCGGGTGGCGGACACCAGCGCTTCGAGCGCAGGCTTGGGCGTGCCATCCTCGTCGAGCAGCGTTCCGGCCAAGACGGTCGGGTGAATATGAGCGCGATGCAGCGCTTCGGCCACATAGATATTGCCCAGACCAGCAACAACGCGCTGATCCAGCAGCGCGGCCTTGATCGGGGTTTTCTTGCCCTTGAGCGCCGCGCTCAGGCTCTCCACATTGAACGCGTTGCCCAGTGGCTCGGGACCTAGGCCCTGCAGATAGGGGCTCGTCGTGATGTCATCATAGAGATCCACAAAGCCGAAGCGGCGCGGATCGGCATAGATCAGGTGCGAACGGCCATGGACGGGGTGAGAGATTTCCCAAACCATATGGTCGTGCTTGGGCCGGGGCTGGAGCTCATAATAGCGCGGCGGCTTGTCGATAGGGTGCTCGGCAAAGCGATACGCCCCCGTCATCCCGAGATGGCTCAACAGCGTGGCTCCGCTCGAGAGCTCCATCAGCAGATATTTGGCCCGCCGCCCGACATGGCGCACGCTCTGGCCTTCCAGCTTTTCCTTCAAACCCCGCGGAAAGGGAAAGCGCAGGTTTTCGCGGTGCAACGTCACCTTCTCGATGTGCGCGCCTTCGAGCCATGGCGCCAGGCCCCGGCGCACGGTTTCGACCTCGGGCAGTTCTGGCATCCTCGGCTCCTGGCGCTGTGCTGCTTTGCGCCATGGCAAAGCAAGGCGGGCTTCGCTATGGTGCGCCCGAAACCAAGGCCCCCAGCGTTCAAGAGTTCCATGCCATGACCGACACGCGCGAGACCACCCATTTCGGCGAGCAAACTGTCGCGCTCGAAGACAAGCAGGGCATGGTCAATGCCGTGTTCCACGGCGTCGCCGATCGTTATGACCTGATGAACGACCTGATGAGCGGGGGCGTGCACCGCATCTGGAAGGATGCGATGGTCACCGAGCTGAGCCCTCCCAAATCGGGCACAAGGCCCTATCGCGTGCTCGATATGGCGGGCGGCACCGGCGACATTGCCGAGCGCATCATCAATCGCTCGGTGGGTTATGCCGAGGTCGTCGTTTCGGACATCAATTCGGACATGCTGCGCGTGGGCGCCCAGCGGGCGCGCGAGTGGCGCTATCCCGACCAGGTGAGCTTCGTCGAGGCCAATGCCGAGGCCCTGCCCTTCCCCGACAACAGCTTTGACGCCTATATGATCGCCTTTGGCATCCGCAATGTGCCGCGCATTCCCCTGGCGCTTTCGGAGGCGCACCGGGTGCTCAAACGCGGCGGGCGCATCCTCGTGCTGGAATTTTCCCAAGTGGATGTGCCCGGGCTCGACGCGATCTATCGCCAGTTCTCCGACCGGGTGATCCCGCCCATGGGACGGCTCGTGACCGGCGACAGTCAGCCCTATCAGTATCTCGTCGAATCGATCCGCAAGTTCCCCTCCCCGCCCGCTTTTTCGGCCATGTTGACCCAGGCGGGCTTCAAGCGGGTCAAGCACACCGCCATGACCGGCAATATCGCGGCGCTGTTCAGCGGCTGGAAGCTCTAGCCCATGTGGTTGTCGCCCTATTTCCGCCTGGCGCGAGCCGGCTTTGTGCTGGCGCGCGAAGGCGCCCTGTCGATCATCCCCAAGGAAAGCCTGCCGCCCGCGCTGCGGGCCCCCATCGCGCTGGGGCGCCTCGTGGAGCGCCCCGAAGTGCGCCGCACGGGTCATGTGGAGCGGCTCAACCGCGCCCTGCGCCTCCTCGGCCCGACTTATGTAAAATTCGGCCAGACGCTGGCGACCCGCCCCGACGTCGTGGGTCCCGAGGTTGCCGCCGACCTGCAGGGCCTGCAGGACCGCATGGAGCCGTTCGACCCCAAGCTCGTCCCCGAGATTCTTGCCCAGGCGCTCGGCCCCAAGGCCGAGCAGTTGCGCGACATCTCGGCGCCCGTCGCGGCCGCCTCCATTGCCCAGGTGCACAAGGCGCGGCTCGTGCCCACGGGTGCCGCCCCGACCACCGTTGCGGTCAAGATCCTGCGCCCCGGCATCGTGCAAAGCTTTGCCGCCGATATCGAGAGCTTTTATGCCGGCGCGCGCCTGTTCGAGCGGCTCGCCCGCAAGCTGCGGCGCCTGCGTCCGCTCCAGGTGGTGGAAACGCTCGACCGCTCCGCCCGGCTCGAACTCGATCTGCGCCTGGAAGCCGCCGCCATCTCGGAAATGACCGAGAACATCAAGAATGACACCGGCTTTGTGATCCCCACCGTCAGTTGGGACCATACCGCGCAGAATGTTTTGACCACGACCTGGGTCGAGGGCATCCCCGTTCGCGACCTCGCGGCACTCGATGCGGCGGGGATCGCTCGCAAGGTTCTGGCCGCCAATATCCTGCAGAGCTTTTTGAAGCACGCCATCCGTGACGGCTTTTTCCATGCCGACATGCATCCGGGCAATCTCTTTGCCGCCCCGGGCAGCAATGACGTGATCGCCGTCGATTTCGGCATCATGGGCCGGATCGGGCGCTCCGAGCGCCGGTTCCTGGCCGATATTCTTTACGGCTTCATCACCCGCGATTATCGCCTCGTCGCCGAGCGGCATTTCGAGATCGGCTATGTGCCCGCCAACCAGTCGGTGGACGATTTCGCCCTCGCCATCCGCTCCATCGGCGAGCCGCTGCATGGCCGCACCGCCGCCGATATCTCCATGGCGCGGGTGCTGGGGCAGCTTTTTGCCGTCACCGACCTGTTTTCCATGCAGACCCAGCCGCAATTGGTGCTGCTGCAAAAATCCATGGTGCTGGTGGAAGGCGTCGCCCGCGCCCTCGATCCCGATCTCGATATCTGGTCGCTGACCGAACCAGTCGTCGGCGACTGGCTGCGCCGGGAAGCCGGGCCCATGGGCCGGATCGATGATCTCAAGCGCGGCTTTGAGGTCTTTACCGATGCGAGCAAGCGCGTGCCCACCATTCTGGCGGAAGCCGAACTGGTGCTGGCGCAAACCCGGCTCGAGCAACAGGCCCGGCTGCGCGATGCCGGCAGTCGCCTGCCCCTCGCCCTTGGTGCGGGGGCGCTGTTACTGCTTGGCATCCTCATCGGCGCGGTGCTCTAGATGGCCGCTGTAACCATCCCTCTCCGCTGGCTGCCCCATGGCGAGGGCCTCCCCCTTCCCGCCGCCCAAACCAGCGGCGCCGCCGGCATGGACCTGCAAGCCGCCATCGCCGAAGGTGAAGTTCTCGTGCTCGCGCCCGGCCAGCGGGCGCCGGTGCCCTGCGGCTTTGCCATGGCGCTCCCCGCCGGCTTTGAAGCGCAGGTGCGGCCCCGCTCGGGCCTGGCGCTCCGACACGGGGTCTCCGTCCTCAACGCGCCGGGCACGATCGACTGCGATTATCGCGGCGAGATCTGCGCCCTCCTCATCAATCTGGGGCAGGAGCCCTTCGAGATCCGCCGCGGCGAACGCATTGCCCAGCTCCTCGTGGCGCCCGTCACCCCGGCACAGTTCGGCGTGCAGAGCGTTCTTGATGACACCGATCGTGGCGCCAATGGGTTTGGCTCCACCGGCACCAGCGTGCCATAAACCGGGGGTGCCGCTTGCCCGCTGATCCCCGCCCACTCTCATCCGAAGAAACCCGCCGCTATGGCCGTCACCTCGTGCTTAAGGGCATGGGCGGGGCCGGCCAGCAGGCGCTCAAGCGGGCCCGGGTGCTGGTGGTGGGTGCGGGCGGGCTGGGCAGCCCCGTCATCGCCTATCTCGCCGGCGCCGGCATTGGCACGCTCGGCATTGCCGATCACGACACGGTGTCGCTGTCCAATTTGCACCGGCAGGTGATCCATACCGGCGCCGGTGTGGGCACCAACAAGGCCCAGAGCGCCGCCGCTTTTGCCGAAGCGCTCAACCCGCATGTGCAATTGGTGCCCCATGAGGCGGCCGTCACTGCGGACAATGCCGAAGCGCTCCTGGCGCAATACGACCTGGTGCTGGATGGCACTGACAATCTCGCCACGCGCCGCATCACCGCCGCAGCCGCCGCCAAGCTTGGCCTGCCGCTGGTTTCGGGTGCTGTCTCGATGTTTGCTGGC
This sequence comes from Devosia sp. Z11_6, assembly GCF_058133665.1. Taxonomy (NCBI): domain Bacteria; kingdom Pseudomonadati; phylum Pseudomonadota; class Alphaproteobacteria; order Hyphomicrobiales; family Devosiaceae; genus Devosia; species Devosia sp. Z11_6. The sequence continues at coordinate 274,524 of NZ_JBYUNQ010000002.1, forward strand.
CAGGTGACGGTGTTTGCCCCAGGCGGCCCAGGCTTTGCGGCGCTTTATCCCGCCGCCGCCGATGATGCCGATCTGCCCTCCTGCGAGGCCACGGGCATTATCGGCCCGCTCACCGGGGTGATCGGCACGCTGATGGCGATGGAAGCGGTCAAGCTCATCACCGGCATCGGCACCCCCCTCGTCGGGCGGGTGCTGGTTTATGATGGCAAGGACGCCCGGTTTTCCGAGTTCGCCCTCTAACAACCTCAGGCGTCGGGGTGCTTAAAGACGAGCGCCGCATTGGTGCCGCCAAAGCCAAAGCTGTTGGACAGCACCACGCCCAGATCCACATTGTCGCGCCGTTCGCGCAAAATGGGCATGTCCTCGAAGGCCGGGTCGAGATTGTCAATATTGGCGCTCTGGGCAATGAAGCGGTTCTTCATCATCAGGATCGAATAGATCGCCTCATGCACGCCCGTGGCGCCCTGTGAATGGCCGGTCAGCGACTTGGTCGCAGCGATCGGCGGGCACTTGTCCTCGTTGCCGAACACGGCGCGCAGGGCCTCGATCTCCTTGAGATCGCCTACCGGCGTCGAAGTGGCATGGGGATTGATGTAGTCGACCTTTTGCTTCACGTCGCGCAGCGCCAGGCGCATGCAGCGCTCGGCGCCTTCGCCGGAAGGAGCCACCATATCGACGCCGTCGGACGTGGCGCCATAGCCGATCAGCTCGGCATGGATGGTGGCGCCGCGGGCAATGGCGTGCTCACGCTCCTCGAGCACCAGAACGCCCGCGCCGCCCGAGATCACGAAGCCGTCGCGGTCGCGGTCATAGCAGCGCGAAGCGCGTTCCGGCGTCGCGTTATAGCTCGAGGACATGGCGCCCATGGCGTCGAACAGGTTCGACAGCGTCCAGTCGAGATCCTCGTGTCCACCGGCAAACATGATGTTTTGCTGACCCAGCATGATCTGCTGGGCGGCATTGCCGATGCAGTGCTTGGAGGTCGCGCAGGCCGCGGTGATGGAATAATTGATGCCCTTGATGCCAAAGGCGGTCGCCAGGGTTGCCGAAGCGGTCGAACCCATCGCCTTGGGCACGGCCAGCGGCCCGATGCGCTTGGGCCCTTTTTCGCGAGTGATGTCGGCGGCCTCGACGATGGTGCGGGTGGAGCTGCCGCCCGAGCCCATCACGATGCCGGTCATCTCGTTGGAAATATCGGCGGCGTCCAGCCCGGCATCGGCGATGGCCTGCTGCATGGCTAGATAGTTCCAGGCGGCGCCGCGTCCCATGAAGCGCGTGGTGCGCCGATCAAGCTCGGCAAAGGGATCCAGCATCGGATCGCCCTTGACCTGGCTGCGGAAGTTCAGATCGGCATAATCCTGGGCAAAGGAAATGCCGGGCCGGGCGGTGCGCAGGCTTTCGGTCACATCGGCAACCGAATTGCCGATGGAAGAAATAATGCCCATGCCGGTCACGACGACGCGTTTCATCTGTTCCGCTCCTAAGTGCGGGTGCCCGTTGAACCGGACCCCTCGGCTTGTTGGGTAAAAGGGGCTCAGGCGACCTTTTGTTCGCCCATCTGGCTGTCGGTGAACAGGCCTACCCGCAGGTCCTTGGCCTCATAGATCACCTTGCCGTCAGCCTTGACCCAGCCATCGGCAATGCCCAGCGTCAGTCGCCCGCGCATCACGCGCTTGAGGTCGATGGCATATTCCACCAGCTTGACGTCATTGGTGACCTGGCCGGTGAACTTGATCTCGCCACCGAGCGCACGGCCGCGACCGGGCTGGCCGATCCAGCTGAGGAAAAACCCGGTCATCTGCCAGATGGCATCGAGCCCCAGGCAACCCGGCATCACCGGATCGCCGACGAAATGGCACTGGAAGAACCACAGGCTTGGATCGACATCGAGTTCGGCCCGCACCTGGCCCTTGCCGAAGGCGCCGCCGGTATCGTCGATATGGGTGATGCGATGGAACATCAGCATGGGTGGAGCGGGCAGGCGCGCATCGCCTTGCCCGGGCAATTCACCCCGGCCGTGAGCCAGGAGTTCTTCGTATCCAAAAGCGTGCTGGCGCTCGGCCATGGCCTGGCTCCTTATGTTTAAATCGTCTCGTATAGGCGCGCAGGGGGAGGGTCAAGGGATCGGGGGCATCCCGTTAGCCCTCCCAGGCGCTCTAGCTTGTCCTAAACGCCCGCCAAAGCTATAAGGTCCGGACTATTGATCCCGATCTTGCGTTTCAAGGACCCCATGTCAGAGCGATCCCAGACCCTCCGACCTGTTCCTTCCCGTAAACCGTGTCTCACGGCCGTGCTGCGCATGGCGGGATTGCGCCCGACCAGGCAGCGCGTGGCCCTGGCCGAACTGTTGTTTGGCGGCCCGCATCGCCATGTCAGTGCCGAGCAGCTGCACGGCGAAGCCAGCTTGGCACGGGTCAATGTGTCGCTGGCAACAATCTACAATACCCTCCACCAGTTCCACCAGGCGGGCTTGCTGCGCGAAGTGGCGGTGGATGCATCGCGCTCTTATTTCGATACCGATACCTCCGACCACCACCATTTCTATGTTGAGGACGAGCAGCGCATGATCGACATTCCGGCCTCTTCGGTGGAGTTCCGGACCCTGCCTGAAGCCCCCCAGGGCATGCAGGTGAGCCATGTGGATGTGGTGATCCGGGTGCGCAAGCAGGCCCAGTAAAGGGCCGAAAAACTGCAGCTTGGGCCTGCGCTCCACCGCGGCGCGCAGGCGTGCTCCGGCGCTCCGGTCGGCCCCTCCGGGTGCTTGGCGGGTGACAAAAGCGTGACCCACCGGCATATTGCGCCGCAACGGAAACAGCAAAACGGGTGGCTGATGCGGCCAAAGGTTAATCTGAATGCCTATTTCGAGCGGATCGGCTTCGCCGGCTCCATTGCTCCAACCCTTGGCACGCTAGAGCAGCTGGTGCAGCTGCATCCAGCCAGCATTCCCTTTGAAAATCTCGATCCCCTGCTGGGCGAACCGGTGCTGCTCGATCAGGCGAGCCTTGAGCGCAAGCTCCTGGCCGACAATCGCGGCGGCAACGCCTTTGAGCACAACAGCCTCTTGCTGAGCATGCTGGGCGAGCTCGACTATACCGCCCGCCCTCTGCTGGCCTCGGTGCTCTGGCCCAGCCCGCAGACCGAAATCGATCCGGATCTGCATCTGATCGTGCTGGTCGAGCTTGCCGGGCAGACCTATCTCGCCGATGCCGGCTTTGGCGCCACGACCCCGACAGCACCTCTTAAGCTGCGCGCCGATGTGGAGCAGACCACCCCCCATGGCGATTATCGCCTCCTGGGCGGGGATCCGCGCTGGGAGCTGCAGACCAAGCTCGGCGAGGACTGGGTGCCGCTCTATAGCTTTGACACCAACGCCGAAGGCGACATCGAAGCCTCCAACCAGTTCGTCTGGAGCGATCCCGCCTCCTCGCAGCGCCGTACGCTGACCGCGGCCCTCTCCCCCAAGGGCAGCCGGATCGTGCTGTCCGGCAACCAGTTGAGCCTGCCCGGTCCCGAAGGCGAGCCCGATCAGCGGACCCTCACCGACGAGGCCGAACTGCGCGAAGCCCTGACGGCCAATTTCGGCATCACCTTGCCCGAAAGCGAGTTGCTCGACGCCAAGCTCCTCGCGATCCTTGCCGGCGCCAATCCGCTCACCACCTGATGGCCCCGGTGGTGCCCCGCCCCGACCGGATCCGCGCCTTTCCCAACGCGGCCGCCTGGGAAGCGTGGCTCGCCGAGCACCACGGGAGCGAGCCCGAATTGTGGCTGCGCATTTTCAAGAAGGGCAATGGCACCCCCACGGTTACCTATGCCGAGGCGCTCGACGTCGCCTTGTGCTGGGGCTGGATTGACGGCATCCGCAAATCCTGGGACGAGGCCTCGTTTCTGCAGCGCTTCACCCCCCGGCAGCCCCGCAGCATCTGGAGCCAGGTCAATCGCGATCATGTCTCGAGACTGATTGCCCAGGGGCGCATGACCGAGCACGGCCTGCGCCAGGTCGGGGCTGCCAAGGCCGATGGCCGTTGGGACGCCGCCTATGCGTCCCCCAGCAAGATGGACATACCGGCCGACTTGATGGCGGCGATTGCCGCCGATCCTGCCGCTCTCGCCACCTTTGAGGGGCTGAGCAAGACCAACCGCTTTGCCCTGGCGTTTCGCCTCGCCAATTTGCGCACCCCTGCCGGTCGCGCTCGCAAGATCGCCGAGTTCGTCGCCATGCTGGCCCGCGGTGAGGCCATTTACCCCCAGACCAGGGACACGCCCAAATGAGTGTGCCGGGCATGGACAAGCTCGGGCACATGCAGGACAAGGCGGGTCTTGCCACCACGCGCAACTGGAACACCATACTTAAGGCGGCCTGCCCCACATGATCACCATTTTTGGCTCCACCAATCTCGACCAGATCGGCACTGTCACCCGCTTGCCCAGCCCAGGTGAAACGGTGGCCGGCGGCACGTTTTCGGTTTCCCCCGGGGGCAAGGGGGCCAATCAGGCTCTGGCTGCCCGCCGCGCCGGGGCGGAAGTGCGCCATGTATCGGCCGTAGGCAACGACGTCTTCGCCCAGGCAGCGCTCGAGCTGCTCAAGGCCGATGGGGTTGATCTCAACGAGGTCAAGATTGCCGCCGAGCCCACCGGCATTGCTATGATCCTGGTGGACGCCCAGGGCGAAAACGTCATTGCGGTGCTGCCCGGCGCCAATGGCACTTTGGGCCCGGCTGATGCCGATGCCGCCCTTTCGGGGCTCCAGGCCGGTTCGGTGCTGCTGCTGCAGCAGGAAATCCCCCAGGAAGCCACCCAGCGCGCGCTGGAGCTCGCCCGGGAGCGTGGGGCGATCTCGATCCTCAACACCGCCCCTTTCCTGCCCACCACCGCCGCGATCGCGACGCAGGCGAGCATCCTCGTCGCCAATGAAAGCGAGTTTGCGCTGCTTTGCGGTGAAAGCCATGCCGATATCATGGTGGCAATGCAGGATTGGGCCATCCAGCACAACCAGACCGTGATCGTGACCCTCGGCGGCGATGGCGCGCGGGCCGCGACCCCGGAAGGCGTCATCAGCGTGCCTGCCCTGCCGATCACCCCCGTCGACACGGTTGGCGCAGGCGATACGTTCTGCGGCTATCTCGCTGCCGGGCTCGATGCCGGGCTGTCGCTTGAGGCCGCAGTGCGGCGCGCAACGGCGGCGGCGAGCCTGGCTTGCCTCAAACCCGGAGCGCAGCCGGCCATCCCCCGCGCCGATGAGCTTGAGCCATACGGGCAGTAGGGTCCACAAGCAAAAAGGCAGGCCACTGGCCTGCCTTTGAATACCTTTGAAGCGCCAGCGCTTACTTGGGCGCCAGCACCATCACCATCTGGCGGCCTTCCGAGCGCGGCTGCGACTCGACCTTGGCCAGGGCTTCCATCTGGTCCTTGACCTTGATGAGCAGTTGCATGCCGATTTCCTGGTGCGCCATTTCGCGGCCACGGAAACGCATTGTCACCTTGACCCGGTCACCCTCGTCGAGGAAGCGCTGAACGGCCTTCATCTTGGTCTCGTAGTCGTGCGTATCGATATTGGGACGCAGCTGGACTTCCTTGACCTCGATCACCTTCTGCTTCTTGCGCGCTTCGGCCGCCTTTTTCTGGGCAGCATATTTGAAGCGGCCGAGATCGAGCATCTTGGCGACCGGCGGCTGGGCGTTAGGCGAGATCAGCACCAGATCAAGGCCTGCTTCCTGGGCTTCAGTCAGCGCCTCGCGCGTTCGGACAATGCCGCGGTTCTCACCTTCGGCATCGATCAACTGAACATCAGGGCTGGTGATATCCTCATTGGAGAGCGGCCCATCTTTCTGGGGCGTAACGGGTCTCATGGGACGGCGAATGGCGGGCGTTCCTTGTGTAGTTAAACAAAGTGGTGAAAACAGGCGTAAAATCGTGGTAGCGGCACCGGAAGTCAACTGCACAAGCAGGGATTTCTTGCCTGCTGGGCGTTCGGGGCCACACTAAAGCGCTCTTGAGCCGCTTTGCGTTCCCAACTGGATAATGATTGGTGCATTTCATGGTTGAGCCATCCTTGCTTTCCGTCGGCACAGGCGACGCCGCCCGGTCCATTGCCGTGGCCCGGCGGGAGGGTGCAGCCCCCGGTATTTTCTGGCTCGGCGGTTTTCGCTCGGACATGAATGGCAGCAAGGCGCTGGCGCTTGATGCCCTGGGGGCCGAACAGGGTCTTGCGGTCACCCGCTTTGATTATTCGGGCCATGGCGCTTCGGGGGGCGATTTCAATGAGGGCACGATCAGCCGCTGGCTCGAGGAAGCCCAGTCGGTGTTTGCCACCACGACCGGGCCGCAGATCGTCGTCGGCTCCTCCATGGGCGGCTGGCTCGCCCTCCTGTTGGTACGCGCCATGCTCGCGCAAGGCGATCATCGGGTCGCAGGTCTGGTGTTGATCGCCCCGGCCGTGGACATGACGCAGGACCTGATGCTGGCGCAGTTCACCCCGGCCGAGCACGACGCCCTGAGCAACCAAGGCCATGTGGAGCAACCCTCCGATTATTCGGACGCGCCCTACCGGCTGACCCGCGGCCTCCTCGAGGACGGGGAACAGCACCTCCTGTTTGGCGCGGTGATCGAAACCGGCTGCCCGGTGCATATCCTCCAGGGCGGGCAGGATACCGATGTGCCCCAAGCCCATGCCATCAAGCTCGTCACCCACCTGCTGCATGACCCCGTCACCCTGACGCTGATCCCCGATGGCGACCATCGCCTCAGCCGGCCTGAGGATCTGGAGCGGCTGCGCGCAGCGGTGCTGGCGCTGGTCAAGGACGCCAAAACCGCCTAGCGGCGCGCGTTCAGTCGGCTCTTTTGCGTGCCGTCGGGGGCAAAATTGTCCGGGCTCAGCCAGCGCTGATATTCGGCGCGCAGATCGGGCCATTCGCTGTCAATGATCGAGAACCAGGCCGTGTCGCGGCTTTCGCCCTTGACGATCCGGTCCTGACGGAACAGCCCCTCATAGGTAAAGCCAAAGCGCTGCGCCGCCGCCTTGGACGGCTCGCTGCGATTGTTGCACTTCCACTCAAAGCGGCGATAACCGAGAGCGTCGAAGGCGTGGCACGCGAACAGATAAAGCGCTTCGGTCGCCAGCGGCGAGCGCGCCATGTCCGGGCCCCAATACACCCCGCCAATCTCGATCGAGGCGTGTTCGGGGAAGATGCGCATCCAGCCCTGCCGCCCGAGGGCGCGACCTGTGCGCTGGTCAACCACGCCAACAAAGCGATCGGCTCCGGCATTGACCGCAGCGATCCAGCTTTCGAGCTCCCCAACGCTTTGCGGCGGATATTCCCCCAGCCAGCGATAGCGCTCGTCCATATCAGGCCCTTGCCATGCCGCGAGGAGATCGGGCGCATGCCTGGCTTCCAGCGGCTCGAGCCGCACGAGACGTCCCTCCAGAACTTGCCGCCCGGGCGCCGATTTGGCTCCTACCACGCTCATTGGCCTTCACCCGCCAAAATGCCGGCCAGCCCCTGGCGATAGGTCGGATACAAGAGCTCGATCCCGAGCGCCTCCTTGATCGCGCGATTGGAAACGCGCTTGTTGTCGGCATAAAACGAGCGCTGCATGGGCGTCAGCTCCGCTTCCGCATAGGCAATCTCGGGCGGCGGCTCGACCCCCAGCAGGTCAGCGGCATAGGTCACGAGGTCCTGCGGTGGCGCCGGCTCGTCATCGCCCAGGTTGAAGGTGCCCGCCAGCCGCTCTTTTGCCGCCAGCGCGGTGATCCGGCCGATATCTTCCACATGGATGCGGTTGAACACCTGCTCGGGCTTGACCAGCCGGCGCGCCGTGCCGTCCCGCAGCTTGTCGAAGGTCGACCGGCCCGGGCCATAAATGCCGGCCAGACGCAGGATCGTCAGCGGCAGCCCGCGCCCTTGCGCATAGTCGCGCCACGCGGCTTCCGCCGCGACCCGCCGGTCCGAGCGTTCATTGCGCGGCACCAGCGGAACGGTTTCATCGATCCAGGCGCCGCCGAAATCGCCGTAAACGCCCACGGTGGAATAATAGCACAGCCATTGCAAATTGGGCGCGGCATCAAGATCGGCCCGGTGCTGGCTCAGCGCCGGATCGCCCGCCGCATCGGGGGCAATGGACAACACGACATGGGTGGCCGCGCGCAGATCCGCGCGCAGCGCTTCGCTCGGCGCATCGCCGGTAAACAGGTGGGCGGCAATGCCGTTGTCGCGCAGCAGCGCCGCCTTTTCCGGTGACCGCACCGTGCCGGCAATGCTGGCCGCCGGATCGAGGGCCCGCACCTGCTCGACGGTCGCCAGGGACGAAAAGCCGAGGCCGAAAAAGAAGAATTTCATTGCAGCACTGCCGTCCATTCCTCGCGCACCTGCGCGTCGGTTTCATCAGGCGCATACTGCGCGCGATAAGCGGCGCCGTCATCATCACCCGCCAGCCTCCGGGTCGCCCACACCGCCGCGCCGCGGACCAGCGGCTCGGGGTCGGCCAAGCGGGCCGCCGCCAGTGGCAGCAGGGCGACATCGCCACTATTGCCCACGGCAATCAGCACATTGCGCAAGAAGCGGGCATGTCCAATGCGCTTGATCGGGGAGCCGGCAAAGAGCGCCCGGAACCCGGCATCATCGAGTTGCACCAGACCGGACAGCGCCGGGCGGTCCAGCTCCTCGCGCGCCTGCAGCCGCGCTTCTTGGCTTTGCTTGGCAAATTTGTTCCAGGGGCAGACGGCGAGGCAATCATCGCAGCCATAGATGCGGTTGCCCATTGGGACACGAAATTCGAGCGGAATGGGCCCCTTGTGCTCGATATTGAGGTAAGCCAGGCACCGCCGGGCATCGAGGCGATAAGGGGCGGGAAAGGCATTGGTCGGGCAGACATCAAGGCAGCGCGTGCAGGTGCCGCAGCTTGAGCGATGCGGCTGGTCAGCCGGCAGTTCGGCCGAAGTAAAGATCGCGCCCAAGAACTGCCAGCCCCCCCAGTCGCGGCTCACCAAAACGCTGTGCTTGCCCTGCCAGCCCAGGCCCGCGGCTTCCGCCAGCGGCTTTTCCATCACCGGGGCGGTGTCGACGAACACCTTGACGTCGGCGCCTGCGCGCCGCGCCAGCAGGCCCGCCAGTTCCTTGAGCTTGCCCTTGATGATCTCGTGATAATCGCGATTGCGCGCATAAACCGAAATGGCGCCATGGGAGGGATGCTCGAGCGCCTCGAGCGGATCGCTGTCGGGCCCATAGTTGAAGCCGAGGAGAATGATCGAGCGCGCTTCGGGCCACAGCCCCTGGGGGCTGGCGCGCCGCTCGGGTGTTTCAGCCATCCAGTCCATGTCGCCATGCCAGCCCGCTTCGAGCGCGGCCTCGAGCTTGGCGGGCAGGTCCGGGCGCGCATCGGCGCGGGTAATGCCAAAGCTCGAAAACCCCAGCGCCCTCGCGCGCTCGCGCAGCTCGGTCACGAGCTTTTCAGGTGCGGTTGCAGCACCGGCGCTCGCCTTCCCCTCGGCGGGGGTCGACAAACCCTCCAGCAGTTGGGGAAGGTGCAGTTGCATGGTCGCTAAAAATCCAGATCGGCATAGCCGGCGTGGGGCGGCATCGCCACCACGCGGTCATTGAGCAGGGTGCGGAAGGCCGGGCGCGACTTGATGCGCGAATACCAGTCGCGCGTTTCACCCGCCTTGTTCCAGTCCATGTCACCGAGGTAATCGAGGGTGGAGAAATGCGCCGCCAGCGCAAAATCGGCCAGGGTCATGCTGTCGCCACCCAGCCAGGAGCGCGTCGCCAGCAGCCAGTTGAAATAGAGCATATGCTCGGTCAAATTCGCCTTGGCCACCCGCAGCACCGATGGGTCGGGGGTGGCGCCGCGCTGGTCGCGCTTGACGATCTTTTCCTCGAGAATATAGCGCGTCACTTCCTCGTTGAGCTTGGTCAGGATCCATTCCAGCAGCCGCCACATCTCGGCGCGCGGTCCCGGATCGGCCGGCACGAGGCCCGAGACCACATTGGGCGACCACAGATCCTCGACCATGTGGATGGCCGCCAGAATGCCCACGATGGGCGTGTCGCTGTCATCGAGCAGGATGGGCAGAGTCGCGGCAGGGTTGATCTCGAGCAGCGTGGGTTCGCGCAGCCACGGCTTGATCTCCTCCATGTCGAGCGGCACGCCGTATTCGGCGCACATCAGGCGAATAATACGGGAGGAAGGATCAAGGGGGTGGTGCAGCAGACTTGGCATGCGGGATGCTCTTGTTAAGTTCAGGCTGGTGTTCAGATCAGGCTGGTGTTCGGGCCGGTTGCTCGCCCGCCTTGGCGCTCGGAGCGAAGCAGTTTAAGACCCCCGGCGCTGCTATGCGGCTTGCTAGTGGAGTTAGGGGATCAGATGAACGCCGATCAAGGTCTTTTTGTGCCGCTGATCCTGGGAATACTCGAAGGGCTTACCGAATTCCTGCCGGTTAGCTCCACCGGGCACCTGCTCCTGGCCGGTCACTTCTTCGGTTTGAGCCAGCCCGCCACCTTTATCGTGCTGATCCAGCTGGGCGCAATCCTTGCTGTTATCACCGTGTATTTTGCCAAGCTGGGGCTGCTGATCCGCGATGCGCTGACCGGCAAGGCCTATGCCTGGCACTTTGCCGTCACCGTTATCCTCGCCTGTCTGCCGGCCGTGGTTGCCGGCGTCTTGCTGCGCGATTTCATCCAGGGGGATCTGTGGGACTCGGCGCAGCTGATCTGCTGGACCCTCCTGGTCGGCGGGATCGTTCTCCTCATCGTCGACCGGCTGCCGCTCCAGCCCAAATATGACGATATTTACCAGTTCCCCTGGCATCTGGCGGTAATTGTCGGCCTGTTCCAGATGCTCAGCCTCGTGCCCGGCGTTTCGCGCTCGGGCTCGACCGTGGTGGGGGGCATGCTGTTTGGCGCCAGCAAGCGCGCGGCGGCCGAGTTCACCTTTTTCATCGCCCTGCCCATCATGGTGGGAGCCTTCGGCTATGATCTCTACAAGAGCCGCGATCTGATCGATGCGTCCATCGCGCTCAATGTTGCAATCGGCTTTGCCGCCGCCTTCGTCGTGGGAGCGCTCGTCGTGCGGTACCTCCTCACCTTTGTCAGCCGCTATGGCTTTGCGCCCTTTGCCTGGTGGCGCATCCTGGTGGGCGGCGCGGGGCTCATTGCGCTTTTGGTCATGCGCTAGGCCCCGCCCGAAGATTATTTCGGCTGCGCGGCCGAATAGGTCGATGGAATGGAGAAATAGGCGCGCGGGATCTCGACGTTCTTTTCCACGTCATAGAGCGAAAAGGTCAGCTCCGCCCCGCTGGGCTCGACGAGGCTCCACTGGCTCAGATCCAGCGTCGAGGTGTCAAAGATCAGCGAGACCTGCACCGTGCCCGCCACGGTCTCGTCGATCACCGTGATCGACATATAGCCATCCGAGGTCGTCACATCGACCACATTGGCATTGAGCAGGTCGATCTTGTCGCCCAAAAACTGGCGCAGCGGGATCGTGTCCTGGGGATAGGCGTAATAGGTCTCTTCCTTGCGGTTGAGCACGTAAAAGCCCCGCCCCACCGAAACGATCTCTTCGCGGCTGGGGGGATTGTAGCGGAAGCGCACCTTGTCGGGGCGCTCAAGGAAGAACGTGCCTTCGCTGCGCCCGCCATTGGTGTCGATCTGCAGGAACCGGCCCGCCATGGAGCGGATTGCCGAATTATGGGCGCCGATATCGGCGATCAACTGCTGCTCTTCGGCCGAAAGGGCCCGGTCCAGCGCCAGGCTGGGCAGCGTGGTGGCGAGAACGGCCGAAAGGCCAAGCAGCAGAGCGTCGCGGCGTAACATGGAGGAGTTCCCTGGGGCTTTGGTGTTCGAAATCAGCCTAGACAGCAATTGCGGCAGGAGCGGGAAGGTTCCCCGCGTCCTGCCGCTGCCTGACCAAAGCCTTAATAGCCGTCAGCGTTGTTGCCGACGAGGATTTCGCGCTTGCCGGCATGGTTGGCCTGCGAGATCACCCCTTCGCGCTCCATGCGCTCAATCAGGGTCGCCGCCTTGTTGTAGCCGATGGCCAAGCGCCGCTGCACATAGGAGGTCGAGGCCTTCTTGTCGGTGAGCACGATCTGGACGGCCTTGTCATAAAGCTCGTCGCCCGAGCCGCCGCTGTCATCGGCACCGCCGAAATCGGCGGCCGAGCCACCATCCTCGTCTTCATCGGCGGTGATGGAGTCGAGATAATCGGGCGCACCCTGCGCCTTGAGGTGCTTGACCACCGCCTCGACTTCGGAGTCCGCCACAAAGGGGCCGTGCAGGCGCTTGGTGCGGCCGCCCGACGCCATGTAAAGCATGTCGCCATTGCCCAGCAGTTGCTCGGCGCCCTGCTCGCCCAGAATGGTACGGGAGTCGATTTTCGACGTCACCATGAACGAGATACGGGTGGGGAAGTTGGCCTTGATCGTGCCAGTGATCACGTCCACCGACGGGCGCTGGGTGGCGGTGATGATGTGGATGCCCGCGGCACGCGCCATCTGGGCGAGGCGCTGGATGGCGCCTTCGATGTCCTTGCCCGCCACCATCATCAGGTCAGCCATTTCGTCGACGATGACGACGATATAGGGCAAGGGCTCGAGATCGAACTCTTCGCTTTCAAAGATCGCCTCGCCGGTTTCGCGATCAAAACCGGTCTGGACGGTGCGGGTGATCACTTCGCCGCGCGCCTTGGATTCGGTGACGCGCTGGTTGAAGCCATCGATATTGCGCACGCCGATCTTGCTCATCTTGCGATAGCGATCTTCCATCTCGCGCACCGCCCATTTGAGCGCCACCACCGCCTTGTTGGGGTCGGTGACCACGGGGGTCAGCAGATGGGGAATGCCGTCATAGATGCTCAGTTCGAGCATCTTGGGATCGATCATGATCATGCGGCACTGCTCGGGCGTCATCTGGTAAAGCAGCGACAGGATGAAGGTGTTGATACCCACCGATTTACCCGAACCGGTGGTGCCGGCGATCAGCAGGTGGGGCATGCGCGCGAGATCGGCGATCACCGGCTCGCCGCCAATGGTCTTGCCCAGGCAAATGGGCAGCTTGCCCTTCATCTTCTCGAAGTCCGAGGAAGCCAGCATTTCGCGGAAGTAAACGGTTTCGCGCATCTGGTTGGGCAACTCGATGCCGATGGCATTGCGGCCCGGCACCACGGCAACGCGGGCGGAGATCGCCGACATGGAACGGGCGATGTCGTCGGCCAGCGAGATCACGCGGCTCGACTTGATGCCGGGCGCGGGCTCGAGCTCGAACAAGGTGACGACGGGACCCGGACGCACATTGATGATGTCGCCCTTGACGCCGAAGTCTTCCAGCACGCCTTCAAGCTGGCGCGCCATTTCCTCGAGCCGCTCGGGGGCATGCTCGGGCGAAGGGCCCTTGTGCTTGGGTTCGGCCAGAAGGCTCAGCGGCGGCAGCTCAAACGCGCCGGGCTCGTCGAGGAACGAGGGCTGGGCCTCGCGCGCGACACGGGTGCCCTGCACCGGGGCAGGCGCTGGCGCCGCGACGCGGGGTGCCGCGGGATTGACCGGATGGAAGCGGGAATCGCCCTGCTGGCGGTGATTGACCACGGCGGGGGCCGCGGGCTCGGGCACAAAGGGGATGTCGTCGTCTTCGGCATCATCGGGATAATCGAGCTCGGTTTCGTCATAGCTCGGGCGGGCATTGATGCGCGCGGACACCGGCGCTTCGGGCGCAAAGCTCGGCTCAGGCATGGTGCGCGAATGGATGCGGCGCGGCTCGGCCACAACAGCGGGCTCGAGGCGCTCCAACTGGGGCGCGCCACGACCATCCAGGCTGGGCTCGAATTCGTCATCGCGATAGGGCGCGTTGTCGGCAGCGCGTTTTTCGGCGTGGCTGGCGCGGGCGCGGCGGAAGGCGGTGCGCAGGGAATAGCCCAAATGCACCATGGCGCCGAGCGCCACGTCCACCAGCGGATTGGTTTCGCGTTCCTCGTCAGGGTCACGGGCGTCGCGCGGCTCGGGCTCGGCCCGGCCACCGGCCTTGGCCGGCTTGCCCGGGGCCGTTGAACGGGCGGTACCCAACCCCATGCCGATCCAAAAAAGGGCAATCGCGGGAGCCGCGAGAATGACGGCAAACAGCGCGGCCGTGAGCGGCTGCGGCTGGGCGCCACCGACGAGGGTCGCGAGCACGGTAAAGCCGGTGCCGACAATGCCGCCAAGCCCGGTCGGCAGGGGCCAGGTGGCGGGCATGGGCACAAAGGCGAGCACGCCGGCCACAAGAATGGTCGCCCCGATCCAGCTGGTGGCGCGTAGGCCAAAGCGGGTGGGCAGGCGGCGGCGCGACATGGCCCAGAACCACAGAGCCGGCGGCACCAGCAGCACGGGCCCGGCCAGGCCCAGCATCTGAAACAGCGTATCGGCAATCACCGCACCGGGAAAACCCAGCCAATTGGCGGCGGGCTTGGTCGTGGCATAGGTGAAGCTTGGGTCATCCACCGACCAGGAGGCCATGGCGACAAGGCACACCGCTACCAAAACCAGGCCCAGCAATCCCACAAGGCGCACCGGGATGCGAATGGCAATGGCGCTCACGGCAGCAGGCGCTGGCTTGGCTGCGGCCCGGGTGCCGCGTTGTGGCACCGAGCGAATCTCGTCGAGCATTGGCGTGGGGTGTGATGGCATGGGGCACTATGGTTTAGGTGGCGCCCGGGAGAATCCAGGCCGCATGCCGCCGATGCTAGAGCCGTGTGGTTAATCGCAGGCTAACCATCCCCACTGCGGCAAGAAAAAGGGCCCGTTGCAGGCAACGGGCCCAGGCAGAGTGCCGCGAACAGCGGGGGGAAGGCGGCACTAGGGAGGATTGATCGAGGAGTGCGGCTCATGCGGTTTGCGAGTGGGAAGCCTCTGGGCGGGCCAAGAGGAACACGAGCCGCACGCCACGATCAATGCAGGCGAAGAATGGGATCCGGGCGACGCGAGGGACGCCGCCCGGAAGGGAGGAATGCTAGTTGTAGGCGCGCTCGCCGTGGCTGGAGAGGTCCAGCCCGTCGACCTCGGCCGATTCGGGAACGCGGGCCCCACCGAAGATCGCCTTGACGATCATCATGGCCACAAAGGCTACGACGCCCGACCACAGGATGGCGACAACCACCGCCATGACCTGGGTGACCAGCTGGCCGCCCATGGCATAGCCCTCGGCGCCAAAGCCACCCAGGGCCGGATCGGCAACAACAGCGGTGCCGATGGCGCCGACAATGCCGCCGACGCCGTGAATGCCGAACACATCGAGGCTGTCGTCATATTTGAGCATGGGCTTGAGGGTCACAACCGCCCAGAGGCACACAAAGCCGGTCACCGCACCCAGAACGATTGAGCCAAAGGTGCCGGCAAAACCGGCAGCCGGGGTGATGGCAACAAGGCCCGCAACGGCACCCGACACAAAGCCCAGGGCCGAGGCATGGCCGCGGGTGATCTTTTCGCCCACAGCCCAGGCAATGCCGGCTGCGGCGGGAGCGGTGATGGTGTTGAGGAAGGCCTGGGCGGCAACGCCGTTGGCGCCGAGAGCCGAGCCGGCATTGAAGCCGAACCAGCCAACCCAGAGCAGGCAGGCGCCGATATAGGTGAAGACGAGGTTATGGGGCGCAATCGGCTCCTTCATATAGCCAAGGCGCGGCCCCAGCACGATGGCAGCCACGAGTGCGGCAACGCCCGAATTGATGTGCACGACGGTGCCGCCGGCAAAATCGAGCGCGCCCATCTGGAAAAAGAGGCCCGCGGCCGACCACACCATATGGGCGATCGGCAGATAGGCGAAGGTGAACCAGATCGCGAGGAAGGCCATCACCGCGCCGAACTTCATGCGCTCGGCAATGCCGCCCACGACAAGGGTCGCGGTGATGCAGGCAAAGGTGAGCTGGAACACCACAAAGATCAGCTCGGGAATGGTGCCCGAAACCGAGTCGGGGTTCACATTGGCGAGGAAGAAGTTGGAGAAATCGCCGATAAAGGCGGACAATCCGCCTTCGCTCGGCCCGGAAAAGGCCAGCGAATAACCATAAGCGACCCAGAGCAGCGCGATCATGGAAAACGCGCCGAACACCTGGGTGACGACCGACAGGATGTTCTTGGAGCGCACGAGGCCGCCATAAAACAGCGCCACGCCCGGAATGGTCATGAGGATGACCAGGAGGGTCGAAACGATCAACCAGGCCGTGTCACCGGTGTCGATCGTGGCAGCGGCCTCTTCAACGACTTCGACGGCGGGTGCCGCCGCATCCTGGGCGAAGGCCGGCAGGGCCAGCAGCAGGGAGGCAAGTGCGGCGCTCCCCAAGATCTTGGACGTCTTCATCTTCTTGTTTCTCCCGAGGACGCTTAAAGGGCAGAGGCGCCGGTTTCACCGGTGCGGATACGGGTGACGGCCAGCAGGTCGAGCACGAAAATCTTGCCGTCGCCGATGCGACCGGTCTGGGCGCTGTCGCGGATGGCCGCCGAAACGGCATCGGCAAGCGCATCGTCGACCGCAATCTCGACCTTGAGCTTGGGCAGGAAATGGACGGCATATTCGGTGCCGCGATAGATTTCCGAATGTCCCTTTTGGCGGCCATAACCCTTCACTTCGGTCACAGTCATGCCGTGAACATCGAGTGAATTGAGTGCCTGGCGAACCTCTTCGAGGCGGGATGGCTTGATAATAGCGATCACCAGTTTCATGCGAGCCCCTTTGCATCTTGCGCTGGTCTTGATGCCAAGCAAGACTCAAGTGCCGTGCCAACTCGATAGCTGCTCAGAAACAACAAACATTTCAAGCACTTGCCAGATCGTGCGTGAATTTCACCCGTATGCTTGAGCGCAAGTGCTCAATTAATGAGCAGGTCTGGAGCGTTTTGAGCAAATTTGCGGCGGCCTGGCGCGACCCTTGGCACTCTTGCGTTGAGGAGCCCGGCGCGTTCAATAGCCGCAATGGAGGCGTTCCCGATGAGCAAGGCTGAACAGTTCGATGTGGTGATCGTGGGCGGCGGACCGGCGGGCTTGACCCTGGCGCTGGCCCTGTCGCGCTTTGCCCGCGGCATCCGCATCGCCTTGGTGGATCGACGCCCACTCGAAGTGCCGCGCGATAATCGCGCTTCGGCCATTGCCGCGAGCGTTCGCCGCGCCTGGACGGCGCTCGGCATCTGGGCGCCCATGGCAGAGCAGGCCCAGGCGATCACCGCCATGCGCATCACCGATTCGGGTCCCGGCGATCTGTCCCGCCCCCTGTTCCTGAGCTTTGAAGGGGATGTGGCTCCGGGCGAGCCCTTTGCCCATATGGTGCCCAACCGGGTCAGCGGGCAGGCGCTGCTGGATGCGGTAGCGAGCAAGATTACCGTCGTGGCGCCGGCCAGTGTTGCCGGCCTGCAGACCAGCGCCAACTCGGCCGATCTGGTGCTCGCCGATGGGCGGATCTTGCGCACGCCGCTGGTGGTTGCGGCCGATGGTGCGCAATCAAGCCTGCGCCAGATGAGCGGGATCGGGGTTTTTTCCCATGATTACCGGCAGACCGGGCTCGTCACCACCATCACCCATGAACTCCCCCATGACGGGGTGGCGTATGAACATTTCCGTCCCGCCGGCCCCTTTGCCAGCCTGCCGTTGCCGGGCAACCGCTCGTCGCTCGTATGGACAGAAAAATCCGCAGACGCCCCGCGCTTCCTCGCCATGGGCAAGGACGAGTTGGCGCGCGAAATCGAGGCGGTGATGGGCTCGACCCTGGGGACCGTCGGTGTGGACGAGGATCTGATGGGCTTTCCCCTGCGCCTGCAGTTGGCCCGCCAATTTGTCGGCCCGCGCCTGGCGCTCGTGGGCGACGCCGCCCATGTGGTGCATCCCGTCGCGGGACAGGGCCTGAATCTCGGGCTCAAGGATGTGGCGGCGCTAGCCGAAGCGGTGGTCGAAGCGATGCGGCTCGGGCTTGATCATGGCAACCCGGCCGTGCTCGAGCGTTACCAGAGCTGGCGGCGGCTCGACACCACCGGCATGGCCCTTGTCACCGATGGCATGAACCGGCTCTTTTCGACGGACGCCCCGCCGGTGCGGGCGCTGCGCGATTTTGGCCTGGGGCTGGTGGATCGCGCCGGCCCGGTCAAGGCGATGATGATCCGCGGTGCCGCGGGCCTTTCGGCCCACGGGCCGCGCCTCCTCTCGGGCCTGCCGATCTAAGGCGCCGGCGGGCGCGTCAGCGCCTTGATCTCCTCGGGCTCGATGCTGCGCGCTTCATCCAGGGCGAGCAGCGGCACGCCCTTGCGAATGGGAAAGGCCAGGCGCGCGGCCACCGAAATCAGCTCGCTCTTGTCGGCGGACAGCGTCATGCGCGTCTTGGTCAGTGGGCACACCAGCAGTTCGAGCGTGCGGCGGTCCACCACATGCCGGGGATTGACCTCGGGAACACTCAATTGAGCGGGGGCGCCGAACCGCCGGCGCCACCGCGCGCGATCTCGTATTCGGTCATGGCGATCAAGGTTTCAGCGCGCTGCTCGAGCGTGGGGGCTTCCAGCAGCACCTGTTTTTCGGCCGCGCCATAGGGCGACACCATGCAGCAGAAATTAACGAGATCGGCGGTGCCGGTATTGTCGATTTCCTGCCAGTTGAGCTCGATATCGGCGAAATCGGCATAATCGCGCATCATCTTGAGGAAGCGCTCCCGATCGACCTCGCCTTCCCCCCATTGCCGGTTGAAGTCGGTGGCGAATTCCTCGGCCGCAATCGTGCACTGGCGATAAGGCGTCATCACCGTCAGCTCATGGACCAGCCGGAACCTGGTGATGCCTTCCAGGATGATGAAGTAACGCCCTTCCCCGCTTTCCTCGAAATGGGTGATTCGCCCCAGGCACCCGATCGATTGCAGCGGGCTGCGACCCTTGGGGCTTTCTTCCTCGCTGTCCTCGGGCTGGATGAGGCCGATCAGGCGGTCGCCGCGCAGGGCCGCGTCCACCATGTCGAGATAGCGCGGCTCGAACACATTGAGTGGCCGGTGCGAAAAGGGCAGCAGCAGCGCGCCGCTGAGGGGAAACAGCGGCACGCTTTTGGGCAGGTCGGCGGGAGAAGCGGGGCGCTTGAGCACGAGTGCTTTCCTTTGCGTTACGAAAACAGCGCCGCCGAGAGCAGACGGCGGCCCTTGACGGTGGCGGGATCCTTGGGACCCCAGGCTTCAAAGAATTCGAGCAGCTTTTTGCGCGCGCCGTCCTCGTTCCAGCTGCGGTCGCGCCGGAGCAGCGTTACCAGCGCCTCGGCCGCTTCAAGGCGCCGCCCCTCGGCATTGAGCACGACGGCGAGATCGAATCGGGCTTGGTGGTTGTCCGGATCGGCAGCGATCGCCGCTTCCAGCGTCGCCGTTTCCGAGAGTTCGGCCGCTTCGGCCAGGAGGCGCAGCGAATTGGCGAGCGCCGTATAGGCCTCGCCCGTCCGCCCTTCCTCGGGCACCATGTCGAGGGTGGCGCGGGCCTGGTCGGGCTCGCCCGCTGCCAGATATACCCGTGCCAGGCCAATCAGCGCGGGGGCATTGTCGGGCGCGTGCTGCACCACCATACCAAAGATCTGCGCGGCGCGCGGCAGGTCGCCCGCTCCAAGCGCCTCTTCGGCGGCAGCGACCGCCTCGGCGATCTGGGCTTCCATCGAATCGGGGGCGGGACCGGGCGCCGGGGCCGCGGCAATCACCCGATCGGCAAAGCGGCGCACTTCGCTTTCAGGCATCGCGCCCATGAAGCCGTCCACCGGACGACCGCCGGCAAAGGCAAACACCGCCGGGATGGACTGCACGCCCAATTGCCCGGCAATGGCGGGATGCTCGTCGATATTGATCTTGACCAGCCGGATCTTGCCGGCCTTTTCATTGACCACTTTTTCGAGCGCCGGGGTCAGCTGGCGACAGGGGCCACACCAGGGCGCCCAGAAATCCACCAGCACGGGCGCATCGAGCGAAGCATCGATCACATCGGCCTTGAACGCGGCGTCGCTGGAATTCTTGACCAGCGCTCCATTGGGAGGGGCGGGCTGGCTGGCGGGGGAAGCGGTGAACGGCTGGGACATGGGAGCAAGCCTTCGGGTGCGGCAAAAAAGCAGATTGGTGTCTTCATGCCCCCGCAAACCGGCTTCTGACAAGTGTGGCGGGATCTCCCCGGACACGAACTTGGCAACAAGGCCCATTTTTGCGGTTGCAAAGCGGAATGCGATTAGGCATATAGGCCGCCGTCGACCCGATGCCAAGGCAGCGTGGATGACAACGGAGCGCGGGTGTAGCTCAGGGGTAGAGCATAACCTTGCCAAGGTTAGGGTCGTGGGTTCGAATCCCATCGCCCGCTCCAATTCTCAAGGCCGGCAAGCCTTGAGAAACAAAGGGTCCTTCGGGACCCTTTTTGTTTTCCGGGTTTGGCGCCGCGTGGGTCTGCGACCGCGAGCCGAATCAGCGTTCCTTCAATCATATTCCTCCCCGACAGTGCGTTAGAACCCGTCGCACCTTTTGCCCGGTTGCGGCGTTGATGCACGAACCGTCGAAAACAGGAGAGCGAATTGCCCGATTATCAACTCACCACGAGCGATGGCACCAAGATCGGCTTCACCGATGAGCGCGAGCTCGATGACATCATCGAGGAAGTGCTCGGCGAAGGCTATCTGCGCATCAGCGGCGAACGCACGCTGGTCAGTGACGGCACGCGGATCGAGGGCGACTTTGTGGCCTTTGAAAGCCATATTCTGAGCATCTCGACCTAAGGCTCAAACCAATTTCCGGCGGGCCGGGCGCAGTGCTCGACCCGCCCTACAGGCGCCCAAAACGGTCTTGGCCGGCGCCGCTTGAGCCCAGTCGCCAGCCCCCTCCCCGCCGCGCTAGACTATCGCGCAAGGCAGCAGCGAGGGGCAGCAATGGACCAGGGCAAATCTTCACCAATTGGCACGGCGACGGGTGGAGTGCGCAGCGTGCTGCGCCTGGAAGCGCTGGCGGTGCTCGCTGGGGCGACCGCCGTTTATTTCGCCAGCGGCGGCAATCCCTGGCTGTTCGTGCTGCTGTTCTTTGTGCCCGATCTGAGCTTTGCCGGCTATGCCCTCAATGCCAGGGCCGGCGCCGCCGTATACAACACCGCCCACAGCTATGTGCTCGCGGCAGTCCTTGGCGGCCTTGGCTGGGCGCTTGGTGTCGAGTTCATCTGGCAATTTGCCTTGATCCTTGCCGCCCATATCGGTTTTGACCGCGCCCTTGGCTATGGGCTCAAATATGGCTCGGCCTTCAACCACACCCATCTGGGCGCGATCGGCAAGGCCAAGGCGAGCACCGCCAGTGAAGCCTAGAACTCCTCGGCCCTATCCAGCGCCAGCCACGGCGGCGTTGCGGCGATAGGGGGAGCGACATAGCCAGCCGCGCTCGCCTGCAGCGCTTCCAGCATTGCCGCATAAGGCTCGACCCGCCGGTATTGGGAAGGCACCAGCGCCACGATGCGCCGGGGCGGCGCCTGCACCCGATACAGCGTCACATCGCTCGGCACGCCATCGGGCCCCGCACAGGCCAGCGCCGGCGCCAGGCACACCCCGGCCCCCGCCCGCACCAGTCCGATCGCGGTTTCAAACGAGCGGCACTGCGCCACGACCCGGTGCTCGGGCAGGAGGCGCGCATACCAATCGGCTACCCGGCTCGCGTGGCGGCTGCCAAAGCTGAACTGGATGGCCCGGTTGAGCAGCCGCCACCCCTCGGCTGGCAAGTGGGCCTGCGGATCGCTCACTCCGTCGAGCTCGAGCCCCTTGGGCACGACCAGCACATAGGGGTCTTCGAGCAGCGGCACCTGCACAAAGCCCACGCCGGCCTGCGCCACCGAATTGGCGGCCAAAAGCCCGATCGTCACCCGCCGGCTATACAGCAGGTCAAGGATCTCGCCGGGTGCACTTTCCAGCAGGTCGAATTCGAGTTCGGGAAACTGCCCCTGCAGCGCCCCGATCGCGCGGGGCAGCACCACGCGGAGCACCGAATTGATCCCCGCCAGCCGCAGCGTCAGCCGCTGCCCGGCCCCGAACTGGCCCAGCCCGTCCTCGAGTTCGGTGATCGAGCGCAGCACCTGTTCGGCCTTGGGCAACAGATATTGCCCGGCCTCGGTCAGCTCCATCTCGTTGGAGCGGCGGTGAAACAATAGCGTGCCGACATTGGCCTCGAGCTTGGCCAATTGCTGGGACAGCGACGGCTGGGTCAGCCCTAATTGCTTGGCCGCATTGGTGAGGGTCGTCGAGCGGGCCACCGCCCAGAAAATGCGTAGCTGGTGGAGGGTCAGATCCCCGGTACGCGGCTGCGCCGAACTCGTGGTCCGCGCGCGACCCCGCGCCTTCCCCCCAGTCCTGGCTCCCGGCTTTATCGCCTGCTTGTCATCCATTCCGGATCAAACTTTCTTTTGGCCCGGTCCCCTGGCACCAGGGGCCCAGATCTAGCCCAAACCCGCCCCCGCCGCACGGGCAAAGCGCCGCGGGGCGCCCGGTCCCCTCGTCCAGTGCGGCTTGAATAGTTCAACCGCTTGGTCCAACTATCGCCAGCAGCGGCCATCCGGACCGCGGTCTGCCCGCTCTGAATTGCATCGGGTGCCTAAGCCTTGTGCAGCCTAAAGAGGGGGATAGCGGTATGATTGGAGAAGGGCAACCGCCACAGCCGCCGGCCCGCTCAACCGCGCCCGCCCCATCATCGAGCCTCTCGAGCACCGCCCTTGCCAGCCGCGCGCAAACGCGCCGCCGGCGCACCAGCACGCTGGTGCTCGCGATCCAGATCGGCCTCGTGCTCCTCCTGATCCTTGGCATGTTCGCGCTCAATGCCAGCGCGGGCAATCTGATCATGCCCAAGCCCACCGACATTCTCGATGAAAGCATCAAGCTCTGGTCCGACGGCACCATGCTGCGCGCCTTGGGCGAATCGCTGACCGTGATCGGGCTGGGGTTCCTCCTTTCGGCCAGCACCGGCATTCTGCTCGGCATTGTGCTCGGGGGCTTTCCCCTCGTCGGGCGCATTCTCGACCCGTTCGTTAATGCGATGAACTCGACCCCCGGCGCCGCCTTTATCCCGCTGATCATTGTCTGGTTCGGGCTTTATACCGAAGCCAAGATCGTCGTCGTTTGGAACGCGGCGCTGTTTCCCATTCTCATCAACACCGCTGCCGGCATCGCCAATGCCGACAAGGACCTTGTGGAAATGGCGCGCGCCTTTGGCGCCAAGCGCCTCACCCTCTTTTGGCGCGTCATGGTGCCCGATGCCCTGCCCTCGATCCTGAGTGGCTTGCGGATCGGCGCCGCGATCAGCACCGTCGGCACTGTCATCGCCGAGCTCACCATGGCCCAGTCAGGTCTTGGGGGGCTCTTGGCCGCTGCCGGCAATCGCTTCCAGATGGATCGCTATTTTGCCGTGGTCATCGTCCTCATGGCCCTGGGCACCGCTCTCACCGCCCTCCTGCGCTGGGCCGAACGGCGCTTCGGGCGCTGGCGCGTGGCGCAAAGGAACGCCCAATGACCCAAGCCCCCACACCCACCCCCCTGATCTCGCTGCGCGGTGTCGGCAAGAGCTTTCGCGACGGGCAGATCCGCGCGATCGAGAATATCTCGCTCGATATCGCCCCGGGCGAGTTTGTCAGCCTCGTCGGCCCCAGCGGCTGCGGCAAGACCACGCTGCTGCGCATCATCAATGGCCTTACCCAGGCCGATGAGGGAGAGGTCAGCGTGCTTGGTGCCCCGCCCGAGCCGGGGCCGGACCTGGCCATGGTGTTTCAGTCCGCCCGCCTCCTCCCCTGGCTGTCGGTGGCCGGCAATATCGAATTTGTGCTCTCGCTGCGGGGCATGAGCCGGCGCGAGCGGGCGCAGCGCGCCTCGGCCCTGCTCGGCGCCGTCGGACTGCGCGATTTTGCCGGCGCCTTTCCCCATGAGCTCTCGGGCGGCATGCAGCAGCGTGTGGGCCTGGCCCGCGCGCTTGCCGTAGAGCCCAAAGTGCTGCTGATGGACGAGCCCTTTGCCGCCCTCGATGCCATGACGCGCGAAGTGCTGCGGCGCGAGCTTTGGCAGATGTGGTCGCGGCGCGGCATTGCCATCGTTTTCGTCACCCACGACATCGATGAAGCGATCCTCTTGTCGCAGCGCATCGTGCTCCTGCGCCCGCGCCCCGGCCGGGTCGACGAGATCGTTGATGTGCGCTTGCCCGAGGCGCGCTGGGATACCGATCCGCGCACCCTCCCCCAGTTCGCCGAAATGCGCGCGCATCTCTGGGGCCGCATTCACGACATGGTGCGCGATGGCGCCCAACTCGAGGAACTGGCCGGCGCCTTTCCCCTCGACGATCCGGCGCCCGCCGCCGGCGGATAGGAATTTCCTATAGGTCTCATAGAGTGTTAGCGCGCCCCCATCGGTGATCTAAGGGGGTGGGCAACCTCCCGGTTTTTCCGCGCGCGCCCGCGCGCCAAGTGGGGGTGCCAAAGGTACCGGACCACATTGAGCCTGCCACGCGCTGAAAACCTGTCGGCACTTTCCGACGCTGCCTGGAGCTATGAGCTGGCGGCGCATCTGCTGGAGCGCGCCGGTTTTGCTGGAACGCCCCAGGAGATCGAGCAACTAGCCGCGCTGACACCGGCCGCTGCCGTCGCCAGCCTCGTGCACTACCGCCAGCACGACAACAGCCATTTGCCGCCCTTCGAGGAATCGGGGTTCTGGGACCCCACGCTCAAGGATTTTCCGGTCAGCCGCCCCGCGGCCACCACCCTTGCCGCACAAACCGGCGAGGCGATGGGCGTGCGCGCCAAGCCCAGCGGCCCGCGCCCCCTGCAGGCCGTCACCAATCGCTTCTTTTACTGGGCCCGCGCCACGACGCTTGAAACCCGGCGCATCGGCTATTGGTGGCTCGATCGCATGGTGCGCACCAACCGCCCGCTCGAAGAAAAACTGACCCTGTTCTGGCACGGCCATTTTGCCACCAGCGAAGAAAAGCTGCGCGATTACCGCAAGGCGCTCCTTCAGCTCGGCACTTTGCGTGCCGGCGCCAGCGGCAATTTCGGCGCCCTGCTGGAAGCGGTGGCCAAGGATCCGGCCATGCTGGTTTACCTCGATGCCGCCCAGAACGTGAAAGGCGCGCCCAACGAGAATTTCGGCCGCGAGGTCATGGAATTGTTCACCATGGGCGTGGGCAATTACACCGAGGACGATATCCGCGAAGCCGCCCGCGCTTTTACCGGCTGGGGCAATGACGATCTCACCTTTGTGGTCGATCCCGACAAGCACGACACCGGGATCAAGAATTTCCTCGGCCACACCGGCGCCTTTGCCGGCGAGGACATTCTGCGCATCATTCTCGAGCAGCCGCAAACCGCCAACTACATCGCCGCCAAGCTCTACCGCTTTTTTGTGCGCGAGCAGATTTCGCCCGACTTCGCCCAAACCCTGGGCGACCTGCTGCGCGCGGGCAATTACGAGATCGCCCCGTTCCTCGAGACCATTTTCCTGTCCGAGGACTTTTATGCCGAGCCCTCGATTGCGGCCCATATCAAGTCGCCGACCGAGCTGATCGTCTCGACCTATCGCAAGCTCGGGATTGGGGAACTGCCGGGCATTCCCGACCCTTGGAGCGTCGGCAAGACGCTGGGCCAGGTGCTGCTCTATCCACCCACCGTCGCCGGCTGGGGCGAAGGTCGCGCCTGGATCACGCCGGGGCTCTTGTTCGAGCGCGCCAATTTCGCCCGCGAAGTGATGTTCCCCAATGTGATCGACTTCACCGATCCCCTGTTCAACCCAGGGCGCGTGGTCAAGCGGGTCAATGCCAATATCCTTTCGGGCATGGAGATCACCGCGGCCACCCTCGAGGAAGGCGCCTCGCCCAGCATGGCCGCCGGCATCCAGGAAAGCTTCAATACCCGCTACGGGAGCCTCGTGGGCTATCAGGAGGCGCTGCGCAAGCTCAAGCCGACGCCCCGCGCCCCCGCCCAGTTCAGCCTGTCCGACATGCTGCGCACCGAAGGCGCCGCGACAACGGGCGAGGCGGTCGACCTGCTCGCCCGGCGCCTGCTTCGGGTGCCCCTCGCCCAGCCCGCCCGCGCTGTGCTCATCGAGACACTGGACGGGGAGTTGGGCACGACGAGCCTTTCGGAAGCCGACACCTATATGGAGCACGGCCTGCGCATGGTGGCCCATCTCATCATGAGCGCACCGCAATATCAGCTGGCCTGACCGGCGGAGACCTTTTCATGGCAAGACCACCCAAACTCAGCGGCACCGACAAGCAAGGCCTCCTGCAAAGCGGCTTTGGCAGCATGGTGCTGGGTGGCGCCAGCGGCATCAGCAGTTCGCCGGTCTGGTCCAGGGTCGCCCAAGCGCAGGCCGATGCCAATGAGCGCATCCTCGTCATCGTCGAGCTGTCGGGCGGCAATGATGGGCTCAACACCGTCATCCCCTTTGGCGATGACGCCTATTACAATGCCCGCCCCCATCTCGGGATCCGCCCCGACAAGCTGCTCAGGATCGACGACCAGTTCGGCTTCCAGAAAACCATGAGCGGCTTTGAGCGGCTCTACAAGGACGGCATGATGGGGATCGTGCATGGCGTGGGCTATGACCAGCCCTCGTTCTCGCATTTTTCCTCCATGGCCTTTTGGCAGACCGGCGCGCCCAATAGCGGCGAGGCCTATGGCTGGCTCGGGCGCATGGCTGATGCCATCGATCCGCTCGGCCACACCACCAATTTCCTCGTCAATATCGACGACAACCAGTCCCTGGCCGTGCGCTCGATGAACCATGTGCCGCTGGTCTTCAACAACCCCGACAACTTCACCCGCCGCGTGCTGCACGAGGAAAAGCCGGCGCTGGGCGTGCTCGACGCTCGCTTTGGCAATGGCGGGCGCAACCCCGCCGAGGATTTCCTCTTTGACGTGGCGGCCAGCGCCAACAGCTCCGAGCATCTGGTGCGCGAGGCCTGGAACACCTATTCCAGCCCCATCGACTATGGCCTCGTGCCCTTTGGCCTCGAACGCGTCGCCGCCCTTATCGCCGCCGAGTTCCCCACCAAGGTCTACTACGTCCCTTATCGCAACAATGCCTTTGATACCCATGTCTATCAGGGCGACACCCATGCCCGGCTCTGGGCCTATACCTCCGACCACATCGCCGCCTTTGTGCGCGACATGGAGCGGATCGGGCGGGGCGATGACGTGGTTGTCATGGTGTTCAGCGAATTTGGCCGCCGCGTCGCCGAAAACACCAGCCTTGGCACCGACCACGGCACCGCCGGCCCCGCCTTTGTGATCGGCAAGCCGGTGCTGGGCGGCCACTACGGCGGCGTACCCAGCCTCACCGATCTCGACGACGGCAATCTCAAATTCACCACCGATTACCGCCGCATCTATTCGACCCTCATCGAGGGCTGGATGGGCCATGAGCATCCCTCGGGCATCCTCAAAAGCGCGTTCAGCTCCATCCCCCTCTTTGCCCCCAAACACTAACCCGGACCCAACAGTCCAACCCGTCACCAGAAAGTAGTGCCATGTCCGCTCACCCCACCCGCCCCCTTGTCGCCGCCCTTGCCACCGGTTTGACCCTTGCCAGCCTGCTCGGCAGCACCGCCCTCGCCCAATCCACCGATCTGCCCGAGATCAACCTCGCCTTGGCCAGCACCGACGCCAATTTCAACCCCACCACGGGCTCCATTTTCCGCATCGCGCAGGATATGGGCTTTTACGAAAAGCACGGGGTCAAGGTGAATGTCGTTACCCTCGATGGCACGCCCCAGGCCGTCGCCGCGCTCAATTCGGGTGCCGTTGATGTGGCCGATATCACCATCGAATCGGCCATTCGACTACGCGCCGAAAACGACGTGCCGATCCGCGGCATCACCGCGGTGTCTTCGGGCAGCGCCTTTCTCATGGCCGCCAAGGACGACATCGAAACGGTCGAGGACCTCGCCGGTCGCTCCTTTGCCATCGCCGATAGCGGCAGCCTTGATCACAACCTGACCGTGGCGGTCCTCAACAGCTACGACATCCCGACCGACGCGCCCAATTTCGTCGCCATCGGCGCGCCCGATATCCGCGTCCAGGCGCTGGCCGCCGGCCAGGTCGATGCCACTACCGTCTCGTTCGGCACCTATCAGTCGATTGCCGACGTGGAAGGCATCCATGTGCTGGTGGATGCCGATGACTTTGCCGAGCGCTCGCCCGGCCAGTCCAAGTTCGTCGCCGCGCTCGAGCCCACGATCGAAGCCAAGCGCGACGCGCTGCAGCGCTTCACCGATGCCCTGGCCGATGCCGCCCGCGCCATGCAGAACGATCCCGCCACCTGGGAAGCCGCCATTGCCGCTGCCCGCGATGACCTCTCTCCCGAAGCCATCTCCGCCACCGCCGCGCTTAACACCTCGCGCTGGTGCGTCAATGGCTGCATGAACCCGGACAATCTGGCCGCTGCGGTCGAGTTCGCCTATGCCAATCCGGAATTTGCCGAAATCGCTCCCGTTCCGCTCGACGATCTGGTTGACCTCAGTTTCAACGAAAAGATGCTGGAAAACCTTGGCGTGTTTGAAGGCGACGTGCTCGACAAGCGCTAAGCCAACCCAGCGCAGCCGCGTTTCCAGCCCCGAGCCGGGCCGCGGCTGCCACGACCCGACGGAGCCAGCCGATCCCGACCGATACCACTACCCTGATTATCCTGGGCCTTGTTGGCCTTGTCGTGGTCTGGCTCGTTTTCACCGTCCTGCGCAAAATCTTCGGCGTCTTGCTGGTGGTGGCGCTGGGTGCCGGTGGTCTCGTGCTGTGGAACAATCCGGCCCTGCTTGCCAGCTTGACTGATACGCTCGCCGCCTTTGCCGGCGGGCGCTGAAAAACGCCCAATATCGGTTGCAGTTGATCCCCCCGGGTAACACCGCATTAACTGTGCTCAGCAGCTGCAATCTTGCGCTTAAACCTTTTTCATCTTCCCGCCGTAACTTTGAGCTACGCAACAACGGACGATAAAGGCAAAGCGTGATGCAGCAGGATGAAGGCGAGCGGCTCCGGGCGCTCAATGATTTGGGTCTGCTCAACACAGCACCCAGCGAAAGCTTTGATCGCATCACGCGCATGGCCAGCCAGATCTTTGGTGCCCCCATCGCCGCGGTCTCACTGACCGACAAGGACCGGCAATGGTTCAAGTCGCGCGTAGGCTGCGGCACCGAGATTCCGCGCGAGCGCGCCCCCTGTGCCGAAGTCACGCGCCTCGGCGATGTGCTGGTGGTTTCCGACCTTTCCCAGGATCCGCGCTTCAAGGGCAATGTGCTCGACCAGAGCGGCGTGCGCTTTTATGCCGGCGCGCCCCTGACCACGCGCGACGGGTTCACCCTGGGCGCGATGTGCGTCCTCGATACCAAGCCGCGCACCATCACTCCCGAACAAGCGCGCATCCTCACCGATCTGGCTGCCATGGTCATGGCGCAGGTCGAACTGCAGCATGCCCTGGGGCGCATCGATCCGGCCAGTGGCCTGCCCAACCGCAACCAGTTTGCCGAAGACCTCGAGGATCTCAGCCGCGACCATGCCGGGCAGGAACGCGTCGCCATGCTGGTGGATCTGGTCGAGCCCGTCCAGCTCAACCAGTCCATGCGCATCCTTGGCCCTGCCTATCTCGACACCATGATCAAGACCGCCGCCGGCGCCATCAAGGAGCGCCTCAAAGGCGAAGCCGCCCTCTATCAGGTCGGCGTCACCCAATTCGCGACGGTCCTCGTCGGCCACAATCCCCAGGTGCTGTTCGATCAGGTCGAAGCCCATTTCGCGGAAGTGGGCGAAACAGCGCTTGGCCGCGATCGCGTCGCTTCGGCGCCGGTGGTGGGCCTGATGCCCTTCCGCCTCGGCGAAGTCTCGCCCGCCCAGGTCCTGCGCGCCGCGCTTGGCGCCGCCCAGGATGCACGCGACGCCGGCAAAAGCGTCGGGCTTTATTCGGTGGCGCTCGATGATGCCCATCAGCGGCGCTATGCCCTGCTCGATGGCCTCCATGATGCCCTACTGGCGCCCGACCAGCTCAGCCTTCACTTCCAGCCGCGCATCGATCTGCGCACCGGGCGGTGCGATGGCGTTGAAGCGCTGCTGCGCTGGCAGCATCCCGCCCTGGGCAATGTTGCCCCCGGCGAGTTCATTCCCCTGGCCGAAGCCACTGAACTGGCGCGTCCCCTGACCCAATGGGTGATCGAGGCGGCGCTCCAACAGGCCGCCGCCTGGCGCGCCGCTGGGCTCGAGCTCAAGATTTCGGTCAATGTATCGCCGGCCAATCTCGAGGAAGCCGATTTCGCCGAGCGGATGGGCGAGGCCCTTGCCCGCTACGCCGTGCCCGCCCAGGCGCTCGAAATCGAATTCACCGAAAGTGGGCTGATCCGCAACCAGGGGCGGATCCTCATCAATCTCGCTGCTATCCGCGCGCTTGGCATTGCCTGCGCTATTGATGATTTCGGCACGGGTTACAGCAGCTTTTCCTATCTCAAGGACATTCCTGCCGAGATCATCAAGATCGACCAGAGCTTTATCCGGACCCTCGTGCCTGGTGGTGCCGACAGTGCGCTGGTCAGGGGCATGATCACCATGGCCCAGGAGCTTGGTTTGCGCGTCGTGGCCGAAGGGGTGGAAACCCAGCTTGCCTATGATTTCCTGTGCGAGGCCGGTTGCGATGAAGCCCAGGGCTACCTGATCTCGCGGCCGGTGCCCGCCCAAGCCTTCACCGCCTGGTTGCACGCCCGCGACCCCGCCACCAAGCACCACGTCGCGGCATGAGCAAGCGCCTGGCCATGCAGCTCGACTTCTCCCCCACCGGACGCCTGCGCGTTTGGCTGGTTACCCTTGCCGGGATGATCTTCTGCGCGGGCGCGGCGCTGTTCGTGGACTCCTTCAATTTCCCCACCATGACCGCTGACGAGTTCCGGCGGGCCATAGCAGTCGACCTGTTGCTGCCCAGTGCACTGGCAGGCCCGCTGCTGTTCTTGCTGATGAGCAAGATCCGGCAATTGGCCATCGCCCAGCGCGACCTTGCCAAGCTGGCGTCTACCGATAGCCTGACCGCCGTGCTCAATCGGGGCGCCTTCACCATGATGGTGGACGCATATCTCGAGCAGTCGCGCGCCCATGCCAATCTGCGCTCGGGTGCGCTGCTGGTGATCGATGCCGATCACTTCAAGAACATCAATGATCGCTTCGGCCACCAACTGGGCGATGAGGCGCTCAAGCTGATTGCCGGCACCATCAAGGGCATGCTGCGCGGGGCCGATATTGTGGGGCGCGTCGGGGGCGAGGAATTTGGCGTATTTCTGCCCGGTGCAACCCCCGAGGAAGCGCGAACAGTTGCCGAGCGCATCCGCCAGGCGGTTGGCAGTCTCAAGCTCCCCTTGCCGGCCATATCAGACGAAATCACCGTCAGCATTGGGGGCGTGACTTATAACGGGCTCGCCACCTATGACCATCTGTTCTCGCTCGCGGACGAGCGGCTTTATGGTGCCAAGGCCACCGGGCGCAACCGGGTGCTGTTCCGCCACTTCACCGATCCGCCACTGGCCGCCTGAACCCCGAGGGCTGGTCACCTGGCATCACGACGCGCGTGCGCAGTTGCGCACGACAGCTGCGGCAATCTCGGGCATGTCCATTTCGAGCAATTCGTGGCCGCGCTCGGGCAGGATGATCAGCTCCGCGCCGGGCACGGCGGCGGCGCTGGTGCGTGCTGCCGCGAGGGAAATTACCGGGTCTTGGCTGCCATGCACCACCAGGAGCGGCAGCCGTAAATCAGCCGCGCTCAAGCCCGGATCAAGTTCTCCCCCGACCGAGCCGTGATTAAAGGCACTGGCCATGCTTTGCGTTCGGCTCAGCTCCTGTTCGATCCGGGCGCTCGCAGCATCGGTGTCGAACGGCACGGCAGTACCGGCGCAGAGTTCGGCATCGCGGAGCATAAAGCGTCGAGCGGCGGCAGCGTCGCTCCAGTCGACCGAGCCGAAAGTGTCGAAATGCTCGAGCAGTGCCGGCGCAATTCCCTCGCCTTGGTAGTTCATGCCCAGCGGTTCGGCCGAAAGCAGGGCCAGCGTCGCGACGCGCTCGGGATGCTGCAGCGCCACGATCTGGGCGAGATACCCGCCCAGCGACATGCCCACCAGATGGGCCCGACGCACCCCATAAGCGTCCAGGATCGCGACCAGATCATCGGCAAGCTCCTGGATGGTGTAGCGGATATCTCCGGGCGGGTTGGTCGTGGAGGCGCCAGTATCGCGATGATCGAACCGGATCACCTGAAACCCCGCACCAGCCAGCGCCTGCACCAGCGATTGGGGCCACCACACCATGGATGCCGTGGCGCCCATGACGAGGAGGATCGTCCCTTCCAGCCGCTCCCCTTCCGCCACACTTGCCAGTTGCGCTCCACCACTGCTTGTTATCATGCGCATTTCAGCTCTCCTCTTGGACCAAAAGCCGCGTTGGCGCCGCGGCTCCACTGAGCCGCCAGGGATCTCTAGCGGCCGCCGACCTCCGCGGGATCAAGGAAACCGCCCGATTGCCGCTGCCAGAGTTGGGCATAGGTCTTGCCATGCGCCAAGAGCTCGGCATGGGTGCCCTGCTCGATGATGCGGCCCTTTTCCAGCACCACCAACCGATCCATGGCGGCAATGGTGGAAAGGCGATGGGCAATGGCGATGACGGTTTTGCCTGCCATCAATCGTTCCAGCTGGCTTTGGATCGCCGCTTCTACCTCGCTGTCCAGCGCCGAAGTCGCCTCGTCCAGCACCAGGATGGGCGCGTTTTTCAGCAGCACCCGGGCAATCGCCACCCTCTGGCGCTGCCCACCCGATAGCTTGACGCCGCGCTCGCCGACCTGCGCGTCGTAACCGGTGCGTCCACGGTGATCGACCAGGGTTTCGATGAACTCGTTGGCCTCCGCCATTTCGGCGGCGCTGACCATTTCGGCGTCGCTCGCTTCGGGCCGGCCAAAGACGATATTGGCGCGTACCGAGCGGTGCAGCAGCGCAGTGTCCTGCGTGACGACGCCGATATTGGCGCGCAGCGAGGCCTGGGTCACCCCGGCAATGTCCTGCCCGTCAATGGTGATCCGGCCCCCTTCGAGGTCGTAAAAGCGCAGCAACAAGTTCACGAGCGTCGACTTGCCCGCTCCCGAGCGCCCGATCAGCCCGATCCGTTCGCCCGGGGCGATATCGAGATTGAGCCCCTCGATCACGCCCTGTGTTTGGCCATAGTGAAACGAGATGTTCTCGAAGCTGATCGCGCCTTGCGTCACCACCAGCGGCTTGGCATCGGGCGCATCCACCAGTGCCAGCGGCCGGGCGATCAGTTCGGCCGAGTTCTGCGCCGTGCCATAATTGCGCATCAATCCGTTGAGCTGGTTCATCATGCGCCCCAGCAGATTGTAGAGCCGCAGCACCAGCCCGAGGGTAAAGGCGACCCCGCCAACCGAGATCAGCCCTTGCGTCCACAAATGCACGGAAAGGGCACCGATCCCGGCAATGGCAATGCCCGACAGCATGCCCATGGCCGAGCGCACGCCCACCAGCGTACGCGCGAGGCTGCGCATGGCTTCGATGAAGCCGTCAAAGCCGCGGCGCACAAAGCGGTCGTCTTCATCGCTGGAGCCAAAGAGTTTCAACGTCTGAATATTGGCAAAGCTATCGACGATCCGGCCATTGAGCGCCGAGGCCGCTTCCGCCGCCTGCGCCGAGCGCTGGCGCATGCGCGGCACATAATACCAGGCGAGGAGCGCAAAGGCGAAGATCCAGAGCGCCACCGCCGCACCCAACCGCCAGTCGAGCTGGCCCACCAGCACCAGCGTTGTCAGCGCATAAACGGCGATGAACCACACGACCTGGAGCAGTGCGACCATGAAATCGCCCACCGCTCCGCCGCTTTGCCAGACTTTGCTGGCAATGGCGCCGGAAAAGTCGTTCTGAAAGAACGACAGGCTTTGCCGGATCACATGCGAATAGGCCTGCCAGCGCACAAGGTTGTAAAACCCGAGATTAACCGTCTGCTCTTCCACCGCCGCCGAAAGCCAGGTGACAATGAAGCGCACAACGAGCACCACCACCAGCATGATGCCAAGCTCGGTGCCGGCGCTGGCGAGGAGGCCATTCCAGCCCGCCGCCTGGTTGGCCGCGTCGAGAATGTCCACCAGCCGGCCGACATAATAAAACAGCGCCGCTTCCACCAGCGCCACTGCCCCGCCCAGCACCAAGAGCGCGAGGAAAGGCAACTTGGCTTGGCTGACATAATGCCAAAAGAATTGCGGGCCGGTGCCGGGCGGTTGCAAGCTTTGCGGCGCCCGAAACGGGTCGATCCAGGATTCAAACAGGCGATGAAGGGGCGTCAACACACTCATGGCCCCACCCTAGTCCCCGCCGCCATGCGCAACAACGCTCCGCAAAGAAGAGCCGCCCGCGGCAGGCCGGGGCGGCAAGTTGGCTTGGAGGTTCAACAAAACCAGCCCGCGGACGATGGGCGCCAGATCTTAAGATTGTGTTGCACCCGATCCCTCAGTCCACCGCCACACCCGCAGCAGTGGAAAAGCGGCGCTAAAAGGCGTGGCCGTCCTTGTCGAACAAATGCACCCGCGCGGGATCGATAAAGGTTTCGATATCCGAGCCCAACGCAAACTGCCGCTGCCCCTCCAGCACAATGGTCAGCGCCTGCCCGTCGGCGGTGGTGGCATACACCACGGTCTGGCCCCCCAGGCTTTCCACCAGATCCACCCGCACGTTCGCCAGCCGCGTTCCGGCGCCCGGGGTTACCGAAATATGCTCGGGCCGGATGCCGAGCGTCGTTGCCCCCGCCGCCGCGCGATTGAGGCTCATCCGATCGCCCGCGACCTGCAGCTCATTGGCATTGCCCTGCGCCTGGGCGGGCAAAAAGTTCATCTTGGGCGAGCCGATAAAGCCCGCCACAAAGAGGTTGCGCGGATTGTTGTAGAGCTCGAGCGGCGCGCCCGCCTGCTCGATCACCCCGGCGCGCAGCACCACGATCTTGTCGGCCATGGTCATGGCCTCGACCTGGTCATGGGTCACATAGATCATGGTATTGCCCAGGTCATTGTGCAGCTTGGCGATCTCGACCCGCATCTGCACGCGCAACTCGGCATCGAGATTGGACAGCGGCTCGTCGAACAAGAAGATCTTGGGCTCGCGCACGATCGCGCGCCCAATGGCGACGCGCTGGCGTTGCCCGCCCGAGAGCTGCTTGGGCTTGCGTTTGAGCAGCGGCTCGATGCGCAAGATCTCGGCGGCCCGCGCCACCCGCTGCTCGATCTCGGCTTTTGGCGCCCGCGCGGTTTCGAGCCCAAACGCCAGGTTCTGGTAGACCGTCATATGCGGATAAAGCGCATAGCTCTGGAACACCATGGCAATGCCGCGCCGGGCGGCGGGCACTTCGTTCATGCGCTGCCCATCGAGCAGCAGATCGCCCCCGGTGATGGGCTCGAGCCCCGCGATCATGCGCAACAGCGTGGACTTGCCGCAGCCCGAGGGCCCGACAAACACGGTGAATTCCCCCGGCTCGATGCGCAGATCCACCCCATGGATCACCTCGATGTCGCCATAGGCCTTGCGGATATTGTCGAGCACGACGCTGGTGGCCATGAGAACGCTCCTTAAGCCTTTTGGAACTGGGGCGGCACCCAGCTCGAATAGCGGGGATGGTCGGCCCGGAGGGGCAGTTCCACATCCTCGTGGGTGGTGGAGGAATGATAAAACGCCGTCACCAATTGGAGTGCCCGGCGCGAGTCGGCTGAGGTCACCGGCAGCGGCGCCTGCCCCGTCAGCGCCGCGTGAAACCGCGCCATCTGCGTCTGGAAGCGCGAGGGCACATGCTGCCAATCGGCTAGCAGCGTCTCGATTTTTTCACGCGTTTCCGCGTTGCGCGGCAGGATGGTCCAGGGCTTGTTGCCGGGATTATAAGGCTCGTGATCGCTTTCGAAGGTCACGTTCTCGAAGGCCAGCCGCAGCCGCGTGATTTCCTGGGCCGAGCCCAGCGTCGCCGTGAAGCTCCCGAGCGCCCCGTTCTCGAGCTCCAGCGAAGCGGTGACGCAATCTTCCACTTCGATGTCGTTGACCCGCGTCGCCACGCGCCCGAACAGGCGCTTGATGTCGCCCATCAGATACGTGAAGAGGTCATGCTGGTGGATGGCGTGGGTCATCAGCACGCCCCCCAGTTCCGTTGCCCATTTGCCGCGCCAGGGCACGGCATAATAATCAGGCCCGCGCGTCCACAGCGTTTCCACCGTGCCCACATAGGGTTTGCCGGCGATCCCCGCATCGATGATGGCCTTGGCCTGCTCGATGCCATCGCCGAACCGGTACTGGAACACCGGCATCAGCATGCCCTTGGACTTCTTTTCCTCGGCGATCACTTCGTCGACTTGGGCGAGCGAGCCGACCAGCGGCTTTTCGCAGATCACATGCTTGCCCGCGCGCAGCGCCGCCAGCACCATGGGGTAATGCAGCATGGGCGGGGTGCAGATATCGATGATATCGATATCGTCCATCGCCAGCACGGCGTCGAACTCGGTTTCGCGCCGCGGCACGCCGAATTCATCGGCAATGGGGTTCATGCGCTCGGGGTTGAGATCGCAGAGCGCGAGGACGCGGAACTTGTCGGCATTGGGCGCATAACCCTCGACGATATGGGAGCGACCAATGCCGCAGCCGATAATGGCGACGTTGAAGATCTCTTTCACTGCTGCCACTCCGTGCCGCGTTCGGCCAGTTGCTGGGCGGTCAGCGCCAGCTGCATGGCATTGAAGCACCGCTCCTGCGGCATCGCCGTCTGCGTTCTGTTGCGCACATCCTCGAGGAACTGCCGCCCGAAGGGCAGTTCGGTCGCCGAGCAATCCAGATGCTGCACCCCGGACTTGTTCACCAGGAACAGGTGATCGGTGCCCGGACGGCCGGCAATATCGATATATTTTCTGAGCTCGATATAGCCCTCGGTGCCCAAAATGGTCAGCCGGCCATCGCCCCAGGTGGGCAGGCCCTCGGGAGTAAACCAGTCGACGCGGATATAGCCGGTGGTGCGAGGCGTGCGCATATGCGTGTCGCCCACATCCTGCAGCCCCGGCCGGTCGGGATGGGCGCGATTGGCGACGCTCGCCGAGATGATTTCGGCATCCAGGCTATTGGAAAAGAACAGGAACTGCTCAAACTGGTGGCTGGCGATATCGCACAAAATGCCGCCATAGCGGCTGCGGTCGAAGAACCAGTCGGGCCGCTGGTTGTTGCGGATGGCATGGGGTCCGAGCCCCACCGTGTTGATCACTTCGCCAATGGCGCCCGCGGCAATCAGATTGCCGGCTTCGACGGTGGCCCGCACCTCGAAATGCTCGGAGTAAAGCACGCCATAGATGCGGCCCGTCTCCGCCTGCACCCGCTTGATCTCCTCGAGCTGGGCAAAGCTCGTCATGCCCGGCTTGTCGGACAGCACATCCTTGCCATGCTGCATGGCGGCAATGGAAATGGCCGCTCGCTCGGCGGGAATGGCCGAGGTCAGGATCACCGCGATGCTCTCATCCTCAAGGATCGCCCTGGGATCGGCAACCCGCCGCGCCTGCGAGTATTTTCCCGCGAACTGGCCCGCCAGATCGTCCTCGGGCGCATGAAACGCCACGAGTTCGGCACCGGCATCGAGCAGGCAATTGACCTGCCCATAGATATGGCTGTGATTGATGCCGATCGCGGCAATCTTGATGGTCATGGTCTACTCAGTTCTTTTGGACCGGGAGTGTCGGGCTGTTCTTCCCCTCCCCCTTGAGGGGAGGGGTCAGGGGTGGGGGTGCCGGCCGTTCCCCCCGAGTGGAGCGCAGGCCGGGTCCGCACCCCCAAGGGGAGGGAACCGGGCCGGTGTTCCCCTCAGTCATCACCGCTTCATCCCCGTGGTCGCGATGCCCTCGATCAGCAGCCGCTGGAAGAACAGGAAAAACACAAAGATCGGGATCAGCGAGAGCACCGACATGGCAAAGAGCGCGCCGTAATCGCTTTCGCCGGTGGAGTCGGTGAAGGTGCGCAGGCCCAGCATCACCGTGTATTGCCGCATCTCGTTGAGATAGATCAGCGGCCCGAAGAAATCGTCCCAGGTCCAGATAAAGGTGAAGATCGCGGCCGTCGCCAGCACCGGCGTCGACAGCGGCAGGATGATCTTCCAATAGATGCGCCAGGGCGAGCAGCCATCCATTTGCGCCGCTTCATCGAGCTCGCGCGGCAGGCCACGGAAGAACTGCACCATGAGGAAGATGAAGAACGCGTCGGCCGCAAGGAATTTGGGCACGACCAGCGGCAGGATGGTGTCGATCCAGCCGAGCTGGCGGAACAGCACATATTGGGGAATGAGCGTGACCTGATAAGGCAGCATCAGCGTCATCAGCATCAGCGCAAACCAGAAATTGCGCCCGCGGAACTTGAGCCGGGCAAAGGCATAGGCGGCCAGCGAACAGGCCATCACATTGCCCAGCACCGACAGGATCGAGATCAGGAAGCTGTTGGAAAAGAACGTGCCAAAGCTCACCCGCAACCCGTTCCAGCCGCGCCGATAGGCATCGAGGCTCCATTCGCTGGGCCAGAGGCTCGTGGCGTTGAATATTTCGTTTTCCGGCCGCACCGAGGCCGACAGCATCCAGAGCAGCGGATACAGCATGGCGATCGAGGCGCCGATCAGCAGCACATGCACGAGAATGGTGGTCAGGCGCCGGCGCAGTGGCGAAGGCGTATGGGCCGTCACGACCTCGAGGCGGGGCGCGTCAGTCGTCATAATGCACCCAGTACTTGCTGGTCAAAAACGAGAACGCGGTGAACGCCGCCACCAGCGCCAGCAGCACCCAGGCCAGCGCGGAAGCATAGCCCATGCGGAAGAAGCCGAAGGCCTCCTGGTAGAGGTAGAGCGTATAGAACAGCGTCGAATTGATCGGATTGCCGGTGCCGCCCGAAATGATGAAGGCGGGGGTGAAGCTCTTGAACGCGTCGATGGTCTGGATGATGGCGTTGAAGAACACCACCGGCGTCAGCAGCGGCAGGGTGATCTTGACGAACTGGCGCCAGCGGCTGGCGCCATCAAGGCTCGCCGCCTCATACATGTCGGTTGGGATCTGCCGCAGGCCGGCGAGGAAAATGATCATGGGCGAGCCGAACTGCCAGATCGACAGGATCACCAGCGTCCAGAGTGAATAGCGCGGATTGGAAATCCAGCTCGGGCCGACAATGCCGAGTGGCGCCAGCAGCTGGTTGACGAGGCCGTCGCCGGCAAAGATCTGCCGCCACAAAATGGCGATGGCGACCGAAGCACCCAGCAGCGATGGCAGGTAGAACAGCGCGCGGTAGAGGGGCAGCCCCTTGATGCCACGATTGAGCAGCATGGCGACGCCCAGCGCAAAGGCCAGCTTCAGCGGCACCGAAAACAGCACGAAAAACAGCGTCACCCGCATGGAGGCGGCAAATTTCGGGTCATTGGTGA
Organism: Devosia sp. Z11_6; assembly: GCF_058133665.1. Lineage (NCBI taxonomy): Bacteria > Pseudomonadati > Pseudomonadota > Alphaproteobacteria > Hyphomicrobiales > Devosiaceae > Devosia > Devosia sp. Z11_6. The sequence goes on from NZ_JBYUNQ010000002.1 coordinate 313,941, forward strand.
ACATGCGGACATAGTTGTCCGCGCCAACCCAGTCGGGCGAGGTCAGCAGGTCGAAGTCGGTGAAGCTGAGATAAAGCGAGGAAATTATCGGCCCGATGGTCAGGCCGAAAAAGCCGATGAACCAAGGCAGCAAAAACAGATAGCCCGGCGCATCATTGTGCCAGATGCGCGACAGGAAGGAGGGAGAATGCGCGCGCTCCCGTGCAGGAGCGTCGGTTGCAAGGGAGCGCGCAGTCATGGATTAGCCTGCCCGGGTCAGGATGGCGGTCGCTTCGCCAACAAAGTACTGGGCGCCGTCTTCAGGCGAGCGGGCGCCAAAGCCCACTTCCTGGCCGACGGTGCGCAGCAGCGAGATGTCGATCTCGCCCGCGGCGGCTGGTGGTGGTGGGGGCAGCGGCCCCAACAGGTCACCCAGGTTCGCCACGAAATTAAGGGCGATCTGGTTGGCTTCGTCCAGCGTGGGCGCCACAGCTTCGCGCACGGCCACTGCTGGCGGGATGCCGCGTTCCACGCCCAGGATCTTGCCTGCTTCCACATCATTGATGAAGAAATCGAGGAATTTGGCGGCCGCTTCCTTGTTCTGCGAATTGGCGCCCACCGAAAAGAACATCGATGGCTTGCGGTAATGCCCACCGCCCTGCCCGGCCGCGATGCGCGGCTGGCCGCACATATCGAGCTTGTCTTCCATCAGCGCCTGGTAGCCCACCAGCTGGTTGGAGTTGGACGGCATCAGCGCCGCCTTTTGCTGCACCAGCATCGTGGTTTCGAGCGGGCCGGTATCAAGCGCTTGTTCTTCGGCGGCAACGCAGACGCCCGCTTCGCGCAGACCCTGCCAAAGGGTGAACCACTCGGTCATGTCCTCGACGCCAAAGCCCAGCTGGCCCTCGGCGGTATAAAGGGCCTTGCCGCGCTGGCGCAGCCAGTTGTCGAGCGCCGGCTCGGTATAGGAGGCATCCATGATGGCCTTCATGCCGCCACGGATATTGGCCGACTTGAAGGCCTCGCCCATGGCCATCAGGTCATCATAGGTCCAGGCATTGGTGGGCGGGGTGACGCCCGCTTCCTCGAATGCGGTGGTGTTGATCAGGGTGCAAACCGAATTGGCGCCAAGGCTGACGCCGTAAAGCTTGCCCCCAACCTTGCCGCCCTCGAGCTGGTCGGCATCGTAATTGTCAAGCTTGAGCGTAGTGCCCACGAATTCGTCGAGCGGCGCGATGGCGTTGCGGTTCGCGTATTCAACGATGTAGCGGTAATCCATCTGGATAATGTCAGGCGCATTGCCGCCAGCGGTTTGTGTGGCGAGCTTGGGCCAGTAATCGTTCCAGGCCAGGAACTCGCCCTGGATCTCACCGCCATTGGCCGCGGTGAACAGATCCGTCACTCCATAGGTGCGGTCGGCGCGCGCCTGGCCGCCCCAGAAGATCAGGCGCAGATTGGCGCCTTCCTGGGCAACGCCCGGGCGAATGCCGGCGACGGCTCCCGCCATCAGGGCCGTACTGCCGAGCAGGAAGCTGCGGCGGTCGATACGAATAGTCATGATGTCCTCCCATGAACAGCTGCCCGCCCTGGTCAGGGACGGATACGAGCGCGGCCTCCCCCGCCGCTAACTCACCAACTGGTTACAACACTGTGTCAGACTTTGGTCGATGTCAAGCACCGCCAAGCCCTTCTTGTATGGAAGACGAAAAACGGCACAAACGCAAGCTGTTCAGAAGGCGTTCATAATCTGTTCATCTATGTGGCTCAACTCGGGCGCGTGCGCAGGTAATCGAGCACCATCTGCACCGCTTGCGCCTCGCGCTCCTGCACCATGGCCACGCTGGCAAGGTCCCGGTCAAAGATCACCGACAGGGTCGCCATGTTGGAAACATAGAAGAATCCGAGGGCCGCGATGGAGATATAGAGCTGCACCGCATCCACATCGCCGCGGAAAATGCCGGCCTGATTGCCGCGCCGCACGATCTCGGTGATCTGCCCAACCAGGGGGGAGTGGAGGGCGCGGATATCCGGCATGGTCTTGAGAAAACGGGCATTCTCCAGATTTTCGGTTCCCAAAAGCCTTGGAAACCAAGGGTTTGCCAAGAAGTGGCGGAAGGTGAACCGCACCAGCCGGTCCATGGCTTCCACCGGGCCATATTGGTCCAGGCTCAGCGCCCGCTCACCCTTGCGGATCTCGCCATAGGCGTCGAGCAGCACCGCGCGGTAGAGATCTTCCTTGTTGCCGAAGTAGTGATAGAGCAGCCGTTTGTTGGCGCCCGCCCGCTCGGCAATGGCATCCACCCGCGCACCCTCAAAGCCCCGTTCGGCAAATTCAGCCCGCGCCGCCACCAGGATCGCCGCCTTGGTCTTGCCGGAGTTGCGGGCCCGCTTGACCCCATTCTCCACCCCACTCGGCGCCTGATCCATCTGCCTCATCCAAACCGAGCTGCCGCGCCGCCCTACCCCCGACGGATACCAGCCGCACCAGCGGGGGTAAAGTGTTTCAAAGCCGAACTGGAAAGTGCATTGGTTGAAGCCGCCAGGGAGGGGCCCCTTGACTGTGTGGGCTCTCCGCGTGTACGCAAGTAACTAAACAGTTACGCCGCAGTGGCGCGGGGGGAAAACAGCATGGCGCAGCAGCGACTTGGCTTGATCATGCATGGCGTGACAGGCCGCATGGGGTACAATCAACACTTGGTCCGCTCGATCCTGGCGATCCGCGATCAGGGTGGCGTGGCGCTGAGCAACGGCGACCGCCTGATGCTGGACCCCATTATCGTCGGACGGGATCGCGAGAAAATTCAAGCACTTGCCGAGAAGCACGGTATTGCACGCTGGACAACAGACCTCGACGCTGCCCTCGCCAATCCGGAAGACACCGTGTTCTTTGACGCCGGTACCACCCTGATGCGCGCCGAGTTGCTGGAAAAAGCCCTCGCCGCCGGCAAGCATGTTTATTGCGAAAAGCCGATCTCCGACGATCTCGACGTCGCCGTTCGCCTCGCGAAAACCGCCCGCGCCTCGGGCCTCAAACATGGCGTCGTGCAGGACAAGCTATTCCTTCCGGGCCTTCTCAAGCTCAAAATGCTGCGCGACAGCGGCTTTTTCGGCAAGATCCTCTCGGTACGCGGTGAGTTCGGTTACTGGGTGTTCGAAGGTGACTGGCAGCCGGCGCAGCGCCCCTCCTGGAACTACCGCAAGGCGGATGGTGGCGGCATCATTCTCGATATGCTCTGTCATTGGCGCTATGTGCTCGACAATTTGTTCGGGGAAGTGCAGGCCGTGTCCTGCCTAGGCGCCACCCATATTCCGGAGCGCGTCAACGAAAAAGGTCAACGCTTCAAAGCAGATACGGACGACGCGGCTTATGCTACCTTCGAGCTCGAAGGCGGCGTCGTGGCCCAGATCAACTCCAGCTGGACCACTCGTGTGCGCCGCGATGACCTTGTCACCTTCCATGTCGATGGCACGCTTGGCTCTGCCGTGGCCGGGCTGCACAAGTGTTGGACCCAGCATCGCGTCAATACGCCAAAGCCTGTGTGGAACCCCGACCAGCCGCAAACCATGAACTTCTTTGCCGATTGGGAAGAAGTGCCAGACAACTGGCCCGCCCAAAACGGCTTTAAAGCCCAGTGGGAGATGTTCCTGCGCCATGTTGCCGAGGATGCGCCTTGGCCCTATGGGCTCGAAGCGGGTGCCAAGGGGGTGCAGTTGGCCGAACTGGGCCTCAAGAGCTGGGCCGAACGGCGCTGGCTGGATGTCCCCAAGCTGGAGTTTTGAGGCATGAGCAAGGTCCTCACCCAGCCCACCATCCGACTGCTCAATGCCGACCGGTCAATCACGCCCTACCGGCTCACCGGAGGCCCCATTCCTTTCGTTAAGTTCAAGGCGCAGGATTTCCCGCGCGTTGCCTATGCTGCGGCCCATGTGGTCGCCGATCCCCTTGCCAGCAACGATCCGTGGCTTGCGCCCGCTGTCGACTGGGACACGACGCTCCAGTTCCGGCATCGACTGTGGGATCTGGGACTGGGTGTGGCCGAAGCCATGGACACTGCCCAGCGCGGCATGGGCCTAACCTGGACCGAGGCGCAGGAGTTGATCCGGCGTTCGCAAGCCGAGGCACGAACGCGCAGTGACGCATTGATCGCCTATGGCGCCGGCACTGACCATCTGGCGCCAGCGCCCGATGTCACGATCGACGACATCATCAAGGCCTATGAGGAGCAGGTCGGCTTTGTTGAAAGGGAGGGAGGCCGGGTCATCCTGATGGCCAGCCGCGCCCTTGCCTTTGCACCCAAGTCACCGGACGATTATGCGCGGGTTTATGGGCATGTTCTCGGCCAGGTGCGGCAGCCCGTGATCATGCACTGGCTGGGAGAAATGTTTGATCCGGCGCTGCAGGGTTATTGGGGCAGCATAGATCATGATGCGGCGATGGATGTGTGCCTTGATGTGATCGCGGCCAATGCCGACAAAGTCGATGGCATCAAGATTTCGCTCCTGTCAGCGCAAAAAGAGATTGCGATGCGCCGACGACTGCCCGCATCCGTCAAGATGTATACCGGCGACGACTTCAACTATGCCGAACTGATTGCCGGGGACCAGCAGGGTTATTCCCACGCCCTGCTCGGGATTTTCGACGCTATCGCCCCGGCCGCATCGGCGGGCCTGGCCGCGCTTGGCCGTGGCAATACCGATGAGTTCTTCGATCTGCTCGAACCAACAGTGCCGCTGAGCCGCCATATCTTTGCTGCCCCAACGCGGTTCTACAAAACGGGCGTAGTGTTCCTGGCCTATCTTAATGGCCTGCAGGACCATTTCACCATGATCGGTGGTCAGCAGTCGGCCCGTTCGCTCCAGCACCTCTGCGAATTGTTCCGCCTTGCTGACCGCGCTCGCGTGCTTGCCGATCCTGATTTGGCCACGAGTCGGATGCGCGCTGTCCTTGCGGTCCATGGAGTGGAGGCATGAACGGAGAGATTTCGCTGAACCTCGCCACAACGCGGCAGCAATGGGGCTTTGGGGAAGCGGTAGATGGTTGCTTGCGCCACGGCATCACGGCCATTTCGCCCTGGCGCGACCAGATCGAGGCCATCGGGATCGAGGAAGCCGCCAACATCGTGCGCAGCAATGGCCTACGGGTAACTGGCGTGTGCCGCGGGGGCATGTTTCCTGCTGAAACAGCACTAGGTCGGCAGGCAAATATCGACGACAATCTGCGCGCCATCGACCAAGCTGCCGCCCTACGCGCCGACTGCCTCGTGCTCGTGGTAGGGGGCCTTCCGGGTTCTTCCAAGGACTTGCCGGGCGCGCGGGGAATGGTGGCCGACGGGATTGCTGCCATGCTGCCCCATGCCCGTGCGTCGGGCGTTCGCATTGCGATCGAACCCTTGCATCCGATGTATGCCGCAGACCGCGCCTGCGTGAACACGATCGACCAAGCGCTCGATATTTGTGCATCGCTGGACGAGAGCGTTGGCGTTGCCATCGATGTCTACCATGTCTGGTGGGACCCCCACCTAGCGGAGGCAATCGCGCGGGCGGGGCGGATGAACCGGATCTTTGCCCACCATATCTGTGATTGGCTGGTGCCCACGACCGATATGCTGCTTGACCGCGGCATGATGGGCGATGGGGTGATCGACCTGCCCGCCATTCGCGCAATGATCGAAACTGCAGGCTACCATGGCCCGCAGGAAGTGGAGATTTTTTCGCGTGACAACTGGTGGCAGCGGCCCGGAGACGAAGTGCTGGACGTGATCAAGGAGCGCGTGGCAACGGTCTGCTGAAAGCGCAAAAAGCCCCCGAACCAAGCGGTCCGGGGGCTGGACTAAACAGCCCTACATACGGGTGTAGGTCAGGGTCTGGCAGAGAATGGCTGCGCGGCAGCCCTGGATGTCGATGGTATCAGGGCTCGTCTGGGTGACGGTGGCCTCAGCGCTGATTCCACCCGCGGAAAGCGCGCCCTTCCATTCGTTTGGACCGGTCTGAGGCGCCTGCATCACCATCTTGCCTACGAAAGCCAGGTTCTCTTCGGTCGCGGACTCACCTTCGAGATTGGTCAGCACGCCGCAAAGATCGGTGCCGCTGTCGCCGCAAAGCGAGAACTGAAACGATGTACCGTATTTATCCACGAAGTTGCCTTCCGGGGATGCGGTGTTAGCGGTGGAGGCGGCCTCTTGGGCAAAACTTGGGGCAGCAAAAGCAGCACACAAGACGCCAAGGCTCAGAGCGTATTTCAAAGATTGCATGAGTTTCTCCGTGGACAACAACGCCCGCCCCACGCAGTCGTCCTTGTTAATCGATGGGTGGGTAACGCGCCTTGTCTCAGGCGGTTGCTTGATAGACCCCTATTGGCGCCGGAAAGTGGCAGCAATCTCGATATGGGTGGATTGGGTGAACTGATCCACCGCAACAAGGTCGCTCATAGTAAATCCGGCGCCGATCAGCAGCGCTGCGTCCCGAGCGAAACTGCGCGCGTCACAAGAGACCATCACCACCACTCTGAGCTTGGAGTTACTGAGCTCGCGCACCTGCGCCTCGGCCCCGGCGCGGGGCGGATCAAGCACCACCGCATCGAACTCGTTGAGTTCGAACTGCGTCAGGGGATCGCGGAACAGGTCGCGAGCCTTGGCAGTGATCTCCCGCAGACCTTTGGCGTAGCGGCGCGCCTTGTCGAGTGCTGCGATACCGGCCTTGTCGGTGTCGGCGGCGTAGAGGGGCCTTGCCTCAGCCAGCCGCAACGCGAACGGGCCGACACCGCAAAATAGATCGGCCACCTTTTTAGCCTTGCCCACCGCGCCGAGCACATAATCCGCCAGCGCTGACTCGGCGGCTTCAGTGGCCTGCAGAAACGATCCGATCGGTAGCTCAACCGTAGCTCGACCCATGGACACCAGCGGCGCTTGGGCTTGCAGTACCAGTTCGCCATTGAGCGCTAGGCGAGCCAAGCCGAACTGGTTGACGAGTGGCTCGATCCGCTTGGCGCGCGCCTGTTTTTTTTCTGTCCGAACGGCCACATCGAGCCCCGTTAGCGTGGCGGTGAAAGCCACATCGGCCTCACCCAGGGTTGCCATCACCGCCGCGGCGATCCGCGGGGCGCGAGAGAGCGCGGGCACCAGGATAGGACAGGCATCGATGGGGTAAACCTCGTGGCTACGCAGGCGCATATACCCAGGGCCTTCGCGCCGCGCATGCAAGGTAGCCCGGCGGCGTCCCTGCCCAGCCGCATCGATGAAGCGCTCAACCTTGGCATCCAAGCCGACATAGCGTAGCTGCGTTTCGATGATGCCGGTCTTGAACGCTTCGTAAGCGGCGCGTTCGAGATGCTGGAGTTGACAGCCGCCACAAAAGCCGAAGTGCGGGCAAAAAGGCGTGATCCGCTCAGGTGCGGGCGCTAGCACCTCAAGCAGGGTGCCTCGCTCGCCGTCCGCCTCGATCACCACCGTTTCGCCGGGCAGCGCCAATGGCACGAAGACCTTGCGGCCATCAATCTCGGTGACGCCCTCGCCCTTGTGGCCGAGGCTTAGAATAGTGGCGGTGAGGGTCATAATCATCCAATGGCTTGCCCGCCGTGCAGTATCCAAGGGGAAGGCGGCGGGCAAGCGAAGCTTATCAGGGTAGCCGGTACGGAGGGCCGCGTGGCGCCTTTAGTCGCCCGGGCGACTTACATATTCGAGCAGGCTAGCCAGCCCCACAAAGGGAATACCGGCATGCTCGGAGAGTCCAGAGGCACAAGTGGAAACCGTCGAAACACCCAGCGTGCAGCCTGGCGGAATATCGTTCCTGGCAAATCGGCTGGCAAAGCGGTTGAGTTCGGGGATGAACAAGCCCTTGTCGCCGGCGTAACCGCAGCAGGTGACGGACGACAATACCGCGATCTGGCTGGCGCAGGCGCGGGCGATCGCCTCCGTAGCCCCCTGCTCACCCAACCGCTGGGCCGAACAGTTATGATGCACAGCCACGACCGGGAGGGGCTGCGTAACGGTCAGCTGCGGCAGGATATGGGTGACGATGAACTCGCTGGAATCCAGCACCGGCGCGCCTTCGGGAGCGCCGCGCAGGTGCTTGGCGCAAGTGGAAGCGTCGGTGACGGTCAGGTCCCCTTGCAACGCCGAGAGTTCGTCCAGGAGCGCGGCGCCTACTTGCACGGCTTGTTCGGGAAAGCCCTTGGAGTGGAATGGCTGGCCGCAGCATTGGCCATTCAGGTGGTCGGGCATAACAACATCGAACCCGGCACGATCCAGCAGCGCCAGCATGGCGTCAGGTACGGCAAGAAGATCGAACTCGGTCTTGGGCGCGCCGAACATGCGGGTGGCGCAGGACGGGAAATAAGCCACGCGCTGGCGCCCACCTTGCACGATGGGCACGGGAAAACCGGTGCGGCGAGGATCGTCGCGGGATATGACGGGCGGGGCCTTTGGGGCTCCAGGGCCAGGTTTAAGGGTCCGCGAAACTCGCGGCACATGCTTGTCGGTCAACCGGCGGGCGGTTTCCGTCACCGTTTCAATCAACGGCGCCGAGACAACGGCCTTAGCCGCGTCCGCAAGCGCCACACCCCCACGCATGAAGCTTTCAATAGCGCCGGTATGATCGGCGGCAAAGCCGGCTACCGAACGGGCAAAATCGGTACGGCGCTCACCGCGTTCCTTGATGATCCTTGTGCCCGTTTCGATACCCACGGGGCACCGAAGGGAACAAAGATTACAAGCGGCACAGGTGTCAATGCCGGCGTAGCGGAAGTCATCGTCGAGACGAGCCAGGAGTGCCGGATTTTCGCCGCTGGCCCGTAGCCGAGCCCGCTCGCGCGTCACCGCAATGCGCTGGCGTGGCGACAAGGTCATCTGGTGGCTGGGACAAGCAGGTTCGCAAAAACCGCATTCGATGCACATGTCGATGAGCTCATCGGCCAGCGGCATCACCTTCAAGTGCTTCACGTGAATCTTTGCGTCGTCGTTGAGCAAGACGCCGGGGTTGAGCAGGTTCTCCGGATCAAAAAGGGTCTTGATCCGGCGCATTACGCCGTATGCGCGCGAACCCCATTCAGCTTCCACAAAGGGCGCGATGGCGCGGCCTGTGCCGTGCTCCGCCTTGAGCGAGCCGCCATAGCGGATCGAGACAAGCTGCGACAGCGCGACAGAAAACTCATCGAACCTCTCGGCCGAGCCTGGCTGGGAAAAGTTGTCACTCATCTGGAAATGGAGGTTTCCCGCCAGGGCGTGGCCGAAGATGATGGCATCTTCGTAGCCGTGGTCATCCAGCAGCTGGCGCATGTCGATGACAAAGTCGGCGAGTTGGTCGATCGGAGCCGCCACGTCTTCGGTGAGCATGGAAGTGCCCTTCGGCCGCGCTGCGCCGCCGGAAGTGAAGAACCCCTTGCGGATATCCCAAAGCGCGTGTGACCGGGCCTCGTCAGTGGAAAAATCGATATGAGTGGCGTTTTCTTCAGCTAGGATCGCTACGGCCTTTTCGACTTCGCGCTCGAGCGTTTCCGCGTCTGGAGCCGTGACATCGATCAACACGGCAGGCGAGTGATCCGTCAGCCAGGGCAGGAGCGGCGCCATGGGAGCCAGATGCTCCACCGTCGCCAAGGCCCGGCGTTCCATATATTCGGCTGCAGTGACGCCAGTAGTCACATGTACGCCGCCATTAGCGAGCCGGATAATGGCGCGTGAGGCGGCGTAGGGATCGGGGAACGGCACCAGCGCCGTCGACTTAAAGGGATGCTCGGGCACAGTGTTGTAGGTGACTTCGGACACAAAGCCCAAAGTGCCTTCCGAGCCCACGATCAGATGCACAAGGATGTCGAGCGGGTCGTGGTAGTCGACCAACGCATTGAGTGAGTACCCGACAGTATTCTTGATCGCGTATTTCTTGCGGATGAGGGCAACAAGTTCCGCGTCGGCCATGACTTGGGCGTGAAGCGCGGCAATGCCGTCGAGCAGATCGGCGCGGTTCTGGCGGAACGATTCACGTGAAACCGGATCACCGGAGTCGAGAACTGTGCCATCGGTGAGCACGATCCGCAGGCGCGCCATGGTGTGATAGGTGTTCTGGGCAACGCCGCAGCACATTCCGGACGAGTTGTTGTTGACCACGCCGCCAATCTTGCACGTGGCCTGGCTGGCTGGGTCGGGACCAAGCTTCTTGTTGAAGGGCTTGAGAGCACGGTTGGCGTGCGCGACGATGATCGCGGGCCCTAGCGTCACTTGCTCGGCGCCGGGATGGATGTCGAGCTTGCGCCAGCCGTCGCCGAGAACTGCAAGCACCCCATCGGTCACGGCCTGACCCGACAAGGACGTGCCGGCGGCCCTGAAGGTTAGCGGCAGACCCTCCGCACGGCAGGCTTGCATTACTGCCTGCACATCGGCCTCGGAATTGATGAAGACTACGGCAGCCGGGATAAGCCGATAAGAAGACGCGTCGCCGGACCACGCATAGGTCATCAGCGGGTCGGTCATCATCTTTTCGGATGGGATCACGCCCTTGAGGCGCGCGACGAGCCGTTCGCCCGCGGCCTGACGATCAAGCGGGGGCTGGGTGACAGGGGTAATGAGAGCTTGCTGCATCTCAATCCACTAACATGTTAGTAGCTGCGTCGGAAGCGGCTCACATCCTTGTTGGGCAAAAAACTGCCCGGCTCATGCCGGGCAGCTAGGCTTAGCACTCAGATGTCGACGTCGTCATCAGGGTGCGTCCCGAGAGCCGTCAAATCAGCTGCGGCACGGTGAAGGATAGTCGCGGCTTCTGTTTGCCGCTGGGGCGAGTAGTGGCGGGCCGCCTTGATGGCAGCCTTGAGCGCTTTACGGGCTTCATTCAGGTCGGGAACGACGCCTTTCATGTCGGTGTCGGATGCGTGTTCAGCAGCCGCCCCCTGTTCGCCGCTGGAGGACGCGCCGCTGGCAGCGTCAGACCCCTCGGGCCGATCGCCGCCAAACGGCCAATCGGTACGGGCGAAATCGCGGAACCGGTGCACCTGTTCGCCTGCTTTGGCGAGAAAGGCCAACGTGCCCTCGATCGCCTCGCGATTGTCTGCCAGGTGGGCACGGCCGGCATCGGTGATGGTATAAAGCTTCTTGTTACCATCGGCAGCGGAGGTCACATAGCCCGCTTCCTCAAGGAAGGTCAGAGCGGGGTAAACCACGCCAGGACTTGGAGCGTAAAAGCCGCCAGAGCGCTCTTCCACGGCCTTGATCAGATCATAACCGTGCCGGGGCTGCTGTTCGATCAGATACAGGGCCACCAGCCGCAGATCGCCCGAAGCTAGCATGCGGCCGATGCGGAAATTTCCGCCGACATTGCCCAGAAGGCTCGCATCGGCTTGGTAGGCCAGACGGCCCCAGCGCCGCGCCATCTGTTCTAGTCGCCGCCAGTTCAGTTCGCCGTCACGTCCAGAAGGTGCCATGATGTGTCTCCGATATATCTCAATTCCCCGGCTGCTTACATTGGGTCCGCAAAAGAGCATTCAAGATATATCTCGAACAAAATGCTGAGCACGAAAAAGCCGCCCCCTCAGGTGAGAAGGCGGCCAAGATATTTTAGGGTGCTAAGTGGCTAGAGCGTTGCGCCTTCGTTGGCGCCTTCGATGAGGTTGCGATCGAACTGGCCGTTGCGACGGAAGCGCCACATGTAAGTGGGCAGGATAGTATCCATCGAGGTCGGCACGATGCCGAGCCCTTCCAATGTTCGCTTCTCGCGGATAGCCGCTTCGGACACGACATTGTCGACCCCAAGCAGTTCCACTTGATCCTTGGTCAGCAACGGCTGGCCGGGGAGGATCGACAGTGGCAGAGCCAGGAGCTTGGCCATCCCCGGGGAGAGCGGCACCAGCGGGCGTTTGCGGGCTGTCTCGCGCAGTATGCGGGTCAGAAGCTCCCGATGGGTTTCAACCTGCGGCCCACCCAGTTCGTAGGTGCGACCACCTTTGACCTTGCCGCTCGCGGCAAGCGTTACTGCATCGGCAACATCGCCAACGTAAACCGGCTGGAAGCGGGTGTCGCCACAAACCAGAGGCATGGCTGGGAACATGCGGGCCAGCGAACCCATGAGGTTAAAGAAGCCATCGTCCGCGCCGAACATCAGCGAAGGGCGCAGGATGACCGCTTGGGGGAAGGCGGCCAGCACGGCGGCCTCGCCCGCCAACTTGCTGCGGGCATAGGCGCTTCGCTCCGCCCGATCCACCCCGAGGGCCGACAGATGCACCAGCACCGAAGCCCCCGCAGCCTTGGCAGCGGCCGCGACGGTCTGAGCGCCTTGAGTATGAACGGCATTGAAGGTCTGCGCCCCGCGTTCGCCGCCAATACCAACAAGGTTGATCACCACATCGGCACCGGCGACCGCTCGCGCCACCGAAGCTGCATGGCGCAGATTGGCCTGAATTGGCTGAATCTGCCCGACATTGCCATAGATCGTAACATGGCCCGCCAGGTCAGGACGCCGCACGGCCACCCGGATGCGATACCCAGCCCGAGACAGTGCCTGGACCACTTGGGTGCCCAGGAATCCGGAGCCTCCGAAGATCGTCACCAGTTTTTCGTTGAGGGGGTCCATGGCAGGCTCCGGCAGCAATGGAAGGACAAGCTAGCCGTGCTCTTAGCCTAAGGCGCGGGATTGGTCGAGAGGCGGTGGATGCACGCTCTTGACACAATAACAATGGTGTTCCCTATTTGTTTCAGGGAGGCGAACATGACTGACATGAACACTTATTCGGGCGGATGCCATTGCGGCGCGGTCCGATACACGGCCCAGACCGAGTTGGACAGTCTGATGACCTGCAACTGTTCCCGGTGCAAAAGGCTAGGCTGGGTGATGCAGCCTGTCCCATCGGTTCGGTTCAATCTGATCCGCGGCGCGGACAATCTCACCCTCTATCACTTCAACACCAACACCATTGATCATCTGTTCTGCAAAACCTGCGGCATCGAATCGTTCGGCCGGGGCCGAGACGAAAACGGCACCGAAACGGTGATGATCAACGTCAACTGCCTCGATGATGCACCGCCAGTTAACACTGGTGCCGTGACGCATTGGGATGGGGCTAATATGTGAATTGAAACAATAGGCGTTGACATCGGTCGGCGCCGGCCCTAACAACGCCCCGCCTGCCCAGATGGCGGAATTGGTAGACGCGCACGGTTCAGGTCCGTGTACCGCAAGGTGTGGAAGTTCGAGTCTTCTTCTGGGCACCATTATTCAAGAAGGCCGGCCGCTGTGAAGCGGGCGGCCTTCTGGTTTTTGGTCTCGCCTTTTCAATGCCCTGATGCTGTGCCAAGAGGAATGCTGCATCCGTTTGTTGAGATCAACATGACCCCCAGACTGCATCGCGGCGACCTGCCCGACCTTTCGCGCTATGGCCGCGAGGTGGCGATTGACACTGAAACCATGGGACTGCATCCGCATCGCGACCGCTTATGCGTAGTGCAGCTGTCGCCCGGTGATGGCAGTGCCGATGTGGTGCAGATTCCGGCCGACAGCAACGAGGCGCCCAATCTCGCCCGACTGCTCGCCGATCCTGAGCGGACCAAGATCTTCCATTATGCCCGTTTTGACGTGGCAGTCCTCAAGCACCGCTTTGGCGTGGTGGCCGGTCCGGTCTACTGCACGAAAATCGCGTCCAAACTGGTACGCACCTATACGGATCGCCATGGGCTCAAGGACCTGGTCCGTGAGTTGCTCAATATCGATCTCTCCAAGCAGCAGCAAAGCTCGGACTGGGGGGCCGAAAAGCTCAGCGACGCACAACTCGATTATGCCGCTTCGGACGTGCTTTACTTGCACGACCTCAAGCGTCATCTCGATCGGATGCTCCGGCGCGAAAACCGCACCGAACTGGCCCGGGCTTGCTTTGACTTCCTTGCCACCCGATGCGAATTGGATTTGCTGGGGTGGGATGAGACCGACATCTTTGCCCACAGTTAAGGCGTGGGCCTGTCCATGACGGAGCAGCACGCCACGAGCACTGACCGCCTTGCCACCTACCGACGCTTGCAGGGCCGCAACCGCATGGTGGGCGTGTTACGCGTTGCGGTTCCCGCTCTCGGGGCGGTGACCCTGCTGCTGCTGGTAGGGCAGATCTACCTGTCCAGCCTGCTGGATCAATTCAGTATCGGCGAAGTCAGCATGGATCGTGAGAGCATCCGGGTGGAAGCACCCGAATATGCCGGAGTCTTGTCCGACGGCTCCGCTTATCGGGTGCGGGCGAGCGACGCGCAGGCGATGCTCAATTCGACCGAGCAGATCGCCTTGCGCGACGCCGCCCTCAACGTTGTGCGCCCCGATGGGGTAGTGTTCGATGCGAGCGCTGATAGCGCGGTTCTGGACACAGCTCAAAGAGTGGTTCGGATCGAGGGCGCGTCCGACATCAGTGACAGCACCGGCACCAGCGGCACGATCGAGCAGTCGGTATTTGATTGGAGTGCGCAGACGCTGACCGGCGATGGCCCGGTCGTTATCCACTATGCCGACGGTACGGAGTTGACCGCTGCGGGAATGCAGTTCGACGCGGAGGCGAGCGTCTGGACATTTAGTGGCGCCACCGTAACCCTGCCCCACACGCCTGGAGCCCAGCCCCGATGATGATGCGATCGCTGTTGTCGATTTTGTTGCTGCTTTGCCTGTCTGGGCTGGCCGCAGCGCAGGACCGCGTCGCCATCACGGCGGACCTGTTCACCCTAAACGAGGCAGAGCGGGAAGCGGTGTTTACCGGCAATGTCGTGGTGACCCATCCAACGGTGAAGGTCTGGGCCACCAAGGTCGTTGCCACCTATGGCGCTGGGGGCACTACCGATATCGAGACCTTTGAGGCCACGGGGGACGTGAAGCTCGAAACACCCGACCAGACCGCAACGGGAGAGCGGGCCGTGTTTACCCCGGGCGATCAACTGCTGCGCCTCACCGGCAATGTGAAGGTGACCAATTCGGGCGGCACGGTGGATGCCGGCGAACTCGTCGTCAATCTTGCAACCAATGTGTCTACCTTCACCGGTGGCAAAGGCGGACGCGTCACCGGCGTGTTTACCTCGCAATGAACGAGACGCGCGCCCAAGGCCGAATTGACCAGACCGGATGGCTGGTTGCGCATAGCTTGGCCAAGAGCTTCGGCAAGCGCGTCGTCGTGCGCGATGTTTCCATTGCCGTGCGGCGGGGCGAGGCTGTGGGCCTGCTGGGTCCCAACGGAGCGGGCAAGACTACGGTTTTCACCATGATCATGGGGCTGGTCAAACCCGATGCAGGCGATATCCGGCTCGATGGGCGACCAATTACCCACCTGCCGCTGTTCCAGCGCGGCCAGTTAGGCATTGGCTATTTGCCGCAGGAGCCATCGATTTTCCGCGGCCTATCGGTGCGCGGCAACATCATGGCCGTTTTGGAGAACCATGTTCGGGGGCGCAAGGCACGCCAAGCGCGCCTGGAAGCCCTGCTCGATGAGTTCTCGATCTCGCACCTCGCCAAGGCCAACGCCTTGTCCCTTTCCGGCGGCGAACGCCGGCGGGTGGAACTGGCGCGCGCCTTGGCGGCCGACCCCGTGTTCATGCTTCTTGACGAACCCTTTGCCGGCGTCGATCCGATCGCGGTGGCCGAGGTCAAGGGGTTGGTTAAGCAGTTGACGCAACGGGGCATTGGCGTGCTCATCACCGATCACGCGGTGCGCGAAACCCTGGGTCTGGTGGATCGTGCCTATGTGATTCATGGTGGCAAGGTGATGATCCAGGGCAAGCCCGAAACGATCAGCGCCGACCCTGATGCCCGGCGCGTTTACCTCGGCGAGAATTTCGCCATCTGAACCGCAACCGCCTTCTTGGCATGGAACTTGCCCTTGGCCTGCAACTGAGTCATGTTGCACGCGGGAAGCGCGGCAGAAGTGCCGCAAATGGGCGTGAGGACAGTTATGGCATTAGGGCCGCGGCTGGAGTTTCGGCAGGCGCAAAGCCTGACGCTGACGCCGCAATTGATGCAATCGATCCGGCTGTTGCAGTTGAGCCATCTCGAACTCAATGAGTTCGTCGACGCCGAATTACTGCGCAATCCGCTACTGGAGCGCGCTGAAGGCGACGGCGCGTCAGTGACGGGGGATCTGACTGAGGCCGCTGACCAGCCAGAGACCGGCAGCGGTTTTGCTGACACACTGGACAGCGCGGTGCATTTGCCCACGGCCGAGGCCATTGCGGAGCACCTCGACACGGCCGTGGAAGATGTTTTCCCCGAACAGCACAGATCGGAGGGCCAAGTCTCAAGCGGTCGCGAGCGTGACAGTGTGGATTGGAGCGAGGCACCCGATCTGGACCAGTTCCTTTCGGCTCGCCCGAGGCTCTCGGATCACCTGGAACGCCAGGCCAATCTGATCTTGCGGACGGCTTCGGACCGCCTGATCGCCGGCGCCCTGATCGGGCAACTGGATGAGGCGGGTTATCTGAGTGCGCCGCTGGACACGACGGCCGAGCAACTCGGCGCTGAGTTGGCGGACGTGGAGGCTGTTCTCGGAGCGCTTCAAGGGTGTGAACCGGTCGGAGTGTTCGCGCGGGACCTTGCTGAGTGCCTTGCTATTCAGCTCAGGGAAGCCAATCGGTTGGACCCACTGATGCAGGGCCTGCTCGCTCATCTTCCGATGCTGGCCGAGCACAACCTTTCCGGTTTGCAGAGAGCCATCGGCTGCGATCGGGAAGATCTGCTCGACATGCTCGCTGAACTGCGCCGGCTTGATCCCCGTCCGGGCCTGGCCTTCGACTCTGGCCCGGCTGAAACAGTGGTGCCCGACGTGTTTGTGCGCCCTGCTCCTGATGGTGGCTGGGGCATCGAGCTCAACAGCGAGGTGCTGCCTCGAGTGTTGGTTGACCGGGTGTACTACGCCACCGTGTCCAAGCGGACGCGCGAGCCAGGCGACAAAGCCTTTCTGTCAGATTGCCTCGCCAGCGCCAATTGGCTGACCAAGAGCCTTGACCAGCGGGCCCAAACCATCATCAAGACGGCGGCGGAAATCGTGCGCCAGCAGGACGGTTTTTTGCGCCACGGCATCGCTTATCTGCGGCCGATGACCCTCAAAATGGTGGCCGACTCTATTGATATGCACGAATCAACCGTCAGCCGCGTCACCTCCAACAAATACTTGGCGACGCCGCGCGGGCTGTTCGAGATGAAATACTTCTTCACGACCGCCATTGCCGCTTCTGACGGCGGCGGGGACCATTCGGCCGAGGCGGTGCGCCATCGCATCCGCCAGCTGATCGAAAGCGAATCGCATAGCGATGTGCTGTCCGATGACACGATCGCGGCCATGCTCAAGCGCGAGCAGGGTATCGAACTGGCCCGGCGGACGGTCGCCAAATATCGGGAAGGTATGAACATCCCCTCCTCGGTGAT
Organism: Devosia sp. Z11_6; assembly: GCF_058133665.1. NCBI lineage: Bacteria > Pseudomonadati > Pseudomonadota > Alphaproteobacteria > Hyphomicrobiales > Devosiaceae > Devosia > Devosia sp. Z11_6. Next base: position 331,275 of record NZ_JBYUNQ010000002.1, read on the forward strand.
CCGCCGGCGCCAAAAACGAGATCTGGCGACAATGGCCTGAGACCGGCGCCTGTCCGCTTGCAACCGGCCGGTACGACCATGTTGCATAGGGCAGGTTCGAACCGAGGGGGCAAGTTACGCGTTGGGTGCGTGATGGCTGCAACCAGCTTGCCCAGGGAGTGGCACATTTAGTCGGCCCACCAAGGGTTACTCTGGCTACGGCGCATCAAGCGAGAACAAAAAGAAAGAGGATGCCATGAGCTTACGCGTTTCGGGAAAGAACATGGATGTCGGCGATGCCCTGCGCGGTCGTGCGGAGGAGCATATCGACGCAGCAGTGGGGAAGTATTTCGACGGCAATTATGACGGCCACCTCACCCTTACTCCCGACGGAACTGGCTTCCTGGCCGATTGTGTAGTGCATCTGGACACCGGAGCCGTGTTGCAGGCGAGCGCCCAGGGTGGCGACGCCATCGCCGCCTTCGAGCTGATGACGCAACACATCGAAAAGCGGTTGCGCCGGTATAACCGGAAGCTCAAGTCGCATCGGCGCGGTGGATTCGGCGTCGGCGACACCCAGGTGCCCGACGCCGACGGAACCGCGCAATACACGGTATTTGGTGCAGGCGATCAGCTTGAGGAACTTCCAGAAGATTATGCGCCACCTGTGATCGCGGAGACCACGAAAAACCTGCGCTCGCTGAGCGTGGAAGAGGCCGTCATGGAACTGGATATGACCAGCGCCGGGGCTGTGATGTTCCGCCACGCTGGACATGGCGGGCTGAATGTGGTTTACCGCCGCTCCGACGGCAATATTGGCTGGATCGATCCGGCATTGGGCGCAAACTAGACCCGAGTAATTGCTGCACCAAGAAAAATCTAGATTAAGGCTATAGTGATGGAGTTGGCCGACATTCTGGCTGAACGCGCGGTGCTTGCTTGTACGGGAGTGCAATCCAAGCAGCAGCTATTCCAAGAGCTTGCCCAACGGGCCGCCGAACTGACGGGACTCGAGCGCAACGACATCCTTGATGCTATTACCAATCGCGAAGCCCTGGGCTCGACGGGCCTGGGCAACGGGATCGCGATTCCACACGGAAAAACCGCCGGCATCAAACAGGTGACGGCGGTGTTTGCCCGGCTTGACCAGCCGATCGAGTTCGATGCAGTCGACGATCAGCCCGTAGACCTCGTCATGATGCTGCTGGCACCAGCCGGCGCGGGGGCGGATCACCTCAAGGCGCTGTCGCGGGTGGCCCGCTTGTTGCGCACCGAAAGCGTGGTCGAGGAGTTGCGCCGCGCCGGCGATGAAGCTCAGCTTTACGCCATTCTAAGCAGCCCATCGGACACCAACTACGCCGCGTGAGCCGCCGTTGGCGGCCGGCCTTCCAGTTGGATTCGCTTTAATGGACGGTAGCCAGCCCTAGATTGCGGGTGCCGAGCCATTCGCTAACGGCATCCTCGGTATCGGTTACCAGCAAGGGTGTGCCATCGGCAGACATGACGAGTTGATAAACCTCGTCAGTGTTGAACTCGGCTTCCTCGATCATGGCCGACAGCACATCGCCGCCCACGGGCCGTACATAGGCCACCGCGCTGCCGCCAAGTGCGGCAAACTGGGCCCGCGTGAGAGACTTTAGCGGATTGGCCAAGGTCTCAGTGTAATTTTCAGTGTTACGCTTTTCGTACATAACTGGCCCTTTCCTCAAACTGAGCGAATTTCAATGCGCCGGGCAATCTTGGGCGCTTGGGGGCGCTCGATGGTAACAACGAGCAAACCGTGGCTTAAAGTTGCATCCCTGACGATCATGCCGTCGGCGAGCAGGAAGGAACGCTGGAACTGGCGGGCGGCAATGCCGCGATGCAGGAACTGACGCGCACCATCTTCCTTTTGCCGACCCCGCACGAGGACCTGCCCATCTTCGGCAGTCACTTCCAGATCGTCGGGCGAGAACCCGGCGACGGCAATCGATACCTGGAACTGTTCAGTCCCATCCGGAGCGGTGCTACGCTCTATGTTATAGGGCGGGTAGCCTTCGGCAGCCTTGGCCAGGCGGTCTACCCGCTCTTCCAGATTGTCGAAGCCCAACAAAAAGGGCGCAGAAAACACCGAGACACGCGACATGCAGCCGTCCTTGATCACAAGCAACGCATTGGCGCGGACCCAGAAAGAACGGCATCACGCGCCTTGCCAACATATGGTGGGCGCCCGGCGCTGTTCAAGGCGGCCCAATTTGCTCGCTGGTGACGGCTAGGCTCTTGCCTTGTGCCGCCTTTGGCCCTATAGAGCCGGCTTCTGCTGACCGCCCGGCCTCAGGCATGCCGTGGCGGTCTTTGAATGCGATAGGCCCTCTGTCTATCCTCGTAACACCAAGGACCCGCAAAATGCCCAAGATGAAGACTAAATCGGGCGCCAAGAAGCGTTTCAGCTTCACGGCAACCGGTCGCGTCAAGGCCGGCGTCGCCGGCAAGCGCCACCGCCTGATCAACCACTCGGCCAAGTATATTCGCACCAATCGTGGGACCAAAATCCTGCAGAAGGGCGATGAATCGCTGGTCAAGTGGTACATGCCGTACAACCGCTAACGCTCTCGAAAGGACCCTGACACATGTCACGCGTTAAAAGAGGCGTTACCAATCACGCCCGTCACAAGAAGGTCTTGAAGGCTGCCGAGGGTTACTACGGCCGTCGCAAGTCTACGATCCGTATCGCCAAGCAGGCCGTCGAAAAGGCCGGCCAGTACGCCTACCGCGACCGCCGCGTCAAGAAGCGCAACTTCCGCGCCCTCTGGATCCAGCGCATCAACGCTGCCGTGCGCGATTACGGATTGACCTATGGCCGATTTATCGACGGCCTCAGCAAGGCTGAGATTGCCGTTGACCGCAAGGTGCTCTCCGATCTCGCGATCACCGAGCCCGCAGCGTTCGGCGCACTGGTCGAAAAGGCCAAGGCAGCCCTGGCGTATCTGGAAGGCGTTGAAGCCACCACCCACGCCCGCGTTTCTGCCTAAGACTCTCCTTCGCTGAGGTCATCATTGCGCCTTGTGCCACCCGGAAGGGCTGGTGCAAGGCGCTTTGTTTTGGTCTAACCGCGTTCACTCAATCCGGATCTCCCCATGTCTCTTGATCAGCAGATCGATCTTCTCCGCGCCGAGCTTACCGACGCCATTGCCGCTGCCGCCGATGCCGGCGCGCTGGATGCGGTTCGCGTTGCCGCGCTGGGCAAGAAGGGCAGTGTTTCGGCGCTGCTAGCGTCCCTGGGCAGCATGGCCCCTGAAGAACGTAAATCGGCGGGTCCAGCGATCAACGGGCTCAAGAGTGAAATTGCCGGCCTGATCGAAGCTCGGGGGGCAGCGCTCGAGGCCGAAGCGCTCGCAGCACGTCTAGCAGCCGAAACGGTCGACATTACCCTGCCCCTGCAGCCGGCACCGACCGCCCGGGGCCGCATCCACCCCATCAGCCAGACGCTGGATGAGATCACCGCGATCTTTTCGGATATGGGCTTTTCCATCGCCGAAGGTCCCGACATCGAGACGGACTACTACAACTTCACCGCCCTTAATTTCCCCGAAGGCCACCCGGCCCGGGAAATGCATGACACCTTTTTCATGAAGCCCGGCCCAGACGGGGTCAAAAAGCTGCTGCGCACCCACACCTCGCCGGTGCAGGTCCGCGTGATGCAGAAAACCAATGAAAAGCCGGCCGCGAGCTATATCACGCCGTCCATGGATCCGCCGATCCGGGTAGTGATCCCTGGGCGCACCTATCGCAACGATTCCGACCAGACCCACACGCCCATGTTCCATCAGGTGGAGGGGCTGGTGATCGACAAATCCAGCCATATCGGCCAGCTGCGCTGGGTGCTCGAGGAGTTCCTCAAGGCGTATTTCGAAGTGCCTAATGTGACGCTGCGCTTCCGGCCGAGCTTTTTTCCCTTCACCGAGCCCAGCATGGAAGTGGATGTGCGCTGCGACCGTTCGGGTAACGAGGTCAAGATCGGCGAAGGTAATGATTGGCTCGAGATCCTGGGCTGCGGCATGGTGCACCCCAATGTGATCCGCAATGCCGGGCTCGATCCGGACGTTTATCAGGGCTTTGCCTGGGGGATGGGGATCGACCGCATCGCCATGCTCAAATATGGCATGCCCGATCTGCGCCAGTTCTTTGACGCCGACCAGCGTTGGCTGGACCATTATGGGTTCCGCCCGCTGGACCTGCCGACCTTGTTTGGCGGGCTGTCGAGCTAACAGTTATGGCTGACCTGCCGCCCCCTTATCGCGATGCCGTCCAGTTCAGCTTCGGCGACTCGCCCGAGCTGGCGGATGAGCTGCTTGCCCTCGTGCTTGCCGGCAAGAAGACGGCAACCTGCGGCGCCTTACGTGATTTCGGGCCAGGCAAGGAACCCCTGCCCCGGGCCGGACGGCGCGATGTCGTGCTGAACGGAGCGGGGGAAGCGGCGGCGGTGATCGAAACTCTCTCGGTCGAGGTCAAGCGGTTCGATGAGATCGGTCCGGAGTTCAGCGACCTTGAGGGCGAAGGCCCCTATGCCGAGTGGTGGGCCGGCCATGAGCGTTATTTTGCTCGCAATGGTGGCTTTGCTCCCGACATGCCGGTGGTCTGCGAGCAGTTTCGGCTGGTTGAGGTACTGCCTGCCGGGCGCCCCGTGTATAATCAGGTGGCGCGGCCGATCTTTATCGTCACCGATATTGAGTCGGACGGCCCGACCCCGCTGCACAATTCGATGCTGAGCTTTGCGGCCGTGGCGGTCGAAGCAGATGGGACGCGACATGGCGAGTTCGAGGCCGTGCTGCAGGCGCGCCCGGATCGGCATGCCAACGAAACCACCATGGCCTGGTGGCAAACCCAGCCGGAAGCCTGGGCAGCAGCAACCACGGGAGCCGAGCCGGCGGAGACGGTAATGCCGCGCTTTGCCGATTGGGTGGAAAACCTGCCCGGACCCAAGGTCTTTGCTGCCGCCCCCCTTATGTTTGACGGCCTGTGGATGGACCATTATCTCGACCAGTTTGCCGGCACGCGAGTGCTGAGCGGTCCCTTCAAGGGCCGGCAGATCTTTCGTGGCGGCGGGGTCTGCCTTTACACCATGGCCGGAACGCTGCGTGGCGCGCCCTATCTCGATTGGGGCATGAGCAAGCTGCCCGCCGAGTTCTACGGCCATATCGCCCACACCCATCATGCGATCGACGATGCCCGCGGCTTTGCCCGGGTCCTTGTCGAATTGTTCAAGATTTCCCGCGCCCTGCCGCCGATCACCGGCAGCCAGAGCGACTTCCGTTAAGGTATGCGATCATGAAGTTCACCCTTGAATGGCTCCGCGAGCATCTCGACACCACAGCCTCCGTGGATGAGATCAGCAAATCGCTGACCATGATCGGCCTCGAAGTGGAAGGCGTGGAAGATCAGGGCGAAGCGCTGAAGAGCTTTGTGGTGGCCCATGTCGTTTCGGCCGAGCAGCACCCCAATGCCGACCGCCTGCGCGTGTGCAAGGTCGATGCGGGCAGCGGCGAGCTGATCGACGTCGTGTGCGGCGCGCCCAATGCCCGGACCGGGCTCAAGACCGTGTTTGCGTTCCCCGGGACCTATATTCCGGGCAAGGACATGACTATCGGGGTGGGCAATATCCGCGGTGCCGCCTCCAATGGAATGTTATGCTCGGCGGCAGAGCTCGATCTGTCGAGCGACCATGACGGCATCATCGAGCTTCCAGAAGATGCACCGGTGGGACAGCGCTATGTCGACTATGCCGGCATCAATGGTGTCGTCTTTGACATTTCGATCACGCCCAATCGCGGCGACGCCACCGGCGTTTATGGCATCGCCCGGGACCTGGCAGCCTTTAGCCTTGGCACATTGAAGCGCACCGACATGTCGCCCGTGGCCTCGAAGGGCCCCAGTCCCCTGGCGCCCCTGCCCCACCAATTCGCCGAAGGCGAGCCCAAGGCCATCCGCAAATTCGCTGGCCGGGTCATTCGCAACATCAAGAATGGCCCCTCCCCTGAGTGGCTGCAAAGCCGCCTGCGCGCAGTGGGTCTGCGCCCCATCAATGCGGTGGTGGATATCACCAATCTGGTGTCGCTGGGCTGGGGGCGTCCCCTCCATGCCTATGATGCGGACAAGATTGTGGGCCAGCCCGTGCTGCGCAATGCGCGCGCCGGGGAGAGCCTTGATGGTCTCGACAACAAGCTCCACCCACTCGACGAAACCATGACGGTGATCGCCGACGAGCAGGGGCCGCTCTGCCTTGGCGGCGTCATGGGCGGCGAACGCTCGGGTTGCACCGACGGCACCACCACGATCCTGATGGAATGCGCCAGCTGGGATCCTGATCTGATTGCCCGAACCGGACGCAAGACCGGCATTGTCTCGGATGCGCGTTATCGGCTCGAGCGTGGCGTTGACCCGGCGCTGACCGAACCTGGTCTCGAGCTGGCCACCCGGCTGGTGCTGGAGTTCTGCGGCGGCGAGCCGGCTGAGCCGGTGATCTCGGGTGAGGACGTCTTCCCCAATACGCGGCTGGAATTCCCGCTTTCGGAGGTCAAGCGCCTAACCGGCCTGACGGTTGAACCCGGCCGGATCGAGGCCATCCTCGAAGGTCTCGGTTTTGCGGTGAGCGGCAGTGGCGAGATGCGCGACGTCGCAGTGCCCAGCTGGCGGCCCGACATCACGCAAAAGGCCGACATTGTTGAAGAAGTGATGCGCATGGTGGGCGTTGATGCCGTGCCCGTCGAGCCGCTGCCGCGGCTGCATCATGTCGCCCCGCGCGTGTTGACGACCATGCAGAACCGGCGGCGTATTGCGCGGCGCCTGCTCGCCGCCCGCGGTTTGGACGAGGCGGTCACCTGGTCGTTCATCTCGCACAAGGAAGCGCTGCGCTTCGGCGGAGGCGGGGAGACCCTGCAGCTGGCCAATGCCATTGCTTCTGATATGACCGATATGCGCCCTTCCCTGCTGCCAGGCCTGTTGGCCGCGGCGCGACGCAATTCCAATCGGGGCATTGAGGATCTAGCCCTATTCGAGGTCGGGCAGGTGTTCCTGTCCGATGCTCCTGAGGGCCAGCACACCTATGCGACTGGCATTCGCACCGGCACGGCCAAGCTGACCGGCAGCGGGCGCCGCTGGGACGGCAAGGCAGAGCCCGTTGGCGTGTTTGACGCCAAGGCGGATCTGGCCGCCGTGCTCGACGCCCTTGGGGTTGATATCGAGAAGGTGCAGGTGCTGCCCGAAGCCGCCTCCTGGAGCCATCCCGGTCGTGGCGGGCGCCTGGCGCTCGGACCCAAGGTGACGCTGGGCTGGTTTGGCGAGCTGCACCCGGCGCTCAGTGCCGAGCTTGACCTTGTTGGGCCCGTCGCAGCCTTCGAGATTGATCTGGATGCCTTGCCCGAGCCGCGCCGCAAGCCGACGCGCACCAAGCCGGCCCTGCCGCTTTCCAGCCTCATGCCCCTGAGCCGCGATTTCGCCTTTGTGGTCGACAAGTCGGTCTCCGCCGGCACCATCATCAAGGCTGCCCGCGGTGCCGACAAAACCCTGATCACCGGCGTCGAGGTGTTCGACGTGTATGAAGGCACCCATGTTGGTGAGGGCAAGAAGTCGGTGGCGATCGCGGTAACGCTGCAGCCTACCGACAAGACGCTGACCGACGAGCAGATCGAGAAGGTTTCGGCCGCTGTGGTCAATGCCGTCAGCAAAGCCAGCGGCGGCGTGCTGCGGACCTAGGAGCCTAGCGCCGCCGGGGCCGCTCGGCGCGCCAGGCCAGCACCGAGATCAGCAGGCCCAGGGACAGAACCGCGAGCAAGGGCCAGTGGCGCCATTGGGCAAACGGCGTGCTGGCCAGCCGTTCGGACGGGCGCACATCGAGCGCGGCCATCTCCAGGGGCGCCAGCTGCCCGGTGATGCGGCCCAGCGGATCAGTGGCAAAGGTAATGCCAGTATTGGCCGCCCGGATCAGGCTCATCCCCTCTTCCACTGCCCGCACCCGGGCATGGTGGGCATGTTGGGCCGGACCGATCGAGCCGTCGAACCAGGCATCATTGGTGATGTTGAACAGGAACTGGGCTTCGGCCGTGTCGCCCAGATCACCGGAAAACAGAATTTCGTAGCAGATCAGCGCCAATAGAGCCGGCGTCCCCGGCAGGTTCAGCAAGCGCCGGCGCGCGTCGCCATGGCCCCAGCCCTCCGCCCCGGGCACGAATTGCTTGATACCAAGCTGGGCAAAGAAGTCCTGAAAGGGCAGGAACTCGCCAAAGGGCACCAGGTGAGCCTTGTCGTAACTGTCGATCACCTCGCCATCGCTGTTGATCGCCAGAATGGCATTGAAGGGTGGACCGGATGGGGTGGTAGCGCCGGGAGCAAACTGCTGGCGCGGCGCTCCGGTGAGGAGGATGGTGTCGTCCGGCAGCATGCGGGCAATCCGCGCCAGAGCATCGGGATAGGACGCCAGAAAGAAGGGCAGACTGGATTCGGGCCAGACCAGATGGGTGATGTCGGCAAGACCCTGGTCCTGCGGATCCATCCGGATTTCCGACAGCATCAGCAGCCGGTCGATGAGGCCAGCCGGATCCACCCGGGCCCAGTTGGCGTGCTCATACACCAAAGGCTGCACCAGGCGCATGGCGATATCGGTACGCTCGCCGACCAGGGTGCCTGCCAGCCGGTTGAAGCCGTAGCCTAGCTGGCCAGCCAGGACCGCCAGCGACAGGAAGAACGGAAGCAGTCGCCGCGACAGCGGGCGCCCGTCAGCGGGCCAGATCAGGGCTGGCGTCATGGCTAGGAGGGCCGCAACAAAGGTTAGTCCATAAACGCCCACCAGGGCGGTCGCCTGCATCATCTCGGTTGTTGGCGTCAGGGCATAGCCAAGCAGGTCGAACGGAAAGCCGGTCAGCACATGGCCGCGCGCCCATTCGGCGGCGGTCACAAAGGTCGCGAGCGTCACAATGCGCCAAGGTCCGGTGGACCAGAGTAGGTGCGCTCCAGCGCTGCCCAACCCCCAAAACAAGGCGATCAAAGCGGCAAGGGCCAAGATGGCAAAGGGCATCAGCAACAGCATGACGCCGCCATCCACAAAGAAAGCCGCGCCCAACCAGTGCAACGCGACTGTGAAATAGCCCCAGCCGAAAGCAAAACCAATGGCGAAGGCTGGTCCGAACAATCGCCGCCAGCCGCGGCCATGCTCGGCACCATCAAGGCACCAGACCCAGACGGGAAACGCCAGGAACAGCGCCGGCAACACGAACAAGGGGGGCACAGCGAGCCCCGCCATCGCCCCGGCCAGCACCAGCAGCATGAGACGGCGCCAACCATGGCTCAGCATGGCGGTCTCGGCCAGCCAGGTCATTGCGAACTACTGCGCGAATCGGGGTGCATGGGCGCAAGCTGGCTGCGCAAAGCCCCAGCGTCAAGGCGCTGCCCGAGGCACATTGGCGAGTTGATCGGTCTCGACACCGAAGGACGACGCCGCTAGAGCGATAGCTATGCAGACCCTGCCCATCACCCTCGCCATTGATACTGCTGCGCCCCGGCTGCAGCTCGCTCTGCTGCTCGCGGATGGAAGCGTGGATGTGCTGGTCGACGAGATCGCCACCGGCCATGCCGAATTGATCTTCGGGCGGCTCGCGGCGCTGCTGGAGCGCAATGGGTTGAGTTATTCCGATCTCGGGCGGGTGGCCGTCTCGACGGGGCCTGGTTCCTTTACCGGCTTGCGCATCGGGCTTTCCGCTGCCCGAGGCATAGCGTTGGCCCGGGGCACCCCGGTGGTGGGTGCCCCGACCCTTTTGGCCCTGTCACTCTCCGCTCCAGGCGAGGGGCCGATAGCGGTGCTGCTCGATGCGCGGCGGGGTGAGGCCTATTTACAGACTTTCAGCACTAGAGGCGTTCCGGCCGGTGCGGCGCAATTGCTGCCAATGGCGCAAGCGGAAGCTGCGGTGCCAGCAGGGGCAACTCTGCTGCGCGGCCCCTTCATCGATGTCAGCTTGCTGGCCCGCTTTGGGGCTACCGCTGATCCGGCCGACTATCCCCCGGAAGCTGCCTATGTGCGCGAAGCAGATGCCAAGCCCCAGACTGCCGCCCGCATACCCCGGCTCGCCCCGTGAGAAAGCTGTGGCTGGGGCCGCATGGCCTGCATGTGGAGCCCGCCCAGGTAGGCGATGCCGAGGTCTTGGCCGCTATTCACGCCCAGGGCTTCTTTCGTGGCTGGTCTCGCGAGGAGTTTGCCGACTTCCTCCAGGAAACGGAATGCACTACCCTGGTCGCCTGTGACCCACGGCGCCAAGTTGCCGGTTTCATCCTGGTGCGACTGATTGGTGATGAGGCGGAATTGCTCAGCATTGCCGTTGAGCCTAAATGGCGGGGCAAGCGGGTGGGCCAGGCTCTGCTGCGAGCGGCTCTGGATGATCTGCTGTTTACCAATGCCCGCCGCATGTTCCTGGAAGTGGATGAGCGCAACAGTGCAGCGCTGCGACTTTATCGCAGTCATGGCTTTGTGGAAGTGGGTAGGCGCAAGGGCTATTATCCCCGCCCGGATGGTTCGGCAGCCACCGCGCTTGTCATGGCCGCCGATCTTGGCTAACTCCTTCCCATAGCCTTGGCAGGACCCGCTTGTGAGCAAGACCAGCAGCGAACCGACCCTGGAAGAGGCCTGTGTGGCGCAGGGCATGCGCATGACCGACCAGCGCCGGATCATCGCCCGCGTGATCCAGGACAGTGCTGACCATCCCGTCGTCGAGGAATTGCACCGGCGCGCAGCGGCGATCGACGCCGGCATCTCACTATCCACAGTCTACCGGACGCTCAACCTGTTTGAGGAAGCCGGCCTTGTCACCAAGCACGATTTCAAGGATGGACGCGCCCGGTTCGAACTGATTCCCGACGAGCACCACGACCACCTCATCGATGTTCGAAGCGGAAGGGTGATCGAGTTCCGCAACGAGGAAATCGAGGCGATCCAGGAAGTGATTGCCAAGCGGCTGGGATACCGGCTGGTGGATCATCGCCTTGAGCTTTATGCCGTGCCGATCGAAACCGGATCCAAGCCCGCCAAGGGCGAGCCGCAGTAGCACTGCCGTCCCAAGTTAACACTAACCGCCGAGCCTTCTAGCGTTAACGAGCCTTCGACGAGTACAGCATCCTTGCTGGCGCTGCAGGGAGGTTGGCGTGTCTTGGCAATTGATCGCGATCTGGACGCTAGTGGTGCCCGCCGTGCTGTGGTTTGCAGTGGATGAGCGCCAAGAGCATCGTCGCCGGCGGAGGGCGGCCCGGCTCTACCCTTCCCCTGCCCCACGAGCCGCGGCAGAGGCTCAAAACGCTCAGACTTTTCCCGGCCTTTCGCCCGCCTACTGCGCCTTCCTGCAGACCACAGGCAATCAGCCCTATACCTGATCGAGCTTCGATTTCAGCCGCGCCAAAATGTCGGCGGCTTTCACCAGCAAGGCCATGTCGATATCTTCTTCGCTCATGGTCTCGGACGTGTTGGCCCAAACCGGGATATCCAGATCGTGGCGCTGTTCGCGCCCATCGCGTATTTCGGTCAGCACGGCGCGCACCTTGCCAGTTACGCGGTGAGGCAAGCGGGGATGGGCGCTTTTATGCGCTACGGCAATGTCGATAAGTTGGTAAGTCAAACGGTTCCGGCCCTGTGGACAGGCAACGATTTTGGACGTTTAGCGTTCCAGCCCAGTTAACCGCCTCGAACTAAAGGCGGTTCTCCACAGCGTGCGGGCGGGTCAAACGCGCACGGCGTGCTCTACCCGACCGGCATCACCAAAAACGCGCAGATAACGCTCAATTTCGCTTTTCTCGCCCGTCGCCTTGGCCGGATTATCGGACAGCTTGACCGCCGGCCGCCCATTAGCCTCGCTGACCTTGATGACGATCGAGATTGGGTCCAGTCCCGGATTGGGCTCTGGCGCGCAGCCTTCAAAATCATTGGTCAGGTTGGTGCCCCAGCCAAAGGCCATGCGCACGCGCCCGTCGAAGTGCAAATAGGCCTCTTCGATCATGTCGACATCGAGCCCATCGGAAAAGATCAGCAATTTGTCACGCGGGTCGCGCCCCCGCTCCTGCCACCAACGGATGATGCGTTCGCCGCCAGCGATAGCGGGGGCACTATCTGGGCGGAAGCCAGTCCAGTCGGCAACCCAATCGGGGGCATGCTCGAGAAAGGAATCAGTGCCGAAGGCATCGGGCAGCACGATCTTGAGATTGCCGCCATAATAGCTTTCCCAGTCCTGCAGCACGCCATAGGGGGCCTCGCGCAGGGCGTCATCGGTCTTGGCCAGCGCCGCGAGGACCATTGGAAGCTCATGCGCATTGGTGCCGAGAGCCTCGAGATCGGTATCCATGGCCAGCATGACATTGGAGGTACCGGTAAAAGCTTCCCCGATTCCTTCCTTGAGCGCCTCGACGCACCAGCGCTGCCAGAGGAAAGAATGGCGCCGGCGTGTGCCAAAATCGGAAATGCGCAATTCCGGCAGCTTTTGCAGCCGTTCCACCTTTTCCCACATCTTGGCCTTGGCCCGGGCGTAGAGCACATCAAGCGTGAAAGGCCCGTAGCGCTTCATCGCGGCGCGGCTGCGCAACTCGTTGATGATTGAAAGGGCGGGAATCTCCCACATCGAGGTTTCCAACCACTTGCCTGGAAATTCCAGAACGAACTGACCGTCGCGCTGCTCCAGATGGTATTCCGGCAGCCGGAAGTCTTCGAGCCATTGCAGGAAGGCTGGCTCGAAAATCTGGCGCGAGCCGTAAAAGGTATTGCCGGCCAGCCAGATCATTTCTTTTTTGGAGAAGCGCAGAGTGCGCGCGTGATCAAGCTGGGCGCGCAACTCGGCGATGTCGATCTCATGGGCAAGCTGAACCGAGCGGGTGCGGTTGATCAGCGAGAAGGTGACGTCGATCTTGGGGTACAAGCCCCAGATCATCTGCAGCATCAACAGCTTATAGAAGTCGGTGTCCAGCAGGCTCCGGATGATCGGGTCGAGCTTCCAGGTATGATCATAGACCCGCCGAGCGATATCTGTTGTGGGCACGCGGTTCACCTCCAGCTGACGCGGCCGCCTTGTAGCGCGGCGGGCGGTGGATGGAAAGCGGCTGCAGCGGGTTGGGTCGCCGAGTGATTGAGAACCCCGAGCGGGGCTCAACCCGAGAATAGTCTCGTCAGGGAGTTATCGAAAGATTGGTGGAGCCAAGCGGGATCGAACCGCTGACCTCTTGCATGCCATGCAAGCGCTCTCCCAGCTGAGCTATGGCCCCATCTTTTCGGGTTCGTCCGGGTCATTCCCGTCCGAAGCGAGGCGGAACCTATTGGATGCTCCGTCCCCTTGCAAGTGCCTAAATGACACTTTTTTATTTCGCCGGCCAAAAGCTTGGCCGGCGAAAAAATTCAAGCGAAATCAACGATCCTCGTCACCGCCAACATCGAATGCCAGGCTGTCGTCCTCGTCGTCTTCCTCTTCCAGGAACACGTCTTCGTCGTCGCCGAGTTCCTCGTCGACCTCGACATCCTCGACATCAGGGATTTCGTCCTCGCCGGCTTCTTCAGCATCGGCGTCCTCGAGCGAAACGATCTCGGGCGCCGCTGCGTCGACGACCTCGTCTTCTTCTTCCGTCTCGTCTTCTTCCTCAACTTTCCGGGCGGTTGCCGGGGAAGCCTTGCCGACCAGCACCTGCTCGAAGTAGGACCGCGGATAGCTCTTGCCCGTATAAGGCGAAACGATCGGGTCCATGTTGAGGTCGTAGAACTTCTTGCCGGTGTCGGGATCGGTCCGCTTGGTGCCGCGTTCGGAACTGGCCATGGGTGGTCCTCGTCGATGGGGGAGCGCGGGGCAAGCCCCGCTTTGGCTCGTCCGGTTATGGGCAAACCTTGCCCCTGTCAAACCGAAAATGCTAAGCCCGCCCCGCCGTTCCAGCCGCCCGGAGAAAGCCATGATCATCGCCGTCGACGGACCAGCTGCTTCGGGCAAGGGCACGCTCGCGAGCGGCCTCGCCCGCCATTACGGGCTGCCGCATCTGGATACGGGCCTGTTGTACCGCGCTGTCGGGCAGGCGGTGGACGGCTTTGAGGACGCGCCGGATTTTGAGAACCGCGCCATCGCAGCGGCCCGGAAGCTTGATGAGGCGGACTTGCAGTCCGAACTACTGCTTTCGGCGCGGGCCGGCCAGCTGGCGTCCAAAGTCGCCGTGCTTGGAGAAGTCCGTCAGGCACTCTTTGACTATCAGCGCCAGTTTGCCCTGCAGGAGGGCGGTGCCGTACTCGATGGTCGCGACATCGGTACCGTGATCTGCCCCGAGGCGGATGCCAAGCTCTTTATCCAGGCTGATTCCAAGGCGCGGATGGAACGACGGGCGCGCCAGCTGGAATTGCGCGGCCAGGTAGTTGATCGCTACGCCCTTTATCACCAAATAGAAGAGCGGGATGCCCGGGACATGGCCAATCCCCATGGCGGTTTTTACAAGGCGGCGGACGCGCACTTGCTCGACACTACGCTTCTCGATATAGAAGCCGCACTCCGCGCAGCCATCGCTATTGTCGATGGAGCCATCAGGCGCAAGGCAGGGCTCGTGCCCTAATTCAATCTTTGCGCATGCTGGCTTCGGCTGCCGGGCAGAATACCCACCATTGCCGTTCCGATCGGGCGCCCGCGCGCCGGCATCTGACCAACAGATGGCGAGCCCCCATTGCGACAATGCCAACCCCTAACCGCCGGCGCTTCTGGAGATGAATTTGGCACAGCAAACTGTGACTAAAGAAGATTTTGAATCCCTGTTGATGGATTCGTTCATCGACAACGAGCCTTTGGAAGGCACCGTCGTCAAGGGTACCGTGGTCGCGATCGAAAAGGATCTGGCGATCATCGATGTCGGTCTCAAGACCGAAGGGCGCATTGCGCTCAAGGAATTCGGCCAAGCTGGCCGCGACGGCACCATCACCGTCGGCTCGGTGGTCGAGGTTTATGTCGATCGCGTCGAGAACGCGATGGGCGAAGCGGTGCTGAGCCGCGAAAAGGCCCGCCGCGAAGAGAGCTGGGTCAAGCTCGAAGAAATGTACAACAACAACGAGCGCGTTGAAGGCACGATCTTCAACCAGGTCAAGGGCGGCTTCACGGTCGACCTCGAAGGCGCCATCGCCTTCCTGCCGCGCTCGCAGGTCGATATTCGCCCGATCCGCGATATCGCTCCACTGATGAACGTTCCCCAGCCCTTCCAGATTCTCAAGATGGACAAGCGCCGCGGCAATATCGTTGTGTCGCGTCGCGCCATTCTGGAAGAATCGCGGGCCGAGCAGCGTTCGGAAATCGTCCAGCAGCTTGAAGAAGGCCAGGTTGTTGACGGCGTGGTCAAGAACATCACCGATTACGGTGCGTTCGTGGACCTCGGCGGCATTGACGGTCTCCTGCACGTTACCGACATTGCTTGGCGCCGGGTCAACCACCCGTCCGAAGTGCTCACGATCGGCGAGACCATCAAGGTCCAGATCGTTCGCATCAACCACGAATCGCACCGCATCAGCCTCGGCATGAAGCAGCTGCAGGCCGATCCGTGGGAAGGCATCGAAGCCAAGTACCCGATCAACGCCAAGTTCTCCGGTCGCGTCACCAACATCACCGACTACGGTGCGTTTGTGGAACTGGAGCCAGGCATTGAAGGCCTGATCCACGTCTCGGAAATGAGCTGGACCAAGAAGAACGTCCACCCCGGCAAGATCGTCTCCACCTCCCAGGAAGTGGAAGTGGTGGTGCTCGAGGTCGATCCCGACAAGCGCCGTATCTCGCTTGGCCTCAAGCAGACCCTGGCCAATCCGTGGGAATCGTTTGCTGACAAGTTCCCCGTGGGTTCGGTCATCGAAGGCGAAGTCAAGAACAAGACCGAATTTGGTTTGTTCATCGGCCTCGAAGGAGATGTGGACGGCATGGTGCACCTCAGCGACCTCGATTGGCAGAAGTCCGGCGAAATCGCGCTCGACGACTACAACCGCGGCGACATGGTTCAGGCCAAGGTGCTCGACGTCGATGTCGAGAAGGAACGCATCTCCCTGGGTATCAAGCAGCTGGCCACCGGCGAGACTGCATCCTCGGCTGAGGGCGAGACCGGCGGCATCCGCAAGGGCGCTGTGGTCACCGGCACCGTGATCGACGTCAACGATGGCGGCATCGAAGTGAAGCTGGCCGACAGCGACATGACGGCCTTCATCCGCCGCGCCGACTTGTCGCGCGATCGCAACGACCAGCGCCCCGAGCGTTTCAGCAAGGGCGAAAAGGTCGACGCACGCGTCACCCAGTACGATCGCAAGACCTCGCGCATCCAGCTCTCGATCAAGGCGCTGGAAATTGCCGAGGAAAAGGAAGCCGTGGCCAATTACGGTTCCTCCGATTCGGGCGCTTCGCTCGGCGACATCCTGGGCGCTGCGCTCAAGGGTCGCGACAACAACTAAGATTGGCTTATCGCCATCTGGACCCGCGCTTTCTAGCGCGGGTCCTTTCTTTTGCGGGTATGCCATGACAAGCAAGGGTATTCACTGGCGGGGCATGACGACGCTGGACCTGCCGGCGGTGCAAGCTATTGCCGCTTGCGTGCATCCTAGCTTTCCCGAGGATCTTGCGGTGTTTGCCGAGCGCCGCGCCTTGTACCCGGATGGCGCCTGGCTGCTGGACATCAATGGCGCACCGAGCGGTTATTTCCTCACCCACCCTTGGACTGCCGGCACCATGCCCAAGCTCAACCAGCTTTACGGCGCCCTGCCGATCGGGCCGCAGACCTATTATCTGCACGATTTGGCACTGCTGCCCCAGGCTCGGGGCTATGGCGCGGCGCGAGTGATCGTTGAGCAGGTGCTGGACCATGCCAAGCGCGCCGGCTTTGCCACCGCCAGCCTGGCCGCCGTCAATGGCTCGGCGCCGTTCTGGAGCCGCCACGGATTCGTCCCTGCTGATGTGCCCGAGTTGCGCGAAGCGCTGCTGAGCTATGAAGACGCCGCGCAATATATGGTGCGGCAACTGAGCTGACCCGCCGCTGCTTGCTTTCCCGCGGCTGCCTCGCTACCGCTTGGCGGGCAAAGAGTGAGCCGATCATGACCGACCAGCCGTCTCCTGAGCCTTTCCGCCCGCCCGATCCGCATGGGGCGCTTGCTGCCGTCCATTTCCGCCGGTCACGCGGTTGGTGGCGCATTGTTGCCGCGGTCGCCATTGTCGTGGCCATCCTGGCGCTGCTGGGTCGGTTCACCGTTGGCGATGGCGTGGTTGGCGACCACATTGCCCGGGTCGTGATCGATGGTCCCATCAGCACCAATCGTGATCGGCTGGAAGCGTTGGAAGAGCTCGCCGAGGACGACAGCGTGACCGCTGTCATCGTGGCCATCAACTCACCTGGTGGCACGACTGCGGGGGGCGAGGAACTCTATGAAGCGCTGAGCCGACTGCGCCAAACCAAGCCTGTTATCGCGGTGGTCCAGGAACTGGGCGCATCGGCCGCCTATATGACCGCCATCGCCGCAGATCGCGTTTTGGCGCGACGACTATCCATCGTTGGCTCCATTGGCGTGCTGTACCAGCATGTGAATGCCGGCAAGCTGATGGATATAATTGGCGTCAATCTCGACAAGGTCGCTTCAGGCCCTCTCAAGGCTGAACCCGACTTTGATGAGCCCCTCGTGGGCCCAGCACGCGAATCCATCGCGGCCCTCGTCAACGACAGCTTTGAGTGGTTCGTAGACGTAGTGGCGGAACGGCGGGGCTTGCCGCGCCCCGAAGCGCTGGCGCTGGCGGACGGGCGTATTGTCACAGGGCGAATGGCTGTTGCAAGCAAACTGGTCGACGGTATCGGGTCCGAGCGTGAGGCCATTGAATGGTTAGTGGCAGAGCGCGGCATTGCCGAGAATCTGGAGCTTGTGACCGCCTGGCCCAAACCTGATCAGGGTCTGGGCTGGATTGGCGCCATGATCTCCGGCCAGGCCCGGGCGGCACTCGGGCTGCCTCCTGCCGGTGCCATCGCGCTTGACGGGTTGGTTTCGCTTTGGCAGGTTGACCCCGCCTCGTGAGTGGGGACGGATTAGGGCACCTTCGGAGCCAAACATGATCAAGTCGGAACTCGTCGAGAAACTTGCGGCCGAAAATCCGCACCTGTTCCAGCGCGATATCGAAAACATCGTCAATGCCATCCTGGATGAGATCGGCGATGCGATGGCGCGGGGCGACCGGGTGGAACTGCGTGGGTTCGGGGCCTTTTCGGTCAAGAACCGGCCGGCGCGCCTTGGGCGCAATCCGCGTACTGGCGAGCAGGTGGATGTGGGGGAGAAATACGTTCCCCAGTTCAAGGCTGGCAAAGAAATCCGCGAGCGGCTAAACCGTTCGTAACGGGCACACAGCCCAAGGCAGCGCTTTTATGGTCAAGAAAATCGTCGGCTGGCTGGTTCTGGTGCCGCTATGCGCCCTCTTGATCGTGTTCGCGCTGGCCAACCGCCATTTCGTGCTGATCAACTTCAACCCGTTCGTGCCGGTCGAATCCATGGCGACACCCGGTTATGGCGTGCCGTTGTTCGTCGTACTGTATGTCGTGTTGCTGGTGGGCGTGCTCCTGGGGGGTATTGCCACCTGGTTCGCCCAGGCTCGGCATCGCAGTGGCGAGCGGCATTGGCGGCGTGAAGCCTATGCCTTTCAAAGCGAGCTCGAAAGCTTGCGCAAGACCCCGGCAACCGGCGCAAACGCTCCCCTTGCTGAAGTCGACGATCTTCTGGAACTGCGCTGATGCGCAGCTTGCCCCCCAATTCGTGACAGGCGATGGCAGACCCCCTCATCATCAAGATTTGCGGCATCAAGACCACCGACATGCTCGAAACCGTCATTGCGGCGGGCGCCGACATGGTGGGCTTCGTGCATTTCGTGCGCTCGCCGCGCCACTGCACCATCGAGGATATTGCCGGGCTGATTTCCACGGCTCGCGGCCGGATCGAGAGCAGCGTGTTGCTGGTCAATCCGGACAATTCCTGCGTCGCGGAAGTAGCGGCGCTCGGCCCAGACTGGATCCAGTTGCATGGGCCCGAAAGCCCGCACCGCGTCGCCGCGATCCGCGCTGAAGCCGGCGTCGAGATTATCAAGGCGGTGCCGATCGGGACTGCCGAGGACGTCGCCAATGTGGCTGGTTTCTCTGAAGTGGCCGACCGTATTCTGCTTGATGCCAAGCCGCCCAAGGGTGCCGACCGGCCGGGCGGTCTCGGAGAGACCTTTGACTGGTCGCTGCTCGAGACGCTGGACCCGGGAATTCCCTTCATGCTGTCGGGGGGTCTGACGCCCGCGACTGTCGCTGATGCCATCCGCACCGTGCGGCCAATGGGCGTCGATGTGTCCTCGGGGGTGGAATCCGCACCCGGCGTAAAAGACAAACGCCTGGTGGAAGCCTTTATCCGGAACGCCCGCGCCGCGCTTTGAGTTTGCAATTGGGACGTTGCACGGCCTATTGAAGCGGCAAGCTCCGGCTTCCTTTCTGCTCCGCGATCGATTGGCGAGACCCCATGGACGGCATCAACTCTTTACGCAATGGCCCTGATGAAGCGGGCCGCTTTGGCCCATATGGCGGCCGATTCGTTGCCGAAACCCTGATGCCGCTGATTTTGGATCTGGAGGCGGCCTATCGCGCAGCTCAAAAAGATCCCGCCTTTGCCGCCGAACTGAACGACCTGTCGACCCATTACGCCGGCCGGCCGAGCCCGCTTTATTTTGCCGAGCGGCTGACGGAGCATCTTGGTGGAGCCAAGGTGTGGTTCAAGCGTGAAGAGCTGAACCATACCGGCTCGCACAAGATCAACAATTGTCTGGGGCAGATCCTGCTCGCACGCCGCATGGGCAAAACGCGCGTTATAGCCGAAACCGGGGCGGGGCAACACGGTGTGGCGACCGCTACCGTTTGCGCCAAGTTCAATCTGCCCTGCACCATCTTCATGGGTGCGACGGATGTCGAGCGGCAGATGCCGAACGTATTGCGCATGAAGATGCTGGGCGCTGAAGTGCGGCCCGTCACTGCCGGAGCGGGCACGCTCAAGGACGCGATGAACGAGGCGCTGCGCGACTGGGTTACCAATGTGGAATCCACATATTACCTGATCGGCACTGCCGCGGGTCCCCACCCCTATCCTGAGATGGTGCGCGATTTTCAGTCGGTGATCGGCACTGAACTCAAGGAACAGTTCCGGCAGGCCGAGGGCAAGCTGCCCGAAGCGATCGTGGCCTGCGTGGGCGGCGGCTCCAATGCCATCGGTACCTTCCATGCTTTCCTTGATGATCCGGAGGTCGCGATCTATGGCGCCGAGGCCGGCGGCCATGGCATTGAGGTGGAGAACGGCCATGCGGCGTCGATGACTGGCGGCCGTCCCGGCGTGCTGCACGGCAACCGCACCTATCTGCTGCAGGATCGCGACGGGCAGATCCTTGAAGGTCACTCGATTTCGGCCGGCCTCGATTATCCCGGCGTCGGACCCGAGCACTCTTTCCTGCACGACACCCAGCGCGTCACCTATGTGCCCATCACGGACACCGAAGCCGTCGAAGCCTTCCAGCTGTGTACCCGGCTAGAGGGCATCATCCCGGCGCTGGAATCGGCCCATGGCCTGGCGCAGGTGATCAAGCTTGCCCCCACGATGCCGAAGGAGCAGTCGGTGGTGCTATGCCTCTCGGGCCGGGGTGACAAGGATGTGGAGAGCGTTGGCCGACGCCTGGGTCTGCTCTGACGCGACAGCGGCTGTCGTTGACAGCTGCCCGCTTCTGCTCCTAAACCGCCCAGTTGCTCCCATCGGAACCATTCATGTTTCAATCCCGTATCGACAAGCGTTTTGCCCAGCTCAAGACCGAGGGCCGCCCGGCGCTCGTGACCTTTGTGATGGCGGGGGATCCAGATCTCGCCACGGGCCAGGCCATCTTCGAGGCCTTGCCGCAAGCGGGCGCTGATGTGATCGAATTGGGCATGCCATTTTCCGACCCCATGGCCGATGGCGTTGCCATTCAGTTGGCCGGTCAGCGGGCGCTGGCTTCCGGCCAAACGCTGCGGGGGGTACTTGGCATGGTGGAGGATTTCCGTCGCAAGGACGAAACCACCCCAGTCGTGCTGATGGGCTACTACAATCCCATCTTCTCGTTTGGGGTTGAGCGTTTTGTCGCCGCCGCCAAGGAAGCAGGCGTTGACGGGCTGATTATCGTCGACCTGCCCCCCGAGGAGGACGAGGAGTTGTGCCTGCCTGCGCTCGCGGCTGGCATCAACTTCATTCGCCTGACCACGCCGACGACGGACGACAAACGCCTGCCAAAGGTGCTGCAGAACACTTCTGGCTTTGTGTATTACGTGTCGATGACCGGGGTGACCGGCTCGGCGATCAAGTCGCGCGGCGCTGTCGGCGAGGCGGTTGACCGGATCAAGGCCCATACCAATCTACCGGTCGCCGTCGGCTTTGGCATCAAGACCGCAGAAGACGCCGCCGAAATCGGGCGCCATGCCGATGGCATCGTGGTTGGCTCGGTCCTGGTGGACGCGGTGCGCAATTCGTTACAGGACGGCAAGGCCACCGGCACAACCGTCGGGGCAGTGCGCGACCTTGTAGCGAGCCTTGCCGGCGGCGTGCGGCGCGCCCGCGGGTGAACCCCCGCCACATTGGCGATTGTGGTCGCCGCTGATAACAATGCCACAATCGTCTCCTAAGCCATCCTTTCGCGACCAATCCGCCGAGGCTTTCGCATGAACTGGATCGATAACTTCGTCCGCCCGAAAATCCGCTCGTTCCTCAACACGAAGCGCGACACGCCGGAAAACCTCTGGGTCAAGGACCCTGAGTCGGGCGAGATGGTGTTCTATCGCGATCTGGAAGCCAATCAGTGGGTGGTGCCGAATTCGGGCTACCACATGAAGATCAAGCCGGCCGATCGGCTCGCCACCTTCATGGACGAAGGCCGCTATGACCTGGTGCCTGTTCCGGCCGTGCCGCAGGACCCGCTGAAATTCCGCGATCAGAAGCGCTACACCGATCGCCTCAAGGAAAATCGCACCAAGACGGGTCACGAAGATGCGGTGATCGTCGCCACCGGCACGCTTTATGGCCATCCCATCACGGTGACGGTGCAGGACTTCGACTTCATGGGCGGCTCGCTCGGCATGGCCGCCGGCCAAGGCATCATCACCGGGCTTGAAACCGCGCTCGAGCGCAAGACGCCGCTGGTGTTGTTTGTCGCATCGGGCGGCGCGCGCATGCAGGAAGGCATCCTATCGCTGATGCAGATGCCGCGCACCACAGTTGCCGTGCTGCGGCTGCGCGAAGCGGGGCTGCCCTTCTTTGTCGTGTTCACCAATCCGACCACGGGCGGCGTTACCGCATCCTATGCGATGCTGGGCGATGTGCATATTGCCGAACCGGGCGCCTTGATCTGCTTTGCCGGGCCGCGCGTTATCGAGCAGACCATTCGCGAAAAGCTGCCCGAGGGCTTCCAGCGCTCGGAATATCTGTATGAGCACGGCATGGTTGACATGGTGGTGCACCGCCACAATCTGCGCTCCACCATCGGCTCCCTTGCCGGCATCTTCACCAAGACCGAGCCGGTAGCGGAACTCGCCTCGTCCTCGCCGCTGCTGCAGCAGGTAACGCTGCGTGAAGTGGCCGTGGCGGCAGAGGCCGATGACGAGGCGCGGCCGCAGCCCCCGGCCTATGCCGAATAGCGCCAGCCGCTGATTGCGACTGATCAGCCGATCTCACGCTGCTCGCTTGAGCGGCGGCGAGATCGGGGCTAGGGAGTGCCGTCCAGTCAGGGGGCCCCATGTCGCGTACCGACCTCATTTTACAACGCCTTTCGGGGCTTCATCCCAAATTGATTGATTTGGAGCTGGAGCGTATCGAGCGGCTGCTTGAGGCGCTGGGGCGGCCACAGGATCGGCTGCCGCCGGTGATCCATGTCGCGGGCACCAATGGCAAAGGCTCGACCATCGCCTTCATGCGCGCCTTTCTCGAGGCCGCGGGGCAATCGGTGCATGTCTACACCTCCCCTCACCTCGTGCGCTTCAACGAGCGCATCCGGCTTGGTGGGCAGCTCGTGCCGACGCGCCGCCTCAACGAGGCCCTGGAGCGGGTGGAGCGGGTCAATGGGGGCGAAAACATCACCCTCTTCGAGGTGACCACCGCCGCCGCGTTCCTGCTATTCAGCGAAACACCGGCCGATTTCCTGCTGCTCGAAGTGGGCATGGGCGGCATCTATGACACCACCAATGTCGTTGCCCAGCCCCGAGGCGTCGTTATCACACCCGTGGACCTCGATCACCAGGCATTCCTCGGCAACACCATTGCCGAGATCGCCGTCAGCAAGGCCGGCATTCTCAAGCGCGGCAGCCCGGCCGTCATCGGCTATCAGCAGCCCGAAGGTCGCGATGTGATCGAGCGGGCGGCACGCCGGCTTGGCGTTCACCCCGCCTTTCAAGGCGAGGATTTTCACGGGCATCTGGAAGATGGGCGTTTGGTGTTCCAGGATGGCGATGGCCTCCTCGACCTGCCCCCGCCGGCCCTTTTTGGCGATCACCAGGTGGACAATGCCAGCCTCGCCATTGCCGCCGTGCGGCGCTTCGGTTTGCCGGTCGACAAGCAGGCACTGGAGAGGGGGCTGAGGACTGTTTCCTGGCCCGCGCGCATGACCCCGCTCACGGGCAAGTTGCGCGATGCCTTGCCCCCCGGTGCAGAACTCTGGCTCGATGGTGGCCATAATGCCCATGGCGCTGCCGCACTGGCCCGCGCGCTGGCGGCTCTCCAGGGCCAACGCCCAGCCCCGTTGGTGCTGATCATGGGCATGATGAACAACCGCTCGCCTGCAACCTTCCTTGAGCCCCTCAAGCAATTCAATCCGAAGGTTCTGGGCTTGACCATCCCCGGCGAAGCCAACGCCCACGAGGCTTCCGCTATCGCCCAAGCCGCTCAGGCACTTGGCCTTGAGGCCAGCCCGCAGCGCGCGCTTGGTGCCGCCATCCGCAAGGCCGCGGGTGATCCGGGCGCGCGGGTCGTGATTTGCGGCTCGCTTTATCTTGCCGGGCACGCGCTGGCGCTCAACGGCACCCCGCCGAACTGAGGCAGTAGCGCACATAAAGAAACACCGCCAGATCGCTCCGGCGGTGTCAGCTAGTCTCGTGATCGGTTGATCAGCTTAGGCGGCGTGCGAGGACAGCCACTTGCTTAGGCCGGCCTTGGGGGTGCCGGCGCCGATCTTCATGTCCGCCGCCTCGCCGTCCTTGAACAGGATCATGGTCGGGATGGAACGAACGCCGTATTTGACGGTGGTCGAGGGGTTTTCGTCGATGTTGAGCTTGACGATCTTGACCTTGCCAGCCAATTCGGTCGACAGCTCATCGAGCACGGGTGCGATCGCCCGGCAGGGCCCGCACCATTCGGCCCAGAAATCGACCAGAACGGGCTCTTTGGAATTCAGAACTTCCTCGCCGAAATTGGCGTCGGAAACGTGTTTGGTCATCAAAATTGCCTTTTGGTTGAAAGCGGTGCTTTGTTTGCTCCCAAAGCTGGGAAGAGTCTAGCGTTTCAGCAAGCAGACTCACCGGATGGTGAAACCTTCGCGCGCCTCGTGCAAGAGGTGGGGTGGAAGATACATCAATGATTCCAGCGTCGTCCACAGGATGGCGGCCCGCACCCGCAGTCCAGGGAAGAGCTGTTCTGCAACCAGTGCATACAACCCCAGCTGGGTCAGGTAGTTCCGCGCCACTAGTTCAGGTGCATCAGGAACGATGGCGTCGGATTTGAAGTCGATCACCAGAACGCCGTCGGCATCGACGACGATGCGGTCCATGCGCCCCGCCAGCCGAATTGGCTCGCCATTTTGGGCGGCATCAAACAGAAACGGCACCTCCGCGCGGCTCGAGGCGCCGAAGAGCCCCGCCAATTCGGGCCGGGTCAGGATGGAGATAGCCTTGGCGCCTACGACCGGCTGTCGTTCCGGCGCCTCGGGCAAGAGCGCTGCGACCGCCTTGGGCACGACCCGGGGCCAAAGCGCAGGCTCCACGCGGCCGAGATGCTGCAGCAGCGCATGGAGCGCAATGCCCTCGCGCCGCGAAGCCTCGGCGTCGCGCACCCCTTCAAGCGCGGTGCTGAAGGGGGTACGTGGCGCGCCCTGCGTGCCCGCTCCAGCGGGCGTAACGGTGGGAATGGCGCGGAATGTTGGCAGAGGCTCAAGCGCAAGCGTGCCCCCGCTCTGGACCTCTTGGGCAGTCCTGCCGGCCAAGGCGGCCGGTTGCTCGCGATCGCGTGGAAAGACCAGCGCGGTTTCTACGCCATCGCTATCCGTGATGCTTTGGCTTAGCGGGCGAAGGGCGGCTTCCACGGCTGCATACCAACTGCCCTGGAGCTGCTTTCCGGCGTCGGTCCCGGGAGTGAGCGCGCCCGTCAGGTAAAGCTCATCTTCGGCCCGGGTCATGCCGACATAAAGCTTACGCCAATATTCGTTAAGCAGATTGGCATCGATACGCTGCTTGAGGGGCGAGGTTTCGGTCAAGTGCCCGTTCGCCCCGCTCGCATGGATCAGGAGCGGGCCGGGATAGTCAGGCACGAGGTAGATCGGCCGCCCCAGCTGTTGCGGGCGTGGTTTGTTGACGGCATCGGCAAGGATCACAATCGGGGCCTCGAGCCCCTTGGCGCCATGGACGGTCATGATGCGCACCCCTGCCCCCGATTCGGGCAGTTCCCGTTTGACGGTGCCACCAAGCCCCCGCATCGCCGCCACAAAGCCCAGTAGGGAGGGTTGTTCGGTCTGCTCGTGGGCGAGGGCCAGTTCCAGCAGCGCTGCCAGCACGTCGTCCACTTCGCTGCCGAGCCGGGCGTGAAAGCGCGCAAGCCCGTCTTCGGCATAAAGTACCTGGGCCAGAAACTCGAACGGACGCTCGAAATCGAGCTCGCCGCGCCAGCGATGGAGCCGTTCATAAGCCTCTGCGCAAGGGGCAATCGCACATCGGCTGAGGGCCTGCCACAGGCTTTGCCCCCGCGCCCGCCCATGACTGAGGCCGAACAGATCATCCTCGGTGATGTCGAACAAGGGCGAGCGCAGCAAGGCGGCCAGTTGCAGATCGTCGGCGGGGTTCAGCAGCACGTCGCAGAGCGCCAAGAGGTCCATGACCGCGATGTGGCTGGTGACCCCCAACCTGTCGGCGCCCGGAGTGGGCAGGTCCCATTTGCGGAGCGCCCGGATGATCTCGGCAAAAAGCGGACCCCGGGATTGCACGAGGATCAGGACGTCATCGGCTCGCACGGGGCGGCCGCGGCCGGTGAGCGGACGCCCTCCCTTGATCCAGCCGCTGATCTCGGCGGCAATGCGTTCGGCGACCTGGCGCGGCGCCGTTTGTTCGGTGGGCGGAACCCTGGTGGGCCATTCATCGCCCTCCCTGCCGCCCGCCGGCTGCTGCAGCGGGGGCCACAGGGTCACCGTACCCCCGCGCATGGTGCGGGCGGCCTGGTGCTCCACCGGCTCGTTTTCCAGCAGGGCTTCCCGCATCTCGGGGCTGTTGGTGACGAGGTCCACCGCCTGCAAGATCTCTGGCAGGGTGCGGAAGCTCGTGCGCAGGGGCACCGGCAGGAAGGGAGCATCGGCTTCAGCGGCCAGCCGGCGGTAGAGCTGGCCGGTTTCGCCAAAGAGTTCAGGTTGGGCGCCCTGGAACGAATAGATGGATTGCTTCTGGTCGCCCACAGCAAAGAGCGAACGCGGGCGCGTCACCGCCCCTTCACCGGCAAAGAACTCGGCCGTGATCGCCTTGACCACCCGCCATTGCTCGCCATTGGTATCCTGGGATTCATCGACGAGGATGTGGTCAATTCCGGCATCGAGCTTGTAACGCACCCATTCGCCCGCTTCGCGCTCAAACAGATCGGCAAGCCGCTCCACCAGGTCGTCGAAATCGAGCTTGGACTGCCGGCGCTTGGCATCCTCGTAGCGTTGGTGGATGGCGCCCAGGATCTGGAGAAAGGCTTCACTGCGCTCCACCAGTTCGAGCTTGCTCAATTCCGCATCGAGCCGAACCACGCGCCCCTGCTCGCGGGTCAGCAGATCGAAGAGATCGGGGCGCTTGGCCTGCTGGGCGGCCGTGAGCAGGCGCGAACGCGGCCCCTTGTCCGTCAGGAAGAGGCGCCGCAACTCACCCGCGGTGATCAGATCGGGATTGCAGCGGGCAAGCATGTCAACAAAGCGCGCGCCCACCCCCTTGAGGGGATCACCGGCGAATATGGTCACGAGATCACGGCAGCTAAGCGCGTTAAGCAGCGTATCGTTCTGGAGCTCGGCTTCCACTTCGGCGCTGGAGCGGTTGCCGGCATCCACCAGGCGCCGGAGATTCGCCTTAGCCCGATCGGGATGCTGCAGCACAGTCTTGAGCTTCCGCCCATCAGCCAGGGCATCGCCGATGGCCTTGCGGATTTGGTCATCGGAAAGGGTGCGAAAGAGGGTTTCAACGGCGCCTTCAACGCCGATGCCTTCGGCCAGCACCGCTTCGCGGGCGCCGAGCAGCATGTCTTCGCGCGTGTCATCTTCCACTACGGAGAAGTCGAAGGGCACCCGCGCTTCGAGTGGAAAACGATGCAGCACGCTTTCGCAGAAAGCGTGAATGGTGTTGATGCGCAGACCGCCAGGGGTTTCCAGCGCGCGGGCAAACAAGGTGCGCGCGCGCTCGCGCATGCCGGGGCGAAAGCTTGCGCCCTCAAGCTCGCCTAGGTCCTCGTCGAGCGCCTGCTCCTCCATGGTTGCCCAGCGCGCCAATTCACGCGCCACCCGGCGCCGCATCTCGGCGGCTGCAGCCTTGGTATAGGTCAGGCACAAAATAGCCTGAGGATCGACCCCAGCCAGCAGGAGGCGCAGCACCCGGCGCGTGAGCACGAAGGTTTTGCCCGAGCCGGCATTGGCCGACACCCAGATGGACAGGCCCGGATCAGCCGCCTGGGCCTGATTGGCCCGTGTATTGAACGGGACCTGAAGTTCGCCGCGATCGCTCACTGGTCGCCCTCCGTGCCATCCATGGCGCTCCATTCGGCAACCCGGGCGAGATGATCATAGGCCCCGGCAAAGCGCTGGCCGGCCATGGGCAAGAGCCGGGACGGCATGGGCGTTTGGCGCAACAGAAAATACTCCATATGGGCCTGGGCGCGACGCGCCAGTTCGTCCGCTGCCGACATCAGGTCATGCCCTTCGGTGGGAACAAAGGACTTGGGCACAAAGGCGTCAGGACCCAAGCCAACCTTCACATAGGTCAGGGCAGCCGTATCGGCGGGCGCCACACCCTCCAGCGCGCCGACGCGCGCCATTTGCGCCTCAAGCAGCAATTGGGGCACCTGGAAGTTCTGCATGGCCGCCTTGTTGGGCGGAGTGCCGGTCTTGAAATCGACGATCTCGAGCGTGCCATCGACGCGCTCGTCGACCCGGTCGGCCCGGCCGGTGATGCGCATGGGCTCCTTGAGCTTGAGCGCCCAGTCGCCATCGATCTCGGCATGCCGGCGCCGAATCTCGGCGTCGCGGCTCCGCTCCCAATCGAGGAATTGCCGGGCAGCGGTATCGAAGCGGCGCAGCCAGATGTCGCGCCGCTCGGAAATGGCGTCGAGCCCAGCGAATTTGACCCGCGCAATGGCATTGAGGACGTCGATGGCATCGGCGGCCATCGCATCATGACCATCGATCACGAACTGTGCAAAGATGTCATGGATGATGGTGCCGCGTTCACGCGCATCGGGTGGGCTGCCCAGAGCATCGATCGGGCGCAGGCCGAGCACGTGCTTGGCATAGAGATCATAGGGCGAGCGCATCAGGGTTTCGATTTCGGTGACCGAAAGGCGCCGTGGGCGCACTTCCACCGGCGGATTGGGTGCGGGGCGGGTCGCCGGCACCACGGCCGCTACCGCGTCAAGCGCCCGCGCCTCTAGGCACCACCGGTTGCCGCGCGAGCGCAACTCCTTGACGCAGTCGTCGCCGGCAAAGGCTTCGAGGCGCTGCACCAAGCGCGAGGCGATGGCGGGGCTGGTGCCGATGCGTTCGGAAAAGGCGAGCAGCACTTCGCCATTACCCAGCGCTTGGGCAAAGTCGTGCGCGGCCAGGCCCTGCCGCCGCTCGGGCGGCTCGAGCCCGGCAGAAAGACGCATGCCGCGGCTGAGCCAGGGGCCAGGATCGGCAGGTTCGGGCCATTTGTCTTCGTTGAGCGCGGCGAGGATTAGGAGATCGGGGTTTTGCAGGCGCGCTTCGAGTTGGCCCCAGATGGTGATGTCAGTGCGCCGGGTTTCGAGCGTGCGCACCTGGAACCCGGCCATAAGGGCACGCAGCACGGCGTCAAGGCCGCGTGGGGCAAAGCGAAGGCCCTGCTCGCCGTGACCATCGAGTTCATTGGCCCAGGCCTCGAGTTCACGGCGCCCGGGGATATCGGCGCCGTCGGCGACGCCGACAAAGCCGGCCAGCAAGGCCGAGGCGAGGCCCGCCGCCGTGATCTCGGGCGCGGCCAGCTGCGCCTGCAAGGGCGCGAGGGCCGCCTCCACCATGTCGAGCAAGCCCGATATGTCGGCACCCGCCCGTGGGTCCAGCCGTAAGGCGGGGAAAGCGGTGGTGCCATCGAGATTGGCCGCCAGCAGGGTGCGAATGCCGTCAAGGCCGGGGCTGGAGCGCTGCCCTCGCAAAAGGCCCAGCTCGATCATGTCAGCGACCCGGGCGATCTCGCCACGGGAGCGGCCAAAAAGGGCGGCGCGGTTGCGCAGCAATGCCATGAGGTCAACGGCCGCACAGCCATTGGCGGCGAGCGCAAGGATCTCACGAACCAGCCGTCCCGCGGCAGATTGATAAAGAGGAGCGCCGGCGGCGTCATCCACCCGAACGTCCCAACGGGCCAGTTCCGCAGCAATCCGGCGCGCGAGGTTACGATCAGGCGTGACGATGCCCACTGTCTTGTGCTCTGAAAGCGCCGCTCGGGCCGCCAGGGCAATGGCGCGCGCCTCCTCGTCTTCGGTGCGCGCGGCAAGAATGCTCATGCCTGAAGTTGCAAGCGCAAGCGCTTCGTCGCTCATGCGCTGCTCGGACCAAATAGCGGTTTGGGGCGTTGGCGCGAGCGCGAGACGGACCAGGTCGGTACGGGCGGCGGGGGTATCCTCAAGCTCGATCACCTCACCGATCCCCGCTCCAAGCCCGCGCAGCAGCTTGCTCAACCCATATTGAGGGTGCCCATGGGGATTGTTGGCATCATCGAGCAACGCGGCATGATCAGCCTCGCTCATCGTGGTATCGAAGCCGGGCAGCACCAGCGCACCGCGAGGGAGCCGCCGGATGGCATCCAGAAGCCGTGCCGTTGCGGGAATAGATCCCGTGGAGCCGGCCGCGATCACCGGCCGCTCGCCGTAGAGCAAGGGCGCGGCGGCCGCCTGCCGGTCGAGGCGCAATGAACGCAATGCGGCCGGATCGGCACGGCCCCGCTCGCGCAGGTGCTCGGGCCAGAACTGCAGGGCGATATCGAGGAAGCGCTGGGTTTGCTGCCAATAAGCACCGAGATTGCTTTCCACCCCAGCGGCGATAGCGCGCAGGTCGCCGGCGGTGCGCTCCTCGGTGGTCAGGTCATCGATCAGCTCACCCAGGGACTCGGCCATGGACAGGATTTCGCCGGCCGTGGGCGGGGTCGAAAATGCCGCGTGCCCTTCGCTGGTATTGGCCCAGGCGCCAACCAGGCGCGAGAGCACCAGGCGGCGCTCCAGCCCGGACGCGGCCGGCGGCAGCAAGGGCGCATCGAAGGGCGGCAGGAACGGCTCTTCATCCTCCACTTCGCCACCAAAGGTCCGGATATCGGGCAATAGGCCACCGCCACGCTGCCGAAAGGCTTCTGCGAGCCCCAGCCGGGCGCGCTGCGTCGGGACAATCACGGTGACGTCGCTCAACCAGAAAGGCTGGCTGCGGTCCCAGTCGCCCAGCAACGTGCCATCAAGAATACGATCTGCCAGCCTGGGCAGGAAGGGCGCATGGGGCGCAATGGAAGAGATTGTCACGCCAGTTCCTGCTCCGCCGCCGCCAGTGCCTCGGAGTCGCCGACGTGAAACCAGTGTGCGTTCAACGCTACGCCGGCAAGGGTTTCCCGCTCCATTGCCCGGTCGAACAATCGGGTGAGGGAATACGCTCCATCAGGGGTATCGGCAAAGGCCGCTTTGCCAAGGAGAGCGACGCCGGCATAGATCACGGGCGCGCCATAGTCCGGCGTGACCCGGCCGAAGGGATCAAGACAAAAATCGTGACTGCGCCCGAACCCTGTTGCCCGGCTGGGATGGACACAAAGCAGCACAATCTCCGCTTCTCCTCCCTCCCAGCGCTCCAGCATGCGCGCGAGCGGCGTGTCAGCGCCCGGAAGCCAGAAGGCATCAGTGTTCATCACGAGGATCGGGTCGGAATGAAGCATGGGCAGCGCTGCCTTGACCCCGCCACCGGTGCCCAGCAGCGTGTCTTCCCGCGACACTTTGAGCAGGCCGCCGAAATGGGCGAGCAGCTGGTCGGCCCGATAATGGGCGTTGGCAACAAAGCGCCTGGCCCCTTCAGCGCGCGCACTTGCCATGACCCGCTCGATCAGCGGGGTGCCGCCCACCGGCACCAGGGGCTTGGGCATAGTCTCGGTGAGGGGACGAAGCCGGGTGCCAAGGCCGGCGGCCAGCAGCATGACGTCGGGGAATCGAGCGATTTCGGTCATGGGCCGATATGAAGGGCTGGACTGGACCCTGTCCAGACCAAGAGTTCTCGCTGTTGGTCCCCTGAACGCCTCAAGCCATGGGCAGGCTTTGCTCACCTTCACGCCAATGAGATATCAAGCTTTCTTTATATCCGCCTTGACCGCTACGGCCCCCGGTGCCAAAACCACCCCTGAAGAGGGGAAATGCTGCCCCTCTGACGGTAGCGGAGAACAAGGCGTGGCACGCTCTTCTTATCTTTTCACCTCTGAGTCGGTTTCGGAAGGCCATCCGGACAAGGTCTGCGACCGCATTTCCGATGAAATCGTGGACCTCGTCTTTCGCGAAGCCAAAAAAGCCGGCATGGACCCGGCCAAGGTCCGCATTGCCTGCGAAACGCTGGCGACCACAAACCGCGTGGTGATCGCGGGTGAAGTGCGCGTGCCCGAAACACTGCTCAAAAAAGACAAGGACGGCAATGTCGTGCTCGACGGTGCCGGCCAGCCACGCGTCAATCCGGCCAAGTTCAAGGCCGCGGCCCGCAAGGCGATCCGTGCCATCGGTTATGAGCAGGCAGGCTTTCACTGGAAAACCTGCAAGATCGACGTGCTGCTGCATGGGCAATCCGCCGATATCGCAGCTGGTGTGGATGAAGCCGGCAACAAGGATGTCGGCGCAGGCGACCAGGGGATCATGTTCGGCTATGCCAGCCGCGAAACCCCCGAACTGCTGCCAGCACCGATCTTTTATGCCCACAAGATTCTCGATGTGCTGACCCAGGCGCGCAAGTCGGGAGTGGGTCCGGCGGCCGTGCTGGGGCCCGATGCGAAATCGCAGGTGACGGTGCGCTATGAGAACGGCAAGCCGGTTGGTGTTACCCAGATCGTGCTCTCGACGCAGCACCTTGATGAAGACCTGACCTCGGCCGATGTGCGAACGATTGTCGAACCCTTCGTGCGCGAGGCCCTGCCCGACGGCTGGATCGATGACGCCACGGTGTGGCACGTCAATCCAACCGGCAAGTTCGTGGTTGGTGGCCCCGATGGCGATGCCGGACTGACCGGCCGCAAGATCATTGTCGATACTTATGGCGGGGCTGCCCCCCATGGTGGTGGCGCCTTTTCAGGCAAGGATCCGACCAAGGTGGATCGCTCGGCCGCTTATGCAGCACGCTATCTCGCCAAGAATGTCGTAGCAGCAGGTCTGGCCGATCGCGCGACCATTCAGCTGTCCTATGCCATTGGCGTGGCACAGCCGCTCTCGATCTATGTGGACCTGCATGGCACGGGCAAGGTCGAGGAAGAAGCCGTGGAGCTGGCTCTGGGCCAGGTTATGGATCTGACCCCGCGCGGCATCCGCACTCATCTCGATCTCAACAAGCCCATCTATGCCAAGACTTCGGCCTATGGCCATTTCGGGCGCAAAGCGGGACGAGACGGCTCGTTTTCGTGGGAAAAAACCGACCTCGTAGGGGCGCTCAAGGCGGCGGTAAAGTAGGAGCCCTTGGCGTAACGGGCAGCGGCCTGCTATAGCCGCGAACCTGATGACCAAGACCGCTCACCAACTTCCGCAAACGCGCGCGGGTGAACCGCGCGCTTTTTTTGGCCGCCGTTCCGGCAAGAAGCTCCATGGCGGGCAGCAGGCGGTGTTCGACGCCACCCTGCCCGCGCTTGAGATCGAGCTCGAAGGATCACTCGATCCCCGCTCGCTGTTTCCCGACGCCAACGAGATCATCGTCGAGATCGGCTATGGTGGGGGTGAGCATCTTGCCCTTGAGGCCGGCCGGCATCCGCAAACCGGCTTTATCGGCTGCGAAGTGTTTACCGGAGGCATCGGCAAGATGGTGCAGACCATCGCCGCGCAGGGGCTGCGCAATATCGGGCTCTTTACCGATGATGCCCTCAAGCTGCTGATGGCGCTGCCGGACGCCAGCCTAGATGGCGTTTACCTGCTTTATCCCGATCCCTGGCCCAAGACGCGACACCACAAGCGGCGCTTTGTGTCGCCGACAACACTGGGGGAACTCGCGCGAGTGATCCGCCCCGGTGGGAAGTTCTATTTCGCCACCGACATCGAGGATTACGCGAATTGGTGCCTCGCTCATATCCTGCGCAGCCCCGATTTCGCGTTCAATCCCGGTGGTGCGGGCGAGTGGCACGAGCCTTATCCTGGCTGGGAAGCGACGCGGTACGAGACCAAGGCGCGCCGGGAAGGCCGGATGGTGTCGTTCTACTTCAGTTTCGAGCGTCGCTGATGGAAGCCTTGCAGCGCTGACAATACAGCGCTATATAAGGGTTCAACATCTCTGGCAGTTTGCAGAGTGGGCGCCTTCCCGGCCCCGCTCTTTTTTATTACCTGAAGGTTCAATGCCAATCGATCTTACTGAAAAACGCTTCATCAAGGAAACCGGACTCGAGCAACGGCTGGCAGCCATTATCGAGCCGGTCGCCAACAGCCTTGGTTATGCCCTGGTGCGGGTGAAGGTCACCCAGGAAAATGGCATGACCTTGCAGATCATGGCCGAGGACGAGAACGGCCGCTTTGCCATCACCGATTGCGAAACGCTGTCCAAGGATCTTTCGCCGGTGCTCGATGTCGAGGACCCGATCGACCGCGAATATCACCTGGAAGTGTCGTCGCCAGGCATTGATCGCCCGCTGGTGCGCCGCCGAGACTTCGAGACCTATATCGGTCACGAAGCCAAGGTGGAACTGGCCGATGCCCTTAATGGCCGCAAGCGCTTCCGCGGCATCATCAAGGCCGTCGAGGATGATGCCTTCGTCATTACCATTCCCGATGCGCCGGGCGGCACCGATCCCGATTTCCGCCTGCCCTTAACGGCTCTTGCCGAAGCCAAGCTGGTTATGACCGATGCCTTGATGGAAAAGGCGCGAATCGACCAGGAAGCCCATCCCATCGATGACGACGAAACGGAAACGGTTGAGTTCACCGATCCCGGCGACGACGATGAAGACGACCAAATCGTTCAGGAGACCCACTAAATGGCCGTTAGCGCGAACAGACTCGAGCTTTTGCAGATTGCAGATGCCGTCGCCCGCGAGAAATCGATCGACCGCATGGTTGTGATCGAAGCCATGCAGGACGCCATGGAAAAGGCCGCCAAGGGCCGCTATGGCGCGGAAACCGAGATCAAGGTCGAGATCAATCCCCGCTCGGGTGAGACCCGGATGTGGCGCCTGCTGGAAATTGTTGACGAGGTTGAAGAGCCCAGCCGTCAGGTTGACCTGAAGACCGCCCAGATCAAATCGCCTACCGCCAAGATCGGCGACTTCCTGACCGAACCCCTGCCCCCAATGGAATTTGGGCGCATTGCCGCTCAGTCGGCCAAGCAGGTTATCGTGCAAAAGGTGCGCGATGCCGAGCGCGAGCGCATGTATGACGAATACTTCAACCGCATCGGCGAGATCGTCAACGGCACGGTCAAGCGCGTCGAATACGGCAATGTGATCGTGGATCTGGGCCGTGGCGAAGCCATCATTCGCCGTGACGAGCTGATCCCGCGCGAAATGTTCCGCTATGGCGATCGCGTGCGCGCCTATGTCTATGACGTGCGCCGCGAACAGCGCGGCCCGCAGATTTTCCTGTCGCGCACCCATCCGCAGTTCATGGCCAAGCTGTTCATGCAGGAAGTGCCCGAGATCTATGATGGCATCATCACCATTCGCTCGATTGCCCGTGATCCGGGATCGCGCGCCAAGATCGCGGTGACCTCGTCGGACTCTTCCATCGACCCCGTGGGCGCCTGCGTCGGTATGCGCGGTTCGCGCGTGCAGGCGGTGGTGGGCGAGCTGCAGGGCGAAAAGATCGACATCATCCCATGGACCGACTCCATTGCCGATCTGGTGGTTTCGGCGCTGCAGCCGGCAGATGTTGCCAAGGTTGTGCTCGATGAGCAGGCCGAACGCATTGAAGTCGTGGTACCCGATGAGCAGCTGAGCCTTGCCATTGGCCGCCGTGGCCAGAATGTCCGTCTTGCCAGCCAGCTCATTGGCTGGGATATCGATATCCTGACCGAGCAGGAAGAAAGCGAGCGGCGTCAGAAAGAATTCACCGAACGCTCGACCCTGTTCATGGATGCCCTTGACGTGGACGAGATGGTTGCCCAACTATTGGCTTCCGAAGGCTTCTCGTCGGTTGAAGAACTCGCCTATATCGAACTCGATGAAATCGCGTCGATCGAGGGCTTTGACGAAGAAACCGCCGCAGAAATCCAGAACCGCGCGACCGAATATCTGGCCGCCATTGAT
The DNA here is from genome assembly GCF_058133665.1 of Devosia sp. Z11_6. Taxonomy (NCBI): domain Bacteria; kingdom Pseudomonadati; phylum Pseudomonadota; class Alphaproteobacteria; order Hyphomicrobiales; family Devosiaceae; genus Devosia; species Devosia sp. Z11_6. The sequence continues at coordinate 367,194 of NZ_JBYUNQ010000002.1, forward strand.
CGGGCTCACGACGAGGAGCGCCAGGCACTCGGTGTCGAGGATGATCTTTACGAGATCCCGGGCCTGACTGCCGCCATGCTGGTAGCTCTGGGCAAGGATGACATCAAGACCGTGGAAGACTTCGCGGGCTGCGCCGCCGACGACCTCGTGGGCTGGAGTGAGCGCAAGGACGGCGAAACCAAGCGGTTCGAAGGCACGTTGAAGGACTTCCCCGTCAGCCGCGAGGAAGCTGAAGACATGATCATGCAGGCGCGCGTGCGGGCCGGCTGGATCAACGAAGACGAACTGCCTGGCGCGCAGGCTGAAGAAGGCGAAGACACTCAAGCAGAGGCGGCGGTTTAAGCCGCCTCAAGGCAAGGGAGCTCCGTTTGGCCCGGCGCGAAGAAACAACGCGGATGTGCGCGCTGACTCGGCAAGAAAAGCCGGTCGCCGAGTTGATCCGTTTCGTGCTCGGCCCCGACGGGGTCCTGGCCCCTGACACAGAGGCGAAGGCGGATGGGCGGGGCGTCTGGATCAGCCTCAACCAGCAGGCCGTTGCCGAGGCGGTGAAAAAGAAGGTGTTCGGGCGCAGCCTCAAAAGCGAGGTTGTGGTCCCCCAAGACCTACCCGAGCTGGTGCGAACCCGGCTTGAGCAGCGCTTGTTGCAGGCCCTGAGCATGACGCGCAAGGCGGGGCAGCTGGTGACCGGGGCGACCAAAGTTCGCAGTCTCCTTGCCACGGGCGAGCTGGTTGCGCTGATCACCGCGTCCGACGCCTCGGCGGATGGACGCAGCAAGATGGTAGGACCCCTCAAGGCCCTTCATCACGCCGCACGCGAAGAAGGCGTGGACGACTTTGAAGTGCCTCATCTCGAATTGCTCTCTTCGGAGCAATTGGGTTTGGCACTTGGCCAGGAAAATGTGATACATGCTGCCCTAACGAAAGGGGCGGCAGCCCAATCGGCAGTGGAAAAGGCCCGCAGACTGGCCCTTTACACCGCCCAAGCGATGGCCGACAGCACCGACCGCCCTGCGGTTGACGGTGCTGTTTTGCCAGACGAACGAGTTTGAGAGACGCGAGATACATGGCTGATAACGACGACAAGCGCATCGACGACACTTCTGGCGGGGGCAAGAAGACGTTGACATTGAAGGGGGGTCCGGGTGCCGGAAACCGCCCCGGCATGTCGCGTCCACAGTCGCGTACCGTGGTGGTCGAGAAGCGCACGCGCCGCGTGCCCACGCCGGGCGCCCCGAGTGGTGCACCGCAGCGGCCCCAGTCAGCGGCCCCTGCCGCCGCGGCGAGCCAGCGGCCAGCGCAAAGCCAGCGCCCTCCCCAGAGCCAGCGTCCGCCGCAAGGTCGCCCGGCCGGGCAGAGCCGTGCCCCCTTGGGCCTGTCAGCTGCTGAAGCTGAAGCCCGGCGCAACGCCCTGTTGCAGGCCGGCGCGCGCCAGGCGGAGGAGCAACAGCGCTTTGCCGCCGAGGAAGCCCGCCGCGTTGAGGAAGATGCCCGCCGCCGCCAGGTGCGTGAAGAGGCGGCCCGGCTCGAAGAAGAGCGCCGTCGCGCCAGCGAAGCGGCATCAGAAACACCTGAGCCATCCAGCCCTGCCCCTCAGGCTGAAGCAGCTCCAGTTGCAGCTGCGGCCGAGACATCGGCTCCCACTCCTGTCCCGGCAGAAGCTGCTGCACCCGTTGTTCCAGCGTCTCAGCGCAATCCCGGGCCGAGCAGTGTCCGTGTGGTTGCCGGCCGCCCAGGCCAGCCGCCGCGGCCAACGCGCCCGGCAGGCGACCGCCCCAACCCCAATCTGCGCCCCGCAAGCGAGCGCGGTGCAGGCGCTGCACTGCGCCCCGGTGCTGCCACGGCCCGTCCGTCGGGCACTGCCACTCGTCCTGCGGAGGCTCGTCGTCCGGCGGGCGCGGGCATGGCACCGATCGGCAATGTGCCGCCGGCACCGCCCAGCGAAGCCGATGGTCGCAAGATCCGCACCAGCGCGCCCACCAATCGTGGCCCGATCAGTGAAGCTGAACTGGAAAATGCCCGCCGCGCATCTCGCGCCACGCCGGAGCGTCCGACGCGCCGCGTTGGTGAGGATGCCAATGCTCGCGGCCGGCTGACGGTTACCAATGCCGGCGCCGAAAGCGACCGTGATCGTGGTCCCTCGCTGGCTGCAATGCGTCGTCGTCGCGACAAGAAGATGGGCCGCAACCAGCAGGTGGCGCCCAAGCTTAGCCGTGAAGTGACCATTCCCGAGGCGATCACCGTCCAGGAACTGGCCAACCGCATGGCCGAGCGCGCCGTTGACGTCATCAAGCTGTTGATGGCCCAAGGCCAGATGATGAAGATCAACGACATCCTCGATGCCGATACGGCCGAGCTAATCGCGACCGAACTCGGTCACACGGTCAAGCGCGTGTCGGAAGCCGATGTTGAAGAAGGTCTTTATGATCTGCCCACCGATGACCGGGCTGAGGATCTGACTAATCGTGCGCCTGTGGTGACCATCATGGGTCACGTCGACCACGGCAAGACCTCGCTGCTCGACGCCATCCGCGAAGCCAATGTGGTGAGCGGGGAAGCCGGCGGCATCACCCAGCATATCGGCGCCTATCAGGTGGAAAAGAACGGTGCACGGATCACCTTCCTCGACACCCCGGGCCACGAAGCCTTTACCGCCATGCGTGCCCGTGGTGCGCAGGCGACCGACATTGCCGTTTTGGTGGTGGCAGCTGATGACGGCGTGATGCCTCAGACCATTGAATCCATCAAGCACGCGAAGGCGGCCGGTGTTCCGATCATCGTGGCCATCAACAAGATGGACAAGCCCGATGCCAACCCGACCCGGGTTCGCACCGAGTTGCTGCAGCACGAAGTGTTTGTTGAAACCATGGGCGGCGATGTGCTCGATGTCGAGGTTTCCGCCAAGACGCGCGATGGCCTAGACAAGTTGCTGGAAACCATCCTGCTGCAGGCCGAAGTGCTTGAGCTACGCGTGGCGCGCGACGGCCGTGCCGAAGGCCTTGTGATCGAAGCCAAGCTCGACCGCGGTCGCGGTGCCGTTGCGACGGTGCTGGTGCAGCGCGGCACGCTGGCGATCGGCGACATCGTGGTGGCTGGTACCGAATTTGCCCGTGTTCGGGCGCTGATCAACGATCAGGGCGAACAGGTCAAAGAGGCCGGCCCCTCGGTCCCGGTTGAGGTCCTGGGCTTTACTGGCGTGCCAAGCGCTGGTGATCGGTTCTCGGTGGTTGAAAGCGAAGCACGGGCTCGCGAAGTCACCGAATACCGTCAGCGGGTTATCCGCGAGAAGACTGCTGGTGGCGGCGCGACCAGCCTTGAGCAGATGATGAACCAGCTCAAGGCCTCGGGCATTGCCAAGTTCCCCTTGATCATCAAGGGCGACGTGCAGGGTTCGGTGGAAGCGATCGTGGCTTCGCTCAACAAGCTCTCGACCGATGAAGTGTCGGCGCAGATCCTGATGAGCGCCGTGGGCGGGATCACTGAATCGGACGTGACGCTGGCTTCGGCCTCGAACGCGATCGTTATCGGTTTCAATGTGCGTGCCAACAAGCAGGCCACGGATCTTGCGACCCGCGACGGGATCGAAATTCGTTACTACAACATCATCTATGATCTTGTGGATGATGTGAAAAATGCGATGAGCGGGTTGCTCAAGCCTGAGCGCCGCGAGACCTTCATTGGTAATGCGGAGATCCTTGAGGTCTTCCAGATCACCAAGGTCGGCAAGGTCGCCGGTTGCCGGATCACCGAAGGCATGGTGGAGCGTGGCTCGGGCGTGCGTTTGATCCGCGACAACGTCGTGATCCACGAAGGAAAGCTCAAGACTCTCAAGCGCTTCAAGGACGAAGTGAAGGAAGTCCAGACCGGCCAGGAATGCGGCATGGCCTTCGAGAACTACGAGGACATGCGTCCCGGCGACGTCATCGAATGCTTCCGCGTCGAGACGGTGCAGCGCACGCTGTAGGCCTAAAAACACTGAAATTGAGAAGGGGCGCGGATCGGATCCGCGCCCCTTTTTGTTGCCTTGGCCACAAAGCGGCCATGTAGCTGAACGCCTTCTGAACAGCCGCTGACGGCTCGTTCATGCGCGAGGCGGCACACCTAGCCGCCCTTCTGCCGATCGCCGCCCAAGCGCAGTTATAAGGCGCGCAAAAAACCACACGCGGCCCCGGAGTCAAATGGCGGCAAACAAAAAGCCCGCTCTCGACGAGAGCGGGCTTTTGATGCTGAACCGGGTCATTGCCGCGACAGCGGCGTTCTTTGGTTCGGTGACTACGGGATCCGAAAAAAGGAGCCCCGCTGCCGCGGCAATGACCCAATCCGTTTAGTTGTAAACGACCACGCGAGTGCCGGTGGGAACGCGCGAATACAGGTCGATGATGTCCTGGTTCATCAGGCGAATGCAGCCAGAGGAGACATTGGTGCCGATGGTGTAGGGCTCGGTCGTGCCGTGCAGGCGGAACAGGGTGTCCTGCCCGTTCTTGTAGAGGTAGAGCGCGCGCGGACCAAGCGGGTTGGTCGGGCCGCCTTCAAGACCGCCGGCATATTGGCCATAGCGCTCGGGTTCGCGCTTGATCATGGACCGGGTCGGGGTCCAACGGGGCCAGGCAGCCTTGCGGCCGACCGTGGCATTGCCGCGGAACTCAAGAGCTTCGTCCTTGCCCACACCAATGCCGTAACGCATGGCGCGGCCGTTTTCCTGCACAAGGTAAAGGAAGCGGTTTGGAGTATCGACGATGATGGTGCCCGGGCGCTCGTCGGTGACATATTCCACTTCCTGGCGCCACCACTTGGGGTCGACACGGCGCAGGTCCATGGCGGCGACGGGATGAGGTTCATCGAGCACGGGTCCGTACATGGACACGTAGAACGGATCAATGGTCGGCTCTGACATCGTCGGCGCACGACGCGACGTGGTACAGGCAGCCAGGGCGAGGGGAAGTCCAATCATAAACAGGCGGCGGTTGAGCACAGTAGTTCCCTGGTGGAGCGGCTGAACGAAAAAATGGTGATTCGACAATGACCTAAGCCCCGTGACAGCCATTGTCGAGTGCAGGAAAGCATCACTACGCCAACGCTACGTTAACGCGTGGGTTGCCTCGCACAGATGTGAAATGTGGTGTTGCAGAGGCGCAACTAAGGCAAAGGGGCCCGGTTTGATACCGAGCCCCCTTGGGAGATGTTTTTCGGCTTATTCGGCCGGTTCACTCTTTTCGACTTCCTTGCCGGTTGCCTGATCGACAACCTTCATGGAGAGGCGGACCTTGCCGCGCTCGTCAAAGCCCAGGAGCTTGACCCAGACCTTGTCGCCTTCCTTGACCACGTCGGTGGTCTTGGCAACGCGAGCCTCGGCCAGCTGCGAGATGTGCACGAGGCCATCCTTGGCGCCAAAGAAGTTCACGAAGGCACCAAAGTCAGCTGTCTTGACAACCGTGCCCTGGTAGATCGCGCCCACTTCCGCTTCGTCGGTGATCGAGCGGATCCACTTGATGGCCGCTTCGATCTGAGCGCCGTCCGAGGACGAGATCTTGATCGTGCCGTCATCATCGATGTTGATCTTGGCGCCGGTCTTTTCGACGATCTCGCGGATCACCTTGCCGCCGGTGCCGATCACTTCACGGATCTTTTCGGTCGGGATCTTCATGGTTTCGATGCGCGGAGCGAATTCGCCCACTTCGCTGCGCGAAGCGGTGATCGCCTTGGCCATTTCGCCCAGGATGTGGATACGACCGCCCTTGGCCTGTTCGAGGGCGATCTTCATGATCTCCTCGGTGATGCCGGCGATCTTGATGTCCATCTGGAGCGAGGTGATGCCTTCTTCGGTACCCGCCACCTTGAAATCCATGTCGCCCAGGTGATCTTCGTCACCGAGAATGTCGCTGAGCACAGCAAACTTCTCGCCTTCGAGGATCAGGCCCATGGCAATGCCGGCCACTGGACGGGCCAGCGGCACGCCAGCATCCATCAGCGCCAGCGAAGTGCCGCAAACGGTGGCCATCGAGGAGGAGCCATTGGACTCGGTGATCTCTGACACGACGCGGATCGTGTAGGGGAACTCTTCAACCGAAGGGCGGATCGGGTTGATCGCGCGCCAGGCAAGCTTGCCATGGCCGATTTCGCGACGCCCTGGGGAACCCATGCGGCCAGCTTCACCCACCGAGTATGGAGGGAAGTTGTAGTGCAGCAGGAAGTTCTGCTTCTGGGTGCCTTCAAGCGAGTCGATATATTGCTCGTCTTCACCGGTGCCGAGGGTGGCAACCACCAGCGCCTGGGTTTCGCCGCGGGTGAACAGCGCCGAACCATGGGTGCGGGGCAGGACGCCAACTTCCGAAACGATCGGGCGAACGGTTTGCAGATCGCGGCCATCGATGCGGTAGCCGGTGTCGAGCACGTTCCAGCGCACAACCTTGGCCTGAAGCGACTTGAACACGGCGCCAACATCTTCGGCCGAGATCTCGCCGGCATCAACGCGGGCAGCAAAATGCGCCTTGGCCGTTGCCTTAACCTTGTCGACCGCGTCGTAGCGATCTTCCTTCTTGGTGATCTTGTAGGCGGCGCGCAGATCGGCTTCGATCACGCCGAGCATTTCGGTTTCGATGGCCGAGAAATCCTCGGGCTCGAAATCGCGGGCGTCCTTGGCGGCCAGCTCGGCCAGCTTGATGATGGCGTCGATGACCTTGCGCGATTCGGCGTGGCCGAACATCACGGCGCCCAGCATGACTTCTTCGCTCAGTTCCTTGGCTTCCGATTCAACCATCAGCACGGCATCGGCAGTGCCCGCCATGACGAGATCGAGCTTGGAGTCGGCGCGACGGTCAACCGGCAGGTTGAGGACGTATTCGCCATTAACGTAACCAACGCGCGCAGCGCCGATCGGGCCCATGAAGGGCACGCCGGAAATGGTCAGCGCAGCGGAAGCGGCGACCATGGCCAGAACGTCAGGATTGTTTTCCATGTCGTGCTGGAGAACGGTAACGATCACCTGGGTTTCGTTCTTGTACCCATCAGGGAACAGGGGACGGATGGGGCGATCGATCAGACGCGAGGTCAGGGTTTCGGCTTCGGTCGGGCGACCTTCGCGCTTGAAATAGCCGCCCGGAATTTTGCCGGCAGCAAAGTATTTTTCCTGGTAGTTGACGGTCAGCGGAAAGAAGTCGATGCCCGGCTTGGGGCTCTTGGCGCTGACAACGGTGGCCAGAAGCACGGTTTCGCCCAGGGTGGCGAGAACGGCACCATCGGCCTGGCGCGCAATCTTGCCGGTCTCGAGGGTGAGGGGCTGGCCGCCCCAGTTGAGCTCTACCTTGTGGTGATCAAACATGTGTTTGTCTTTCATCTCTGCCCAATGACCCGGAGCGCGGCGCATAGCGACCGCGAAGTCATCGAGTGTGTCCGCACCGAGCGCCGCACCCCATGTGCCGCGCCGGCTCAAAACCAGACACTGTTTCGGTTCGGCGGGCTGAAACATGGGCAAGACAACAAGACGCTCCCCTAATGGTAGGGCGCCTCACGGGATCAAAACCAAGGAAATGATTTTGCAGTGCGTGAGGCGGGGAGCGGCCAATAATCCTGCCATGCTCCGGCGAACGCCGGTCTACGCTTCCGACCCCTTGATCTTCGCGTGAGGGCGGCCTGCAAGTCCGTTTTTGCGGTCCCGGTGCTGAGGTACCCATGTACGCTCCGCTCCGGTTCTCGAAAACCAAACTATTCGGCTCGCCCTGACGCAATCTCAAGGCGCCGGCGACAGATGCGGAACCGGGTCCCGCATCCGCAAATCATCTGACGTCGCTTAGCGACGAAGGCCGAGACGTTCGATCAAGGTCTTGTAGCGATCCTCGTCGATCTTCTTGACATAGTCCAGAAGGCTGCGACGGGTCGAAACCAGCTTGAGCAGGCCGCGGCGGGAATGGTTGTCCTTGGCGTGACCCTTGAAGTGCTCGGTCAGGTTGGCAATGCGCTCGGACAGAATGGCGACCTGCACTTCCGGCGAACCGGTATCGTTTGGCTTGGTCGCATATTCCTGGATCAGGGCGGTCTTGCGCTCAGGAGTAATCGACATCGGGCATATCCTTTCAATTGGGAGGATGGGTCGCCCCGGCCGGGATGTCGTCCAGGCGGGGCCGAATAAACTGAAGGGGCAAAGCCCGACAGTTGCCCTGCCCTATACTGCATTGGAGCGCGGAAAGCCAGATTTTATTGGATTGCCAAACAGGCGATAGCCGCCACACCCGGGGTGCAGCGGCCATCAACCGGGTCCTGCAGGCGCTTAGTACTTGGCGATGGGGTCGCTGGCCGGGAAGCTTTCGTCCACGGCCTCATCCACTTCATCCCAATCCTCGGGTTTGTCGGCCTGGGATTCGCCGCCGGCTGGACGGATCTGCACCGGGGAATCCTTGGGACCGGGCTTTTCGCCGTCCTTGAGTGCCGCTGCGCCTGGCGTGGTCGGATCGGTCATGATGACCTCCTTGAAAAAGTTAGCTCACGTTAAACGGCGCGGGGGGCCGGAAGTTGCAGGGAGCGCTTGGGTCTGGCGGCAGGCTCTGGTAAAGGAGCGCCATGACCCAGACGCGTGCCAACACCAAAAAGCTGTTCATCAAGACCTATGGTTGCCAGATGAACGTTTATGACAGCGACCGCATGGCCGATGCGCTGGCGCCGCACGGCTATGAGGCGACAACCGAGATCGGCAATGCCGACCTCGTGCTGCTCAACACCTGCCATATCCGCGAAAAGGCGGCCGAAAAGGTGTTTTCCGAGCTGGGGCGCCTCAAGGAATTGCAGGCGGAGCGCCGGGCCGATGGCGCCGACCTGATGATCGGGGTCGCCGGTTGCGTGGCCCAGGCCGAGGGCGAGGAAATTGCCCGCCGCGCGCCGGTGGTCGACATGGTGGTGGGCCCGCAGGCCTATCACAAGCTGCCCCAAATGCTGGCGGAAGCGCAGGCGCGGCGCGCCGTGCACCCCTCGCTGCGGCGCACCATCGTCGACACCGAGTTCCCCGAAGAAGACAAGTTCGACCACCTGCCCGCGCCGAAGCGCGAGGTGACGATCAAGCGCGGGCTGACTGCGTTTTTGACGGTGCAGGAAGGCTGCGACAAATTCTGCTCATTCTGCGTGGTGCCCTATACCCGCGGGGCCGAGGTCAGCCGGCCGGTGCGCCAGGTGCTGGCCGAAGCGCGGGGTCTCGTCGAAGCGGGGGTGCGCGAGATCACCCTCCTCGGGCAAAACGTCAATGCCTATCACGGATTGGCCGATGACGGCCGGGTAGTAGGGTTGGGGGAGCTGGCTTATCTGCTGGCAGAAATCGACGGGCTGGAGCGGCTGCGCTACACGACGAGCCATCCGCGCGACATGGACGACGCGCTACTCGCGGCCCATCGCGATCTGCCCATCCTGATGCCTTATCTGCACCTGCCGGTGCAGTCCGGGTCGGACCGGATTTTGAAGGCGATGAACCGGCGCCATACGGCGGCGGAGTATTTGGCTCTGATCGAGCGGATCAAGCTGGCACGGCCGGATATGGCGCTGTCAGGGGATTTCATTGTCGGCTTTCCCGGGGAAACCGATGCCGATTTCGAGGACACGCTCGCGATCATCCGGGCGGTTGGCTACGCCTCGGCCTATTCGTTCAAATATTCGACGCGACCTGGCACGCCGGGGGCCAATCTGCCCGACCAGGTGCCCGAAGAGGTCAAGACCGAGCGGCTGTATCGGCTGCAGGAGCTGGTGAATGCCCAGACGACGGCCTTCCACCAGAGCTGCGTCGGCAAGACCTTGCCGGTACTGATCGAGCGCGTCGGGCGGATGCCGGGGCAGGTCGGCGGGCGCTCGCCTTACCTGCAGGCGGTGCATCTGGAGGGCGGGACCGAGCTGATCGGGTCGATCCACCAGGTGGAGATCGTGGGCACTTCGACCAATTCGCTGGTCGGGCGGCTCGTCAGCCATGCGCATCTGCCGCAGTTCCGGCGTAGCGATGCGCCGGTTATGCACGTGGGTTAAGCCAGCAGGCGCATAGCGATGCGCCTGGCGCGAAGGAGCGGCTTGCGCGCGGGCCTGGGCGTCACAATATTACTGCTGACGCGGGGACAAAATCGTCCTAGCCTCGTTTACACCCTTGCTGGCAGCGCCAGTGTTCCGTTCCCTTGAGGAGCCCCAGTTTTTTTGAGCAGGCATTTGGCACCCACCGCAGACAACGCACTGGCATCCCAACTCGAACTCGCATTTGAAGACAATCGCCTGGCGGCGCAGCTTTATGGTGATTTCGACCAGAACCTGGCGCTGATCGAGCAAAGGCTCAAAGTGGCGGCCGCGCCGCGCGGCAATCACGTGCTGCTTAAGGGCGCGGCGCAGGCCGTGGACCAGGCGCGGCGCGTGCTGGAATCGCTGTATGCCTCGCTCGAGGAAGGGCGCGCGCTCGGGATTTCCGACGTGGATGGGGTCATCCGCATGATCGAAACCGAGGACAGCCAGCTCACCCTCCCGACGCTCGAGCGCAAGGGCAAGGTGCGCATGGCGCAGATCGCCACGCGCAAATCCACCATTCTGGCGCGCACGCCCGCCCAGGACGCCTATATGCGGGCCATGGACCGGGCCGAGCTGGTGTTCGGGGTGGGTCCGGCCGGCACCGGCAAGACTTATCTCGCGGTCGCGCATGCCGCGTCGCTGCTCGAGCGCGGGGATATCAACCGCATCATCCTGTCGCGTCCGGCAGTGGAAGCGGGCGAGCGGCTGGGCTTTTTGCCCGGCGACATGAAGGAAAAGGTCGATCCCTATCTGCGCCCGCTTTACGATGCGCTTTACGACATGATGAAGAGCGAAAATGTCGAGCGCTGCATCACTTCGGGGATCATCGAAGTGGCCCCGCTCGCCTTTATGCGCGGGCGCACGCTGGCCAATGCGGTGGTGATCCTCGATGAGGCGCAGAACACCACCTCCATGCAGATGAAGATGTTTTTGACCCGTTTGGGTGAAAATTCCAAGATGATCGTGACGGGCGATCCGACGCAGGTCGACCTGCCGCGGGGCGAAAAGTCGGGGCTGGTTGAGGCCGTGGGGTTGCTCGACGGGATCGAGGGCGTCCATGTCTCGCGCTTTGGCGACAAGGATGTGGTGCGCCATGCCCTGGTCGGGCGGATCGTGCGGGCCTATGAGGCCGACACCACCCGCAAGGCGCAGGAAAAGCTTGCCGAAGGGGTGGCCCGCTGAGCGCTTCCCCACTCGAGATCGCTGTGATCCGCAACAGCGACGCCTGGCCCGAAGATCTCGACCCGCTGGCGGAGCGGGCGGTACTGGCCGCCCTAGCGCAGAGTGGGGCGCGGATGGCCGGCGCCGCCGAGATCTCCATCCTCCTCACCGACGATGCCGAACAGCGCGAGCTCAATGCGCAATGGCGTGGCAAGGACAGCGCGACCAATGTGCTGAGCTTTCCCCAGATCGAGCCCTTTGGCCCGGTGGTCGGGATCCTTGGCGATATTACGCTCGCCCACGAGACCCTCACGCGCGAAGCCGAAGAGTTGGGCAAGAGTTTTACCGATCACTTTACCCATCTGGTGGTGCATGGATTTCTCCACATCCTGGGTTATGATCATATTGTTGAAGACGAGGCCCTTCAAATGGAGGGGCTCGAAACGCAGATATTGGCAAGTCTTGGGGTCGAGGACCCCTATGCCGATTAGCGCCCGCAGGGCCCACACCCCTTCCCACAGCAGAAGAGCCGCCGTTTGCGGCATGAAACAATGACCGACAGTGACAGTTTGGGCCACCGACCCGAAAATGCCGAGCCTCCTTCTTCCCCCGCCCCCGCGCCGGTAGCCGCCCGGGGGCTTTCGATCCTGAACCGCATCCGCTCCATGCTGGTGCGCGGCACGGCGTCCCTGCGCGAAGACCTGCAGGAAGCGCTGGACGAGCCGGGAAGCGCCGAAACCGGCGATTTCTCCGAAAGCGAGCGGACGATCCTGCAGAACGTGCTCAAGCTGGGCAATGTGACGGTGGGCGATGTGATGGTGGAGCGCTCGGACATCCAGGCCATCGAGGCCGATGTCAATCTAGGCACGCTCCTGGCCAAGTTCCGCGATGTGGGCCATTCCCGCCTGCCCGTTTACGAGGACGGGCTCGACAACATCCTCGGCTTCATTCACGTCAAGGACGCGCTGCGGCGCATCACAGACAGCGTCAACGATCCCGAAAAGGACGTGCCGGTCAAGCTGGTGTCGCCGGCGCTGCGCTCCAAGATCGGCAAGCTCGACCTCGTGCGCACGGCGATGTTCGTGCCCACTTTCATGCCGGTCGGGGACCTCTTGCAATCCATGCGCGCCAGCCGCGTCCATATGGCGATCGTCATCGACGAATATGGCGGCACGGATGGGCTCGTCACCATTGAGGACCTGCTCGAAGCCGTGGTCGGCGAGATCGAAGACGAGCACGACGAATTCACCGCCGCACTGATCCGCAAGGTGGGCGAAGACACCTATATCGCCAATGCCCGGGCGGAGTTGGCCGATGTGCAGGCGCTGATCGGGCCCGATTTCGATCCCGGCACTTACGCCGAGGAAGTCGATACGGTGGGCGGGCTGGTGTTCGACCTGGCCGGACACGTGCCGAAACGGGGCGAAAAGGTTGGCGGACTGAAGGGGTTCGAGTTCGAGGTGCTGGCTGCCGATAGCCGCCGTATCAAGCGCTTGCGCATTCGCCGGGTGCCCGAGGGTGGCGCTCCCGAAGAGCCGCTGGCGATCACCGATCAGCGCAGCGAAGGCGAAAAAGCCGCCTCCTGATGAAAAAAGCCCGGATCGCTCCGGGCTTTTTTTGTCAGTGAAGAAGAGCGCCTAGACTTGCTGGACGGCTTCGACGCCCGGCACGAAATGGCGCAGCAGGTTTTCGATGCCGTTCTTGAGCGTCGCGGTCGAGGAGGGGCAACCCGAGCAGGCGCCCTGCATGTGCAGGAAGACGGTGCCTTCCTTGTAGCCCTTGAAGATGATGTCGCCGCCATCCATCGCCACGGCCGGACGCACGCGTGTGGAGAGCAGCTCCTTGATCACCTCGACGGTTTCGCTGTCTTCGGCCTCGAAGAACTCGGCGCCATCATCGGCAAAGTCGGAAGCGCCCTCGCCTTCGGGCGCCAGCACCGGCTTGCCGGAAAGGAAATGATCCATGATCACGCCCAGAATGGCGGGCTTGATATGGGCCCAGTTGGTGTCGTCCTTGGTGACCGAGATGAAATCGGAGCCCAGGAACACACCGGTGACGCCGGAAATGGCAAACAGGCCCGTCGCCAGCGGGGACGCTGCGGCAGCATCTGGGTTGCGGAAATCGCGCGGCTCGCCCACCAGCACATCGCGCCCCGGCAGGAACTTGAGGGTCGCCGGATTGGGCGTGGCTTCGGTCTGGATGAACATGGCGCTTCCTTGCCGTGGACGTGTTTAGAACGCTTCTAAAATAGTCTTTTCGCGGCGCGGTGCAAGAGGTTTCGCGCGACCTCGCGCCGCGTGGCTCCCATGCGCTGCGGGCGGTACAACGCCAGCATGATCCAATGGTTTCGACGACTGGCTCTCCTTGAGGGCATCACCACGCTGGCGCTGTTCGGCGTCGCCATGCCGATGAAGTATGTTCTGGGCAATCCCAGCCTCGTGCCCCCGGTCGGGGCCGCGCATGGGGCGGCGTTTGTGCTGTATCTGCTGGCCATGCTGGTGTGCCTGCCGGGCAAGGGGTTTACGCCCGCGGAGTGGGTGCGCACGGCATTGGCGGCGTTTGTGCCGTTCGGGACGTTTGCCAATGATGGGTTGCTCAGGCGTAAGCAGGTTGGGGTTTGAAGCAGGGGGTTTTTGAACCGGCTTGATGCTCACCTGATGGACCCCCTCCCCGGCCCTCCCCTCAAGGGGGAGGGGACGAAGAGGTGCCGGCGGTTGTGCAGGGCATGGTTTTGCTTGCGGTCAGTGCAGGGCTGCGCCTCCCTCCGCCTTGAGGGGAGGGATTGAGGGTGGGGGTGCAGGTGGTCCCGCATAGTCTCAGTTTGTGGAGAGGCTCGAACCCCCACCCTGGCCCTCCCCTCAAGGGGGAGGGGACGATGGGGCACCAGCTGTTGTGCGGGGGATGGTTTTGCTTGCGGTCAGTGCAGGGCTGACGCCTCCCTCCCCCTTGAGGGGAGGGATTGAGGGTGGGGGTTCGGGCGGTCCCACCTAATTCGAGTTCGCTGAGGGGCTCGAACCCCCACCCTAGCCCTCCCCTCAATGGGGAGGGGACGATGGGGCGCGGGGTTTTCTGGGTGCGGTTGCTTCAGCTTGGTGGATCACTGCACGCCCCCCCTCCCCGGCCCTCCCCGCAAGGGGGAGGGTGGGCAGGAGCCGTGAGGCTGGCGCCGCGTGCGTTCGCCCGCCGGTGACAAAAATTAGCAGATGGCGATGATTTCTTCGTCGGTCATGTGGCCGGGGACGATGGTGAGGGGGATGGGGAGGGCGTTGGCGCGGTTGGCGAAGTGGAGGACCAGGGGGCCGGGGCCTTCGGGGGAGATGGAGGCGGCAAGGACGAGGATGGCGACGCCCTTGTCCTTGTCGATCACGCGCTCGATCTGTTCGGGGCCGCTGCCTTCGCGGATCACCGATTCCACCTTGATGTCGCCGATGGAGCGCAGGCGCGCGAGGCGGGTGTCGAGATTGCGCTCGGCTTGTTCCACGGCTTCTGCGCGCAGCACTTCCTCGACGCCAAGGCCGATGAATTCGGGCGGCTCGACCACGCTCATCAGCACGACTGCGCCGCCGGTGCGCTTGACGCGATAGGCGGCAAAGAGGAGGGCGCGGTCGCATTCCTCGGTTTCATCGATGACGACGAGGAATTTGCGCTTGTATTCGTTGGCGGGAACCATGCGGGCCTCCGTTAGCGGATAAAGCCGACGATCTGGCGCACATCGGCCATCACCGGCGCGGCAATGGCGCGGGCACGATCGGCGCCATCGCGCAGGATGCGGTCCATTTCGCCGCGATCGGCGACGAGGCGCTGCATTTCGTTGGCAATGGGCGAGAGCACGCTGACGGCCAGATCGGCGAGGGCGGGCTTGAAGGCGCCCCAGCCTTTGCCGCCATATTCGGCCAGCACAGCATCGACGCTTTGATTGGAGAGCGCGGCATAGATGCCGACGAGGTTTTCGGCCTCTGGGCGGGCTTCGAGGCCAGCCGCTTCGCTGGGCAGGGGTTCGGGATCGGTGGTGGCGCGCTTGATCTTCTTGGCCACCGCATCGGCATCATCGAGCAGGTAGATGGTGGCGAGGTCGGATGTCGACTCGGACTTGCTCATTTTCTTCGAGCCGTCCTTGAGCGACTTGACGCGCATGGCCGGACCGGTGGCGAGGGTTTCGGTGATGGGGAAGAAGTCTTCCTCAAGGCCAAGCTCGGCGATTTGCTTCCTGAAATCGTGGTTGAATTTCTTGGCGATGTCGCGGGTCAGCTCCAGATGCTGGCGCTGGTCCTCGCCCACCGGCACGGCCGTGCTCTTGTAGAGGAGAATATCGGCGGCCATCAGCGAGGGATAGGCAAAGAGGCCGAGCGAAACGTTTTCGCTGTTTTCGCCGGCCTTGTCCTTGAACTGGGTCATGCGGGCCATCCAGCCCATGCGCGCCACGCAGTTGAAGATCCAGCTGAGTTCGGCGTGTTCCATCACCTGGGACTGGTTGAAGATGATGGAGCGCTTGGGATCGAGGCCGGCGGCGATATAGGCCGCGGCGATCTCATAGGTGCGGCGCTTGAGATCCTCGGGCTCCTGCCAGACCGTGATCGCGTGCATGTCGACCACACAATAGATGGTCTCGTGGGTGTCCTGCAGCGGCACGAACTGGCGGATGGCGCCGAGGTAATTGCCCAGATGCAGATCGCCCGAAGGCTTGATGCCCGAAAAGATGCGCGGGGTGAAGGTCATGGAACGCCTGGTCGAACGGAATGGGATCAGAGGGGAAGCATTATAGGGCAAATGCCCGGTTTGGAACCTTGGAGTTGGTCAAGAGCCGGCAGGAGTCTGGCTTTTGGCGCGGCGGCGGCGCAGACGCGACACGAGGCCGCCAAGCGACTGAGCACCGCTGAAATGGGCGAGGGTGAAATAGGTCAGCGCGCCAAAGAGGCAAATGGCGCCCAGCGCGGTGATCTGCACCAAGAGCGAGTGGCCGGGGGCAAAAATCGCCCCGGCGCGCGCGGCAAGGAGATAGAGCACCGCCCCCATGACCATGGCGACCAGGAGAATGGTGGCGAGGCGCCGCCATTCCGAGAGGCTCATGCGGAAATGGCCGCGACGGCGCAGGAAAACGGCAAGGAGGAGGACATTGAGCCAGGCGGAAGCGGAGGTGGCGAGCGCAATGCCCAGATGCTGGAGGGTCGGGAACAGCCAGAGGGAAATGGCAATATTGGCCGCGACCGAGACGCCGGCAAAGACGGTGGGGGTGCGGGTATCCTGGCGTGAAAAGAAGCCGGGCTGGAGCACGCGCACCAGAACGAAAGCGGGCAGGCCCACGGCGTAGCCGACCAGGGCCTGGGCGGTAAGCAGGGTATCGGAGGGGCCGAACTGGCCGCGCTCGAAGAGGACGCGGATAATGGGGACGGGAATGGTGGCGAGCGCCACGGCAGCGGGGAGCGAAAGCAGCATGGCCAGCAGCAGGGACTGGCTTTGGCTGGCGCGCGCTTCGGCATCGCGGCCGGCGCCAATATGGCGGGAGAGTTCGGGCAGGAGCACGGTGCCGATGGCGATGCCGACAATGCCAAGGGGCAATTGGTAGAGGCGATCGGCATAGGCGAGGATGGAAATGACGTTGTCGCTGGTCGAGGCGATGATGGTGCCAACGAAAATGTTGATCTGGGTGATGCCGCCGGCGAGGATCGCAGGGATGGCGAGGACCCAGAAGCGGCGCACATCGGGGTCAAAGCGCGGCAGGCGCAGGCGGGGCACAAAGCCAGCGCGACGAATGGCGCCATAGACCAGCGCCAGCTGGGCAATGCCGCCGAGCATGGTGGCGATGGCGATCCAGAAGGCGGTATCGGCCTGATCGGGCAGGTTCAGGAAGGCCAGCGGCACGAGGGCGGCGATGTTGACGATGTTGAGCACGACCGGGGCGAAGGCGGAGGCGAAGTAGCGGCCGAGCGAATTGAGGATCGCCGCATAGGCCGACATCAGCGACATGCAGGCGAGATACGGGAACATCACCCGGGTGAGGAACACGGTCAGCTCGAGCTTTTGCGGATCATCGGCAAAGCCGGGCACGAACCAAACCATGATCTGGGGCATGAAAATTTCGGCGAGGATGGTCACCACGGCGATGGCGGCGACGAGCCAGCTCATGATGCGCGAGGCGAGTTCCTTGGCCGCGTCGTGGCCCTGTTGCTCGAGCGCGGTCGAGAACATGGGCACAAAGGCGGTGTTGAAGGCGCCTTCGGCAAAGAGGCGCCGGAACAGGTTGGGAAAGCGGAAGGCGGCGTTGAAGGCATCGGCGACGGGGCTGATGCCGAGCACCGCCGCCATCAGCGCATCGCGGGCAAAGCCGGCCACGCGCGACACGAGGGTGAGCCCGCCCACGGACAGGAAATTGCGGTATAGGCTCATGGGCGGGGGCGCCGGGGCTGGGCCTCAGCCATTGGCCACCTTGGCTTCGGCGGCGCGGGGGTGGAAGACGGCAAGGAGCGCATCGCGGATGCGGCGCTGACGGGGCTTGCTCGAAATCTTGCCGCCGGTCAGATCGGTGACATAGAAAACGTCGACGGCCTTTTCGCCATAGGTGCCAATATGGGCCGAGCCGATGGAGAGGTTGAGATCGGAGATCTCACGCGTCAGGGCATGGAGGAGCCCCATGCGATCAAGGCCCGAAACCTCGATGACGGTGAATTTTTCCGAGAGCGAGTTGGAGACCATCACTTCGGCCGGGAGCGCGAAGGGTTTGAGGCGCCGGTTGTGGCGCGATTCCTTGCCGAGATCGATGAGGATGGTGCGGCGGCCCTGCAGCAATTGCTTGACGGTATCAATGATGCGGGTGGCGCGCACCTTTTCGTCTTCGTCATTGGTGAAGGTGCGGCGCAGGCGGAAGGTGTCGATGGCGCGGCCGTCGCGGGTGGAAAAGATCTGCGCGCCGATGATGGAGGCATCCTGCATGGTGCAGGCGCCGGCGATCAGCGAGAGGAGGCGCGGATGGTCGGGGGTATAGAAGCTGACTTCGGTGATGCCCTCGAAGGCCTTGACGCGGATGGAGCCGGCAAAGGCATCCCCGTTCTGGTCGGCCTGGCGGATCATGCGGGCGTGCTCGATCTGCAGTTCGGGCTCGGCGCGCAGCCAGTAGTGATCATAGTGGCGGGCGGTATAGGCCGCTACTTCCTCGGCGGGCCAGCTTGAGAGGGCCTCGGTGAGGGTGGCGCGGACATCGGCGATGCGGGCGGACTGGGTGACCTGCGAATGGCCGCCCGAGAGCAGCGGCTCGGTGGCGTAATAAAGCGCGCGCAGCAGCGAGCCCTTCCAGCCCGTCCAGACGCCCGGGCCGACGGCGCGGATATCGCAGGCGGTGAGGATCATCAGCAGGGCGAGGCGCTGGGGCGACTGGACGATATCGGCAAAGGCCTTGGCGGTTTCGGGGTCCTGGATGTCGCGGGCCTGGGCCACTTCGCTCATCAAGAGGTGATACTGGATCAGCCAGGCAACGGTGTCGGTTTCGGCGGGCGAGAGGCCGAAGCGCGGACACAGGCGCCGGGCGATGCGGGCGCCGGCCTCGGAATGGTCTTCCTGGCCACCCTTGGCAATGTCGTGGAGGAACAGCGCGACATAGAGGAGACGGGTGTCGTTGAGCTGGGGCAGCAGTTCGTGAGTGAGGGGCAGTTCCTGGCGCAGGCCGCCATTGGCGATCTCGGCCATGACGCCGACGGCGCGGATCAGATGCTCGTCCACCGTGTAGTGGTGGTACATGTTGAACTGCATCAGGGCGACGATCTTGCCAAATTCCGGCACGAAGCGCCCGAGCACGCCGCTTTCGTTCATCTGGCGCAACATGCGCTCGACCGACTGGGGTGAGGTCAGGATGGTCAGGAAATAGCTGTTGGCCTTGGGATCGGTGCGCAGCTTGTTGTTGATGAGATGCAGCGAGCGGGTGATTTCCTTGATCGCATCGGGGTGGAACAGCAGCTGCTGGCGCCCGGCAACGAGGAACATCTTGATGAGGTTGACCGGGTCTTTGGTGAAGACATCGGGGCGGGCGATGTTGAGCCGGCCGGTATCGAGGATGAAATCGGTTTCGCCCTTGATCTTGGACTTGCCGGAGCGGAAAGGCGCGAGAACGCGGCCCACCAGGTCCATGTCCTTGGCGTGGTTGAATTCGAGCGAAGCACAGAAGATGCGGGTGAGATCGCCCACATCCTTGGCGACAAGGAAATAGCGCTTCATGAAGCGCTCGACGCCCAGCATGCCGGCGCGCTTGGCATAGCCCATGCGCTGCGCGAGTTCGGGCTGCACGTCAAAGGTCAGCTTTTCCTCAGCGCGGCCGGTGAGGAAATGCAGGTGACAGCGCACGGCCCAGAGGAAATCCTCGGCGCGCTGGAACAGGCGGTATTCGGCGGGGGCGAGCACGCCCTTGTCGACCAGTTCGGCCGAGGTCTTGACCTGGTAGAAGTATTTACCGATCCAAAAGAGGGTGTTGAGGTCGCGCAGGCCGCCCTTGCCGTCCTTGACATTGGGTTCCACGACATAGCGCGTATTGCCCATGATGCGGTGGCGCTCGTCGCGCTCGGCCATTTTGGCGGCAATGAATTCGGGCCCGGTATGGGGCACGATCTCGGTTTCAAAGCGGTGGACGAGATTGTCGAAGAGCGCCTTGTCGCCGGTGAGGAAGCGCGCTTCGAGCGTGGCGGTGCGCACGGTCATGTCGGCGCGGGCCATGCGGATACATTCATCCACCGAGCGCACGGCATGGCCGACCTTCTGGCCGAGATCCCAGAGCATATAAAGGATGTATTCGGTGACCTGTTCGCCCCAGGGGGTCTGGCGATAGGGGAGAATGAACAGCAGGTCGATATCGGAGCCGGGCGCAAGGGTGCCACGGCCATAGCCGCCGACGGCCGAGAGGGCGATGGCTTCAGCGCCGGAGGGATTATCGACGGGGTAAACGCGGCGGGTGGCAAAGAGGTGGACGGCGGTGATGATCTCGTCCTGCGCCGCCGACAGATTCTGGGCGCAGCGCGTGCCCTTGCCACTGGCGATCAGTTCGGCTTCGGCACCCTGGCGCGCTTCGGCAAGGCACTGCCTGACATGGGCGAGGACCGCAGCGCGTGCCGCCGCGCTCTTGGGTGGCTCGGTGCCAATGGCAGCATCGAGTTCTTCCAGGATGGTTTGGGCAGTCCGGGTCGCAAACAGCGGTTTTCGCGGCTTGGCGTCAACTTCGGCGAGCGGCATCGCGGGTTTTCTTCAACTCGTAGATCAGCTCGAGCGCCTCTTTGGGCGTAATTTCATCGGGGCGGATAGCGTCGAGCTTTTCATCAACTGGGTTGGCGACGGCGGGCGCCGGCGCTGGCTGGTGGGAAAACAGCGGAAGATCGTCTAGCACGCTGGTGACGCGGCCGGAAGGGGCCGCACCCGCCGCGCGCTCCTCCAGCACGGTCAAGACTTGGCGAGCACGGCGCAGAACCGGCTCGGGCAGGCCGGCGAGACGGGCAACCTGAATGCCATAGGAGCGGTCGGCCGCCCCCTGCCCCACTTCATGGAGGAACACCACCTCGCCCTCCCATTCGCGCACCTTCATGGTATGGTTGGACACGCGCGTGAGGGTCTTGGCGAGGCTGGTCAGCTCATGGAAGTGAGTGGCAAAAAGGGCGCGGCAGCCGGTGGTTTCGTGCAGCGCCTCGACAGCCGCCCAGGCGATGGAGAGACCATCGAAAGTGGCGGTGCCGCGGCCGATCTCGTCGAGCACGACGAGGGAGCGGCGGGTGGCGCGATTGAGGATCGCGGCGGTTTCGACCATTTCGACCATGAAGGTGGAGCGGCCATGGGCAATGTCGTCCGAAGCACCGACGCGCGAGAACAGGCGATCGACCACACCGATATGGGCGCGGTCGGCGGGCACGAAACTGCCCATTTGCGCGAGAATGGCGAGCAAGGCGTTCTGGCGGAGGAAGGTCGATTTACCGCCCATATTGGGGCCGGTGACCAGCCAGAGATGCCCGCCGCCCGAAGCCTCGTCACCGGAGAGATCGGCATCATTGGCGACAAAAGACTTGCCGTCGGCGCGCACCATCTCCTCGACCACCGGATGGCGGCCGGCGGTGATGGCAAAGGCGAGCGAAGTGTCGATCTCGGGGCGCACATAATTGCGGGTGGCGGCGAGATGGGCGAGCGCGGCGGTGACGTCGAGTTCGGCCAGCGCATCGGCGAGGGCACGCAGGGTTGGTGTGTGGTCGAGCACGCCAGTGCGGAGGCGCGCGAAGATTGCGGTTTCAAGCTCGAGCGCGACGTCGCCGGCGCGAGCGATGCGGCCTTCGAGTTCGGCCAGCTTGGTCGTGGTGAACCGCATGGCGTTGACCATGGTCTGGCGGTGAATGAAGCTTTGGCGCAGCGGCTCTTCAAGGAGTTTGGAGCCTTGGGCGGCGGGGACTTCAACGAAGAAGCCCAGCATGCCGTTGTGCCGGATTTTGAGGGTCCGAATATCGGTTTGCGTCACGAGTTCGGCCTGGAGCGCGGCGACGACGGCGCGGGTTTCGCGGCCAAGGAGGCGCTCGGCATCGAGCTTGGGCTCATAGCCCTCGCGCACAAAGCCGCCATCGCGAGCGAGGAGCGGCAGTTCGTCGGCGAGAGCGTTGCCGAGGACGGTGGCGAGATGGAGCGGAGCGCCGGACAGGATGGCGTGCAGCCGCGAAAGGGTGGTCGAGCGTTCAATGCCGGCCAGCTGGTGGCCGAGCGCGGCGGCGGCGGCAATGGCGCGGCCAATGGCGGCGAGATCACGCGGGCCACCGCGCTCCAGCGCCAGGCGGGTCAGGGCGCGGGCGAGATCGGGCACCGATTTGAGCTCGGTGCGCAGGCGCCCGGTGAGGGTTGGGTCTTGCGCGAGGGCCGCGACCGCATCGAGGCGCTCGTTGATGGCCGGGGCATCGTTGAGCGGGGCGGCGAGGCGGGCCGCAAGAAGGCGCGAGCCGGGGGCGGTGACGGTGAGGTCAATGGCGTGGCGGAGCGAGCCGCGCGCTTCACCGCGCTGGGTCTGGTGCAGTTCGAGGGAAGCGCGGGTGGCGCTGTCGATGGCCATGAACTTGCCGGGCGCTTCGCTGGCCGGCGCGCGCAGGGGGACGGCCGCGCCCTTCTGACTGTCTTCCGCATAGGCGAGCAGCGCACCCAGCGCCGCGCGGGCGGGACGGGACAGCGAGGTCGGGTCAAAGCCCTCGCCGCCCAAAGCGGAGCGGATGCGGGCGGTGCCCGCTTCGCTGTCGAAAACGGCCGGGTCGCCTTCGTGGGTGAGCTTGTCCCAAGCGGGGGCCCAAAGATGCTGCTCGCGCAGCAGGAGGCGCGTCGGGGCGCTGACCAGGAGTTCGGCCGGATCGATGCGCGCCAGTTCGTCGGCGAGTTCGGTTGCGGCCAGCTCGAGGGTGAAGGTTTCGCCGGTCGAGATATCGGCCCAGGCGAGGGCGAAATCGGTTTGCCCGTGGCGCACGGCGGCGAGTGCGGCGAGGAAATTGGAGCGGCGGGCGTCGAGGTGATCGTCTTCGGTGAGGGTGCCGGCGGTGATGAGGCGGACGACTTCGCGCCGCACCACCGATTTGGCGCCGCGCTTTTTGGCTTCGGCGGGATCTTCCACCTGCTCGCAAATGGCCACGCGGTGGCCAAGCTTGATGAGCTTATTGAGATAATCATTGGCGGCATGGATAGGCACGCCGCACATGCCGATATCCTGACCCAGATGCTTGCCGCGCTTGGTGAGGACAATGTTCAAGGCGGCGCTGGCGATCTCGGCGTCCTCAAAGAACAGCTCATAGAAATCGCCCATGCGATAAAACAGCAGATAGCCGGGGTGGTTCGCCTTGATCTCGAAGAACTGGGCCATCATCGGCGTCAGCGCAGGGGCTGGGCCGGTCGGGGCGGGAGAAGTGGGCGATCCGTGCATCAAGCGCTCAAAGGTCCGGGCTCGAAAGCGCGGACCTTAGGGGCTTAGCGGGGCATTGCCAACTGCGGCAGTTTGGATATGCCCGCAAGATTGCCGCTGCGGCGTCAGGCACCCCGGATCAGGGAGGCGGAATCCACCAGCTTGCGATAGAGGTGCCAGGTGGCGTGGCCGAAAATGGGGATCACCAGGGCAAGCCCGACAAAGATGGGGAGCGAGCCCAGGAACAGCCCGGCCCCCACCATGACGCCCCAGGCCAGCATGGGCACCGGGTTGTGCAGCACGGCGCGGAACGAGGTTTCCATTGCCACATAGGCGCCCACATCGCGGTCCAGCAGCAGCGGGAAGGCGATCACGGTGGTGCAAAGGGTGACGAGGGCAAAGCCCGCGCCCAAGAGCGTGCCGGCGACAAGGAGCGTGCGGCCGGCGGGTTCGCCCATGATCTGGGCAAGGAAAGCGTCGAAGGTGCGCGGCGGGGAGGCGCCCAAGAGGGCTTCGTAAAGACCCTGGGCGGCGGTAAGCCAGAGCGTGAACAGCACAAAGAGCATGAGCCCGAGCACGGCAATGGCGCCAATGGCGGGCGAGCGCAGCACGCTCATGGCTTCGCCCCAGGATATCTCCTCGCCCATCTCGAGGCGGCGGCTGACTTCGTAAAGGGGGAGCGCGGCGATAGGGCCGATAAGGGCGAAGCCCCCGATCAGCGGATAAAGCAGCGGCCAGGTGTGAAAGCCGCTCATCCAAACGGTGAGCACGACGCCCACGATCGGATAGATTACGGCGAGCAGCAGATAGTGGCTCGGCTTGGCCCAGAAATCGCTGGCGCCGGCGCGCAGGGCATCAAACAGATCGGCGATGGTGATGGTGCGGATAACCGGCAGGTCGAGCTTGGTGCCCGCGCCGGTCAGAATGTGGAAATTGGCCATGGTGAGGTATCCTCCAATGGAGGCCACATGGCCCGGTGAGAATACCAGCGATGCGTTCAGCGGACCCGCAGCCGCAACAGGAGGAGCATAGGGCAGCTGCGACGCGGTGTCGCCCCCATCCGCAAGATGTGAAGGGGCAGGCGGGCGGGGCCACGATGGCGCCCTGCCCTCCCGTCGTTGTGGCGGCTAGACCTCGTAGCGGTCGCTGGCGTGGTGCTCGGGACGATAGATGAAATAATCGAAATCGGCCGGGCGGGCGGTGCCGTTGAGATCCTGGGCGGCGACGCCGACGAAGGCGCCAGTAAAAGAGCCATGGGCTTGGTGACCGCCGCATTCATCCGAAAGGATCGAGGCATCGAGCACGGGGCCGATGGGCTGCAGGGCTTCGCCTTCGAGGGCGTAGTAGAACTGCAAGGCGGCGCCACGGATTGAGAGGGCGAGCTTGACCTTGCCGGTCTGGGGGATCTGCACGGGTTCGGCGGGGAAGCGCAGATTGCCGTCGGGCCAGCTCATTTCCGAGCTCATCAAGAGCAGTTCGCGCTGGCCATCGGAATGGGCGGTGACGGCCAGGTAGAAGAAATTGTAGCGGCTGTAATAGGCGGTGAGGCCCGCCATGGTGCGCTCGTCCACGGGATCGAAGCTGAGCGTGGTTTCGGCATCGTAGGAGAAATGGGTCTGGCGGCGGGCGACGAGAGATTGCTCGAACCAGGAGCCGATGGATTCGCGGCCGAAAAGGCGCAGCTTGCCATCCTCAAGGGCAAAGATGCGCTCGGGCTCGGGGGTGCGCAGCCACTGGAATTCCTGATGCAGCTGGCCATCGGCAAAGCTATAGCGCTGCTCGCTCCAATAGGGGGTGTCGTTGCGGATGCCGGGCACGTCGACGTGGAGAGAGGGCACGGGACCCTGTTTCACGTGAATCCAGTCGTCATCGCCCCAATAGGCTTCCTGGATCGAGGTTTCGCGGCCCAGCACGCAGCGGCGGTTCTGGGTGGTAGGGCGGCCGCCGAGATGGACGAGATAGGTTCTGCCATCCGGAGTGTCGACGAGATCGCCATGGCCAGCGCGCTGGATGGCGGCAAAGGGCGCATCCTTGGAGGTGAGGATATGCTTGTCCGGGTGGGTTTCGTATTGCCCATCAATGGTGCGCGAACGGGCAAAAGTGCAGGCATGCTCATAGGCGGTGCCGCCTTCGGCAGTCAGCAGGTAGTACCAACCATTGCGCTTATAGAGATGGGGGCCTTCGACGAGCTTGAGGTCGGTGCCCTGGTAGATATTGGTGACGGGGCCGACGAGCTTGCCGGCGGCGGGGTCGAATTCCTGGAGCGCAATGCCCGCGAATTTCAGCGGGCGGGTGCGGTGGTCCCAGAGCATGTTGACGAACCACTTGCGCCCGTCATCGTCGTGGAACAGCGAGGGGTCAAAGCCCGAGGAGTTGATGTAAATCGGGTCCGACCACGGCCCGGTGATCGAGGGCGCGGTGACGATGTAGTTGTGCGCGTCCTTGAAGGAGCCGTCCTTGCGCTTGACGTCGGTGTAAACGAGCCAGAACAGGCCATCGGCATAGGAAATGTCGGGCGCCCAGACGCCGCAGCTATCGGGATCGCCGCGCATGTCGAGCTGAGTCTTGCGGGTCAGCGGGCGGCAGACAAGGTCCCAGTTGGCGAGGTCGCGGGAATGGTGGATCTGAACGCCAGGGAACCACTCGAAGGTGGAGGTGGCGATGTAATAGTCCTCGCCGACACGGCAGATCGAGGGATCGGGGTTGAAGCCGGGCAGAATGGGATTGGTGATGGTGGGCATGGGTCTTGAGACTCCTGCGCTTCCCTGCCGCTAGGGCGGGATCGAGGCTGCGGGTTTGTCGAGCGGCGAAGTCGAAGCGGGGGAGAGGCCGGAACCCCCACCCCCGATCTCTCCTTCCCCTCAAGGGGGAGGGGAAGGAGAGATCGGGGGAGGGATGGGTAAGCGAGTTTACTGATGGACCCCCTCCCCCGGCCCCTCCCCTCAAGGGGGAGGGGGGGATGGCGCCGAGGCCTTGTGCCTCAACTGCCCTAGATGAAGCGGTTGATCAGGTTTTCGAGATATTCCTGGCGGCCCGAGACGGGTTGGGGGTTGAGGTTCTCGGTTTCCACTTTCTGGGCGAGGTCGGCGAGCGACAGCTTGCCCGAGAGGATGTCCTGGCCAAGGCCTTCGGTCCAGCCGGCATAGCGCTGGTCGACAGCCTGGTCATAGGTGCCGTCGGCGATGATGGCGGCGGCAGCCTTGAGGCCGCGGGCGAGGACGTCGAGACCGCCAATATGGCCGATCAGCAGATCCTGGGGATCGAGCGACTGGCGGCGCACGCGGGCGTCGAAGTTGAAGCCGCCTGACCCGAGGCCACCATTCTTGAGGATCTGGAGGAAGGCCAGGGTCATTTCGCGCGGGTCATTGGGGAACTGGTCGGTATCCCAGCCCGACTGCAGATCGTTGCGATTGGCATCGACCGAACCCAGCATGCCCAGCGAAGCGGCCAGCGCCAGTTCGTGCTCAAAGGAATGGTTGGCAAGGAAGGCGTGCCCGACTTCGATGTTGCACTTCACACGGGTTTCGAGACCGTACTTCTTGAGGAAGCCGTAAACGGTGGCGACGTCGAAGTCGTACTGGTGCTTGGATGGCTCCTGCGGCTTGGGCTCGATCAGGATCTGGCCCGTAAAGCCGATCTTGTCGGCATGATCGATCACGAGATGGAGGAAGCGGGCCATCTGGTCCTGTTCCTGGCCGATCTTGGTGTTGAGGAGGGTTTCATAGCCCTCGCGGCCCCCCCAGAGCACGTAATTGGCGCCACCCAGTTCATGGGTGAGCTCGAGCACGTTCTTCACCTGGCCGGCGGCATAGGCAAAGATCTCGGGATCGGGATTGGTGGCGGCGCCCGCCATATAGCGGCGGTTGGAGAAAAGGTTGGCCGTGCCCCACAGGAGCTTGGTGCGGCTCGTTTCCATCTTCCTGGCAAAGATCTCGCCGATGGCGCGCACATTGCGATTGGATTCGGCGAGGGTTTCCCCTTCGGGGGCGATATCGGCATCGTGGAAGCAGAAGAAGGGCGCGTCGAGCAGCTCGAAGAGCTCAAAGGCCACATCGGCCTTCATCTTGGCGCCGTCCATGCCACGATCGAACCAGGGCCGATCATAGGTGCGGCCGCCAAAGGGGTCGCCGCCTTCATAGGCAAAGGTGTGCCAATAAGCGATGGCGGGGCGGATATGGTCTTCCATCCGCTTGCCGGCGACCATCTCGTCCTTGTTGTAATGGGTATAGGCGAGCGGATTGGTGCTCGACGGGCCTTCATATTTGACGGGCGCAATGCCCTTGAAGAAATCAGTCACGAACGTGCCTCCTCGATGGCGGGATAAAGCGCGCGGTAGCGCTGGTATTGCTCGGTATAGGCAGCCGACAAACGGGCGTCGGGTGCAATGACGGTCTTGATGGCGGGCATGGTCATCACCTCGGCGGGGTTGGCGCCGGTGGCCGCGCAGAGCCCGAGCCGGGCCGCGCCCAGCGCACCGCCGAAATCGCCATCTTCAGGCAGGGCAATCTCGGTGTTGAGATTGGTGGCGATCAGCTTGAGCCAGAGCGCCGAGCGGCTGCCGCCGCCCACCGCGATCAGCCGGTTGATCTGGGTGCCGGCATCCTCAAGGACACGCTGGCAATCGCGCACGGCAAAGCTAACGCCTTCCATCACCGCCTGGGCGAGCCGGGCGGGATCGGAGCGATGGGAAAGGCCGACAAAGGAGCCGCGGGCGCCGGCATTGTTGTGGGGCGTGCGTTCACCCGAGAGATAGGGCAGGAAAATCTCCTCGCCGGGACCGGTGAAACCCGCTTCGGCAGCGCCGGCCAGGGCGGCCGGCTTTTGGCCGGTGATGTGCCCGAGCCAATTGAGGGAGTCCGTGGCCGAAAGGATCACGCCCATCTGGTGCCAGGTGTCGGGAACGGCATGGCAAAAGGCATGCACGGCGCCCGAGGTGTTGGGGCGGAACTTGTCGTTGGATACGAACAGGACGCCCGAGGTGCCGAGCGACACAAAGCCTTCGCCGGGGCGAATGGCGCCGATGCCGCAAGCGGCGGCAGCATTGTCGCCAGCGCCGCCGGCCACCACCACATCGCCCGACATGCCCCAGCGCGCAGCAAGCTCGCGCTTGAGGATGGCGGAGGGGGCGGAGCCTTCAACGAGGCGCGGCATGTGGGAACGATCAAGGCCGGTGACGGCCAGCAGCTCGTCGGACCAGTCGCGCCGCCCGACATCGAGCCAG
This sequence comes from Devosia sp. Z11_6, assembly GCF_058133665.1. Lineage (NCBI taxonomy): Bacteria > Pseudomonadati > Pseudomonadota > Alphaproteobacteria > Hyphomicrobiales > Devosiaceae > Devosia > Devosia sp. Z11_6. Next base: position 395,468 of record NZ_JBYUNQ010000002.1, read on the forward strand.
AGCGTGCCCGAGGCATCGCTCATGTCTTCGATATAGTCGCCGGTCAGCAAGAGGCGCACATAGGCCTTGGGGAGCAGCACCTTGCGGATGCGCGCATGGACCTCGGGCTCATGCTTGCGCACCCAGGCGATCTTGGGCGCGGTGAAACCGGGCATGGCGATATTGCCCGCAATGTCGCGCAGGGTGGGGAGCGCGGATTCCATTTCGGCGCATTCGGCGGCCGAGCGCCCGTCATTCCACAAAATGCAGGGGCGCAGAACCACATCGTCTTCCCCCAGCAGCGTGGCGCCATGCATGTGACCGGACAAGCCAATGCCGCGCACGGCGGCGAGCTCGCTCCCGTGGCTTTGGCTCAGCCCATCAAGGGCGGCCTGCGTTGCCGCCCACCAATCGGCGGGGTTCTGTTCGGACCAGCCGGCATGGGGACGGGTCGGCTCGGGCGAGGGCGCGGTGGCATCGCCGATGGGACGGCCGGCCGCATCGATCAGCATCACCTTGACGCCAGAGGTGCCGATATCAATGCCAAGGAAGTTGGTCATGAGGAACGTACCTCACAATTTGGCAAGCGTGAAAACACGAAAGTCCCTCCCCTGCCCGTTTGGGCGATGCCGAATTTTGGATCGGCTGCTGTGTTAGCGCAGATTGTCGCGCAGGAATATCCCAATTTCAATGGGGTCGGTGGTGACGACTGCGGCACTGCCGAGGGCACATTGCTGGGCCGCGCGTAGCGCTTCGCGGATTTCGTGATCGGGATTTTGATCCAGCACGACGTCGATAACACCGGAATCAAGCCCGGCGCGGGTGGCGGGCGTCAGCTCATGAGCAATGACGCGGACGGCGCGGACGGCGCGGGCGCGCTTGGAGGCGGCGAGCGCCGCCACGAGCCCGGCATTGCCGGCGCCAAGATTGTAGATGCCGGCGAGATCGGGATGGTCGGCCAAAAGCCGGGTGGCAAGCGCCTCTGCCTGGGCGGGCTCGTCATGGCTTTCGAGCGGTCCGAGCAGTTGCAAGCCCGGGAACTCGCGGGCGAGAACGGCGCCAAAGCCATCGAGGCGGTCGCGATGATCACGCAGCGCGAGCGAGCCGGCGATGACGCCGATGGCTCCCTTTGGGCAGAACCGGCCCATGAGGGAGGCGGCGGTGCGGCCGGCGGCGGGATTGTCGATGCCGATGAAATGGCGGCGGGCGGAATTGGGCAGATCCGACACGAGGGTGACGACCGCGACGCCGCGGCGGCTGGCGCGCTCGACGGCAGCGAGCACAGACGGCGTTTCGCTGCCCACGATCACGGCGCAATCGCAGATGGCAGGTTCGAGCCCGTCAAGGGCGCGGGCGAGCCCTTCGGGATCAAGCGGGCGCAGGCGCCGCAGCTCGAGCGCCAGCCGCTCGCCCGCGCTGGATTGGGCGCGCCGCTCCACCGCGCCGGCCAGGCTGCCCATGAATTCGTTGGAGCCGGCGGGCAGGAGGAAAACGACGCGCAGATCGCGCCCGCGGGCCAGCAGCGAGGCGGACAGATCGCGCTGGAAACCGATAGCGACCATTGCCGCTTCGACCTTTTGCGCGGTGACGGGGCGCACGCCGGGGCGATTGTTGAGCACGCGATCCACCGTGGCCAGCGACACGCCCGCGGCGCGCGCCACATCATGAACCGTTGCCCGGCGCCTCGATCCGATCTCGTTCACTGCCCTTGTCTCCAAACCGGGCGAGACACTGCGGAGGGCAGCCGGTTAGGTCAAGTGTTTGGTCAAGTGCGCCGTTGCAGGGGTGAACGCAAACCGGCTAAAGCAGGGCGCAAAGGGAGAGGCGCATGAGCATAGCAGTTAGCGAATTCGGCCAGTTCAACGGCAAGCGCGTGGATCAATATCATCTGCGCAGCGATGAGGGGGTCGAGATCGACATTATCGGCTATGGCGGGGCGGTGCGCGACTGGCGGGTGCCGGTGGCGGGGGGCCTGCGCTCGGTGGCGCTGGGATTCGACAGCTTCGAGCCCTATCCCGAGCATAGTCCGCATTTCGGCGCGATCACGGGGCGGGTGGCCAACCGGATCGTGGGCGCATCCTTTGATCTTGATGGGCAGCACTACGACCTGCCGGTCAATGAGGGCAATATTCACCTGCATGGCGGGCCCGAAGGGCTGGGGCGCCAGGTCTGGGCCGGCGAGGTCGACAGTGCCGGCACCAGCGTGCGGTTTACCCTCCATAGCCCCGACGGGGCAATGGGGTATCCGGGCGATGTTGATTTGGCCGTGACCTATCGGCTGGTGGGCAATCGGCTGCGCACCGAGTTCGAGGCAACAACCGACCGGCGCACGCCGATCAGCCTCGTGCAGCACCAGTACTGGAATTTGGGCACCGACCCGCTGGTGCTGGACCATTGGGTGCAGATCCCCTCGAGCGCCTATACGCAGCTGGGCCCCGATCTGTGCCCTACTGGGGCCATCCTGCCTTCGCGCGGCACGCAATATGACCTGCGGGCCGGGCGCATCCTGCGCGACGCAGCGAGCGCGCCCATCGACTACGACATCAATCTCGTGCTCGACACCGGCCGCGACCTCGCCGACCCCATCGCGACCGTGCGCGGGCCAGACGGGGCGTTGACACTCCAACTGTGGAGCGACCGGCCGGGCCTGCAGTTCTATAACGGGGTGATGACCAATGTGGCGGTGCCCGGGTTGAACGGTCGCCGCTATCCCAAGCATTCCGGGTTTTGTCTCGAGGACCAGATGTTCCCCGATGCCTTGCACAACCCGCATTTCCCCTCGATCATCCATGGGTCCGACAAGCCCTACCGGCATTGGTGCGAGATCGAGATCGGCTAGGCGATAAACAGGGCGGACGAGCAAGGGCTCGCCGGGAGCGGACGAGCAAGGGCCCGCCGCGGGGCGACGACCAGGAGGTCGCGGCGGGGCCGACGACCAAAAGGTCGCGGCGTCCTGACAGGCGCTGTCAGGGCCAAAGCGCAACATCCTTTCCGCAGCAGGCGGGAGGGCCGGGGATGGAGAACACAAGCTGGACAAGACCGAGCGGTTGTTTTCGATCATGGATGCGCTGCGCCGGCACCGCCGGCCGGTTACGGCTGCGGCGCTCGCCGAGGAGCAGGGCGTTTCAGTGCGTACGCTGTATCGCGATGTGCAGACCCTTATCGGGCTGGGCGCGCCGATCGCGGGAGAAGCGGGGATCGGCTATATGCTAAAACCCGGATTTTTCCTGCCCCCGCTGATGTTCACGCCCGAGGAGCTGGAAGCGCTGGTGCTGGGCGCGCGCTGGGTGCAGGCGCAGCCCGATGACGGGCTGGGATTGGCGGCCAAGAACGCGCTGGCGAAAATCGCCACTGCCTCGCCCGAGGATCTGCGCGACCGCATCAATGATACGGGCCTGTGGCCCGTGGCGCTCTGGCGCGAGCGCGAGCCGCTGCCCATTCTTGGGGACGTGCGCATGGCGATGCGCTGCGAAAAGGCGCTGCGGATCAACTATGCCGATGAAGCGGGCCAGCGTACCGAGCGGGTGATCTGGCCGGTGCAGGTGGCGTTTTTCGAGGGCAAGCAGACGGTGGCGGCCTGGTGCTGCCTGCGCGAAGCGTTCCGCAATTTCCGCACCGACCGGATTTTGGCGCTCGAGCTCACCGAGCAGCGCTATGGCCGCAGGCGGGCGGCGCTGGTGCGCGAATGGCAGGCGCTCTGGGAAGAGCATTACCCCGATTGGGAAGCCAAGTGGGAACACTAGGGCCATAGGGACAAAAGGTCGGTCAGTTCCGCGGTGGTGATCAGACCCGTGGCGAGGCCCCCCAACCAGAGCAGGTGCATGGCCGCGATCACGAAGGTGAAGGCAATAAAGCCCGCTTTGCGCGTCTTGTGGCGGAACCGCTCCTGGGCCAGGAGGCCACCGATAATGCCGCAACCAAGATCGAGTGCATGGAGCGTGGCTTCACTGACGCGCCATTCCCCGGCCTTCGCCGCTTGTTTGTCGTGCTGGTAAAAGGAGAAGGCAAGAATGCTGGCGAGTATGTAGATGCCGCCAAGGGGCAGTGGCACAGAGCCCCGAAATAGGGCGACGGCAAGCAGCGCGGCCAGAATGATTGCAGCACCGGATCGCCAGCCCAAGCTTGCCGGCTCGGCAGATGGAATGGATGCTCGGGGGACCCTTGGCGCAGGCTTGGCTGAAGCGAGTTGAACCTGCATGGCTTGCGGGCGGCCGTCGCGGCCGGGGCCGAGCCGGTAACGGAGGTGGTCACCCACCTGGGGACGCGTTGGACCGGCAATAGCCGAAACATGCACGAAACAACGGCTGCCATCACCCCCGTCGATGAAGCCAAAACCGCGGCGGTCATTCCATTCCACCAGCACACCGGATCGTTGCATGCGAGCCCCCTGCCCGCGCAAGATTAGCCGGGCTGGGTTAACCGATCGTCCGCGCTCAGGCTGCGGCCAAGTTGACGCGGTAGCTCAGGGCTTCGGCGATGTGGGGGCGCGCGACGCGGTCCACGCCGGCGAGGTCGGCCAGGGTGCGGGCGACCTTGAGCACGCGGTGATAGGCGCGGGCGGACAGGTTGAAGCGTTCGGCCGCCTGGAGCAGGAGCTTGCGGCTGTCGCTATCGGGGTTGACCACGGTTTCAATCAGGGTGGGACCGGCGGCGGCATTGGTGAAGATGCCGGGCGCGCCGTGCTCGAGAAAGCGCTGGCGCTGGCGCTCGCGGGCGCGCTCGACGCGGTGGGCGACTACGCTGGAGGCTTCGGCGGGTTCGGCGGGCGCGATCAGATCGGCGGCGCTGACGGCGGGCACGTCGATGCGGATATCGATGCGGTCAAGAAAGGGGCCGGACACGCGGGCCTGATAGTCATTGGCGCAGGCGGCGCCGCGCTTGCAGGTGTGGCCGGGCGTACCGGCGAGACCGCATTTGCAGGGGTTCATCGCCGCAATCAGCTGGACGCGCGACGGATAGGACACGCGGGCATTGGCGCGGGCGATGACGGTTTCGCCCGCTTCAAGCGGCTGGCGCAGGGAATCGAGGACCTGAGGCGCGAATTCGGCGAGTTCGTCGAGAAACAGCACCCCATTGTGGGCAAGGCTGACTTCGCCGGGCCGCACGCGCAGGCCACCGCCGACCAACGCCGCCATGGACGCAGAATGGTGCGGGGCACGGAAGGGACGACGATCGGAAATGGCACCCCCGGCCAGTTCGCCCGCGATGGACTGGATCATCGAGATATCGAGCAGTTCGCGCGGATTGAGCGGAGGCAGGATGGAGGGCAGACGGGCCGCGAGCATGGACTTGCCGGCGCCGGGCGGTCCGATCATCAGCATCATGTGTTGACGATTGCGTCACGTTGAAGCACGCTTATGAGCATGGCAAAGGCGTACTCATACATTCGGTTTTCCAATCCTGAGCAAGCCAAAGGTGACAGCCTGCGTCGGCAGCTTGGCGCTGCTCGTTCATGGTGTTCCAAGGAGGGGCATACGCTGGATGACACCCTCAGAGACTTGGGGAAATCTGCGTATCGCGGCAAGAATGCACAGTTCGGCGCGCTCAAAAAATTCCTGGATTTCGTAGAGGATGGCACGGTTCCACGGGGCAGTTTCTTATTAGTAGAAAGCCTAGATAGAATAAGTCGTCAGGCCGTTACTGCAGCATTTCCTCGCCTGTTGGATCTGATCAACGCTGGCATCACGGTTGTGACGCTATCCGACAAGCACGAATATAACGCAGAGAAACTTGCAGTAGACTGGACGCCGCTAATGTTCAGCTTAGTGGAGATGGCCCGTGCTCACGAAGAGTCGCGGCTAAAGGGGCACCGTGTTAGCGAGGCTTGGCAAGCAAAACGGCAACTCGCAGCGGAAACGGGCCAAGCGATGACGGCCACGGCACCCGCATGGATTGAACTGCGAGGCGGGCCCAAGAGTGGACACTACGTACTTGTCCCCGAACGGGCGGCGATAGTCAAAACCATCTTTGCAGATACTATAGCGGGCATTGGTAGGCGGTCTATTGCCAGTAAGCTAAATGAAGCTGGGGTAGAGCCGTGGGGCAGAGGGGGTAAAAAGGGTAAGTATTGGCACGACAGCTATATCCAGAAGATTCTGGGAAACCCGGCTACCTTCGGTAGGTTTCAACCGCTGTCGAAACTTGCGGGGGGCACCGGGGTTGGAGCCACGCCCCTGGAAAACTATTACCCAGCCGTCATAGACGAGGCCGTTTTTTTTCAAGCTAAAGCTGCTGCTGGATTGAGAAATAATAGTCAAGGACGACCGAGCAAGGGCCACCGCAACCTTCTTCGTGGAATGGCTAAATGCCATCGGTGTAAAGAGAATCTGGTTATTGTCGACAAGGGTAAGAGGTCTTCCGGGCCAAAACTTATCTGCGGGAAAGCCAATGCTTCTGGTGGATGTAGCGAGAGGAGCACCTACCCTTATCATATGGTCGAACTGCTGACCTTCGCAGCTGTCTCGGATCGGATGGCAGACCTGATTTTGTCGAATAGCGACCAGAAGGCATTAGTTGCCGGTCAACGGCAGACCGCGATGACCCAGCTGTCGGATTTAAAAGCAAGGCAGGCGAACCTGGTCGAATTGGTCGAGGCAGGCGGAAACGGTGCAGCCGTAGCTAGCAGAGTTGCAGCCCTAGGCGCTGAAATTCACCGTTGTGAAGCCGACGTAGCGGCATTGGATACTCAAATCGCAGCTTACAACGGCACAACCAGTGGCGATATCCCAAACCAGTTTATGGCGCTTCAAAAGCAACTACGCGATTCCAGCGACGATGAACTGCCGGCGGTAAGGGCAGCCGTTTCTCAAAGGCTCCGGGGAATGGTCGAGAAGATAGTGATCCAACCGAGTGGGGGCACCGTCGTTCTCATGGGTGGTGGCGAAGGGCAGTTTTACTTCGGCGGACACTAGGGTCGATGTTCGAGCCGAGCTGATGGCATAGCTTCCGCTAATATGCTTGAGGCCATCGTACTTCGTGCGCCATTGCACAGCACGTTCATATGACGCCGCCAGGATCCGTGGCTATGCATCGATCATCATCAAGCTTGAGAAACGTCAAGGGTCCTTCCAGCTCTGAATTTCTTGCTGTGGTCCTTTGTTAGAAGCCAGCTATCCCGGCCCGCGAACCGGCAATCAGACCTGCGATACGGTGTCTCCGGTCCGGTCGCCAATTCGCTCGCTCAGTGGATCCAGAATCTTTCCTTAGCGATTTGTCCGGACACGTCTCTGGTGAAATTCGCTCGCCCGGACAATCCTAAACAAGAACAGGATCAGTAGTGCCAGCCATGTCCGTTGCACGGACAGCTTCGCAGGGGGAGACCCCCGTGCACCCCTAAGGAGAAGCAGATGTCTTGTGATGACCGTTTGGAATTTCGTGTCACTACCGCCGAGAAGGCCGCTCTCATCCAATACGCCGACAAGGTGGGAACGTCGATTTCAAGCCTGCTGCGCAAAGGTATGAAGGCGGTGATGAACCAGCCGGAGCCAGTTGGCGAAATCGAGTCTATCCAGGTGGCCGCACTGCGTCGCCGGATCAACGCTATCGGCCAGCTTGTGGAAGAATGGGGCCGGACCGACGAGGAGGCAGACCGCGTGAAGGCCGACCTTCGTCAGGCTCATCACGATGCCCAGCGGCTGCTTGGCCGATGATGATCAAGGCCAACCGCATCCGCTCAAGCTCCGGGGCCCGAGCGCTAGCCCGGCATCTTCTGAACGGCAGCGATAACGAAAGCATCGCCGTCATCCAGGGCACCGCTGCCGACCTCAATGATGCGGTGGCCGATGCCCAGAAATTTGGCAGGGTCTATGCCGTCCGGCACTTCATTATCTCCCCCGAGTTCGGTATCGATCGCGATCAGTTCCGGAAATGCGTTGACGGGCTCGCCACCGAATTCGGTTTCAATCCGGCTGCAGCGTTCATCGTCGAGCACCAGAAGGCACGGGCCGTTGATGGGGTCAGCGACCGGCACTGGCACGTCGTGCTCCCCGAGGTCGATCCCCGCACGGGCCGCGTTCTTTCCAGTGCCCATGGCCACGCCAGGCATGAAAAAATTGCCCGCTGCCTGGAGGTGGCTTTCGGCCATCCCATCGTGCCGGGCAAACACGGCAAGGCCGTCATCGCCGCCCTACGGGCCGCCGGCGATCATGCGGTGGCGGATAAGGTGGCCGAGGCCCTACCAACCGGCAGGCGGCCACGCGAAGCCTTCACGACGACCGAGCACCAGGCGGCCAAGCGGCAGGGCGCGGACCTTGCCCTGTTGAAGGCGCATGTCGTGGCCGCCTGGATCGCCAGCTCGTCCGGAGACGATTTTGCCGAGGCGTTGGCCGAGCACGGGATGACCGTAGCGCCTGGCAACAAGGAAAACGTGTGGGTCATCCGCACGACCGAGGGCGTGTTTCTCGGGTCTGGCCATCGGTTGGTCCGGGCACGGCGCGACGAATTCACACGAAAAATGGAGACAAGGCATGACGACAACGCCACCGAGCGCAGCACAGACAATCCTCAACGACACCGCCAAGATCAAGGCCGACATCGAGACTATCCTGGCGCTGGCGAAAACCGTGGCGGTGCCGCTGGAGGGGGAACAGGCCAGTTTCCTCAACACGGTAATCGGACTGCTGGGGATGATCGTCAACGGCGTGGACGAGACCCAGAAGTCGGTAGCGGCGCTGCATCGGCGCCTGGAGGAACCGGGTATCGCGGCGACGTTGCGCCGCGTGATGACCGAGGACTAATCGCCGCATTCGGCAGCGCCGCCAAGGCCCTCGTACAACTTCATCGTATAGATATTGGGCAGCCGTTTGCAGCCCGGGCTCATAGCCATCTCGACGGGTTGGAACGGGCTGCCCAAGCCGAGCTGGGGAAGTTGCAAAACGCCCCGTCGCCATCGCGGGCCGCACTGGACGCGGCGATTTCCCAGGAGCAGGCGACCGGCGCCAGGCTGGAGGCTTTATGGAGGGAGCGCCGAGCCCTAGAGGCGCTGCCCGATCCTAAACCGCCGGGCGTGATGGCACGCCTGTTTGGCCGTGATGGTGGTGCCGGCGACACCGCCAGCGTCGAGGCCGCGAAGACCTTGGCCCAAGTCATGGGTCAACTGGTGGCAGCGGAACGCGGATGGCTGGCGGCAAAGGCCAGCGTTGATCGGGCGGAGCGGGCCCATCGAGCAGCCGGGGAAGTACAGAGAGCCCAGACCGAGCACCGGGCCAGCGCAGCGCGCGCGACGATTGACCAGGTCAGAACCACCAGGCGCGTCATCCACTACTATCCACGCCTGGCTTACGGCGGCCCGAGCTTCGTGCAGTCGGTCGGTCGCCAGCTTGACCGGCGCCGGTATCTCCTGAACCCGCTGGCCCGCGACATCTGGGGCTTGCCGCTCGAGACGTAAGACCTCTGGCGGCACTTGCCCTCCGCGACGCCGAAAACTCCCGGACGGCTCGCATCACGATTTTCTATCTTGCCCTGCCGAATCCTCTGGTCGTTTGGCCCGTCTGATTCGAACATGTCCGTACAGACCGATTCCCACCGTCGTGGATCGGCTCCGAACATGGGATAGCGCATGAGCAAGCGTATGGGTAAGGGCGGTCGCAGCACGATCCCGTTCGTGCAGATATATCGATGGATGATACAGTCGCCCGCCTGGCAGGACCTCACGCCAACGGCGCGTGCTCTGTATGTTGAGCTCAAGGCACGGTTCAATGGCAAGAACAACGGCGCTCTGGCGTTTAGTGCCAGGGACGCTGGAACGGCCCTCGGCTTGGGCAAAAGTTCCGCCAGCCGGTACTTCAAGGAGCTTGAGGAACACGGCTTCATCGTCCGCGAGAAAAGTCATACCTTCGATCAGAAACGCCTGGCGGTTGAGTGGCGGCTGACCGAGTTGAAGAACGACGTGACGGGTGAACTGGCGAGCAAGGAATTCGCTCGTTGGGGCAAGGTAGCCGCTACTGCGGACGCCCCGAGAAAACAAAAGCCAGTCCCATCGACGGGATCGATAGGCCGATCCGCCGGACTGGAGAACATCTCCGCAGCCGACACGCCACCCAGCAGTCCCGCCAGCAGGCCTGCAAGCCCTGAAGTGGTTAATTCACAGTCCCATGAGCGGGCCACATCTACAATGTTGCCAGGGGGTACCCCCGACAACAGCACCGCCAGGCCAGCATTACCTGTCGCCATGAAGACCGACGCCCGCGCCTGTTTATCCAATGCTTCGTCGGTTGCAGCGGCGACATCCGCAGACTTGGAATCGCGGATGGACATGGCTGTTGTCGCATCGGCCAATTCTATTCCTTCACTTCCAGTGGAGCAGGACTCCCTCGCTGTCTCGAGTAGTGACCCGTTGGTCATGGCCGTCCTCGCTATCTTTCCGGGTGCAAGGATCGTTTCCCACCACGTCACAGAGGACTGCCGGGCCTCAGATGCGGAAGAGCTGCTCCTGTGGTCGCAGGAGGTTATGGACGGGGACATCTATGATGTTGTTCCTCCTGGCTATGGGAGAGAATTTTGGATGGAGCTATCTTAACGGGTCACCTGCTCTATCCACTGCTGGTGTCTGTTCCACGCTGACCGTGAAGCTGCCGAGGCTTGGCATAGACTATTAAGGTGACGCATAGGTCGCATCTTGGGGTATCGAGCCACGGCCACAGTGGGCTGCGGTTCTCTGGTGCCGAAGCGTGAACGAATGGATGCCTGAATGCCGACACTTCGCTGGTTGACCCGCGACGACGATATCCGTGCCACCGAGAAGGTGCCGTATCGCCTGCTGGAGGAAGTGCCCGAACTCGGCCATGGCGACCGTGACACCGGCAACATGCTGATCCAGGGCGACAACCTGGATGCGCTCAAGGCGCTGCTGCCGTTCTATGCCGGCCAGGTGAAGTGCATCTACATCGACCCGCCTTACAACACGAAGTCGGCCTTCGAGCACTACGACGACAATCTGGAACACAGCCGCTGGCTGGCGATGATGTGGCCGAGACTGGAGTTATTGCGGGACCTGCTTGACCCCGTTGCCGGGTCCATCTGGGTCAGCATCGATGACAACGAGGGGCATTACCTCAAGGTCATGATGGACGAGGTGTTCGGGCGCGGGACATTCGTTGACACTGTCATCTGGCAAAAGGCCGATTCGCCAAGAAATTCGGCCCGTCAGTTTTCTAGCGACCACGACTACATATTTGTCTATTCCAGAAATCCGGAATGGTCTCCGAAAAGGCTGACAAGAACGACCGAAGCCAACTCCATCTACCGTAACCCCGATGATGATGCGCGCGGCCCGTGGCTACCCGGCGATCCCTATGCCAATAAGCCCTACTCGCGCGGGACCTACACGCTCACCGGTCCAACTGGACGCATGTTCTCCCCGCCTCCTGGGCGATTCTGGCGCGTGTCGGAAGAACGTATCAGGGAATTGGATGCCGATGGCCGTATCTGGTGGGGACCCAATGGCACCGCCCGACCCAGCATCAAGAGATACCTGACCGAGGTAAGCGACCTGGTCCCGCGCACCCTTTGGTCAAAGGACGATGTAGGAAGTAACCGAACTTCAAAAAACGAGATGCGGGCCCTATTCCCAGACGACGTATCGTTTGGCACCCCAAAGCCTGAACGTCTGATCGAGCGCGTGCTGCAGATCGCCACCAACCCGGGTGATCTGGTTCTGGACTCCTTCCTTGGATCCGGCACCACGGCAGCCGTTGCCCACAAAATGGGCCGGAAATACATCGGCATCGAAATGGGCGACCATGCAGCCACCCATTGTGCCCCACGCCTGAACAAGGTCATCCACGGTGAACAGGGCGGTATATCGGAGTCCCAGAGCTGGCAGGGTGGTGGTGGCTTCCGCTTCTACCGGCTTGGGCCATCGGTGTTTGACGATAACGGCCAGATACGTCCCGACATAGAATTCCCCGTGCTGGCCGCTCATATCTGGTTTTCCGAGACCCGCGCGCCCTGGACCGCGCCGGTGCCGCTATCGCCGGTGCTGGGCACAAATGATGGGAGAGCGGTTGCTCTGCTCTATAACGGCATCCTCGGCGACAAGTCGGCCAGTGGCGGCAACGTGTTGACCCGCGGGACGCTGGCGATTGTCCGCGCCGCCCTCCCGGAGGGATTTGCGGGACCGATGTCCGTCTATGGGGAGCGTTCGGCCCTGTCACCGGCAACGCTGGAGAAATTCGGCATCACCTTCAAGCAGACCCCTTATGATGTGAAGGCGCACGCCTGATGGAACTCAAAAACTACCAAGCCGCCACCCTGGATACCCTGCGCCAGTTTCTTGCCGAGGCCCGCATCACCGGCCCTGTAGCCGCCTATAACGCCATCGTGGCCCAGCCCGACCAGGCCCGGCGACTGCGCGGCTTCGCTGGGCGATACCGTCCCCTCAACGAAATGCCCGAGACTCCCTATGTATGTCTGCGGCTGCCGACCGGCGGCGGCAAAACGTTGCTGGCAGCCCACGCCGTCAACGTGGCGAAGACGGCATGGATCGAGAAAGACTTTCCGCTGGTGCTGTGGTTGGTGCCCACCACCACGATCCGGCAGCAAACGGTCGATGCGCTCAAGAATCCGCGTCATGCCTATCGAGCAGCGCTAGACACGGCATTTTCCGGTCGGGTCAGGGTGTTCGATATCGGCGACTTTACCCAGATCCTGCCGCATGACCTGAAATCGAACTGTGTCGTCGTCGTCGCCACCATCCAGACGCTAAGGGTCAACAACACCGAAGGCCGAAAGGTCTATGCCCATCACGAAATGCTGGAGCCCCATTTCACCAGCGTCCCTGCCAGGGCTCCGGGGCTGGAGGTAATCGAGGACGGGAAGCCCGGCGCGGGGACCATCAAGTTTTCCTTCGCCAACCTGCTGCACCTGCATCGCCCCCTCATGATCGTCGATGAGGCCCATACCGCCGTCACGGGCTTGTCGCGCGATATGCAAGCCCGGGTTAACCCCACCGCCATCGTGGAATTCACCGCCACCCCGCAGCCGAACTCGAACATTCTCCATTCCGTCTCCGCACAGGAACTCAAGGATGAGGAGATGATAAAGTTGCCGGTGATGCTGGCCGAGCACCAGACCTGGCAGGGTGCTGTGACGGGCGCTATCGCCAAGCGGGCCGAATTGGCCGAAGTGGCCACGACCGACCGCGAGTATATTCGCCCCATCGTTCTGTTTCAGGCCCAGAACCGCGACCAGGACGTCACCGTCGAGGTGCTGAGGCAGCACCTGACCGAGACCGAAGGCATCGCCGCCAACCGTATCGCCGTGGCGACGGGCGACCAGCGCGACCTGGACGGAATCAACCTGTTCGATCCCGCCTGTGAAATCGACTTCATCATCACCGTGCAAGCCCTTAAGGAGGGGTGGGACTGTTCATTTGCCTACGTCTTCTGTTCGGTGGCTAACATCGCCAGCGCCACCGACGCCGAGCAGCTGCTGGGCCGGGTGCTACGGATGCCCTATGCCCGCAGGCGAGCCGCTCCAGCCCTCAACCGAGCCTACGCGCATCTCACGTCCAGATCGTTTGCCGAAGCCGCCCACGCCCTCCGAGACCGTCTGGTCAGCATGGGCTTTGAGGAAACCGAGGCCGAGGCCAATATCATCCCGCAACAGCTCGACCTCGAGGACGGTCTGTTCGGCCAGGCACGTCGTGCCAAGCCCAGCGTAACCGTGACGGTCAGCGCTGACTCCGCTGCCTTGCGCGCCATCCAGGCTGCTGCGCCCGGAAAAATCACCGTCACCACAACGGCAGCGGGCGCCTCCCAGGTCAAAATCACCGGGTTCCTCAAGGCCAGCGAAAAGGCGGTGGTCTATGAAGCTTTGCCGCCAGCCGAAGCCGGTGCGCTGCGGGAGAAGGTTGCCGAATACGAATCGGCCAACCTAGGGGACGCATCGGCTGCCGAACGCGGCGAGCGTTTCACCGTTCCGGCGCTGATGACATGGGTCCAGGGCGAGCTTGAGCTGGCCGACATTGACGTGCTCATGGAAGATCACGACTGGTCGCTGGCGAACCATTCCGCCCGGATGGAGGCGGGTGAATTCGCCATCCAGGAAACCGCCGACACCTTCGAGATCGATATCGATGGGCAATCCCTCTTCGTGCGCCATAGTGACCAGAGCGCGCAGCTCCTGCTCGATATTCCCGTAGAAGGGTGGAGCGAGCAGGCGCTGGTTTTGTTCCTTGATCGGCAGGTACGCGACAAGTTCATCGGCCAAGGGGACCTCGTGCGCTGGCTGACCGACGTGGTCAACTACCTGACGGGCCCGCGCAACCTGCCCCTGTCAGTCCTGATGGCCTGCAAGTACGTTCTCGCTCGCAAGATCAAGGATCGTATCGCCGCCATCCGGGCCCAGGAACGCCAGGGCGTCTATCAGCGCTCGCTGTTCGCCCCGGAAGCCAAGCCGGAAATCTCGTTCGATACCGGTTTCGTTTTCGCCGACGACATGTTCGCCGATGTCCGGCGCTATCGAGGCAACTACCGGTTCAACAAGCATTTTACCGCCGAGGTGCCGTTTTTTGACGGTGCCGATGAAGGCGAGGAACTCGATTGCGCCAAGGCCCTGGACGCCACCGGCGCCGTCAAGCACTGGATCAGGAACGTCGCCCGCCATCCAAGCGCGTTTTGGCTACCCACCGCTTCCGGGCGTTTCTATCCCGACTTCGCGGCCGAGTTGAAAGATGGCCGGATCCTCGTCGTCGAATACAAGGGTGCCCACCTTATCGACGCTGCCGACACCGACGAGAAGCGGGCCATCGGCGCACTATGGGAAAGGGCAAGTCAAGGCAAGGGCGTGTTTTTAATGGTCGAGAAGCAGGTGAATGGGCAGGATGTACGCGGACAGATCGCGGCAGGTCTCGATAGTAAGCTGTCGCGCTAGACGCCGCCCGACAATGCCAGGCGGCGGATGCGTGACTTCAGGACAGCGCCTTCACCTCAGCGTAGAGCTTGCGGAGGTGTTCGTCCGACATATCCATGATCGGCTCGTACATGAAAGCGTTGAGATGGATGTTTTCGGGCGTCATCAACATCACACGATCGAGGATCGGGCCCGCTGAGTGGCCGGGAAAATCGTTCCTAAACCTGCTCAACAAGACCGGTGTTTGGTTGAAGGTAATGGCGTCCACAAACGCAGAGTCAGCGATCTTGCCCACCATGTACTGCTCCGCCTTCAGGCGGATTGCGATTGAGAGAACAATCTTATTCTCGAAGTTCGCGCCGACACCTGCCACCAAGCAGTCTTCTGCCGCCTGAAAGATGGCGTCAGTCACCGATGTCGCGCCGTTGGCAGGTTTCTCCGTCCCACCAAAAAGGTCATTGTAGATGCCGCAGAGGTCATCCTGCGTCATGCTTTGTGAGTCTGCTTTCCAGTGCAAAAGTGACGTCAGACGAATGTAATCGGCGTGCTGCTCACCCCTAGTGAATTCCAGCAAGTTGCGCATGAACGGAATCGAGCCAATGCGCTTTTTGTCGTCTGAGAAGAAGTTTTTCTTCCAGTCATTGATGAAGACATTGTCGATGCCGATGGCCTTGTTGAGGGTGATGCCAGTGGCGCTCTTGGCCACCATCAGGCAGTTTCCATAGCCGACGAACCTTCCTTTCACCGTCCGGAAAAAGTCGAAGTTGTGCGTCAGGATGACCTGTCGGAAATTGTCGCCATCAGCGACATCCTTGAGGTACTGAATGATCGCGTATTTGTTTTTGTAGTCGAACGAGTCCGCGATGTCGTCAACGATCACTAGCGTCTTGATGCCGGCCTTTTGCCGCGCCTGGATCTCAAAGATGATGTTGAGAATATAGAGGGCCTTCTTCTCGCCGGTGCTCAGTGCAGCCATCAGCGCAGGGCGGTCGATGCTTGCCGAGTCCGCACCATCCTCGAATGTGAAGCCGAGGCTAAGCATAGGCTCTTGCCCCAGCACGACCTCGGTTCGGTTCTTAGCCGTTAGCTTGAAGGGGACGAAGAAGCGGTCGTTGAAGATCTCGATAACCTCTTCCCACTGCGTCCGTTCCTTACCTGCTTCGACTTCAATTTCCGCGCGCCGCTTTTGGGCAGCCCGATACTTTTCGACCAGGTCGGCGTACTTGTCGACGTGAGTCTTCAGGTAAGACTTCCAGACCTCCTCGCGGAACCCTGCCATGTTCTCAAGGAAGGGCAGGATGTCCTCATGTTCCGAAAGGTAGGCATCGAAGGTGCGCATGCCGGCATTCTTTTGGAGCAGATTTTCAATTTCGGAAAACCTTTTGCGAAGCTCAGCGTCTTCGGTGATCGCCTCCTTTTCCCTCGCAATCAACTCCTCCAATTCTTCACGTGTAGTGATTTCCTTCGGCGCGTCCGAGTGTAGCCGGATCGAGTGCTTCGCTTTGAAGAAGCCGTTATCGGCCAAGCTCTTAGCAATCGTCCCAGCGTTGTAGTAATTAAAAACACCTTTTTTGAAATAGATAGAGGCTGCCAGGAGCTCATTGTATTTTTCGATATATTCCTTGATCACTGAATTGACGTCAGGCGTTGCGAGGAACTCAATCGCCTTTTCATCGAAGATAATATCGTACTTCAGATCGGCAAACGGCGCCTCTTTCTGTTCTTTCAGCTCTTCATCGATCCTCAAGAGTGCTTTGAAAAACTGATTATCACTCGTCGTGAAGGTCCGAGAGATTTCCTTTTCCAAATCTTTTTTGGATCCCGACTGCTTCTTGAGGGCCTTCAGGAGAGTGTCTTTGGCCTCCTCGGTCTCCAAGTGCAACTGCTCGTACTCAAGGCGCAAGACAGAATTGACGAGTAGTGTTGAAGTCTTCTCCGTGTGGCCAAAGACTTCATCATACGGCTGAACGACTAGAACACTGTCCGCACCAATTTGATTCCCCGTCTCGTCCTTTATCGAACGTTTTCCAATTCGCGCAGGGAAAATGCGGTCTCCCGAAGCAGTGCCATTCGCAACATCTTGGAATGTTTTCGCGAACGATGTCTTCATGGCGCCGTTTGGGGCATAAATAGCATAAGCTTTAGACTTCTTGCTGAAGTCAAATGATGCCTTCAGCGACTTTATTCCATAGCAATATTCCAAATCGACTTCGAGCATGTCCATCTGCGTCCCCCCATTTTTACAGGAAGCTTTGCCATACCCCAGACGATGTGTCGATCCAGGCGTTCGACCGTCTGCTCACGACGCGCTAGCAGTCGCATGAGATCGACCGTAGTCAGACCGCCACTGGTCGATCTCGGCACGGTATTGGTTGTCAAACCCAGCAGCGGGCCCACCGGTACGCAGAAATAGTGGGCATGCTATAGGTGAGACATTTGTGCACACAACATCAGGAGGTTGTGGCCGCCGGCGGCGGCGACTTCGAGGGCGCGGCGGGCGACGAGTTGCCCGCGCACTTCGCTCAAATCTGGCAGGCCGCCATTGGTCTGGTGCTTGCGCGGCAGTGGCCGCGGGGCGCGCTGATGGCCGGTCAGGTGATTGACCAAGGCCAAAAGACTTTCGGCAGCGACGATGTCGATGTCTTCCCCGGCCCAAGCGGCTTCGGGGCCGCAGGCTTCGGGGCAGATGATGCCAAGGTCGCGGGCACCAGCGGCAATAGCAGCAGGCAGGATGCCATTTACGGGAGCGAGGCGGCCATCGAGCCCCAGTTCGCCCAGGGCAAGGAAACCTTCCAGCGCATCCTGCGGAATGGCGCCGATCGCGGCCATCAGCCCCAGGGCGATGGGCAAATCATAATGGCTGCCTTCCTTGGGCAGGTCGGCGGGAGCGAGATTAACGGTGATGCGCTTGGGCGGCAGGCTCAGCCCCGAAGCGAGCAGCGCAGCGTAAACCCGTTCGCTCGATTCCTTGACCGCCTTATCGGGCAAACCGACCATGAGAAACTTGGGCAGGCCTGGCGCAATCTGCACCTGGACATCGACCGGCACCGCCTCGATGCCCTGAAAAGCCACAGTCGCAACCCGGGTTACCATGTACGCCATTCCCCCAGAACAGGAGGAGGCTAGCAGAGCACTGCCGCTCCAACAAGAACGTTCGGCGAACATTAAATAGGGGTTAACCACGAGGCGCCGGATTGGAGTTAACGCAAGCTTCCCTTAACCGCGCCATGTTGAATGAAAGGCTCGCCTGGTCGTACACGAGTATATTCATGCCCCCAGTCTGCGCGCGCCGTTTTTCTTCCATGCTCAAGGGCGCCGCAATGGCGGCAATGGTGGTGCTGCTTGCCGCGTGCGCGAGCGGCGGTGGACTTTATGGCCCGATCGACGGGGACAACCGGCCTCATGCCGGAGTGGACCGGGCGCGCAAAATGCCGATCCAGGGGATCGATGTGGCGCGCTACCAATCCCATATCGACTTTTCGACGGCGCTGCGCTCGGGCATCGCCTTTGTGTTCATGAAGGCTACGGAAGGAAAGGATTACATCGATCCGAACTTCCGCCGGAACTGGGCGGCCGCACGCGATGCGGGCATGCCGCGCGGCGCCTACCACTTCATGACCTGGTGTTCGCTCGCCTCCGAGCAGGCGCAGTGGTTCATCGCCAATGTGCCCAATGATCCTGACGCGCTGCCGCCCGTTCTGGATCTGGAGTGGAACAATCATTCCTCGTGCAAGGTGAAGCCATCGCGGGCCGATGCGCTGGAAAAGATCCGGGTGATGCTGGCGGCAATGGAAGCCCATACCGGCAAGCTGCCCATCATCTATACCGACATGAACTTCCACCGCGACGTGCTGGATGGGGAGTACTTCCCCAATGCGTTCTGGTTGCGCTCCACGGCTGCCGAGCCGCATGAGCGCTATCGTAACCGCGGCTGGACGTTCTGGCAGTGGACGCAGACTGGCGTCGTGCCCGGCATCCGAGGTGAAGTGGACCGCAACGCCTTTTACGGTGATCGGAATGACTGGATCAATTTCCTGATGACGGGCTGCGATCCACGCTCATTTGCCGCCCTTGCCCCCACTGGCCGGTGCCGCGTCTACAAATAGGGCGCCGTCACTTGTCAGCCGCGGTGGCGAGGACTAGATTCCAGCCCGTCTTCCGGGCTCAGCCCGGCGCAGAGGAGAACAGCCATGGCTAAAGGTCAGATGCGCAGCAACAAGGAAGCCAAGAAGCCCAAAAAGGACAAGCTGGAAACAGCAAAGCCGATCACGGGCCTTGGTAGCGGCAGCACCGGCAATACCGGCAAGAAGTAAGCATGCCGAGCAAATGCGAATGAGCGACTGGCACAAGGCCGGTCGCTTTTTTGTTGTTGGGGGCTGCAACGGGGGCCAGCAGCGCGAGCGCCTGAATCGGCGCCACGGGCGCGAGCGCCCAAAGAAGGGGCGCCGCGGGCGCGAGCGCCCAAAGAAGGGGCGCCGCGGGATTAGCTGGCCAAGGGGCGGAAGATGCCGCTCGAGGCAATGCCATCAAAGATGAACTGCACCGCCAGGGCCGACAGCAGCACGCCGACCACGCGTGACACCACATGGGCGCCGGTGACACCCAGCAAGCGCTGGATGGGGATGGCGAGACGCAGCATCACATAGGTCAGCAGCAAGATGGTGAGCAGGCCCGCGATCACCGCGGCGTCCTTGACGTAATCGCCTTCCGAACCAGCGATGAGCAGGATCACGGCGCTGATGGCGCCGGGCCCGGCGATCAATGGGGTGGCGAGAGGAAAGACGGAAATGTCGGCGCGCTCGCGCGCTTCGATATCTTCCTCGGTGGTAGTGGAGGTGCCGCCAGATGAGCGAGCGAACACCATGTCGATGGCAATGAGGAGCAGCAGCACGCCGCCGGCCGTGCGCAGTGCCGGCAAGGTAATGCCGAAGAGCGCAAGGAGCGGTTCGCCGAAGAGCGCGAAGAAGAGCAGGATCAATCCGCCGATCAGCACCCCGCGAAGCGCCAGGCGGCGCCGCTCGGGCGAGGAGGTGTCGCGCGTGAGCGCCAGGAACACCACGGCCAGATCGGCGGGGCCGATGGTGGCGAAAAAAGTGGTAACCGCCAGCAGATAGGTATCGACCGGCATCAGCACACCGCCCTTAAGTTAAGTCGCACGATCAGCGGCGGCGCCGTTCGATGGCATCAAGGATCATCACCGCAATATCGGGACCGCCAAAGCGCTTGATCTCGCGAATGCCGGTGGGCGAGGTGACATTGATCTCGGTGAGGTAGTCGCCGATCACGTCGATACCGACAAAGATCATGTCGCGCTCCTTGAGCGCGGGGCCGATGGCAGCGCAGATCTCGCGCTCGCGGGCGGTGAGTTCGGACAGTTCCGGGCGGCCACCCACATGCATGTTGGAGCGCGATTCCCCTTCGGCGGGAATGCGGTTGAGGCCTGCGACGGGCTCGCCATCGATGAGGATGATGCGCTTGTCGCCTTTGCGGACATCGGGCAGATATTTCTGCACCATGAAGGGTTCGCGGAAGCTGAGCTCAAACAGCTCGATCAGGGAGGCGAGGTTATGGTCGCCCTCCTGAAGGAAGAAGACACCGGCGCCGCCATTGCCGTAAAGGGGCTTGAGGATGATGTTGCCATGCTCCTGGCGGAAGGCGCGGATCATCTCGCGATCGCGCGTCACTAGGGTGGGCGGCATCAGCTCGGGAAAATCGGTGACGAGGATCTTTTCGGGCGCATTGCGCACCGCAGCGGGCGGATTGACCACGAAGGTTTTCGGGTGCAGCCGCTCGAGAATATGGGTGATGGTGGTATAGCTCATGTCGAAGGGCGGATCCTGGCGCATCAGGATCACATCCTGCTCGCCCAGATCGATGCGCGTGAACGCCCCCAGCTTAAAGTGCTCGCCCTTGGGCTTGTCGAAGACCTCGACCGGTGCGGCGAGGGCGGAAACGGTGGTGCCGCGCAGGCCGAGCGTGTCGGGTGTATAATATACCAGCGCATGGCCGCGCGCCTGAGCTTCGAGCATCATGGCAAAGGTGGAGTCGCCGGCGGGATTGATGCTGGCAATGGGGTCCATCTGGACGGCGATCTTGAGTGACATGCAGAGGTCCTAGGAAGCGTCGAAAGCGTTGATGTGATGGCGCGGCCAAGCCCAGGGCGCAAGGAAAATCACGTCAAAGCGCAGATTGGCTTGGGCATAGGCGGGGTGGCGCGAGAGCCAGTAGTGGGCGGCGCGGCTGATGCGGGCCTGGTTCACCTGGGTGAGCGCCTCGCCTTCCTGGGCTCTCGAAGCACGCGCCTTGACCTCAACAAAGACCGTGGTGCCCCAACGCTGGGCGATCAAGTCGATTTCGCCAAGCGGGGTTTTGTGGCGGCGGGCAAGAATGCGGTAGAGCTTGAGCTGGAGAAAGAGCGCGGCCAGGGCTTCAGCGCGTTCGCCCCCGCGGTTGGCGCGCTGGCGGGCGCGGCTGGGTTCAGTCGGTGGCTTTAAGGGCGAGGGCGGCATCATAGACCTCCTTGCGCTTGAGCCCAAAGCGGGCGGTGACAGCGTCAACCGCGGCGCGGAGGGGCTGGTCGGCCATTTCGGCAAGGAGCGCGGCCTGCCAATCGGCCGCGTCGGGGGCCGGAGCTTCGGCCGCGCCGGCGACAACGATAACGGCTTCGCCCTTGGTATCGCCTTCGGCGAAGCTCTCAGCGAGTTCGGCCAGAGTGCCGCGCTGCACGCGTTCGAAGCGCTTGGTGAGCTCGAGGGCGACGGCCGCTTGCCGGTCCGGACCGAGAATTTCGGCCATAGCCACCAAAGTATCGTCGAGGCGGCGCGGGGATTCGTAGAACACCAGAGTTTCACGTGAAACCGAAAGGGCGGCAAGCGCGGTGGCGCGAGCGCCCGCCTTGGCCGGCAAAAAGCCGTGAAAGGCAAAGGCGTCGGTCGGCAGGCCCGCGACGACAAGAGCGGAAAGAAGTGCTGAGGCGCCGGGGACGGCAAAGACCGGCAGGTCGGCGGCGGCCAGGGCGCGGATCAGGGGAAAGCCGGGATCGGAAAGCAAGGGCGTGCCGGCGTCGGAAATCAGCGCCAGGGCTTCGCCGGCGGCGATGCGCGCAACGATGTCGTCCGCCTTGGCGCGTTCATTGTGTTCGTGCAGCGCCACGCGACGGGTCTTGATGCCGTAATGATCGAGCAGGCGCGCGGACATGCGGGTGTCCTCGCACAGTACCGCGGCTGCGGCGGCGAGGGTTTCAAGGGCGCGGATGGTGATGTCGCGCAGATTGCCGATGGGGGTAGCAACCACGTAAAGGCCGGGCGCCAGGGGTGGGGCCTCGAGCTTGGTGCCGGCGATGAAGAACTCTGAACTCATGGGCGCAAGGCTAGCACGCAGGCGCGCGCCACCCAATCGCTAAGCGGCAAGATCGGCAACGACGGCGTCGAGCACCGGCCAGCCGCGATCGGTGACGCGGATATTGCCGTTGGGCAGGGTTTCCACAAAGCCATAGCCCTTGAGATCCTCGATCTGGCGCTGGCTGATGCGGCGCCCCGACAGCGCGGTGAAGCGCTGGGGCGATATGCCTTCCTTGAGGCGCAGGCCCATGACGAGGAATTCGTCGCCCTGCTCTTCCCAGGTCAACACATCATCGGTGACGAGGCCATGGCCCTGCGCCAGCACCTTTTCCTGCCACTTGAAGGGCAGCTTTTCGGCGGCGGTGGCGTGGCGCTGGTTGTTGATCAAGAGGCGCCCATGCGCGCCGGGGCCGATGCCGGCATATTCGCCATAGCGCCAGTAGAGCATGTTGTGCTGGCTTTCCTGGCCGGGGCGGGCGTGGTTGGAAATCTCATAGGCGGGCAGGCCGGCGGAGGCCGTGAGTTCCTGAGTCAGCTCATAGAAATCGGCGGACAGATCCTCATCGGGCATAATGAGCTTGCCGGCGCGATGCAGGTCGAAATAGCGCGTGCCCTGCTCGATGGTGAGCTGGTAGAGCGAGATATGGCCACGCGCGAGCCAGAGGCCTTCCTTGAGCTCGTCTTCCCAATCCTCGAGGGTTTGACCGGGGCGGGCATAGATCAGATCGAAGCTCGAGCGATCAAAGATCGACTGGGCGATGCGCACGGCAGCGATAGCTTCATCGACGGTGTGGCGGCGGCCGAGGTCAGCCAACGGCTTGTCGCGCAGGGACTGCACGCCGAGCGAGACACGGTTGATGCCGGCGGAACGAAAACCCTTGAAGCGGTCTACTTCGACGCTGGTGGGATTGGCTTCGAGCGTGATCTCGGCGCGTGGTTCGACCGTCCAATGGGCGGCGATGGTATCGAGAATGGTGCCGACGGCCCACGGGCTCATCAGCGAGGGCGTGCCGCCGCCAAAAAAGATCGACTGCACGACCCGGCCGGGAGTGAGGCTGGCGGTATGGGCAATCTCGCGCTGATAGGCGGCGACAAAGGCCTGCTCATCGAGCGGGCCGCGATGCACATGGGAATTGAAATCGCAGTAGGGGCACTTGGCCGCGCAAAAGGGCCAGTGCACATAAACGCCAAAGAGGTCGTTACGGCTCATGCGGCAGCCCCCTCATGTGGGTTGGTGGCGTGGCAGCGATTGGCGGGCACGCGATCAAGCCTGCTCAATTTGGCCCTCGACGAATTTGGCAAAGGCGCGGGCGCGGTGGGAGAGACCCTCCTGACCCGGAGCCCAGCCATGTTTGACGCGCGAGGGCATTTCGCCAAAGGTGACGTCGAAGCCTTCGGGCATGAAGACGGGATCAAAGCCGAAGCCGACATCGCCGCGTGGCGGCCAGACCAGTGTGCCATCGATGCGGCCCTCGTAGAGGGCGTCGCGGCCATCGGGATGGGCGAGGCAAAGCGTGGCGCGGAAGGAGCCGTGGCGCTGGGCTGGCGTTGTGGCATTGGCAGCCTGGAGGGCATCCTCGACGCGCTTCATGCCGTGATTAAAGTCGCGGTTGGGGCCGGCCCAATTGGCGGTGTAGACGCCGGGATCGCCGCCCAGCGCATCCACGCACAGGCCGGAATCATCGGACAGGGCCAGCATATTGGCGGCGCTCGCGGCGGCATGGGCCTTGATGCGGGCGTTTTCGGCAAAACTGGTGCCGGTTTCATCGGGCTCGGGCAGATCAAGCTGCGCGGCCGAGATCAGCTCGAGCCCGAAGGGGGCAAACAATTCCCGGAATTCGGCCAGCTTGCCGGCATTGTGCGACGCCAGCACGAGGCGGTCACCAGCGCGAAGACGGGGAATGGCGGTCATTTGGGGGATCCTTGCCGGGCCTTGCTGCGCCCGGCCGAGGCGCGGGCGGATTGATCAAGGGCGCGCGCCACATCATGCCAGATGGGGCAATTGGTGCCGGGCGTGCTGCGGCCGCTTGCCTGGGGGGCAGTCGTGGCGGCGCCGCTTTTCTTGCCGAAAAACAGGTTCATGCTTGCAGTGCTGCTGTTTGAAGGCGGGTGAGTTCGGCGATGCCGGTTTCGGCCAGGCCCATGAGCTGGTCGAGCTCGTCGCGGCTGAACGGGGCGCCTTCGGCGGTGCCCTGGATTTCCACGAACTTGCCCGAGCCGGTCATAACGAAATTGGCATCGGTATGGGCTTCGACATCTTCAAGATAATCGAGATCGAGCACCGGGGTGCCGCGATAGATGCCGCAGGACACGGCGGCCACGGAATCGCGCAAGGCCGGACCGCGGGTAAGCTTGCGCTCCTCCATCCAGCGGATGGCATCGGCAAGCGCGATATAAGCGCCGGTGATGGCGGCGGTGCGGGTACCGCCATCGGCTTCGAGTACGTCGCAATCGAGGGTGACCTGGTTTTCGCCCAGCATGGGGAGATCCACCACGGCGCGCAGCGAGCGACCGATGAGGCGCTGGATTTCCTGGGTGCGGCCCGATTGCTTGCCGGCGGTCGCTTCGCGGCGGGTGCGCGAGCCGGTGGCGCGGGGCAGCATGCCGTATTCGGCAGTGACCCAGCCCTGGCCCTTGTTGCGCAGCCAGCCCGGCAGATTGGTTTCCACCGAAGCGGTCACCAGAACCTTGGTATCGCCGAACGAGACAAGGCAGGATCCCTCGGCTTTCAGCGAAACATTGCGCTCGATGGAAATCGCGCGCATCTGGTTGGGTTCGCGTCCGGAAGGGCGCATAGGCAATCACCTTGGCAGTAAAAAACAGTTAACCGCCTCTTAACCCTCTCTGCAGGTCCTCACAAGCCAGGCTGGCTTGGCGAATGGCCGCAATGCCCCTAAATGAATGGGGAGGGTTAAAGCCGACAATTTGAACGAATATGATGGTCAAGCCACCCGAAGACTTTCTCGCCGTCCTCAATACGCGCAGCCAGGATATCTTCCGGCGCATCGTGGAGCGCTATCTCGACACGGGCCAGCCGGTGGGTTCGCGTGATCTGAGCCGCATGCTGCAACTGGGCCTGTCGCCCGCTTCGGTGCGCAATGTGATGGCCGATCTCGAGGATCTCGGGCTGATTGCCGCACCCCATGTTTCGGCCGGGCGCGCGCCCACCCAGGAGGGCCTGCGCTTTTTCGTTGATGCGATGCTGGAAGTGGGTGCCGTCGACGAGCGCGAGCGCAATCGCATTGCCCAGCACATCGCCGAAACCGCGCAGGGCGGGCAGGTGGAAGACCTCCTCGCCGAGGCCAGCCAGCTGCTGTCGGGGCTAAGCCAGGGCGCGGGCGTGGTGATCGCGACCAAAGCGGATATGGTGCTCAAGCACATCGAATTTGTCCGGCTCGACCAAGCTCGCGCGATGGCGATCCTGGTGGGGGAGGACGGGCAGGTGGAAAACCGCATCCTGCCCCTGCCCCCGGGCCTGACCGCCAGTGCGCTGCAACAGGCCAGCAATTACCTTGCCCATCATGTGGTGGGGCGCACCATTGCGGAAGCGCGCAAGGCGCTGGGCGAGCAGCGCGCCGAGCAGCGGACGGAACTGGACGAGCTGACCCAAAAGCTGGTTGATTCCGGGATCGCGACACTGAGCCAGCCATCGCCGGCGGCGCAGCCCACGGTGATCGTGCGGGGCCGGGCCAATCTGTTGAATGACACCATGGCGTCCGAAGACATGGCGCGCATGCGACAGCTATTCGACGAACTCGAAAGCAAGGACGGGTTGCTGGAGCTCTTGGGAGATGCGGAAAACGCCCAGGGCGTGCGCATCTTTATCGGCTCGGAAAACAAGTTGTTTTCCCTTTCGGGATCTTCGGTGATCCTGAGCCCCTACAAGGACGCCAATGACAAGGTGGTGGGCGTGCTTGGGGTTATCGGGCCGACGCGGCTCAATTATGCCCGTATCGTGCCGGTGGTGGACTATACCGCCAATGTCATCACCTCGATGATGGCGCGCAAGGGGCGCGGCTAGGGAGGGTTGAAAAAGCCGGTGCATTGACCGATATCGGGGGCAAATTCATTCCCAATGCGAAAGCTTGCCCTTATGAGCGACGAAAACACCTCGCCCAGCGAAGAATTCGAGATCGAAACGCCCGTACCGGAAAGCGAAGTGGATCCCGTGGAAGCCTTGCGCGCCGAGAATGCCGAGCTCAAGGACCGGGTGCTGCGCACGGCAGCGGAGATGGAAAACCTGCGCAAGCGCATGGAACGCGATATTGCCGATACGCGCTCCTATGCCATTTCCGGGTTTGCCCGCGACATGCTCTCGGCCACCGATGCACTGAGCCGGGCGCTGATGGTGCTGCCGCCCGAAGCGCGCGAATCGGGCGATGCCACGACCAAGTCCCTGATCGAGGGCATCGAGATGACCGAGCGCGAAATGCAGCGCCTGCTGGCCAAGCATGGCGTCAAGCCGATCGAAGCCGAAGGACAGAAGTTCGATCCGCACAAGCACCAGGCGATGTTTGAAGTGCCCGATCCCAGCCATCCCGAAGGGACGGTGGTGCAGGTGGTGCAGACCGGCTTTGCCATCGGCGATCGCGTGCTGCGCCCGGCGATGGTTGGTGTGGCCAAGGGTGGCCCCCGCGCCGCAGACGGCGCCGAAACTGTTGATAAATCAGCCTGATTGCTTAGGTACGGTTCTGAAAATCCCCGCTTTGGCGGGGATTTTTGTTTGTAGGGAGTGGGGAGGGCCCGCTACCCTAAAATATCCCTGCTCATCAGGCGGCCGATGCCCGCGTCCTGCATTTGGGTCCAGGCTTGTTGCAGTGAACCATTGCTGTCGATGGCGCGGCTGGCGTCTTCGATCACGCTGACATCGAGGCCCGCCTCGGCGGCATCGAGCGCGGTCCAGGCGACGCAGAAATCGGTGGCGAGACCCGCAACATAGATCTTGGCGAGGCGCCGTTCGGCGAGATAGCCGCCCAGGCCGGTGCGGGTGCGGCGGTCGGCTTCCTGGAAGCCGGAATAGGAATCAACGCCGCGGTTATAGCCCTTGCGGATGGTCAGCTGCGCATGGGGGATATCGAGATCGGCCGAAATCTGCGCGCCGTGGGTGTCCCAAACGCAATGGTCGGGCCACAGGACCTGGGTGCCATAGGGCAACTCGATGGTTTGGAAGGGTTGGGTGCCGGGATGCTGACTGGCAAAGGAGATGTGATCGGCGGGGTGCCAGTCCTGGGTCAGCACCACATGGGTAAAGCGGCGGGCCAGCTGGTTGATCAGCGGCACGATTTCGTCACCGCCGGGCACGGCAAGGCTGCCGCCGGGCAGGAAATCATTTTGCACATCCACCACGATCAGAACGTCATGCGGGGTGATGTCGAAGGTCATGTGGCATCCTTGCTTGGGCGGTGAATCCAGCTGGCGCGGAGCAAGCCGCGCACGGAATTACCGAGATAAATGGCGTCGGCGCTTGCCAGGTCATCAAGGGTCAGGCGCGCCTCCCTCGCTGCGCCGGTTGCGAGCAGTTCAGCACGCAAGGTGCCGGGCAGCAAGCCGGCCTCGAGCGGCGGGGTGAGGAGCACGCCGCCCTGGCGCAGGAACAGGGAGGTAATGGAGCCTTCGGTCAGCTCGCCGCGCTCGTTGAGAAAGACGACTTCGTCGACGCCAAGCGCGGCCGCGGCGCGCTGGCGCGGCTCGTCGTAAAAAGCGCGGTTGGTGGTTTTATGCGCCAGCCAGAGCGAGCCGGAATCGAGCCGCTCCTCGGCAACCGCGAAGCGGAACAGCGCCGGGTTGGCCGGCAACGGGGTGGCGGACAGGCCGAGCCCCGTCACCTGGTCGAGAGTAAGGCGCACCCGCATGGCCGGCTCGCTCCAGCCGGCAGCGATGTCGGTGAGGAGGCTTGTTGCGGCGTAGCGGTCGAACGGCATGTTGAAATATTGCGCGGAAGCGGCGATGCGATCGAGATGGCGCTCGAGCAGCCAAAAGCTCGTGGTGTTGGTCCAGCGCAGGGTTTCGATCAGGCAGATGGGTGGGCTCTTGTCCGCAAGAAAAGCCATTTTCAGCAGTGCTTCCTCATATTCGTCCTCGGCCACCGAGTCGGCAACGATGCCCCCGCCGATGCCGATTTCCCCCTGCCCCTCCCCGTCGATCACAGCGGTGCGGATCGCGACGTTGAGCGTAAGGTCCCCATTGGGGGCGAAATAGCCGATCGAGCCGGTGTAAAGCCCACGCGGTTCGGCCTCCACCGCGGCGATGATTTCCATGGCCCGCAGTTTTGGCGCCCCGGTGATGGAGCCGCAGGGGAAGAGCTGGGCCAGCAGCTGGGTGGTGCACACATCGGGCAAGCGCTGCGCGGTGATGCCCGAGGTCATGGTGTGGAGCGTGCGCAGGGTTTGCACCGAAAAGAGGTCGGTGACCTGCACCGAGCCGACGGCGCTGATGCGGGACAGATCGTTGCGCAAGAGATCAACGATCATCAGGTTTTCGGCGCGGTTCTTGGGATCGGCGGCGAGGGCCGCGCGGCCCGCTTCGTCCTGTGCAATGGTGCCGGCGCGCCGCCGCGTGCCCTTCATCGGGCGAGCGGACAGCGTGCCGCCGGTGCTGGCGACAAAAAGTTCGGGCGAGCGCGACAAGATCCAGTGCTCGCCGGTGTTGATGAGCGCGCCATAGGCAACCTGCTGCTTGCGCGCGAGATCGCGATAAAGCGCGGCGGGGTGGCCTTCAAGGCGGAAGCGGGCCTTGAAGGTGAGGTTGACCTGATAGGTGTCGCCGGCGCCGATCCATTGCTGCACTTGCCCGAAGCCCGGGGCGTAATCGGCAAAGGGCCGGCTGGGGACGAGGTCGAGGGCTTCTGCGCCCTGCCCGGCTATGGCGCTGTCGAGGCGTTGGTCTACTTCCCCGGCGGACAAGCGTTGGGGCGCGCTGTAGAGGCCAAGCCAAAGCAGGGGAAAAGGCGAGCGCTCGGGCAGGAGGGGCTCGAGGCGCTCTTCAAACAAAAAGCCGAGCTCATAGCTCAGAAACCCGGCGGCCCAGAAGCCCTGCTGCTTGGCTCGTTCCAGTTCCGCCAGGGCGGCTCGGGCTTCCTCGCTGGTATGGGCCACAAGGATGGCGTGCGGGTCCGTGAACAGCAGATTGGTGCCGTCGGGCGCGAGATTGTCGTGGAGCAGCACTGAGCCGGGAGCGAACATGGCTTTGA
The DNA here is from genome assembly GCF_058133665.1 of Devosia sp. Z11_6. Classification (NCBI taxonomy): domain Bacteria; kingdom Pseudomonadati; phylum Pseudomonadota; class Alphaproteobacteria; order Hyphomicrobiales; family Devosiaceae; genus Devosia; species Devosia sp. Z11_6. Next base: position 424,826 of record NZ_JBYUNQ010000002.1, read on the forward strand.
TTCTATTGTGGATGGGCCGCCGTGCAAAGCCACTTGGCGCGAGCGCGGCCGGGTGGCACAAGCAGCGCCGGGCCGGCACGATGGCGGCCCCGGAGGGCCCCTCGTTCAGGCAAATCGCTTTTGTTCTGCTTGAACGCTTCCAGCCCCCCTCCTATATACCCCTCACGCTCAGCAATGAGCACACCCAATTCAAGGAAACCCGGCTCCGAAGGCCCTGGAAACCCGCTTTCAAGAGGGGTTTCGATCAAGGGTTTTGCTTAAAAAGAGGCACGTTATGGCTAAAGTAATCGGTATCGACCTGGGCACCACCAATAGCTGCGTCGCCGTGATGGACGGCAGCAATCCCAAGGTGATTGAGAACGCCGAAGGGGCGCGTACCACCCCCTCCATGGTGGCATTTTCCAAGGATGGCGAGCGTTTGGTTGGCCAGCCGGCCAAACGGCAGGCGGTGACCAATCCCGAAGGCACGCTGTTTGCCGTCAAGCGCCTGATCGGGCGCCGCTTCGATGACGCGGTTGTGGCCAAGGACAAGAACCTGGTGCCCTTCAAGATCGTCAAGGCGGACAATGGCGACGCCTGGGTGGAAGCCTCGGGCGAGAAATATTCGCCCTCGCAGGTCTCGGCCATGATCCTGCAGAAGATGAAGGAAACCGCCGAATCCTATCTCGGTGAAACCGTCACCCAGGCGGTGATCACGGTTCCCGCCTACTTCAACGATTCGCAGCGCCAGGCCACCAAGGATGCCGGCAAGATTGCCGGCCTTGAAGTGCTGCGCATCATCAACGAGCCCACCGCAGCGGCGCTGGCCTATGGCCTCGACAAGAAGAACAGCGGCACCATTGCCGTTTATGACCTTGGCGGTGGCACGTTCGACGTGTCGATCCTCGAGATCGGCGATGGCGTCTTTGAAGTGAAATCCACCAATGGCGACACGTTCCTGGGTGGCGAGGACTTCGACAACCGCCTGATGGATTATCTGGCCGACGAGTTCAAGAAAGAGCAGGGCATCGACCTGCGCAATGACAAGCTCGCCCTGCAGCGCCTCAAGGAAGCTGCCGAAAAGGCCAAAATTGAACTTTCGAGCGCAACCCAGACCGAAATCAACCTACCCTTCATCACGGCAGACGCTTCGGGCCCCAAGCACCTGACGCTCAAGCTGACGCGCTCCAAGCTCGAAACTCTCGTGGAAGACCTGATCCAGCGGACCATCGACCCCTGCAAGCAGGCGATGAAGGATGCCGGGGTTTCGGCAGCCCAGATCGACGAAGTGGTGCTGGTGGGCGGCATGAGCCGCATGCCCAAGGTCCAGGAAGTGGTCAAGCAGCTGTTCGGCAAGGAGCCCCACAAGGGCGTGAACCCGGACGAAGTGGTGGCGCTTGGCGCAGCGATCCAGGCCGGCGTGCTGCAGGGCGACGTCAAGGACGTGCTGCTGCTCGACGTGACCCCGCTGTCACTGGGCATTGAAACCCTGGGTGGCGTGTTCACCCGCCTGATCGATCGCAACACCACCATCCCGACCAAGAAGAGCCAGGTGTTCTCGACGGCCGAAGACAGCCAGAGCGCCGTGACCATCCGGGTGTTCCAGGGTGAGCGCGAAATGGCGGCCAACAACAAGCTGCTGGGCAATTTCGACCTGACCGGCATTCCCCCCGCACCGCGTGGCGTGCCGCAGATCGAAGTGACCTTCGACATCGACGCCAACGGCATCGTGCAGGTTTCGGCCAAGGACAAGGGCACCGGCAAGGAGCAGCAGATCCGCATCCAGGCTTCGGGTGGTCTCAGCGACGCCGATATCGAAGCCATGGTCAAGGAAGCCGAGCAGAACGCCGAAGCCGACCGGCAGAAGCGCGAAGCGGTGGAAGCCAAGAACCAGGGCGAAAGCCTGATCCACTCGACCGAAAAGTCGCTCAAGGAATATGGCGACAAGGTTTCGGCCGAAGACAAGACGGCGATCGAAACCGCTCTTGCCGATCTGCGCTCGGTGATCGAAGGCGACAATGCCGAAGCGATCAAGGAAAAGACCGCGGCTCTGGCGGAAGCGTCGATGAAGCTGGGCGAGGCCATGTACAAGGCATCGCAGGCGGAAGCCGAGGCCAAGGCCTCCGGCACGGACGACGGCGATGACGACGTGGTCGATGCGGACTTCGAGGAAGTGCGCGACGACGACAACCAGAAGTCGGCGTAAGCCTTCAGAATGGTCTAGAGGGGTCCGGCTTGGCCGGGCCCTTTTTGTTTTTGGGCCGGGGCAACAGGGTTTCACGTGAATCCAAGAGTTGCTGGCGTGCCCTACCCTTGATAATCACCCTTGCACCGGCGGCGCAGCGTCGCCATCTGTGAGGCAGTTCCAACCAATCCCATCGGTGCCGGGCTGGCGCGCTCCCCGCGCGACGCCCGTACCGCAGCCCGGCGTCTGGAGACAATTTTCTTGGCCAAACGAGATTTCTACGAAGTGCTTGGCGTTGCCAAGGGAGCCGACGATGCGGCACTCAAGAGTGCTTATCGCAAGCTGGCCATGCAGCATCATCCCGACCGCAACCCCGGCAACAGCGAAGCGGAAGCCAAGTTCAAGGAAATCAGCGAGGCCTATGACACGCTCAAGGACGGCCAGAAGCGCGCCGCCTATGACCGGTTTGGCCATGCCGCGTTTGAAAATGGCGGTGGGCGTGGAGGCGCGGGCTTTGGCCCCGAATTCAACTCCTCGATGTCGGATATCTTCGAAGACATCTTTGGCGATTTCATGGGCGGCCGACGCGGCGGTGGCGGGGCCTCGGCCAAGCTGCGCGGCTCGGATTTGCGCTATAATCTCGAAATCTCGCTCGAGGAATCCTATACCGGCCGCACGGTCGAGATCGATGTGCCAACCCTGGTTGGCTGCACCACCTGCGATGGCTCGGGCGCCAAGCCGGGCACCGGCACCCACACCTGCCGGCAGTGCAATGGCCATGGCAAGGTGCGCGCTGCCCAGGGCTTTTTCACCATCGAGCGGACCTGCCCGGTGTGCCAGGGCCGCGGCCAGATGATGGACCAGCCCTGCACCGATTGCGGTGGCCAGGGCCGGCGCGAGGAGAATCGCAAGCTTTCGGTCGATATTCCCAAGGGGATCGAGGATGGCACGCGCATCCGGCTGGCCAATGAAGGGGAAGCGGGGCTGCGCGGTGGCCCGCCGGGCGATCTTTACATCTTCATTTCAATCAAGCCGCACGACCTGTTCCAGCGCGACGGGGCCGATCTTTATGCGCGTGTCCCTATCGCCATGACGACGGCGGCGCTGGGGGGCGAGTTCGAAGTGCCAACGCTTGATAATGCGCGAGCCAAGGTCAAGGTGCCGGCCGGCACCCAGCCGGGGCAGCGCGTGCGCCTCAAGGGCAAGGGCATGCCGGTGCTCCGCTCCAAGGACCAGGGCGATCTTTATGTGCAGCTCGATATCGAGACGCCGCAAAACCTCAGCCGCAAGCAGCGCGAACTGCTCGAAGAATTCCAGCGCCTGACCACGGACGAAACCAGCCCCACTTCAGACGGGTTTTTCGCCAAGCTCAAAAAGATGTTCGACGCCTAAGGGCGCTGCTGCCGGTCAAGAACCGGCGGTTGCCGCCGGCGGGACGACGAGCACGGCTTCGTCGAGTTCACGCGACAGGGCTGTGAGCGCCGCCCTGCCCGCTTCCTCGGCATCGGCGATGGCGGTGCCGAAGGGCACTTCAAGCCCAAGGCGCTTGTTGGAGTCATCGGCCCACACGAATGACAGATAGCTCTTGCCGGCCGTCAGGTCGTGCGAGAGATGGGTCACGTTCAACTTCGAAGCCATGAAATTGTCTCCCTCAGTGCGCGTTGAGACGATCCCATCGGCAGCTATGCGTCAACATGGCTTGTGCACATCCCGCAGCTGAGCAACATTGATCCTCCAACGCGGAGGAACACTGCCGGCATGGCCACTGCATTGACGCTTTCAGGCTCGATCCGGCGCGGCTCGCTCAACCGCGTGCTGCAGCACCATGTCGGGGGCAAGCTCACGCAAGCCGGGGTTGCGGTCACCCAGCTTGAACTGGGCGACTTTCCCATGCCCCTGTTCAACGAGGATCTGGAACCGGACCAGGTACCTGAAGCAGCGCCTGTTCTCGCGCAGCTGTTTGCCAGCCACGACATCATCTTCTGGGCCAGTCCGGAATATAATGGCGGGCTGACACCCCTGACGGTCAACACCATTGCCTGGCTCAGCCGGCAAAAGCCCAATCCGTTCCGGCACGCCGTTTTTGGCATTGGCGGGGTGAGTTCGGGCAAATATGGCGCGGTGATGGGCCAGTCCTATGTGCGCGATAGCCTGAGCAAGCTCGGGGCCCTGGTGGTGCCGACGCTGCTCGGCATTGGCCCGGGCGCCGCTGCCTTTGATGCGGCCGGCAATCCGACCGAAAAATCCGTGGTCGGCAAGATCGAGCAGCTGGTGCACGATCTCACCCATTTCAGCAGAGGCTAGCAAGCGATGCGGGCACTTTACCTTTCCCACCCGCAGATCAGCATGGATGCCAATGTGCCGGTGCCGCTGTGGCCGCTGTCGGCCGAAGGGCGCGAGCGGGCTGAGCGCTTTGCGGCGCGGGGCGTGGTGCCGCCCGGCGCGATGATCTTTTCGAGCCGCGAGCGCAAGGCACTCGATCTCGCAGAAGTTCTCGCGGCGAGCACCGGGACAGTGGTGTTGAGCGATCACCTGATGGGGGAAAATGATCGCAGCAGCACCGGCTTTCTGCCGCCGGCGCTGTTTGAGCTGGCGGCGGACCAGTTCTTTGCCGAACCCCATAGCAGCTACCAGGGATGGGAACGGGCGATCGACGCGCAGGCCCGTATCGTTGAAACGGTGCGCACGGCGCTGGCCAGTGTCCCCCCGGGCACCCCGGCAGTGTTTTGCGGGCATGGCGGGGTGGGCACGCTGCTCAAATGCTTTGTCGCAGGAGTGCCGATCGATCGCAAGGAGGACCAGGGACGCCGCGGCGGTCGGGGCGGTGGCAATGGGTTCGTGTTCGATCTTGCCGAGGGACAAGTGCTGCTGGACTGGACCCCGCTCGAGGAATTGCCGGCCGACTGGTTCACCGCGCCGGCGATTGCGGAGGCGCGGGTTTTGACCTAAGCCTCCCGGCAGTTTTTGAGCCCGGGAGAAGCAGCGGTGAGCGGAGAATTGATTGTTGGTCTGGACCTGTCGTCGCGCGCCAAGGCCGAAGACATGGTGGCGCGGCTGGGCGACAGCGTCGAGTTCTACAAGATCGGCTACCAGCTGTTTTATGGCGGGGACGGGTTTGCCCTGGGCAAGGAGTTGATTAGCGCGGGCAAGAAGGTATTCTTCGATCTCAAGCTCCTCGACATCGACAACACGGTTGAAAAAGGGGTCGCTGCTTTCGCGCAGACGGGCGCGACCATGCTGACCGTGCATGCCTATCCCAAGACCATGCGCGCCGCCGCCAAGGCCGCCGCCGGATCGGGGCTGTGCGTGTTGGGCGTTACCGTGCTAACCTCGATGGACGATGCCGATCTGCGCGAAGCGGGTTATGAGCGCGATGCGGCGGGCCTCGTCGCGCTGCGGGCCGAACAGGCGCGGGCAGCCGGGATCGGTGGCGTTGTGGCTTCGGCCCATGAAGCGGGGATGGTGCGCAATCTCGTGGGTCCTGACCTCGCGGTAGTGACGCCCGGCATTCGCCCGTCCGGTTCGCCGGCGGGGGACCAGAAGCGGGTCATGGGTCCGCGCGAGGCGCTCGACGCCGGCGCGACCCATCTCGTCGTGGCGCGCCCGATTATCGAAGCGCCCGATCCCGCAGCGGCAGCCCGGGCGATCCTCGCCGAAATGGCCGGCGGCACCCGGCTTGCCTAAACTCTTCCTGCCCACGCTAAATGCCCTCGTGGAGCGCTACCTTGCCGAAGTGGCGGAGCGGGGAGAATACCTCTCCCTGTTACGCTGGCAGATCGCAGAGGGGCATCAGCTCGATGAGCGGAGCACCTTGCCGGGGCATGTCACGACCAGCGCCTTTGTGCTTTCGCCCGATCTCCGGCAGGCGCTGTTGATCGACCATGTCACCATCGGCCGATGGCTGCAGCCGGGCGGGCACTACGAACCGGCGCCGCGCTTTGCCCAATCGGCGGCACGGGAAGCCTTCGAGGAAACGGGGGTCGCAGATCTGCGGCTCCATTCCTGGCACGGGGATGGCGATCTGCCCTTCACCATCGACAGCCATGACGTGCCGGGCAAACCGGCCCGCAACGAGCCGGCGCATGTGCACCACGATCTGCAATATCTGTTCGTGGCCGACCCGGCCTTGCCGCTCACGCCCCAGCTCGAGGAAGTGCATGGCGCGCAGTGGCGGCCAGTCGAGGCGCTGGCCGATTTCGCCCCGCGCGCGCTGCGGCGGCTGGAGGCGCTCCGAGCCTAGCCTGCTAGCCCGTACTGGCGGGTGAGGTCGCCCAGATCGAGCTGCGGGCGCGCGCCGATATGGGTGATCACCTCGGAGGCGGCGAGGCAGCCGGTCTTGAGCGCGGTTTCAAAGGTTTGGCCGCGCGCAATGGCCAAGAGGAAGCCCGAGGCGAAGAGATCGCCGGCGCCGGTGGCATCGACGACATGGGGCACCGGGAAGGCTGGTACCGAAACCACTTCGCCATTGCAGATGGCCATGGCGCCATCGGCGCCCATGGTAATGGCGGCGAGCTCGGCATCTTTGGCGATCTCGCGCACGGCGACACCCAGATCATCGGTCTGGTAGAGCGATTTCAGCTCGTTGATATTGGCAAAGACATAGTCGATGGTCTTGGAGCGGATGAGATCGAGGAACTCGGCGCGATAACGATCGACGCAGAACGGGTCCGAAAGGGTGAAGGCGGCGGCGCGCTCGTTCTTGTGGGCGTAGTGGGCGGCCAGCACAAAGGCCTTTTTGGCCTCGACCGGGTCCCACAAAAAGCCTTCCATATAGGTGATGGCAGCGCCGCCGATCTCGTCGGGGCGGATGTCGCGCTCGGTCAGCTCGTGGCAGGCGCCAAGATAGGTGTTCATGGTGCGCTCGCCATCTTCGGACAGGAAGATCATGGAGCGGGCGGTGAGCGCGCCGTTTTCGAGGCGGCTGGTGGCGTAGTAGACGCCCAGCGCATCAAGATCGGTGGCAAACACATCGCCCAGGGGATCGTCGGCGACCTTGCCGATAAAGGCCGCGCGGCCACCAAGGGAGGCGACGCCGGCGGCGGTATTGGCGGCGCTGCCGCCCGAGATCTGCTGCTTGCCCAGGGGCATCTTGTCGTAAAGATCGGCAGCGCGGTCGGTGTCGATGAGGTGCATGATGCCCTTGCTCATGCCTTCGCGCTCGATGAAGCCTGGCTCGACGGGGGCGATGATATCGACAATGGCATTGCCAATGGTGAGAACGTCAAACCGTGTTTCGGACATGCAGGGGCTCCGGGACCAGACCTTGGCGGTGTAGAGGATCGCGCCGGGCTGTGCAATTGGCCAGCCGAACTAGGCGGGTAGCCAGCTTAGGAGCGGCCGATGATCTGAGCGATCAGGTCGCGGGTGTCTTCGCCTGCTTCAATGGCAATCTGGCCATCGAGCAGCAGCACGGCAAGGCCGTGAACGCGCGCCCACGCGGTGAGCGAGGCAATGCGGGCTTCCCGCCCTTCCCCGCCAGCAACGCGGCGCAGGGTGGCAAAGGCGGCATCGGCGGCCATGCGCAGGCCGGGACGATTGGCGCGGCGCAGCTGCGGGGAAAACATCAGGCGAAAGAGATTGCCGTTATCAAGCGCGAACAAGACATAGGCGCGGCCCATGGCGGCGAGCGGATCGGGCGGGTTCGTGGCGCCGACCTCGTCCATCATCTGGGTGAAGCGGCGAAAGCCGGTTACCGCCAGCGCTTCCAGGAGGGCAATGCGGCCGTCGAAATGGCGATAAGGCGCGGCTGGTGACACGCCAACGGCCCGGGCGAGTTCGCGCAGGCCGAGGCCCGCCTCCCCTTCCCGCTCCAGAATGATGAGAGCGGCGTCGAGCAAGGCGTTGCGCAGATCGCCATGGTGATACGGCGGGTGGTTCGAAGTTGACATTGTTCACATGCCTAAACTAGCATGTGAACAGCGTCAACAATGGAGCGGAAGATGGATGCAGATCTTGCCTTGGCGATCGGTCACCATCTAGCGGTGTTCACCTTGGTTGGCGCGATCGCAGCCGAATTCGTGCTGCTGCGTCCCGGTCTAGACGGCGTACAGCTGCAGCGCTTGGCGCGGCTCGACGCCGTTTATGGCAGCGCCGCAGTGCTGGTCGTTCTAGTGGGAGTGATGCGGCTGTACTGGGGTGCCGCGGGTCCGGACTATTATTTCAGCAATCACGCCTTCTGGGGAAAGATGGCCGCCTTTGTGGCGGTGGGCCTGCTGTCAATTGCGCCCACAATTGCCTTTGGCCGGTGGCGCAAAGCCCTTAGCGCCGATCCCGGCTTTCGCCCAAGCGAAGGTGAAATTCGCCGGCAGCGTCGGTTCCTCCATGCCGAACTGGGCTTTCTCATCCTCGTGCCGATCTTCGCGGCGATGATGGCGCGGGGTTACGGCAGCTAACTCGAGAGCGGTTGCGGTCCGCCGCCGGGTGCGGGCGTCTTGGGCTCGAACAGGCACCATTGCCGGATGGGGCAGCGCCAGCATTCGGGCTTGCGCGCCTTGCAGATATAACGGCCGTGCAGGATCAGCCAGTGATGGGCATGGAGCGCATACTCAGGTGGAATAACCTGCATGAGCCGGGTTTCCACCGCCAGCACCGTGGCGCCTGGAGCGATGCCGGTGCGGTTGCTGACCCGGAACACATGGGTGTCGACGGCCATAGTGGGCTGGCCAAAAAAGATATTGAGCACGACATTGGCGGTTTTGCGCCCGACGCCGGGCAGGGATTCCAGCGCCTCCCGATCGGCCGGGACCTCGCCGCCATGCTCGGCCAGGAGCTTTTGGCTGAGGGCATAGACATTCTTGGCCTTGGTGCGGAACAGGCCAATGGTGCGAATCATTTCCTCGATGCGCTCGGGGCCAAGCGCCACCATGGCGGCGGGGGTGGGCGCGAGTTGAAAGAGCGCGCGGGTCGCCTTGTTGACGCCGGCATCGGTCGCCTGCGCCGAAAGCACTACGGCAACCAACAAAGTGAAGGCGTTGACATATTCGAGTTCGCCCTTCGGCTCAGGGTCTATGCTGTGGAAGCGCTCGAAGATCGCCGCGATAGCCGCGGGAAGCAGTGACTTCACTTTTTTTAATGGCGGCATTTTCTCACTCCCCGCTTTGGGGTTATATGGCTTGAGAGCTTTACCATGTCGATGCAAGCTACAACCACAGCGCCGCTCTTTGCAGCTAGGCTGACGCCACACCGCTCCTTGTCGCGACGCGGTGGCTGGTTCGTTGTTGCCCTGGCAGGCGTCCTCGCGCTGATTCCGGGGGTTATCTTTTTCTCGATGGGCGCCTGGCCGGTTATCGGTTTCATGGGCCTAGACGTGCTGGCCATTGCCTGGGCGATGCATGCCTCGATCAAGGGCGGCAAGCAGGCCGAGCAGGTGCGGCTGTGGAAGGATCGGCTCGAGCTGACCAGCATCGGGGCTAAGGGCGAAACCAGCACGCAGCTGTTTGACCCGCGCCAAGTGCGGCTAGTGATCGAGCGCGATATCAACGAGCGCACAACGGGTTTGTTGTTGCGCTCGGGCGGACTCGATACGCCGGTGGGGGCGTTCTTGCATCCCGATGACCTGTCGAGCTTCAGCAAGGCCTTCGGTTCGGCCCTGCGCAAGGCGCGCGCCTAGACGTTGTTTTCGGGTCGCTTGCGGGGGCGCATTGGCCTAGCTTCTTCCCCATGAACACGCATGTGACCATATCCGCAGCCGATGATTACGAGGCGATCCGCGCGGCCATTCGCTATCTCAGCGAAACGGGCCCGGATGAACTCGATCTCGCCCGGTTCGCCCGCGCGCTGGGGCAAAGCGAGCGTTCGCTCAGCGAATTGTTTCGCCGCTGGTGCGGGCTGACGCCCAAATCCTTTGCCCAGGCAGTGGCGCTCGACCATGCCAAATCGCTGCTGGCGAGCCGGCAAAGCGTACTCGACACCACCTATGAAGTGGGTCTCTCCTCGACCTCGCGGCTACATGATCTGTTCGTGACCTATGAGGCGATGCCGCCCGGCGTGTTCCGGGCCGGTGGCGCGGGGATCGACATGATCTGGGGCGCGGCCCCCTCCCCGTTCGGGACCGCCGTCGTGACTGCCACCGACTACGGTATTTCCGGGCTGGGCTTTGCCGATGGGGAGACCAGCATCGAACGGGCCTTCGAGGATCTGGCGCAGCGCTGGCCCAATGCCCGGTTCATTCGCGACGATGCGCGCATTGCGCCCATGGTCGCCCAGGTGTTTTCGCCCGAGCATTGGTCGTCCGAGCAGCCGGTGCGGGTGGTGCTGATCGGCACCGACTTCGAGGTCAAGGTGTGGGAGACGCTGCTTTCGATCCCACTGGGGCAGGCCAGCACCTATGCGGAGGTGGCGCGTCAGGTGGGACGGCCCTCGGCATCGCGGGCGGTGGGGGCGGCGGTGGGCAAGAACCCGATCAGCTTTGTGGTACCCTGCCACCGAGTGGTGGGCAGTTCAGGGGCGCTGACCGGCTATCATTGGGGCGTGCCGCGCAAGCGCGCGATCCTGGGGTGGGAAGCCGGGGTCATTTCGGCCACCCACCCGGTTTCACGTGAAACCTAGAGCTCGATGCGGCGCTCCAGCGCCCCGTCGCCGCCGATCTCGTAAACCGTGGGCTGGCCGGTCGCGATCTCGCGCTTGAGGATCTGCTCGGGCGTCAGCCCCTCAATGGCCATCACCATGGCGCGCAGCGAGTTGCCATGGGCAGCGATGAGAATGGTTTCGCCGGCCTGGAGACGCGGCAGGATCTCGGCTTCGTAATAGGGCAGCGTGCGGGCCGCCGTGTCCTTGAGCGATTCGCCGCCCGGAGGGGGCACATCATAGGAGCGGCGCCAGATCAGCACTTGCTCCTCACCCCATTTGGCGCGGGCATCATCCTTGTTGAGACCCGAGAGGTCGCCATAGTCGCGTTCATTGAGCGCAGTGTTGCGGACGATGGTGCAATTCAGAACCCCCATTTCCTCGAGCATCAAATCGAGCGTGTGCTGGGCCCGGCGCAGAGCCGAGGTATAATAAAGGTCGGGCACGATGCCCGCGGCCTTCAGCGCCTTGCCGGTGGCGCGGGCCTCTTCCATCCCCTGCTCGGTCAGGTCGGGGTTACGCCAGCCGGTAAAGAGGTTGAGCAGGTTCCATTCGCTTTGCCCGTGACGGACAAGGATCAGGGTGCCGGTCATGATGAGGTCCTTGATGACTGGGTGAGGCCGAGCACATCGGCAATGGTGTAAAGGCCGGGGGCCTGATCGCGGGCCCAGAGCGCGGAGCGCAGGGCGCCATTGGCAAAGATGGAGCGGTCTTCGGCGCGATGACCGAGCTCGAGGCGCTCGCCGGGACCGGCAAAGATGACGCTGTGATCGCCAACGACCGTGCCGCCGCGCAGGGTGGCAAAGCCGATCGTGCCGGCTTCACGCGGGCCGGTATGGCCATCACGCACGCGCACGGATTTTTCCTCCAGTGAAACGGCGCGACCGCGCGCGGCCGCTTCCCCGAGGATGAGGGCGCTGCCCGAGGGGGCGTCGACCTTGCGGCTATGATGCATTTCAACGATTTCGATGTCGTAGTCGGCCAGAGCCGCAGCGGCCTGTTCCACGAGGTTGGAGAGCACGGCCATGCCGAGGGAGAAATTGCCTGATTTGACGATGCGCGCGCCGGCCTTGGCAGCGGCGGCAATCGCCGAGTCGTCCTCGGGGGTGCAACCAGTGGTGCCGATCACATGGATCAAGCCAGTGTCAGCGGCCCGCTGTGCCAGTGCGACGCTGACCGCGGGGGCGGTGAAATCGATGATGGCGTCGGCGCCGGGCAGCGCGGTATCGATCGAATCGACCACCGGAATGCCGAGGGCTTCGAGCCCTGCTAGCGTACCGGCATCACGCCCGAGCACGCTTGAGCCGGGCCGATCCAGGGCGGCGTGGAGCACCACGCCGGGATGGTTGACCAGCGCCCGAATATTAGCTGCGCCCATGCGCCCGCCGGCGCCCGCGACGATTACCCTCAGTTCCGCCATCATCTACTCCGATTTTCGGCTTTGCCTATAGCAGCGCCATCGGGCCGCGCCAACTGCGTGCCCCGCGGGGACCGGCGTGCTAGGTTGGGAAACTCTAAGGGCGGGGTAGATCTTGCATGACCATCACCAATGCACTTGCGGGCATCGCGGTCGACGATTTCGGCGAGTCGCTGCCTTGGTATGAGCTGTTGTTCGGTCGGGAGGCCGATTCGCGCCCGCTGGGCGATGTGGCCGAATGGAAACTGCCAACCGATGGCTGGATCCAGCTGATTACCGACGGGGACCGGGCGGGTGCATCGACGCTGACGCTGATCGTCGATGATCTGGCGGGGGAATTGCACCGGCTCAAAGGCGTGGGCATCGAGCCGGTGGCCAAATCGATGGGTGATTTCTTCAAGACCGCCAAGCTGCGCGACCCCGACGGCAACCAGATCGTCTTAAGCGAGCCGCGGCCGGGGACGTACTAAGCGTCAGACGCGACGCAGGCGCACTTCCTCGATCAAATGGCTCTTGCCCTTTTTGAGGATCAGATCGGCGCGGCCACGCGTCGGCAGCACATTGTTGAGCAGATTGGGCAGGTTGATGGTTTCCCAGACCTTGTTCCCAAATGCCCCCGCCTCTTCCTCGGTCATATCGGCAAAACGGCGGAAGAACGAATTGGGGTCACGGAAGGCGGTTTCGCGCAGGCGGAAGAACCGCTCCATGTACCAGTCGCGCAGATCATCCTCGTCGGCGTCAATGTAGATGGAGAAGTCGAGGAAATCCGAGGCAAAGAGGATCGGGTCCCCGGTCTTGGGGAGTTCGCCGGTTTGCAGGATGTTGAGCCCCTCGACAATGAGGATATCGGGGCGATCGATCACCACTTCCTCGCCGGGTACGACGTCGTAAACGAGGTGAGAATAAACGGGCACCGAGATCTTGCCCTTGCCCGATTTCACATCGGCGAGGAAGCCGACGACGCGAGCGCGATCATAGCTCTCGGGAAAGCCCTTGCGCTCCATGAGGCCGCGCTCGGCCAGAACGGCATTGGGGTACAAGAAGCCATCGGTGGTGACGAGATCGACCTTGGGGCTCGCCGGCCAGCGGCGCAGCAGCGCCTGAAGAATGCGGGCCGTGGTGGATTTGCCCACGGCAACCGAGCCCGCAACGCCGATGATGAAGGGCACGCGCTGGTCGGGCGTGCCCAGAAAGCGCGTCGAAACCTGGTGCAGATTCTGCACCGCTTCCACATAGAACGACAGAAGCCGGGTTAGCGGCAGATAGACTTCCTCGGCTTCCTCGAGCGAAATGGGATCGGAGAGGGTGCGCAGGCGCGCAACATCCTCGCGCGTCAGGGTCATGGGCTCATCGGCGCGCAGCTTGGACCATTGCGCCTTGGTGAGGTGGTGATAGGGCTCGGGGGGACGACGCTTGAGCTTGGCCATCAGTGCTCTGCGCCGCGCGAAGCTTTTTCCTCGAGCCCGCTCTGGGCGGTGCGGCGGTCAAGCTCGGCCATGACCTCGGCCAGCGGCACGTCAGCCGCGCGCAGCAGGACAAGCAGATGGTAAAGCACGTCAGCAGCTTCCTTGGTGAGTTCAGGCTTATTGCCGGTGACGGCGGCAATCACGGCTTCGGTGGCTTCTTCGCCGAGCTTTTGCGCTGATTTTTCGATGCCCCGGGCCAGGAGCTTGGCGGTGTAGCTCTCTTCCGGGGAGGCTTGGGCGCGCAAAGCGATGCGGGCGTCGAGTTCCTCGAGGGTCATGGGGCAATCCTTTGCTCGGGTTCGACATCGGGCGGGTCCATGCGCACAGCAATGCCGTGGTCGCGCAGGTACTGCTTGGCCTGGGGGATGGTGAAGGTGCCGAAGTGGAAGATGGAGGCGGCCAGCACGGCGCTGGCATGGCCTTCCCGGACGCCCTCAACGAGGTGATCGAGCGTGCCGACGCCACCGGAGGCGATCACCGGGACTTCCACGGCATCGGCGATGGTGCGGGTGAGGGGCAGATCAAAGCCGGTCTTGGTGCCGTCGCGGTCCATGGAGGTCACGAGCAATTCGCCGGCGCCACGCTCGACCATGCGGGTGGCAAATTCTACCGCATCAATGCCAGTGGGCTTGCGGCCGCCATGGGTCCAGATTTCCCAACCTGCCCCCTCGGCGCGGGCCTTGGCGTCGACGGAAACGACGATGCATTGATTGCCGAACTTGTCGGCGGCGCGAGCAATGAAATCGGGATCGCTGACGGCGGCAGAGTTGATCGCGACCTTGTCGGCCCCGGCCAGCAGCAGGCGACGAATGTCTTCGACCGTGCGCACGCCGCCGCCAACGGTTACCGGCATGAAGCAATGCTCGGCGGTGCGGCGGACCACATCGACAATGGTGTCGCGCCCTTCATGGCTGGCGGCAATATCGAGGAAGGTCAACTCATCGGCGCCGGCGGCATCATAGGCCATGGCAGCCTGGACGGGATCGCCGGCATCCTGAAGGTCAACGAACTGCACGCCCTTGACGACGCGGCCACCCATCACATCAAGGCAGGGGATCAATCGGGTCTTGAGAGTCATCGGATTATCCTTGCGGCAGGCGATGGTGCCGGCGCCAGGCCAGCCAGTGAATAGTAAGCATGATCAGCCAGACCAGCACGGCTCCGCCACCGAACGGAATGCTGGCCAGCATCAGCCAGCCCATCAGGGCCATGGCGTAAAGCGCTTCCCCCCAATCGGCCCCGGCGATCATGCAGGCATGAACAGAGCCTTCGTCCAGTTGGCAATTGTGCCAATCGGCAAGACCTGTGGCCAGCCATACCGAAATCAGTGGCAGGAGGGCCAGAAAGACGATTACGGCGAGCGCCAGAAGGTAGAACCGCCAGGGAAAGCGGTTCGCCATTCAGGCCGCCTGCCGCAGCAGGGTCAGGGCTTCACGTGAATCAATGCGCCCATCGTAAAGGGCACGGCCAGTGATCGCGCCTTCGAGCACCTGCGCATCGGGTTGGGTCAGGCGCTCAATATCAGCCATGGACGCCAAGCCCCCCGAGGCGATCACCGGAATGCCGGTGGCGCGGGCAAGCTCGAGGGTCGAGTCCCAATTAATACCGGCGAGCACGCCGTCGCGGTCGATATCGGTATAGATGATGGCGGCAACGCCAGCGCCTTCAAAGCGCTGGGCGAGCTCGATGACGCTGAGCTCGGAGGTCTCGGCCCAGCCTTCCACCGCCACCATGCCGGCGCGAGCGTCGATGCCGACGGCGACCTGGCCGGGCCATTTGCGGGCGGCTTCCTTGACGAGGGCGGGGTCGCGCACGGCGACAGTGCCGAGGATGACGCGCGCTAGGCCCTTCTCCAACCAGGCTTCGATATGGCCGAGATTGCGGATGCCGCCGCCGAGCTGGACGGGAAATTTCACGGACTTAAGGATAGCTTCCACCGCGGCGCCGTTGACGCTTTGGCCGGCAAAGGCGCCATTGAGGTCAACGACGTGGAGATACTCAAAGCCCTGGTCTTCAAAGCTCTTGGCCTGGGCGGCCGGATCGTCGTTGAAGACGGTGGCCTGGTTCATGTCCCCAAGCTTGAGGCGCACGCATTGGCCATCCTTGAGGTCGATGGCGGGGAAGAGGATCATGGCGTCCACCTCAGGAAGTTTTCGATCAGGCGCAGGCCCAGGGTTTGGGATTTTTCCGGGTGGAACTGCGCGCCAAAGAGATTGTCGCGCCCAACGCAAGCGGTCACCGGGCCGCCGTAATCGGCAGTGGCGATGAGATGCTCGGGATGGGTGGGGCGCAGGTGATAGGAATGCACGAAATAGGCGTGGAGCCCATCAGGGCCGTCGGCGATCCCCGACAACAGGGCATGGGCGCGCTCGAAGCGAAGCGTGTTCCATCCCATATGGGGGATCTTGAGGCTGGTATCGGTGGGGGTGATGCGCTCGACGGGGCCGGGAATCCAGCCAAGGCCGGGGGTGATTTCCTTCTCGCGGCCTTCGCCGGCCATGAGCTGCATGCCCACGCAGATGCCCAGGAACGGCGTGCCGCTGGCGATGACCTTGCTGTTGAGGGTTTCGACCATGCCGGGCACGGCATCGAGACCGCGCTTGCAATCGGCAAAGGCGCCGACGCCGGGCAGCATGATGTGGTCGGCCTGGCGGACAACTTCGGGGTCGGCGGTGACGAGGATTTCCGGCGGATGCTCAAGGCTTCCTGCCACCCGCTCGAAGGCTTTGGCGGCGGAGTGCAGATTGCCTGCGCCGTAATCGATGATGGCAACGCGGCTCATTGCAGGGCCTCCAGTTGAGCCTGTTCGGGATAGGGTGCCCAGAGTTCACGGCGATAGGTCCAGCCGGTGCGGGCCAGCTTGGCGCGGCGCAGCGCGGGCGCGGCAAAGCCGATCGACGCGGCCAGCACGCCATAAAGAGCTGTGGTGGCGCCCTGCCCCAGCCAGAGCGAACTCACAGCCAGCACGAGGACAAGGAGCACAAAGGCCAGCAGTTCGAGCCAGAGCCCATGGCGCAGGGCAAAAACCGGCGGCAGCCAGAAGGCGAGCCAGGAGAAGCGATCCCCCACGGCGACGGGCAGATTGGCCTGGCCGGGCTTGGCGTCAAAAATGGCGTAAAAGGTCACCAGTTGGCTCCAGTGCACAAAGAGCGCGGCGGAGGGCAGACCCGGGGCGTGGGCCTGCCGCGCGGGGTGTTCCCGCCCGCTGCTGCTCCATTAGGGCAAAAGGGGCCGCAGTGAAAGCCTAGAGCGTGCCCTTGGTGGAGGGAACGCGATCGGCTGCCCGCGGATCGATTTCGAGCGCCACGCGCAGGGCACGGGCGACGGCCTTGAACATGGACTCGGCCAGATGGTGGCTGTTGTCGCTGTAGAAGTTCTCGATGTGGAGGGTGATGCCGGCATTGACCGCAAAGGCCTGGAAGAATTCCTGGAACAGCTCGGTGTCGATCTCGCCGATCTTGTCGCGGCTCCACTGGGCGCGGAACACGAGGAAGGGGCGGCCCGAGACATCGAGCGCTGCCCGGGTCAAGGTGCCGTCCATGGGCAGATCGCAGCTGGCATAGCGGTTGATGCCGCGCTTGTCGCCGATGGCCTCGCGAATGGCTTGGCCCAGGGCAATGCCGACATCCTCTACCGTGTGGTGGAAGTCGATATGCAGATCGCCCGTGCAGCTGATCTCCATGTCGATCAGGGAATGGCGCGCCAGCTGGTCGAGCATGTGATCGAAAAAGCCGACACCCGTCGCCATGGCGTGCTTGCCGGTGCCATCGAGATTGATGGAGACGCGGATATCGGTTTCGTTGGTCTTGCGGGCGATCGTGGCAGTGCGCATTGGGGCCTCCGGGCGTCGGGCTCCTAGCATGTAGCGCCGCAGCCTTAAAGATTGGATTGAAGCGAGGTGGCGCCCCGCCCGCGCCCACATTGAAATCACCGGGGCTGCGCTTAAGTAAGAACCGACAAGTTCTGGAGTTCTCCCCATGAGTGATGCAGCATTCCCCGGCTGGCACGGGACGACGATCGTTTCCGTGCGCAAGGGCAACAAGGTCGTGGTGGCTGGCGATGGCCAGGTGTCCATGGGCCAGACCGTGATGAAACACGGCGCCAAGAAGGTGCGACGCCTGGCCGGGGGCAAGGTGATCGGCGGCTTTGCCGGCTCGACCGCCGATGCCTTTACCCTCTTTGAGCGCCTCGAAGCCAAGCTCGAGCAATATCCCGACCAGCTGATGCGCGCGGCCGTGGAGCTGGCCAAGGACTGGCGCGGCGACAAATATCTGCGGCGGCTGGAAGCCATGATGATCGTGGCCGACAAGAAGGACACGCTGGTGCTGACCGGCAATGGCGATGTGCTGACCCCCGATCATGGCGTGATCGCCATCGGCTCGGGCGGCAACTACGCCCATTCGGCGGCGCTGGCCCTGCACCAGGCAACCGAGCTCGATGCCGAGGATGTGGCGCGCCGGGCGATGAAGATCGCCGAGGAAATCTGCGTCTACACCAATGGCAATGTGACGGTGGAAACCATCGAGCTGGACGCGTGAGTTTTTCGGTCCGGCAATTGACGGCGGCGGATGCCGAAGCGTTCCGGACGATCCGGCTCGAAGCGCTGCTCGATACACCGGAAGCCTTTGGCGGCGATCATGGCGAGGAAAGCCAGCAACCGCTCGAGGCCTTTACCGATCAACTGACGGGCAGCGCCGTGTTTGGTGGCTTTGTTGCGGAAAGGCTCTGCGGCGTGGTCGGGCTGTATTGGAGCCAGAGCGCCAAGCGGCGACATATCGGCAATCTTTATACCGTTTATGTCCGCCCTGGAGCGCGCGGCCAAGGCATGGGGCTGCCGCTGATCGAGGCGGCTGTGGCCCGTGCGAGACAGCTCGGCCACCAGCAGGTGCTGCTGGCCGCTGGCGCAGAAAATGCACCGGCCCTGGCGCTGTACCGGAAAGCTGGGTTTGAAATCTACGGGACCGAACCGCGGTCTCTTTATGTGAACGGTCGTTATATCGACGAACACCTGATGGTGCGCTTGCTCGACGAGGCACCAGGAAAGACAACGAAATGAGTGAAACCAATTTTTCCCCGCGCGAGATCGTCAGCGAGCTCGACCGCAATATCGTGGGTCAAGCCGATGCCAAGCGCGCGGTAGCCGTGGCGCTGCGTAATCGCTGGCGGCGCCAGCAGCTGCCCCCTGAGCTGCGCCGGGAAGTGACGCCAAAGAATATTTTGATGATCGGGCCGACCGGCGTCGGCAAGACCGAAATTTCGCGCCGCCTCGCCAGGTTGGCTCAAGCACCATTCATCAAGGTGGAAGCCACCAAGTTCACCGAAGTAGGCTATGTCGGGCGGGATGTGGAGCAGATCATCCGCGACCTCGTGGAAGCGGGCATTGCCGTGCTGCGCGACAAGCGCCGCGCCGATGTGCAGGCCCAGGCGCATCATAATGCCGAAGAGCGGGTGCTCGATGCCTTGGTCGGCACGTCAGCCACGCCTTCAACCCGCGATTCCTTCCGCAAGAAGCTGCGGGCCAACGAGCTCGACGACAAGGAAATCGAGATCGAGCTGACCCCATCGCCCTCGACTGGTGGTTTTGAGATGCCGGGCATGCCCAATGGCGGGATCGGCATGATCAATCTATCGGACATGTTCAAGTCGGCAATGGGCGGGCGCGGGGTCAAGCGCAAGCTCAAGGTCAAGGATGCCTATGAGCCGCTGATCGCCGAGGAAGCCGACAAGCTGCTCGACCAGGAACAGCTCAAGACCGAATCGATCGAGCTGGTGGAAAACCACGGCATCGTCTTCATCGACGAGATCGACAAGGTGGCGGCGCGCGAGGGCGGCGTGCAGGGCGGGCCATCGCGCGAAGGCGTGCAGCGCGACCTGTTGCCGCTGATCGAAGGCACGACCGTCGCGACCAAATATGGGCCGGTCAAAACCGACCATATCCTGTTTATCGCTTCGGGCGCGTTCCATGTGAGCAAGCCCTCGGACCTGCTGCCCGAATTGCAGGGCCGCCTGCCGATCCGGGTCGAACTCAAGGCACTGACCCGCGAAGACTTCATCGGAATTTTGAGCGACACCGAGGCGAGCCTCATCAAGCAATATGTTGCGCTGATGGGCACGGAAGGGGTGACGCTGGAATTCACCCCGGATGCCATCGAGGCCATTGCCGATGCCGCGGTGCGGGTGAATTCGTCGGTGGAAAATATCGGCGCCCGGCGGCTGCAAACGGTGCTAGAGCGGCTGGTGGAAGACATTTCGTTCGAGGCCCCGGACAAGCAGGGCGAGACCATCCGAATCGATGCGGCCTTCGTGGCCGAAAAGGTCGGCGTGCTGGCGGCGGACACGGATCTGAGCAAGTTCGTGCTGTAGTCTTTTGGGTGTGAAGGGGTGGGAGGTGGTTCTCTCACCCCTTTTGATTTTGCCCGTGTGATGGCTTCCAGCCGCGTAAATGTTGAGTAGCCAACCCTCGGGGGTGGGATTGGGGCGGTGAGCCGACAGACAGCACCGGCCCTAACAGCTCGAAACTAACGGCGGGTGGAGCGGCGTACCAGTTCGGTGTGGAGGAACCGGAGGTCTTCGGCGGTGAGCTTGCCGATATCGGCGGCGAGGCGGTTGGTGAGCTCGGTGGCTTCGGGGACCATGCCGGCGGTGTCGATGGTTATCTTGGGGTCGCTGATTTCGGCGAGGCGCTGCAGCTCCTCGGCTTCGTCCCAGATGACGTTGAAATAAGCGATGATGCGGTGGAGCAGAAAGCCGGTGGGCTTGCCGCGCCGGCCGTGCTCGAGAGCGGATAGATAGGCGCTCGACACCTGGAGCGCCGCTGCCATGTCCTTGAGCTGGATGCCGCGTTCTTCGCGCAGCGCGCGCAATTTAGCACCAAGGGGGGTCATTGGCGGCGCAGGCGCACATACCACGCCCCCTCCCCGCCATGGCCGCGCGCCGCCAAGGTCCAGCCTGATACCAGTGGCGACAGCGCCGGCTCGCTCAGCCAGATCGGCAGCATGGTGCGCAAAACGCCGCGCTCGTTCATGGCGGCAATGTAGTCATTGTCGGTACGGGCACCCTTGCCGGTGATGACGAGGAGCGTGCGATCGCCACGGGCCCAGCGCAATTGCACATAGCGATGCAGCGCGCTGCGCGCTTCGTTCTGGGTCATGCCGTGCAGATCGATGGTGCCATCGATATCGATCCGGCCTTTGCGCACCTTTTTATGGATGGCGGGCTCGATGCTGCGCTCGGGAGGTGGTGCGCTTGGGAGCGGCGCCTGGTACGGCGCGAGGAACGGTTTGCGGGGCGGCTTGGGCTTGCCGGGAGCGGGCCGCGCAGGGGGCTCAGCGGGCGTTTCGGCCGGCGGCATGGGCAGCGGCCCAGCCCCCATGCGCATCAGCCCCTTGCGCCGGAGCGGATCCACCGTTGCGGCGACCGTCGTCCACAAGTGGAAGTCATGCGGCAGCCGCTTGGGATCACGCTTGGACATGGGGGTGGCCGGCTCGGATCAGTCGAGCTGGCTGGTGGTGATGACCTTCCAATTGGGATCGCGCGACTTGGGGTTGCGCGCAAAGGTCCATTCATCGGCGACGGTTTGTACCTGATCGGCATTGCCTTCAACCAGATTGCCGTCCTTGTCGCGGGTGGCCGAAACCACTTCTGCATGGAAGCGCACGGTCACGAGAACGGACTTGCCATTGTTCTCGGCTTCCGAGATTTCCACCTTGGGGAGGCCCACAAAGGTGAAATCGACGGTCTGGCCCGCCGCTTCTCGGTCGGTGATAGCGCGGTTGAACCCGTCAAACACGTCCTTGTCCAGCAGCGTCTTGAGCAGAGCGCGGTCGCCGGCGGCAAAGCCGGTCACGATCATTTCATAGGCCTGCTTGGCGCCATCGAGAAAGGATTTGGGCGTAAAGGTGGGGTCGGCCGCCGCGACGTCGCGCATGCCCTGTGCCAAAGGCTGATTGCCGCGCGAATGCTGCTCGATCTCGGCCTCGAGCTTGCGCGCGCGCCGCTCGTCGTCAAGTTCAGGTTGGCCGGCACCACGCGGGCGCAGCGGCACGACGGTATCATCGGCGGCAGCGGCCTCGGCAGGCTTGCGGCGCTCGACGGGTGGACGCTCCGTTCCCGTCCGCGTTCCCAGCACCGAACGCAGCCGGAATAAAACAATCACGGCTACCACGATCACAATGAGAGTGGGCAGATCGAGAAAATCGTCCATCAATGCACCTTTGCTTGAAGCGCCGCAAAGGACGCTGATGCGCTCGCATGCGCACGAAGTGTTTCTATATATAGGCAAAGCTGACGGCGAAACCAGTTCGCCAGCGGGCAAGTTGCATTGTGTCGCGCCACCCCGCATCTGGCTTAACAAGGAGTGTTCGCGTGATCCGCTATCTGCCGTTTGCCCTGCTGCTGCTGCCTATTGTCGAGATTGCCTTGTTTATCAAGGTGGGACAGGCAATCGGCCTGTGGCCAACGCTGGGGCTCGTGATCCTCGCGGCGCTCCTCGGCGCGGTGCTGTTGCGCCAGCAAGGGGTGAGCGTGCTGACGCAAATGCGCCAGCGCATGAACCGGGGCGAGATGCCGGCGCGCGCCATTGCCGATGCGATGATGCTGGGGATCGCCGCGGTGCTCCTGGTGCTGCCGGGCTTTTTCTCCGACATTGTTGCCCTGTTCTTGCTGCTGCCGCCGGTGCGCAGCTGGATCTACCGGAGCCTTGCCAGGCGGATGACAGTGGTGAGTACTGCCAGCTATCAAAGCTCAAGCGCCTGGAGCGAGCGGCGGATCGATCGCCCCGACACAATCGACCTCGACGACGACGAATTTCGCGAGAAATAGGCGCTCCGGGCTTGGCTTGTTCGCCCGAAGCAAAGATGCTAGCCAGCGCGCAAGAAAAACCGGACAGAGGACCCACAATCATGGCTGACGAGACCCAGGGCAGCGCCGCACCCCAGGCCAGCACCGCCCCCAGCATGAACCTGGTTGGGCAGTATATTCGCGACTTGTCGTTTGAAAATCCGGGCGCACCGGGTTCGATCATGGCAGGCGGCGGCAACCCGGCCTTTAATGTTTCGATCAGCGTCGCCGTCAAAAAGCAGGCCGACGAAGTATTCGCCGTCGAGCTCACGCTCAATGCCAAGGCCAATCGCGAAACCACTCTGCTATTTGCGGTGGAGCTGGTCTATGGCGGTGTGTTCCGGCTGCGCAATGTCCCCGAAGCCCAGCTCAGCCAATTGCTGATGATCGAATGCCCGCGGCTGATCTTCCCGTTTGCCCGCCAGGTGCTCGCCAGCGTGACCCAGCAGGGTGGCTTCCCGCCGCTGATGATGGAGCCGGTGGATTTCGCTTCAATCTATCGCCAGAACCTGCAGGCCCTCGCAGCCAAGCAGAATGCGGGTGGCGCAAATGCTGCCGCCCCAGTGACTGCCGCCGATGCCGAAAGCGACAAGCCGAACTGAGTTCGGCTGGCACAATTTAAATAAACCAAACCCCGGGCTCGCGTCCGGGGTTTTTCGTTGATCAGGCGCTGAGCCGGGTCGGGACTTCGTCGGCGGCGAATTGGGTCCAGAGCGCCTCGGGCCCAAGCGAAGCGATGAAGGCGGCGTGGGCCGCCAGTTCCGCTTGCGTCAGCCGAGGTGGCAGGGGCAAGGGCCGGCGTGGGGCGGCTGCAAAGCTCGCAAGAGCCTCGGCGCCCGAAACGCGGTTTTCCGCCACCAGCGCCAGGCTCACCTGCTTGCCGCCGATCAGCTCGAGATAAACCTCAGCGAGGATCTCGCTGTCGAGCAGCGCGCCGTGGAGAGTCCGGCGCGAATTGTCGATGCCGTAATGCTTGCACAAGGCATCAAGGCTCACGCGAGCGCCGGGGTGCCGCTCACGGGCGAGCATCACCGTATCGATCACCGTGTTGCGCAGGGCACCGCGACCAAGCTTGCCTAGCTCCGCGCTCAAAAAACCCATGTCGAATGGGGCGTTGTGAATGATCAGCGTGGCATCGCCGATGAACTGGCAGAAATCCTC
Organism: Devosia sp. Z11_6; assembly: GCF_058133665.1. Classification (NCBI taxonomy): domain Bacteria; kingdom Pseudomonadati; phylum Pseudomonadota; class Alphaproteobacteria; order Hyphomicrobiales; family Devosiaceae; genus Devosia; species Devosia sp. Z11_6. The sequence goes on from NZ_JBYUNQ010000002.1 coordinate 448,437, forward strand.
GGCTACCTCGGCAAAAAGGGGCTTGTCGGCCAAAAATTCGTCGGACAACCCGTGCACCCGAAATGCTTCTTCGGGCATGGTGCGCTGGGGATTGATATAGACATGGTAGGTCTTGCCCGAGGGGATATGGTTGATCAGCTCGACACAGCCGATTTCCACCAGCCGGTCGCCCGTGGCGGGAGACAAGCCCGTGGTTTCGGTATCAAGGACGATTTCTCGGTTCATGCTTGTTCCTGCTGGGCCCGCAAGGCTTCGACCAGGGCCGCCACCTCAGCCTGCGTGACCGCGAGCGGCTTGCCCGTATCGAAAACGAAATCGGCGCGCTTCTGCTTTTCGGCCTGCGGGAGCTGGCGGGCAAGAATTGTCTGCAGCTTATCCACGGTCATGCCGGCGCGGGCCAGCGCGCGCTCGCGTTGAATCGCGGGGTCAACCACCGTGACGGCTACGCCATCAAAGCCATAATCATGGCCGGTCTCATAAAGGAGCGGCACTTCAACAACAGCAAGGGTCTCGCCCGCTGCAGCCGCATCGGCGAGGAACTGGGCGATGCGGGCGCGCACCATGGGATGGACCAGGGCTTCGAGCTGGTCAAACTTTCCGGGGTTTTTTGCAAGTTGCAGCGATAGCCGGCTGCGATCAACGGCTCCGTCGACGATAACGCCGGGAAACAGCGCTTCGACGGCCGGAGCGGCAGCGCCGGCGTAAAGCTCGGCGACGGCAGCATCGGCGGAAAACACCGGCACGCCACTGGCCGCGAAGGCCGCGAGGACCGCAGATTTCCCCGTAGCGATGGAGCCGGTGAGGCCAAGGCGATACATGTTCAATGGTCCAGAGTGGCTTCGATCCGGGCGCGCAATTGCGGGGTGACCTCGGGCTGGATGCCGAACCAGGCGGCAAAGCCCGGCACGGCCTGATGGAGCAGCATGCCCAGACCGTCGACTATGCGCAAGCCACGGGCGGCCGCATCGGCGAGCAAGGGAGTTTGCAGCGGCACATAAACCAGATCGGTCACCAACACATCGGGCCGCAACTGGCCGAGGTCAAAATCGGCAAAGCCGGTGCCATGCATGCCAACCGAGCTGGTGTTGACCACAAGACCGGCTGATGGAGCGATGCTGTTGAACTCCTCCAGATCGGCAACATCGATATCGCCGCCGATGCTCTGCGCCAACCGATCGGCCGTTTGGCGCGTGCGGTTGAGCAGGATGATCGGGATATTGCGGCTTTGCAGCGCGACAAGGATCGCGCGGGCCGCGCCCCCTGCTCCAAGAACGATGGCTGCTTCGAGCCCCTCGGACCAGCCCGGCGCGCCCTGATCGAGATTGCCGAGAAAGCCGAGATAATCAGTGTTGGTGCCGTGCACATGGCCATGCTCGGCCACCAGCGTATTGACCGCACCAATGCTGCGCGCCAGTGGATCCACCGTGTCGCAAAGGGGAAACACGGCTTCCTTATGGGGAATGGTGACATTGCCGCCGGCAAATTCCCCACCACGCAGGCGCCCAAAAAAGCCGGGCAGATCGGCAGGCGCCACGTCGATGGCCTCATAGGTACCATCGATCCCGTGTTCGGCCAGCCAGGTGCCATGAATCAGGGGCGAGCGGGAATGGGCGATGGGGTGGCCGATAACAAAGGCTTTGCGGGTCAAGACTGGCTGGCTCCGAGCAACAGGTGTGGGGCAAAGCGCCGAAGCGCCCCGAGGAGGGGCAACAGGGGCAACCCCAAAATGGTGAAATAGTCGCCTTGCACCCGTTCGAACAGCTGAATGGAGGCCCCTTCCAGCCGATAGGAGCCGACAGATGCCAGAACGGCATCGCCTTCCGCATCCAGCACCGCCTTGATCTCGGCATCGCTGATGCCGCGCATGGTCAGCTCAACGGTGTCAACAAAGCTCCACACCACCTCCCCTCCCCGCGCCAGCGCCACGGCGGCATGGAGTTGATGGGTTTGGCCGCTGAGTTGGCGCAACTGTGCGGCCGCCCGCTGGCGATCGGCTGGCTTGTGCAGCAACTGTCCGCCAAAGGTTAAGGTCTGGTCGGCGCCCATCACCAGCGCGCCGGGATGGAGCAAGGAGATGTTAAGGGCTTTGGCGCTAGAGAGGGCCATAGCGACTGCCCTGCCCCCGCCCCCTTCGTTGAGGATCGTGGCTTCGGTCAGGCGCTCGTCGATAGCGGCAGGATGTGCGGCGAAACGCAAACCTGCCTGTATCAGCAACGCCTTACGGGTTGCGCTTTGGGATGCAAGGATCAGCATGGCGGGATGTTTTCCACACTGCTATCCACAGCTCAAGCAATCTCTGTGTTCTTGACTCATAGATTCCGGCCAGGCGCCGAGTTGTTCGACCAGCTTCGTAAAACGTTAACATCTGGACTCCGGGAGGGGGCCGTTTAGAGTCAGCGGGAACTCTGGGGAAAACTTTTTGCCCTCCAGCCGCCGGCGAGACAGGTTTACACAGCCTTAACCTTTGGCTTGACTCTGGGAGTCCGCGGGTTAACGCCGTGTTAACCTTTTGCGCATCGGCCCTCAAAGCAACGCCGCTGATTTAGATTCACAGCCTCGCCGCCGCAATCCTGCGTAACTGTGTCGCCACCACAGCGATTGTGGATGCCCGTGAATTAGAGCAAAACACCGCAATGATAATAGAGATACTAAGAACAAGAGTCTTTTCAGGGGTTTGGAAGGGAAAGTCACTGTGAGCCAAGTGGCCCTCAAGCCTCTTCTCGCCACCGTACTCGGTGAGCGACAGGCACGACCCCCGATCTGGATCATGCGCCAGGCTGGACGCTATCTCCCCGAGTATCGGGAAGTGCGGGCCCGCTCCAAAGGTTTCCTTGATCTGTGCTATTCGCCCGATTTGGCTGTGGAAGTGACGCTGCAGCCCCTACGTCGGTTCCCGCTCGACGCAGCGATTTTGTTTTCGGACATTCTTGTCGTGCCCGATGCGCTGGGACAATCGGTTCGCTTTGAACAAGGCGAAGGCCCCCTGCTCGAGCCCATCACCGCGCAGACCCTGGGTCAACTTCGTCCGGAACGGGTGCTCGAGCATCTGGCGCCGGTGTTTGAAACCTTGCGGCGCCTCAAGCACGAACTGCCCGCCGACAAGACGCTGATCGGCTTTTGCGGTTCGCCCTGGACCGTGGCCACTTATATGATCGGCGGACGCGGTTCGCCCGATCAGGCGGCGGCGCGGTTATTTGCGCTGCAGGAGCCGGCGGCCTTTGCGGCTTTGATGGACATCCTGGTACAAGCCAGCATCGATTATCTCGTGGCGCAATTTCAAGCGGGCGCCGATGTGGTGCAGCTGTTTGAAAGCTGGGCCCTCAATCTCGACGAAGAAGCGTTCCGCACACAGGTGATTGAACCCAATCGGCGGATCGTCGAAGGCGTACGCCAGCGCGTGCCCAATGCGCCGATCATCGGCTTTCCCCGTGGCGCGGCCGGCAACATCGCCGCCTATGTCGCCGCGACGGGGGTGAATGCCGTGGGTCTGGATTATTCCACTCCGCTCGGCTTTGCCCAGAACGCGGTGCCACCCGGGATGGCGGTCCAAGGCAATCTTGATCCGCTGCGGCTGGTTGCCGGTGGCCCGCAGATGGAAGAGCGGGCGCGCCAGATCATCGCCGCCTTTGCCGATCGTCCGCATATCTTCAATCTGGGGCACGGCATTGTGCCGCAAACGCCGATCGCCCATGTCGAGCGGTTGGTCGAGCTGGTCAAAAACGGGTAGCGGGCATGTATGAATGGGTTAAAGCGGGGCATGTGATTGCCGTTATCGCCTGGATGGCGGGCATGCTCTATCTGCCGCGTTTGTTCGTTTATCACTCCGTCACCACCCCGGGCACGGAGCAATCGGAAACCTTCAAGATCATGGAGCGGCGGCTGCTCAAGGGGATCATCAACCCCGCCATGATCGCCACTTTCGTCTTCGGACTATGGATGATCCATATGGGCGCGGTCGACTGGAGCCAGGGTTGGCCGTGGCTCAAGGCGGCGTTTGTGATTGGGCTGACGGCGTGCCATGGCATTCTCGTGCGCCACACCAAGAACTTTGCCGCGGACGCCAACACCAAGCCGCAACGCTATTTCCGCATCATCAACGAGGTGCCGACCGTCTTGATGATCGGCATCGTCATTGCCGTGATCGTGCGGCCGTTCTAGCCGTACGGATGCGAAAAACGCCATTGCACCGCGCTTGTCGCTTGAAATAAGCGGCAAGCCGGGCTATCTGAAACGAAATGCTTCCGCGCTTTCGCGACCGCCCAGGTTGCTTGCGGGGCCTTACACCCCCCTCCTCTCCGCCTTTTCGATTTCCCGCAGGGTCATCCTCTACATGCAGAATATGAAGCTCAGCGAGCTCAAGGCCAAATCTCCGGCCGAACTTCTTGTGTTCGCAGAAGAACACGAAGTTGAAAATGCATCGACCATGCGCAAGCAGGAGTTGATGTTCGCCATTCTCAAGCAGTTGGCGGAGCGCGAAGTCGACATTACTGGCGAAGGCGTGGTGGAAGTTCTTCCCGATGGCTTCGGTTTCTTGCGGTCGCCCGATGCCAACTACCTGCCGGGTCCGGACGATATCTATATCAGCCCCTCGCAGATCCGCCGCTTCGGCTTGCGCACCGGCGACACGGTGGAAGGCCAGATTCGCTCCCCCAAGGAAGGCGAGCGCTATTTCGCCCTCGTCAAGGTCAACACCATCAATTTCGAAGATCCCGAGGCGGTGCGCCACAAGGTCAACTTCGACAATCTGACCCCGCTTTATCCCGAAGAGCGGCTGCGGATGGAATTGCCGGACCCCACGGTTCGCGATCGCTCGGCGCGGGTGCTCGATCTCGTGGCACCCCTGGGCAAGGGGCAGCGTGCTTTGATCGTCGCACCCCCGCGCACGGGCAAGACAGTGCTGCTGCAGAACATCGCGCAGTCGATCGCTACCAACCATCCCGAATGCTATCTCATTGTGCTGCTGATCGACGAACGGCCCGAAGAAGTGACCGACATGCAGCGCTCGGTTCGCGGCGAAGTCATCTCCTCGACCTTTGACGAGCCCGCCAGCCGCCACGTTCAGGTCGCCGAAATGGTGATCGAAAAAGCCAAGCGCCTCGTCGAGCACAAGCGCGACGTGGTGATCCTCCTCGACTCCATCACCCGCCTTGGCCGCGCCTACAACACCGTCGTGCCAAGCTCGGGCAAGGTTCTGACCGGCGGCGTGGATGCCAACGCCCTGCAGCGGCCCAAGCGCTTCTTCGGTGCGGCGCGCAACATCGAGGATGGCGGTTCGCTGACCATCATTTCGACCGCGCTGATCGATACCGGCTCGCGCATGGACGAAGTGATCTTTGAAGAGTTCAAGGGCACGGGTAACTCCGAAATCATTCTTGATCGCAAGGTTGCCGACAAGCGCATCTTCCCCGCGCTCGACATCACCAAGTCGGGCACCCGCAAGGAAGAGCTGCTGGTGGAGGCCGACATTCTCAAGAAGATGTATGTGCTGCGCCGGATCCTCACGCCCATGGGAACGATCGATGCCATGGAATTCCTCACCGACAAGATCCGCCAGACCAAAACCAATTCGGATTTCTTTGATTCGATGAATACCTGAGCCGCAGGGCGAGGGTGGATCAATGCGCCTGGGCGATACGATTGTAGCATTGTCGTCCGGCGCGACGCCTTCGGGCGTGGCGGTGATCCGGCTGTCGGGTCCCGCGGTGCAAGAGCTGCTCCTGGCGGTGACGGGCGTCGTGCCCAAGCCGCGGCAGCTCACCTTGCGCAGCATTGGTGCTGGCACGGCACTCGATCGGGGTCTCGTGGCGTTTTTCCCGGGCCCCAGGAGCTTTACCGGCGAAGATTGCGCCGAATTGCAGGTGCATGGATCGCCGGCCGGCGTGCGCGCCATTCTCAAATTACTCGTGGGGCAGGGGGCACGCCTCGCCGAAGCTGGTGAGTTCACCCGGCGCGCCTTCGAGAATGGCAAGCTCGATCTCGTCGAAGTCGAAGGGCTAGGCGATCTTTTGGAAGCGGAAACCGAGAACCAGCGTCGCCAGGCGCTGGCGCGGCTGGAAGGCGGGCTCAGCAGCAAGATTGCCGGCTGGCGCGAGCAATTGCTCGATCTTCGAGCCGAAATCGAAGCACGGCTCGATTTTTCCGACGAGGGCGATGTCGGGGAAGCCCTGCCGGAAGGCTTTGGTCGTAGCATTGCGGCGCTTGATCAAGATATCGCCCAAGCGCTGAGCAGCGTCGAGCATGGCCGGATCGTGCGCGAGGGTGTTCGCGTGGCGCTCGCCGGCCCTCCCAATGTCGGAAAGTCCAGTCTGCTCAACGCCTTGGCGCGTTCGAACATTGCCATTGTCACCGATGAGGCGGGCACGACGCGCGATGTGCGCGAAGTGCCGCTTGATATTGGTGGGCAGCTATTCGTGCTGCTCGATCTCGCGGGGTTGCGTGACACCGACAGCAAGGCCGAAGCAGAAGGCATCCGCCGGGCCCGTCAAGCCATGCAGAGTGCCGACCTCGTGCTCTGGCTTGAGGCGCCGGACATCGAGCCCGTTGAGCCCCCGGCAGATTTGGCGCCATTGCTGCGGGTCAGCACCAAGGCCGACATGGGTCAGGTGAGCCCAAATACTGATCTGGCAGTGTCGACGCTGGATGGCAGCGGCGTGGAGCAGTTGTTGCAGCGCCTAGCTGATTTAGGGCAAGATTACACCGGCGGCGAGCCGGCGCTGTTGAGCCGCGAGCGCGATCGTGCAGCCTTGGTGGCGGCACGGGAAGCGCTGGGTTGGGCCATGCGGCTGCTCGATGAACCCGAGCTTGCTGCTGAGCAGTTGCGGTTGGCCTCGAGTGCCCTGGAGCGGCTGGTGGGCCGGCTCGATCCGGAAATGGTGCTGGACCGACTGTTCACAAGCTTCTGTATCGGCAAATAAGCCGGGCTGTGCGATGCCGGCAATGATTCACGTGGAACATTGCTTCACGGGTTGTTGGAGTTTGCGGAATGACTGAGTTCGGAGTGATCGTGGTGGGCGGGGGCCATGCCGGCTGTGAGGCCGCGGCCGCCTCAGCCCGCATGGGTGTGCCGACGGCGCTGATCACCCATCGGTTTGCCACCATTGGCGAGATGAGCTGCAATCCGGCCATCGGCGGCTTGGGCAAGGGACACTTGGTGCGCGAGATCGATGCGCTCGACGGCTTGATGGGCCGCGTTGCCGACGCCGCCGGAATCCAGTTCCGGGTGCTCAATCGCCGCAAAGGCCCGGCGGTGCGCGGGCCACGCGCCCAAGCAGATCGCAAGCTTTATCGCCAGGCTATGCAGGCAGCCGTCGCGGCGCAGACGAACCTGCAGGTTATCGAGGGCGAAGTCGATGACATCAGCGTCGGCGCTGACGGCAAGGTGTCGGGGGTAGTGCTTCTCGATGGGCGTCGTTTCAGCACCAAAAGCGTGGTGCTGACCACCGGCACGTTTTTGCGGGGCTTGATCCATCGGGGTGAAGAAACCACGCCGGCGGGGCGGTTCGGGGAAGGGCCGGTTCTCGGGTTGTCGGCGCGGCTAGAGCAACTCGGTCTGCAGCTTGGCCGCCTTAAAACCGGCACGCCGGCCCGCCTCGATGGTACGACCATTGATTACAAGCAGCTGGAAGCCCAACCTGGTGACACGCCACCCGAACCCTTTTCCATGCTCACGGCTGCGATCACGACGCCGCAGGTGGAATGCCATATCACTCGTACCACAGCCGACACGCATCGCATCATAGCCGAGAACCTGCATCGCTCGGCGATGTATTCGGGGCGCATCCAGAGCCGTGGCCCGCGCTATTGCCCATCTATTGAGGACAAGATCGTCCGCTTTGCCGATCGCGATAGTCACCAGATTTTTCTGGAGCCAGAAGGGTTGGACGACACGACGGTTTATCCCAATGGCCTATCGACTTCGCTGCCCGAGGACGTGCAAGCGGCGTTCCTGTGCTCCATGCCGGGGTTGGAGCAGGTGCGGATTGTTCGCCCAGGCTATGCAATTGAATATGACTATGTCGATCCGCGGGAGCTGCGGGCCACGCTTGAACTAAAACGCCAGCCCGGATTGTACCTGGCAGGGCAGATCAACGGCACGACCGGATATGAGGAGGCAGGGGCGCAAGGTCTGCTAGCCGGTGCCAACGCTGCCGCGGTAGTGCGGGGGCGGGCGCCACTGGTCCTCTCGCGTACCCAGAGCTATATCGGGGTCATGGTGGATGATTTGGTTACCCGCGGCGTGACCGAACCCTATCGCATGTTCACTTCGCGGGCGGAGTTCCGCCTGCACCTACGCGCCGACAATGCCGATCAGCGCCTAACCAAGCTGGGGATCGAGTGCGGGCTCGTGGGTGAGCAGCGCTCGCAGCTGTTCGAGGAAAAGGCCGCAGCCCTGACTACGGGCCGGTCGCTGCTGCATACCCTGCGCGTCAGCCCCACAGTGGCACGAAAGGCCGGGATTGCGGTGAATGCCGATGGACAATCTCGCTCTGCCTTTGAGCTGTTGTCTTATCCGGACATCGCCTTCGATGATGTGCGCAAGCTTTGGCCGGAGCTGGATACCATTGCCGTACCGACGCTCGAGCAACTGGTGGTGGACGCGCAATATGCCGTGTATCTGGATCGGCAGCGCAAGGACATCGAGGCGGTGCGTCGGGACGAGCAGCGCAGCATTCCCGATAATTTCGATTATCAGACGCTGCCGGGTCTATCGAGTGAGCTGCGCCAGAAGCTTGGCTCGGCGCGGCCGCAGACCATTGCCCAAGCGCAAGCGGTGGATGGCGTCACCCCCGCCGCGATCACCCTGGTTCTGGCTGCTATCCGACGCCGGGATGTGAGGCATCGTGCCAGTGCCTAACAGCAGTATAGAACGCTACGCCCAGTATTTTTCTCGTAGTCGGGCCGAAGTAGAGGCCGATCTGCAAGCTTATGAGGGGCTGTTGCGGCGCTGGCAGGCGGTGCAGAATCTGGTTTCACGTGAAACACTGGACCAGGTCTGGACGCGCCACTTTGCCGATAGTCTGCAAACCTTGGCTCTTGTTCGGGCGGAAGACCGGAAGTTTCTCGATCTCGGCAGCGGCGGCGGACTGCCAGCTTTGCCAATGGCGATCGCGCTGAAGGACACCCCGGCGCAGTTCACCCTGGTTGAGCCCACAGGCCGCAAGGTAAGCTTCCTGCGCACCGTCGCGCGTGAGCTTGGTCTGGCAGTCACCGTGATTCCCAAGCGCAGCAACGAGATTGATTCACGTGAAACAGCGGTTCCCGACGTGATCACTTCACGCGCCTTGGCGGCACTACCGCAGCTCTGCGGCATGATGCAGCCGTTTTTCGGCCGCAACACCCGTGCACTGCTGCACAAAGGCCGCGAATATGGTGAAGAGATCAGCGAATCGCGTGCTTTATGGGCGTTCGACGTGGTAGTAGCGCGAAGCGACACTGATCCGCATGGCGTGCTGCTTGAACTCACTGGACTGAGATCTCGCTAGCAGCGGTGTACTGGAGGCGAATTTGGCACCCCGTATTCTCACATTGGCGAACCAGAAAGGCGGCGTGGGTAAAACTACAACCGCCATCAACCTGGCCACCGCTCTCGCTGCCATTGGCGAACGCGTGCTGATCGTGGACCTCGACCCACAGGGCAATGCTTCCACCGGTCTTGGTATCGCCCGCAACGAACGCGAGATTTCCGCCTACGACCTGCTGGTGGGCGAAGCGACCGTGGTCGAGTCGGCTGTTTTGACCAGCGTTCCCAATGTGGCGATCGTTCCATCCACCATGGACTTGCTTGGCGTCGAGCTGACCATTGCCGCGCAGGCAGACCGCGCCTTCAAGCTGCGCAACGCGTTCAAAGCTCTGGGTGACCTCAAGATCCATGACCAGGCGATCAGCTATGTGCTGATTGACTGCCCGCCCTCGCTCAACCTCTTAACCATCAATTCGCTGGTCGCCGCCGACGCTGTACTGGTGCCGCTGCAATGCGAATTCTTTGCGCTTGAGGGTTTGAGCCAGCTGCTGCAGACCATCGAGCAGATCCGCTCGACGCTCAATCCGCGCCTCTCGATCCAAGGCGTGGTGATGACGATGTTCGATCGCCGTAACAATTTGTCCGAGCAGGTGCTGCATGATGTGCGCAGCGAAATGGGCGAATTGGTGTATGACACGGTCATTCCGCGCAACGTGCGCCTGAGTGAAGCACCATCGTATGGTAAACCCGCTTTGCTCTACGACTTGAAATGTGCCGGCAGCCAGGCCTATCTGCGATTGGCCACTGAAGTTATTCGGCGCGAGCGCCAGCTCAACGCGGCTTAGGAGAGCGTTAATGAACGATAAACCAACGCGGCTCGGCCGCGGGCTTGCGGCTTTGATCGGCGATATGGCGACGATGGAAGGCAATCGGGTCACCGACATGCAGGGGACTAAGCGCCTCGCGGTCGAATTCATCATTGCGAACCGGTCCAATCCCCGCCGTACCTTCAATGCCGATCAGCTCGAAGAGTTGACCAATTCCATTCGCGAGAAAGGCATCATGCAGCCGCTGCTGGTGCGCCCGAGCGAAGATCCGCATCTGTTCGAAATCATCGCCGGGGAACGCCGCTGGCGAGCCGCGCAAAAGGCGGGCCTGCATGATGTTCCGGTGATCGTGCGGGAGGTCGGGGACAAGGAAGCCCTCGAGCTCGCCATCATCGAGAACGTGCAGCGGGCCGATCTCAATCCGCTCGAAGAGGCCATGGGCTATGGTCAGCTGATGGAGCAGTTCGAATATACCCAGCAGGATCTGGCGCAGGTGATCGGCAAGAGCCGCTCGCATGTCGCCAATACGTTGCGGCTGCTTCGCCTACCCGAAGACGTCAAGGAGATGGTCTCGAGCGGCGATTTGACCGCGGGCCATGCCCGCACTCTGATCACGGCGGAAGATCCGGCTAGACTGGCGCGGCAGATCGTGGATGAAGGGCTGTCCGTGCGTGAGGCCGAGGCGTTGAGCCAACAGCGTGAGGTTGCGCCCAAGAAGCGCAGCACGCCGGCGGAGCGCGACAGCGATACGGTGTCGCTGGAGCGGCGCTTATCGGACGCGCTGGGGCTCTCGGTGTCGCTCAATCATGGCGACAAGGGCGGCAAGATCGAGATTCGCTACAAGACCATGGAACAACTCGACGGCATTTGCCATCGGCTGACTGGCGCCGGGAACTAGGCCTTAATGGCTTGCGGCCGCCGTGCAGATGCTCAGCAAAGCACGGCGCAGCACCGGTTCGGCCAAGGCCGGGCGACGGCGCGACTCGCCGGTGGCGAGCAGCAGCCGCTCCAGCGCCGTGCCTAGTGCAGTATCAGACCAAAGCCGCAGCTGCTGCTCGAGGCTCGAGCGGCGCGAGAAATGCGGCTTGGGCTTCAAGCTATCCAGGACATCGCGGGGGCTGCGGCCCTTGTCGACTTCGGTGCGCCAGCGCCGCAGATTGGCGAAGTGAATGGTGGCCGTGGCGAGCAGCCGCTGCGGATCAACGGCGCCGCTCAGAGCGCGGTTCAGCGTCAGTTCCAGCCGCTCGGCATGACCGCCAGCAGTTGCATCGATGATCGAATCAATGACGAGAGCGCCATTATCGGCGCATAGGTGCAGCACGTCCTCGCGCGTCAGCTGCTTGCTGGCGGCAGCGTAAAGGCTGAGCTTGTCGAGCTCGCGCCGGGTGACTTCGCGATCATTGCCCAGGATTTCGAGCAGTGTGGAGACTACGTCCCCATCGGCCCGGATGCCCTTGGCGTTGAAGGTTTCCCGGATCAGCGCCGAGAGGGTCTCGTCCGTATCGGCATAGCAGGGCAGGGCGCGGCCAAGCTTGGCTGCTTCCACGAGGGCGCGCAGCGCGTCCCGCGGGGCCAGATTGCCGGCTTCAAGCACAATGGCGGAGCCGCCGGGATCGTCGCGTAACTGCGTCAGCGGCATGACGAGGTTCTTGCCGGCGCCCCGAACCCGGATGATGCGCTTGCCGCCAAACAGCGAGGTGCTGCGCGCTTCGAGCACCAGCAGGGAAGGGTCGGCATCGAGCTGGGCGCTGTCGAGCACGATCACATCGGCGGCTTCGGGATCATCGCCGCTGAGGCGGCGGATCAGGGTCTGCGCGGTTTCGCGAACGAGCCCGGTGTCGGGTCCGTAGACGAGGAAAATGCCCTCGCGAAGGTCCGGCCGGGCGAGATAGCGCGCGACCTCATGAGCCTTGAGCGCGCTCACCTAGCGCGACAGGACGGCCAGGAGCCCGAGACGCAGCGACTCGGCGACCGATTGGGCGGCGCGTTCGGCCGCTTCGGTGCCGCCCATGCGATCGGCCAGAACCTGATCATTCTTGGTGAAGCTCGCTGTCGCCGTGCGGGTCAGCATGATCGGCTTGCCACCGGGCAGGGCTGCCACGGTCAGGGTGCCGGTGATGGTCACTTCGAGCGGCTTGAACGGGCTGCCAGTTTGCGATAGCGCCGCATCGGCGTAGCCGACGGCGAGGCTGACGCGGGCCTCGCGCGGCGTCGCGGTGGCTGAATTGCTGAAGCTTTGGGCCAGCTCCTGGTAGATGATTTGCTCAAGCCGGTTGCCCGGCTTGGCAAAGCTCAGGGCAAACTGCTCGACCCGCGCCGCATTGGCTTGCCCATAGACCGGCGAGAAGCTGCAGCCACTCAGGGTGGCTGCAGCAGCGACAAGGCCAAGAGCGAGCAATGCGCTCCGGAGTGGGCTAGACCACGACATTGACGATCCTGTCCGGCACCACGACGATCTTGCGCGGTGTCTTGCCCTCCAGCATGCGGGCAATCGCTTCGAGTGACAAGACCATGCGCTCGATCTCGGCGGCGGCGGTGCCCTTGGCTACGGTGATTTCACCGCGCCGCTTGCCGTTGACCTGGATGGGCATGACCACGTCATTGTCCACGAGGAGCGCCGGATCGACCTGGGGCCAGGGTGCATCGGCCACGAGACCGTCGCGGCCCAGTGCCTGCCAGCAGGTTTCTGCCAGGTGCGGCATCATCGGGGCGATCAGCTGCACAAGATAGCCAACCCCTTCCTCGAGCGCCGCGAGGCGCGCTGCCGGAGCGGCCGACACCAGACCCGAGGAGCGTACGAGAGCATTGGTCAACTCATAGATCTGGGCGACAGCGCGGTTGAAGCGGAGGCCTTCGATGTCGTCTGCGACCTGCTGCACCGCGCGGTGGGCGGCACGGCGCACGGCGGTGGCTTCTTCGTCCGCGGCAACCGTGGACAGGTCATGCGACTGGGCGCGCAGGGCCACCGTATCGCCCACCAGCCGCCAGATGCGCTGCTGGAACCGGCTGGCGCCTTCTACGCCGGCTTCTGTCCACTGCACGTCGCGCTCGGGCGGGGAGTCCGAGAGCATGAACCAGCGCGCAGTATCGGCACCATAGGTGGCAACGATCTCGTCGGGATCAACCACGTTCTTTTTGGATTTGCTCATCTTTTCGACCGAGCCGATGCTGATCGGCGCGCCGGTTTCGAGATGGGTGGCGGAGCGGGTTTCACCGCTGGTTTCGAGCACGACGTCCACCGGGGCGACCCATTCGCCCGCAGCCGAGCGATAGGTTTCGTGGGTGACCATGCCCTGGGTGAAGAGGCCCTTGAACGGCTCATCGAGCCCCACATGGCCGGTCGCCTTCATCGCGCGGGTGAAGTAGCGCGAATACAGCAGGTGCAGGATCGCGTGCTCGACGCCACCGATATACTGATCCACCGGCAACCAACGATTAGCAATGTCGGGGACGGTCGGGGTTTCGGCCTGAGGCGCGGTGAAGCGCGCATAATACCAGGAGCTGTCCACGAAGGTGTCCATGGTGTCGGTTTCGCGCCGGGCCGGGCCGCCGCATTGCGGGCAGGGCACGTGCTTCCAGGTCGGGTGGTGATCGAGGGCATTGCCGGGTTTGTCGAAGGTGACATCCTCTGGCAGCACCACCGGCAGGTCCTTTTTGGGGACGGGCAGGGTGCCGCAGACCTCGCAATGGATCACCGGGATCGGGCAGCCCCAATAGCGCTGACGCGAGACGCCCCAATCGCGGAGCCGATAATTGACTTCCACCTTGCCCTGCGGCTTGCCGTCGACGGTACGCTCGGCAAAGAACAGCGCTGCGGCGGTCTTGGCTTCGGCAATGGAGAGACCGGAGAGGAAGCCGGAGTTGAAGATGTGGCCAGTGTCAACATAGGCTTCATTGCCAATGGCAAAGCTGGCCGCATCGGCGTCGGGTGGCAGCACGACCGGGATCACCGGCAGGTCGTATTTGCGCGCGAAATCGAGGTCGCGCTGGTCATGGGCCGGGCAGCCGAAAATGGCGCCGGTGCCGTAGTCCATCAGCACGAAATTGGCGACATAGACCGGCAGGGTCTGACCTTCCAGCACGGGGTGCTTGACCTGAAGACCGGTGAAGACGCCCTTCTTCTCGGCCTTTTCAATGGTTTCCGTTGCCGTGCCGAGGCGCCGGGTTTCCTCGACGAACTCGGCCAGCGCCGGATTGCTGCGCGCCAATTCCGCGGTCAGGGGATGATCGGGAGAAAGGGCGACAAAGGAGGCGCCGAAAATGGTGTCGGGGCGGGTGGTGAAGACCTCGATGCTGCCGGCATTGACGGTGTTGTTGGGTACCATCTCAAACAGCAGGCGCAGGCCTTCGGAGCGGCCGATCCAGTTGCGCTGCATGGTGCGCACTTTTTCGGGCCACTCGGTCAGGCCATCAAGCGCTTCGAGCAGCTCTTCGGCGAAGTCGGAGATCTTGAAGAACCACTGCGTCAGCTCGCGCTGTTCCACAACGGCGCCCGAGCGCCAGCCCTTGCCATCGATCACCTGCTCATTGGCGAGCACGGTCATGTCGACGGGGTCCCAGTTCACCTTGCTTTGCTTGCGGGTAACGAGGCCGGCCGCCATCATGTCGATGAACATGGCCTGCTGGTGCTTGTAGTATTCGGGCTCGCAGGTGGCGAATTCGCGCGTCCAGTCGATGGACAGGCCCATGGATTTGAGCTGGCCCTTCATGGTCGCGATATTGGCGCGGGTCCAGGTGCCAGGATGGGTCTTGCGCGCGATCGCGGCATTTTCCGCCGGCAGGCCGAAAGCGTCCCAGCCCATGGGGTGCAGCACATTCTTGCCGCGGGCGCGGTGATAGCGCGCGACGACATCGCCCATGGCATAGTTGCGCACATGGCCCATATGGATGCGCCCCGAAGGATAGGGGAACATTTCGAGCACGTAATAGGGCTCGCGCGGGTCATCATTGGAGGTCACAAAGCTTTGGCGCTGGTCCCAGACCTGCTGCCAGTGCGGTTCCATTTCGCGCGGATTATAGCGTTCGCCGCTCAATCTATCAGTCCTTGGGGGCAAATGCGCAGTCTGCCGAAAGGCCGAAGCTGCTTGCGTTTATTGGGGATTTTGGCTACCGGACCATCATCAGAAATCACCCCTCAGGTCAACAGCAACAGGGCAAAAGCGTGAGCGAGACTGCAGTGGACGCGCCGGCGCGCCTGGCCGAAATCCGCGATCGCATCGCGCGGGCGCAGGCGCGCTTTGAGCCAAGGTTGGCCGAGGTCAAGCTCGTAGCGGTGTCCAAGACCTTCGATGCGCAAGCGATCGAGCCGTTCCTTGAGGCCGGGCAGCGCGTGTTCGGCGAAAACCGCGTGCAGGAGGCCAAAAGCAAGTGGCCGGCGCTTCGGGAGCGGTATTCCGGCGTGGAACTGCACCTGATCGGCCCGCTGCAAACCAACAAGGCGCGAGAAGCGGTAGGCTTGTTCGACGTGATCCAGACGGTTGATCGCGACAACCTGGCTGGGGTACTCGCGGCGGAAATGGCGCGGGCCGAACGGCGCCTGCCCTGCTATGTTCAAGTTAATATCGGGGAAGAACCGCAAAAGAGCGGCATTGCGCCGGCCCAAGCCGTGGCGTTTGTGGAGCGCTGCCGGAGCGTGCATGGGCTCGATGTGGTGGGGTTGATGTGCAT
This sequence comes from Devosia sp. Z11_6, assembly GCF_058133665.1. NCBI lineage: Bacteria > Pseudomonadati > Pseudomonadota > Alphaproteobacteria > Hyphomicrobiales > Devosiaceae > Devosia > Devosia sp. Z11_6. Next base: position 464,391 of record NZ_JBYUNQ010000002.1, read on the forward strand.
CCCACCCGATGGGGTGCCGCCGGGGCCTTATTTTGCTCATCTGGCCACGCTGGGCCGGGCGGCCGGGGTGTCGCGCCTGTCCATGGGCATGAGCGGGGACTTCGAAACGGCGATCGCCATGGGCGCCACCGATGTACGGGTGGGCTCGGCCTTGTTCGGGGCCCGACCGCCGCTTGCTTAGATGAGGCAAATGGTTAGCAAGAGATAAACTTGCGCCGCTTTGTGCCCGCACTGCAACTTCTGGGCGTCGTGTTCCGTTGCTTATCACCGTAACGGCGACGTGACCGGCCCCTTTGCCTTTCTGCAGGCAGCCGTTTGCACTCGCCCTGGTCCAAGTCCGGAGCGAATTCATGAACAAGCGCCGCATTCTTCTGGTCGATGACGATGCGGATCTGCGCCAGACCATGGTGGATCAACTCGAAGACGAACGGGAATTCGAGATCGTCCAGGCTGCCAGCGCCAATGATGCGCTCAAGGCCACCCGCGAAAACAATATTGACCTCATGATCCTCGATGTCGGCCTGCCCGACATGGATGGGCGCGAGGCGGTCAAGATCCTGCGCCAGGAGGGCTTCAAAAGCCCGATCCTGATGCTGACGGGGCAGACCAGCGATGCCGACCAGATCAAAGGGCTAGAATCGGGCGCCAATGACTATCTGACCAAGCCCTTCCGCTTTCCGGTGCTGATGGCGCGCATCCGCTCGGCGCTGCGCCAGCACGACCAGAGCGAGGACGCGGTGTTCACCATCGGCCCTTATAGTTTTCAGCCGGCCGCCAAGATGCTCGAGGCCAATGACGGGGGCAAGGTGCGCCTGACCGACAAGGAAACCTCGATCCTCAAATATCTCTACCGGCAGGGCCCAAAAACCATCACCCGGGATGTGCTGCTCAAGGAAGTATGGGGCTACAACAACCGCGTCACGACCCATACGCTCGAAACCCACATCTATCGCCTGCGCCAGAAGATCGAGCGCGACCCCTCCCATGCCCGCCTGCTGGTGACCGAAGAAGGGGGCTATCGGCTCGTCCCCTAGGCAATGGGCGCTAAAGGGGGTTCAAAGCAGAAGCCGAATTGCCCTATAGCTTGGCGCAGTGCTTCGGGGCTTCCGGAGTGTGGGCGCTAGCTTAGTTGGATAGGGCGACAGTTATGGACGATACGGCCGCGATGTTGGCGCGGGCCGAGTTCCTGGAAATGTGCGACGACGAGCAGCGGCGCATGCTGGCCTTTGCCGGCGACCAGCAGCATTTCGGCGCCGAACAGGTGCTGTACCGGGCCGGCGAGATTCCGAGCGGCGCCTTTGTGCTGCTCGAGGGAGTCCTGCAGGTGGCGCCACAAGGCGACGGCTCGGCCCCCTATACAATCGATGAGCCCGGCAGCGTTGTTTCTGCCATGGCGCTGATCCTGGCCAAGCCTCGTCCCGTCACCATCACTGCTTTGACCGAAGCCCAGGTGTTTTTCGTGCCGCGGCACGCTTTCATGAAGCTGGTGCAGCAGTCCCCGGTGCTGGCGCAGCGCGTGGCCGAGCGCATCCAGGCCGACCTTGGCAGCTATCTCGAAGCGCTGCAGCCCATTCGCAACAAGTTCAAGCGCTAGGCGTCACAGGCCAAACTGGGCGATCACCGGCACGTGGTCAGAGGGCTTTTCCGTCCAGCCGCGCGCCGGCTTGATGATCTCGGCCCCCGAGCAATGGGCGGCCACGTCTGCGGTGGCCCAGATGTGGTCAAGTCGGCGACCGCGGTTGCTTTTCTCCCAGTCGAGCCCGCGATAGCTCCACCAGGAAAACAGCTTCTGGTCATAGGGCACGTGCTTGCGGATCAGGTCCACCCAGCCGTGTCCGCCGGCCAGCAGCGCGGCGAGCCGCTCGGTTTCGGCGGGGGTGTGGCTGATGACCTTGAGCATCTGCTTGTGGCTCCACACATCGTTCTCGTGCGGGGCGACATTGAAGTCACCGGCGATGAGCTGGCCCTGGGCGAATTGAGGTTCGGCAAACCAGAGCGCCATTTCGTCGAGGAAATCGAGCTTGTGCTTGAACTTGACGTTGATCTCGGCATCGGGCTCGTCCCCGCCGGCCGGAATATAGAAGTTGTGGAGGGTCACCGGTCCACTGCCCCAGTCGAGCCGGGCCGAGATGTGGCGGGAGTGATCGATGTCACAAAACTGCCGGGTGGCAATGTCGGTGAGCGGGAAGCGAGAAATGATGGCGACGCCATGATAGCCCTTTTGCCCATGCACCGCATGGTGGGGATAGCCAGCTTCGGTAAAGGCCACGCGGGGAAACTGATCCTCCGTGCACTTGATCTCCTGGAGCATCAGCACATCGGGGCTATATTGCTTGAGAAAGTCGAGCACCATGGGCAGGCGCAAGCGCACCGAGTTGATGTTCCAGCTAACAACGGCAATCGGCATGGGTGGATCCAGTTGTTCGGGGTGGCGCCCTTATGGCTGAGCGGAGCGGCGGGCGTCCAGCCGCTAAAGGGGCGCAGGCCGGGCTTTCCTTGACTCGGGGACGCGAAAATTCTATGCAGCACCCATTCATCAGGCCGTACCTGACCCGCCGACCGGGACCCCAAGTGGTATAAAACGATCCCGGAGGCCACCATCCGCCAGCGCGTTGCGCCCGCGGGTGGGTTTGGCGTTTGGGCTGATGGATCTTATCTCTCCTCGGATCACCCGAAGAGAATAAAGGACAAGTTCATGTTCGAGAGCCTTTCAGACCGGCTTGGCAAGATCTTCGAGGGACTGCGAGGGCGCGGTGCGCTCAACGCTGCCGATGTCGATGTAGCGCTGCGCGAAATCCGCCGCGCGCTGATCGAGGCCGACGTGTCGCTCGAAGTGGTGCGTGCCTTTGTGGAACAGGTGCGCGAGCGCGCGGTAGGCGCCGAAGTCACCCGTTCGGTCACGCCCGGCCAGCAAGTGGTCAAGATCGTCCACGACCAGCTCGTTGCCGTGCTGGGCGAGGACGCCGTTGCGATCGATCTCAATGCGCCTGCGCCCGTAACCCTCCTGATGGTGGGTCTGCAGGGCTCGGGCAAGACCACGACCACGGCCAAGATCGCCAAGCGTCTCAAGGACCGGCAGAAAAAGAAGGTGCTGCTGGCCTCGCTCGATACCCGCCGCCCCGCTGCCATGGAGCAGCTGCGCGTGTTGGGCGAGCAGGTGGGCGTTGCCACCTTGCCGATCGTCGCCAGCGAAACCCCGGTCGAGATCGCGCGCCGCGCCGCGCGCGAAGCCCGGCTGGGCGGCTTTGACGTGCTGGTGCTCGACACCGCCGGTCGCACCCATATCGATGAAGAGCTGATGGTCGAAACGACCCAGATCAAGTCGATCGCCAATCCGCACGAAATCCTGTTGGTCGTCGATGCCCTGACCGGTCAGGACGCGATCAATGTGGCGCGCTCGTTCGATGAGCGGCTCGATGTCACGGGTATCGTCCTTACTCGGGTCGATGGCGATGGCCGCGGGGGCGCTGCGCTTTCGATGCGTGCCGCCACCGGCAAGCCGATCAAGCTGATCGGCGTGGGCGAAAAGATGGATGCGCTCGAGGATTTCCATCCCTCGCGCATTGCCGACCGGATCCTGGGGATGGGGGACATCGTCTCCCTCGTCGAGCGCGCCGCAGAGCATGTGTCGGCCGAAGACGCCGCCAAGATGGCCAAGAAGCTCAAGAAGGGCTCCTTTGACCTCGAGGACCTGCGCAACCAGCTGCTGCAGATGAAGAAGATGGGCGGCATGGGTGGCCTTATAGGCATGCTGCCGGGCATGGGCCAGATGAAAAAGGCCATGGCCGGCGCCAATGTGGACGAAAAGATCTTTGATCGCCAGGTCGCCATCATCAATTCGATGACCAAGAAGGAGCGGGCCGAGCCTGACCTGCTCAATGCCTCGCGCCGCAAGCGCATTGCCGCTGGCGCGGGGGTGGAAGTCAGCGAAATCAACAAGCTCATCAAGCAGCATCGGCAGATGGCCGATATGATGAAAAAGGTCTCCAAGGGCGGCATGGGCGCACTTGGCGGCATGTTCGGCGGCAAGATGGGCAATATGCTGGGCGGCATGCCGGACCTAAGCAAGATGGATCCCGCACAACTCGAAGCCATGGCCCGCCAGGCCGGCATCGATCCCAAGCAGTTGCAGGGCCTGCCCTCCGTCCAGCCGCAGCTGACCGAAAAGCTGCCGACCGATGTCGGCTCGCTGCTCAAATCCGCCCCGGGTCTACCCGGCCTTGGCGGCGCTCCCCGTTTCCCCGGCCTGCCTGGCCTGGGCAAGAAAAAATAACCCTTCAACCAAACCTAGGAAACAAAAATGGCTCTCAAGCTCCGTCTGGCTCGTGGTGGCACCAAGAAGCGCCCGTTCTACCACATCGTTGTTGCCGATGCCCGCTCGCCCCGCGATGGCCGCTTCATCGAAAAGCTGGGCACGTTCAATCCGCTCCTCAACAAGGACGCCGAGAACCGCGTCGTGCTGAACGGCGAGCGCGCCAAGCATTGGCTCGAAGTTGGCGCCCAGCCGACCGACCGCGTGCTGCGCTTCCTTGACAATGCGGGCCTGACCAAGCGCGATCCGCGCAACAACCCCAACAAGGGCAAGCCCGGCGAGAAGGCTACCCAGCGCGCTGAAGAAAAGGCCGCCAAGGCCGCTGCTGCCAATGCTCCGGCTGAGGACGCTGCCGCCGAGTAATTCGGCTTTTTGGCGACTGCCAGAAGAACCCCGGTGCGCAAGCGCCGGGGTTTTTGCTTTGGACTTCTACATGCACCGACTTGGCACAAATGCTTAGTATGCCCCTCCGTAGGTTTACCCTGTTTCTCAACTTCACAATAACGAGCAAATTACGGCTGGAAGAGAATTGTAGAGAGCTTGTATGATGCCGGGCGCAACACCGCAGCTAGACATTCGGATTCTCTCACTTCCAAACTCAATCGAGCGACGTCGCAGCATGAAAGCGGCGATCGCCTCAAACATTAGTTTGGCATGTGCGACCTACGAGTTTTTTGATCCGGTCAGTCATGTTGAAAAAAATCTGGCTTATAACGATCGAACTGCATATCAGCGGCGTGGGCGGACTTTGTCCCCGGCGGAGTTAAGCTGCTTCGCCAGCCACCTGGCCATCTGGGAGAATTGGATTACCGCCGGTCAGTCAGATGTTCTTCTCATCCTGGAAGACGATCTTTACCTTGACCCCTGGTTTGATTTTGGCGAGGCAGCAAGGCTGCTTGTGGCCAGTGATATCGATTATCTTCGGTTGTATTGCAGGGCGCATGCACCGGCTCGACCGGTTGTCTACTTTGCTCGCTCCCAGCTGGTCCGTTTCACTTGGTCGCCTGGAGGCGCCCAAGCCTATATGCTTAGTCGCAGGGGCGCGACGCGGGTTGTCTCGGCGATCAGGGCCACCAACCTCATCGCTTTTCCAGTCGATGATCTATTGGATCGCTATTGGGAGGTTGGTAACGGTGTTTATGGGCTGTTTCCTACGCCTGTACTTGAGCACAATCTGTCGACGACGATTCACACGCGCAGCCAAGTGGAAGAGCGAGTAGCTAGGCAGGCTTTGTTGACGTCAACCGACCAGTCCGCTGACCGGCATCGTATAGCGAGAGCAATTGAACTTTTGCATGGTAAATACCGACGTCGCATGGCCGAACTAGAATTCATCCGTCGTGACGTTGAGGTTGGGAAATCCGCCCTAGCTTTTATGCAGAGGGCGGATTTCAGTCACTTCAGGTTTCAGGCCCAAGAAGGCTGAGCTTTGTTTTTCGACGCCAAGATCAAGGCGCGAAATACTCTGCGCTTACGCTTTGAGCTTGGCGAGGATCGCGGAGCCCATTTCTTCGGTGCCCACAGTCTTGCGGTTGTCCTGGGCGATGTCGCGGGTGCGCAACCCGTCGCTGAGCACGGCCGAGATGGCGTCCTCGACCTTGCCGGCGAGTTCCACCATGCCAAAGCTGTAGCGTAGGGACATGGCAAAGCTCGCGATCATGGCGATCGGGTTGGCGATGCCCTGGCCGGCGATATCGGGGGCCGAACCATGCACGGGCTCGTAGAAGGCCTTGCGCTTGCCCGTCACCGGATCGGGTGCACCCAGCGCGGCGGAGGGCAGCATGCCGAGCGAGCCGGTCAGCATGGCCGCCACGTCCGAGAGGATATCGCCGAACAGGTTGTCGGTGACCATGACGTCGAACTGCTTGGGATTGCGCACGAGTTGCATGGCGGCGTTGTCGGCGAGGATATGGCGCAGCTCGACGTCCGAGTAGTCCTTGTGCACCTGGTGCACGACTTCATCCCAGAACACGCCGGACTTCATGACGTTCTTCTTGTCGGCGGAGTGCACGAGACCGCGGCGGGTACGGGCGAGATCGAAGGCGACGCGGGCGATGCGGTCGATCTCATAGGTCTCGTAGACCTGGGTGTCGACGGCGCGTTTCTGGCCGTTGCCCAGATCGGTGATTTCCTTGGGCTCGCCGAAATAAACGCCGCCGGTCAGTTCGCGCACGATGAGGATATCAAGGCCTTCCACCAGCTCGCGCTTGAGCGAGGAGGCGTCGGCCAGGGCGGGGTAGCAGATGGCGGGGCGCAGATTGGCGAACACGGCCATTTCCTTGCGCAGGCGCAGCAGGGCCGCCTCAGGGCGATGCTCATAGGGGACATTGTCCCACTTCGGGCCGCCCACCGCGCCAAACAGCACGGCATCGGCCGCGAGCGCCTTGGCCACGTCTGCATCGGTGATCGCGACGGCATGCTGGTCATAGGCGGCGCCACCGGCAAGACCGGTATCGATCGAGAAATCGGTCAGCTGCTCGCCATTGGTCCAATCAATGAGCTTTTCGACCTCCACCATGATCTCGGTGCCGATGCCATCGCCGGGCAAGAGGAAGAGGGAATGGGTGGCCATATTTTGTGCTTTCAAGAGTTGGAGGCGCCCAGGCGGGCGGTGACTTCGATTTCAATCTTCATGCCGGGCTCGATCATCTGCACGATCAGCATGGTAGCGGCGGGGCGGACCGTGCGGAAAACCGGTCCGACCGCTGCTACGACGTCCGCGACATGTGAGCAGTCGGCTACGTAGTAAACGACGCGGACGGTGTCGGCGATCGTGCAGCCCAGTTCACGCAGGGCCGCATCGATGGTCGAGAGGGCATTGCGGGCCTGATCGCCCGCGCCCTCGGGCATGACCATGCTGGCATAGTCATAGCCGGTGGTGCCCGAAACATAGACGGTGTCCCCGTGCCGGACGGCGCGGGAATAGCCAAAGTCGGTTTCAAACGGCGAGCCGGTAGAAACGCGCTGCACCATGGCCGGGAGCCTTAGAGCCAGGGGCGGTCCACGGCCATCTTGCTTTCAAAGCCAGCGATGGACGGGTCGGATTTGAGCGTGCCGGCGATATCGTCGAGGCCTTCGAGCAGGATCTGCTTGCGGCTGGGATCAATATCGAAATGGATGGTGCCGCCATCGGGACCCTGAACGGTCTGTGCTTCCAGATCGATGGTCAGGGTGGCGTTGGAGCCGCGCTCGGCATCGTCCAGCAGCAGCTTGAGCTGCTCGGGGCTGACGACCAGCGGCAGGATGCCGTTCTTGAAGCAGTTGTTGTAGAAAATATCGGCAAAGCTCGTCGAGATCACGCAGCGGATGCCGAAATCCAAGAGCGCCCAAGGGGCGTGCTCGCGCGAGGAGCCGCAGCCGAAATTGTCGCCGGCCACGATGATCTTGGCACCGCGATAGGCCGGCTTATTGAGCACGAAATCGGGGTTTTCGGTGCCGTCTTCGTTGTAGCGCATTTCCGAAAACAGCGCGGTGCCCAGGCCCGTGCGCTTGATGGTTTTCAGATACTGCTTGGGGATGATCATATCGGTGTCGATATTGATGATCGGCAATGGCGCCGCAACACCGGTCAGGGTGGTGAATTTGTCCATCGGAAAACCTCGCTTTGGCTTGGTCTTTGCGCGAAAGCGGGGATGGGGTCAAGTCGAGTTGGGGGGAAACCGTTCGCTGGCGTACTCTTGGTTACGCCTGCGGAGTGGTTTTGGGGTGGAAGAGGGAATTCCCGGCGTTTGGAAGGGCTCAAAGGTGGCCTTATCAGCCAGCTGTCATTCCGGCCTTGAGCCGGGACCCGTTCTGAGGTGTTGGTGGAAGGTGCTCAAGGTGCCCTGGTGGAGCACCTTGCGGCGGGGGCTGGATTTCGTGATGGGGCCGGGTGACATCGAGGGTGGGGCGGCGGTGATCGTCCTGCCGTCGTCAGGTTTGGGGGCTTGCCTTAAGCCGCGAGGCTTTCGCGCGCGTCCACGCCGAGCATCAGGTTGAGGTTCTGCACGGCAGCGCCCGAGGCGCCCTTGCCCAGATTGTCGTAGATCGCCACGAGCAGCGCCTGGGCGCGATCGTCATTGGCGAAGACGTGCAGGGTCATGCGGTTGGTGTCGTTGTGGTGCTGTGGATCGAGCGCCGGGGTCTTGGCCACGGCCTCGAAGGGCGCCACGTCCACAAAGCTGTCGGGAATGGCAGCGTAATGGTCGGCCAAAGCGGCATGTAGTTGCTTGCCGGTCGGGGCCTTGGGCAGAATGCCCAGCTGCAGCGGCACGGCCACCAGCATGCCCTGGGCGAAATCGCCAACGGCCGGCTGGAACAGCGGCTCGCGCTGGAGGGTGCCGTATTGGGTAAGCTCGGGCACATGCTTGTGCTGGAAGGTCAGGCCATAGGGCATGAAGTGGCTGGCGCTGGCACCGGCGGCTTCATATTCCTCTATCATCTGCCGACCGCCGCCCGAATAGCCCGACACGCCATTAACCGTCACCGGGTAATCGGCCGGCAGCAAGCCCGCAGCGATCAGCGGGCGCAGCCCGGCAATGGCGCCTTGAGGCCAGCAGCCGGGATTGGCCACGAAGCGCGCTTCGGCAATCGCCTTGGTTTGTGCGCGGTCCATCTCGGCAAAGCCATAGGCCCAGTTGGGGTTCACCCGGTGCGCGGTGGAGGCGTCGATCACGCGGGTGGTGGTGTTCTCGATCAGCGCGACGCTTTCCTTGGCGGCATCGTCCGGCAGGCAGAGAATGGCCACATCGGCCTCGTTGAGCAGCTGGGCGCGCATGCCCGCATCCTTGCGCCGCTCGGGCGGGATGGTGAGCAGTTCGAGATCGCGCCGCTCCTGCAAACGCTCGCGGATCTGCAATCCGGTGGTTCCAGCTTCCCCATCGATGAAGATCTTGGCGGCCATGTGCTGTTTCGCGCTCCTCGTGTTGCTCGTCTAGATGGGCCGCGTCCGACGCGGCGTCAAGCCGCCGGCCTTGCCCGGAGGGGCGGCCGATGGCAGGGTTTTGTCTCCGAAACCAGCCAGGGACGCAACCGATGACGCCGCATAATCATGCAAAGCCGGGCGATTACGCCGATGCCGTGCTGCTGCCGGGCGATCCGCTGCGGGCTAAATGGATTGCCGAAACGTTCCTCGCCGATGCGCAGCAGGTCAACAGCGTGCGCAATTGCCTGGGCTATACCGGCACCTATCAGGGCCGGCGGGTTTCGGTGCAGGCGAGCGGAATGGGGCAGCCTTCGCTCTCGATCTATGTGCATGAGCTCATCAATGTTTATGGCTGCAAGACGCTGATCCGGGTGGGCACCTGTGGCGGCCTCAACACCAAGGTCAAGGTGCGCGACGTAATCCTGGCCCAAGGGGCCTGCACCGACAGCTCCATCGTCAAGGGGCGGTTTGGCCCCTATAGTTTTGCCCCGATCGCAGATTTTGGGCTGTTGCGCCGTGCCGCCGAGCGCGCCGAAGAGCTCAAGCTGCGCTTTCACGCTGGCAATATGCTGTCGGCCGATATCTTCTATCATGCCGATGGGATGGCCGGTTACGACGCCTTGCCCGAACATGGCGTTCTGGGCGTCGAGATGGAGGCGGCCGCGCTTTATACGCTCGCCGCCCGGTTCGGGGCGAGGGCGCTCGCCATCTGCACCATGACCGATTGCATCATCACCAAGGAGGAGCTCAGCGCCGAAGAGCGGCAAAGCTCCCTTCGCGAGATGGTGGAGTTGGCGCTTGAAGTGGCCATTGCAGGCTGATTGCGGTCAGGGAAGGGCCCGGCGCAAGGCCGGGCCCCCTGGATCAGCGGCGAACCCGGTCGCGATCGATGATGCGGCCGCGGCAGGCGTCTACAGTCACGATATAGGAGCGGCGACCTTCGTCACCCCGGACGCGAACATAGCGGTCGCCCGAAGCATAGATGCGGACGTGACGATAGCCGGCGCGATCCACCAGGCGCCGCACCTCACGATCGCTCATGCAATCGCGCTGCGGGCGGTGGCGTTCGCCAACCGAAAAGCCATAACCATTGCCGTTCTGGAAGCTGAACGACAGGCTGGGGCTATTGGACTGGGCCTGGGCCGGCATGGCCGAAACTGCGGTGACACCCAGTGCCAGTGCCACGGCCCCAGCACGCAGGAGGGGAGAAAAAGCGGGGAGTTTCATGGGAGAACCTCAGGGTTTTAAAATGATCATGCCCTCAAAAGCATGCTCGGTTCTAACCGCTGGGCTCTGAACCAAACCATATCGCCTGGTTCATTTTCGGTTCAGCGTAGGGCGCCTGCCCAACCAAATGGACAGGCGCCTCACTGACGCTGTTTGCACGTACCCGGTACATACCGTGCGCCTTCCTTGTAGGGCCCGCATAGTGAAGACGAGGTTACCGCCGCCCCCCGTCGCAGCCAATTTGGCGCATTAACGCCACGGATTTGAGGCAACTTCGAAGGGCCTAGCGACGTTGAGCGGCGTCAATCAAGGGTTCCCGCTCCATGTCGATTACAAGCTCGTCTTCCCGCCAGGTCCTGCCCGGTGATTTCACCACGCTGGGCGCTCACTGGGACGGGGACGGGACCAATTTTGCCCTGTTCAGCGCTCATGCCGATCGGGTGGAGCTGTGCCTGTTCGATCCGGCAAGTGGGGCGGAAGAGCGCATCACCCTTCCCGAATATACCAACGAGATCTGGCACGGCTATCTGCCCGGTGTAGGACCCGGCACTCTTTATGGCTATCGCGTCCATGGTCCCTATGATCCCATGAACGGCCATCGGTTCAATCCCAACAAGCTGCTGGTGGATCCCTATGCCCGTGAATTGGTGGGTGATGTGCAGTGGTCGCCCGCCCATTTCGGCTACATCACCGATAGCGAAGACAAGGATCTGTCCTTTGACGAGCGCGACAACGCCGCAGGCATGCCCAAGGCGCGGGTGATCGATCCGCGTGGCTATGACTGGAGCGGCGATCGCAAGCCCAATATCGCATGGGACCAGACCATCTTTTATGAAACCCATGTGAAGGGCTTCACCCAGCTCAATTCGGCGATCCCCGAAAACCTGCGCGGCACTTTCGAAGGAATGGGCCACAAGGCGGTGGTCGACTATATCAAGAGCATGGGCCTGACTTCGGTTGAACTGCTGCCGACGCACTTCTTCCCCGATGACGATTTCCTGCTCAATCGCGGGCTCAAGAATTTCTGGGGCTATAATACTCTCGGCTTTTTCGCGCCGGCGAACCGCTATTTCGGCCCGCGCGGCCTCGACGGGTTCCGCGACATGGTGCGCGCCTTCCATGACGGCGGCATCGAGGTGATCCTCGACGTCGTGTACAACCACACCGCCGAAGGCAACGAAATGGGCCCGACCCTCTCGTTCAAGGGCATCGACAATTTCGCCTATTATCGCACCATGCCGGGCGAGCCGCGCTACTACATCAACGATACAGGTACCGGAAACACGGTCAACACCAGCCATCCGCGCGTGCTGCAGATGGTGACCGACAGCCTGCGCTACTGGGTCGAGCAGATGCATATCGACGGCTTCCGCTTCGATCTGGGCACCATTCTGGGGCGCGAGCCCTATGGCTTTGACGAGCGAAGCGGCTTTTTCGAAGCGGTCGGGCAGGACCCGGTGCTGAGCAAGGTCAAGCTTGTGGGTGAGCCCTGGGATATCGGCCCGGGGGGTTATCAGGTCGGTGGCTTTCCGCCCGGCTGGTCGGAATGGAACGACAAATATCGCGATACCGTGCGCGATTACTGGCGCGACGAGGACAACACCGTCCGCGATTTTGCGGCCCGCTTTACCGGATCGGGCGATGTTTATGATCTACGCGGCCGCCGCCCTTGGTCGAGCGTCAATTTCATTACCGCCCATGACGGCTTTACCCTCAATGACCTCGTTTCCTACAACGAGAAGCACAATGAGGCGAATGGCGAAGACAACAATGATGGGCACAATGATAACCGCTCCTATAACTACGGCGCGGAAGGCCCAACCGACGATGCCGGCATCAATGAAGTGCGCGAACGGCAAAAGCGCAACATGCTGGCGACGCTCCTGCTTTCGCATGGCACGCCGCTGATCCTGGCGGGCGACGAGTTCAGCCGCTCGCAGCTGGGCAACAACAACGGTTATTGCCAGGACAGCGAGATCTCCTGGGTGAACTGGGACGAACGGCCTGCCTCCACCGCTGAATTGACCGAGTTTGTGCGCCAGGTGATTGCGCTCCGGCAATCACAGCCGCTGCTGCGGCGCGCCAATTGGCGCGACGGCATGACCGTTACCTGGTTCAATCCCGGGGGCGGGGAACAACAGGACGAGCATTGGGAAGACGCTGGCGCCACCACGATCGGCCTGCATCTGGCGCGCGAGGATCTCAAGGGCCAGCCCGACACCTGGTGGGAGGTGCTGGTGCTGTTCAATCCCCATGACGGCGACGTGGATTTCGTCGTGCCCGAGCGGGAAGGTGGCCATGAATGGCTGGTCGAGATCAACACTGCTGCCGTCACTGGCGAGGAAGTCCGCAAGCTTACAGCGGGCGAGCCCGTAAGGATGACCTCGCGCTCGCTGCTGCTGCTGCGCTAACCTTGCCGGGGTGCCTGAGGGCACCCCTTGCGTCATTCTGCGCCGAGGGCGCGCAGTAACGGAACCGGGAGGGGCCGTGGCCGTTGCCTTGGCGCAGCAATCTCGCGGCCTTTCAGGTATTCACCCATGAGCGATCCGCACGACACTCCTCCCCTGGTCGGAGCGGTCAACTACAAGGGCGCCCCGCCAACCAACACCTTGGTCACCGCCGCCTTTATCGGAATGACCATTGTGGTGCTTTATCTGGGGGCGGGCATTTTCGTGCCGCTGGTCCTGGCGGTGCTGCTGGCTTTCGCGCTGGCGCCGGTGGTGCATCGGCTGCGGCGGCTGCATCTGCCCCATATCGTGGCAGTGCTGCTGGCCGTGCTGCTGGCAGGCGCAGTGCTGTCGACCATCGGCTATATCGTCGCCACCCAGCTGATCAAGCTCGCGGGCGACCTGCCGCGCTACCAGACCACGGTAATCGAAAAATTTACTGCGCTGCAGCAAACCCTGGGCGGGGAGGGCGGCACGGGGTTCCTCAGCAGTTTTGGGGATGCGATCGGCCAGCTGCAGGGGCAGCTTGAAGCAGCGGATGGCGCCGAAACCACGCGGCCCATGCCGGTCGTGATCACCAATGATGCCGCTGGCCCACTCGCCATGGTGCAATCGGTGCTCAGTTCCGTGCTGGGGCCGCTGACCACCGCCGCTATCGTTGCAGTGTTCCTGATTTTCCTTCTGCTTGAACGCGAAGACCTGCGCGACCGCTTCCTCAAACTCGTCAGCCGGGGCGATCTGCGCACAAGCACCAAGGTAATGAACGAAGCGGCCGCCCGCGTCGGGCGCTATCTGCTGGTGCAGTTCTGCGTCAACCTTTCCTATGGGGTGGTGTACGGGACGGGCCTCAGCCTGATCGGGGTGCCCAATGCGGTGCTTTGGGGCTTGCTCGCGGCCATTTTCCGCTACATCCCCTTTGTCGGTACGCTGATCGCCTCATCAATCCCCTTTACCCTCGCCTTTGCGGTGGATCCGGGCTGGTCGATGCTGCTCTATTCCGTGGCGCTGTTCGCGACGCTCGAGCTCGTCACCACCAATGCCATCGAGCCGCGGCTTTATGGCTCGAGCACCGGGCTGTCACCGCTCGCGGTGTTGGTGGCGGCTATGTTCTGGGCCACACTATGGGGACCGATCGGCCTGATCCTGTCGACGCCCATAACCGTGTGCCTGGTCGTGCTCGGCCGCTATGTGCCCCAATTGCAGTTTTTCGAGACGCTCCTCGGCAGCGAGCCGGTGCTAGAACCGACGGAGCGGTTCTACCAGCGGCTGGTGGCGGGCAACACGGTGGAGGCCATCGAGCTGGCCGAAGAATATGTCGGCGAGCATGATCTGCAGCGCTTTTACCAGGAGATCGCCATGCCCGCGCTGCGCCTGGCGGAAGCAGACCTCGACACCAACGCCAACGATGTCGCCCACCGTCGGCGGGTGGTGGAAAGCCTTTCGGGCGTGGTGGACGACCTCGACGATGATCTGGGCCGCCATGCGGTGGAGGCGGAGAAGCCCCAGGTGCTTTGCATCGGCGGGCGCACCGAGCTCGACGGCTCGGCCGCACTGTTGCTCGGGCGGCTGCTGGAAACCGAATATGCCATCAGCGTCATGCCGCCCCTGGCCGTCCGCCAGGAAAGCATCGGCCAACTCGATCTCGAAGGCGTGCGGGTGGTGTGCCTGTGTTATCTCGGCGAGAGCATGCGCAGCTATCTGCGCTATGTGGCGCGCCGTCTACACCGTCGCCAGCCCGGCCTTGTCGTAATCGCCTGCGTGTTCAACGACGACATGGCGACGGCTGAAGCGGGTGAGCTGAACGTGGACGTGGTGGCGCGCAATATCGAGGAAGCAGCCACTGCCGTGCGCGTCGAGATGGCTGAGCCCGAAGGGGGGACACCGGCTCTCGAAGCAATCGACCCGCTTGGCGCGGCCGCCGACATGGCCTGGATCCGGCAACTCGCTCGTCCTGAGGGACCCGTGGCCGAACGCCTGCGGGAAATTGCGGTGACCATGGAAGTGCCTGTTGCGGTGGTGGACTTGCGCCAGGACGAGGCCGGCGGCAGCAATGGTTCATCCACGCCCGCGACGCCGCATGGCGCCAGCACGGTGGCCGCTCTCGCCATGAGCACGGGCGAGGTCGTGGTGGTGACCGATGTGCGTTCGGACGCGCGTTTCTCCGCCGATCCCGCCCTGCTCGAGAACGGCATCGGGTTTTGTGTTTCGGTGCCGCTGGTCGGCGGCGATGGGGAAATCGTCGGCGCATTGTCGCTCTTGGACCAGGAAGCGCGCAGCAGTTTTGGCGCCGAGGACGCCGAAAAGCTCAGCCTGTTGGCCTTGCACCTAATGCAGGATGCTGCCAACGGCCACCTTGCCGTGGCGAGCGGTTCAGGAAAGGGACCGGGCGAGGGCAGCAGGAGCCATTGATTGCCGATTGACTTGAAATTTAGGCGCTGCCAGTCTGCTGCCTATTGAGGGGGCACGGCGGCATGGTAGTTGGCGCGGCAGATGGTGTGGTTGGCAGGTTGAACTGCCTATTCGTCGCGGCTTGCGGAGTGGCCGCGTGAACCAGCCTCTCCTCGAGCTCGATGGTATCACCAAGAGCTTTGGCGCCGTGGAAGCGCTGCGAGGAGTGTCCTTTTCCATTCGCAAGGGCGAGGTCATCGCCCTTCTGGGCGACAACGGCGCCGGCAAGTCGACTCTCGTTAAGATTATCTCGGGCGGGCTGGAGGCCAGTTCGGGCAGCATGCGGTTCGAGGGACGCGACTTCCGCCCCCGTTCCCCCTCCGAAGCCAAAACCGCCGGGATCGAGACGGTCTACCAGGACCTGTCGCTCTGCACCAATATCGATGTGGTCGGCAATTTTTTCATGGGGCGGGAGCTGACGCGCAAGGTGCTGGGCGTTCGCGTGCTCGATGAAGCCACCATGGAGCGGCAAACCGCCAAGGCGCTGGCCGATGCGGGCACGCGCATTCCCTCCCTGCGCACCAAGGTCGAGCATCTGTCGGGCGGGCAGCGCCAGGCGATTGAGCTCAATCGATTCGTGCATTGGGGCGGCAAGCTGGTCTTGCTGGACGAGCCCTTTGCGGCGCTCGGCGTCGAGCAAACCCGGCGGGGCCTGCAGATGATCCGCCAGGTCGCCGCGCAGGGCATCGGCGTCGTCATCATCACCCATATCATGCAGCAGGCTTTTCAGGTTGCCGACCGCATCGTGGTGATCCGCCAGGGCGTGGTGGCCGGCGATGTGGCGCGCAGTCAAACCAATGCGGACGCAGTGATCGGCATGATCACGGGCGAAACCTTGACCGGATCCGGACCGGCCTTGGGCGCGGGGCAGTAGCGATCCGGTTTGAGGAGCGATGTTTTGAACAAACTGCTGAAATCGACCCTGCTCATGGCGGCGAGTGGCGCGGCCTTGTTGAGCCCGGCCTATGCCCAGGACAAGGGCACGGTCTACTACATGGTCCCGACCCTCTTGGATGAATTCCAGACCGGCTCGGTCAGTGCGCTCGAAATGTTCCTCGAGCAGGTCGGCTACGACATGACGACGCTCAATGCCGACAACAAGACCGACTTGCAGCAATCGCAGATGAACGACGTCATCACCCTGGCCCCGACGGCTATTATCCTGGCAGCAGTGGACTTCAATGCCCTGGCGCCTTCCGTTGATGCGGCGCGGGCGGCCGGCATTCCCGTCATCCAGTTTGATCGGCAGATTTCCTCTACCGTTTCGGACTTCACCTCGGTCGCCGGCACGATCGAGATTGGCTATGTCGCCGCCCAAGAGGTCGAGCGGCTGCTGACCGAAAAGAACGGCGCGGTCAAAGGCAAGGTGCTGCAGGTGCTGGGCGACCCCGGTGACCCCTACACCCTCGATATTCAGAAGGGCTTTGAAGAGAAGATGGCGGCCCTTCCCGAGGTCACCATCATCAGCCAACCCGCCATGATGTGGGAAGCGAGCAATGCCGGCACCATTGTGTCGGACCAGCTGCTGGCCAATCCCGACATCGACATCGTCTTCAGCCACGCAGCGCATCTATCCGTCGCGGCCGTCGCGGCGCTGGAGTCGGCCGGCAAGCAGCCTGGCGATGTCCTGGTGATGAGCTCCAATGGTGCCCCGGTTGCGCTGCAGCTGATCCGCGATGGCTGGATGCAGGTGGAAGTCGAGCAGCCGCTCTATGCGCAGGCCGCGGCGGTGGCGATGTTCATGGACAAGATCGTTGCCAAGGAGCCCATCGAGCCCGGCGAATATGATGTGCTCGGGCTGACTTCAGCGGTGACGGTCGAAGACTGGGGCCCCACGATCAAGATTCCGGGTGCCGCGGTCACCGCCGAAAATGTGGATGACCCCGCTTTCTGGGGCAACGGGCAGCCGCCAGCACAGCCGATCACGCCGGTTGATTAACCAATGAACCCTCTGCTCCCTCCCCCGTCGGGAGGGAGCCTATGTCCATAGCCCTCCCGGAAGCTCATCCATGCCGCCTCGCCAACGCCAAGCGCTCGAGTTCGTGCTCGATAACCTTGTGTGGTTCATGCTGCTCGCGGTGCTGGCAATCTTTTCGGCTGTTATCCCGAACTATTTCCAGCCCGGCATCTTCGCCAACATCATCGAGCAATCCAGCGTTCTGGGTGTCATGTCCATTGGCCTGGCGCTGGTGATCATCGCCGGCCACATGGACTTGTCGGTGGAATCGGTCGCCGCGCTCAGCGCCATGGTCACGGGGATACTCTTTGCTTCGTCTGGCATCGGCCTTGGCATAACTTTGACACCGGGCTGGCTGGTTGTGCCAGTCTCGCTTGGCGCCGGCCTGCTGGTGGGCGGCGCCATCGGCGTGCTTAACGGCTTTCTCGTGGTCAAGGTCAAGATGAATGCCTTCATCGTGACCCTTGCGAGCTTTATCTGGGTGCGCGGTCTCGTCGTGGCGCTGTCTGGCGGGCGCTCGGCGCAGAACCTGGCACCCGAATTGCGTTGGCTCGGCATCCAGCGCTTCCTTGGCATTCCCCTTACCGCTTACATCGCCATTTTCTGCTTTGTGGCCTTTTCCTTCACCCTGGCGAAAACCCGGTTCGGCCGTCACCTGCTGATGATCGGGGGCAATGAAGGCGCCGCGTTTCGCGCGGGCATCAAGGTCAACAAGGTGCTGATGGCAGCCTTTGTCCTTTCAGGGGCCATTGCCGCCCTGGCCGGTTGGCTCCTCGCCATTCGCACCTCGGGAGCTACCGCCAATCTAGGCGCCGGCATGTTGTTCAATGCCTTTGCCGCGGTGGTGATCGGGGGCGTCAGCCTCAAGGGTGGGGTCGGCTCGCTGCCCGGCGTTTATGCCGGCGTGCTGCTGCTCTCGTCGATCAACACCGCCATCAACCTCATGGGCCTGCCGGCTCATTACACCCAAGTCATCCATGGCCTTCTGGTCTTGGCGGCGGTGCTGCTCGATACCCTCAAACAAACCATCAGAAAGCAATTGGCATGAGCGACAGGCTGGCGGGCAAGACGGCCCTGATCATCGGGGCAGCCCGCGGCATTGGCAAAGGCATTGCGCTGCGCTTTGCCGAGGAAGGCGCCAACCTCGTTCTGGCCGATTGGGAAGCCGAGGCCGGTCGCGCCTCGGCCGAGGAGTTGGGTGCGAAGTTCATCGCCACCGATATTTCGCGGCTGGCCGATGCGGAAGCGGCCGTGGCTATGGCATTATCCGCCTATGAGCGGCTCGATATCATCGTGCAAAATGCCGGCGTTTATCCCTGGCAGTTGATCGAGGACACTTCGGAAGCCGATTGGGATCGCGTCATGGCGGTCAATCTGCGCGGCTCGTTCAATGCCGCCAAAGCGGCATTAGCGCCGATGCGGGCGCAAGGCTCGGGGCGGATCCTTTTTACCTCCTCGATTACCGGGCCGCATGTCACCAGCCCGGGCCACGGCCACTACGCCGCGACCAAGGCCGGCATCAACGGCTTTATCCGCTCGGCGGCGCTGGAGTTTTCCGCCTATGGCATCACCGTCAATGGCGTCGAGCCCGGCAATATCCTGACCGAAGCGATGCAGGAGCATCGCGGCCCGGCTTTCATCGCCGATATGGAAAGCGCCATTCCCCTGGGGCGGCTGGGTAGCGCCAGGGATGTTGCTAACGCGTTTTTGTTTCTGGCTTCCGACGAGGCCAGTTATATCACTGGCACCACCATTGTCGTAGATGGTGGTCAGTTGCTGCCCGAGGGCAACGACTTCCGCATGCGCCCCAGCGGCGTCTAGACAGCGGATCGCCAACATTATTGAGTTGAGTCGGAATTCTCCATGAAAGCAGATTGCGTTGTCCTCGGGGCCGGGATCGTCGGGGTCAGTGTCGCCATTCACCTTCTCAAGCGCGGCCGTTCCGTGGTGCTGCTGGACCGGGGGGAGGCCGGAAAGGAAACCTCCTATGGCAATGCCGGACTGATCCAGCGCGAAGGGGTCGCGCCGCATCTGTTTCCCCAGTCGCTGGTGACCGTACTCAATTATGGCCGCAACCAGAGCGTCGACATGCGCTTTCGCTGGCGCGACCTGCCCAAGTTGTCGCCTTTCCTTGCGCGTTATTGGTGGGCGTCGCGCTCGGGCTCCTATCAGAAGATCGTTGAGGACTATTCCAAGTTCATCGCCCATTCCGTGTCCGAGCATGCCCCGCTCATCGAGGAAGCCGCCGCCGGGGACTTGATCGGCAAGGCCGGCTGGATGGAAGTGTTCCGCACCGAAAAGGGTTTCCGCGCCGCCCTCGAGGAAGCCGAGGGGCATGGCCGCTATGGGCTGGAGCACCAGGCGCTCGACCAGCAAACGCTGCGCAGCCAGGAACCCCATGTCACTGCCCCGCTCGTTGGCGCGGTGCATTGGACGCAGCCCTGGACGGTACGCGACCCGCTGGCGCTGACGCAGGCTTATCTGCGCTTGTTCATCCAGCTGGGCGGAAGGTTCGTGCATGGCGATGCGCTCAGCCTGCGTGAAGCGGCGCCGGGCTGGAGCGTCGACACGGTCGAGGGCCCGCTCCAGGCGCGCGATGCGGTGGTGGCGCTGGGCCCATGGTCGGGCGGGCTGCTGAGCAGACTGGGGCGGCACCTGCCGCTCGGGGTCAAGCGCGGCTACCACATGCATTACCGCCCGCGCGGCAATGCCACCATCTCCATGCCGATGTTTGATGAAGCGGGCTTCCTGATGGTGCCGATGCGCCAGGGCATCCGGCTCACCACCGGGGCGGAATTTGCCGCGCTCGATGCGCCGCCCAACCCGGTGCAGGTGGATGCGGCCGAGCCTTATGCGCGCGAGGGCTACCCCATTGCCGAGCGGCTCGATGCCAAGCCTTGGATGGGGGCGCGGCCCTGCACGCCCGACATGAAGCCCATAATCGGGCCTGAAGGGCGCAAGGGGCTATGGCTGGCCACCGGCCATGCCCATCATGGGCTGACGCTCGGGCCCGCTACGGGGCGGCTCCTGGGCGAAATGATGACGGGGGAGACCCCCTTTGTGGATCCAACGCCCTACAGCGTTGCGCGTTTCCGCTAAGGGCGCAAAGCCAGGCCTCAGGCCTGGCTTTTGCTGCGGTCGGGCACCAACTGCACCCGGTGAAACAGGCTCGTCAGCGTTTCCACCGTGGCCTTGCGCTCGGGGGCATCGCCCGCCAACTCGTGCAGATCATTGGCGAGGCGGGTGAGCTTTTCAAACAGATCGTCAGCTTCCCCGCGCATGATGCCCGAGGACACAAATGACCAGGTCTTGAGCATCTGCTTGAAATCAGCCGCCTTGCGCCGGAAGGCGTCGGGCTCCTCGGACGCCGTCGGCGCGCGGCTGGGGATGAACTCGAAACTGTCCTCAATCCGGCTTTGCAGCACCGGGGTGGGCCGCGCTGGGGCCAGCTCGGCAGCCTGCTCGCCCAGATGCAGATAGCCGGGGGTGAATTCGCCGATTTCAGCCAGCTCGTCCCAGCGATGGATCGTCAGCACGCCATTGGCAAATTCGATCAGGTTGTCGGCGCGCAGCACCATCAGCGTGCGGTTGACATGCACCACGGACATCCCGGTCACTTCGGCAAGGTGGCGCTGCGAAAGGGGCAGGGGGCAGCTATTGCCCTGGGCAATGCCGGCGGCCTTGGCGCGGGTCAGCAATTCGCAAAACAGATGCGCCAGCTGCCCGGCGGCATTCTTGATGCTGTTGCGAAGAAGCCAGATGCGCAGCATTGAGGCCTGCACCAACGTTTCGCGCCACATCAGGCCCTGCAGGGAGGGAAACTGCGCGAGCAGGTCGAGCATCTTGCGCTGCGGAATGAGCCCGACAATGGAGGGCACCAGTGCTGAAAGCCCCTGGTCCGCGATCGGCATCTGCAGCGTTTCCAGCCCCGGGGCATCGCCGCGCAGGTAAAGCCCGCAGATCTGGCGATTGCCGCGGGCATCGTCGTTGAAGCGCTGCAAGACGCCATCGAGCACCACGACGATGCTGGAAGCGTGCGACCCCAGCTGGGTAATTTCTTCATTGGCCGACAGCCGCACGGTGGAGCCCGTCAGGGCCAGCAGGCCAGTGCGCTCAGCGGGGCTTAGGGGGCCAAACAATCCCAGATGGCCGGCCAAGGCATCGCCGCTGGCGGGCGGGCCCGAGCCTGAATGGTTACGCATGAGCATGTTGCTGCAATCCTTGCTTGATGGCTCGAGCCAAGTCTTCGGTCGAGAACGGCTTGGCCAGCACTGGGGCGTTGCCACATTGGGTCGGCACGTCGGCGGGGGTGTAGCCGGTGGTGAAGACAACAGGGATGTTGCGATCGTGACAGGCGGCCGCGATGCCGAGGCTCGTGGTCAGGCCCAGATTGATGTCCAGCACCGCCAGGGCAGGCTTGTGGCTGTTGAGGTAAACAAAGGCATCCGCTTCGGAGTGGAGGCACCTCCCGACCGGCCAGCCGATTTCATCGGCCATTTCCTCGATCATCATGGCAATCAGGGGTTCGTCCTCAACGATCATCAGTTCCGCACCATCCGACATCGCCAACCTCCTGTTCATTGAACTATGTTAGTCAAACTCGAGAATTACGAAGCCATGTCTGCGCTTGTTGCCGTGCCGCTGATGGCGCCAGGAAGCGCTACAGGGCACTGCAGTTTAATTGTCTCGCCTGAGCCGGTCCGCTCAGGTTCGTGCAGCAATTCTGGCGTATAAAGCGGCCTGGATCGGGCAGTGACGTCCGCTCATGGCGAACGCAGCAGGGCAGCATCGCCTGTGGCGGCTGCGTCTCTAGGCGTCATCAACTCAGTCTTAGCACATCAGCCCCGATAGGACCAACTTGTATTAGCAAGCGTACCAAGTTGGACCGATTCCCCTTGGGTCCGGTCAGCCGGTTCATTTAATCGTGATGCAAATGGCTGGCGCCGGTCACGTCATCGATAGCACAGCATTGCTGGGGGCGTGCCGAGCCAGCCATCCCTGCACCAGATGCTTTCGCTATCTGTGCACACGCCGTCGATCCAGACCGGATATACGGCCCTGTCCAACGCCGTGCACCCGGTCCACGAGCGGTTGGCGCGCTGGCTGTGATGTGTCACGACCGGGCCGAGGCTGATGAGATGGCGCTCACGCACGACTTTCTCGCGCTGATGTGGCCGTGCGCTGCCCCAGTGTCACCACGGCGCTCCACTCCCTTGAAGGGAGCCACTTCATTCGTGCGAAGCGCGGCTTCATCACCATTCGTGATCGCGAAGCGCCGGAGGCCTTTGCCGCCGATGCCTATGGCGCCCCCGAGGCAGAATATCGAGGCGTGCTGGGCCCGTTGCACTAGGCGAGCCCAGCCACATCTACCAGACGATGGGGTGGGTGGCTCCGGTGGCAACATTGACGAACCCCTCCGGCGCGAGCGGCGAAGGGGCCACCAGAACCCAACGCCAGGGCGCGCAGGTCAGGGTGGCAAAGGCCAGCCGTTCGGGAAAGCCGGGCCACCAGCGCGGCGAAAAGGTCGGCTCGAACATCCACTCAATGGTTTCCCCCTGCCTATAAAGCTCGGCCATTTCCGCGTCGAGTTCGGCTGCCGGCCGGCAGGTCATCAGCCCACCCACTTCGTAGCGCACGGTGGCGAGCACTTCGCCACCGCGCACCAGCGCCCAGCCCCCTTGCGTTTGGCGCAGGGTATTGACCGCGAGCGCCATGGCCTCGTCCGACGAGCCCACAACCCAGATATTGTGCTTGTCGTGGCCCATGGAACAGGCCAGCGCCGTATCCGGCGTAGCCGGCCCGGTGCCCAGCCAGAACATGGCCGCGGTTTTGCCCTCCCCCGAAAACCGGTCGACAATGGCGAATTTGGTGATGTTGCGGGCAGGGTCGCGCTGCACCAGCCCATTCTCTACCTTGAGTTCGGTGGTGATGAAGTCATCGGCCCAGTGGAAAGGCCGCAACAGCGCAGCCTGAACCGTGTGGCGATCCGCAGGTGCGGGAATAGCGAAATCATCGGCCGTCATTTCCCGCTCGATATGGACCGTCTTGGTTGCCCAGTCGGGCCAGGTGATTTGGGGCAGGGCGCCGGTATAGCTTTTCCCCTGCGAGACCTGGGTGCCGTCAGCCCAGACCTGGTCGATGGCGAGCTTTTCAATGTCATCGAGCAGAACCAGATCGGCAAAGCGTCCCGGCGCGATAGCGCCGACCCAAGGCGTTAGCCGCATATGCCGGGCCGGATTGATCGTCACCAGTTGGATCGCGGTCTCGACCGGCAGCCCTGCGGCGATCGCCAGCCGGACATTGTGGTCGGTGGCCCCCAGCTTCATTGTATCGGAACAGGAGCGATCATCGGTGCACAGCGCGACATTGGACCAATCGCTCTGCCCGCGCTCAAGCAGGCCCGTGATCATTTCGGTGAGGGAATGGGGGCGCAGTTCCATGAAGAGGCCGCGCCGCAGCTTGTCGCTGACCTCCTCGGCCGTCCAGGCTTCATGGTCCGACGCCATGCCGGCGGCGGCAAAGGCGTTGATGTCATTGATCTCGCGCATGCCGGCGGCGTGCCCCTCGACCACGCCGCGCTGCTCGAAGGTGGCGCGGATCATCCCCCAGAGCCGCTCATAGGAGGGGTTCTCGGGGTTCCAGACCGCCGGCCAATCCATCACCTCATCGAGCCCCGCCACCATCAACTGGCTGCGCAGGAACTGGGCCTGTTCGGGATAGCCGAAATAGCCGCCACCCCATTCATAGGCGGTGGGGGGAACGGCCGATCCAGGCAAGGGGAAAATCTTCACCGGCGAACCCGCCAGGCGCGCGGTCAACCAGAATTCGAGGTTGCGAGCGCCGTTCACATTGGAAAATTCATGGCTGGCTTCGCAGGTCCAAGTGCAGCCATGCGGCAGCACCAGCGCCGCCTCCCATTCGGGCGTTAGATGGCTCGATTCAATATGCTTGTGCACTTCGCCAAATCCGGGCACCGCCGCCAGATGCGAGCGATCGATCCGTTCGGCAACAGTGCCGGGATACGCACCAGCAGGGCCGACCCAAGCGATGCGGCGCCCGGCCACGACGATTTCTTGATCCTCGTGCCAGTTGCGACCATAAACATCGAGCACCCGTCCCACGCGAATGGCGCGATCGGCCGGGCGCTTGCCCAGTGCCACCAGGGCCAGGTTCTGCCGGATCGCGACTTCGTCTTCAGGGTTGATCAGCAGATCGCTTATGGTGGTCATATCAGTTCCGAGATACAGTTTGCCGCGCTGACAATGCGCTTGCCTGTCAATAAGAGGGATGGCGAGTAGAAGCCATCTTCCCATGACAGTTGCACAAAGATAAGGCTTGCGGCATATGCGACCCAAAAAACAGGCTTCTGCCGGCCGGGCCTGCGCTCCATCCGTTCGCGGACGGCACTCCGCGTGCAAAGGAATATCCATGTCGAAAACTGTTTCTTCCGTCTTCGCGGTTGCCCTTGCCGCCACTACCCTGATGGCTGCGCCCGCAATGGCGCAGGACAAGACCCTGACCATCTCCTGGTGGGGCTTCAATGGCGAAAAGCTCGAGACGCTGGTGCTCGCGCCCTTCCGCGAAATGTGCGACTGCGAGATCGTGTTCGAGACCGGCAATAATGGCGAGCGTCTCAACAAGCTGCAGATCCGCAATGGCGGTGGCGTTGACGTCGCCTATTTCTCCGACAGCTTCAGCCAGCAGGGCATTGAAGCGGGCCTGTTCCAGCAGATCGATCCGGCCAAGCTCCCCAATCTTGCCGGTCTCTATGACATCGCCAAGGACCCGCAGGGCGGGTATGGTCCGGCCTATACGATCGGCCGCGTCGGTATCGTTTACGACACCGCCAAGATCGCAACGCCGGTCACCTCCTGGAATGACCTCTGGAGCGAAGACCTCGCTTCCTCGCTCTCGCTGCCCGGCATCACCACCACGGCCGGCCCGATGGTCGTGCTCAAGGCAGGCGATCATGCCGGCGTCGATGCCTATGAAGACACCGATGCCGCCTTTGCCGCCGTCGCCGAACTCAAGCCCAATGTGGTCAAGAACTACAATACCGGCTCGGAGATGATCAATCTCTTCTCGACCGGCGAGATCAGTGCTGCCATTGCGCAGGACTTCACCCTTGGCCAGATTCAGGCTGCCGTGCCGACCGTTGAATGGGCCGAGCTCGAGGAAGGCTCGATCGCCACGCTCAACACCGTCAACATCCCCAAGGGCGCAGCCGAGCCGGAACTGGCCTACCAGTTCATCAACTTCATCCTCTCGCCCGAAATCCAGCAGGTTCTGGCTGAAGAGGGCGTTGACGCTCCGGTCAACACCGCGGTGGAACTGACCCCCGAGCAGGCAGAACTCTGGACCTATGGTGCCGACACCATCGCCGGGCTGCAGCGCATCGACTATGCCAAGATGAACGCCGCCAAGTCCGGCTGGATCGAGCGCTGGAACGAAATCTTCGGCATGTAATCTCCAAGCGGGGCGCCTTAGCGCCCCGCACTCTTTGCTGGACTAAAGGGCTAGGTTGAATGAAGCGATTTTCAGGTTGGACCCTGGCCTCCCCCGCGACGCTGCTGGTGGTGGTCTTTCTGGTGCTGCCGGTGGTTGCCACCATCGTCACCACCTTCATGACGCCCAACGGCCCGCTGGCGCCGTATCTTGGATTTTTCGGCAGCGGTTTTCGCCGCACGGTGCTGTTCCGCACCATTCAGGTTTCGTTCATAGTTACGGCGATCGCGCTCATAGTTGGCTTCATAACGGCCTTCGTGATCAGCCGCGCGCCGGGTTGGCTCAAGTCGATCCTGATCATTGCCGCCGTGTTTCCGCTGCTGACCGGCGTCGTCGTGCGCTCCTTTGCCTGGCTCATCATCCTGGGCAAGAACGGCATTCTCAACAATTTTCTCGTTTCCACCGGTCTCATCGGCGAGCCCCTGACCATGCTCTACACGCAAGGCTCGGTGATCGTGGCGATGGTCTATCTCTTTGTTCCGCTGATGATTTTGACCCTGGTGGGCGTGCTTGAATCCATCCCCGAAGACCTGATCCAGGCCTCCTCCTCGCTGGGCGCCAAGCCATGGGCGACCTTCACGCAGGTCATCCTGCCGCTCGCCGTGCCGGGGCTGATCGTCGGGGCCGTGCTGGTGTTCACCGGCAGCTTCACCTCCTACGCCACGCCCCAACTGCTGGGCGGCGAGCAGGTGATGATGATGGGTACCCTGATGTATCAGCAGGCCATGGTCACCTTCGACTGGGTCGCGGCCTCCACCATCGCGGCCGTCATGGTGGTGTTCACCATCGCCATTGTCCTTGTGATGACGCGGGTCGCCCGCCGTCTCAACCCGATGGCGGTATGATGACCCAGAAGCTGCACCCCGCCCTGATCGGTTTCACGGTCCTCGTTTTCATCTTCCTCATCGGCCCGCTCATCATCGTGGTGGGCTCGGCGCTGAGCGACACGACCTATCTGACCTTCCCACCCCAGGGGCTGTCGCTACGCTGGTTCGCCAATATCTTCGAGATCGCTGCGTTCCGTCGTACCATCATCACCAGCCTGCAGATCGCGTTCCTCTCGACCTTCATCGCGCTGCTGATCGGTATTCCCGCCGCCTATGCGCTTAATCGCTATCGCATCCAGCTGCCGGGGTGGCTGGCCACGCTGTTCGTGCTGCCGGTGCTGGTGCCCGAACTGGTGCTGGGCTTTGCGCTGCTCAAGAATGTGGCGGTGCAGTTCAACACCCCTATCTTCCTGACGCTGGTGTTCGGGCACAGCCTGCTCGTGCTGCCCTATGTGGTGCGGGTGATCAGCGCGTCGCTGGCCTCGTTCGACTTCTCGATCGAGGAAGCGGCAATCAGCCTTGGTTCTCCGCCGCTGCGCACCTTTTTTACCATCCTGCTCCCCAATGTGCGCTCGGGCGTGATCGCGGCGTTTATCCTCGCCTTCATCACCTCGATCAATGACGTGTCCATCTCCATTTTCCTCACCGGCCCGGGCATTTCCACGCTCCCCATCCAGTTGCTGGCCCATATGGAGCAGTTCTTTGATCCCACCGTTGCCTCGGTGTCAGTGCTGCTGATGGTGCTGACCGTCGGGGTCATGGCGATTGTCGAGCGCACGCTCGGCCTTACCTTCCTTGCTAAATAGAGTGCCACGCGCGTGACCAAAGCTCTTTCGATCCAGTCGATCACTGCCCATTACGGCACGACCAAGGTGCTTGAAGATCTTTCGCTCGAGGTGGCGGAAGGCGAACTCGTCTCGCTGCTGGGCGCAAGCGGCTGCGGCAAGACCACGACCCTGCGCCTCGTCGCCGGTTTTCTGCAGCCCACTTCGGGCCGGATCCAGCTTGGCGGGGTCGACCTGACACGCCTGCCCGCACATCGGCGCGATATCGGGCTGGTGTTCCAGAACTATGCGCTCTTTCCCCATATGAGCGTGGCCGACAATGTGGGTTTTGGGCTCAAGCAGCGCGGGGTCGCGCCGGCGGAGAAAACCAAGCGCGTCGCGGCAATGCTCGAGCGCGTGGGCCTCGCGCATCTCGCGAGCCGACTGCCCGGCGAGCTGTCGGGCGGGCAAAAACAGCGCGTGGCGCTGGCGCGGGCGCTCGTGATTGAGCCGCCGCTGCTGATGTTTGATGAGCCGCTGTCCAATCTCGACGCCAAGCTGCGGGTCGATATGCGGGTCGAAATCCGCCAGCTGCAGCGCGCCAATGGCACGACCTCGGTTTACGTCACGCACGACCAGGAAGAAGCCTTTTCGATCTCGGATCGCGTGGCCATCATGCATGCGGGCCGGATCATGCAGCTCGATACGCCTGAAACCCTCTATCAGCGCCCGGCCAACGCGTTCGTCGCGCGGTTTGTGGGCTTTGAGAACCTGATCCCCATGCGCGTTGTCGAGCGGGATGGTGCGAAGATCACCGCCGAGGCCGCCGGTGGCGTGCGGCTGACGCTGGGCCTTGAGCAGTTCGGCGCCATTCCCGACAGCTTCACGCTGGCCTGCCGGGCCGATGGCCTTGTGGCAAGCCCTGACCTGGCCATGGAAGGCATTCCGGCAACGCTGGGGCTGCGCACCTATCTGGGTCGTGCCTACCAGTATCAGTGCGACACAGCCGCCGGCCCGCTGCTGGCGAACGGCCCGCTGACACGGCCGCTCGAGATGGGTGGGCAGGCCAAGCTCGTGCCCGTGCCCGAGCAATGCACGATCCTGGCGGCAGAAACGGCGTGACCATTCTTTTCGTCAATGCCTGGGTGCTGACGCTCGACGAGGCGATGAGCGAGCATAATCCCGGCTGGGTGCAGGTGGATGGCACCACCATCACGGCACTGGGCAGCGGCGAGCCGCCCTCCATCGCCGGCGCCGAGATCGTGGATTGCGGCGGCGATATCGTCATGCCGGGCATGGTCAACACCCACTGCCATATGGGCATGGCGGTGTTCCGGGGCCTCGGCGAAGACGTGGATGATCGGCTTTACCGCTATATCCTGCCGCTTGAGCGCAAATTCGTGTCGCCCGAGCTGGTGCGGGTCGGCTCGGCCCTGTCGGCGCTGGAGATGATCCAGGGCGGGGTCACCACCGTCGCCGACATGTATTATTTCGAGCAGGAAGTGGGCCGGGTAGCTGCGGCTTCGGGCCTGCGCGCCATTGTCGGCCAAACGCTTGCCGACTTCCAGCCGCCCGATCATCGCGACTGGGACGAGGGCTTTGCTCTAGTCGAGGCGCTGGTGGATGAGTTTGCCGGCCATCCGCTCGTCACGGCGTCGATTGCCCCGCATGCGCCATACTCCACCGGCCGCGCCACCATGGAGCGGGTAGCGCAATGGTCGGCGGATCACCCCGATATTCCGGTGCAGATGCATCTGGCCGAAAGCGATCTGGAAGTGCGCTGGGCGCAGGATAACCATGGCTGCTCGACGGTCGAGGTGACGCGCGAAGCTGGTTTGCTCAAGCCCAACCTCATCTGCGCGCACTGCCTGCAGCTCGATCATGCCGATATAACCTTGATGGCCGAGGCGCAGGTCTGTGTCGCCACCAATCCGCGGTCCAATGGCAAGGCCGGCCGCGGCATCGCGCCGGTGGAAGCCCTGCGTAATGCCGGCTTGCCGGTGGGCATGGGCAGTGACGGGGCGATGAGCGGCAATACGCTCGATCTGTTTGCGCAGTTCGCGCCGGTGTCGATGTTTGCCAAGTTGCTGGGCAAGTCGCGGCGGCCGCTGCCGGCGCGCGATGTCGTGCAGATGGCGACGATCGAGGGAGCCCGGGTGCTGGGGCTCAATCTGCAGACGGGTTCGCTCGAGCCGGGCAAGCAGGCGGACCTTATTCGTATCAGCCTTGCCGCGCCGCGGCTGCATCCAATCTATGATCCTTATTCGGCGCTGGTGTTTGCAGCCATGCCCGGTGATGTGCTCGACACTATGGTGGCCGGCCGCTGGCTGATGCGGGACCGGCAGGTGCAAACGCTCGAGCCGAAAAAGGCGCTGCGCGACGCCTTGCAGATTGCCGACCAGTTCAAGGCCGAGATGGTCCTGCTCGATGAGCAGAAAGCTTGAGCGTGCCAGCAACCCCGCGGCGGGTGATCATCGACACCGATCCCGGGCTCGATGATGCGGTCGCGATCCTTTACGCCGTGGCTTGCGGTCGGTTCGAGGTGCTGGGACTGACGACGGTCGCGGGCAATATCGGTATCGAGGCGAGCACAAGCAACAGCCTTCGGCTGCTTGCCGCGATGGCACGCAGCGATGTGCCGGTGCGCCGCGGTGCTGCGCAGCCGCTTCGTCGTGGCGGGGCGGAACTCACCTCCATTCACGGCGATGATGGGATGGGCGGCCTTACGCTGCCCCCGCCGCAAGCCCAAGCGCAAGGAGAAGCGGTCGGGTGGCTGGTCGAGCAATTGCAGTCGGCGCCTGCGGGGAGCGTCGACATCCTTGCCCTCGGGCCCCTGACCAATATCGCCCTCCTCGTGCGCGACCATCCTGATGCTGCGGCCCGCATGGGTCGGCTCATCGTCATGGGCGGAGCGGTGGACGAGCCCGGCAATATCGGCGCGCGTTCGGAGTATAATTTCGCCACCGACCCCGAGGCGGCGCAGATCGTGCTCGGAGCAGGGCTTGATCTCACCGTGATCCCGCTGGACGTCACCCGGCGCGTCCGGGTGGTTCCGGCGCAGATTGCCTCGCTGCGAGGCTCGCCGGCTGGAGACCTTTGTGCCGAGATCATCGCGCTTTATTTTGGTAGCGGCCGGGAAAGCCGGCCCCTCCACGACCCTTGCGTGATGCTGTTTGCGGTCGAGCCTGGCTTGTTTGGCCTGGACACCTTGAGGCTGGCCGTTGATGTGAGCGATGGACCTGAAGCGGGCGCCCTTGTGCAGGACGCGGACGCGCCACCCATCAAGGTCGCGATGCGGGTCGATGGCCCCGGAGCTATCGAGGCCCTGAGGCACGGCCTCAACGAGGCTCAGCGCAGCTCTTGTTGAACCAGCGTGCTCCAGAAGCGGGCGCCGGTTGCAATGGCTTCGTCGTTGAAATCATAGCGCGAGTTGTGGTGCAGCGCGCCATCCACTGCCGGACCATTGCCGAGCCAGACATAGGCGCCGGGCACCGCCGCGCTAAAGAAGGCGAAATCGTCGCCGGCGGTCGAGGGCGGGAAATCGGTGACCACCGGCCGGCCTGTCACGGCCTGCGCTGCCGCCAGGGCGCGACGGGTCGCGTCGGCGTCGTTGATCACGGGCGGGATGCGGCGCAGGAATTTGTAGTCTGCAGTGATGCCGAACATGGCGGCGGTGCCCTGTGCCAGCTGGCCGATTTCGGCTTCGAGCTGATCGCGCACCGCGGCGCTGTAGGCGCGGGCCGTACCGCCGATGCGGACAGCGTCAGGGATGACATTGAGGGCGCGGAAATCGCCGCTCTCGATCGCGCAGGCGCTCACCACGGCGGGTTGCAGCGGATCGACGCGACGAGCGACGATGGTGTGGAGGGCAAGAAGGAATTGGCCGGCGGCGGTGACGGCATCGCGCCCCAGATGGGGCTTGGCACCATGGGTGCCGATGCCGCGGAACGTCACTTCCCAGCTATCGGACGAGGCCAGCTGCGGGCCGGCGACCACTGCCATCTCGTCGGGAGCGAGCCCGGGCATGTTGTGCAGGCCATAAACAGCGTCAACCGGGAAGCGCTCGAAGAAACCGTCATCGATCATGGCCTTGGCACCACCGCGTCCTTCTTCGGCGGGCTGGAAGATGAAATGTACTGTGCCCGAAAAGTTGCGCTCCCGGGCGAGGTGGCGTGCCGCCGCCAGCAGCATCACGGTGTGGCCGTCATGGCCGCAGGCATGCATGGTGTTAGGGGTCTTGGAGGCATAATCGCGCTCGGCCAGTTCAGGCATGGCCAGCGCGTCCATATCGGCCCGCAAGGCGATCGCCCTTGTGCCGGTGCCCACGCGCAAGGTGCCGACGACGCCAGTCTTGCCCAGGCCACGATGCACCTCGATGCCGACTTCCGCGAGTTGTTCGGCGACGATCTGGCTGGTGCGGATTTCCTCAAAGCCCAGTTCGGGGTGGGCATGCAGGTCGCGGCGCAGCTCGATCATGTGCATGAGCTCGAAAGGGTCATTGCTGTTGGATTGCATCGAAAGCTCGTACTTGAAACACTAGCCCCCAGACATCGGCTCCCGGGTGGGGCCCTTGCAAGAGAAACCTTGCCGTGACCATCGAACCACACAGCTTTTGGCAGCAGATCGTGCCGAAGGGCACTTATCCCGGCGACCCGGAAGCCGGCTATTTCGGGGGCTATCCGGCCCAACTTGCGGATGGGCGCGAATTGCTGCTGCCCATTCGCGTCCTGCCCGGCGATGGCACCAGGGCGGTTGCCTCCCTGATCATCAACCAGGCGAGCTTTGCCGTGGAAGATGCACTGGCCGAGCGATTGGCGGGGCTGCTCGCCCCTCATGCGCCCGATGTGGTGGTTGGGGTGCCGACGCTTGGTTTGCCGCTTGCCAATAATGTGGCGCGCCGGCTGGGCCACCCCCGGATGGTGGCGCTCGGAACTTCGCGCAAGTTCTGGTATGTCGAGGATCTCTCCGAGCCGATCAGCTCGATCACCAGCCCCGGAATGGGCAAGACCATGTTCGTTGATCCCCGCATGCTGCCCCTGCTGGAGGGCAAGCGGGTGGCGGTGATCGACGATGTGATCAGCTCGGGCACCTCGACAGCAGCCGTGCTGCGGCTGTTAGGGAGGGCCGGGATCGAGCCGGTGGTGATCGGGGTAGCGATGCTGCAGGGCACGCGGTGGCAGGAGCCACTGGCACCCTGGCGAAAGCGCATTGTGGCGCCGCTGGCTTCGCCCTTGCTGCAGCGGGAGGGCGAAGGTCCCTGGCGGCCATTACCGAACGGAGGGAGCTGACAGCAAAAAGCACCCCCAAGCTGGTCGGGAGTGCTTTTCCAAGCTCACGAGGCGAAGGCCAGCTCAGGCCGCCTTGGCGTCCTCGGTCTCGTCGGTGCGGTCCATGGCGCGCATGTAGAGATCGAGCAGGGTTTCGTGCTCGTCACGCTCGTCCTGGTCCTGCTTGCGCAGCTTGATGATCTCGCGGATCACCTTGACGTCGAACCCTTCGCCCTTGGCTTCGGCAAAGATCTCTTTCTTGCCTTCGTTGAGTTCGGCGATCTCGCCTTCGATCTGCTCGATGCGTTCAACAAAGGAACGGATCCGTCCACCCGCAATACCAGCGTCGCTCATGGTGCCTCCTGGGTTTCAATGAGGTCGGCACTATTCGCGGCTGCGGGTTGACGGAAGGTAAACCATAAGCGGTTGTCCCGGGATCTTTGCGCGGACGCCGCGTAACGCGCGCCGGATTATTGCAGGGCGCGGCGCA
The DNA here is from genome assembly GCF_058133665.1 of Devosia sp. Z11_6. Classification (NCBI taxonomy): domain Bacteria; kingdom Pseudomonadati; phylum Pseudomonadota; class Alphaproteobacteria; order Hyphomicrobiales; family Devosiaceae; genus Devosia; species Devosia sp. Z11_6. The sequence goes on from NZ_JBYUNQ010000002.1 coordinate 497,538, forward strand.
GATCGCCGTCAACGCCGGCCAGAGCGGCTGCCGCGTCCGCCCGATCAAGCGACTTGAGCAGCATGACGGCGGCGATCTTGATGCTGCCGCCGGCAGTGGCGAGGGTTTCGGCGGCGGTGGCGTAATCGGTGTCGGTGAGGGTCGCGACCATTTTGGCGGCGCGGTCCTTGAGTTTGGTATTGGTGGGGCGCATCTCGACCATGAGGCCGCGATAGACAAACCCCAGCCGGATCATCACGCCCGTCGAGATGCAATCAAGTGCCGCCTTTTGCGCGGTGCCAGCCTTCATGCGAGTGGAGCCCGAAAGGATCTCGGCCCCGGTATCGAGCAGCACGGCGATGTCGGCGACTTCGCCCAGGCGAGCGCCTGAGTTGTTGAAGATGCTGATCGTCAAGGCACCCTTGGCGCGGGCATGCTGGACGCCGGCAATGGCATAGGGGGTGCGGCCGCTAGCGGCGAGGGCAATCACCACGTCGTTTTCGTTGACGCCGATGCCCTCGAGAGCCTCGATGGCCAGCTGCTCGCTGTCTTCGGCACCTTCGGCGGCGCGGAACACGGCATCTTCCCCGCCTGCCATGAGGCTGAGGGCGCGCTCATAGGGCCAGTTGAAAGTGGGGGGCAGTTCGGCAGCGTCCTGAGTGGCGATGCGCCCGGAGGTGCCGGCGCCGAGGTAAACGAGGCGACCACCACGGGCCAGCCGTTCGGCGCCCCGGTCAATGGCTTCGGCGATGGGGGCGCTGGCGGCCTGGACGGCACTGATGGCGCTGAACTGGCCTTCCAGAATGCCGGCAACCAGATCGGTGCTGGACCAGTCTTCGAGATTGGCGAAGCGCAGGGAGGCGGATTCGGTGGTGTGGCTCATAAATGGGCCTCCTGTTGGTGAGTGGTTCTGGCCCATTGGGCTGCATGGCTCGCGGCGTCGATCTGGGGGAAACTGACTGATGTTTCCGGCAGGGCAGCGGTCAGGCCGGATTTGAGCAGGGGGTGGAGCGTCGTGATCCCACCCACAAAGGCGACGGGGAGCCTGCCGGCGCGCCCGATCAGCGCCTTGGCGAGGCGGGCGAGTTCATCGGCGGCGCGCTCGATGATCTCGGTTGCCAGTGGATCGCCGGCAGTCGCGGCCCGGGCCACCGCCTGGGCGAGGGTGCCGATGCGGCCGCGGTCGCTGCCATAAACAAAGGCGCGGGTCTGGTCCCAGTGATCGCCGCCCATCTCGGCAAAGAGTTCACGCGCGATTATGGCGGCATCGGCGGGGCCGCCGGTGGCATCGATGCGGCGATAGAGTTGATCAAGCGCGGTCAGGGCAATCCAGGTGCCCGAGCCGCCGTCATCGATCAGGAGCCCGCGACCGCCCACCCGGAGCATGGTGCCGTTGGCATCGAGATGCAGGCCAATCGAGCCCGTTCCTGCCGAGATGAGGTGCCCTTCGCCTGGAGCAAAGGCGGCGCGAAAAGCCAGTTCCATGTCATCGATGAGGCGGATGGCGCCGGCGTGGAGCTTGAAGCTGCTGGCGACCAGCTGCCGCGCCTCTTCATGCACGCTTTGGCCCAGCCCCGTAATGCCCAGGCAGGCAGCATGGATGGGCTCTTGAGGGAGCGCTGCGGCGATGGTGGCGAGGGTGGCTTCTAGCCGCTCGCGTTCGGTGGCATTGAAGAGATGACCGGTGGCGCCGGCGGCCGAGCCACGGGCCAGCGGGGTGCCAGTTGCATCCACCAGCACCCAGCGCGAGGCGGTGCCGCCGATATCGATGCCTAGGAAGCCTGCCATCAATGTGCCTCGGCAACCGCCCGGGCAAAGCCGCGGGTGATCTCGCGGGGATTGGTAATCATGGTGCCGACCACGACGGCATAGGCGCCAGCAGCGATCGCGGCCTGCGCCAGTTCGGGGGTGTTGAAGCGGCCTTCGGCGATGATGGGCGTCTTAACGGCGGCAGCAAGCGCACGGATCAGCTCTAAGTCGGGCAGGTCGGGCTTGGGCTGGGTGTATTCGGTGTAGCCCGAGAGCGTGGTCGACACATAGGTCGCGCCCATGGCAGCCGCGGCGATGCCCTCCTCCAGCGTCGAGATATCGGCAAAGCTTTCGAGCCCGAGCCGGTCGCGGATATGGGCGATGATGGCAGCGGGTTCGTCGCCGTGGCGGGGCCGGGGAGTGCAATCGAGCGCGACGATATTGGCGCCGGCTGCCGCCAGCGCATCGGCGGCCGCAATGGTGGGGGTGATGTAAACGGGCACGTCGGGGGAAAAGACCTTGTGGATGCCGATCACCGGCAGACCCGCAGCTTTGACGGCGCGCACATCCTCCGGCCCATTGGCGCGAATGGCGCTGGCCCCCCCATCGCGCGCGGCCAGGGCCATGGCGCCCATGAACTGGGGACCATGCAGGGGATTGTCGGCCCGGGCCTGGCAGGACACGATGAGGCTACCCTGTTGCAGGCGCAGGCTCATTTGATGGCTCCCGAGGTCATGCCGCTGATGAACTGCCGGGACAGAACGATATAGATGATGATGATCGGAAGGGCCGAGAGCGTCAGGCCGGCATAAAGCACGCCGTAGTCGGTGGAATATTCACCCATGAAGGTGGTGAGGCCCTGGGGCAGGGTCTTCAGGCGATCGTTCTGGATGAACACCAGCGGGAAGAAGAAGTCGTTCCAGATGGGCACGACATTCTGGATGCCCGCGATGACCATGGCCGGACGCACCAGGGGCAGCATGATCGACCACATGATCCGCGCTTCGCTGGCGCCATCCATTCGCGCGGCATCTTCAAGTTCATTGGGCAGGGTGCGGATGAACCCGGTCATGATGAAGATCGTCGTGGGCAGGCCCATGGCGGTATAAACAAAGATCAGCGAGAGCTGATTGTTGAGAATGCCTAGATCGCGCATCAGCATGAAGAGCGGGATGATGGCGAGCTTGAGGGGCAAGGTGAGCCCCGCGATGAAGAACATCAGGATAAAGCCGGCGCCGAAGAACTCGTAACGCGCCAGCGCATAGGCTGCCATCGTGCCCAGGGTCAGGATCAGTGCCATGGAGGCGCCAGTCACGACAAAGGAATTGATGAGGTATTGCAGGAAGTTGGTCTGCGTCCAGATGCGGCTGAAATTGACCAGATTGGTGAAATCAGGAATGCCGAAGGGCGACGCGAAGATCTGCGGCGTGGTCTTGAAGGCCGAAAACATCATGATGACGATGGGCGCCAGCATGATGAAGGTGTTGGCGATCAGGATAATCTGGATCAGCCCGTCGCGCCCTAGGGTGGCGATGAGGCCGGGACGATCGCTGTAAGTGCTGGTGACAGTGCTCACAACTGGATCTCCCGTGCGCGTAGGCGCACCGTGATGACGCCGGCGACGGCGGCAATGAAGAGGAAGATCAGCACGGCAAGGGCACTGCCCAGACCGAAGTCTTGCTGACCAGAGGACACATTACCGAAGGCGGTGCGGTAAAAATAAAGGCCCAGCACGTCGGTAGAGCCAAAGGGCGAGCCATCGAGCCCCGCCATCACATAGGGCAGCTCGAACCAGTTAAACGCGCCCACAAACAGTAAGACGAAGACGACGGTGGCGCTGGGCGCGACGAGCGGCCAGACAATCTTGGTGATCTTGACCCATTCGCTGCGGGTTTCCATGCGCACGGCATCGAGCATTTCCGTGGGGATGCGCTGCATGCCGGCGAGGAAGACAAGAGTGGGAAAGCCGACCATGTGCCAGGCATTGGCGGCGATCAGGGCCCAAAGCGCGGTTGAGCTTTGCCCGAGCCAAGGTTGCGCCAGCTCGCCCAGGCCCATGCCGCGCAGGCTGATGTTAACTACGCCGAACAGCGGATGAAGGAAGAGCTTGAATAGATAGCCGACAATGATGGTCGAGAGCACGACGGGCAGGAACACCGCGATGCGGTGAAAGCGGGCGCCGGGTAGTTCGCGCCACAGCGCATAGGCAAGGAAGAAGCCCAGGCCGTTCTGCAGCACCATCAGGGCAAAAAAGACGATGATGTTGTGGGAGAAAGCGTTGCGGGTCCAGCTGGCATAGGGCTCGACAAACAGCACGGTATGAAAGTTGTCGAGGCCGACAAATTCGCCGCGCAGCAGCCCGTTCCAGTCAAAGAAGGCATAAGCGAAGGCGGAGATGATCGGATAAACGACGAACAGCGCCACAAAGGCCAGTGGCGGCACGATCAGCGCCGTGATCCAAAGCCCGCGCCCGGTGAGGCGAAGTTGTGGCATGGTGTTCTCCAGCTAGGATCTCCCCCGCCGGTGGGCGAGGGAGGGATTGGGCGAAGGGGTGATCAGTCCTGGAAGGGCTCGTACCAGACCTTAAGGCCATCGGTGATGGCTTGGCCCGCGGCTTCCGGCGTGGTTTCGCCGGCAAACAGCTTTTGCACTTCGCTCTGGATCAGCACCGAGCCGGAGGGCTCGCCATAGCGGAAGTTCACGAGAAACAGGTAGGGGATCGAGGTGGCATTGAGCTCGGCAACCTCGGCCAGGAGCGGATCCTGGAAGGTTACGCCCGGTGCGGTCGAGATGTTGTTGAGGTTGTCAGCAAAGGCCTGACCGAATTCGGTGCTCGCGAGATAGTTGATGAACTTGAGCGCCGCTTCCTTGTTGGCGCCGGCGGCATTGGCTGCATAGCCGCCGTCGAAATAGAGAGCGACAAGCTTTTCGTCCTCGGCAGTACGGCCGGGGGCGGCAAAGACGCCGAGTTCCAGATCGGGGTTCTGGGCGCGGAAGGTGGCCAGCTCATAGGAGCCGCCGCCAAACATCGCCGCCATGCCCGAGGAGAACAGCTGCTGGGCGCTGGCATAATCAAGGCCGATAAAGCCGTCCGGGAAGTACTGTGACAGGTCTTTGAGAGCGGCCAGGGCACTGGTGAAGCGCTCATCGGTGAAATCGGTTTCGCCCGACATGATATCGGCAACGAAATCCTTGCCCATCAGCGAGGACACGAAGTCGAAGGTCACCGTCTCGTTCTGCCAGGCCGTGGCGGTGCCATTGGCGATCGGGATGATGCCGCTGTCCTTGAGCTTCTGGCTCAGCGCCATGAACTCGTCCCAGGTCTGGGGTTCGCTGAGGCCTGCATCATCGAAAATCTTCTTGTTGTAGATCACGAGCTGAGTCTGGCTGGCGAAGGGCACGGCATAGACCTTGCCGTCGGCGCGCACGGTTTCGGCGGCCAGCGCTTCGGGCGTGTAGTTGGCCAGAGCCGGCACGATTTCGGTCGTCAGCGGCTCGAGATAGCCGGGCACGGCGATGTTTTCGAGCCCCCCATAGGCGCGGACCATCATCAGGTCGGGCCCGCTGCCGCCGGCGAGAGCCGTGGCGAGAATGGTGTTGTAGTTCGCGGCTTCGAAGGTTTCGAAGTTTACGGTGATGCCGGGATTGGCGGCTTCGAACGTGTCGATGAACTGGTCATACTGGGCGCGATCTTCCTGGCGCCAGCTCCAGAAGGTCAGGTCCTGCGCCAGTGCGGGCGCCGCGACGGTGATGGCGGCCAGTGCGGCCCCGATCCGAATGAGTGTGCTTGGCATTTCAACTCCCTTGATTTGTTTGCAGGCGTAATCGTCATCAACTCGCCACCTGGATTACGCGGGTAACCGGCGGCCATCTTCGGCAGAAAAGAAATGGATCGCGTCATTGTCGAGCAGCAGGCCGACCGGCGCGTCGGGCTCATAGAGATCATTGGGCGTGGTGCGGATGCCCACCAGCGTGCCATCCACGAGCCGGGCATAAACAAAGGCGTTTTCACCCAGATATTCGGTGTAAACGACTTTGGCCGGAATGGCGCTGGCACCCGGCTCGCGCTGAATGCGCATGGCGTCGGGGCGAATGCCCAGGCGTAGCGCACCTCCACCGGCGGGCAGGCGAGCGAGTGGCACCGTGGCGCCGGCGACAGTCACGGCATTGCCGGTGCGCTCAGCATTGATCACCGCCATTTTAGGCGAGCCGATAAAGGTCGCCACAAAGAGATTGGCCGGGGTTTCATAAAGTTCGCGGGGCGAGCCCACTTGCTCGATCCGACCGGCATTCATGACGACGATCCGGTCGGCCAGGGTCATGGCTTCCACCTGGTCGTGGGTCACATAGATCATGGTACCACCGATTTCCCGGTGCAGGCGCGCGATTTCGAGGCGCACTTCGGAGCGCAGGGCTGCATCGAGATTGGACAGCGGCTCATCGAGCAGGAACACTGCGGGCTTGCGCACAAGGGCGCGGCCAATGGCAACGCGCTGGCGCTGGCCGCCCGACAATTCGCGCGGGCGGCGCTTAAGCAGTGGCTCGAGCTGCAGCATGCGCGCGGTTTGGGCGATGCGGGCTTCGACCTCGGTCTTGCTCAGGCCCATCAGGCGAGCGCCAAAGGCCATGTTCTCGTAGACATCCATATGCGGGTAAAGCGCATAGCTCTGGAAGACCATGGCAATGCCGCGCTGGGACGGATGCACTTCGTTCATGCGCCGGCCGTTGAGGATGAACTCGCCTTCGCTGATGGGGTCGAGGCCGGCGATCAGGCGCAGCAAGGTCGACTTGCCGCAGCCGGAGGGGCCGACAAACACCACAAATTCACGGTCACCGATGTCGAGATCGATGCCATGGAGCACTTCAGTGCTCTTGAAGCGTTTCTTGACGCCACGAAGGTTCAACTGCGCCATGCATGGCCTCCTGCGCACGGACCATACCAGTGCAATACCACAGCATTGAACAAGGCGCTGCGGATGTAAAGCACTTGTCGCACTTTGCCTCAGTCTTCCAGGTGCAGTTCGGCGACAAAATCATAGCGATCACCGCGGTAAGCGGAGTGAGTCACCTCAATGGGCTTGCCATTGGCGAGAAAGGAATGGCGCTCGATATGAAGGATAGGGCTGCCTTCGGGAATGTCTAGATGACGGGCCTCGTCCGCGTCCGCTACCGCGGCGCGCAGCCGCTGCAGAGCGCGCACCGGTCGGTTACCGGTGTGTCGCATGGCTTCGTAGAGTGAATGCTCGATCCGGTCTGGCTCAACAGCAAACAAGGGGACCACGGCGTTTTCAATGGCCAGCGGCTCGTCGTCCGCCAGGCGCACGCGCGAAAGGCGGAGCACTTTGTCGCTGGGAGAAAGGGCGAGCTTGAGCAATTCGTCGGGCTTGGGCAGGCTGACCGTCTTGTCCAGCAGAATGGACCGACCCGCAAGGCCCCGGCGCGTCATGTCAGCGGTGAACCCGACCAACACCGACATGGGCTGATCGAATTTGCGCGCGACATAGGAGCCGGCTCCTGGCCGGCGGGACACCAGACCTTCGCGGAAGAGCTGATCAATAGCCTTGCGCACGGTGACACGGGAAATGCCGGTGGCCCGGACCAAAGTGCGCTCCGAAGGCAGCGATTCGCGGTAACGCAGGTGACCGCTTTCGATCAGGCCGCGAATGGCGCGGGCGAGCTGCAGATAAAGTGGGTCTTCATGGGCCATGTCGCTGCGCATGGCAGCAACAATGGCCTGCGACAGGGCAGAGGGCAGCTCTTCACCCTGGGGCGCAAGCGCCGCCAGCCCGTTTTCTGCCATCACCGGCCCCTCCCGATAGATCCAGTATGATACCAGTCTCGACAGAGCAGACGTTATGGCGCTAAGCTCGTCAACGCAAGAAGCGCTGCCAAGCTTTGTGAAGCGAGGCTATCGACCTGTTGGTTGATTGCCGTTCCCGCTCTCCCAGGCATAAGCTCGCCCTCGGCACCGTGATGGCCCATGAGGCATCAAAGAGCGCGCAAGAGTTTCGCACCGGAGATCACAATGCATCTGAAGTTCGGCAAGCCGTTTTTGTCCAGCGTCGCCATAGCGACGATGTTTTCCGCAGCCCTGGCGCTGCCCGTTGAGGCGGCGAGCTTGCGCATGGCCTGGGCGCAGGACGCCACGGGGCTTGATCCGCACACCCAGACCGCATTCTCGTCCCTGCGGCTGCTGGAGTTGATCTATGAGCCTCTTGTGCGGCTCGACGGCAAACTCAATGTGGTGCCGGCGATTGCCGAAAGCTGGAGCTTTTCCGAAGACGGCACCACGCTGACCTTCAAGCTCGATGCCGATGCCAAGTTCAGCGACGGCACGCCGGTGACCTCCGCGGACGTCAAGGCTTCGTTCGAGCGGTTGCTGGATGAAGCAACAGGTGCCGCGGCTCGCTCCAATTTCCTGTCCATTGCCTCCATCGGCACCCCCGACGAGGGCACGGTGGTGTTCACCCTGTCCCAGCCCGATGCGCCGATCCTCGTGGCCATGGCCACGATCAATGCCGCTGTGGTACCGACCAGCGCGATTACGGCGGGCAGCATCGGCACCACAGCGCTTGGCTCGGGTCCGTTCAAGCTCGACCAGTGGGATCCTAATTCGCGCGAAGTGCTGAGCGCCAATCCCGAATGGGCGGGCGGCGAGCTTGCCATCGATGGCATCACCATTTCGGTTCTGCCCGATGAGACCGCGATCCTGGCCTCCCTGCGTGCGGGGCAAACCGACTTTGCCCTGCTCAACGATCCGCTGATCGCCACGCTCGTTCCTAATGAGCCGAACCTGCAGCTCAATGCTATTCCGGGCCTTGCCTACAACGTGCTCCAGCTCAATCCCTCGCGAGCGCCGATGGACAACCTCCTGGTGCGGCAGGCCATCTCTTGCGCGGTCAACCGCCAGGAAGTGCTCGATACCGCCCTAGTGGGTGAGGGGCAGGTCACCGGCCCCCTGACCATGCCGGCCTATGCCAGCGATCCCAGCACGCTGTTCTGCTATGAGCAGGACCTGGAAAAAGCCAAGGCGCTGATGGAAGAAGCCGGGATGGCTGACGGGTTCAAGGCCACCGTGATCGCCGCCAGCGGGGAACCTCCGGTCGCCTCGGCCGAGGCCCAGGTGCTGCAGAGCCAGTTGGCAGAGATCGGGGTTGATCTCGAAATCAAGATCATGGAGCTCAATGTCTTTGTCGATACCTGGTTGGCCGGTGATTTCGACATGGCAGTCGCCCAGAACGGCGGCCGTCCCGACCCCTATCCAATGTACAATCGGTACTTCACTAAGGATGGCAATCTGCTCGCCGTTTCCAACTATGTCGATGACGAGCTCGACAGCTTGATGCAGCAGGGCCGGATCGAAACGGACCCCGCCAAGCGCAAGGAAATCTTTGGCCAGTTCGAGGCGCATCTGGTGGAGATGGCCCCGTGGATTTGGCTGTCGACCTCCAACACCTATACGGCCCAGCTCAAGACCGTGTCGGGCTTTGAGCCTTCGCCGACCGGTACGCTGTTCGGCCTGACCAAGGTTTCCGTCACCCCCTGATGCCTGAAGGCGGGCCAGGGGCCCGCCTCCTTTCCCAACGGTTGATTTCATGAACTACGTCGCGCAGCGGCTGCTGACCTTTCCGCTGATCCTGCTGGGCGTTTCGGTGCTGGTGTTCGTGTCAATCCGGCTCATTCCGGGCGATGCGATCACCGCCATGCTCGGCACGGAAGCGGGCCTGCTGACCCCGGCGCAACGTGCGTCCCTTGCTGCTTATTTCGGCATCGACCAACCCATCCACCTGCAATATTGGCGCTGGCTCACCGGGCTGTTCGGTGGTGATATGGGCGTGTCGGTCACCTATGGCCGGCCGGTGTTGTCCGTGATCCTCGAGCGCTTCCCACTGACGCTGGAACTGGCCGTTTTGTCCATGCTGATCGCGCTCAGCATTGGGGTGCCGGCGGGGGTGCTCGCCGCCACCCGGGCACAGCGGCCCACCGACCTTGTCGTGCGGGTGCTGGCCATGCTGGGTCAATCGACGCCCGGCTTTGTGGTGGGCCTCGTGATTATCTTCGTGCTGTCGGTTTATTTTGGAGTCGTGCCGGCGATGGGCACGTTCACACCGCTCCACGTCGATCCCCTCGCCAATTTGAGCCAACTGATCTTTCCGTCGCTGACGCTCGGCTTTGCCTTTGCCGCCTCGGTGACCCGCATTTCGCGCTCGGCCATGCTCGATGTACTGCATGAGGATTATGTACGCACCGCACGCTCCAAGGGCGCCTCGGCGCGTAGCGTCATCTGGCGCCATGCCCTGCCCAATGCGCTCATTCCCGTGGTGACGCTGAGCGGAGTGGAATTTGGCTATCTGCTGGGCGGCGCCGTGATCGTCGAGCAGATCTTTGCTTTGCCAGGGCTTGGGCGGCTGACGCTGGATGCAATCAGCCAGCGCGATTACGCTTTGGTGCAGGGATCGGTATTGTTCGTGGCTTTCAACTTCCTCATCGTCAATCTTCTGGTTGATCTCGCCTATGCGGCGCTTGATCCCCGCATTCGGCTGGGGAGTCGCTGATGGGTTTGCTCAAAGCTATTGCCGCTCATCCGAGCGGCCGGATCGGCGCTGCCATCGTCACCCTTTATATCTTCCTCGCAATCCTTGGGGCTGTGGGCATCACCCCTCATGATGCCCTGCAACAGTTTCGCATTGACCGGATGAAGGCGCCGAACGGCACCTATCTGATGGGCACTGACCTCCTTGGACGCGATACGGCCAGCCGGCTGATGGTGGCGATCGGGCAGTCCTTCGTTGTCGCCTTTGCTTCGGTTGGCATTGCGACGCTGGCGGGGACGGTCATTGGCCTGTTTGCCGCCTGGTGGGGCGGCCCGGCCGATGGCGTGCTGATGCGGTTGATGGATGTGCTCCTGGCTTTTCCCGCGATCCTTCTGGCGCTGCTGATCATCGCTATTGTCGGCCCCGGCACCATGACCAGCATTGCCGCCATCGGCATTGTTTATACACCGATCTTTGCGCGCGTCGTGCGCGGCCCGACCTTGTCGCTGAAGCGGCGGGAATTCATCGAGGCAGCCAAGACCTTTGGATCCTCGCAATGGTTTATCCTGACCCGCCACCTGCTGCTTAATCTCGTGGCGCCCCTCACCGTGCAGGTCACCCTGGCGCTGGCCTGGGCCCTGCTGACGGAAGCGGGGCTGAGCTTTCTCGGTCTCGGAACCCAGCCCCCGTCGCCTTCGCTGGGCTTGATGATGAGCGAGGCGCGCAACCTGATGCAGCAGGCGCCCTGGCTGCTGATCTTTCCCGGGCTGACAATCATGCTGGGTATTTTGGGCTTCAATCTCTTCGGCGATGCCCTGCGCGACATTCTTGATCCTCGCACGCAGGGGCGCACCCCATGAGCCCGCTGCTATCTGTTCGTGACCTGCGGGTGGGCTTTGGCCGTGATCCCAAAGCCAATGAAGTTGTGCGCGGGGTCAGCTTTGAGCTCGACCAAGGGCAGACCCTCGCTATTGTGGGGGAAAGCGGTTCGGGCAAGTCAGTTACGGCCTTGTCGATCAACCGGCTGGTTGATTTTGGCGGCGGGCGCGTCACTGGCGGCAGCGTAAAGCTGCAGCGGCCCGACGGCGACCTGCTCGATATTACCGGTGCCGAGGAGGGTGTGCTGCGCCGGATTCGGGGGCGCGAAATCGGCATGATCTTCCAGGAGCCCATGACTTCGCTCAATCCGGTGCAAACCATTGGCAAGCAGATCGAGGAAGCCTTCCGCCTCAATCGTGGGCTTGAGGGTCGGGCGGCAATGCTGGCTGCCGAGCAGGCGCTGGAACGCGTCCGCATTCCCGATGCCAAGGCGCGGCTGGCTTATTATCCACACCAGCTATCTGGCGGCATGCGCCAGCGCGTGATGATTGCGATGGTGATCGCCAGCAATCCGCGTCTGCTGATTGCCGATGAGCCGACCACGGCGCTCGACGTGACGGTGCAGGCGCAGATCATGGCGCTCTTGGCCGAACTGCGCGAAGAAACCGGCATGGCGATGATCTTTATTACCCATGACATCGGGCTCGTGGCCGGAATTGCCGACCAGATCATGGTGATGCAGAACGGGGTTGCGGTGGAGCAGGGGGCGCTCGATGGCGTGCTGGACCAGCCGCAGCACGACTATACCAAGCACCTGCTCGGAGCGGTGCCCCATTTCAACCAGGGTAGTGCGGTGCGCAGCGATGCGCCGCGCAAAGGCTCCGAGCAACGAGCAGTGACCGTCGAGGACCTTGTGGTTCGCTTCCCGGTCAAGCGGGGGCTGTTTGCGCGCGCTAGGGGCGCGGTGCATGCGGTGGATGGGGTCGAGTTCGATCTGGCGCCCGGCGAAACGCTGGCCATTGTGGGGGAAAGCGGCTCGGGTAAATCCACTACCGCCAGGGCCATGCTGGACCTCGTCGCCAGGACCCGTGGCAACATCGAGACGGCCAGGGGCGCAGGTGAGCGTCCGATGCAGATGGTGTTCCAGGATCCGTTCGGTTCGCTTAATCCCCGTCTCAATGTGCGTGACCTGATGGCCGAGCCTGCCATTGCCGCTGGTCAGAAGCTGGATGGAAAAGTGCGTGAGCGCATGAGCATGTTGCTGGGCCGTGTTGGGCTGCCCGAAGATGCTCTCCTGCGCTTTCCGCATCAGTTCTCGGGCGGGCAGCGCCAGCGGCTCTGCATTGCGCGGGCGTTGATGCTGAACCCCAATGTTCTGGTGCTGGATGAAGCCGTGTCAGCGCTTGATGTGTCGGTGCAAGCAAAAGTGCTGGATCTGCTCGTGGAACTGCAGCAGGAATTCGGGCTCGCTTACCTTTTCATCTCGCATGACATGGCCGTGGTGGAGCGGATCGCCCACCGGATTGCCGTGATGTATGCGGGCCAGTTCGTCGAGATTGGGGCGGCAGCCTCGGTGCTGTCTGATCCGCAGCACAGCTATACCAGGCGGTTGATTGCGGCGGTGCCTACTATCGAGCGGCGGCGTCAGCACTTCACCGTGGATGCCACCCAGATCCCATCGCTGGTGCGGCCGCCGGGCTATGAGCCTGCTATGGCGAACTGGCGAGACGCTGGTAGTGATCACCGGGTGAGGCTGGAGGAAGCATGAGCCTAGAGGATGTTGCGGAACGCGCTTTTGCCCCCGTGCGGCACGCGATTGAACAAGGGCGCATCCCCGGCGGCGTGCTCGGAGTGGTTGAGCGGGACGGCTCTCGAGCAACAAGGGTCATTGGCTTGGCACAGCTGGTACCAGAGCAGCGCCCCATCAGCGAAGCCTCGTGGTTCGATTTGGCGTCACTCACCAAGGTGATCTTTACCACTCCGCGCATTCTGGCGCTGGCGGATGCGGGCACCATCGATCTCGATGCACCCATCATCTCTGTGCTGCCAGATTGGCGGCAGTACAATCCCGACAACTGGGAACGCAAGATCACCTTCCGGCAGTGTTTGGGACACCAGACGCCGCTACCTGGGGTTTTTCCTATCTATACTTATGGCAGTGATCCCGACCTGTTACGTGCCTTTGTGATGCAGCATGAATGGACGTCCGGTCCGGCGGTTTACTCCGATCTCAATTTCATCCTTCTGGGCTTTGTGCTGGAGCGGTTGCAGGGCTGCTCCATGCGCCAGATCGATCCCGGACCGGGTTTCGCCTGGTCGGCGGATCCCGCCCAGGCCGTCGCAACGGAACAGGATCCCTGGCGGGGCCGGGTCATGGTTGGCGAAGTGCATGACGAGAACTGTTATGCGCTGCAGGGTTCCGGTCACGCCGGGCTGTTCGGCACCGTTGGCGCCGTGCTCGACTTTGCCGAAGGCCTCCTGAATGGCACGGGTGCTTCGGCCAAGGCAATCGAGCTGATGCGCACCCCAGTGTCGGGACGCCGGACCCATGGCTGGGAGCGCCCCTATGAGGGGTGGTCGGGTGGGGAGGCTTGCTCGGCCGAGACGATTGGCCATACCGGCTTTACCGGCACCGGCCTATGGATCGATTTCGCCAATAGCCGGGCCTGGACTCTCCTGACCAATCGCGTCCATCCGACCCGGCATTTCGACAGTGGCATTATGAGCCTGCGGCGCGCCGTAGGCGATCTTATCAGCGGCAATGGAGAATAGCACCGTGGACCCGATCTGGACTGTTGGGCTGATGACCGGCACGGTGCTGGACGGCAATATCGATGTTGCGCTGCTCAAGACCGATGCCGAGCGGATCGAGCAGTTCGGCGCCTATACGCTGGCGCCATATACAAGCGAGGTTCGCCGATTGCTCGAAGCAACTCTGGCCGCCGCTCGGCAGTGGAACTTCGAGGGGCCCGAGCCTGCCATTTTTGCCGAAGCCGAAGCCGCGCTCACCCGCGCCCAAGCTGAAGCGGTGCGACAGTTGGTGGAAAGCACGGGCCTCAGCATGGCTGATATCGGCATTGTCGGTTTCCATGGCCAATCGGTGTTGCACCGGGCGCCCCAACCGGACCGAATGGGAGCAACCCGTCAACTGGGCGACGGCGCGTTGATGAGCCAGTTGCTTGGCGTGAAAGTTGCGTTCGATTTTCGTTCGGCCGATGTGCGCGCCGGTGGGCAAGGCGCGCCTCTCGCTGCCGTCTACCACCAGGCGCTGCTGCGCGGCATCGAGGCGAGCGGCGACACGGCGGTGCTGAACCTGGGCGGGGTGGCCAATGTCACTTGGTGGGACGGCGAAGCCGGGCTGATTGCCTTTGACGCCGGTCCCGCCAACGCCCCGCTTAACGACTTCATGAAGGCCCTGGGCCTGGGTGAGATGGATCGCGACGGTGCACTTGCCGCCAGCGGTGAGGTCGACGAGGCGCGGCTCGCGCAATTGCTGCAGCATCCTTATCTCTCCGCGCCCTTTCCGAAATCGCTCGACCGCTTCGACTTCACCGCTGCGATGGCCGACGGTCTCGATCCCGCAAGGGGTGCGGCGACCCTCACCGCGTTTACCGCTGGAGCGGTCGGCAAGGCACTGGACCTGTTGCCGGAGCGCCCAACCAAGCTGGTGGTGTGCGGGGGCGGGCGGCATAACCCGACCATCATGGCGATGCTGCATGAGCGTGCCGGCGTGGAAGCCATTCCCGCCGAAGCAGTCGGCTGGCGTGGAGATGCGGTGGAGGCGGAATGCTTTGCCTTCCTTGCGGCTCGCGTGCTGCGGGGGCTGCCGATCAGTTTTCCGACCACCACCGGGGCGCCCCATCCTCTCACCGGCGGGCGCATTGCCGGCTAAAGCGGCTTTTGCAAAAAGGTGCGTGTTCGCCCTGCGGGGAAGTTGGGCAGGGCACCAAAGGGCACATAGCCGGCACGCTGGTAAACCTTGAGCGCAACGGGGCTGAATGTGTCGATATAAGCGCCGTGGCAGCCGCGGCTACGCGCTTCTTCTTCCGCTTCCTCGAGCATGCGACCGGCCAAGCCGTGGCCGCGCTGGCCTTCATCCAGCCACAGCCACTGCACGTAAAGCCAGCCCCAGGCCGTATAGCCGGAAAGCCCGCCCACAAGCGTGCTAGTACCGTCTTTGAGTGTCACGGCAAGGGCTCGCCGCTCCGCTGGCCCGACATCTGCCTGGTTGAAGGCTGCCAATCCTTCACTGATCGCCGACAGGTCGGCGGCCGAGGGCGCGGCTGTCACGGTCAAAATAATGCTCATCTGCTTGGTGCTTTGCTGCTGCCGTTCTCTTCCCCCGCAACTAGCACATTTGGGCTTATCTGCTGGGCTTTCACCTGTGTCTTGCGGCGGGGCTACACCCCTCTTTGGAGATTAGCAGCCATCGACCGACGCGTGCTCCGGCCCGGCAAATGCGTCGAGGTTAGTGCTTTGTAAAGCCGCGGCATGCTCAAGCGGAGATTACGGCGCCAACTGAACCGCATTCGGTTTGGAGACTGCCAAGCAACAAGGCCATATCGTGCGCACTGATTACCTGCTGAAGCGCGTCCGAGAGCTCTTCACCGGATCGAGCAAGGCTGTGGGCTTTGCCGCCGCAACATCGGCGCCCTCGCCTCGCACCAATGACATTGCTGGCCTGGTCAGCCATATCCGCGCGCGCAATTCAACGGCCGTGATGGCGGGATGCGTGCTCCTTGTCGGGCTCGATGAGATCCGGGCGCGCGTTGGGCAGGGGTGGAACACGCTCGCGGATCGCGCAACTGGCATAGCCGAGGAGGTGCTGCAGCAATTTCTGGGCCCGCAGGATGTGTTCCAGCTGTTGCCCAGTGGCGCGTTTCAGGTTTGCTTTGAGACCCAGGACGAAGCGTTTGCGCACTTCCAGGTGCAGCGTATCGCGGCGCGGATCGAGGAAAGGATCAAGCTGGAGCTGCAACATGGCGCTTCGATGGTTTCGGTCGAAAGCTTTGCCGCGGCCGTTGACTCGCAACGTTTCACCGAAACCAGCGACCCGCTGGCGGCCCTCCATGCCAGCTTGCTTGACATTCGCGATCAGGTCAGCGACCGGTCGGCCAAACGCCACCGCATCACCGCGCTCCGCTACGCCAGTGCCCTGTTCCAGCCGCTCTGGCCCAGCCGCGCGTTTGGTAAAACCATCAACCGGAGCCTGCTTGATAGCTGGGTAGGGACCGCGGCGGCCGAACATCTTACCGCGCTCGAAAGCCGAGATGAGCTGCTGGAGGCGCTCGCCAATCTTGATTGCGTGTTGTTCGCCAAGTCCGTCGAAGGCCTGCATCAGGCGCTTGGAGACATCAAGCAGGCCAGCGTCATGGTCCCGGTGCAGTTTCAAACTCTGCTGGGTGCTTCGCCCGAGTTCATCGAACTGGGCGCGGCCCTGCCTCCACCCTATCGCAAGTTCCTGTTGCTCGACGTTATCGGCGTGCCTTCCGCGGCAAGTGCGCTTGAGTTGCTCCAGGTCGTCAGAACGGCGCGCGAGATCACCGAACGTGTCGTGTTGCAAGTTACGCCCTGGGACGACCGGTTGAACGATGGCGTTCGCGGCGCGACCTGGGGGTTGTCCATCTCGCTGGGGGAAGCCGAGGGCGAAAACCTGCAAATGGCGAGCGAACTCGAGCGGTTCGGGCGGGAAGCGCGGCTTGCCGGTCTGGCCAGCTTTGCTTATGGCGCCAACACGATCGGCAAGGCGGAAGCGGCCTATTCCGCTCAATTCAATTATCTAGGTGGGGCTGCGGTGCACAGTACGCTCGCCACGCCGCGCTCGCATGCGCGCTTTGCGCCCCTGTTTGGGGACCGGCTTCCAAGCTCGGCTGCTGGCGATGACCGGGCGGAATTGCGCGCTCATCCCCGCTTTGTGCCCCTTAATACACAGGCGCTGATCTTCCTGCCCGATGGCCGGCAAACCCGCTGCCGCATTGCCAATGTTTCGGCCTCGGGCGCGGTTGTGCTGACCTTTCTGGCTCTGGGGGTCGGCGACTATCTCGCGATCGGCGCCATCGGCGCCCAGGTCGTGCGGGTAACCCGTGGCGGCTTTGCGGTGCAGTTTCTCGAGGTGCAGCAAGCCTTGAGCCTCGAAAGCGCACTGCAGGCTAAAAGCATTGAACCGAGGCTGCTCAAGAGCCTGCAGGAATTGGGAGCCGATCGCTTGGGGCACCGGAGCAAAGCTTAGTACCGGAGGCGGGCTTCGCTCCTAAGCGTCTTGATAGTGAACGGCGCCGTGTTGCAGCGCTTTGGTGATGCCGCGCAATTCGGCCAAGCCCTTCATGCGACCGATGGTCGGATAGCCGGGTTGGGCACTGCGGTTGAGGTCATCGAGGATGTCCTGGCCATGGTCGGGACGCATCGGGATTTCCCAATCGGTGCGGCCCGCCGCCTTGCGGCGCCCTTCCTCAGCAAGTACCGCCGCGATCAGCGCGACCATGTCGGTATCGCCGCCCAGATGCTCGGCTTCGTAGAACGAGCCCATGATCGCATCGTTTTCGCGTGTCACATTGCGCAGATGCAGGAAGTGCACGCGGTCGCCAAGCTCTGCCATGATGGAGGGCAGGTCATTGTCCGGCCGGGCACCCAACGAGCCCGAGCACAAAGTCATGCCATTGGCCGGGCTGTTGACCGCGTCCAGGATCAGCCGGAAGTGCTCTCCGGTTGACATAATGCGCGGCAGGCCGAGCAGCGGAAACGGGGGATCGTCGGGGTGGCAGCAGAGCCGCAAACCCAGATCTTCAGCCACCGGGACCACTTCTTCCAGAAAAGCGATGAAATGGGCGCGCAACTGATCGGGGGAGATCGCGCCATAGCGGGCGAGGTGGGTGTGCATGTCGGCAAGCGACATGGACTCGGTGGAGCCGGGCAGGCCCATGGTCACGCTGCGGGCGAGGGTGATTTTATCGGCATCGCTCATATCGGCAAAGCGCCGGCCGGCTTCCTCGACCACAGTCTCGGGGTAGTCGTCCCCAGCGCCTTTGCGTTCCAGGATGTGGATGTCGAAGGCCGCGAAATCGTTGAGCTCGAAGCGCATGCAGGTGCCGCCATGGGCGAGCCGCCAGCGAAGCGCCGTGCGCGTCCAATCGAGCACCGGCATGAAGTTGTAGCAGATCACCTCCAGCCCGGCTTCGGCGAGGTGGCGCAGGCTGGTCTGGTAGTTGGCGATGTGAAGGCGCCAATCGCCAGTCTGCTGCTTGATGTCTTCCGAGATCGGAAGACTTTCGACCACGTCCCAGCGAAGCCCCGAAGGGGAGCCATCCTTGCGAGTGCCGATCTGGCGCTGGCGCAGCGCGATCTCCTCGGGCGTCCAGACCTTCCCATTGGGGATGTGGTGCAGGGCCGAGACCACGCCCTCGGCACCGCTTTGGATGATGTCGTCAATGCTGGTGAGGTCATGGGGCCCGAACCAGCGCCAGGTCTGCTTCATGTCGATCTCCGAGGGAATAGGGTCGGAGCCGCTGCACGCGGCTCCAACGGCGTCGTCAGCTGCCAAAGGCGAGGCGCGGCAGCCAGAGCACGAGGTCGGGCACGAAGAGCAGCACAGCTATCAGGGCGACGACGGCAGCGATGAAGGGGATCGATTCGATGGAATATTCTTCGATCGACACATTCATCAGCGAGCACACGGCAAACATAGCCGAACCGCTGGGCCAGGTCATGCCGCCCAAGGTGACGATCGACATCATCAGTATGCCGAAATGGACGGGATCCATGCCGACCTGGGTGATGATGGGCACAAAGATCGGTGTCAGCAGCAGCACCATCACCGTGCTGTCGAGCGCCAGGCCGGCCACCAAGAGGAAGATCAGGATGACGAGCACGATCATATTGGGATCGGTGATGCCGGCCAGCATCCAGCCCGCCAGTTCCTGGGGCACCTGCAGATAGATGGTGGCATAGCCCACCATGCCGCTCATCAGGATAATGAGCATGATCAGGCCAACATCGGAGGTCGCCTGACCAAAGCAGCGCCAAACCTTTTCGATAGTTAGCTCGCGATGGGCGAAAAACCCAATGACGAGGGCATAAACCACGGCGGCGGAGCCGACCTCGGAAGGTGTAAAGAGGCCGCCCCGGATGGCCAGCACCAAGGCCACGGGAAACAGCAGCGCCCATTTGGCATCCCAGCAGGCGGCGGCCAGCGCCTTGACCGTCGGTTTCTTGCTGTCGGCGACTACATATTTCCGCTTCTTGGCAATGAGATAGGTGGTGAGCATCAGGACCACCATCATGAGGATGCCAGGAATGATGCCGGCCAGGAACAGCCGGCCAATCGAGACATTGCCGACAAACCCATAAAGGATCAGCCCGATGGACGGCGGAATGGTGGCGGTGATAAGTGAGCCCACGGCAATTGCGGCGGCCGAGAAGCCCTTGCCATAGCCCTTGGCAGTCATGGTGGGGCCAAGAATGCGCGCTTCCATGGCGGCGTCGGCCACGGCGGAGCCGGAAACGCCACCCATCAAGGTGGAAAGCACTATGGCCACCTGCGCCAGACCGCCAGACATCCAGCCTACCGAGAGCAGCGCGACCTTGAGAAGGCGGCCGGTGATGCCGCTTTCATTCATCAGGTGGCCGGCCAGTACGAAGAAGGGCACGGCGAGCAGAGGGAAGCTCTGGCTCATCGATGCGATCTTCTGCACGCCGATGGACATTGGCATGCCCTGCGTGGTCATGAAGAAGATGAAGCCGGAAATGCCGGTCGCGAAGGCAACGGGCATGCCCAGGACCATCAGCACAACAAAGGCGATACCAATCAGGGCCATGATCAGAGCTCCAGTGTGGGGGCGCTGGCGTCCATTTCGGCCTGCGTGCGGTTATAGATCAGCAGTTCCTGCTGGCGGCCCTTGAACGCCCGAACCGTATTGTAAATCAGTGTGGCGGCGAGCAGCACGCAGCCCACGGGCACGGCAACGGTGACCCAGGAATAAGAAAGGGTGCTGTCGCCAAAAGTGCGTTCACGGTTGAGCATGGTCAGCTTCCAACCCTCAACTGCCAGCACCAACAAAAAGGCGATGATCAGCAGCGTGCAAGCAAATTCCAGCCAGAACCGGCGCCTGTAGCCCAGGCGCGACACCAGCACTTCCATGCCCAGGTGCGATTTTTCGCGCATGGCCTTGTTGGAGCCGAAAAAACACAGCCAGATGAAGAGGAGCTGGGCCATGTCCACCGACCAGATCAGCGGATGGCCAAAGAACCGCATAAGGGCGGCGGTGAACACCAGGCCGGTGATGCCGGCGAGCAAGGCGAAGCAGATCGCCAGCTCGAGTTGAGCCAAACGCTTGAGCATGGATTTTACCTGAGCAATGGAATGGCGGGCCCCGCAGGACCCGCCATAGGAATTACTGGTTGGCGATAGCCTGCAACTCGTCGCGCAGCGCGCCATAGCCGAGCTTGTCATAAACGCCGGCCGTCGCTTCCTTGAACGGGGTGACGTCGATCTCGTTGACAGTCATTCCGGCGGCGACGAGGTCGGCCTCGATCTGGGCCAGGGCATCCTGGGTGCCATAGGAAGCGATATCGCCAGCCTTGAGGGCCTCGTCGCGGAGCACGGTTTGCAGCTCGGCGGGCAGGCTGTCGAACCAGGGGCCGGAGGTGACAAGTCCGGTGATCAGGTTGATGTGGCCGGTCTTGGTCAGGACGGACGTGACTTCCTGCAGATTGGAGCCAAAGCCGGCGGGAAGCTGGGCTTCCACGGAATCGATCACGTTCTGCTCAAGGCCCGAATAAACTTCCGAGAACGGCATCGGGGTTGGGGTGGCGCCCATGGCGGAAACCGTTTCCACCCAGACCGGCGCGCCTGGGGTACGCATACGTGAGCCATTGAGGTCAGTGGGCACATTGACCGGCATCTTGGTCCAGAGGTGCCGCTCACCCTGCCACCAGTTGAACGAGAGCACCTGGTGACCCGAAGCGTCGTGCAGCTTGGTGATCCATTCCTCCATCTGCGGGGAAACGACGACCTTGCGGATGCCTTCATAGCCCGAAGCGAGATAGGGAGCGCCGAGCACGCCAAATTCGTTGACGAATGCGGCGAGGCGACCCCCATCAACCACCACAGCGACCGGCGCTCCAGCACGGGCCTGCTCCAGCACGTCTTCATCGGCGCCCAACTGCGAATTGGGGAAGAGCTTGACTTCAATGGCGCCATTGGAGGCGGTGGCAACATTGTCGCGGAAGGCTTCAAGCCCCTTATACAGCGGGTCTGAAGTGGCCAGCGCCGTGTTGACGCTGAGGGTATAGTCAGCCGACATCGCGGGAACCGAGTACGAGATGACCAAGCCAGCAGCAAGCGCCGCAGAGAGCGGTATG
Organism: Devosia sp. Z11_6; assembly: GCF_058133665.1. NCBI lineage: Bacteria > Pseudomonadati > Pseudomonadota > Alphaproteobacteria > Hyphomicrobiales > Devosiaceae > Devosia > Devosia sp. Z11_6. The sequence goes on from NZ_JBYUNQ010000002.1 coordinate 518,975, forward strand.
AATTTCATGATTTCCTCCCAAGCGGCGTAGCCGCGACGTTCCGTGCTCTAGGCAACGGCCTCGCAAAAATGGTAGTATGGTAGTTCAAAGGAGTCAACATGGTAACGATTGCACCCCTGACCCATGAGGGTGCCCAATTGGGGCGGCCCGCTACCGTGGGCAACAAGGTCTTTGAGGCCATGCGCCAGGCCATCATCCAGCTGCAGTTGCGGCCAGGCGATCCCCTGTCGGAAGCCGAGATGGCTCGCCAGCTCGGTGTGTCTCGCCAGCCCGTGCGCGAAGCCTTCATCAAACTGGCGGAGGTGGGGCTGGTGGAGATTCGGCCCCAGCGGGGCACTTCGGTGGTGATGATTTCACGCCGGGAAGTGGAAAACGCCCGGTTCATTCGGGAAGCCATTGAAGTAGCCGTGGTGCGCAAGGCGGCCGCCGAGGCCGACCCTCGTCACCATTCCATTCTCGATGGGTTGATCGAGCGCCAGCGCCAGGCCAATTATGCGGGCGAGCATGTGGAATTCTTGCGCCTCGATGAAGCCTTTCACCAGGCGATTGCACTGGCTGCCGATTGCGAACATGCCTGGCGTTTGCTGGAGAGCCTCAAGGCGCAGATGGACCGGGTGCGCTACCTGTCCCTTTCAGACGCCACGCCGATCAAGACCTTGATCGAGCAGCACGCGGTAATTGCCGACGCCATCCGCCGCCGTGATCCAGATAGCGCCGAAGCGGGGATGCAGCGACACCTAAGCGAAATCCTGACTTCTCTGCCCAAATTGGCGGAAGCCCATGCCAACTGGTTTTCCGCCTGAGCTGGGAAGGCGTCAAATCACGGCCGGGGATGCAGCCGGGTAAGGGCGGCAACGCCATCGAGGAAGTCCGCCACAGTGTCCATATCCTTGTCGGTCAGGTTTTCCGTCACCCGAACATAGGCCTGTTCGATTTCCCGATACCTCGCCAGTGGCTCGGCGGCCTGCTGTTTGTCCAGTTCGATCAACACACTGCGGCGATCGTCTGGATTGGGCAGGCGACGCACAAAGCCGGCCCGTTCCAAGCGATCCAGCAAGGCCGTCCCTGAGCCCGAACTCAGATGCAGCTCGTCAATGATCTGCTTGGGACTGATCGGTGCTCCTGCTCGGGCCAGTAGGCCAATGCAGGAGAAATCGGTTGGATGCAGCTTCTGGGCGCGGGCAGCGGCCTCACGCGCGCTTTCTACATTGCGCATCAGATTTTGCAGCGCCGATCCGAGCCGGCGCATCTTCAGGTCGCGCGCACTGCTGCTTGACGGTTTCTCTTCCATGAAGTATCTCTACGGTGAAGACAAATTACTTCTAGAGGCGTCGGCCCCTTGAAGCAAGGACGAAAAAACGTGGTTCGCACAACTGCTCAAATCGATACCGAAGTTGCAACTCCCGCGCAGGCGCTGCAGCCACACGCTGCGGCAGGCAAGCCAGATGAAGCTGCGCCGCGTGCGGAACCGGCCGCCAAACGAGCCAACCCGGCACGCAAGGTGGCCGGGGTGATCCTTGTTGTCCTTATCGGCACTTTGGGCTGGCATGTAGCGACCGACCTGGTGGCTCCGGCGAGTTCCTCCGGTTCGGTGACGGCGCTAACCGCGTTGATGGCCCCCAGGGTATCGGGACAGGTGCAAACTGTACTGGTGCAGGACAATCAGTTTGTCGTCCGGGGTACGCCGCTGTTTGAACTGGATCCGGCTCCCTTTGACCTGGCGGTCCGGCAAGCCGAGGCCAATCTCGCTCAAGTCACGCAAACCCTTGACGCTTCGGTCATCTCGCTGGTGGCGACTGAAGCCAAAGTTGAGCAGGCGCGCGCCAGCCTTGATACGGCCCGGACCGCTGCCGAGCGCACCACGAGCCTGCATCAGCGTGGTTTGGCATCACAGGTTCAGCTCGATGCGGCAAATGCACAACTGGCATCGGCGCGTTCGGGACTTGATGCCGCCACTGCGGAACTTGAAAGCGCCCGGCTTCGTGCCGGTGGCAAGGAAGCCAATCCGCAGGTGGAAACGGCTGCGGTGCAGCTCGAGCAAGCGCGGCTCAACCGATCCTTTGCTTCGGTGCTGGCCCCCGCTGACGGGGTGGTCACCAATCTCAAGCTCGCCCAGGGCCAATATGTGAATGCCGGCACCCCCGCGCTCACCTTTATCGAGGCCGATAGTTCCTGGGTGGTGGTCGATATGCGCGAAAATCAGCTTGCCAATATCGATGTCGGCGATGACGCTGATATCCTGTTTGATGGCGCACCGGGCCGCAAATATCCTGGCGTGGTGCGCAGCATCGCCTGGGGCATTGATCCCGGCCGCACCGCTGCTAACGGCTTGCCGCAGAATCAGGCCATGGCCCGCTGGTTCGAGCCGGCCCGGACGATCCCGGTGCATGTTGAACTGGCGCCCGACCAAACCTGGCCGGACAATGTTCGGGTGGGCTCAAAGGCCAGCGCCCTCGTCTACGCGCAGGGCAGCTCGCATCCGGTGGCTGTTGCGGCCTCTGCCTTGCAGACGCTCAGCGCTTATTTCTCCTATCTGTACTAACGGGCAGCCATGTTCATTGCTCCCCGGCCGCTGATCGATGAAGACCCGCTGTTTGCCGTGCGGGTCGCCATCATGCCTATAGTCGGGCTCCTCATTGGCATGGCCTTCCGCTCGCCCTTGGCGATGATTTTTCCCACCCTGATGTTCTCGCTTCTGGCGGGCAATCGGAAGGCCTTCGATGACCGGCGGGTCTTTGCCGCTCCCATCATGTTCAGCGGGGTGTTGTGGCTGATGTCGGGTGTGGTGATGTTGTTCTCAGGCATCCCGGCGCTGCTGTTGCTGGTGATCGGCGGCATCTATTTTCTCGCCTTTTACCTGATCCAGCGAACCGGCAACGCCTTTGGCTTGCTGATCATCGTCGCCGTGGCGCTGATGTCGATCATGGGCCTCGGCTCCTACCCGGCCATGGCTTATCTGCGCAGCGAGATGAGCAAGGCGGCCTTGTGCTCGGCCGTCGTAATCCCACTGCTTTATGTGCTGCTGCCGCCCTGCACCACCGAGATCAATGTGGACAAGTATGAACCGGCATTTCCCTCAGGATGGGGGATCCGTGCGGCCAATCGCACGGTGGTCATGCTGGGCTATAGCTTGTTTTTGTACACGATCCTCGACTTCTCCAACATGATGCTGGCAGTCGCCGGCATGTTCGTGCTGGTGCAATCGACGCGCCGCTCGATCTGGGCAGAGGCAGGGCAGCGCAGCTTTTCAGTGATCCTGGGGGGAGTGCTGGCGCTCACCATTCTTGCGCTGCTCAATTGGGTCGGGCATCTGGCTATGCTACTGTGCCTGGTTTTTCTCGCGACCCTCTGGTTGGGGCACAAGATGCTGAGCGGCCGGTTGCCCTCTATGGCTTATCAGGATGCTGCTTCGGTGATGATTTCGCTGGTCGGCAGCGCGCTGGCCACCTCCGAGCCCGGCTTTGCGTTCGTCCAGCGGGCGGGCTTGACGGTGGCCGGTACGCTGCTCGCCGCGCTCTTGGTGTCGCTTCTGGACGCCACCTTTCTTCCTCGGGACTCCGCCGGAGACAAGGCGGCGGCGCCTGCATAGGCTTCTGCAGCCCTCCCTCCTCCTGCGGCGAGCAAAGCACCCGCTTGACAGCCTCGCGGCGCCGTGAAACGATTTACGTAAATCGTTTTTAGCTTCGGCTTGAGGCGGCTCACCGGGGAGGGTGGGAAGATCAAGATCAACGTGACCATGAAGGACGTTGCCAAGCGCGCGGGCGTTTCCGTGGCGACGGTGTCCAACGTGCTATCGGGCGACAAGCCGGTTCGTGCCGGCTCGCGCGAGCAGGTCATGGCGGCGGTCGAGGCGCTCAACTACCGGGTCAATCCGGCGGCCTCTTATCTCCGCAGCGGGCGCTCCAAGATCGTAGCGGCGATCGTGCCGGCCCTCGACAACCCATTCTTTCCCACCATCCTGGCGGCAGTGGAAGCCAGCTGCCAGAAGGATGGCTTCGAGCTGATCGTGGCAAGTTCCGCCCATCAGCCCGAAATCGAGGAAGCCCGCATCAACGCTTTGATGCAATGGAAGCCCGCCGGCTTCATCATCATACCCTGCTCGGCCGGACTTGCGTCCCGCAAGCAGATCGAGGCGGCCCGCATCCCCTTGGTCTTTGCCGATCGGGCGCCCGACGGCGAGCCCAGCGACTTCGTCGAGATCGACAATGTTGCCGCCGGTGCGGCAGCGGCCCGCCACCTGGTGCAGCTCGGTCATCGACAAATCACCGTCTGCACCCCCTCGCTGGGCGTGCGAAATCTGCGCGAGCGCATCGCCGGCGTGGCGCAAGTGCTGGCTGAATTCGGCGCCGAACCCCTGGTGGTGGAAACCGGCCTTGGCGGCGTGCCCGAAGCGTTGCCAGGCTCGGCGGAGGCGCAGATTGCCAGCGCCAGCGCGATCCTTGCCTTGATGAATACCACCACACTGCAAGTGCTGGCGGCCCTCAACCGGAACGGGCGCTCGGTGCCCCATGACGTGTCGCTGGTGGGCTTTGATGATTATTCCTGGATGCCGGTTGCCCGGCCGTCCATCACCGCGATCCGGCAGCCTGTTGACCTCATAGGGCGGCTGGCCTGGTCGCAATTGCTCGAACGCATCAACGGCGCCAGCGGTGGCCCGGTGCACCGGCAGCTGCCGGTGGAACTGGTGCTGCGTGAATCGACCGCCGCACCGGGCGCCACGCGCAAGAGCGTGGGACACGCAACAGGAGGCGCAGAGCTGCTGACGCTCGGCTGACGGCGCTAAGCGCCGCAACGAAGAATTAAGAGAATCCCGGCCCAGACACAAAGTCGGGTTGGAGGAGTGAGTGAAATCAACCACAATGGGAGGACTACATGTCTAGAACTTTGATCGGAACTGCGCTGGCAACGACGCTTGCCGGCTTGCTGATGGCGGCCCCAGCTTTCGCCCAGGCCGAAAATGCCACGATCGCCTTTTTGATGCCGGACCAGGGCTCCACGCGCTACGAGGAGCATGATTGGCCGGGCTTCCAGGCAGAGATGCAAAAGCTCTGCGCCAACTGCAATCTGATCTACCAGAACGCAACGGCTGATGCGGCGCTGCAGCAGCAACAGTTCAACTCCGCCATCACCCAGGGCGCCACGGTGATCGTGCTTGACCCGGTGGACTCCTCGGCCGCCGCATCGCTGGTCCAGCAGGCCCATGCCCAGGGCGTCAAGGTGATCGCCTATGACCGCCCGATCCCCGATACGCCGGCGGATTATTATGTGTCTTTCGACAATGAGGGTATTGGCCGCGCCATTGCGCAGTCGCTGGTGGACCACCTCAAGGCCGAGGGTGTGCCCGAAGGCGCGGGCGTGCTGCAGATCAATGGTTCGCCCACCGACGCGGCAGCCGGCCTGATCCGCGACGGCATCGACTCCGCGCTCGATGCGTCCGGCTACGAGACCCTGGCTGAGTTCGATACCCCCGACTGGGTGCCGGCCGAAGCCCAGCAATGGGCGAGCGGACAGATCACTCGCTTTGGCGACCAGATCGTGGGCGTGGCTGCGGCCAATGACGGCACTGCCGGCGGCGCCATCGCTGCGTTCAAGGCGGCAGGCGTTGACCCCGTTCCGCCCGTCACGGGCAATGACGCGGTGATCGCTGCACTGCAGCTGATCATTTCGGGTGATCAGTACAACACCATCTCCAAGCCGTCCGAGATCGTGGCGGCGGCTGCGGCCCAGGTCGCCTACAAGCTGCTCAACGGGGAGACGCCGGAAGCCAAGACCACGCTTTACGACACCCCCTCCGAACTCTTCGTGCCGGTGGTCGTAACGCGCGAGAACATCAAGGCCGAGATCTTCGACAAGGACATCGCCAGCGCCGAGGAAGTGTGCACGGGTGAATATGCCGAAGGTTGTCGCGAACTCAGCATTCTCGAGTAAGCGCCAATCCCTGTCCGCTCGGCCAGATGTGGCCGGGCGGATATTCCTCCTGAGCGAAGGGGCAGGCCATGTCCGATCAGTCATCAACTGCGCAGCGTACTAGCGAGCCGGTGCTCAGCCTGCGTGGCATTTCGAAGAATTTCGGCGCTGTATCAGCGCTGACCGATATCGAGCTAGAGGTGCATGCCGGCGAGGTTGTGGCGCTGGTGGGCGACAACGGCGCTGGCAAGTCCACCCTTGTCAAGATCCTGGCTGGCGTGCACCAGCCGTCGGCAGGCACTATCCGCTTCAATGGGCAAGAGGTGAGCCTCGACAGCCCCGCCGCAGCGCTTAATCTTGGCATCGCCACGGTGTTCCAGGATCTGGCGCTGTGCGAAAACCTCGATGTTGTCGCCAATATCTATCTTGGACGCGAGCAGAACCCCTGGCGCCTCGATGAGGTGGCGATGGAAGTGCGCGCCTGGACGCTACTTACCGAGCTGTCCGCCCGCATTCCTTCGGTGCGCGAGCCGGTGGCGTCGCTGTCGGGCGGGCAGCGCCAAACCGTAGCCATCGCTCGCTCGCTGCTGCTGGAACCCAAGCTCATCATGCTCGACGAGCCCACTGCCGCTCTTGGCGTGGCGCAGACCGCCGAAGTGTTGAACCTGATCGAGCGGGTTCGCGCGCGGGGGCTGGGTGTGCTGATGATCAGCCACAACATGGAGGATGTGCGGGCAGTCGCGGACCGCATTGTCGTGCTGCGCCTGGGCCGCAACAATGGCGTGTTCACGCCCGAGGATTCCAACCACGAGCTGGTGGCGGCCATCACCGGCGCTACTGAAAACGCCGTGTCGCGGCGCATGAGCCGCAAACAACTTGCTGCGGACACATCCGACCAGGAGGCAATGCGATGAGCCAGCTCGATCAGGTAAAGCCTGAGGCTTCCCGTGAACTGGACCGCAGCGATGTACGGGTCCGGCATGACGAGGGCGTCTCGGGCGCGATCCGAGGCTTTTTCGACCGGGTGCGTTCGGGCGATCTCGGCATGCTGCCCGTTGCCGTCGGGCTGGTGGTGATCTCGCTGGTGTTCAGCGCCCTCAACCCAGTTTATCTGGCGCCCAACAACCTGGTGAACCTGCTGTTCGATTGCGCCACGGTCGGCATCATTTCGCTTGGCATTGTTTGCGTGCTGATGCTGGGCGAGATCGACCTGTCGGTTGGCTCGATGAGCGGGCTGGCTTCCGCCCTGTTCGGCTCGCTTTGGGTGACGCAGGGCTGGCCTTTTGAGGTCGCGCTCCTTGCTGCCCTCCTCGCCGGCGTCGTCGTCGGCAGCATCTATGCGCTGCTCTACAATCGGCTTGGGATGCCAAGCTTTGTGGCCACGCTTGCGGGGCTACTCGCTCTTTTGGGTCTGCAGCTTTACATTTTGGGCAATGCCGGCTCGATCAATCTGCCCTACCAGTCGCCGCTGGTGATGTTCGGGCAGATCCTGATGATGCCCAAATGGCTCTCCCATGCGCTGGGCTTGCTGCCCGGCATTTTCACCATCGTTTTGGGTATGCGGACGATCCAGCGCCGGCGAGCGGCAAATCTGAGTTCCGGGGGAATGGGCGGGCTCTTGTTCAAGGCCGCGGTGTTGACCCTCGTGATCGAAGGGGCCGTTTACTACCTTAATCTCGGGCGCGGCGTGCCCTGGATGTTCGGCCTCTTTGTGGCGCTGGTCATCATCATGGATTACGCCTTTACCCGCACCAAATGGGGCCGCTCCATGCAGGCGGTGGGCGGCAACAAGGAAGCGGCCCGCCGCGCCGGCATCAATGTGCGACGCATCTATGCCAGTGCCTTTATCCTGTGCTCGACCTTTGCCGCGCTGGGCGGCGTGCTGGCGGCCTCGCGGCTGGCGTCCTCGAGCCAGCAGGCCGGCACGGGCGACGTCAACCTCAACGCCATTGCCGCAGCGGTGATCGGCGGCACGAGCCTCTTTGGCGGGCGGGGCAGTGCCTATTCGGCGCTGCTCGGCATCATCGTCATCCAGGCCATAGCCAATGGGCTGACCCTGCTCAATCTCAACTCGTCCCTGCGCTACATGATCACCGGGGCCGTGCTGGCCATCGCCGTGATCGTGGATTCGCTGGCCCGGCGCTCGCGCGCCTCGCATGGGCGGGCTTGAGAGCCGAAACTGCGCGGGGCATGCAAGAATCAGGCTGATGGGCAAACCCGCCCATCAGCAACAGTTTGGGTGATGCACAAGGCTGCGGCGCGCTTCAACCACTTTATCCAGGAGAACAAGAATGGCGGAATCCCTGCAAGGCAAGATCGCGGTGATCACCGGGGCAGCTTCGGGCATCGGCTTGGCGACCACCAAGGCCCTGCTCAAGGAGGGCGCGACGGTGGTGATGGTCGACCGCAACGAGGCGGCGCTGACGGCGCTTGCGGGCGAACTGGGGGACAAGGCGGTTGTCCAGGTCACCGACCTGCTCGACGCCGAGAGCTGCAACGCCATGGTGCCCGAGATCCTCGCCAAGGTGCCGCATATCGACATCCTTTACTGCAATGCCGGCACCTATGTCGGTGGCGATCTGCTTGAAACCACGCCCGAAGCCATCGACCGCATGCTCAATCTCAACGTCAATGCGGTGATGAAGAATGTGCATGGCGTGCTGCCGCATATGATGGAGCGCAAGACCGGCGATATCCTCGTCACCTGCTCGGTGGCGGGGCATTTTCCCACCTATTGGGAGCCGGTTTATTCGGGCTCCAAATGGGCCATTACGAGCTTTGTTCAGGGCATGCGCCGCCAGCTTATTCCCCATGGCATCCGCGTCGGCCAGGTCTCGCCGGGGCCAGTGGTTTCAGCCCTGCTGGCCGACTGGCCGGAAGAAAACCTGCGCAGGGCCAAGGAAGCCGGCAGCCTCATGGATCCCGAGGAAGTGTCGGACGCCATCGTCTACATGCTCACGCGCAACCGCACTGTGACGATCCGCGACATGATCGTGCTCCCCACCAGCTTCGATCGCGTTTGACACCAGCTTCCGGGAGAATCCGCGATGCCCAGCTATGTTATTGGGGTTGATGTCGGCACCGGCTCGGCGCGAGCCGGCGTGTTCGATACCGAGGGCCGGATACTGGCCACGGCGCGCCGCAATATCGACATGCACCGCGAGGACGGCGGGATCGCCGAGCAATCCAGCGCGCAAATCTGGCAGGCCGTTTGCGAAACGGTTCGGCAAAGCGTCGCCGAAGCCGGGATCGACCCGGCTGAGGTGCGGGGGCTTGGGTTCGATGCCACCTGCTCGCTGGTCGTGCTCGGGCCCGAGGGCGAAAGCCTGCCGGTCGGCGATCCCGACCATCCCGAACGCGATATCATCGTCTGGATGGATCATCGGGCGCTTGAGCAGGCCGAGCGCATCAACGCGCAGGGCCATGCGGTGCTGCAATATGTGGGCGGCCGCATTTCGCCCGAGATGGAAACGCCAAAACTGCTGTGGTTGAGCGAGCATCGCCCGGACATCTATGCCCGGGCGGCCAATTTCTTTGACCTCACCGATTTCCTGACCTGGAAGGCGAGCGGGGCGCTGGATCGCTCGGCCTGCACCGTCACCTGCAAATGGACCTATCTCGCGCATGAGCGTCGTTGGGATGCGAGTTATTTCCGCCAGATTGGCCTGGCGGACCTGGCCGACCAGAACTTCCAGCGTATCGGCCAAAGCGTCGTCGACCCCGGCACGCCGCTGGGACAGGGGCTGACCGAAGCCGCGGCACAGGCGATGGGCTTGTTGCCGGGCACGGCCGTGGGAGCCGGGTTGATCGACGCCCATGCGGGTGGATTGGGCACGGTTGCGGCCGGTGGCGACGCCATGCGCTGCCTCGGCTATGTGTTCGGCACCTCATCGTGCACCATGACGACTACCAAAGAACCGGCTTTTGTACCCGGTGTGTGGGGGCCCTATTATTCGGCCATGGTGCCCGGCGCCTGGCTGAACGAAGGGGGGCAGTCGGCAGCCGGTGCCGCAATCGATCAGCTGGTGCAACTGCATCCCGGCAATGCGGAAGCGACGGCCTTAGCAAAAGCGGCCGGCATGTCCCTGCCGGGATGGCTGGCCGATCGCGCCTTGCAGCTCGCCGGCAACGCCAGCGCCACGGTGCGGCTGGCCGACGACCTGCATGTGGTGCCGGAATTTTTGGGCAACCGCGCGCCCTTTGCCGATCCGCATGCCCGCGCCGTGATCATGGGCCAAGGCATGGAATCGGGTCCCGACTCGCTGGTGGCCCTTTACGTCGCCGGCATTTGCGGGTTGGGCTATGGCCTGCGCCAGATCATCGAGACGCAGGCGGCTCATGGCGCTCCGGTGGGAACGATCAGCATCAGCGGTGGCGCCGGCGCCCATCCGCTGACCCGGCAATTGCTCGCCGATGCCACGGGGCTGCCGGTCGATATCACCGAATGCCCCGAACCCGTGCTGTTGGGTTCGGCCATGCTGGGCGCAGTGGCGTCGAACCTTTACCCGGACCTGCAAACGGCAATGCCGGCTATGTCCCGCGTAGCGGCGCGCTGCTTGCCCAACCCTGACCTGCGGGCGCTGCAGGATTTCCGCTACCAGGCGTTCCTCACCTTGCAGGCTACGGCGCGGGACCTCCGCAACCTTGCCGCCGCGCATCGGTCCTGAGGCGCCATGTTGGTTTTTGGCTATTTGAGACGGCACCGTAGTCAAGATTTCTGACGAGAAGAGGAAAAGGCAATGCAAGGCTTTGGTGTTCACACCAGCATGTGGACGATGAACTGGGATCGGGCCGGAGCGGAGCGCACGGTTGCCGCCGCTGCGGCCTACAAGATGGATTTCATCGAAATCGCCCTGGTCAACCCGGGTGTGGTGGATCCGGCCCATACAAGATCGCTGCTCGAGCAGCACAATATGCGGGCGGTCTGCTCGCTCGGCCTGCCTGAGGGCAGCTGGCCTTCGGTTGATCCAGAAGCGGGGATCGCCCATCTCAAGCATGTCATGGATGTTGCCGCAGCCATGGGGGCGGAGGCCCTGTCGGGCGTCACCTATGGCGGCATCGGCCAGCGCAGCGGGCTGCCCCCCACGGCGCAGGAATATGACAACATGGCCCGCGCGCTGGAAGAAGCGGCGCGCTACGCCAAGCAGGTGGGCCTGGCCTTTGGCATCGAGCCAGTCAACCGCTACGAGAACCACCTGATCAACACGGCAGCACAGGCCCGCTGGATGATCGAAAAGGTGGGCGCCGACAATATCTTCATTCACCTCGATACCTACCACATGAATATCGAGGAAAAGGGTGCGGGCAACGGAATCATCGATGCGGGCGACCTGCTGCGCTATATCCATATGTCGGAATCCGATCGCGGCACGCCGGGCGAGGGTACCTGCGATTGGGACGAAATCTATGCAACCCTCGCCGCCATCGGCTTCAAGGGTGGGATCGCCATGGAAAGCTTCATCAACATGCCGCCGGAACTGGCCTATGGCCTTGCGGTGTGGCGGCCGGTGGCAAACAGCTTCGAAGAGGTGATGGACAAGGGCCTGCCCTTCCTGCGCAACAAGGCCAAGCAGTACAGGTTGATCTAGCTGTTATCATCCCGCTCCCCCGGTCAGGTAGCGGGTGGGAAGAACTCAGACAGCACTTCCAGCGAGCGGTCCTGGTGCACCACCGCCTTCTCTGCGGCATGGGCGGCAAGAACGCGGTCGCGGTCGCGGAGCAATTGCGCAATCTGCTCGCCATAGGCAACGACCACCGCAGTGAGCCATCGGTTTACCAGATAAGAGGGCCAGGGCATCTGCATGTCGAAGCGTTCAAGCAGGGGGATCGTGACCTCGGCGTCAGCCCAATCGTCGCCTACCACCCATTGATTGACCGTAAAGAGGCGCAGCAGGCGCCCTTCGCTATCGACGCCGATCGCCACCAGATGGTGGATGGGACCGTTGGATCCCTGCGGCCGCAGGAAGCAGTGGAAATGGCCGTGCTCGCGCGAGCCTTCCTCGGCCGGATGGCAATGGTAGAACCATTGGGAATTGCTCGCAGGGTCGAACACATCGCCGGGGGGATAATGCTCCCAGGCCTCAATCGTGGTCACGCCGGCAAAGGTTTCGCTCAGCACATTGAGGCCGCCCTTGGCGAGGATTGTCTCGCAAAAGGCGACTTCAGCCAGGGCCTGCCGGCGGGCGTCCTCACTCATCTCAGGACGGGTCCAGAACCAGATCAGGCGCTTCCGCACCCGCAGGCTTAGACTTGGGCGGAGGTGGCGGGGCAGCCAGCGCAGCCTGCGGCTGAGCCGGAGGTGTCGCCCGCGGTGGTGGCGGGGGCGGTGCCTTGCCGGCAGCAGGCGGGGTGGCCGGGGGTGGCGGAGGCGGCGCCAGCTGTGGCGCACCGGCCGCGCAGGGTGCAGCGGCTGGGGGTGGGGGAGCCGCGCGCATGGGTGCGGCCGGCGCGCCGGCGGCGCAGGGAGAGGCCCCCGCAGCACAGGGCGCGGCTGCACAAGGGGCAGAACCCCCCGCTGCGGCAACGGTCTGGGTGCCCGGACGCGGCGGCACCGGATTGGTCAGGTGGTCATAGGCGATCGCGGCAGTGGAAACGGCCAGAGCGGCGCCAAACAGAAGGGTGTTACGCGCGCTCATTTCTTGGCCAGTCCATCAAGTCCGAATACCGGCCGCAGGGCAATGCCGAAGAACGAGCCCACGAAAGCTGCGGCAAACCAGAGCCAGCCATGCAGGCTGCCGGTGGCGATGCCCGAAAACAGCGCGCCGATATTGCAGCCAAAGGACAGGCGGGCGCCGTAGCCCATGAGGAGGCCCCCGACGATGGCCGCAAGCAGTGAGCCGAGCGGCAGGGCGGCCTTGGGCGCAAATTTGCCGGCGATGGCGGCGGCAGCGGCAGCGCCGAGCACTAGGCCGAAATCCATCACGGATACGGTGTCGGCCAAGACGCTGGATTGCAGGGCCTGGGCCTGGGCGGGCCAGGTCCAGAATTCCCAGCTCGCGACATCGGCGCCTACCGTTTGGGCGATCTTGGCGCCCCAGAGGCCAAAACCATAGGTGATGGACCAGGGGTGGCCGGCCAGCAGGAGCGTGGCGATATTGAGCAGCGCCAGCACCAGGCCCGCGCCGACGAGAGGCCATGGGCCGCGGAGAATCCAGCCCCAGTCGGCCGGGGCGGGCGCCGGTTCGTGTTCGATATTGCCATGGACGCGCTTTTCCACCAACGCGGTGATCAGCGCCACGATGGCAAGGCCCGCGATGGTGACGGCAATGGCAAAGCCGACGCCCAGTTCGGCGCCGATGCTGATCGGCGGCAGCGACGGCTGCTGCAGCCAGAACGGCAGATGTGCGGTACCGGCGACGGCGCCGATGATGAAGAAGACCAGCGTCACCAGCATCCGGGCAGAGCCGCCGCCCACGGTGAACAGCGTGCCCGAGCCGCAACCGCCGCCCAGTTGCATGCCGAGGCCGAAAATGGCGGCGCCGAGCAGCACGGAAAGGCCGACCGGGGCCATGGCGCCAACTATGGCCTGGCCGCCGATATTGCCGGCAGCCACGAGGGGGATCATGGCGATCGCGGCCACGCCGATGGCGAGCATCTGGGCCCGCATGCCGCGACCGCGCTTTTCCACCACCATGCGGCGCCAGCCGCCGGTGAAGCCAAAGGAGCCGTGGTAAAGCGCAACGCCGAGCATCGCACCGATCAGGAAGAGGCCGCCCTGACGCAGGTCGACCTGCCAGGTGATGAGGGCAAAGCCCAAGACAAGCATGGCGCTTGCCACGAGGAGCGGCGCCCGGTCAGGGACAATGGTGGGGAGCAGTTTGGGCGGGGCGGCCGCAGATATCTGGCTCATGGGTCTCGGAAACTGGTGTGTTCAAAAAGCTTTGGATGCTGCGCCGGTCAAGCGCAACACCCAAGATAGTGGTGGAGGGCCGGCACCAGGTTTTTACTGGATCGGGCGGGCCGGATCGGCAGCCCATTCGGCCATGGAGCCGTCATACATGGCGGTGTTCTTGTTGCCCGCCACTTCGCTCAGGGCGAACCAGGCGATGGATGCCCAGTGGCCGGTGTTGCAGAAGACGATGTTTTCTTCGCCTTCGGCCAAGCCCACGCCCTGCGCCAGGGTGGCAATGGTTTCGGGCTGGGCAAAGCTCGCATATTCGCCGCTGTAAAGGGTCGAGTGCGGGATGTTGACCGCGCCCGGGATGGTGCCAGTGACACGAACGACCGGGCTCTTGGACTGGCCGACGAACTGCTCGGTGGGGCGGCCATCGATGAGCTTGGTGCCTTTTTCAAGAGCGGCCTGCACGTCAGGGGTGGTGGCGCGCAGTTGGGGCTGAATTTCGTAGGGGAACTCAACGGGCACGGGCTTGGCGGCCTCGGCGACGCGCTCGCCGCCCTGGGCATCGTATTGGCGCCAGCCGCCATCGAGGATCGAAACTTCGTCATGGCCGAGATATTTGAAGGTCCAGTACACTCGCGTGGCGCCACCGAATTCGGAGGAGTCGGTGCCCCACGGAACGATCACGACGTGATCGTCCCCGTCGATGCCCAGATTGCCGATCAGCTCGGCGATCTCAGCTTCGGGCGGGATCTGGCCGGGGACGCCGTCGACCTCGGTGCGCCAGCCGGCGCTGGCATAGGGGGCGACTACGGCATTGGCGATATAGGGCAATTCGCCGAGGTCGGTGCCTTCGATCTCGTCACGTATGTCGATGATCTTGACGTTCTCGTCAGCGGCATTAGCCTTGAGCCAGTCGGCGGTGACCAGCGGGGTCACCTCGGCGGCCTGGACGGCGACGGGAACCGCGACCAGCATGGCGGCCGCAACCAAAGACGAAAAACGCATCCCACACTCCTGCAAAGTTGCTGAGAGCATAAGGCTTTGGGCGTGCGGAAGCGAAGTCTGGCGCTCCAAAGCCCGGGCAGAATAGATAAAAGCCTGGTTGTTTTGGCCGCCGAGCAGAGAAGAAAATTCTACTCGGCGGCAAGTATCGCCGCGGGGCGGAGTTTATTGTGCCCCGGCGCGGAAGAACTCGACGGCACCGAAACTGTCGAGCTCGGCGCGGATATGGTTGGCGGCTAGCTCGATCGGGCCGAGGCGGGCGCCGGTGATGATGACGGTGCCGGGGGTGAAGGGCAGGCCGATGCGGCTGGCGTATTCGCTGGTCCAGCGGGCCGCTTCAAGGAGGTCGGAGACTGACAGATTGGTGGTCAGCGTCTGGCTCTCGTCGCCGGCAAGTAGCTGGATTGTCACGGCAATTTTGCTGTCCGCCGCGGGCAGGGGCTGGGGGGTGCCGAGGACGAGGCCGCCGGTGACGAGGAGGTCGGCGTGCTTGGCGGCGGCGGGCCATTCGGCGTCGGCCTGAGTGCGCGAGCGGATGAATTCGAGGGCGGGGGCGATGCGGTAGGAGCCGTCATCAGCGACAACCAGGGCGAATTCGACCTCGAAGCGCAGACCGGAAAGATCAACGGTTTCAGCGCTTTGGTGAACCCAGGCCTTGGGAATGGGAGCCGCCGTCATGGTGGCGCCGGGTGACCAGGGGGAGACTTTCCAGGCGCCGATGCCACCGAGGGCGGCGATCAGTTCGGACTGGATGGCTTCGCTTTCAGCGGGGGTTTGCGGGGGATTGGCGGTGGTGCGGGGGACCGGATTGCCGGTGGTGATGGCGTCGAGCAGCTGGGTGGTAAAGGGGTGCAAACGGGGTCTCCGGGGCGGGTTGGCCGGGTTTTGGCCATGATGATGAACGCGTTCTGAACAAAATGTCAGGTGCTCGCCGGCTGGTGCGATTGCAGCCGGCGAGCGGAGTGGGTCAGGCGGCCTCGACGGCGGCCAGGGCCTGCTCGATATCGGCAATGATGTCGTCGATATGCTCGATGCCAACCGAGATGCGCACGAGGTCTTCGGAAACCCCGGCCTTGGCCAGTTCTTCGGCGTTGAGCTGGCGGTGGGTGGTGGTGGCCGGATGGGCGGCGAGTGACTTGGCGTCGCCGATATTGACCAGCCGCAGGATCATCTTGAGGTTATCGATGAAGACGCCACCGGCGTCGCGGCCGCCCTTGATGCCAAAGCTCAAAATGCCCGAGGCCTTGCCCTTGGTGATCTTCTGGGCCACGGCGTGGAAGCGGCTATCGGGGAGGGCGGCGTAGTTCACCCAGGCGACCTTGGGATGGTTCTGGAGGAATTGGGCGACCTTGAGGGCGTTGTCGCAATGGCGCTCCATGCGCAGTGCCAGGGTTTCGAGGCCCTGCAGGATCAGGAAGGCGTTGAAGGGCGAAAGGGCGGCGCCGGTATTGCGCAGCGGCACGACGCGGGCGCGGCCGATAAAGGCGGCGGGGCCAAGGGCCTCGGTATAAACCACGCCATGGTAGGAGGGGTCGGCCTGGTTGAGGATGGGGAAGCGGGTCTTGTTGGCGACCCAGTCGAACTTGCCGCTATCGACGATGATGCCGCCGATCGAGGTGCCGTGCCCGCCGATATATTTGGTGAGGGAATGCACCACGATATCGGCGCCGAAATCGAAGGGGCGGCAGAGCACCGGGGTGGCGACAGTGTTGTCGACGATCACGGGCACGCCATGGCGATGGGCGATCTCGCTGATGCGCTGGATGTCGACGACATTGCCAAGCGGGTTGCCAATGGATTCAAGGAACACGGCCTTGGTCCTGGCGTCGATCAGGCGTTCAAAGCCCTCGAAATCGTCAAAGCCGACCATGCGCACTTCGATGCCCTGGCGGGGGAAAGTGTGCTGGAAGAGGTTATAGGTGCCGCCATAAAGCTGGGAGATGGAGACGATGTTGTCGCCGGCTTCCGCGATGGTCTGGATGGCATAGGTGATGGCCGACATGCCCGAGGCGACGGCGAGGGCGCCGATGCCGCCTTCCATTTCGGCGACCCGCGCTTCGAGCACAGCGGTCGTGGGGTTCATGATGCGGGTATAGATATTGCCGGCGACCTTGAGATCGAAGAGATCGGCGCCGTGCTGGGTGTCGTCAAAGGTATAGGACGTGGTCTGGTAGATCGGCACGGCCGCGGCCTTGGTAGTGGCTTCGGCGGTGTAGCCGTGGTGCAGGGCGATGGATTCGAGCTTCATGGTTTCCTCCAGTGTTTTGTGGGCCGGTCGGCTGGTGCTGCAAGGGAGCATGCCGAAGTGAGGGCGGCAACCGCCCGGGGCGGAACAGTGTTCCCCCGGAGGGTGGCGCAGGGGAAAAGCGCCGCGGCCTAGTGGCTGTTGGCCAGACGCTTTTCGCCGGCCTCGATGCGGATGGGCAGGACGTTCTCGGCAGGCGGCAGCGGGCAGACGGCAAAGTCGGTGAAGGCGCAGGGCGGATTGATGGCCTTGTTGAAGTCGAGGACGATCGAGGTGTCGGTGACCTCCTCGCCAAACACGAAGCGGCAGGCGCCATAGGTTTCGCTTTGCGCGGTCAGGTCACGAATAACGAATTGCGGGCTTTGCGGCGTGCCATGGGTGGCGAGCAGCTCGTAAGTCGTGCCCTCGCGGGTGAACACGGCTTTGTGGGAGGCCTCGACCTCGGTCGGGATCGCCTTGGAGGTGGTGATGGAAAGCTGCTTGGGGGCGTCGAGCGCGATCCACTGGGCGGAGATGCGCCAGCTTGGATCATAGGGGAAGTATTGGATCGGGGGCAGGTCGTCGCCAGCTGATGAGGCGGTGTCGCGCACGCGCAGAGCGTTTTCGCCGTTGAGGGTGGTGACTTCGAGCAGGAGGTTTTCGGCGGTGAACCGCGGCGGGTTGGTTTTGGAGAGCGCGAGCTTAGTCGGCTCGCCGCCGAGGGGCGCATAGGTCACGCTGCCGTCGGGGCCTTGCGTCAGGGTACCGATATGGGCGGGGCCGGTGGGCAGGACGATGTCGTTATCGGCGGCGCTGCCGACCGCCACGGTGCCTTCGGAGAGCCAATCGCGGGCAATGATGTTGAGCCAGCCATCGGGGGCCTTGAGGGCGGCGAGGCGGCGGTCTTTCCAGGCGGTGTAATCGGCGGGGGCGGTGGTCATGGCGTCGGGGTCTCCAGATGCAGCCGCGGCACGCTGGCAAGCAGGCGCTGCGTATAGGGGTGTTGGGGATGGGCGAGCACGTCGCGGGTGAGGCCGGCTTCAACAATGCGGCCGCGCTCGAGAATAATGACGCGGCGACAGAGGGCCGCAACGACACCTAGATCGTGCGACACGAGCAAGAGGCTCATGGATTGGCTGAGGCCCGCCAGGAGTTCGACAATGCGAATGCGGGTGGTGAGATCCAAAGCGCTCACCGCTTCATCGGCCAGCAGCAGGCGGGGCCGGGCGACAATGGCGCGGGCAATGGCGATGCGCTGGCGCTGACCGCCCGAGAACTGGTGGGGGTAGCGGGTGGCGGCATCGGCATCGAGCCCGACGGCGGCGAGGGCGGCCTTGATCATCTGCGGATGGTCGCCTTCGACCCGGAGCGAGCGCAGGGGTTCGGCAATGACGGCCCGGATGGTCTGGCGCGGATCGAGTGAGGAATAGGGATCCTGAAACACGACCTGCGCCTGGCGTCGGAAACTGCGCATGAAAGCGCGGTTGCGCGGGTCGAGCGGGGCGCCATCGAAATGGATGGTGCCAGTGCCCGGGCGTTCGAGACCGAGAAGCAGGCGCAAAATCGTGGTTTTGCCCGAGCCGGATTCCCCGACCAGCCCGACGGTGTCGCCCTCCGCCATCTCGAACGAGATATTGTCGAGGATTGGACGGCTCCGGGTGTAGCCGAAGCCAACATTTTCAACCGTAACAAGGCTCATGGCTGGCCCTCCAGTGCCCGATCGAAGCTGCGCGCGGCGGCCAAGAGGCTGCGCGTATATTCGTGTTGGGGGGTGTTGAACACGGTGCCGACGGGACCGGCTTCCACGGCAATGCCGCGGCGCAACACGACGACGCGCTCGACCGTGTTGGCGACGACGGGCAGGTCATGGCTGATGAAGAGGAGCGCCATGTTGCGCTCGCGCACGAGACGGTCGAGCAGCTGCAGGATTTCGGCTTGCGTCGTGACATCGAGCGCGGTGGTGGGTTCGTCGGCGATTAACAGGTCGGGCCGGCAGGCCAGGGCCATGGCGATGGCGACGCGCTGGCGCTGCCCGCCCGAGAGCTCGTGGGGATAGGCACGGGCGATGCGGGCCGGATCGGGGAGGGATACTTCGCCCATCAGGGTTTGCACTGCTTCGGCGAGAACGCTGCCGGACAGGGGCTTGCCGTCGCGGCGGGCGCGGCGCGCCAGGGGCTCGGCGATCTGCTTGCCGATACGCATCAAGGGATCGAGCGCGGTCAGGGGTTCCTGGAACACGGTGGCGACAGCGGTGCCGCGCAGCGGGTTGTGCTTTTGCTCTGATGTGCCGACCATCTGCTGGCCGGCGAGATGCACCGAGCCGGTGGCGGAAAGGCCCCGCGGCAGCAAGCCGGTGGTGGCCAGCGCGGTCAGCGACTTGCCAGAGCCGGATTCGCCAATCAGGCCGAGGCGTTCGCCGCGCGCGAGGGTAAAGCTCAGATTCGAGACCAGCGTTGTCGTACCGGCCTGGATGGAAAGGTTGTCGACGGTCAGCAAGGGGCTCATCGGCTGCGCCTCGTCGGATCGGCGCGGTCGCGCAGGCCATCGGCGAGGAGATTCATGCCGATCACCAGCGACACAAGAGCGAGGCCGGGCGCGATGGCGCCGATGGGGGCGGTGTAAACCGTGGCCTGGGCTTCCTGCAGCAGCCGGCCCCAGGAGGCATTGGGCGGCGGGGCGCCAAGGCCCAGATAGGACAGCGAGGCTTCGGCGATGACGGCAAGGCCGAACTGCAGGGCGAAATTGACCGAAAGGGTGGGCAGGATATTGGGCAGGATATGGATGAGCACGATCTTGGGCCAGGAGCTGCCCGAGGTGCGGGCGGCGGTGATGTAATCCATCACCAGAACGCGCTTGGCGAGAATGCGGGTGAGCCGGGCGACGATGGCCGAAAGGGCAATGCCGAGCGCGAGGATGGCGGAGCCAAGGCTCGCCGTATCGCTCGCCGCCACCACCAGCATGGCGATGAGGAGGGTGGGGAAGGCAATGAGAATATCGAGGGCGGCGGCGAGCACGTCATCGAGCCATTTGCTGGCAAAGGCGGCGAGGAGCCCGAGGGTAACGCCGATCACCGCGCCAATGGCGACAGCGCCGGTGCCGACCTGAAGGGCAATGCGGCTGCCGATCATCAGCTGGGTCCAAAGATCGCGGCCAAGCCGGTCGGTGCCGACCCAGTGGAGAAGGCTTGGGCCCTCGAGGCGGCCGCCGGAAAAGGCGGTGGGATCATAGGGCGTCCAGACGAGGGTCAGGAGCCCGACAACGAGATGGAGGCTCACCAGGGCAATGCCGACCCAAAGGAGCAGCGCGCGCGGGCGGTGCTGCGGGGCCGCGGTGGCGGTGGTGGAAATGCTGGTCATGCGCGGGCCTCGCTGCGGGTGCGCAGGCGCGGATCGATCAGGCGCTGCGCGAGATCGGCGGCAAAGCCGATGAGCAGGACGAGGAGGGTCGAAACGAAGAGCACGCCCTGCACATTGGGATAATCGCGCTGCTGGATGGCCAGGAGCAGCATGGAGCCAAGGCCGGGAAGGCTGAACACGCGCTCGATCACCACGGCGCCGAGAAAGGTCGAGGCCAGCTCGATGCCGAGAATGGATATCACCGGCACGGCGCCATTGCGGATGCCGTGGCGGATGAGAGCCTCGGGGAAGCTGGCGCCCAAGGCGCGGGCGGTGCGCAGGAAATCGCTGCCGAGCACTTCAAGCGTGGCGGCGCGCACATAGCGCAGCAGCGAGGCGCCCATGACGAGGCCAACGGTGAGGGCGGGTAGGATCATGCCGGTGGCGGCTTCGCCAAAGCTGCTCCAGCCGCGCAGCGGAAAGCCGCCCGAGGGCAGCCAGCGCAGGTTCACGGCAAAAAGAGTAACGAGCAGAATGCCGACCCAGAACACGGGAATGGCGATGCCGAGTTGCGAGACGACCGAGATGGCGGCGCCATACCAGCGATCGGCCTTGACCGCCGAGATGATGCCGAGGGGGATGGCGAGGAGGAGCGCGATGGCAAAGCCAAGCGCGGTGAGGGGCAGGGTGACGGCGAGACGATTGCCGATTTCGGCGAGCACGGAGGCGCGGCTGACGAACGAGGTGCCCAGATCAAGCCGGGCGATATTGCCGAGGAAGGTGGTGAACTGGGTGAGGAGGGGCTGGTCGGAGCCGACCTGGGCGCGGGCGGCCTCGATCTGCTGGGGGGTGGCGCCGACGCCCAGCAGCGCATTGGCGGGATCGCCGGGCAGCAGGCGCAGCAGCACGAACAGCACCACGGCCGCGATCAGCAGGGACAGCAGCAGGATGATGGTGCGGCGGATGGTATAGGCGAGAATGGGCTGATGTCCTTTGGCGGCGATGCGACGCGCGCAGTGTAGCTGGGGGCGATGGACAAAACCACCGGCGCCCCGAAAGGGCCGGTGGGGTTATCCAATGATGGATGTGTGCTCTAGGTTCGCTCTCTGGAGAAGAGCGGGCCCAGCGGTGGCAGGGTCGACGACCCCCTCCCCAGCTCCGCTAGGGCCTTGCGGCCCAAGCTGCGCTACCCTCCCCGCAAGGGGGAGGGTGGGATGGAGCGGAGAGGCTGGCGGCGAGCGTTGAGGAAGCGCCGGGGTTCTGGCTGGTGGGTGTGCTGGCACCCCCACCCTAGCCCTCCCCTCAAGGGGGAGGGGATGGGCCGGTGTTTGCCGGTGGATCGGGGTCAGGCCGTCAGTTGGTCTTCTGGATGTCGTAGGCGAAGAACTGGGCGTTGAGGCCGTTGGTGGGGTAGCCGGTGACATTGGCGGCGGAAACGACGATCTGGGGATAGAGATAGAGCCAGTTGCTGGCGGCATCTTCGGCGATGATGCGGTTGGCTTCGGTCAGCTTTTGCGTCTGCTCGGCTTCGGAGGCGGCCGCTTCGGCGCTGGCGATCAGCTCGACCACTTCGGGGTTGTTGTAGCCCCAGTAGAAATCGGGATTGCCATAAAAGACGATGTCGCGGTGATTGACGTGCTCCTGCAGCGTCGCCTGGAAATCATGGCTCTGGTAGACCTTGGTGTACCATTCATTGGCGGTGATGATGTTGATGTTCACCGTGACGCCGATCTTGGCATATTCGGCCTGGAGGAACTGCGCCACCAGCGGATGGGGGTCGTAGTCGGGCGTATCGAGGGTGAACTCGAAGCCGTCGGGATAGCCGGCCTCGGCGAGGAGCGCCTTGGCGGACTCGACGTCATAGGCATCAACGCCGGTGAGGTCGACATACCAGGGATCGGTGGGGGGCACGAAGGAGCCGATCAGCGTGCCGTAGTCGCCCCAGACGGAGTTCAGGAGCTGGGCCTTGTTGGTGGCGCGGGCGAGGGCCTTGCGCACTTTGGGGTTGTCGAAGGGGGCGACGCGGTCGTTATAGGCGAGGATTTCCTTGGTGGTGGAGGCCCCTTCGGTGACGGTGAAGGCCGGGTTATCGGCGAACTGGGCCAGGGAGTCGGGGCTTTGCACCGAGGTGATGATGTCGACCGCGTTGGTCAGCAGCGCATTGTTGAGCGCGGTGGCCTCGGTGAAATACTGGAACAGCACGCCGCCATTGCTGGGGGCTTCGCCCCAATAGCTCTCGAAGGGGGTGAGGGCGAGGGCCGAGCCGCGGCGCCATTCGGCGAGCTGGTAGGGGCCGGTGCCGTCTTCGGCGGCGGTGATGTCGGGGGCGGCGTCGTTGACGATCCAGACATAGGAGAGATTGTAGGGCAGCGAGATGGAGCGCTGCGAGAGGGTGATCACCACGGTCTGGTCATCGGGGGTCTCGATGCCGGTGATGGTCGAAAGGCTGCGCTTGCGCGAGCTTTGCGAGGTTTCGGCAGTGACGCGCTCGATGGAGTGCTTCACATCGGCTGCGGTCAGCGGATCGCCGGAATGGAAGGTCACTCCATCGCGCAGGGTGAAGGTATAGGTGAGCCCGTCTTCCGAGACGGTGTAATCGGCCACGAGCCGGGGCTCGACGGTGCCGGCATCGGTGAGCTGGAACAGCGCTTCATAAACATTGCCGTTGAAGGCCTCGTTGATGCCCTGGCCAGCGCCCGCGGTGTTGTCGAGGTTCTGTGGCTCGTAAAGCGAGCCGATGCGGATGGTGGCGGCAGGATCATAGTCCTGGGCGAAGGCGGCGGGCAGAAAGCTGACGCCAGCAAGGAGGGCGGCGGCAAGAAGCGCAATTTTGGGCATGAGGGCTCCACGAAAAGGGTGCCGCAGCATAAGGCAGGGCGGCAGCCAACTCCATTAGCGGAAGGAAGATGGACTGCTCGCCCTGGGTTCCCCAGGGGTAGCATATTCTGCAAAACGCCGGTTTGTGGAAAGCTGTTCTCTGGCGGCTGGGGCAACCGGACGCGGGGGCGTGGGCATTGCCAAGCTGGCGGCAGCCGGGATAAGCAGCCCGCCGGGGCTGGGCGCCAAGTTCTGGTGGGTTGTGCGAGGCGCAACAACAGCAGAACGCGGTCGGATACTGCACAAGCGGCAAAGCAGATGGAGCTTTCGTCTCAATCGTGAGACGAAGCGGCGATGTTGCGCGGCTGCGCTGCAGTTATGCCGGGCCGATAGTTGCGGAGACACGGATGCATTCACTGGCGGGGCGCGGCTTTGTGGCGATCTGGAACGGGATCCCGGCCGAAGGGCGGCAGGATTTCGTCGATTGGCACCGCGAGGAGCATATGCCCGAGCGCCTCGCCATCCCCGGCTTTTTGAGTGGCACGCGCTGGCGGGCCGACGAGGCGCCGCTCGAGTTTTTCACGCTTTATACCCTTTCAGAGCCCGAAGTGAGCCGGTCGGCGGCGTATCTGGCGCGGCTCAATGACCCGAGCCCCTGGACGCAGCGGGTGATGCGCCAGTTCCAGAACAATCGGCGCTGCGTCGGCGGATTTGCCCAGAGCGCTGGCGAGGCTCCGGGCGAGCGGGTGCTTGTTGGGTGCCTCGTAGCCGAGGCTGCGGATGTTTGGGTGGCGGTGGTGGCAGAAATCGCTGCGCTGCCCGGCGTGGCGGGGTGCCATGTGGGCGTGGCCGACCAAGCCATCTCGTCGCTGCCGACCGCGGAGCGGCAGGGGCGCGATGTGGGTGAGCCGCAAGGCGTGCTGCTGGTGGCGCTGGCGCGCGATGTCGATGTGATAGCGGTGCGCGAAGCGGTGCGGCGACTGCTGCCGGTGGGCACGGAACTGGCCGGATTTACCGAGGAACTGGCGCTGCCGTGAATGGGTACCAACCGGGCCAGAGTTTGGGCAGGCCGCCCAACATTGGGGCAGGCTAACAGAACTGTCTAGTTTTTGAGAAAGTTCGCTTGACTCCGTTGGGGGCGCAGGGCTTTTGTCGAAAATAATTTGAATGAAGGGGAACCAAATGAACCGTCGTGTATTGCTTGCCAGCGTCGCGGTCCTGTCCGCACTGATCGGGGCGCTGCCCGCCGCCGCCCAGCAATTCACCGCCCGGATCGGCCACCTGGAATCGGACCAGCAGCCGCGCCACAAGGGCCTGGTGATGGTGGCCGACCTCGTCAAGGAGCGCACCGACGGCAATGTCGCGTTCCAGCTGTTCCCCGCCGGCCAGCTCGGCCAGGCCCGCGAGATGAATGAAGGCACCCAGCTGGGGCTGATGGAAGGCACGGTGTCGCCCGCCGCGTTCCTTGCCGGCTTCAACCCTGCAGTATCGATCCTTGACGTGCCATTCCTTTATCCCGCCGACCGCGCCCAAGCCAATGAGCTGCGCACCGGCGCTTTCGGGCAGGCCGTGCTCGACAGCTTTGCCCCGCTCGGGCTCAAGGCCATTGCTATCTGGCCCAATGGGCGCAAGTCGATGACTTCCAACGAGGAGATTGCCGCGCTCGAGGACTTCGCCGGCCAAAGCTTCCGCGTCATGGACAGCAAGGTGCTGATCGAGCAGTTCAATGCCGTGGGCGCCTCGGCCGTGGCGCTGCCCTTTGGCGAGCTTTACACCGCGCTGCAGACCGGCGTGGTTGATGGGCAGGAAAATGCCCTCGATACGATCGCGACCATGAAGTATCACGAAGTGCAGAATTACCTGCTCGTCTCCGAGCACGGCGCCAATGAAGACGTGGTGATGTTCAACCAGGCCTGGTGGGATGGTCTGCCGGCCGAATACCAGACCGTGATCACCGAGGCCTTCGAGGAAGTGCGCCCGCAGGTGGAAGAGCTCAAGGAAGCCGCCCAGGCGACCGCGCTCGAAACCATCCGAGCCAGCGACATCACCATCCATGAACTCGACGACGCCCAGCGCGCCGCTTTCCGCGAAGCCATGTATGGCCCCGCGCGCGACGCCTATCTCGCCAATGCGGGTGCCGCCGGGCAGGGGATCGTGGATGCCTATGAAGCGCAGTACAGCGCGGTCTCAGGGCAGTAACCCCAAGGATCAACCGGCGCCGGCAGGCGCCAGCCACAAGGCGCCAGGTTCCAACACCCCTGGCGCCTCTTTTGTGCAGAGGGAACCCGCAGTGACATGAGCCCAAACAGCAAGTTATCCAAGGCGCTGGCCGCCTGGTCGTCCCTGGAGCGGATCGCGTTGGCAGCCCTGATGCTGATCATGGTCGCGCTTTACGTCACCGGCGTGGTCGTGCGCGAACTGGTTCCCGTCTATGCGCGCAATTTCGCCTGGATCGACGAAGCCGCCCGCTATCTGATGGTATGGCTGGTGTTCCTGTCGCTAGGGCTAGCGCTGGCCGAAGGGCGCCAGATCGCTATGACCAGTTTCCTCGAACGCATGTCCCCGGGCGCCCAGCTCTGGATCCGCCGGGCCATTGATCTGTCGGGGCTGGTGCTGTCGCTTTATATCGCCTGGTTTGGCCTGCAGATGGCACTGACCGTGGCAAAGACCGGCCAGATGAGCCCGACGCTCGGCGTGCCGGCTGCCCTTTTGTATTACGCGCTGCCCGCCGGCTTTCTGCTGCTGGCGCTGCGCTATGCCATGAGCCTGTTCGGGCTGATCGATCGCTGGTCCAACAAGGCTGAGGCCCACTGAGATGTTGATTGCCGTTCTTGTTGCCGGGGCCCTGGCCCTCCTCTTCCTTGGCTTTGAAATGCTTATCGTGCTCGGCATTCCGGGCATCCTGACCAAGGAGTTCTTTTTCTCGGGCATGCCCGATTTGATCTATGGGCAGCGCATCGTCGGGGGCATCAACCATTCGACGCTGCTAGCCATTCCCTTCTTTATCTTTGCCGCCGAGATCATGTCCAAGGGGGTGATCGCGCGGCACCTTATCCAGCTGGTGGGGGCCTTTCTCGGCCATCGCCGGGGCGGCATGGGGCTGACGACGGTGGCAGCCGCGGCGGCCTTCGGTTCGGTATCGGGTTCGGCGCCGGCCACCGTGGCGGCGCTGGCCGGCATTGTTTATCCTGAGATGCAGCGGCAGGGTTATTCCGACAAGTTCTCGCTCGGGCTCATCGTGTCTTCGGCGGAAGTATCGCTGCTGATCCCGCCCTCGATCACGCTCATCATCTATGCCTGGCTGACCGGCACGTCAGTGGCGGCGCTGTTTGCCGCCGGCCTCGTCGTGGGCTTGTTCCTGGCCGGCGTGTTTTGCTGCTATGTGCTGTTTTACGCCTATCGCCACGGCATCAAGGGCGATGCGCCTCTGAGCTGGGGCGAGCGGCTCAAAGTGGTGGGGCGCGGGATCTGGGCGCTGGGCCTGCCGGTCGTGCTGCTCGGCGGTATCTATTCGGGCCTCTTCACCCCCACCGAAGCTGCCGCCGTCAGCGTGGCCTATGCGCTGATCGTCGAGGTGCTGATCTATCGCCACATGAAACTGGGCGATGTGTTCAAGGTCGCGACCGGCGCGGCGGTGACCACGGGCACGATCTTCGTGCTGCTGGCGATGGGCTCGATCGTGGCCTATTTCATTACGCTGGCGCAGCTGCCAACTCTGGTTATCGACTTTCTCGGGGCGATCGATGCGAACTGGGTGATGTTCCTCCTGATCGTCAACCTGCTGTTCCTTGTCGCCGGCATGTTCATCGATCCCAATTCGACCATGCTGATCCTCGTACCGGCGCTCTATCCGGTGGCGGTCAGCTTTGGCATCGATCCCATCCATTTCGGCATCATCGTGTGCCTCAACACCTGTATCGGCATGATCACGCCCCCATTCGGGCTCGACATTTTCGTGGCGTCCTCGACGCTCGGGGAGTCGGTGGGCAAGATCATTTCGGGCATTTTTCCCTTTGTGGTGGTGAACCTGCTGGCCTTGCTGGTGATCACCTATCTGCCCGAGATCTCGATGTTCCTGCCCCGCATGCTGGCGCCCTGACCGGGGTCACAGAGGGACAAAAAAAAGGGCCGCCCACTGGGCGGCCCTTTTGTTTTGCCGGTTGAAAACGGGCTTATTCCTTAGGGGTAGGGGAGAATTCGGAAATGCCGCCATGGGCAGCCGACCAGCTCGAGGGGTCGTTGAGGAAGCTCTCCACCTCGGTCAGGGTCTTGGCGTCGAAGTGCCCGGACTCCTTGGCGGCTTCGAGGATATCCCACCAGGTCGCGAGATAATGCAGCTCGATGCCGAGCTCCTTCATCAGGTCGTGGCTGTTGGGGAAGATGTCGTAGAAAAAGACGATGAAGCAGTGGTCGACCTTGGCGCCAGCCTTGCGCAGCGCATCGGCGAACATGACCTTGGAGCGCCCGTCGGTGGCGAGATCTTCCACCAAGAGGGTGCGGGCGCCGGCGATCACTTCGCCTTCGATCTGGGCGTTGCGGCCAAAGCCCTTGGCCTTTTTGCGCACATACTGCATGGGCAGCATCAGCTTGTCGGCGATCCAGGCGGCGAAGGGAATGCCGGCGGTTTCGCCACCGGTGACCACGTCGATCGACTCATAGCCGATTTCGGTGACGATGGTCTGGGCGGCCATATCCATCAGCGCCGAGCGCAGGCGCGGATAGGAGATGAGCTTACGGCAATCCACGTAAACCGGGCTCGCCCAGCCAGAGGTGAAGACGAATGGATGTTCGGCATTGAAGTGAACAGCGTTGATCTCGAGCATCATCCGGGCGGTTTGCCGGGCGATGGCTTTTTTGTCTTCGCTGCGGTGCAGTGCACTCATGGGAAACAGTCCTTCATCATTGCGTCATGCGGTCGCGCGAAATCGCGGCCGCCGGATGGAAGTCCAGCGCCGCAGGGTGCTTAAATCTCGATTGCAACCGGTTCGCTATAAACCGCGGCTCAAAGCCCAGTCAACTCGTTCGCCCGCAAAGAGCGGGACAATCTGGTGCTCTTCCACCGAAACGCTGGCGGGCACGGTCCAGGCGCGTTCCTCATAGGTGACGCGGGTTTGCGACGGCGCAAAGCCGTAAAAGGCGGGACCATTGAGCGAAGCAAAGGCCTCGAACTTGTCGAGCGCATTTTCCTCGGCGAAGACCTTGAGATAAGCCTCGACGGCGACCGGGGCGGAAAAGACGCCGGCGCAGCCGCAGGCATTTTCCTTGAGGTGGCGCAGATGGGGCGCGGTGTCGGTGCCAAGGAAATAGTTTGGCGCACCGCTGGTGGCCGCCTCGCGCAGCGCCAATTGGTGGGAGCGGCGCTTGAGGATGGGCAGGCAATAATAATGCGGGCGGATGCCGCCTTCGAACAGCACATTGCGATCATAAAGCAGGTGCTGGGGAGTGATGGTCGCAGCCACGCGCGGGCCGTGGCTCCTCGCGAACTGGGCGCCTTCACTCGTCGTGATATGCTCCATCACCACTTTGAGTGTGGGGTGGCGCTCGAGCAGCGGAGCGAGAACGGCGTCGATGAAGCGCGCTTCGCGATCAAAGATATCGACATCGTGGTGGACGAGCTCGCCATGGGTCAGGAGCGGCATGCCCGCTTGCGCCATGGCGGCGAACACCGGATCGAGCCCGGTGATGGAGGTGACGCCATGGGCCGAATTGGTGGTGGCGTGGGCGGGATAAAGCTTGGCCGCGGCAAAGATGCCGTCGCGATGACCGGCAATGAGGTCGGCGGGATCGGTGGCGTCGGTGAGGTAGCAGGTCATCATGGGGGTGAACTCGACCCCCTCGGGAATGGCCGCCTCGATGCGCCCGCGATAAGCGGCGGCCATGGCTGATGTGGTGACCGGGGGCACCAGGTTGGGCATGACGATGGCGCGCGCAAACTGGCGGGCGGTGTGGGGCACGACGGCATCGAGCACCGCGCCGTCGCGGAAATGCACGTGAAGGTCGACGGGCTTGCGGATGGTCAGGGATCGCATGGGGTCGGGGGCCTGGCTCAGTTGGTGGCGGTCACGGCCTTATAAAGCACATCGGTGCCTTTGATGAGATCCCCGATATCCATGGCTTCGGCGGGATTGTGCGAGCCATTGGCATTGCGCACGAACACCATGCCCGAGGGAACGCCGGCATTGGCGAACACCGCCGCATCATGGCCGGCGCCGGAGGGCAGCGTTTGCGGATCGAGGTCGCAAGCGGCGGCGGCGGCGCAGAGGCGCTCGATCACGGCGGGGTCCATGCGAGCGGGCTCGGTATAAACGCGCTCGTCGAGCTCGAAGACGACGCCGCGTTGCTGGCCGACGGCGCGGCATTCGGCGCGGAACAGTTCGTAGAAGCTTTCCAGCGTGTCGTGGCTCTGGCTGCGCACTTCAAAGGAGAACATCACTTCGCCCGGAATGCGGCTGAGGGCATGCTGGTCGGGATCGGTGCCAACAATGCCTGTGGTCACCACGAGGTCGAGGCCGCGTTCGAGGAGGACGCGCCAATGCTCGTCGAGGCGCCCGACAAGATCGGCAAAGGCAAAGACGGCATCCTTGCGCAGCCAGCGGGGAATGGTGCCGGAGTGGCCAGCTTCCCCGCGGCAGACGACGCGGCGGTGGCGCAGATTGCCGCGAATGCCGGAGACGACAGCCGCGGGCAGGCGGCGATCGATCAGCACCGGGCCCTGCTCGATATGCAGTTCGAGATAGCTGGCGGTGGTCGCGGGATCAAAGAGAGACTGGCCGGCGCGGATAGGGGCGAGGTGGATGCCGACCGAGGTCATGGCTTCGGCCAGGGTCCGGCCGGTGCCGCGTGAGCGGGCGGCAAGATCGGCGGGGGAAAGAATGCCGAAGAGGGCGCGCGAGCCGATATTGGCGCGGCCATAAAAGGCGCTTTCCTCGCCGCGCAGCATCAGCAGGCGCACGGGGGTGGTGAGCTCGCGCCCCGAGCGGGCAATGCGGATAAGGCAGGCGAGACCCGCGACGATGCCGGCGGCGCCATCGTAGTTGCCGCCCTGGGGCACGGAATCGGCGTGCGAGCCAATGAGATGGGCGGGGCGGGTGCCATCATCGCCGGGCAGGCAAACGAGGAGATTGCCGACGGGATCGATGCTGATGGCAAAGCCATGGGCGTGGGCGACGGCCGAGAAGATGGCGAGCGCGGCGTCTTCGCCGGGCGCATAGCATTCGCGGGTGATGCCGACGCCGTCGCCCGTGCAGCGGGCCAGTTCGGCAAAGATGGCGGTGGCGAGCTCATGCTCGGTGGGGAAGGCGGTCCAATCGATGTCGGCGGCGGGGGCAAGCGCGTTCATTGGGCGGCCTCCATGAGGTGGGGGAGCTGCAGGTCGGTATCGAGGGCGCCGATGAGCTGGTCGAGGCTCGTGAAGCCATGGCGTTCGCAGTATTGCGCGATGCCGGCGATCACTTCGGGCATGGTGCCGGGGCGGGTGAAGGTGGCCGTGCCGATTTGCACGGCGCGGGCGCCGGCGAGCAGGAACTCAATGGCGTCGCGGGCGCTGCCGATGCCGCCGCAGCCAATGACCGGAATGCGGACGGCGCGGGCGCATTGATAGGTCATGCGCAGGGCAATGGGCTTAAAGGCGGGGCCGGAAAGGCCACCCATGATGTTGCCGAGGGTCGGGCGCATCGTATCGATGTCGATCGACATGGCGAGGATGGTGTTGGCGACGACGACGGCATCGGCGCCTGCGGCTTCAGCGGCGCGGGCAACCCCGGCAATGTCGCCGGTGTTGGGGGTGAGCTTGGCCCAGAGCGGCAGGTCGGTGACGGCGCGCATGGCGGCGATGGCCTGCTCGGTGGTGGCGGGGCGCATGGCGAAGGCCTTGCCGTCTTCCTCGATATTGGGACAGGAAATATTGGCTTCGATGCCGGCAATGCCGGGCTGGTTGAGCTGGGCGGCCGCTTGAGCAAATTCGGCAATGGTGGGGGCCGAGATCGAGACGATCAGCGGGCTCGCAAAGCTGCGGTAAAAGGGCAGGGTTTCGGCGAGGAAATGCGCGATCCCCTTGGAGGGGATGCCGATGGAATTGAGCATGCCATTGCCCACTTCCGCCACGCGAGGGGTAGCATTGCCGCCGCGCAATTCGGCGGTGATGGTCTTGGTGACCAGCGCGCCTAGCGTGTTGAGGTCGATGACGTCGGCGAGGCCCTCGGCAAAGGTGCCCGAGGCGGGCATGACAGGATTGGCGAGGACCAGGCCTCGCCCGAGATCGGTGCGCAGGTCTACCATGAGGTGGCCTCGGCAAGGGGAAAGACGGGGCCATCCCAGCAGACGCGCTTGGACACGGTTTGCCCATCGACGGTAAAATTGCGCACGCAGCAAAAGCACATGCCCAGGCCGCAGGCCATTTGCTGTTCCATGGCGACTTCTCCGGGCAGACCCAGTTCAGCCGCGAGGCGCTGGAGCAGCAGCATGAGGCGGTTGGAGCCGCAAGTGTAAAGAGCGTCGGCGCGACCTTCGGCATGGAGGCGCCGCAGCAGGGCCTCGACATGGGGCAGCTCGCTGGTGCCATCGCTGTCGAGTACGGTCTCGACCGCAGCGCCGGCGGAGCGGAAGCGCTCCACCGAGAGCACAGCTGCGGGATCGCGGGCGCTGACGAGGGCAGTAACGGCGATGCCGCGG
The DNA here is from genome assembly GCF_058133665.1 of Devosia sp. Z11_6. Classification (NCBI taxonomy): domain Bacteria; kingdom Pseudomonadati; phylum Pseudomonadota; class Alphaproteobacteria; order Hyphomicrobiales; family Devosiaceae; genus Devosia; species Devosia sp. Z11_6. Next base: position 550,770 of record NZ_JBYUNQ010000002.1, read on the forward strand.
CTGCGGGCGAGTTCGGCCAGGGGCGCGAGGGTTGCAAGCCCGACGCCACGCCCAACCACGACAATGGAGCGGATGCCCTCGGGCAAGCTGAAGCCGACCCCCAGGGGACCAAGAATGCGCAGCGTGCTGTCGGGCGCGAGGCTGGCGAGGCCACGGGTGCCGGCGCCGGCGACCTTGTAGAGGAACTCCACCCGGCCCGTCGCGGGGTCGGCGGCATAGGTGCTCATGGGGCGGCGAAAAAACGGCTTGTCTTCGCCGATTGCCGGGCAGTCGATGTTGAAGAACTGACCCGCTTCAGCCGTGGCGGCGACACCAGGGGCATCGAGCACGACGAGCTTATATTCGGCATTGACCCAGTCATTGCTGAGGACACGCGCCGAGGTATCCGCAATGCGCGGCGTAAAATGAGCGGCGGGGGCGAGGGCGGAGATTTCATCCTGTCTCATTTTTGAGACAATGCGCAGCCCCGGGCAGGTTGTCAATGGGCCTGCGTGGTCGGTACGCCCGCGCGCTCAGGGGAAGGTCGCGGCCGTGCGCTCGATGATGCGGCGCAGGATGGCGGCGCCATCGGGGCCTTTCTTCGCCACGGCCCATTGCGCTTCGAGCGTGTCACGGAAGTGGTGCACCGCTTCGGGGGCGGTGGTGACAATGGCGATGCCCGAGGAAATATTGGGTTGATCGCCAAGGCGATAGGGCGAAAGGGTGACCGCGGAATCGGCGTCGCGCTCATAGATCTGGAAGGTCTGGCTGGGCGGCTGGCCATCGATGATGCCGATCTGCGTGCCGATGGGCTGGCGCTCGAGCGTGGTGCATAGCCGCTCGATTTCGAGACGGGCGGCCGCGCGGCGCTCGGCCTGCACTTCGCGCGGCAGATCGAGCCGCCCGACCAGACCCAAGAGCAAAAACCGCTCGATATCCTGGCTGCCGACAATGGAGACGATGGGCACATTGCGCCGGGTGGCGCTGCGGCGGCGCTCATTGAGGAGATCGAGAATATTGTCGATGGCGTGTAGAGCGGCAGGGCGGTCCCGCTCGTTTTCAGAAATGGCCTCCACCAGCATCAGGCGGAGATAATCCATGTAGTCGGGCGACAGCAAGAGGGACGAGACTGGCGAGAAATTGCCGAGGAGATAGTGCGACTTTTCTTCGAGCTGGCGCATGCGCTCGAAAAACGAAAGGGCATTACTGTAGTATTCGACGCCAACGCCCAGGAGCGATGGCAGGGATACATCAAGGAAGCGGGCGATGGATTCCAGGATCTGGACCTTGACGATCTCGCCCTTCTCGAGCCGGTAAACGGCGGCGCGAGAGATGCCAAGATGGGCGGCAATATCATCGGCGTTCAGATTCTTGCCGATCCGATGAGCGCGCAGTCGTTTGCCGATTTCCTCGAATTGGGCGGACATGCTTTCCCTTTGCGCTAAGTCTCACTTTTGATATACACGCCCGTTTCCGCCGTCCAGCAAGCGTCTGTTATGACAGGAGACCTAGAGTGCACGACCTTTATACCTGGCTTGAAGAACAAAGCGGGGGGATCCGGACCTATACCGAGTTCCACCAGAAAGTGCGCGAACTGGCCCGTCGGGATAGCGACAATGCCGCCATTCTCGCCCTGCTTGGCCGGGTGGCTGCACGCTTTGTTGCCCGGTTCGAAGGCGAGCCGTTTTCGGTGGATGATGCGAGCGCGGCGCTGGTCGAATTCAAGGCGCTGCTAAACCAGGCGATGGCGGCGATGGATGGCTCGACGGCTGAAAAATTCGCCTTTGCCAACAAGGTCGCGACCTTCGACCTGCTGGAAGCCCAGGCGGCGTAAGGCGGATAAGGGATAATGACGCGGCCGGCGCTTGGGGCGCCGGCGCGGGTGCGACCGCTGATGCGGCGACGCGGGAGTGCGCGACTGGCGCTAGAAGCGCCAGCGCCGGCGCGATCGGCACTAGCGTGCCGACGCTGGGGCGACCACCGCTATGCGGTGGCGCCGGACTACTGCATCGGTTCGAACCAGGTGGTGCCGGGATATTGGTGGGCGCGGGCGACTTCTTCGTTGAGCTCGAGCCCGATGCCCGGCCGGTCGCTGAGCGCGATCCTGCCGTTCTTGATGATCTCGCCGCCATCGGTGATGGTGGACCAGTAATCGCGGTGGAACCAATGGAACTCGAGGACGAGGAAATTGGGCACCGTGGCGCAAACCTGGGCCGAGGCCATGGTGCCGATGGGCGAGGACACGTTGTGAGGCGCAAAGGGGATTGAGTAGAGATCGGCCAGCTCGGCGATCTTGCGGCATTCCGACAGGCCCCCGCATTTGGGAATATCGGGCATGATGATATCCACCGCCTGCTGCTCGAGCAGCTTACGGAAACCGTGGCGCAGATAAAGGTTTTCGCCGGCGCAGATCGGGGTCGTGGTGCTGCGGGTGATCTCGGCCATCACATCGATGTTCTCGGGCGGAATGGGCTCTTCGAGCCACATCAGCTGGAGATGCTCGAGATCGCGGGCGAGGCGGATGGCGCTGTGCTTGTCGAGGCGGGTGTGGAGGTCACAGGCGACTTCCACCTCCTTGCCGGCGGCCTTGACCACCATTTCGGCCAGCTGCACCATGCGGTCATGCTCCCATTTGTTGGGAGTCATGTTGAAGCCGTCCTTTTCATACCACTCGGTTTCGGTGCCGGTATGGCCATAGGCGCGGATATCGAGATCGACCTTGAGGGCGGTGAAACCGGCTGCGAGCACCTGATCGACCTCGGCCTGCACCTGGTCCATGTTCATGCCGGGCGAGACTTCGCAATCGCAGTAAACGCGAATGTGGTCGCGGAACTTGCCGCCCATGAGCTCATAGATCGGCACGCCCAGGGCCTTGCCCTTGAGATCCCACAGGGCGATCTCGACGCCGGTGAGCGCGGTGATCAGGGCGCCGGCAAAGCCGCCCTCGAAGACGAGGCTGCGGCGGATTTCCTCAAAGATCGCGTCGATGGCGAAGGGGTCGCGGCCCACGAGCTTGCCCGCCAGTTCGCGCTGGATGATGGCAATGGCCTGGTGGCCGCCATGGACGCATTCGCCCAGGCCCGTGATGCCAGCATCGGTTTCGATGCGCACCCATAAATGCATGCAATGGCCCGATGTGGCCGCTGTGGTGACCGAAGTGATTTTCACGTGGTTCTCCTCCCCGCGCGTGGCTGTCCCTTGCGGTGCAGCCCAATTGTTGTGTGCAAGCTGCTCTCTCGCCCCTCTCCTCAGGGGGCGAAGAAATCCAAATCATCTTCCAGCAGGTAAGGCCGGGCGCCTTCCGGGTCGATGTCGAGCCCCAGCCCGGGCGCTTCGAGCAGATCGACCATGGAATTGGTGACGATCTGGTCGGGCAGGCCGATGACGATGTCCTCCCACCAGGGATCGGACGCGCTGGGATATTCAAAGGCGATGTAGTTGGCGGGGAGCGTGGCGCAGACATTGATGAGGGCGCCCAGCCCCAGAAGGCCATTGGCGGTGCCATGCGGTGCCATCATGATGGAATGCATATAGGCGTGCTCGGCCACCCATTTGAGCTCGGCAATGCCGCCGATATCGGCAGGATCGGGGCCGATGACGCGCACGGCCTGGGTTTCGATCAGCTCCTTGAAGTTGTGCCGGAGATAGATCTGCTCGCCGGTATGGATGGGGGTGGAGGTCGAGGTGGTGAGCTCGCGATAGGCCTGGGGGTTGACCCAGGGCACGTAATCGCCGGTCAACATGTCCTCGAGCCACATCAGATTGTATTTCTCGACGGCCTGGGCGAAGCGGATCGCATCGGGCAGGAACCAGCCGGGGCCGCAATCGAGCGCCAGGGAAACCTTGTCACCCAGCACTTCCTTCATGGCGATGACGCAATCGAGCATGTGGTTGAAAGCGTGCTCGCTGATCTGGCCCTGGTCCATGGCGCCGTGGAAGAGGCGCGGCTGGGTAACCCCATAATGGAAATCGGGAACAGCGGTTTTCATGTTGGAATGAAAACTGATGCCCTGCTTGACCATGAAGAAGTTCTGCGGCTGCTCCATCATCCATTTGACGTCGGCGGCGTAATCCTCGGGGCGGTCGCCAGTGCGTTTCTGGCGGATGGAGCCGTTGTAGACGCGGACCTGGTCGCGCACCTTGCCGCCGAGGAGCTTGTAAACGGGCACATTGGCCGCCTTGCCCGCAATGTCCCAAAGGGCATGCTCGATGGCCGAAACGGCGGCGCCATAGGGCTTGAACGAGCCGCGCTGGCGGATTTTCAGCATGCAGCGCTCGACATCGGTGGGGTCTTCCCCGATCAGCGCATCGCGGAAATGGAGCACCCAGGGTTTGAGATAAGCCTTGGTGTATTCCACTTCCCCCAGGCCATAGAGGCCTTCATCGGTGACGATGCGCACAATGGGGTGCCGGCCAATAACGGCGCAGCGCAGATCGGTGATTTTCATGGTTCCTCCTGAACCTTGTTGGCGGTGTCGCTGACCTTTCAGTCGACACCCTCCCCCGGGGGGAGGGATCAAGGGTGGGGGGCGTTCGCCCCGATATCGTGGCCCCTCCCAGCCTCCCCCATCGAGGGGGAGGTGCCGTTCAGTGGGTGGGCGCTATTTTCGCCTGGAATGGACGCTCGCCATTTTCGCTGCGCGAAAAGGCGGGGAAAGGCCTAGCCATCTTCGCTGCGCGAAGAGGCCGGGCGATTTTCCCCTGCGGGGAAAACGCCTAGCTCCACGTCCGGTCCCAGGAATAGTCGTCGTCCCACTGGTCGGTGGGCAGCCAGATGCCTTTGACGCCGTCCTGCAGGTGCTCGGCGATGACCTCGTCGACGATGTCGTCGATCCCCAGGCCCGGCTTGTCGGGCACGGTGATGAAGCCGTTCTGCACCAGGGGCTTGGGCAGGCCGGTGACGATGTCGTCCCACCAGTCGACCTCGACCGAATGGTATTCGAGCGCCATGAAGTTTTCGGTGGCGATGGCGACATGGGCGGCGGCCATGCAGGCGATGGGGCTTTCGGCCATGTGGATGGCCATGGCGATGCCCTGTTCCTGGGCGGCGTCGCCGATCTTCTTGGTTTCGAGAATCCCACCCGAAGTGAGAAGATCGGGGTGGATCACCGAAATGCCCGAGCCTAGCAGCGGCGCAAAGCCCTCGCGCAGATAGATGTCCTCGCCGGTGCAGATCGGCACGGTGGTGGCCTGCTGGAGCTCGCGATATTGTTCGGCATATTGCCAGGGGATCACGTCCTCGAGCCAGGCGGGGGCGTATTTCTCGATGCGGCGGGCGAGCCGGATCCCGCTTTGCAGCGAGATATGGCCGACATGGTCGATGGCGAGCGGGATCTCGTAGCCGATCACCTCGCGCACTTCGTGGATATATTGCTCGAGCTGGTCGAGCCCGCGCTCGGTGAAGTTGAGCCCGGTAAAGGGGTGGCGCACATTGTGGGTGTCGTAGACGGCATTGCGGGCGCGCCGATCCTCGAGCGTCTTGCCGTGGCCGCGGGGCGGATGGATGCGATAGCCCTCAAGGGAGCCCGCGGGCGCCACGACGGAGCCGGGGGTGTCGACGACCTGCATCAGCCCCAGGTCCATCTTGAGGAAGGTGAAACCCAGCGCCATGCGTTCCTTCAACCGCTTGCCGGTTTCGGTGCCGCTGGCGACGCTGGCATCGGTGTCGCAATACATGCGCACCTTGTCGCGGAACTTGCCGCCCAGCATCTGGTAGATCGGCACGCCATAGGCCTTGCCGGCAATGTCCCAAAGGGCGATCTCGATGGCCGAAACGCCGCCGCCCTGCCGGCCATGGCCGCCGAACTGCTTGATGCGGCGGAAGAGGCGATCCACATCGAGCGGGTTTTCGCCGAGCAGCCGGCTCTTGAGCATCAGCGCATAGGTGGCGCTGGCGCCGTCGCGCACTTCGCCAAAGCCGACAATGCCCTGATTGGTGTAGATCTTAAGGAGCGCGCTGATGAACGGCGCCCCCACGATTTCGGCGACGCGGATATCGGTGATGCGCAGATCGCTCGGGCTTGAGCTGGTGCGCACATTGCCTTGGATCAACTCATTGGTGTTGATCTCGTTCATGGGTCAATTCCTCCCTTTCCCACTGGGGCGCCTCCACGCGCCCGTTCCCGCCTTCAGGCGAGGTCCACCAGGTTTTCCTCCAGATAAGCCCGGTTCATTTCGATGCCGAGCCCGGGGGCCCGGTTGAGTTTGAGCGAGCCGTTCGAGTTGTCGAGCGGCTTGTCGATGAGGTGGTCGTATTTGCTCAAATTCCATTCCGAGGTTTCGAGCCGGTAGAAATTGGGCACGGTCATCATCACCTGCGCGCCCGCCACCACATTGATGGGCCCGGCCGCATCATGGGGCGAAACGGGAATGTAATAGGCTTCGCAGAGCGCCGAGATCTTCTTGAGCTCGGTGATGCCGCCGGTCCAGGTGACGTCGGGCATGATGTAGTCGGCGAGCTGGTTTTGCAGGATGGGCACGAAATCCCATTTGGTGTGGCCGCGCTCGCCCCAGGAAATGGGGCAATTGACCTTCTCGCGCACCTGCTGAAGGGCGTTGAAGCTTTCGGGCGGCACGGGCTCTTCGAACCAGTCGATATCGCCGGCCTCCTCGAGTGTGCGGCAAAGGCGAATGGCGGTGGGCACGTCAAAGCGGCCATGGGCATCGATGAGGATTTCGATATCGGGCCCGGCGGTCTGGCGGATGAGTTCGGTCAGTTCGGCGGCTTCCCGCTCATCCTTGCGCGTCATCGTCCCATCGAGATAGCCCTCGAACTGTTCGCGCGCGATGCCATTGGCCAGCACCGGTCCCTGCTGTGGGAAGGGGTCGAATTTGAGCGCGGTGTGACCGGAGGCGACGATGTCGCGGATTTCCTGGGCGACGGCTTCCGGGCTGGTGAACTTGCGCTGGTCGGGGTGGGTGTAAAGGAGAATGTCCTCGCGCACCGGGCCACCCAGCAATTCATAGATGGGCTGGCCCAGCACCTTCCCCCGGATATCCCACAGGGCGATGTCGATGGCGCTGGTGCATTCCACCGCGGCGCCGCGGCTGCCCATATAGGTGAAGTTGCGGAAGATCTTGTGCCAGATGCGTTCGATATGGGCGGGGTTGTCGCCTTCGATGATCTTGCTGATCTGGGTCAGCATGACGCATAGCGCCCGGTTGGCAACATAGGTGGTGGTGGTGATCTCCCCCCAACCCGAGACGCCCTCGTCGGTGGTCACCTCCACAAAGAGGAACTCGCCCCAATAGGATGCGGCTGACTTGATCAGCCAAGGTTTGACGCCAGTTATCTTCATTGCCTTCCTCCCCAAGGCGCCGATTGCTGTGCAGATGCGGCGCTAACTCGCCCGTGCCGTTTCGGCGGCACGCATATGTTCCAGAATATGGCGGCCCGAGCCCTCGACATGCTGGGCCACGAGCGCGGCCGACCCATCGGCATCGCCCGCCTTGATCAGGGCGATCAGCTCGCGATGCTCGCGCATGACCTGCGCGCGGCGCGCCAGGGTGAAATCAAAGCGGCGGCTGACGGCGCGCAGCACTTCGCGGTGCTTCCACCAGAGCTCGGCGGCATGGCGGTTGTAGTGGCGCTCATACATGATGGTGTGAAAGCGGGTATCGAGCTCGCTGTGGCGCAGGGTATCGGCGAAATTGTTGGCCTCGATCTCGTCCTGCACCGCTTCGAGTTGCGCGATATCCTGGCTCGTCGCCATGCCCACGAACCAGCGGGTGAGGGCCGGCTCGATCAAGACGCCGATCTCGTAGATGTCGCGCACGAAATCCTGGTCGATCGGGCGCACCCGGGCGCCGCGATTGGGGGAAATGATGACAAAGCCCTCGCCACGCAGCATCTGCAGGGCTTCGCGGATGGGGTTGGCGGAGGTGTTATGGCGCTGCGCCAGTTCGGCCACCACCAGGCGTTCGTTGGCCACAAGGCGTCCCGAAATGATGTCGTCCCGGATCTGCTGGTAAACCGAATCACCGGCTGGAGTCGCGCCGCTGGGCTCCATGCCTGCGGGCGGCTGCGCCTTGTAGTCGTTCATTGATAGTCCCGTCACTTCCATGGGTTGGCGTCGTTGCGGCAGGGCCAAGCCTAGCCAAGACGGGCCCGGATCGTACAACAAATCTTGCGGATAATGTGCAATTTTAGCCCGTTGACACATAATTTATTGTCTGCAAACCTGCCTGAGGTGGCGCGAGACAGAAGAGGCACAAGCCCGCTGTCCGATCGCCAAGGGAGCCCGCTGCGCCGAGCCCAGCGGATGACAGGAGGACGAGATGAGGAAGCCCAGTTTGGGCCGTGCCCTTGTGCATGGCGCAGCAATAACTGCGCTCGCTGTGTCGACGATGATGAGCACTTCCGTGCTCGCGCAAAGTGTCGATATCAGCCAGTGGTCGCCGGAATATGTGCGCTCGATCGCGGGCACCGAGGAGTTCGACACGGCCGAGCAGTGCGGGGCCGTCACCCCGCTCGATTATGAAGGCAAGCTGACCTTCTGGTACCAGGGCGTGTTCGAGGGTGATCCCGATCTGCTGCGCCAGTACTACAAGGACTTCTTTGTCGCCTTCCGGGAAACCTATCCCAATATCGAGCTCCAGGAACAGGCGCTGACCTATAACGACCTGCTCGACAAGTTCCGCACCGCGCTTCTGGGTAATGCCGGCCCGATGATGGTGCGCCTGCAGATCCTGGGCGGGGTGGAATTTGCCTCCAAGGGCTATTTGCAGGAGCTCAGCCCCGAGGATGTGGGCTGGAAAACCGAGGATTTCTGGCCGGGCGCCATGAAGTCGGTGATGTGGGAAGGCAAGACCTACGGCATTCCCACCAATAACGAGACGATGGGCTTTATCTGGAACGCCGACATCTTCGAGCGGGCCGGCCTTGATCCCGAAAAGCCACCGGCAACCTGGGATGAGGTGGTCGCCTATTCCAAGCAGATCCACGACACGCTGGGCATTGCCGGCTATGGGCTCGTCGCGCGCAAGAATGCGGGCAATACCCCCTATCGCTTCATGCCCCAGCTCTGGGCTTATGGCGGGGGCGTGTTCGACGAAGCCGACCCGAACCCGACTTATGAAGAGGTTCGCCTCGACAGCCCCGAAAGCAAGGCGGCGCTGCAGGCATCCTATGACATGTATGTGCGCGACAAATCGGTGCCGGTTTCAGCACTGACCAACCAGCAGGCCGACAACCAGCCGCTGTTTCTGGCCGGCCAGGTGGCGATGATGGTGTCGCACCCATCCGACTATGACGTGATGCTGGACCTGCAGGCCAAGGCCACGGGCGCCGACAAGGAAAAGGCACAGACCGTCATCGACAATATGCGCTATGGCCTTATTCCCACCGGCCCCGACGGGCGGCGCGCGGTGGTGTTCGGCGGCTCCAATATCCACATCCTCAAGCCTGAATATGTGGATGGCGGTGTCGTGGACGAGGCAGCGGCCAAGGCGATGACCTGCTTTTGGACCAGCCCCGAATGGTCGCTCAAAATGGCCTATGCGGGCTCCAATCCGGGCAATCTGAATGGCTTCAAGACCAGCTGGATGAAGGATCGGCTCGAAAACATCGAGTTCCTCGATGTGACCACCGCCATGCTGCCCTATGGCGTGCCGTTCCCGGCCTTGCCGGTGACGCCCGAGATCATGAACATCATTATTCCCGACATGCTGCAAAACGCACTGACCGGGGCGATGACGGTCGATGAAGCGGCCGATGATGCGGCGCAAAAGGTGCGCGACCTGACGGGCGGCGGCGGGCTCTAGGCCCAGCCGGCACAGAAGACGCGACCGGCGGCAGCCCTGCGCCGCTGCCGGTTAGTTTTTCTCTCACCACGAGAGCCACAATGACCACCCAGATCGGGTTTGCCAGCGCCCCTGCCCAGGCGCGCATTGTTCGCCCCAGTGTGTTGCAGCAGATATGGGCCAGCCGGGCCGACTATCTCTATGTGCTGCCCGCGATCATCGTCATGCTGATCGTCATCGCTTATCCCATCTATTACACGATCGACCTGTCGTTCTTTGAAACGCCCCCCGGTCTGCAGCTGCGCGACAAGAACTTTGTGGGGGTCGAGAACTACGCCACGATCCTCTCAAGCAATGTGTTCTGGCGCGTCACCCTCAACACCGTGATCTGGACCTTTGCCTCGACCCTGATTGCCTTTGTGCTGGGCTATGCCGCGGCGCTGGCGCTGCACCGCGATTTTGCCGGCCGGGCCGTGCTGCGCGCGATCCTCATCATTCCCTGGGTGATCAGCGCGGTGGCCGCATCCTATATCTGGAAGTGGATGTACCATTCCGACTTCGGCATCCTGGGCGCGGTGATGGTGCAAATGGGGCTGGTGGACCAGCAGCCCAACTTCATCGACAATGTCCACACCGTCTTGCCCTCGCTGATCGTGGTCAATATCTGGCGCGAGTTCCCCTTTGCCATGATCATGATCATGGCCGGACTGCAGACCGTGCCCGAGCAATTGCTGCGCGCCGCCAAGGTGGATGGCGCCTCGACCTGGCAGCGGTTCTGGCACGTGACCTTTCCCTATCTGAGCGGAGTGTCGACGGTCACCATCCTGCTCTTGGCAGTGGCGAACTTCAATTCCTTCATTATCCCCTGGATCATGACGGGCGGCGGGCCATCCAATGCCTCCCATATCTGGATCACCCATATCTATGAGCTGGCCTTCGGGCGGCAGCGCTGGGGCGTGGCTTCGGCTTATTCGGTGCTGCTGTTCATCATCCTGATGGCGCTGGGCTACTTCTATGTCCGCGCGCTCAGCGGCAACGAGAAAAAGGAGCACGGCGCGTGACCAGCATCACCCAAACCGCTGCCTCATCGGGCCGCACCGCAATTACCGCCCGGCGTGGGCGCAAGAAGATCGATGGCTGGCGCTGGGCAGGGCGCATCTTTCTCGGCTTCATGCTGGTTTACACAGCGCTGCCCATGATCTGGATGCTGCTGACCTCGATCAAATCGGGCTTTGCCGCCATGCAGTTCCCGCCGCAATGGTGGCCGAGCGAGCCGACGCTGGCGAGCTACCAGAAGCTGCTCGACCCGCAAAACAGCGTGGGGCAGGATTTCCTGCGCTTTTTCTGGAATAGCCTCTTTGTTTCGGTCTGCACCACGATCATGGCGGTGGTGGTGGCGGTGCCCGCGGCTTATGCCTTCTCGCGCTTCAGCTTTCCCGGCCGCAAATTCCTGTTTTTTGCGGTGCTGCTGCGCAACATGTTCCCGGCGGTGATTTTCCTCGTGCCCCTCTTCATCCTGATGCGGGTGCTGGGGCTGGTGAACACCCATGGCTCGCTGATCCTGACTTACCTGACCTTCGGGCTGCCGCTGGCGATCTGGCTGCTCAAGGGGTTTTACGACAACATCCCCGTCCAGCTCGAGCAGGCGGCGCGGATCGACGGGGCCACGCGCTTCCAGGCGTTTCTCCTGATCGTCATGCCCCTTTCGGCGCCGGGGATCATCGCCACCGCAATCTATTCCTTTATCGGGGCGTGGAACGAATACATCTATGCCGCGACCTTCCTCACCCGGAACGACCAGCTGACCCTGCCCGTCGGCATCCAGCGGTTCTTTTCGGAAAACACCACCGATTTCCCGGGCCTGATGGCGGCAAGCTTCATGATGAGCGTGCCGGTGGTGGTGCTGTTCCTCGTGCTCCAGAAATATTTCGTGCGTGCGCTCACCGAAGGCGCGGTCAAACACTAGAAAGTTGCCCCATGGCTCAGGTGGTTCTCAAGGATCTCGTCAAGACCTATGGCTCGGTTTACGCGGCCAAGGACGTGTCCCTGACAGTTAATGATGGCGAGTTCGTCGCCCTGGTCGGCCCGTCCGGTTGCGGCAAGACGACGACGCTCAATCTCGTGGCGGGGCTGATTCCGATCACCTCGGGGGACATCGTGATCGGGGACCGGGTGGTCAACGATCTCGACCCCAAGGACCGGGACATCGCCATGGTGTTCCAGAACTATGCGCTTTATCCGCAAAAAAGCGTGTTCCAGAACCTCGCCTTCCCGCTGCAGATGAGAAAGCTCCCCAAGGCCGAGATCGAGGCCAAGGTCAATGCGGCGGCCAAGGTGCTCGACATCACCCACCTCCTCGAGCGCAAGCCGCGCGAACTGTCGGGCGGGCAGCAGCAGCGGGTGGCGCTGGGGCGGGCGCTGGTGCGCGACCCGGCGGTGTTCCTGATGGACGAGCCGCTGTCCAATCTCGATGCCAAGCTGCGCGTGCAGATGCGCTCCGAGATCAAGCGCTTCCACCAGGATCTGGGGGCGACCATCATTTATGTGACCCATGACCAGCTCGAAGCCGTGACCATGGCCGACAAGATGGCTGTCATGAATGGGGGGCTGCTGCAGCAATATGATACGCCGGCGCAGGTTTTTGCCCACCCCGTCAATATGTTCGTCGCGAGCTTTATCGGCAGCCCGGCCATGAGTCTGGTGCCGCTGGAAGCCAGCAGTGCCAATGGGCAAACGGTGCTGACCAGCGCCGAGGGCTGGCACATGCCGCTTTCGGAGGCCAATGCGCGCAAGGTTGCGGGCGCCAGTTCGCGCAAAGTGGTGCTGGGGGCGCGGCACTCGACCATCCGGCTGCACAAATCGGCGGTGGACGGGGCGGTGCCGGCGCGGGTCTATACGGTGGAGCCCACCGGCGACATCACCTTTGTGCAGGCGTTCGTCGCGAGCTCGATCGTCAATATCAGCCTGCCACCCACGGTGCAGGTCGCGCCCGACGAGCAGGTCTGGCTCGAATTCGACCAGGAGCGCATGCATCTGTTCGATGGCGAAACCGAAATGGCGCTGCGCTCGGCATAATCCGGATTACCCCTGCTCATGCCGTTCCAGCTCAAGATCACTGCCATTACGCCCTTTGCCGTGCGCGTGGGTATCCGCAACCAGTTCCTGCTCAAGATCGAAACCGATGGCGGGATCTTTGGCTGGGGCGAAAGTGGCCTCACCGGGCGCGAAAAGGCGGTGGCCGGGGCCGTCGAGCACTACCGCGAGTTCCTCATCGGGCAGGACGCGATGCAGATCGGCCGGATCTGGCAGGAAATGTATCGCAGCCAGTATTTCGAGGGCGGGCGGGTGCTGCAGGCCGCGATCTCGGCCATCGACATTGCGCTCCATGACATCAAGGGCAAGGCGCTGGGCGTGCCGGTCTACCAGTTGCTGGGGGGCAAGCAGCGCGACGTGATCCCCACTTTTGCCTCCACCGGTGACAGTGCGGGGGAGGGCGCGATCGAGCGGGCCGTTGAGCTGATGGAAATGGGGTTCGACGCGATCCGCTTTTTCCCCATCGGCCAGGATAGCCGCGACATCTTTGAGCCGCGCGAGTCCATTGCCAGCACGGCGCGCCTGCTTAACCGGGCGCGCGAGGCCTTGGGCGACGCCGTGGTGCTGGGGATCGATTATCACCACCGCCTGTCGGTCGCGGAGGCGGCGAGCTTTTGCAACAAGCTCGACAAGGGCGTGCTCGATTTTCTCGAGGAGCCCATCCGCGACGAGACGCCCGAAGCCTACGAATCGCTGCGCGGGATGACTGATATTCCCTTTGCCATTGGCGAGGAGTTTTCCAGCAAGTGGCAGTTCCTGCCCTATATCGAGCGGGGCATTCACCAGTTTAATCGGCTCGATGTGTGCAATGTCGGTGGGCTGACCGAGGCGATGAAGGTCGCTGGCTGGAGCGAGGCCCATTATGTCGACCTGATGCCGCATAACCCGCTGGGGCCGGTCTGCACGGCCGCGACCGTGCACTTCGCGGCGGCTGTGCCCAATTTCGCCTGGCTCGAGACGCGGGAGCCCGAACGCGGGCTGGGCTTCAACAACGCCGACTTCTTTCCGGTGCAGCCGCAGCTGGAGGGCGCGGTTTACCGGGTCAGCGATGCGCCGGGGCTGGGGGTGGAGGTCAATGAAGACCTCCTGGCGCGGCAGAGTTTTGAGTTCTGGGAAGCGCCGCATCTGCGGCGCCGAGATGGTTCGGTGACCAATTGGTAGGCGGCCGGCCAAAGTGGAGGAAAGACGAATGACGAGTGGCGCCGAGATTCAACGGCCGGCAAAGGAATTGATCGAGGGCTTGCGCGGGCTGGGCGCGGCGACCATTGCCGGCACGCTCGGGCATATGGGGTTCCGCAACCCGCATATGACCGGCATCCTGCCCCAGACCAAGGGCAAGGTGATCTGCGGGCCGGCCCTGACGCTGCAATGCCTGCCGCAGCGGCCCGACCTCTTTAGCGAAGGCGAATATGCCGATCCCGAAACGCAGCTGCACCGGCATGTGCTCTATCATGTGCAGGATGGTGATGTGGTGGTGGTGGATGCGCGCGGCGACATGCGCTCGGGCATTTTCGGGGACATGATGTCCACCTATTTCAAGGGCCGCGGGGGCGCGGGCATCATCATCGACGGGGTGATGCGCGACCGGCCCAATGTGGAAAAGCTCGACCTCGCACTCTGGCTCAAGGGCTGGTCGCCCAATTACCATGTGCAGACCGATATCTATCCCTATGCGGTCAATGTCACCATTGCCTGTGGCGGGGTGACCGTGGTGCCCGGCGATATCATCGTGGCCGATGACGATGGCGCGGTGGTGGTGCCGGTGTCGATGGCCCAGCAGGTGATCGAGGACGGCCAGAAGCATGCCGAATGGGAGGAATTCTCGCGCATGAAGCTGATGGCCGGGGAATCGCTGCAGCGCTATTACCCGCTCCATCCCGATGCCCAGGAAGAATACGAGGCCTGGCGGCGCGAGAACCCGCTGCGCTAGGGCCCTGCCGGCCCGCCCTGCGTTTGAGGAGCGCAGGGCCGGCCAAGGCTGCAAAGCCGGTTACGACGCTGCAGCGGGAGCGGCGATGCTGTTGAGTTCCTCCATATCGGGAGCGGAGAGCTCAACTTGCGCGGTGGCGAGATTTTCCCGGAGATGGGCCACCGAGGACGTGCCGGGGATCAACAAAATATTGGGTGAGCGGCGGAGCAGCCAGGCGAGGGCCACCTGCATCGGGGTGGCGCCGAGGCGCTCCGCCACGTTCGACAGCGTCGCCGACTGCAGCGGGGAAATGCCGCCTAGCGGAAAGAACGGCACATAAGCGATGCCAGCAGCGGCGAGCTCGTCGATCAGCGCATCGTCCTCGCGGTGGGCCAGATTGTACTGGTTCTGCACGCAAACAATGGACGCGAGCTTGCGCCCTTCGGCAACCTGGGTCGCGGTGACATTGCTCAGCCCGACATGCCGCACGAGGCCACGGCTTTGCAGCTCGAGCAGAGCGGTCAGTGGAGCTTCGATCGAGCCTTCAGTCGGGCCCATGCCGAACATGATGCGCAAATTGACCACGTCGAGCACATCGAGCCCGAG
The DNA here is from genome assembly GCF_058133665.1 of Devosia sp. Z11_6. Taxonomy (NCBI): domain Bacteria; kingdom Pseudomonadati; phylum Pseudomonadota; class Alphaproteobacteria; order Hyphomicrobiales; family Devosiaceae; genus Devosia; species Devosia sp. Z11_6. Next base: position 566,098 of record NZ_JBYUNQ010000002.1, read on the forward strand.
ATTGCGCCGGTTGTCGTCCACCGCCTGGGCGAGGTCGGTGGCCGAGAATGCCGGCAACCAGGAGGCATCGGCGCCGCGCACCGCGCCGATCTTGGTGGTGATGACGAGGTCGGCAGGGTAGGGCACGAGCGCCTCCCGGATCAGCTGGTTGGTGACATGGGGGCCATAGAAGTCGCTGGTGTCGATGTGGTTGACCCCGGCCGCAATGGCTTCGCGCAGAACAGCCCGGGCGGCGTCGGGATCACGCGGGGGGCCGAATACATGCGGGCCGGCGAGTTGCATGGCGCCATAGCCGAGGCGCTTTACGGGACGGTCGGCAAGGGGATAGGTGCCGGCGGTTTCGATTGTGGACATGATCATTCTCCAGTTGTCGCACCAAGATAGGGCTTGCCGATTGGCGTGATAACGCCCCACAATTCGCACGGGCTGTGCGGAAGGGCGAACAGTGGATTTCGACCTCAATGACCTCAGTGCCTTTGCGGTAGTGGCGCGCGCCGGAGGCTTTCGTGATGCTGCGCGGGAGCTGGGCCGCAGCCCTTCGGGGCTGAGCGACGCGGTGCGGCGCCTCGAAACGCAAATGGGCGTGCGGCTGCTTAATCGCACCACCCGCAGCGTCGGACCCACCGAAGCGGGGCGCGACCTGCTGGCGCGGCTTGCGCCCGCGCTGCAGGAGATTGCGCTGGCGGTAGACGTGGTCAACGTGCATCGCGAGCGCCCGATGGGCACGCTGCGGCTCAATGTGCCGGTCAGCGCCACGCGCACGGTGCTGCCCGCCATCATCCCCCCGTTCCTGGCTGCCTATCCCGAGATCCGGGTCGAGATCGTGGCCGATGAAAGCTTTGTGGACCTTCTGGCAACCGGGTGCGATGCCGGCATCCGCTATGAGGAAAAGCTGGCTCAGGACATGATCGCGGTGCCGATCGGGCCGCGGGTGCAGCGCTTTGGCCTGGGAGCCGCGCCGGCTTATCTCGCGCAACGGGGCACGCCCGGCCATCCGCGCGAGTTGCTCGAACATGCGTGTTTCCAGGGCCGATTTCCGAGTGGGGCGCTGTCTGCCTGGGATTTCGAGCGCGATGGGGAGCGGGTCAGCATCGAGCCCAAGGGTCCGCTGATCGTGCAGGCCGGGGCAGCGATGGAGCTGGCGATCGATACTGCGATTGCGGGCATGGGCATCGTCGCGCTGTTCGAGGATTGGTTGCGGCCCCATTTCGAGCGGGGCGAATTGGTGCCGGTGCTGGAGCCATGGTGGTCGAGCTTTAGCGGGCCGTTTTTGTATTATCCCGGCCGTCGGCTGGTGCCAGCGCCGCTGCGCGCTTTTGTGGATTTCATCAAGTCGGGCAAGTTTTAGGGGCGATCGGTCAAACGGGAACGCCGCCGGGCACGGCTTCGTTGGTTCCTTCCCAAGCATGAGGAGAGGGATCGTGGCCGATTATGAGCTCCTATACTGGTCAGTGCCGTTTCGCGGCCAGTTCGTGCGAGCAGTGCTGGCCTTTGCCGGCAAGAGCTGGACAGAAACCGATGATGGCGCGATTGCGGGGCTGATGGGGGGGCCGGTCAGCGCCATGCCGGTGCCGTTCATGGGGCCGCCGGTGTTGATCGACAATGGCAATGGGTTTGCCGTGTCGCAGATGCCCGCAATTGTTCTTTATCTCGGGGAAACGCTCGGGCTGATGCCGCCGACGGCCGAACTGCGCGCCCTGACCATGAAAGTGGTCAACGACGCCAATGACGTGATCGACGAGCTGACCCTGCAAGGGGGCATGGAGATGTGGAACGAAGCGCGCTGGAAGGAGCATGTGCCGCGCTTTGCCAAGTGGATGACGCTGTGGGAGGAACTGGGCAGCCGCCATGGCCTGACCGAGGATGCCGGCTTTCTGCTGGGAGAGGCGGGGCCGGGGATTGCCGATGTGATCACGGCAACGCTCTGGACCACGGTAGCGGACCGGTTCAGCCGGATCGAGGCGCTGTTGGCAGAGACGGCGCCGCGGACGTTGGCGCTGTCGCGGCGGGTGGCGGCGGAGCCCAGTCTGGCGGCGCTGGCGGAAAAGGCGCGGGCCGATTACGGCGATGCTTATGCCGGCGGGCAGATCGGCCAATCCATGGCCAAGATACTCAATGGCTGAGGGGCGGGGAGCGGGGCGGCCGAAGCCGCCCCGATGGGATCAGCGCGAAGCCTGGTAGAGCTTGGCGGCGATTTCGTAGAATTCCTCGGGGGCATAATCGGGGGTGAAAGCCGATGGGACGCCCTGGAGCTGCTGCATCTTGCCGCCATTGGGCATGCCTTCAACGACCTCAAGCGGGCCGGGAGGATCGCCGGGCAGGGCGACTTCGTCATTGGACCAGATGCCCGAGATGTCCTTGTAGTCGTTCTGGCTCCAGGTGTAGAGGCGGCGATGTGAGCCTTCGTCCAGGTATTTCTGGCATTCCGGGATCTTGGCCAACGGGATATTGGGCGTTGGCAGCATCTTTTCGATCTCGACGCCGGTGAGCTTCTTGAGCGCCAGCGCATAGGAATGAGCGTGCACCGAACCGCGCACCAGCAGATAGCCGCACACTTCCCGGCCCGTGGCGTCGTCAGCGCTCAGGGTTTCGTATACGCGCAGCTTGTGGAGGCGCGCGCCGCATTCGAGATGGAAATTGTGCAAGAGATCAAAGATCAGATTGCCGGTGGTGGTGATGAAATCATTGTTCCAGCTGACGCCATTGGAGTTGACCGGCGTGGCGCCACCGCCATTGGAAAGGAACGCCGCCGCAAGGCGGATATCCTGCATGGCTTCGAAGGGCGACTTGGAAATATCGCCACCGGGGCCGGCATCGCCGCCCGGCTTTTCGGGGCCGTTGTTGAGCATGGCCACGCCATTGCTCACGAGCTCCACATGGGCGAGTTCTTCGGCGGTGATCGAGGCGACAAGGCTATAAAAGGGGCGCAGCTTGTCCTTGCTGCGGAAGTTGAAGCTTTGGAACATGTAGTTCCCAAGGGTGGACATTTCGCCATATTTGCCACCCAGCAGTTCCTGCAGTGCGGCCGCAGCATTGGGATCCTGCTTTTTGGGGGGCGGCAGCTCGGTTATGAGGCGATCGACGCGCATGAACATGCTTGGCACTCCTTGTGTTAGCCAAGCAGAAGCAACGGTGGCCCCGCGGGGACGTTCCGATAAAGGGGAAATAGTCTTGCCGATTGCTTGGGCACAGCATGAGTAATCGTCGTTTATTTTAGCGGCCGCCGCCAGGCGGGGCAGCGCGCAGCGCCGGCATTAAAGACCATGCGCGCTGGTCAAGGTTCCCGTGGCAAAGGCGAGGGCCGCGGCCGCGGAAAACGCATTGCTGCGCGCCTGGGCCTGGGCGTATTGCGCCTTGAGCAGCCCCGCCTGTGACACGCTGGTTTCGGGCAGGGTGCCGATGCCGGTGCTGTAATATTCCACCGCGGCGTCGTTGTTGGTGCGGGCGGCGTTGACGAGCTGAGTTGCCGCGGCATAGCCCGAAAGGCTGGTGCGCAGCACGTCATAGGCGACAACGATCTCCTGGGCGGCGGTGCTTTGCAGGCGGTTGAAATCGGCTGCGGAAGCGGCGGCATTGGCTTGCGCCGATTGGAGTTGGCTGTCGCGCAGGCCGCCATCGAAGATGGGCAGGCTGAGGCCCAGCAGCACGGCGGCATTGGGTTGGGCGACGGTGAGCGAGGCATCGGCATCAAAGCGGCTGTCATCGACCGAATAGCTGCCGAGAACGGCGCTGAGATTGCCGGTCAGCGCCACTTTGGGCATGAAATTGGCTTGGGCGGCGAGGATGCCCTGTTCGCTGGCTTTCATCTGGGCAAAGGCTGCCTGGACATCGGGGCGGCGCTGCAGGGACGCGATGATCAGCCGGTCAAGATTGGCGGGCAGCTTGCTCGGCAGCGGCTTGTTGCTGATGTCCTGCACCTTGATGTTGGTGAGGGGCGACACGCCCATGGCCCCCAGCAACATGGATTGCGTGCTCCGCTCCTGGCCGACGGCCTGGGTGAGGTCGAACTCGGCCTGGGCCACCTGCTGCTTGGCCTGAGCGACCTCCATTGTGGTGGCGAGGCCCTGTTTCAGCTTGGCCTCGGCGGCGGCGAGGACAACTTTGACATTGTCGAGGGCTTCGCGATTGATCCGCGTCTGCGCCCTGGCGGCGTTGTATTGGTAATAAGCGTTGCTGACATCGTAGATCAGCTTCTGGTGGGCGAGGGTGAAGCCCAGATTGGCGGCAAAGGACAGCTGTTGCGCGCTGGCCAGCGCTGCGTCGCGCGAGCCGAAGTCGAACAGGAGCCATTCGATGGCGAGCGCGGGCACCACTTGCACGCCCGAAGTGGTGATGGTGCCGTTGGGGATGTCGATGGGGACGTCGAGGATCTCGGTTTGCAGGCCCGGGGCGGTAGTGGAGGTGGCGGCAAAGCCGGCTAAAACATCGGCTGACAGCACGGGCAGATAGGTGGCTTCGGCCACCCCGGTGGCGGCGGCCGCTTCGCGCGCCCGCTGCCAGGCGGCGCGGGTGGCGGGGCTGGCGAGCTGGGCGATGTTGATGAGCTGGGGCAGGCTGTAGGTGGTGGAGGAATTGAGCGTGGGCGTCGTCACCACGATGGGCATGCTGGGGTCGGGCGCCGCCGCGAAGTTCCGCGTGCCCTTGTCCAGCGCCGGCATGCCCGCAACGCCATTATAAGGCGTGGTGGCGCTGGCAGGCGCGAGATTGAGGGAGGAGGGGGAGCAGCTGGCCAGCCCCACCCCCATCAGCAGAACAGCCAGGACGTGGGGGAGCCGGTGCACAAGCATTAGATTGCCTCGAGCGTTCGAGCAAAACCGAGCAGCAATTTCTGATAGGAGTGGATGGCGCCCTCCAGGTCGGCGCGCCAGCGGGCCCGGCGAGGCGCCTTGCGCTCCAGCCGCTCGAGGCGATGCAGCGACTGGAAGGCTTGATGCAACGACTGGTCGAGCATGGTCCGGGCCTCCGGGGCAGGCTCGAGGATAGCATCGGCGGCAGTCTTTAAAAACCCGCCCACAGACGCTTCCTGCGCCAGCGTTGCTGCTTTGACACTGCGCGGGGCGCCATGCAGGAAGCACCCGGTCTGGCGCAGCAGCTGCAGACGCGCGATCTCGGGTACGGCGCGCTGGCTGGCTTCGAGGATGGTGGCTACATGGGGCAGGACGGGCGAGCTGAGGCGCAGCCATTCGGGCTCGAACACCGAGATCAGGGTGAGGCGGTGGGCTTCGGCAATCTCGGTGGCCGGCTCGGCCGCGCCGGGCGTGGGGCGCCGGAGGGCCGTGGCGAGGCTTTGGAGGGCATGGGAGAGATGGCCGGCGATGACGCCGGCAACGCTGGTGGGCCAGAAGGACAGAAAAACAATGGCCACCACCACATTGCCGATCAGGATGCCGAGCACGCGGTTGGTGGCGACCCCGACATCGAGCGAGGGGCCAAAGCCGTGCAGGGTGCAGAGGAAAAAGGCCAGCGCCATCTGCCAGCCGGCATATTGAATGAGGCTCGAGCCATTGGCGACCCAGGCGGCAATGAAGCTGCAGACGCCCACCAGCAGCATGAGCTGGCCGATATCGGTCATGTGCGGCATGAGAAAGAGGATGCTGCCGACGCCCATGACCGCGCCAATGAGGCAGCCGATGATGCGCAGGGTGGCTTTGTGGAGGGTTTCGCCGGTGGTGCCGAGCGCTACGTAAAAGCAGGTGATCATGGCGGTATGCACTTCGAACCAGTCGCGGGCGGTGTAGATGGCGTAGGTGATAAAAACCGCGAGCGTGGTCTTGAGGGCGAACTGCAGATAGGCGGGGTTGGTAAAGGTGTCGCCGCCCGTTAGCTCAAGGCTGGGATCGGGGCTGGGCGGCAGGGGCGTGCGTCCGCTCCAGAGATCGGCCAGCCGGTCGGCCGCTTCGGCCAGCGGCTGGGTTGCGGGGGAGGAGGCCCTGGGTTGCCAGCCGCCCCGGTGGGGGGCTCGTTCTTCGATCAGGACCGCGAGGCGCTCGAGATCGGCGGCGAGCGCGGGATCGCGGGGCGCATCGAGCGTGGCGAGGAGCAGGGTTTCGCTGGCGGGAAGGGTCGCACCAAGGCGCGCGGCTTCACCCCTGCTGGCATAGCCGAGCAGGGCAGCCAGCTGGATGGGGGAAGCCAGTTCATCGCCTTCCTCGGGTTCTTCGGACAGAAGAGCAAGGGCCGCAGCGCCCGCCCCGGCCTCGCCGCGCAGCGCCCTGGCGCCGGTGCGCAGGCGCTTGCCAATGGCGTGGCGCACCATGGTGTTGGGATTGGGACCGATCAGAGCATTGACCAGAACCAGGGTCGCCATGGGGAAGAACACCACAACCCACATCCAGCTCAGCCCGCGGACCAGCAGGCCCGGAATGGGCACGAAATCGTTAAGGGTGAGCACAAAAGCGAAGACGAAGCCGACCGTGGCAGCAATGGAGCCGGCGGAGGTGGCGACGGAGAAATACATGCCGCCAAAGGTGAAGGCGGCAACGAGCGCGAGGCGCACCATAGGTTCGTCGGCCGCGATATCGAGCACCAGGACGCCGAGCGCGATGCCGACGCTTGCGGCCATGATGAGGGCCAAGGCAATAGCGATGCCGCTGGCAGCATTGTTGCGGCTGGCAAAGAACACGAGATAGCAGGACAAGGCCGCTTCGGGCACCTGTTGGCTCATGGAGAGCACCACGACGATCACGCAGCAGAGCGCGGTGCGCAGGGACGCGCCAAGCCGCCCTTGATGGGGGCGCAGTTCTTCGATCAAGACGTCGCCAAGCCTGGGCCTAGGGCTGACGGGGAGCATCGCGGCGATCCGAAGGTCTGTCCACGACAACAACTGCCGACGCCCCGACGCGCAGCAGTGAGGAGGGCGGCTCATGCATTTCCAGATAAACCGGGAAACGCTTGGCCACCTTTACCCAATTGAGTGAATTGGCCAGCACGGGTAGCCCCAGAATGGTGGTTTCATCGGTGGAGCGGACGCCCCAACCGATCGCCGTGACCGTGGCGCGCACACTCAACTCGGCATCGGCCATGATGTAGACATCGGCCTCATCGCCGAGAGAGATATTGGGCAGTTCGGTTTCGCGGAAAAACGCCACCGCTTCCCATTTGGAGGTGTCGATCATGGCAAAGGCGGGCACGCCGGTCAGCACATATTCGCCTGGCGCCATGGTGAGGCCCGAGATGATGCCGTCGATGGGCGCGCGCACGGTGGTGTTGGCGAGGTCCCGTTCCGCCAGGGCCACGGTGGCGGTGGCGGTTTCGACCTGGGCTTGCCGCGTTTCCACCGTGCCGATCACCTCGGTGGCGCCTTGGGATTGCTGAAGTGCCTGCTCGAGGCTCACCAGGGAATCGTTGTAGGCGGTGCGGGCTTCATCGACCTGCTGGGCCGTGACAAAGCCGCGCTTGAGCAGGGGCTCGAGCCGGTCAAGGGTCTGCTTGGCGAGGTCCGAATTGTACTGGGCGCGCTCGATCTGTTTTTGGGTGACATCGGCATTGGCTTGTTCGGCCGAAATGTTGCGCTCGCCCTGGGCGAGTTCGGATTGAGTGGCGCGCAGCTCGGCCTGGGCTTGTTCAAGTCGCAACCGGTAAGGCTCCGGATCGATCTGGAACAGGGTATCGCCTTTGCTGACGGCGGCGTTGTTGCTGACCGGGATCTCGATGATGCGGCCCGGCACATTGGGGGAAATCTGCACGAGGGGCGCATCGATCTCGGCGAAATCCGAGCTGGGATTGGCGGCACCCTCGCTCCAGGCCAGATAGATCATCCCGGCGGTGAGGATGAAGATGGCATAGCCGACCAATCTGCCGAAGATCTTTGCCAGCATCACAGATATCCCGACCAGAGGAGCCAGCAGCCGATGCCGGCGCTGATCGACAAGCAGAGATAAGCCAGGGGCGGGGCGGGCAGGTTTTGATCGATATGGAGCAGGATGAAGAGCGCGCGGATCATCACCGCAATGATGATGCCGGCTACGGCGCAGATTACCCAGGCGGGAAAATAGGAGCCGAAAATGGGCACGGATGGGGCGTGAGGGACGCGGGCGCAGCCGGGGAGGGCAACGGCTAAAAAGACAGCTGTGCCCCACCCCCTCGATTGCACCCCAAGCTCCCGTGTTCCGCTCGCGGTGAGGACGGCCGGAAGCGGCCGGACCACGCCAATTCCAGTTCATTTCTAGCAATAGGGCGAGCGGCGCGGCTGACGGATATCAAGCGCCGGAGCGAATGCGGGTGCGGGCTTGGTAGCGGTGGCGGGGTGGTGTGGCGCTGCTTTGCCCGCGGTAACCGACCGCGCCGCGCTACGCTTGACAGGGTCCGCCAGCAATAATAGCTGACTGTTCAGGAATTAATCGGGGTTGGTCATGGCGCGCCACAGGACTATCGAGGAAAACACCATCCTCGACGCGGCCGAGCGCGTCATCGCCCAGAATGGCGCGGCCAATTTCACCCTTGAGGACGTCGCGGTTGAGGCGGGGATCAGCAAGGGCAGCGTCGTGCGCGATTGCGGCAGCAAGCAGGACCTGATCCGCCTCATTGTCAAACGCCGTTTCAACGAATGGCAGCGCATGCTCGACCAAGCCGAACTGGATCAGCCGGTCCAGGGCGCCTCAGGGCGCATTGCCGCCCATGTGGAACTGACAATGGCCGCCCTGCCGCAAGAACAGCGGGCCGTGGCGCGCAATCTTTGCGCCTCGCTTACCAATGATCTTGAGCTCACCAAGGTCATCAGCGAACACTATGAACGCGAGATTCAGGCGGTTTCAGCCCCCGGCGCCACGGCGGGCGCGCGGCTGGCATTCCTCGCGCTTGAGGGCATGCGCTCGCTCGAATGGTTTGGCACCCATAGCTGGCCCGATGGCGAGCGGCAGGAGCTGCTCGCCGAGATCGGCAAGCTGGCGCAGCTGGACGATCTCGACCCCCACTGAACCCACCACCATCTTCTGACCAACCAGGACTACAACTCCCGTGAACTTTGTGAAACGCGTATCCGGGGCCGCCTTGGCCATCGGGCTGGTAGCCGTTCTTGCCGCTTGCAGCGATGCTGATGGACAATCTGAAGCGGCGGCTCCGCCGGCGATGCCGCCGGCCGGGGTGAGCGTTTTGACGGTCAAGCCCGAGCGGGTGGCGCTGGTCAATGAGTTGCCGGGCCGCATCGTGCCCACCCGGATCGCCGAGGTGCGGCCGCGGGTGTCGGGAATTGTCGTGGAGCGGGTGTTCGAGCAGGGCAGCCAGGTGGAGCGGGGCGATGTGCTGTACCGCATCGATCCGGCCAGCTTTGCGGTGCAGGTCGCGAGTGCCGAGGCCAACCTGGCCAGCGCCAAGGCGGGGCAGTTGCAGGCGAGCCAGCAGGCCGAGCGGCAAAATACGCTGCGCGAGCGAAATGTGGCCAGCCAGCAGGTGCTGGAAAGCGCAACGGCTGCCCTGGCGCAGGCCAATGCCAATGTGGCGGCGGCCGAAGCCAATCTGGCGGGGGCACGGCTTAATCTCGAATATACCGAAGTGCGGGCGCCGATCAGTGGGCGCATCGGGCGGGCCTTGATCACCGAAGGGGCGCTGGTCACGGCCAATAGCCCCGAGAGCCTCGCGACCATCCAGCAGTTCGATCCGGTTTATGCCGATTTCACCCAGTCCTCGGGCGAACTCATCGCCCTGCGCCGTGCGCTGGAAGATGGCACGCTGGTCAGCGCCGGCGAGGACGCAGCCAGGGTCACGCTCAAGCTCGATGATGGCAGCCAATATCCCCATGAGGGCAAGCTGCTGTTCCAGGAAGCGGCGGTGGATGCCAGCACTGGCCAGGTGACGATGCGGGCCGAGATACCCAATCCCGATGGCGATCTGTTGCCAGGGCTTTATGTGCGCGTGCTGATCGAACAGGCGTTCGACCAGGATGCGATCACCGTGCCGCAGCAATCGCTGCTGCGCGATGCCGGTGGCAATTCGCAGGTTTACGTGGTGGGCGAAGACAATGTTGCGCAGCTGCGGGTGGTGCAGGTCGGCCGCTCGCTCGGCAACCGCTACCTCATCGCGCAGGGTCTTGAGGTCGGCGACAAGGTCGTGGTGGAGGGCTTCCAGAAGATCGGGCCGGGCGCGACGGTCAACCCGCAAGAATGGCAAGCGCCAGTGGCTGACGCCGCCAAGGCGAACTGAGGACTGATATGGCTGGGTTTTTTATTGAGCGGCCGGTTTTCGCCTGGGTCGTCGCGATTTTCATCGTGGTGGCCGGCGTGCTCGCCATCCCCAATCTGCCAGTGGCGCAATATCCCAATGTGGCGCCGCCCCAGGTCTCGGTTTACGCCACCTATCCCGGCGCTTCGCCGGAAGAAATCTACCAGAGCGTAACGCGCCCGCTCGAGGACGAGCTCAATGGCGTCGAGGGACTGATCTATTTTGAATCGACGTCCGATGCGTCGGGCATGATCACGATCAATGCCACTTTCGAGACCGGCACCGAGCTGGCCAACGCGTCGATTGACGTGCAGAACGCGGTGCGGCGGGTGGAATCCCGGCTGCCCCAGATCGTGACCCGGCTGGGCGTGCAGGTGCAGGAAGCCAGTTCGGGCTTTTTGATGATGGTGGCGCTCGTGTCCACCGACGGCAAGATGGATGCCGTGGGGCTGGGCGATTATCTCAGCCGCAATGTGACCAGCGAAATCGCCCGCATCGAGGGCGTTGGCCGGGCGCAGGTGTTTGCTTCGCAGCGCGCCATGCGCGTTTGGCTCGACCCTGACAAAATGCTGGGGTTGAACCTGACCTCGGCCGATGTGACCGCGGCGATTGCCAGCCAGAACGCCCAGGTGGCGGCCGGCCGGATCGGAGCGCAGCCCAATCCGCTGACGCAGCAGATTTCCGCCAGCGTCCTGGTGAGCGGGCAATTATCGACGCCCGAGGCTTTTGGCTCGATCGTGTTGCGCGCCAATCCTGATGGCTCTTCGGTGCGGTTGCGCGATGTGGCGCGCATCGAGATCGGGGCGGAGAGCTATGGCTTTTCCACCCGTATCAACGGCCAGCAGGCGGCGGCCTTTGCCGTGCAGTTGGCCCCCAGCGGCAATGCCATGGCGACCGCTGAAGCGGTGGAACACAAGATGGAGGAGCTCGCCCAGTTCTTCCCGCCGGGGGTCGAATACCGCATTCCCTACAACACCGCGCCCTTTGTGGAAGTCTCGATCGAGAAGGTGATCCACACCCTGATCGAGGCCATGGCGCTGGTCTTTGTGGTGATGTTCATTTTCCTGCAAAGCTTCCGCTACACGCTGATCCCGACCCTGGTGGTGCCGGTGGCGCTGGCGGGCACCTGCGCGGTGATGCTGGCGGCGGGCTTTTCCATCAATGTGCTGACGATGTTTGCCATGGTGCTCGCCATCGGCATTCTCGTCGACGACGCCATCGTGGTGGTGGAAAATGTCGAGCGCATCATGGCCGAGGAAGGGCTGCCGCCCCTCCAGGCCACGCGCAAGGCGATGAAGCAGATCTCGGGTGCCATTATCGGCATCACGCTGGTGCTGTCGGCCGTGTTCGTGCCGCTGGCGTTTACGTCAGGCGCGGTGGGCGTGATCTACCAGCAGTTCAGCCTGACCATGGTGATCTCGATCATCTTTTCGGGCATTCTGGCCTTGTCGCTCACCCCGGCGTTGTGCGCGACGCTGCTCAAGCCGATCAAGCCGGGGCACCACGAAAAGCGCGGGCCGTTTGGCTGGTTCAACCGCACCTTTAATCGCGCCACGGGCGGTTATTCCAAGGGCGTGGGTTGGATGGTGCGGCGCACCGGCCGGTTCATGGTGATCTACCTGGCGCTGATTGTCGGGCTGGGCTGGGCCTATATGCAATTGCCCACCTCGTTTTTGCCCAGTGAAGACCAGGGCTTTTTGATCGCGGACATGCAGGCGCCTCCAGGGGCCAGCAATAACCGCATGGCCGAGATCACCAAGCAGGTGGAAGGCATTTTCCTCGCCGAAGACGCGGTGGAAGACATTATCGCCATCAACGGCTTCAGCTTTTCGGGCGCCGGCGACAATGCGGGCCTGGCTTTCATCACGCTCAAGGATTGGAAGGAGCGCGACGAAAACAACTCCGCCGACGCCATCGCCAATCGGGTCAATGGTCAGTTGTTCGGCCTGCGCGACTCCATCTCGTTTGCGCTGTCGCCCCCGCCCATTGCCGGGCTCGGGACCTCAAACGGGTTCACCTTCCGCTTGCAGGATCGTGGATCGCAGGGACAGGCGGCGCTTGCCGCCGCCGGTCAGCAGTTGATGGGGCTGGCGTCGCAAAGCCCGGTGCTGCGGGGATTGCGCGTCGAGGGCATGCCCAACACGGCGCAGATCAATTTGATCGTGGATCGTGAAAAGGCCAATACCTTTGGCGTCAGCTTTGCCGATATCAGCTCGACCATCTCCACCAATCTGGGGTCGGCCTATGTGAACGACTTCCCCAATGCGGGGCGCATGCAGCGCGTGACGGTGCAGGCCGATGCCGGGCAGCGCATGGATGTGAGCGATCTGCTCAACCTCACCGTGCGCAATTCCAACGGGGGCATGGTGCCGCTGTCGACCTTTGCCAAGGCCGATTGGCGGCTCGGGCCGGCGCAGATCGTGGGCTATAATGGCTATCCGGCGGTGCGCATCGCGGGCTCGGCGGCCCCGGGCTTTACCTCGGGCGATGCCATTGCCGAGATGGAGCGGCTTGCCGCCCAGTTGCCGGCCGGCTTTGGTTTTGAATGGACGGGCCAGACCCTCCAGGAAATCCAGTCGGGCTCGCAAAGCATGTTCCTGATGGCCCTGACCGTGGCCTTTGTGTTCCTGCTGCTGGCCGCACTCTATGAGAGCTGGTCGATCCCGCTGTCGGTGATGCTGGTGGTGCCGCTGGGGGTGATCGGGTCGGTGCTTGCCGTGATGCTGCGCGGCATGGCGAGCGACGTGTATTTCACCGTGGGCCTCATCACCATTATCGGCCTTTCCGCCAAGAACGCGATCCTGATCATCGAGTTCGCCAAGGATAGCTGGGCCGAGGGCAAGCCGTTGCTGGAGGCCACGATCGAGGCGGCCCATCTGCGGTTCCGGCCAATCATCATGACCTCGCTGGCCTTTACCCTTGGCGTGGTACCCCTGGCGATCGCCACGGGCGCCAGCTCCTCGAGCCAGAACGCCATCGGCACGACGGTGCTGGGCGGCATGATCGCCGCCACGCTGCTGGCAGTGCTGTTTGTGCCGGTGCTGTTCGTGTTCATCATGAAGCTGGTGCGGGCCAAGCCCAAGCGCATCGGGGTTGATGAGCCCATTGCGCCCGCCGCCGCCAGCGCGCCGGCTGTTGCGGCCGAATAAGACAGGAAGGGGCAGGCAAGACCTGCCCCTTTGTTGTTGCGATGGGCTGCTAGGGCTGGTTGCGCAGCTCGCGGAAGGTGAGGGAAAACCGGGTTTGCTCCACGGGTGGAATGGAGTGCTCCCATTCGGTCCGGGCCGCGCCCGAGAGCAGATAGGCCGAGCCGGGTTCGGCGGTGATCGAGACGCGCTCCCATTTGGCGCCCGCCTTGCGCCGGAGCCTGAAGGTGCAGGCCGACAGCAACGATACCCCCACGATGGATCCAAAGACGGCCTTGTCCTTGTGCCAGCCGATAGGTGCACCCGGCCCATATTCGGTGACGAGAACCTGTTGCAGCCGGTCCGGCTCGATGCCGGCAAAGGCCGCCGCCTGATCGCGCAGCGGCAAAAGGAAAGGGGGAACAGGGTCAGTCCGCGCCAGCCGTTCGGTCGAAAAATCATAGCGCCAGCCAAAGGAAACCACCCGGCGCTTGCCTTCAAAGCCATGGAAGTCGAAGGCCTGGAACGGCAGTTGCCGCACCTGCCCGAGGACGTCCTCCTGCATGGCAGGCGGGATGGCGTCAGGAAAATAGCGGAAGCCCTCAGGGAGCACCGGCCCAGGCGAGCCGAAAAGGTCGGGTTGCGAGATCATGGGCGGAGGCTACCCGGAACGGCGGTGTGCGTCCATTGCAGCCACAATGAGGGCGGGCGAGCACGGCCCGCGCCCAGGTCGCGGTGAAGGACCTCAACTGCTGGGGATCGAAGCTGGCGCCTCGGGGGTTCAGTACGCACGCTCTTGGCAGCAGCTGCAGAAGGCGAACCGAAAAGGGCTCCATCGATGTCGAGACAAGGCATTCAAAACATCAGCTTCGTGGCATTGGTGGTCGCGATCACTGCAGCCTTTGTTTGGCTGCTCCTGCCCTATTACAGCGCCATTTTGTGGGCGGTGATCCTGGCGATCCTGTTTAATCCGCTGCAGCGGCGCTTGACCGTTTGGTTCGGCGGCCGGCGCAGCCTTGCGGCCGTAGTCAGCGTACTGGCCTGTATCTGCGTGGTTTTGATCCCGGCCAGCCTGGTCATTGCGTCCTTCTCTATTGAAGTCTCATCCTTGATCCGGCGGCTTCGAGAAAGCGATTTTAGCCTCGCCGATGCCTTGGCCCAGGTACAGGCGGTTTTGCCGGATTTTGCCAACAAGGCCCTGGCCGACATGAATCTGGGCAATCTGCGCGAGATCCAGGACGGCGTGCTTTCAGCCCTTTCCAACACCGGCCAAACCATTGCCAGCGGCGCCCTTGGCATCGGGCAAGGCACGCTACAGTTCGTTATTGGCCTCGCGATCATGCTTTACCTGTTGTTCTTTTTGTTCCGGGATGGCCGGTCCCTGGTGCTGATGATCCGCAACTCAGTTCCCCTTGACCGCACCCGGACCGACGACATTGCCGCCAAGTTCGTTTCGGTGGTCAAGGCGACGGTGCGGGGCAATGTGCTGATCGCCCTTGCCCAAGGTGGGATTGGTGGGGTTACGTTCTGGTTGCTTGGCATCGAAGCGCCGCTGCTTTGGGGCGTGGTGATGGCGGTGCTGTCGCTGCTGCCGGCGGTTGGCGCCTTTCTGGTTTGGGCGCCGTTTGCTGTTTATCTCGGCCTGACCGGCGAGATCACCAAGGCGATCATCCTCGTTCTTGTTGGTGCGCTGGTGATCAGCATGATCGACAACTTCCTGCGGCCCGTGCTTGTGGGCCGCGAAACCAGGCTGCCCGACTATGTGGTGCTGATTTCCACGATCGGGGGTTTGTCCTTGTTCGGGGCAAACGGCTTTGTGCTGGGACCGCTGGTTGCGGCGCTGTTCATGGCCGTGTGGTCGCAGTTCACCGATGATCGGCTGAGCGAGAGCAGCGAGGACACAGCCGAGACGGTTTGAGCGGTGGCGACATGGACGACCCCAGGACGGGGTTGCCGCCCTTAGCTGCCGAGCTTGTGGAAGGAACGATCCCAGTGGATCAGTGCGGGTGCAGGAGCGGTGGTGCTGGCGAGCACGCGGCCGATGACCAGCGGCTGTTGACCGAAATGCCGCGCAACAGCAGGACATTCTTGCCCTCGGCCTTACAGCCCGCCTGCAACGGCTGGGCCCCGTCCGGTTGCTGTTCCGGCTGGGCTATCGCGCCATGGCGACGGATAAACCCAGTGCGCGCTTGCGGACGCTTACCTGCCGGGGTGTGCCTACCTTGTCGATGATCTATGACCGGCAGCCCATTATCGACTCGTTCCGGAGGGTCACCCCGGACCTCCTGCTCGGCATGATGGATTGCCGGGGCTTGGAGCCGCTGTTTTTTGCGTTGCACCGGGACAAGGGCGGCAGGGTCGGGGCCCGGTAAAACCGGGGTTACCCCGTTACCTCCTCGATAGGCCACACCCCATGTGCAACTCGCGCAGGGTCAGGCGGAACTTGCACTCGAGCGGTCGTAGGTTGCTTCGAGTTCCATGGAGCTTGCTAAGTGCCTGACGTAATAGGGCACGCGCTCCGCGGCCATCGGCCTTGCCAACAAATATCCCTGAGCAACATCACAGCTGTTGGTGCGCAGGATGTCCCAGTGCTCAGTCGTTTCCACGCCTTCGGCAACGACCTTGATGCCAAGCGCATGGGCCAAGCCGATGACTGCCTTGACGATGGCCGTTGCGTTGGGATCCACGCCGAGATTTTTGACAAAAGACTGGTCGATCTTGAGCCAGCTCACCGGGAACTTGTTCAGATGGGTCAGGGACGCGTATCCGGTGCCGAAATCGTCCAGAGAACTGCTCACGCCGCCTTCCTGCAGACGCTGCAGGGAACGAGCGACTGTCCCTGAGTCGTCTTCGAGGAACACCGTTTCGGTCACTTCGATCTCAAAGCAACTCGCCGGAAGTCCAGCTGTCTGGAGCGATTTCAGAATGGTGGTTGCCAGGTCCATCCGGAAGAATTGTTGGGCCGAAACATTGATGGCGACGCTGCCAAAATCGATGCCTTGATCCCGCCAGAGCTTCATATCGGCAACGACCCGCTGCAGCATGCGCTTGCCCAAGGCGACCGAAAGCAGCGGATCGTCGAAGGCTTCCTTGATCAGGCCCGGTGGCTGGACGCCGTGGCGGGGCGAACTCCAGCGCAGCAGGGCTTCGAACCCGCACAACTCGCCGGTACTCAGCGAAACCTTGGGTTGATAAAAAGGGAAGACGGCGTCGCGCTCAAGCGCGTCTCGGGCGCATGACAGCGCCGACACACGCCGTTGGAGCCGGTGCCTGGCGGCTGGGTTGAAAAAAGCCAGGCGGTTGCCGCCGGAATTTTTCGCGTCATACAAAGCCATGTCGGCGTTCTTCATCAGCTCGGCCGGCTGCGGGTCGCTCTGGGGATACATTGCAATGCCGAAGCTGGCTTTGCATGACAGTTCGGCCCCCAGGTAGGAAACGGGCTCTGCCAGCACGTCCCGCATCCTCAAGGTCAACTCCGCCAGGGTAGTCTCGCTGACATCGGCGGTTTGCAGAACGGCAAATTCGTCCCCACCGATACGAGCCACGCATCCCGGAACAACGGCTTCAAGCCGTTTGGCGACGGTCGTGAGCAGAGCGTCGCCCGCGGCATGCCCAAGGGTGTCGTTGATGTCCTTGAAGTCGTCGAGATCAAGATAAACCACAGCCACGCTTCCGCCGTTGCGGACAGCAGCATCAAGGTCGCGGTCGAGGCGCTGCAGGAAATGCGCCCGGTTCGACAATCCAGTGAGGGCGTCGTGGTGGGCGAGATGGGCGATCCTGTCCCTCGCTGTCCTTACCTCGGTGATGTCCCGGAAAAATATCGACAGCCCGTCCCCATAGGGGCTGACATAGACCTCGAACCAGACATTGAGCCCTGGAACGAAGGTCTCGAATTCCGCCGGCTGCCTGATCTCGGCTACCGCTTGCAGGCGCTGGCGAAACTCGCTGTCAGGATCAAGCGTCAGCGCCTTCCACAGGGTTTGGCCGAGCCGCAAGTTTCCCGGTTTACCCGTGGCATTGAGCGCCCGCTGGTTGCGATAGGTCACACGCCAGTTCCCGTCGACAACGACCACACAGTTGCCGGTACTTTCAAGCAATGCTGCGAGACGCGCTTCGCTCTCCTTGAGTGCGCTGGCCGCCGCCTTGTAGGCCTGGACATCTTCGGCGGTACCATACCAACGCACCACGCGACCTTCCGAGTCGCGCCGAGCGGCAGCCCGGACGCGGATCCAGGTGTGGTTGCCATCGCGGCGGCGGACGCGATACTCGATGTCGAGCGGTTGCCCTGAGGTTACTGCGGACTGCCAGGATGCCACCGCTGCGTCCACGTCGTCCGGGTGAAGTGCCCTGGACCAGCCTTTCCCCAGCGTTTCTTCGCGGGTCATGCCAATGAGTCTGGGCCAGCGGGGGCCGATTTCCAGCAGGTTGCCGTCAACGTCGGCGGTCCAGGGGATTTGCGGGCTCAGTTCAATCGCATGGCGGTAATGGTCCTCGCTTTCGCGCAGGGCAGCCTCGGCGAGCACCCGGGCAGTGACGTCCTGGCAGATCCCCTTGACCTCGATGACCTCTCCGTTGGTGCCCAGGACAGGTTGGGTCCTGGACCACAAGTGCAGGAACTGACCGTCACCCAGAACAACCCGTGCCTGGGTGCTGTGCGGCTGCCGTTTGTCGATTGTTGCCCGCAGGTTCTCCCGGACGGCCTCCCGGTCATCGGGATGGATGCACTCCAAACTGCTTTGCAGCGTGACCTGGAACGTGGCGGGGTCACGTCCCAGCAGGTGAAAAACCTCCTCCGAGCAGGAGAACTTGCCGGTGTGAGGCTCCCAGGACCAAAAGCCCAGCTTGGCCATCCTTTGTGCTTCGGCAATTTCGGACAGCTCAGCGTTCAACTCAGTCGACATGGTCATCGCCTATAGGGGAGGTGCCGTTTCCAATCGGAGACTGCTGTCCCAGTAGGCTCCATGTACGAACAAAACGTACATATTATCGGTAATTTTGTTGATTGCCCGTGTCACCTTGTTGCTGTTTCACGTGAACAATTCAGGACCAACACTGCTGATACAGGTGCTGATGTCCGCAACAGGGAACCATGCCGGGAAGCCGCCGGACGGCTTGGGCCTATCAAGGAAGCAAGTATCCGGCAATCGAGTAGATTTGCTTGCCGGCGATTATGAGTGGTCAAACGGCACGGGCGTAATGAACCGGCTCCATCTGTGTGGAGGCCAGCATGTGCACGCGGTTTGTTTATCTGGGGGGAGACGATCAGGTCGTGACCGGACGCTCCATGGACTGGAAAACCGATATCGCCACCGATCTTTGGGCGTTCCCGCAGGCAATGCAGCGCTCGGGCCAGGCAGGGCCCAATTCGATCCAGTGGACCTCCCGCTATGGCAGCGTTGTCGCTTCGGCCCATGACAACTCGACTACGGACGGGATGAACGAGGCGGGCCTCGTTGCCAATCTGCTGTGGCTGGCCGAATCCACCTATCCCGATTATGACGGCACGCGGCCAGGCCTGACTATCGCCGCCTGGACGCAGTATGTGCTCGACAATTTTGCGTCGGTGCAGGAAGCGGTCGAGGCGCTGGCGCAACAGCCCTTTGTCATCGTCACGGACAAAGTGCCGGGCGACGACAGGATGGCCACCCTGCACCTGGCCTTGTCGGATGCCAGTGGGGACAGCGCGATCATCGAATATGTCGGTGGCAAGCAGGTCATCCACCACAGCCGCGATTATCAGGTGATGACCAATTCACCGATCTTCGAAAAGCAGCTGGCGATGGAGGAATATTGGGAGCAGATCGGCGGCACCGTGTTTCTGCCCGGCACGAACCGGGCGTCGGACCGCTTCGCGCGCGCTTCCTTTTACGTGCAGGCCATTCCCAAGACCGACGATCCGGTGCAAACCATCGCGGCTGCCTTCAGCGTGATCCGCAATGTGTCGGTGCCCTTTGGCATCAGCACGCCCGATCAGCCCAATATTTCCTCCACGCGCTGGCGCACGGTTTCGGACCACAAGCGCAAGCGCTACTTCTTTGAATCGGCAATGACGCCCAATATCTTCTGGGTCGATATAGCCAAGCTCGATCTTTCAGCCAGTGGCAAGGTGATGAAGCTTGATCTGGGCCCCAACGAGATGAACATCTATTCGGACAGGGCCAACAATCAATTCCAGCCTGCCGAACCGTTTCAGTTCGCTGGCCTTCCCTAGCCCCTTGCGAGGGGGCTGGGTACAGGGCGCCTGATCAGTCTGCGGCCGGCGAGTCGATGACCCAGGTGACACCAAAGCGATCCATCGTCATGCCAAAGCCCGGTGACCATGGCTGCGGCTCGAAGGGCATGAGCGACGTTCCTCCCTCGGACAGCGCCATAAAGATGCGGCGGGCTTGCTCGACGGAATCGGCGGCAATGGTGACGCTGTAGCCGCTGCGGCCTGAAAAATCCTGCATGTCCTGGCCCATCAGAGCCTGATCGCCGATCTCGATCCATGCATGCACGATCCGGTCAAGACGGTCCTCGGAGATGCCCGGCGCAAGTTCGGGCATGTCGCGGTGACTGATCATGGCGCGGATCTCGCCACCAAGAATGCTCGCATAGGCGGTGAAGGCTTCTCGGCAATTCCCGTCGAAATCAATGTTGGCAACGACTTTCATGGCATGTTCCTCCTTTCGGTGACGGCCTTAGCAAAGCCATCTGAACACGGATGTGACTGTGCCGTCCGCGATGGTCTGCTCATGCAATCCATGACGAACGAGGCCGGCCAGTTACTACGGGCAAGGAACGGGATGCAGTTTCACCTGTTAGTGTGGGACCCCAAGGAGAACAATATGCAGTTGCCCCATGGCACGATTGTTGCCGTTGCTGACGGCGAAAAACTGAACCTGTTCCGGAACACAGGAGATGAAGGCCGCCTGCAGCTGGCCGCCGAGCCAAAGGCGTCCGTGGATGCAAGCGGCTCCGGTTCGGGTGGACATCAAAGCAGCTCGTCCAACCCAGACAATGGTCAGCAAGCAGAAGACGGATTTTCCGCTGGCGTTGTCGACGTGCTCAACGGCATGGCGCTGAGTGGCGCCGTCAAAAACATGGTTATTGTTGCCGCTCCCCGTTCCCTGGGCGAGTTCCGCAAGCGATACCACAAGTCCCTGTCAGCCATCCTGCTCGGCGAACTCGACAAGGACCTGACCGGACACAGTCTGGCGGAAGTAGAAGCGGCTGTGGGCGCTCACTAGACCCCAGGACGCCTGGTTCAGCTTCGGCATTAATCGTTGGCGGGCGAGCCGAAGTTGGACGGAGTGGCGGGAGCGGAGTTGTTTGAGGCTCCTGAAGGGGTGCGTGCCGAGGTGCGCGCCCCATGTGCTCGCCGTCAACGCCGGGCTCGTTGCCCGATTGGCTTAGGGTGAAAATGCAACGGCCGGGCGGACGCTGCAGACGAGTTTTTCCATTGAGTGTATCCATGGAGCAGGTCCACAGGCTCCTCCGGAGCTAGCGGCCGACGTCGAGGACCTCAACCCTGCCGATTGGTCATGGAGTCTCATGCCCCTTCAGAACCGCGTTACGCCCTATGGTGAAATCGTCGATGATCCATCAAGGGGTGCTTTGATGGGAAACCGTGGAATACTGCACAAGGACGGCAGGGAACTCGGGACTGCACGATGGCGTCACCCCAATTGGGTCACCTGTGTGCTTTGCTTTGGCACTCGGCGCCGTCAGCTGATGGCCCCCGACAGCTATACCGAGCTCTTTTTCCTGGATGAGGCGACCGCCTTGTCGGCCGGGCATCGACCTTGTGCGCAATGCCGCAACAAAGACTATAAGCGCTTCCTTGCAGCTTGGGCGAAGGGGCATGGCCTTGACCAGCCGCCTACCGCAAAGGAACTGGACGCCAAACTCCATGCCGAACGGGTTTCGCCCAAGCGGCAAAAGCTTACACGCAGGGCGCCGGCTGCGTCACTGCCGCAAGGAACAATGATAACCCTCGAGGGGCAGCCGTTCCTGATCTGGGGTGCCGGAATGAAATCCTGGTCTTTTCTGGGCTACGGCGACACCCACAGCCTGCCTCGCGACAGCGTCGAGGTCTTGACGCCATGGGGGACCGTGCTTGCCTTGGCCGCCGGGTTTGTTCCCATGGTTGATGAGAGCGCTGGTCACAGAGGGGACGAGCTTGGCAGCAGTCCTCCCCGAGACTGGGGAGACGACGAGTTTGAGGGCAATCAAGGTCACCCTCCTGGCCGGCTTTGACGAGCCGATCTCATTCTGCCGGGATTTCGGCCTGGACTGGAACGGCCCCAAACGCGCAGGCGGACTGGCTTGCTTGGACCAGCCAGCCCGGGATGTCGATCAGTTCTTGTTTGCGCGCCAATCACGCAGGCGATCGACGCCGGCGAGGATGGTTTGCGGCGTCTTGGCAAAGCACAGGCGCAAGAGGCCGCTGGAGCGGCCGTCGCCGTGAAAGGCGGATAGCGGGATGGCGGCAACGCCGGCTTCCCGCACCAGCCGTTGCGCGAATGCGACATCGTCCCCGGGGGGATCATAGGCCGAAATATCGATGTTGAGGAAATAGGTTCCCTGAGCATCCAGCACGCTGAAACCGGCTTGCCGGAGCGATCCGGCCATCAGGTCACGCCGCTGCTGCAGCTTGCTACGCAATCCGTCGAAATAGTCGGCGTCCAGTCGCAGGCCGTAAGCGACGGCGGTCTGCAAAGCGGGCGGGGTGGTGAAGGTCAGGTATTGGTGGGCGCTGGCGATGGGGCCGAGCAGGCGAGCATCAGCGGTGACATAGCCGACCTTCCAGCCGGTGACCGAAAACGACTTACCGGCCGAGCCGATGCGCACGCAGCGCGCGCGGGCTGCGGGCAAGCTCATGAGTGGAATGTGCCGGCGGCCATCGAAGGTCAGGTGTTCGTAGACCTCGTCACAGATGGCAATTAGATCATGCCGGTTGATCAGCTCGCTGATGAATTGGAGGTCATCGAGCCCCATGAGGTGGCCGGTCGGGTTCATCGGCGTGTTGAGCACAATGGCGCGGGTTTTGGCGGTTACGGCGGCTTCAAGCGCCTCGCGCGGCAAGGTCCAGTGCGGCGCTTCGAGGGTGACCGGCACCACATTGGCGCCGGCGCGCTGCACCAGCGGGCGGTAGGAGTCGTAGGCGGGCTCGAGCAGGATGACCTCGTCACCCGGGTTGAGCAGCGCAAGAAAGGCGGCGGCGAGGGCCTCAGTGGCGCCTGAAGTGACGATCACCTCGGTCTGCCAATCGACCTCGAGCCCGAAGTGGCGCTTAGCGTTCTCCGCCACGGCCTGGCGCAGTGCCGGGAGCCCCCGCATGGGCGGGTATTGGTGCGGGCCGGCCAGCATGGCCTGCGCGGCGGCCTCGACCACCTCGCGCGGCTCCAGGTCTTCGGGAAAGCCTTGCCCAAGATTGATCGCGTCATGCTCGGCCGCGAGGCGCGACATGGTCTCGAAAATGGAGACGCCGAGTTCGGAGAAGACTTCGTTCATGAGCGGGATCCGGATGCCGGGTGCGGCGGCTGTTAAGGGGCGCTGCGCACCCCTGCCATGGACGCCGGCTTGGCCGCAAGGGGAAGAGGCCGTCGCCGAGCAAGCCCGGCGAGGCCCCTGTTCGGCTTACCAGCTCGCCAGGACGGCGCCGTTGAAGGTGGTCTCGACGAACTCTTTAATCTCATCGGAGTGGTAGGCTTCAACCAGCGCCTTGACCCATTCGGCGTCCTTGTCCTCGCTGCGGACAGCGATGATGTTGACGTAAGGGCCCTCAGGGCCTTCGCGCAGGATGGCGCCGTTCACCGGATCAAGCCCGGCCTGTTCGGCATAGTTGGTGTTGATGCCAGCGGCATCGACGTCGGGCAGGGTGCGGGGCAATTGGGCGGCGTCGATCTCGAGGATTTCGAGGTTCTTGGGATTGTCCACGATGTCGGCGACGCTTGCGGCCGTGCCGACGCCGTCCTTAAGCTTGATCACCCCGTTTTCCTGCAGCAGCAACAGAACACGGCCGCCATTGGTGGGATCGTTGGGAATGGCGATCGAGCCGCCTTCGGGGAGATCCTCAATGGAGTCGATCTTTTCGGAATAGATGCCGATGGGGAAGTTCACGGTGGTGGCGACCGAAACGATGTCGTAGCCTCGGTCCTTGATCTGGTTGTCCAGATAGGGCTGGTGCTGGAACGAATTGGCATCCAGTTCACCCGAAGCGAGCGCTTCGTTGGGCACGACATAGTCGGAGAACTCGGTGATCTCGAGTTCGATGCCTTTAGGTGCCAGCACTTCCTGAACTGCTTCGAGGATCTGGGCGTGCGGCCCCGGCGTGACGCCGATCTTGTAGGTTTCGGCAAAGGCTGGCGCAGCTGAGAGCGTGACGGCAAGCGCCAGGGCAGGCAGGAAGGTCTTGGTCATAGAGGCATCCTTGTTGAAAGTCAGAAGCGGGCGCGCTTGTCGAGCCGGCGCGCGAGGAAGTCGCCAAGGCTTTGCACGCCCTGGACGAGAACGATCAGCACCAGCACCACGACGAGCATGACGTCGGGCATGAAGCGCTGGTAGCCAAAGCGGATGCCGAGGTCGCCAAGCCCCCCGCCGCCCACCGCGCCAACCATGGCCGAGTAGCCGATCAGGCTGACGACGGTGAGCGTGAGGGCCGAGACGATGGCCGGCAACGCCTCGGGCAACAGCACCTTTTGCACGATCTGGAGCGGCGTGGCGCCCATGGCGCGGGCCGCCTCGATCAAACCTTGATCAACGCCGCGAATCGCCGCTTCGATGACGCGGGCAATAAAGGGCGCGGCAGCAATGGTCAGCGGCACGATGGCGGCGCTGGTGCCAATGGAAGTGCCGGCAATCAGCCGCGTCAGGGGAACGATGGCGACCACGAGGATGATGAAGGGGGTGGAACGGGCGGCATTGACCACGAGCCCGATCGCGTTGTTGATCGCGGGGGCGGCAAAGAGTTCGCCACGCCGACTGGTGGCGAGGAACACGCCGAGCGGCAGGCCGATCAGGGTGCCGATCAGCCCGGCCACGCCCACCATATAGAGGGTTTGGCCAACCGATGAGAACAGCAGCTTGAGGATCTGGGGGGAAAAAACTTCAGGCCACATAGCCAAGCACCTCCACATCCAGACCCAGCTTTTGCGCCGCTTCGCCCAGCGCCGCGACCTGGGTGGGAACGGCCGGGACCCCCACGATCAAGGTGCCAAAGGGTTGCCCCGCGATGTGATCGACCTTGGCTTGGATGATCCCCAGATCCAGATCGAGTTGCCGGGTCAATACGGACAGAAAGGGCTGTGCCGCGTCGCCACCGGTAAAGGTCAGGCGCACCAGCGCCTGCGACGCGCCAGCGGAATCTGAGGCAAGCTTGCTGGCAAGATGGGCCGGCAGTTCCGTGCCCGTGAGGCTGGCGACAAAGTTGCGCGTTGTTGGGTGCCTTGGCCGGGTAAAGAGGTCAAAGGTCGACCTTTCCTCCACGATCCGGCCGCCATCGATCACCGCCACCCGGTCCGCGACAGACTTGATGACCGACATTTCATGGGTGATCAGCAGCACGGTCAGGGACAGTTCGGCATTGACGCGGCGCAGCAGCGCCAGGATTTGTTCGGTGGTTTCCGGGTCAAGCGCCGAGGTCGCTTCGTCCGACAGCAGCACCTTGGGATTGGTCGCGAGGGCACGGGCAATGCCGACGCGCTGCTTTTGGCCGCCCGACAGTTCGGCGGGATAGCGCCGCGCCTTGTCGGCCAAACCCACAAGCTCGAGCAGGGGGGTGATCCGCGCCTTGATCTGGGATGAGGGGAGGCCAGCAATCTCGAGGGGCAGCGCAATATTGTCATAGGCGGTGCGGCGCGCCAGCAGGTTGAAATGCTGGAAGATCATGCCGATGGAGCGGCGCTGCTCGCGCAGGGCATGTTCGGGCAGGGCGGAAATCTCGACACCATCCACCACGACCCGGCCACTGCTTGGCCGTTCGAGCCCATTGACCAGCCGGATCAATGTCGATTTGCCGGCCCCCGAGCGCCCGATAACGCCCAAGATGGAGCCTTTGGGAACATCAAGCGTAATGGCTTCCAGAGCACTGACGGCGCCGCCGCCGGAGCGCGCCGGATAGGTCTTTTCGACGTCCCGCAGCGCAATAAGGGGTGTGGCGTTTTCCGCAGCGGATGGGGCGGGTTGTAGGTGTAGATGAAGGTTCACTGGGTATCCTGGTAATCAGGGCGTAGATTGGCGACTTGGCACCTCAGAGTCGAGCCAAGGCTTGCTTTGCATCGAGCCGGCAGGAAAACTTCGTTGGCACCACGCCCTAATTCTTAGTTCGGCATTCCTGCGGCTGTGTCCAGCTCTGGTGCATATAGCGCTGCGCAGGCTTGTGCCAACCAGAGTTTGCCCCCGTGCTTGCATAACCAGGCATGCTCCTGGCGAGCAAAGATTTGCGGGCAATTCTCTGGACTATGCACCGGCTTTGGTCCTGAGCGAATTTGGCCTCAGTTATGCACCGCCCGAGCTCTTGAGTTTGCAGCACACGAATGTGGCGCGGAAATCGCAATATATGCGCCACGCTCAATTGGGCGCGGCTAGAGCATCCGCCTGGTTGCGCTTTGCTCAGCCCTGGCCGAGAGCTACAGCTGGTGACAGCAAAGCTGCGACGGGTTGCCCGTTGATGCGGACACCCCGCTCGTGCTCGGCGATAGCTCGGTTCAACTACGGCAAAGAGCCGAGCGCGGCATGGAGGTCTTGCCAACCGCCGAGTGAGCCTTGAAGAGGCTAGTGAAGTTCAGCCACTCACACTGTTTGAAGCAGTGGCATTACGGTGGCGCAAGCGATCACGCCGGCGCAATGCATCGGCCTAACTGGGGAAATCCAGCCGGTGTGCGGAGCGCGGCCATTGATGGCTGAAGCGGATAAGCCGACGCGGATTGCTCAGCGAGACCGGTGGAGCAGGGTATCGTCTGGTATCCCTTTGGTGATCAAGCCACCAAAAGGATGAGGCATCATTTCCACTCGGGGATCATGCTCGGCATGGCGTAGCGGGCGCCAGCAGCGCCCTCCGGCAGGATTGCCGTGATCCGGGCCAGATCTTCTGCCGTCAGCTGGACCGCCGCCGAGCCGATATTCTCCGCTAGGCGTTCCTTGCGGCGCGTGCCCGGGATGGGAACGATGTCGTGGCCCTGCGCCAGCAGCCAGGCGAGAGCCAGTTGCGACACGGTAACGCCCTTTGACTTTGCTAGCACCGTGAGCTGCTCGACCGCGGCCTTGTTCTTCTCGAAATTGCCGGGTTGCCAACGTGGATCGCTGCGACGCAGGTCGTTCTCGGCATAATCTGCAGCTGGCTTGACCTCGGCGGTGAGGAAACCGCGACCAAGTGGAGAATAGGGCACAAAGCCGATGCCCAGTTCGCGCAAGGTGGGGAACAACGCCTCAACCTCCCGTTCGAATACCGAATATTCGGTCTGCAGCACGGTGACCGGCTGCACGGCATGGGCGCGACGGATGGTTTCGGGGCCGGCTTCGCTCAGGCCGAAAAACTTCACCTTGCCGGCAATGATCAGGTCTTTGACCACGCCGGCCACATCTTCGATCGGCACGTTGGGATCGACCCGGTGCTGGTACATGATGTCGATGTGGTCCACACCCAAATTGCGCAGGCTCCTGTCGGTGAGCTCGCGGATGAACTCCGGACGGCTGTCGATACCCCAATCCTCGGTGAAGCCGAACTTGGAGGCGATCACGATCTCGTCGCGAAATCCTTTGACGGCGCGGCCGAGGATCTTTTCATTCTCGCCCCAACCGTACACGGCGGCCGTATCGAAAAAGGTGACGCCCTGGTCAAAAGCGTAGCGGATCGTCTCGATTCCCTGGGCTTCATCGCTGTCCCCATAGGCAACGGAGACCCCCATGGCGCCATAGCCGATTGCCGAAACTTCCGGACCATTCAGACCGAGGTTACGCTTTTTCATGACAATTCCTTCCATCTTGCAGGCCTCATAGCTAGGGCCTTGGCCTCACCACTGCGTGCCGAAAACTCCTGAATGCTTGCCTATTCCTCCTGATGCGTTGCGGAAGGCTGCTTGCCGGGACTAGTATCGCGAGATGAGCACCACCACAGACTTGAAGCGCCTGATCCAGCCATACGCCCTGCAACCCAAAACGGCGACGTCGATCGCGCGGCTGGAAATCATGCGGCTGGACCATCCCACGGATTTGCAGCCGGTGATTTACGAGCCTGCTGTTTGTCTCGTGCTGCAGGGAGCAAAGCGCGCCGTAATCGGCGAAAAGGTCTTGGCTTATGGCGAAGGCGATTACTTCATCGCCGCAGCCGAGGTAGCAGCGCTTGGCCGGATTTCGGCAGCGACAAAGGATGAGCCCTATCTGGCACTCACCCTGCTGCTCGACCCCCAGGTTATCGCTGGCGTCTTGCTGGACTTGCCAAAGGGGATCGAGCCCCCGGTCTCATCCGGCTTCTTCACCAGCACGGCCGACAGCAAGCTGCTCGATGCCTGGCTACGGCTGGTGAGTGTCCTTGACCGACCCGACGAGGCCGCAGTGCTGGCCCCCATGATCGAGCGGGAAATCCTGTTCCGGCTTCTGCAGGGCCCGAGTGGCGTTCTGCTGCGCCAGATTGCCGGGAGCGACAACCGGCTCTCCAGCATCCGCAAGGCAATGACCTGGCTGCGCCAACACTACGCCCAGCCGGTCAGGGTCGAGCAACTGGCCGCTCTTGCTGGGATGAGCCCATCCGTGTTCCACAAGCACTTCAAGGACGTGACGGCGCTGTCCCCCATCCAGTACCAAAAGCAGATCCGACTGCATGAGGCGCGCCGGCAACTGTCGCAGGCCCCGCTAGACGCAGCCGGTGTGGCCTTCTCCATCGGCTATGAAAGCGCCTCCCAGTTCAGCCGAGAATACAAACGCTTGTTCGGTGCCTCACCGGTCCAGGATGCCAAACAATTGCAGGGGTTGATCGGTTAGGCCAACGATCTGGTCGACGTCGGGTTCGCCTCGCGTGCAGCCTGCGGCGACAGCCGTGTCGCGGTCAAAGCGCTCCACCCGGCCCGCCTCCTGCTCTGCTCGGGACAGGGATTTGCAGCTGCATGGGACCCCGGAAGCTCTCGCGAGTTGCGCGACGCCATAGGCGCCCCCTTTCGGAGTTCCAGGACAGGCAAGCTGCCGCATCGCAGGCAGGGCAGCCTGAGGCCAGTTACGACGAACCCCCGGTCTTTACTTTGAGACGGGCAGGCCCGCTTGCTCTTGCCCGGGCCAAGTTGTCAGATCATGGTCGATAACCAGATCGAGAGCGGCCCTTTTCGACCCCCGACTTTGCCTGCACGGCCATGCCTTGCGTGACAACCATCACAAAGCGCTAGCGCGCTGCCGGCAAGGGCCTTCGCGCCGTGCCCGTTCGAGCGGCTCACATAGAGCTGCCTCGTTCGTCGCGCGGCGGATGGACTTCATGCCGGGTCTGCTGCTCGGCCGAACGGCGCAGAATGCGGTCCACCACCTTTGGGACAGCATAGGAAGTTCGGAACCCCAACCTTGCCGTGTGGGTTTGGACAAGCACCGGCGATACCAGCAGTTGACAGCGGAGCATTTCGGTCGCCTGGCTGATCGCGTTCCTTGTTCCGCTCCTTGGGACAGCAACGGCTTAACCGACCAATCCGCTGGCGCAGCTTGAAGAAAGAGGGGTGCGAAGGTCACTTCGCACCGCCATTGCTTGTGCTGGGGAGTTGCACCCGACCTGAATTCGACCTTTCATGATGGAGAAGATTATGGCCAAAACGGCATTGGTGGTTGGCGCAAGCGGTATCGTGGGAAGCGCGACAACCGCTCTGCTGGTTTCGGAGGGTTGGACAGTCTACGGGCTGGCCCGGCGTCCCCTTGCACAGGCGGGGGTTACACCCGTTACTGCGGATCTGCAGGACGCCGGAGGGACGGCGGCAGCCTTGAAAGACCTCAAAGTGGATGCGGTTTTCATCACCACGTGGCTGCGCCAAGACAGCGAGGCGGAGAATATCCGCGTCAATTCAGCCATGGTGCGCAATCTGCTGGACGGATTGCGGTCAAGCAACAGTATCCGCCATGTGGCGCTCGTCACCGGGCTCAAGCACTATCTTGGCCCCTTTGAGTCTTATGGCAAAGGTGTGCTGCCACAAACCCCGTTCCGGGAAGATCAAGGCAGGCTCGACGTCGCTAATTTTTATTATGCACAGGAAGATGAAGTGTTTGCCGCCGCCGCGCGCGACGGGTTCACCTGGAGCGTTCATCGCCCGCATACCGTCATCGGCAAAGCTGTCGGTAATGCCATGAACATGGGAACGACCCTGGCTGTTTACGCCTCGCTTTGCCGCGAACTCGGACGTCCTTTCCGCTTCCCGGGATCAGCGGCGCAATGGAACGGACTGACGGACATGACGGATGCGCGCCAGCTCGCGCACCAGCTGCTGTGGGCCGCAACCACCCCGGCCGCCGCCAATCAGGCGTTCAACATTGTCAATGGTGACGTGTTCCGGTGGAGCTGGATGTGGGCTCGGATTGCTGAGTGGTTCGGCCTGGAGCCCGCGCCGTTCGACGGCACAGTGTTGACGCTGGAGCAGCAGATGCAAGGCGACGCCCCCATCTGGAAGCAGCTTGCCGAGCGCCACGGCTTGGTCGAGCCGGAGCTTTCGCGCCTGGCTTCACCCTGGCATACCGACGCTGATTTGGGGCGCCCGATCGAGGTCGTCACCGACATGGGCAAGAGCCGCAGTTTGGGCTTCACCCGCTATCAGCCAACCGATCAGGCCTTTTATGACCTGTTCACCCAGTTGCGCGCTGATCGCCTGATCCCATAGGTGGCACCGGACCAATTTGCTGTTTTGGGGTCAGCCAAGGAGCAGAAGCATGTCTCCCCACCTGCTCTCGACCCTGAACTGATGCATGAAGCGCTCCCCGAGCCGGGCATGCTTACCGCAGGGCAAGGATTGCGGCCTAGCGCGAGCTCCCGGCGACTGCCCGACATTTCGGTCGAGAGGCATCTTGCGCCGGCCGATCAGCGCAGGAAATGAGCGACCCGGAAGGGCCACAGTCCCTGGTGCTGAAAATGGATACTGGGGCTAATTCTACGGGGTACGCAAATGGGGTACGCGACTGATTTGCGGGCCTGCTACTCCCTGAAGTTGCAGGGCTTTCATGCGTCGCCGGAAAATGGTGGAGCTGAGCGGGAGAGGAGCTACCCTAATTCAGTTCGTTACATTCCAACGGCTTAGCATCTGTTTGTCTTAGCCAGTGTGTGTAGCACTTGTGTGCAACTCCGGCAACAAGTTCGAGCTGGATGCCCCCTTAAGGGCCGTCCGGTTCATCTGGATGTTGCGACTTCACTCAGGGCGCAAAAAGGCTCCAGTCTAGCCTAGCTTCGCGTGTGCAGCTTTCACGTGCTTATTTTCAGCCACACTCAACAATTTGGTCAGCCACAGGCCCTATAAGCGGCAAAGTCAATAAGGAGGAGATAGGCCATGCGGTACTTGGACGCTGGTGGCAGAAACCCAGCGGATGCACTTGGCACGTGGTTGTTGCAGACGCTTGATGAAGACGTTGAACAACTAAGAGTACAGACAGGTTTTTTTAGTGCGGATGGGCTCCCGCCGTTCGTGGACGTCCTGAAGCGCCTCCACGCTGCAAATGGTACAACCACGTTCCTGGTCGGCTCCAATGACGGCGGTACGCTCTACGGGCACTTAGCACTGCTCGTGGAACTGATGGGGTTGCCCCGGTCAGGCGCTCGGCTTGGAGTAGTCGGCTTCTCACATGGTTATTTTCATCCCAAAACGTACCACATCATGCGGAAGGATAAGTCGTCGGCAGCTTATGTCGGATCAGCCAATTTGAGCCACTCTGGTGTGGCCTCGCTTCATGTGGAGGCTGGTCTAGTCTTGGATACTCGCGCAGGCGATCCCGCATCTGTACTGGACCAAATAGCTACGGCGGTGGACGATTGGCTTTTGGGAGGCAGACCCGGTCTTGAAATGGTCAGTGGCGTCAGCGACCTGAACCGTTTGCTGACTGATGGCTTTATTCGCAACACGCCGCCGCCACGCCCTCCAACGGGTTCAGGCGCATCAGCAAGCAGTAGTCCCCCAAAGGCGCGACTTGCACCTTTGATTACGCTTCCCGCTCTACCATCAACTTCAGCCGTTGGTAGCACAGCCGGTCTTGCTGCGCCGCTGTCCGCACCGGCAACACCGCCGCTGCCTGGTCTAGCTGTACCACGCAACCCTCCGTACCCTGACTACATGCTGTTTGCACCGGGGGTAACAATCCCGACATCAGGCGCTGACGCTGTTACGGGAACGGGCCTTCCCGGAGGTCAGGTGGGTCTTGTTTATCAGCTCAACAGAGACAGTGCTCGCCATTGGCAGGGCAGGGTAGGCACCGCAAACATCAGTATCCCGGTAGCGACCATTCCCACGATTAGATTTGGCGAATACTCCAGGGGATCAGGGTCCCGTCCGAGAGCAGAGTTCGGGTTAGAACTGCGGTACTTGTTCTCGGGTGGCGAATATCGTGTCGATCCAGGTGAGACTAATGTTATGGCATACGGATATGGAGCAGACACTGGCCACAAGGACACTAGGTTTGTGGTGCCGGTCGGACCAGCTCGCGACTTAGGCGAAGCTATCGATGTGGGCGGAAGAGTAAAACCTGCTCCTGGGCATCTTTGCTTGATTGAATGGCCGACGCTTAGCGACCCGGTCTTCCGCATTTCGCTGCTTGAACCTGGTTCAACATTTCAGCAGCGGGCACAGACACACTATGACGCAGCGAGTGCATCTCGTCAGACTGTGGGCCGCGGCGCTTGCTGGCTGCCTCCGGCCCTCTCGCCAGCTTGGTGAATAATGGTCCACTAACTTCTAAGAACGACCAATGTTTCGGCGTTCACAGCGTTACTCGCATGAAGGCCGAACCTTTTGTATGTTTGCAGCGGGATAAGCTCTTCAATCCTCCAGCCAACGCTCACCGCCAATTCGGCGAGGTGCACGGGCGTGTCGATGTCCTCCCTTACTCCCCCAAGGGTGGTATGATTGTGGCCCACGATAAGTGCATAGGGAGCATCTGGTTTCATTCGGGTGCGAACCGCCTTGAACGATGCCCTCATGTCGCGGAAGTATCTGTAAAGAAGGACTGGCACCACCCTTCGGCGGAAACCGTCGCCGTCACTCAGCCGGGCTTCAAGGCGCTGGCAAAGAGTAAATTGATTGTCGGGTAATTCGTCCAGATTGGCCAGCATAGCCCGCCCGAGCTCTCTGCGTGAACTAGCCCTGAGTTCTCGGCTGCCGGTAAGCTGCGCGTCTAACGTGGCAATCGCCTCGGGCGCGGCAAGACCTGCCCAGACCAATGAAAGACGTTGTGTGTCGATGTACGGAAGGGCCATGGCATAAGGGGGGCTTGTGAGTGCTCCATCGAACACGGAAGTGTCCAATGTGCTCACGTCACCTAGTACAGCCTCGCAAGAGGGAGTTTCGGTGCCCATTATAGCTTGAGACCGGCTCAATCGAGCGATGAAGCTCTCAGCCGCTCTGAAAAACTCCTGCTCAAAAGGCGACGCGGGAAGCGGCGTAGTCCGGCGGCGTATGCGGAGATCAGCAGGCTCTTGAAGCGAGTATTCTCTGAGCATGTTGCTGGCGATGACAACAAAGATGGGAGCGAGATTGCCGGTTGCAGAGTGAATTGAGATGCGAAGCCTTTCGAGCAGGTTCAGAATGCCAGGCTCGAA
The DNA here is from genome assembly GCF_058133665.1 of Devosia sp. Z11_6. Classification (NCBI taxonomy): domain Bacteria; kingdom Pseudomonadati; phylum Pseudomonadota; class Alphaproteobacteria; order Hyphomicrobiales; family Devosiaceae; genus Devosia; species Devosia sp. Z11_6. Next base: position 599,116 of record NZ_JBYUNQ010000002.1, read on the forward strand.
CCACTTCAATAGGTACGTTCCCCTGGCGTCTTCTAGCTCTACATCCCAGCTCCCCCTCTCGAGGGTAGCTCTAACTTCTTCAAGCGCCCGGACCAGGTCCGCAGCGGGAGTTTGCAGTGCCAATAGCTTCGCATTGGCTATGAACACCGCAAGGGGGTTCAAGTCTGTGCCGAGCCCATGAATGCCCAGCTGTGAGCATTCTACCAGGGTGGTACCGCTGCCGCAAAATGGATCAAGAACTCGTTGGCCTTGTTTGAAGCCGAATATGTTCAGCAAAGCCTTTACGACCTGAGGGTTGAACTTGCCCTTGTACTCGTGAAGGCCATGAACTGAGTAGCGAGTAGCCTGGCGGTTCTTGCTGCCGCCCACCGAGCGCTCGATTTGAGCTTGTACCGTCTCAGCCTGCCCGCCCTCACCTTCGATTTGAGCAAAGTACACCAGTCGAGATACGTCTTCCTCATTCCTGTGGCCTACAAGCCGTAGACCATCGGCCTCCTTTACAAACTCAGTAGGTGAAAGCAGTGCTGCGACCTCGCGCAATCCAAGATCGCGCTCATAGGGAAAATACTTGTAGGTGTGCCACTGGAGCTTCAAGACCCACTCCTTAGCACCAGGACTGTTTCGGTCTTGATATTTGCATGAGACAGGTTGAATGACTTTCGATTGGCCGCGATGACACGTTCCGTGCGGAACACAGTGCTATAGCCGCGTTCGTGCGCGATGCCCTCGATCAGCTTGCCGTTGTCAACGATCTCGCCGTGGATTTTAGATCGGCCAACAACGAAGCAAACAAAGCCGCCCGGAATTAGGACGTCTTCAAACCTGCCAAAAAGCTCCCCCATCTGGCTGGTGAAGTTCTGCGTTGTATGGGGGTTAGCCCCAAAAAAGTGGGCGCGAGCACCAATCTCGTCCTTCTTCACCGCAAGAGGATCATGGCCCAACCACCACATCCTGTACTTGTGATATAGCCAGTACTCATATGCATTGGGGTAAGGGGGCGAGGTAATCACCGCACCCACTGGAAACGCCACGTCCTTTGTTGATAACTTTGTGGCGTCCATCTCGATCACCTGAGCAGGTGCAAGGCTATATGAACGCTCTTGGAGGGCCGCAGCGAGACTTCCAGCGGACTTAATGAACAGGCGATACACGTCACCAGTAACAAGGGATTTGTGCACCGCCGCATAGCGGGTATCACTTTCCTGATTTGAAACCTTTACGAGAATGCTCGATAGGGACAATCGCAGTGCGTCTTTGAGGGCATCCGGCTCATAGCTGATTGCAGCAACGAGGGCCGAAACCTCATGCTGAACCCCTGGCAGAAACCAATGGTCTAAGTTGGGAATGGCGGGAATGGCCGGTGACCGGATTTTGGCTGCGCGTTGGACTGCTTGCAGGGCCGACTGCACAAGATCGCCCGGAGAGGGAGACGTTCTAACCCTAGCAAGCAGGCAAGCGATGGGATTGAGGTCGATCCCCACGGAGGGTATTCCGCGCCGCTGACACTCTACAAGCGTTGTTCCGCTTCCAACGAAGGGGTCGAGAACGCAGGTGCCCCGGACGATTGGTAGCGCGTTCAAGAGCGATGCAGGCAGCTCTGGAATGAACTTAGCAGGGTAGGGGTGGATGCGCTCTAGCTTCGACCCGCTTTTGCGGCCAGCGAAGCTCCAGTCGATTTCGGTCAGCTTTCTGTTGATCTCGGGATATTCCGATAACGCTAAGCTGGCAGAGGAAAACTGAATAGACATTGTTTCTCACATAACTCCTAACGCTTCTTAGCACTGTCAACGGTGCGCGTCCTTCCAGCGTCATTGTATCCCCTGAAATTGCGCTCCACGGGTAAGTGCTGCGCTAAAGGAGTGCACCTGCGGCGTTATTCACGAACAGCTCGCCATCTCGGACGTACTTAGCCAACATCGTATCAGACCTGTGGCCCGTCTGAGCTCTGATCTTCCAGTTTGGTACGCCCATCTGCGCAGCGCTGGTGGCAAGCCCCGCTCGCAAGCTGTGGGACGAGAAGTGTTCTGGGTCCAACCCTGCTGCACCGGCTCGGGCCTTCACGATCATTGACACTGCTCTGCCGGTGAGCCTTTGATCAGACACTTGCTCATGCCGGTTAACGGATCGAAAGATCGGGCCGGACCTGATGCTGGCTCTGTCGAGCCAATTGGCCAACGCAGCGACGGGACAATGTTTGCCGCGCCCATAAGGGATGCCAATCCGCCGTCCAGCACCGATCTGATCGGTCTTTGAGAACCGCAGGTTTAGCACTATGCCCTGCCGCACATGGTCACTGTCATTTACGTCTAAGCTGACCAACTCTGACCTGCGGAACCCGCCCGCGAAGCCCACCAACAATAAAGCCCTGTCACGGCATGACCGGAGATCGTCGCCCGTCGCATCGAGGCATTCAAACAGGTCCTCCCGGATCATTGCTTTGGCTTGACGTTGCGCCGTGCCGTAGGTGCGCTGGATGCCGCGCAGTGTCATCTTGACCAGTGCCGACTTAGTGGGGTCATCCAGATCAAAGGCGCGGTGAGCTTTTGAAATCGCAGCTAACCACCTCGCCAGCGTTGCAGGTGCATGGCTCTCTGCATGGACTGCAATGAACGAAGCGACCGCAGCATCAGTGCTCGGAACCTCACCTCCCCAGGCTTGAAAGGTTCGGAGATCGGAACGATAGGCTATTTGCGTGTTCGGAGAGATGCTTGCTTCGAGAAAAGCAATGACCGAGGGTGTCAAGCCGTCTTTGCAATTAATTGCAAAACTGGTTAACGGGGATTGTCTCGGGGTCGCTGTGGTTTCCGATAGTTGGGTTTTGGCGGAAGTTAGATTGTGAAGACAGTCACTATTCGTAACTGCCTGCGGGCTGGATGCCTGAGTAGCGAACGATCTCACCTCCGCAATAAATTGCAATTCTTCTCGGCCCCTCATGTCGCGCCAACGATGTTGCGTTTTGGGCGCGTGGCAACCTTCCGCGATCATTTGCAAGCTCCGCATGACCGCTGCTGAGGTTCAAGATCGCCTTCTGCTTCCCGAGGTTGGTTCGCATTGTCGGTATCTACTAGTGCCTGCTTCACGGATTGGACATCGCCCACTCCCCACATCAATCTGTTGCTCCCTTTGTGGCTTGTTTCTCCCCGCAGTTCCTGCCGCCTATACGCTTCCGCCAGCCCGGCTTCAGGGCTGATCAGCATGTCAGCTGAGACCTTGGTCTTGATCATCAGCCGCTCCTCTGCTTCCTTTTGGGTCTCGACGCTGCCGTCGCGATGGATGTGCTCCACGTCAACTCCGACAGCGGCAAGATAGCGGCTCACCAGCAAATATCGGTGGCAGTCCAGGTTTTCGGCCTCGGCACAAAGCAGGGCGAGCTGGGTACGGGGACCTACTTCCAGCAGTCGTGCTATGCCGGTTCTGAACTCTACCGTTTTGGCCATTTCCTCATATCGGTCCGGCCCGGAGCGTGGCATCCCGCCGAGGAGGTCACCCAAGTAGAGGTAGGCAACACCACAACGGTTCAGGTTCACTCGGAGATAGGGGGCGGAGAAGTGCGCAAGCCGAGACCTAGGTCGAGACCTGACATCAGCTATGGCTCCTATCCGGTGCTGGTCGAGGAGGCGCTCAAAAGTGGGCCAGTCGTGGTTGGAATGGCCAAGGGTCAAAATACGCATTGCAAGGTACTCTCTATGATCTAGAGAGTAGCACGTTCCCGCCTAAAATGATATTGATTGCAATAGCTTAGCCGTTTTATTCCGCGCCACACGACATCAGACCCAATTCATCAAGCATCTGTGGCCAACGCTTCCAGATTGCTGCTGCGTCCCACCACGAGTGGGAATGCGCTGCGTAGTATGCCCGGTACAAAGTCCGCTTGTCTGGTGGAAGGAGACCCAGCGCAGCCACCAGCCCCTTGCTCTCGACAGCGCACAGGAACAAAGACCAGATGTACGGCTTGGTCTCGTCAACAGGTGGATCAACGAGGGCCTGCACCATCGATAAGCCCGCGAAGACGTTGCCCAGCGCAGGTAGTTCCAAGACTGGCAGTGCTAGGTTTCGCAAACGCCGCTCGATCCTGACGCCGGTTTTGTTCTGCCATCCCTTATGCTGCGCCTTGCGCTTGGCGGCGCGGTCGTAGATCGAAGTGGAGTTGCCGCTGGACTTCCCTGACTGGTAGGTCTGAAGGGTGCCGTCAGCCTTCCACGTCGTCGTCGTCGCGAGCTGCTGGGGAAGGAACAGGAAGTCGTGCATGGTCACGGCTGGGTAGTCGACAGCAACGTCAAGGCGAGTGACACGCCCGTGCTTCACGAAAGAACCCCAGCCATCAGGTAGGATCATCTGCAAGGTGGAATGTAGCTCCATCATGCCCTGAGGGCCGAGGTCAACCGGCACGAACTCGATCCGCATCTTGGTTGCCACGCCCTCGTCCTTGTCGAAGCCGTACTGAAACAGAGGCCACTTGGAAGCGTCTAGGACTGCATCTAACGCTATACGCTTGGAGACCTTGTAGTCACCCCACTTGCCGCCATTGGCCGACTTGAAGGGGCCGCTGGGCTCGCTGAAGGCAGTCCAGAGAGTGGAATGTACCTCGTGGGGTTTACCAGTCTTGGCGACGTCTAGGGTGACGCTGAGCTTGTCTATAAATGGGGAGGGGTACTCTACGGATGCGGTGCTTTTCCCGAGGGTTTTGTTCTTGTTAGAAAGCCCCTTGGGATTTTTGAGCAGAACTAGCGCCATCTCAACCTCACCCGTTGCACAGTTCATATCGCCGGTGTCGAGGCGATGCTATGCTCGGATGAGTTACGATCCTGCCAAGACCAAACCATACTTGTCTGCTGACCGCAAGTAAGCTGTCGCCCTAGGTAAGTGGCACGTCGGGCTGGTGGAGGAAGGTCAAGTCGAGGCCGGGATAGCTCACCTTTTCGATACCCCCAACTTGCAAGCCAAGATCGTGCTGATTGCCGTAATTATCGCTGACCGAGGTGCCGTGCTCCCACGCTCCCAACGCCTTGAGCATGGTCGGTGAAGCATCCACTCTCCGTAGCGCGTCGCGGAACGTATGGCGAAGGCCGTAGAACGACTGGTTCTCGTCGAGGGTGATGACCTCGGGCAAGAACTTTTCGTTGAACCGCTGCAGCGGATACTTCGCGTGGTTGCCGTATTTGTCCGGCTTCCACCCGATGAACAGGCGGTTACTGCCGGTAGCCGCCAATCGTTTCTGGTGATATTGGAGCAGCCCGATGCGGATCAGTTCCGAATGCAACGCCATCTTCCTGCGGCTCGCTGCTGTTTTGACGGTCTTAGTTCCGCTCTCTCCCAAGTCCGTGATGTCGAGATACCAGACGCCAGCATCGGTTTGACGCAGGTCGGATACCAGCATCTGGCAGACTTCATTGGGGCGCATTCCCATGAACAAGCAAATGAGTGGCACCCAGAAGCGCCAGTCTCGATCCTTCTGCTTGTACGGCGACACGCTGCCCGGCGCACATGAGTGATAGAACTCGGAGGTGAAGAACGTCTTTACCTGTTCCAATGACCACGGTGCTCGTTTTTCCTGAGCCGAGGTGCTCTCCTGCGTCAAGGCGCGGAGCTTGCCAGCGGGGTTGTGGCCAATGAGCCTCTTCTCGGCGGCGAGTTCCATGATGGCTTTGAAGGTGGAGATGTACATGCCTTGCGTGTGGGCCGCTAAAGTTGATCGGCCTTCTTTCGCGGCTTGCTCGATAGCTTTCTCCACCGGCAGTTTACCGAAAACCTTGAAGCGGTTCGTCGGCATCTTAGCGATCATGGTTCGGACGCGCTGCACGGCGTCGTAATCAACGTTATGCACAGGGGTCTCCTGCCCAACTAGCTCGCAAATGGCAGCTACGGCGGCGGCGACCTTATCGATGGTTTTTTGGCCCCTTCGGTTCGCTTTGGCCTCTTCTATGCGCTGGTTTAGGTATTGGTTTGCAAGGTCGCGGAAAATAACCTCTTCGCGGTGCAGCGGGCCGAAGAGATGATCAAAGTGCGTTCGCGAATGATCGCCCGAATACTTAGCAAGTCGGCGCTGTTCTACCTCTACCAGCCCTCTGACCACGATAGCCGCAAACTGCGCGTATTCTTCGCTGTCGGATGGGCCTGAGAGCTTCGCGTGGTTAAGCAACTTGTTTACGGTTTGGGTGACCCAAGGGCCAAGCTCTGGATTAGACGGGTCGCGCAGGATACCGATTGTCTGATCTGCCTCATCAATAAGCTCTCGCCGGATATCAGCATCGGGCGGTGGCGCAAGGTCGTCCAGTGCAACGGTCTGCCGATCCACGTACTCGCGAACCAACTTTGACAGCACCGCCTTCGACATTGGCGTCAGGCTGGCCGTGCCGCCGTTGGGCTGAGCCAACGCTGCGTCAAACTTGGCGTCCCATTCAAGGTCCTTGATGGTCCGCAGTTTCTTCGCCTGTGCCTTGTCTTTCGTGGACAAGGTTTGCCGGATCAGTTTGCCGAAGTGGGGCACCAATGCCTTCGGAACGCGGCGGTTGTAATACCACGTCCCCTTAGTTTGGATCAGATTGTGATTTCCGGCCACGTCGCTCATGCTTACATGTATAGCACAAATGTGTGCAACACCAAGAAAGCTAAGCCTCTGCACGACCTACTATATAAGGGTTTGTAGGGCTGTCAGACCGGAATGGTGGAGCTGAGCGGGATCGAACCGCTGACCTCGTCATTGCGAACGACGCGCTCTCCCAACTGAGCTACAGCCCCGTTCCGACCGGGTTGATATGCACCAAGATCGGGACGCAGAGCAAGAGGATTGCGTGGCCCGGCAGCGGCTCAGTGGGGCTCCCTGGCGTCCGGGGTGCCGAGGAGCCAATAGCCGGCGGCCTTGATATATTCGGGGTTCCAGCCACGCTCCTCGGTGAGGTGCGCGCGCACGGCTTTGCTGATCCCGCTTTCGCAGGCGATATAGGCGTAGGCCTCGCCGGCCGGGAATTCGAGTGCCGCCACGGCATCGAGCAGCAGGCTCGTCGCGCCGGCGGGCTGGCCGTTGCGATGCAGATAGTGAAGGGTCAGGTCCGCCTGGGTGGTGAAGCGCTGCTCTTCGGCAGCGTCGGCCACTTCGATCACCGCGATCACCCGGGCGCCGGCAGGGAGTTCTTCGATGCGGCGGCCAAGGGCGGGCAGGGCGGTTTCATCGCCCACCAGCAAATACCAGTCAAAGGCGTCGGGTACGACCAAAGAGCCGCGCGGGCCACCGATCACGAGTTTGTCGCCCAGCTTCACCTTGGCGGCCCAGCTCGAGGCGGGGCCGTCACCATGGAGCACGAAATCGAGCTCGAGCGTGCCTGCCGCCACGTCGAAATAGCGTGGGGTGTAGTCGCGCATTTCAGGGCGCTTGCCCGGGAGGAATTCAGCACCCCGCTCCCCGATCGGGGCGGTGTAGGGCTCGACCCCGTCCGGGAAAAAGAACGCCTTGATGTGATCGGCATGGCCAAGCGAAGCAAATCCGGTCAGGTCCCCGCGTAGCGAAATCCGGCGCATGCGCGGGGTGATGTCGGTGACCCCAATCACATCGAGCAGGCGCATCCTGGTCTCGTGGCGAACACGAATTGGGGCGCGGGGATCGCTGGTGGGGGCAGTGTCGGACATCGCATTCATTCCTGAATAGTTCGGTCAGGATTTACTCCGCTCGGGAACCCTGGGCAAGCCTTGCGCCGTTCTGATGGGGAGACGTGGTCTCGATCACCCCCAGATGCAGGAGAAACATCATGCGCAGCATCATCTACGAAAGCTTTGGCGTGCCCGAGCAGGTGCTCCGACTGGGCGATCGCCCCAAGCCCGAGCCGGGCCCCGGGCAGGTGCGGTTGCGCATGGTGCTGTCGCCCATCCACAATCACGACCTGATGACCGCGGCCGGGAGCTATGGCTTCAAGCCGGAACTGCCCGCGACAGGCGGCACGGAGGCACTTGGGGTGGTGGATGCCTTGGGGGAGGGCGTCACCAATCTGCAGGTGGGGCAGCGCGTCACCGGGGGCGGGCAGGCGACCTGGGCCGAGTATTTTCTGGGCGACGCGGCCCGGCTGGTGCCGGTGCCCGACAGTGTCGATGACGAAACCGCCTGCCAGCTCGTGTCGATGCCGCTTTCAGCCAAGATGATCATCCATGAGCTGGGCCTTAAGCGCGGGGAGTGGCTGGTGCAGAATGCCGCCAATGGGGCGGTGGGCAAGCTCGTGGCGCGGTTCGGGGCCGAGCAGGGGATTGGCGTCATCAGCCTGGTCCGGCGCGACGAGGCGGTGGCCGAACTCAAGGCGCTGGGCATCGAGCATGCGGTTTCAACCGCGAGCGAAGGCTGGCAGGACGAGGCCAAGGCGATGATCGGGGAAGGCAAGGCGCTGCACGGCATCGATTCGCTGGGGGGCGATGGGCCGGCCCAGCTGGCCGAAGTGATGGCCGATGGCGGCACCATCACTAATTTCGGCGCCATGACCGGCCGGCCGCTGCGCATCACCCCGGCGTTGTTGCTGTTCCGGCAGATGACGGTCAAGGGGTTCTGGGCGGCCAAGCCCAAGACGCCGGTGGCCGAGATCGCGCGGATGATCGGCGAGCTTGTCGCCGACGCCGCCAACGGCAAGCTCACCCTGCCGGTGGATGGGATTTATCCGCTTGAGGAGATCGCCGCGGCGGTCAAGGCCAGCGGCGAGCCCGGGCGCAAGGGCAAGGTGGTGCTGCGGCCTTAAACGAGGCCCAGCATCCGGTCCTGCTCGCGGCGCAGTGCGAACAGGCGGGTGGAGGTGTCGGGCTGGCTGTTGGCTGAAGTCAGCAGCTCGCCCTTCTTGACCGGCGCGGTCACCTTGCCGCCTTCGAGCAGTCCCACCGGCACGGCCACTTTGGCGCGGCTATCGGTGATGGTCATGGTGAAGGAGCGGTAGCAGGTTTCCCCGATGGCATCGAAGGTTTCGCCCACGGCCAGGTCCCGCTTGGCGACGGCGCAAACCTCGGCCACGGGCTGGGGCAGGGGCACCATGTCGGGCTTGCCATGCAGCATGATGCGCGCGCAGGTCAGCGGCACTTCAAGGCTTGTCAGGTGATAAGGCCGGAAGAAGCTGTAATAAGGGCCGTGGCCGATATGGAGATCATCCATGCGCTCGATAATGCGGGGATGCTCGGCCTTGACGATCACGAAGACCCCCGGCGCCACGCCCTTGCCCACGGTGAAATCGACAACGCCCATCTTGTTGAGGATCCCCCCGTCTTCGCGCGGGATCAGCACCTTGGCCATATCGTCGCGGTCGGCCTTGGGGCCGTGCATGCCCGGCACATCGGGCACAAGGCCCGTTGCATTGGCGATGGCGCACATTTCCACCATGGTCTTGGAGCCATCGACAAACTCAACGAGCATGCGCGGGTTCATGTTGCGGCGTTCCGCTTCTTCCCGATATTCATCGGGGATGGCATCGTGGCGGAGGGGATTGTTCTTGCCCTTGCCGGCGGCGACGATGGGCAGGCCGAGCGCGGAAACGAACTCGATCAGCTCCATGCACGAGGACGGCTCGTCGCCTGCGCCCACGGAATACACGACGCCCAGCCGGTCGGCCTGCGCCTTGAGATAGGGGCCAATGGTGACATCGGCTTCCACATTCATCATCACCAGATGCTTGCCATGCTCCATGGCCAAGAGGTCGTAGTCCGCGGCCACGCCCGGTTTGCCAGTGGCGTCGATCACCACATCGATATTGGGCGTGGTGACGAGGGTTTCGGCCGAGGTGATGGCGATCTTGCCCGCTTCGATGGCGGCGGTCGCCTGGGCGGGGCTGTCGGCGGTGCGCCCCTTGCTGTCGTCGCCATAGGCGATCTGCATGGCGGCAAGCGCGGTATGGGGGCGGCGGGTGGCGATGGCCGCCATCTCGATGCCCTGCATCAGCGACATTTGCGTGACCAGATCGGTGCCCATTTCGCCCGAGCCGATCACCCCGACGCGGATGGGCTGGCCGGTTTCGGCTCGCGCTTGCAGGTCGCGGGCGATGCCGGTGAGGGTGATGGAAGCGGTCATGGGTTCGGGTCCAAAAAGTGTTGATCTCCCCTAGCATCGGCAGGAGCAGTTTGAAACAGCGGTGACCCGTCGGGGTGCGGAAGCGCGTGCGCTTGCTGGCAGGGCGGCATCATGCTTTGTGGGCCGGCAACTGGAGGCAAAGGCGATGGCGCGGATCGGTTTGGTGGCCCATGACGACAAAAAGGACGAGATGGCCGCATGGGCCAATGCCCACCGGGCCAAGCTCAGCCAGCACGAGCTCTGGGGTACGGGCACGACGGGCGGAAGGGTGATGCGGGAAACCGGCTTGCCGGTGGCACTGCTCAAAAGCGGGCCCTTGGGTGGCGATCAGCAGCTGGGCGCGATGATTGCCGAAGGCCAGCTCGATGTGCTGATCTTTTTCATCGATCCGCTCTCGGCCCAGCCGCATGACGTGGACGTGAAGGCGCTGACGCGGTTGGCGACGCTTTACGATGTTCCCTTTGCACCCAATAAATCTACCGCAGACGCGGTTCTGGCGGCGCTTTAGCGCGCCCCGGTGTGGTTGACCGGTCCCCAAGCTTGTGCGCAGATGCGGCCAAACGGCCCCGGTTCGCGGGGCAATTGGCTATCCAGTGATCAAGGGTCAGAACCGCGTGTCCGTTGACGCAGTGATTGACGTTCGTAACGTCTCCAAAAGCTTTGGCGGCCTTCAGGCCGTAAGAAACTGCTCCCTCAAGGTGGAGCGAGGCTCCATTACGGGCCTGATCGGGCCCAATGGCGCGGGCAAGTCGACCCTGTTCAATATCGTGGCGGGCAATATTGTCCCCGATAGTGGTTCGGTGATCTTTGATGGTGCCGATGTCACTGGCCTCAAGCCGCATCAGCTGTTTCGCACCGGCATGTTGCGCACCTTCCAGATTGCCCATGAATTTGGGCAAATGACGGCGCTGGAAAACCTGATGATGGTGCCGGGCGACCAGCCGGGCGAAAGCCTGCTCAATAGTTGGTTCCGCCCGGGCCTGGTGCGCTCGCGCGAGCAGGAAGTGCGCCAAAAGGCGCTCGATGTGATCGACTTCCTCAAGCTTGGGCATGTGCGCAACGAGTTGGCCGGCAATCTTTCGGGCGGCCAGAAAAAGCTGCTCGAGCTTGGGCGCACCATGATGGTGGATGCCGAAGTGGTGCTGCTCGACGAGGTGGCAGCCGGGGTCAACAAGACGCTGCTCAACGACCTAGCCGCCAATATCGAGCGCATGAACCGCGAGCTCGACTACACCTTTTTCGTGATCGAGCACGACATGGATCTGATCGGGCGGCTGTGCGATCCGGTGATCGTGATGGCGCAGGGCGAAAAGATCGCCGAAGGCCCGATGGCCGAGATCCGCGCCAATCCCGCGATCGTGGAAGCCTATTTCGGCACGCCGGTGGAGGCGGTTTGAATGGAGCTTTTGCGTGTGAATACCCGGCTGCAAGCCCGCGGGGAGAGCCGGCTATGGCATTGATCGAACTCAAGCATGTGGTGGGCGGCTATGGCGGCGCACCGATCCTCAACGGCGTTGATCTGAGCATCGAGCCCCATGATATCGGCGTCATTGTCGGGCCCAACGGGGCGGGCAAATCAACGACCCTCAAGGCCATTTTCGGCCTCTTGAAGGTCACGGGCGGCAGCATCGAATTTGGCGGCGAGAACATCGCCAATTCCCTGCCCGACAAGCTCGTGCCCAAGGGGCTCAGCTTCGTGCCCCAGGAAAAGAACGTCTTTACCTCGATGAGTGTCGAGGAAAATCTCGAAATGGGTGCCTTTACTCGGCGCGACGATTTCCGCTCCACCATGGACTGGGTTTACGGAATGTTCCCGGTGCTGGCCGAAAAGCGGCGCCAGCCGACGGGCGAACTTTCGGGCGGGCAGCGCCAGATGGTGGCCATGGGCCGGGCGCTGATGAGCCAGCCCAAGCTCTTGATGCTCGACGAGCCCTCGGCGGGCCTGTCGCCGCGCTATGTGATCGAGATCTTCGAGACCATTGTGCGCGTCAACAAGGAAGGCGTCGGCATCTTGATGGTGGAACAGAATGCGCGCCAGGCGCTGGCCTTTGCCACCAGAGGCTTTGTGCTGGCGGGCGGGCAGAACCGCTTCAGCGGCACCGGCCCCGAACTCATCGCCGATCCCGAAGTCGCCAAAAGCTTCCTTGGGGGCTGAGATGGACCTCTCCTTCGCCGATCATCGCTCCACCATCCACCCCTTCATCGAGTGCTAGCAGCCCGCATGACCGAACTTGTTTTCTTTATCAACCAGGTGGTGATCGCCGGCGCGGTGCTGGGCTCGATCTATGCGCTGGGGGCGATCGGCATCACGCTGATCTTTGGCATTTTGCGCTTTGCCCATTTCGCCCATTCCGAGCTGATGACCTCGGGGGCCTTTATCGCCTTCTTGCTGGCGGGGGTCTTTGCCGCCTGGGGGATCGTCACGCCCATCCCCACCGGCTTTGTGGTGCTGCCCATCGCCATGGTGCTGGGGGCGCTCTTCGCGCTGGGGATCGACAAGGGGTTCTATGCGCCGCTGCGCAAGCGCGGGGCCCGGCCGGTGACGCTGCTGATCGCTTCCATCGGTGTGACGCTGATGGTGCAGGGCCTGATCCGGCTGTTTTTCGGCGCCGGCTCCTATTCCTTTTTCGAAACCGAAACCAAGGAAGTCTTCCGCATCGACATGTCGGGTTTGGGCTCGACGCGGCCGCTGGTGATCACCGAGCCGCAGGCGCTGATGATTGTCGTCACTGCCATTTCGGTGATTGCGCTGCACCTGTTCCTCACTCGCTCGCGCCTCGGCAAGGCGATGCGCGCCATGGCCGACAATGCGGATCTCGCGCAGGTTTCGGGCATCAACACCGCGCTCGTTGTGCGGGTGACCTGGGTGATAGCAGGGGCGCTGGCGACCATGGCCGGCACCATGCTGGCGCTCGATGTGACGCTCAAGCCCGACCTCGCCTTCAACATCATCCTGCCCATCTTTGCCGCCGCCATTGTGGGCGGGCTGGGCCAGGCCTACGGCGCCATTGCCGGGGGCTTGCTGATCGGCTTTGCCGAAACGCTCGCCGTTTTCAACTGGACCATGGTGCTGCGCCCGCTCAACGCCATCCTGCCCGACTGGCTGCAGCTGCCCGCCACGCTGGCGCTGGTGCCCACCGAATACAAGCTGACCGTGGCCTTCGTGATCCTCGTGGTTACGCTGCTGGTGCGCCCCACCGGTATCTTCAAGGGAGCTTCCTCATGATCGCGCGTTCGGCTGCGCTGTTTGGCGGGCTCTTTGTCCTCATCCTGCTGGTCGGCTGGGTGCTGGGTGCGCCCTTCACCTCGAGCCGCCTCGTGGAAGCGGCCGCCTACGCGCTGATTGCGCTGGGGCTCAATATCCAGTGGGGCTATGGCGGGCTCTTTAATTTCGGCATCATGGGCTTCCTGATGCTGGGGGGCGCTGCCGTCACCTTTATCTCCTATCCCCATGATCCGGCGTTCTGGGCCTCCGAAGGGCCGATGCTGCTGGGGCGCGCGCTCCTCGCCTTTGCCGCGGGCGCGCTGCTCGTCATCGGGGCGCAGCAGTCGCACCATCTGGGCGTGAGGGGTCGCGCCAAGACGGTGCTGATCGTCCTCGCCTGGTTCGTGGCCTATTGCGTTTACCGCAGCCAGATCGATCCGGCCGCCGCCTATATCGAGGCGACCGGCAACGGCTTTGTCGGCGGGCTAGGGCTCAATCCCGTGCTCGGCTGGGCTTTTGGTGGCGTGCTGGCGGCGGGCGTGGCCTTTGTGATCGGCAAGATCTGCCTTGGCCTGCGCTCGGATTACCTGGCCATCGCCACCATCGGCATTTCCGAGATCATCCGCGCGCTGATCAAGAACATGGACTGGCTGACGCGCGGCACATTGACCGTCTCGCCCATTCCGTGGCCGGTGCCGCTGCCGCAATATTACCAGGCTGAGGGCTGGGACGGCACGTCGGCGCTGCTACTGGCGCGCGGTGGCTTCCTGCTGCTGGCGCTGCTCGTGCTCGCCGTCGTCATGTGGCTGGTGTCGCGCGCCTATGCCGGGCCCTGGGGCCGGATGATGCGCGCCATCCGCGACAACTATATTGCCGCCGCCTCCATGGGCAAGGATGTCACCGGGCGCCAGCTCGAGATCTTCATCCTGGGCTCGGTGCTGATGGGCATTGGCGGGGCCATGCTCGTCTCCTTCGTGCAGATCTTTGATCCCTCCTCCTACCAGCCCATCAACCACACCTTCCTCATCTGGGTGATGGTGATCGTGGGGGGCGCCGGCAACAATTGGGGGGCGCTGTTTGGCGCCGTGCTGATCTGGCTCATCTGGGTCGTGAGCGAACCCCTGGCGCGCGCCGTGTTCGACTTTGTCAGCTATTGGTCGAGCTCGGTCGGCTGGGGCGCCATCCCCGATATCGAGTCGCGTTCGGCGCAGATGCGCGTCTTCGTGCTTGGCCTCGTGATCACCGTTGCCCTGCGCTTTGCGCCCAAGGGCCTGATCCCCGAAACCGTGCGCCGCGACGCCTAGGCGGGCGGCGACGAGGGGAGAAGCGGCGTGTTCTGGATTGCAGCGACGCTGACGGCTGCGGCCCTGCAGACCGTGCGCAATGGCGTGCAGCGGGGCCTGACCGGCACGCTGGGCACGATGGGAGCCACCTATGTGCGCTTCCTTTATGGCCTGCCCTTTGCCATCCTGTTCCTGCTGCTCGTGGCGCTGGGGACAGGCGAGCCGCTGCCCGCGATCGGCGGCTGGGCCGTGCTGTTCGCCCTCGGCGCGGGGCTGTCGCAGATTCTTGCCACGGCGCTGATGCTGTGGACGATGAAAAGCCGCTCCTTTGCCGTTACCACCGCCATCATCAAGACCGAGCCAGTGCTGGTGGCGCTGGCGGGCCTGCTGCTCCTGGGTGAAGTGCTGCCGCCCCTGGCGCTGCTCGGGATTGTCGTCGCGACCGTCGGCGTGCTGCTGTTGTCGCGGCTGGGTGCGGCGCAAGCGGCGGGCCCCAAATCGGTGCTGACCGGGATTTTGGCCGCCGCGTTCTTTGCGCTTTCCGCCGTGGGGTTCCGCGCCGCGATCCTCGAGCTGCCATCAGGCTCGCCGGTGCTACGCTCCAGCGTCGTGCTGGTGCTAGGCCTGGGGCTGCAATCGGCGCTGCTGGTGGGCTGGATGCTGCTGTTTGACCGCGCCACCTTGCGCAAGGTCGCCGGTGCCTGGCGCAAGTCGCTGCCGGCCGGTTTTGCCGGTGCCGCCGCTTCCCAGTTCTGGTTTATCGGCTTTGCGCTGACGAGCGCCGCCAATGTGCGCACCCTGGCCTTGGTGGAAATCTTGTTTGCGCAAGCCTTTGCCTGGGTTACCAGCCGGGCCGTGCCCGAGCGGCGGGACCTCATGGGCATGGCGGTGCTGGTCGTGGGGCTGCTGCTGTTGCTGCTCAACAGCTAGGGGCGCCCGCGCCTAGAGCGTGCCCGAGCCATAGACCACATTGGTGGCATTCTGCGATTCAGCCCACAGGCGCTCGGCCGCTTCCTCGTCTTCAGCAAGCTTGGGCCATTGCACCAGCGCCGGCTTGCCGCGCCAGCCGCCCAGCCCCGCCGGGCCCACAAACGCCAGGGGCGGCAGATCGGTTTCCACCGCTGCGGCCACGCTGGGGAGCGCACCGGCGGCTGCCGACTGGCTCAAAATGCCGGTAAAGAGACCCGTGACCCGGCCGATGCCGCGCTTGCCGGTGACATTGGCGAAGAGGCCGGTATTGGCAAAGCCGGGATGAGCCACCGTAAGGTGCAGGCTCCAGCCCTCGCTATCGCTCAGCTTTTGCAGATGGCGCGCCCACAGAAGATTGGCCAGCTTGGATTGCCCGTAAGCGGCCATGGGCTGGTAGTTCTGCTCGCTTTGCAGGTCATCAAAATTCATCTTGGCGTGCCGGGCGGCGTTGCTGGACACCGCCACAACGCGCGCGCCATCGGTTTTCAGCAACAGCGGCAGCAGGTGACCGGTCAGCGCGAAATGGCCGAGGTGATTGGTGCCGAACTGCAGTTCGAATCCGTCCGCCGTGGTCTGCCGCTCGGGCGGCATCATCACGCCGGCATTGTTGATGAGAATATCGAGCCGGGCATATTGGGCTAGCACCCGTGCCGCGCAGGCGGCAACGCTGGCAAGGTCCGCCAGATCCAGCAGCTCGAAATCGAGTTTGCCGCGGGGGGACGTGGCAGCGATGGTGCGGATGGCCGCGGCGCCTTTTTCCCCGTTGCGGCCTGCGATGATCACCGTCGCGCCGGCACCGGCCAGCATGCGCGCGGTTTCGAGCCCCAGACCGCCCGTGGCGCCGGTGACAAGGGCGACCTTGCCCGTTTGGCTCGGAATATCGGCTTCGCTGCTGATCTGCATCGTGAGTGCTCCGGGGTCAGGGCGGCAGGAAGCGCGCCAGTCTCGCCAACAGGAAACCGCTTGATGTCGGCAGGTTCCCAAAGAAAAAGGCCCGGGGGTGATCCCGGGCCTTCGGAAGGAGCGCTGAAAACCGAGCTTACTCGATCTCGCCCTTTTCGACGAACGCGCCGTTCTCGACGGCCAGTTCAACGATGATGCCGTCCACGTCGCCCGCTTCGTCGAAATCGAGCGCGCCGCCGGCGCCTTCATAGTCGATGTCCTTGCCTTCGGCGATCAGCGCCTTGGCCTTTTCCCATTCGCCGGGGAGGATCTTTTCGCCAGGAGCGGAGGCCACTTCGCGCAGCGCGCCCACGAGGCCTTCGCGGTCGGTGGAGCCGTTCTTTTCAATGGCGAGCGCCAAAAGGAAGGCGGCGTCGTAAGCCTGGGGAGCATAGGTGGCGTTGGCTTCGAGGCCTGCCGCGGTCGCCAGGTCCACATAGGTGGTGGTGGCTTCGCCGGCCGGAGCACCGGCGCGGGTGGCGATCATGCCCTCGACCGAGCCGGCATCTATGCCGGTCAGCAGGTCGTCGCCAACCATGCCGTCGCCGCCCACGAAGAGCGTAAAGTTGCCCGATTCCACGGCCTGGCGCAGGATGGTGTTGCCCGAAGCATTGGCATAGGCCAGCACGACGAGGTTCTGCGAGGCGACGAGATTGCCCAGCTCGGCGCGATAGTCGGCCTTGCCTTCTTCATGGGCGAGGTTGGCAGCAACGGTGCCGCCCGCGGCGGTATAGGCGGCCGCAAGCGCGTCGGCCAGGCCCTTGCCGTAGTCATTGTTCACATAGGTGATGGCGATGTCATTGATGCCCTTGCTAATCAGCAGGTCGGCCATCTTGACGCCCTGCATGGCGTCCGACGGGGTGGTGCGGAACACGAGGTCGTTGTCCTCGAGCGTGGTCAGCGCCGGCGCGGAGGACGCGGGCGAGATAAACACGACATTGCCCGACAGGCCCGAGCCATTGAAGGCGCCGATGGTTTCGCCGGTGCACAACGCGCCCACGACACCAACGACGTTTTCCGTGTTGATCAGGCGGTCGGCGGCGCCGGCAGCAGCGGTGGCGTCGCAAGCGCCGTCCGCCGAAACGAGGGACAGTTCACCGTCCAGGATGCCGCCTTGTTCGTTGACCTGCTTGACCACGAGTTCGGCGCCGGCAAAAATTGGCGGGGTCAGGCTTTCGATGGGTCCCGTGAACCCGCCGACGAAACCGATCTTGGCGCCGGTTTCCTGAGCAATGGCAGGCGCTGCAACGAGGAGCGTCGAAGCGGCCACGGCCAGGGTCAGGGTCTTCTTGAAATTCTGCATTGTGATCCCTCTGCTTGGGTTGCGCCGCCCAGCAGCCTTGGTGGCGGCTTTTTGTGGTGGAACAACGACAATCGGGGGCACAAAGCATGCCCCTCGGGCGCGACTGTTGCACATCTGCCCGCCCCGAGTCATCCGCAATTGGTGAAGCGGCAAGCCCCTGCGAAGTGTTGCTTAACGCGCGGCCCTTGCGCATAGAAAAGCGGGCGCCGCAGGAGAAACAGCAGCATGAAACAGTGGTGGACGAGTGCGCTCCTGGCGGCGACGGTGGTGTTGGGCACCAATCCCGCATTAGCGCAGGTCACAACGCTTGAGACCCCAGGCGGGACCGCATCCGCCCAGGCACCAGCGCCATCAACCTGCGGCAGCCAGCCCATGACCATTGCCCGCATGAGCTGGCCTTCGGCGGCGCTGCTGGCCGAAATCCATGCGCGGGTGTTGCGCGACGCCTTTGGCTGCCAAACCCAGGTGCTGCCCGGCGACATGGCCAATGTGGGCTCGTCCATGGGTTCAACCGGGCAGCCGGCCATTGCGCCCGAGATGTGGGTCACGCGCATCGCCGAAGTGTGGAACACCGGATTGGAGGCGCAAAAGCTGCGCGCCGCCGGCGACACCTATGGGGAGGAAGCATTCGAGGGTTGGTTCATCCCAGATTACGTGGCTGCGAGCCGTCCTGAGCTGGAAAGTGCGGCGGGCCTCGCCGAAGCGCTGCCTGCCTTGGGGGGCGATGGTCCGGTCAAGTTTATCTCCTGTCCAGCCGACTGGGCCTGTGCCCTGATCAACCGCAATTTGATCCGGGCGCTGGGCCTCGAGGACCTGCTCGAAGTGGTCGAGCCGGCCAACCGGTTCGAAATGGATACCCTGATCGCCTCGGCGGTGAGCGCCAAGGAGCCCTTCGTATTCTATTATTGGCAGCCCAATGCCGTTTTGGCGCAGTTTGACTTCGCCGGGCTCGACATGGGCGCCTATGACGAGGCGGCGGCGCAATGCCTGGCGCGACTCCAGTGCCCCGAACCCAAGCCGTCGGCCTTCGTGCCTGACGTCGTGGTGGGAGCTCTGGCCGAATGGGTGTTCACCGAAGCACCCCAGATTGCCGCCTATTTCAGTCGGGCCAGCATGCCGGTGTCGGAGATGAACACTCTCCTCGCCCAGATCAACGAACCCGGCGCCACGGTGGAAGCGGTGGCTGACCGGTTTGTGGCCGAGCGAGGCGAGCTGTGGCGCGATTGGGTTGGCACGCCGCCCGCGCCCTAGCGCTGGGCTCGACGGAGTCCTAGCGCTGGCCCGCCCGCGCCGTGGCGCTGGGCTCAGCTACCCCCTAGCTCGGTGCATGGCCCTTATCCTTCCGTCTTGGTTGCATGGCTTGCCGGGGCGGATATAGTTCGCCCATGCCCCTAGTCGGGCGCCAGCAGGAGCAGAGCCTTGGATTTGAAGCGGATCAACGATCGCATTACCGTATCGGGCCAGATCAATCCCGAAGATGTAGCAGCGCTCAAGGCCGCGGGGTTCACCACCATCATCAACAACCGGCCGGATGGGGAATCGCCCGACCAGCCGGAAGGCGCCGCCATCGCCGCTGCCGCCGAGGCTGCCGGCCTCGTCTATCACGCCATTCCCCTTGGGCGCGAAGGCGTGTCGCCCGACATGGTGGAACAGACCCAGGCCGCGATTGCCGCCAGCCCCGGTCCCGTTTTCGCCTTTTGCCGCTCGGGCACGCGTTCGACGACGCTGTGGGCGCTGTCCCAAGCCGGTCAACAGGATGCGGGCGAGATCATCCGCCAGGCCGGGGAAGCGGGCTATGACATGTCCCACCTCGCCGGACATCTGAACAGCAAGTGATTGCGCATTGGGGTCCCGGTTCAACCGGGGCCCCTTTGCATTTCTGAGCCGCGTTGTTGCGCCCCAATCCCCTCTGGCCGGGAATTTAAATCGATGCCAATCAAGAAAATCCTTGTTGCCAATCGCAGCGAGATCGCCATTCGCGTGTTCCGGGCCGCCAATGAACTCGGGCTCAAGACCGTTGCGGTGTTTGCCGAAGAAGACAAACTGGCGCTGCATCGCTTCAAGGCCGACGAGGCCTATCTGATCGGGGTGGGCAAGGGGCCCGTCGAGGCCTATCTGCAGATCGACGAATATATCCGGGTGGCGCGCCTGTCGGGCGCCGATGCCATCCACCCCGGCTATGGGCTCCTCTCGGAAAGCCCGGAATTCGCCGATGCCTGCGAGGCGGCCGGGATCGTTTTCATCGGCCCCAAGGCGCAGACCATGCGTGATCTCGGCAACAAGGTTGCCGCCCGCAACATGGCGATCGCCGCCGGCGTGCCGGTGGTGCCCGCCACGGATGCGCTGCCCGACGATCTCGATGCGGTCAAGGCCATGGCGGCCGAGATCGGCTATCCGCTGATGCTGAAAGCCAGCTGGGGCGGGGGCGGGCGCGGCATGCGCCGGATCATGAATGAATCAACGCTGCTGGCGGAGGTCTCGGAAGGCAAGCGCGAAGCCAAGGCGGCTTTTGGCAAGGACGAGATGTATCTCGAAAAGCTCGTCGAACGGGCCCGCCATGTCGAGGTGCAACTCGTGGGGGATGATCACGGCAATCTCGTGCATCTCTTCGAGCGCGATTGCTCGGTGCAGCGGCGCAACCAGAAAGTGGTGGAGCGCGCGCCCGCCCCGTACCTGTCGGAAGAAGTGCGCACCAAGCTCACCGATGCGGCGCTGCGGCTGGGCAATGCCGCCCAGTATCGCGGCGCGGGTACGGTCGAGTTCCTGATGGATGCCGATACCGACGAATTTTATTTCATTGAGGTCAATCCGCGTATTCAGGTGGAGCATACCGTCACCGAGGAAGTGACGGGGATCGACATCGTCAAGGCGCAAATCAAGCTGCTCGATGGCGCGGTGATCGGCACGCCGGAATCGGGCGTGCCGCTCCAGGCCGATATCAAGCTGCATGGCAATGCCATCCAGTGCCGGGTGACGACGGAAGATCCCGAGCAGAACTTCATTCCCGATTATGGCCGCATTACCGCTTATCGCGGCGCCACCGGCTTTGGCGTGCGCCTCGATGGCGGCACCGCATATGCGGGGGCTGTGATCACCCGCTATTACGACCCGCTGCTGGAAAAGGTCACCTGCTGGGCCCCGACGCCCGAGGAAGCCATTGCCCGCATGCATCGCGCCCTGCGCGAGTTCCGTATCCGGGGTGTGTCGACCAACCTGGCGTTCCTCGAAAACATCATCACCCACCCAGATTTCGTCGAGAACCGCTATACGACGCGCTTCATCGACACCACGCCGGCGCTGTTCGACATTGCCCGCCGCAAGGACCGGGCGACCAAGCTCCTCAGCTACATCGCCGATGTGACGATCAACGGGCATCCCGAAGTGCGCGACCGCCCGCGTCCGCCCGCCGAGGCAGCGGCCCCTGTCGTGCCGCAGTTCGCGCCGCCTGCCGCAGCCGAAGGAAGCCGGCAGGTGCTGGAACGCGCGGGACCCAGGGGCCTCGCCGACTGGATGAAGGCGCAAAAGCGCGTTCTCTTCACCGACACCACGATGCGCGATGCGCATCAAAGCCTGCTCGCCACGCGGATGCGCTCGTTCGACATCACGCGGGTGGCGCAGGCCTATGCCAATGGGCTGCCGAACCTGTTTTCGCTGGAGTGCTGGGGCGGGGCGACCTTTGATGTCGCCATGCGCTTCCTCAATGAAGACCCCTGGGAGCGGCTGGCGCAAGTGCGCGATGGCGCGCCCAATATTTTGACGCAGATGCTGCTGCGCGGCTCCAATGGCGTGGGCTACACCAATTACCCCGACAATGTGGTGCGCTTCTTTGTGCAGCAGGCCGCCAAAGGGGGCGTGGATGTGTTTCGCGTCTTTGATTGCCTCAACTGGGTCGACAATATGCGCGTCGCCATGCACGCGGTGCTCGAGGCCGACAAGGTCTGCGAAGGCGTCCTCTGCTATACCGGCGACATGCTGGACCCCGACCGGGCCAAATATGACCTCAAATACTATGTGGCGCTCGCCAAGGAGTTGGAAGCGGCCGGCAGTCATGTGCTGGGGATCAAGGACATGGCTGGCGTGCTCAAGCCAGCCGCCGCGCGCAAGCTTGTGGCAACGCTCAAGGAAGAAGTGGGCCTGCCCATTCACCTTCATACCCACGACACCTCAGGGGCGGCCGCCGCGACGGTGCTCGCCGCGGTGGAAGCAGGCGTTGATGCGGTGGATGCGGCGATGGATGCCCTGAGTGGCACGACCTCGCAGCCCACAATCGGCTCGCTCGCGGCAGCGCTGGCGGATGGCGAGCGCGACAGCGAGCTCGACGCCAAGGCCATCCGGCAGATCTCGTTTTACTGGGAAGCCGTGCGCACGCAGTACCGCGCCTTTGAAAGCGATCTGCGCGCGGGGGCTTCGGAAGTCTATCTGCATGAAATGCCGGGCGGGCAATTCACCAATCTCAAGGAGCAGGCGCGCTCGCTCGGCCTCGAAACCCGCTGGCACGAGGTCGCCCAGACCTATGCCGACGTTAACCAGATGTTCGGCGACATCGTCAAGGTAACCCCCAGCTCCAAGGTCGTGGGCGACATGGCGCTGGCCATGGTCTCGGCCGGCCTCACGCGCGCCGAGGTGGAAGACCCCAGGCGCGACATCGCCTTCCCCGATTCAGTGGTGGGGTTCTTTGCCGGCGATCTCGGCCAGCCGCCGGGCGGCTTTCCAGCGGCGCTGCAGAAGAAGGTGCTCAAGGGGCGCGAGCCGCTGACCGAACGGCCGGGCTCCTACTTGGCTCCGATCGATCTCGAAGCCGAACGCGCCCGTATCGCCGAGGAAGCGGGCCAGGAGATCGATGATTTCCGCCTCGCTTCAGCGCTGATGTATCCCAAGGTCTTTGCCGATTTTACCAAGACGCAGGATCGCTATGGCCCCACCGCAGTGCTGCCCACCCCGGTTTATTTCTATGGCCTCATCGAAGGCCAGGAACTGCTGGTGGATATCGAAAAGGGCAAGACGCTGGTGGTCAATTATCTCGGCCGCGCGGAAACCAACGAGAAGGGCGAAGTGCGGGTGTTCTTTGACCTCAATGGTCAGCCGCGCACCATCACCGTGCCCGATCGGCTGAAAGCGGGCGAGGTCAAGTTGCGCGCCAAGGCGGGGCTGGGGGATAGCAAGCAGGTGGGCGCGCCCATGCCGGGGGTGATCTCGACCCTGGCTGTCAAGGAAGGGCAAACGGTGTTTGCCGGAGATGTGCTGTGTTCCATTGAAGCCATGAAGATGGAAACCGCCATCCATGCCGAAGCCGATGGCGTTGTCGCCGAAGTGCTGGTCAAGCCGGGCGATCAGATCGATGCCAAGGACTTGCTGGTGCGCATGGAATAGCCGCGGAAGCGATCCCGCGGCTCGATGGAGCTACTTCTGCCGCTGTCCCGGGTTGAACCGGGCCAGTGGGTCAGAGCCGGCGGGCCTTGCCGTCGATGACATTGCCCTGAGTGGGACGAGCGGCGCGGGCACCGGCCCGGACCTTTTCGCCGCGCACTTCGAGCGGCAGCATGCCGACGATCCAGCTCACCAGCAGCGGCACGATCACCATGTCATCGACAATGCCGAGAAAGGGCAGCACGTCGGGGATGAGGTCGACCGGGCTGATCAGGTAGAGCGGTACCAGCAGCATGGCGAATTTCAGCGCCAGCGGCGTTTCCGCGTGTCGAAAGCCGCGCCAGAGCAGCAGCAGTTCCTTGCGGAAGATAAAGAACCGGCCCACGGTGAAGCGACCGAGCAAATTTAGGGGCGAGAAGAGGTTTTTCATCATAGCTCTTAAATGGCCCTGGTTCGCTTTAGTTCAAGACCTCGGCGTTCACGTAAGCGTCGGATTGCGCTTGTAAGCTGCGCCGCTTATTTGTGGCTCAGCAAAGAGGTGTTTCATGTCGGGCCCGGCACTGCGCAGAAAATCGGTTGGAGTGGATGTTGGCGGGGTCCTCGTGGGCGGGGGCGCGCCGGTCGTGGTGCAATCCATGACCAATACCGACACGGCCGATATCGACGCTACTGTCCGCCAGGTGATGCAACTGGCGCGAGCGGGCTCGGAGATCGTCCGCATCACCGTGGACCGTGATGAATCGGCGGCTGCCGTACCCCATATTCGCGACCGCCTGGCCTTTATGGGCTATGACGTGCCGCTGGTGGGTGACTTCCATTATATCGGGCACAAGCTGCTGACGGATCACCCGGCCTGCGCGGAAGCCCTCGCGAAATATCGCATCAATCCGGGCAATGTGGGTTTCAAGGCCAAGCGCGACACGCAGTTCTCGACGCTGATCGAGCTCGCCATCCGCTACAACAAGCCGGTGCGGATCGGGGTCAACTGGGGCTCGCTCGATGAAGAGCTGCTGACCCGGCTGATGGACGAGAATGCCATTTCCGCTGCGCCGATCTCGGCCGCCGCCGTGCAGCGCGAGGCGATTATCCAGTCCGCCCTGCTGTCGGCGCGCCGGGCCGAGGAAATCGGGCTGGGGCGCGACAAGATCATCCTGTCTACCAAGGTCAGCGATGTGCAGCACCTGATTGCTGTGTACCAGGATCTGGCGGCACGCTGCGATTATGCGCTCCATCTCGGGCTGACCGAAGCGGGCATGGGCTCCAAGGGCATTGTGGCCTCCTCGGCGGCGCTTGGCATTCTCCTCCAGCAGGGGATTGGCGATACGATCCGCATTTCGCTGACCCCCGAGCCGGGTGGGGATCGCACCACCGAGGTCAAGGTGGCCCAGGAGCTGCTGCAGACCATGGGGTTCCGCCAGTTTCTGCCGGTGGTGGCTGCGTGCCCGGGCTGCGGGCGCACCACCTCCACCACGTTCCAAACGCTGGCCAAGGACATCCAGGATCACCTGTCCGCCTCCATGCCGGAGTGGAAGGAGCGCTATCCCGGCGTTGAAACCCTTTCGGTCGCGGTGATGGGGTGCATCGTCAATGGCCCGGGTGAATCCAAGCACGCCAATATCGGCATCTCGCTGCCCGGCACCGGGGAAACCCCGGCGGCGCCCGTGTTCGTCGATGGCCAGAAGGTTGCGACGCTGCGCGGGGCCGATGTGGCCGACCAGTTCAAGGTGATGGTCGCCGATTATATCGAGCGCAAATTCGGTGCCAGCCAGCAAACGGCGGCGGAATGATTGAGAACCCTGAGGAGCGGCAAGGGCGCCGCAGCGCCCTGCAGCTGCTTTATGGCAACAAGCGGCGCTGGATCTATATCGGTGTGCTGATCCTGGCGCTGCTGGTGCTCAAGGCGCTGGGCGTGCTCGACTAGGACGTCACCGCCTCGGGTACGAGGCAGGCATCCACCCATTGATTGCCGCAGAGTTCGGCCAGCCGCTTGAGGCTGAGGCGCACCGAGGAATGGGTGTCTCCGCCGGCCGGAATGACTTCGTCATAGATCCTGAGCGATTGGTCCAGGAAAATCGGCAGCGGCTGGGGCAGGCCGAAGGGGCAAACGCCGCCGACCTTGTGGCTCGTGAGCTGCTCCACCTCCTCGGCCCCCAGCATGCGCGGGCGGCCGCCGAGCGCTGTCTTGGCCTTGGTGTTGTCGAGCCGCGCATCGCCGCGGGTGACTAGCAGCAGCACTTCCCCCCTGACCCGGATGCACAGCGTCTTGGCGATCTGTCCGGGCGCGCAGCCATGCACCGCCGCCGCCAGATCGACTGTCGAGGTCGCCTCCGCGGTTTCGATGATGGGCAGGTCGGGGGCACGCAGCGCCAGGTCGGCGCGGACAGATTGCAGGGTCATGAAATCCTCAGAACAGGCGGGCGAGCCGCGAGGCGAAATCGTCGCGCAGCTTGTGGTGCAGGGGCGCTTCAAGCGCGCGGCGCAGGATGGATGGATCGGGATCGCGCACCCCGTCCAGCGCCATCAGTTCGGCGACGGTGATGCGGGTCCCGGCAAAGGGGGTGTAGGTAACCGCCATTCCCGCGGCGACTTCGCCAGTCGCCAGCACGCGGCAATAAGCGCCGGGGCGGTTGGCGCGGTGAAAGCGCTTGGCCCAGCGCGGATCGCCCATGCGGGCGCTGAAGGTCAGGCAGGGCGTGCGGTGGGAGGTGACTTCGAGCTCCACCGCCCCGATTCCGAAGCGATCGCCAACGGCGATGGCGCGACCTTCGAGGCCATCGAGCAGCAGGTTTTCGCCGAAGGTACCGGGCAGGGGCTCATCGCCCAGTTCTCCGGTCCACCAGCGATAATCGTCGGCGAAATACAGGTAGACCGCCTGATCGAGGCCACCATGATGCTTGCGGTCCATCACCGCGTCGCGGGCCAAGCCTAACGTGTCGATGGCGACCGGGCCCTCCACCGGGGTCTTGAAGATGCCGGTCTTGGCCTTCTTGCCCGGGATCGGCTGGGGCGTTCCGCAGCAGACGGCAAGCAGTTCGTGCACCCGCTAATGCTCCCGGCTGGCGAAATAGCGGGCCGTGGCGCGCAAGCCGTCGGCCTTGGGGCCGAAGGTACGCAGGGCCAGCAAAGCCTCGTTGACGGTGCGCGACAGGGCCGTACGGGCCCCATCAAGGCCAAGCGAGGCCACGAGGGTCTGCTTGCCCGCCTCGGCATCCTTGCCGGTGGCCTTGCCCATGGTTTCGGGCGAGGCAGTGACATCGAGAATATCGTCGGCGAGCTGGAAGGCGCGACCGGCCGCTTCGGCATAAGCGGTGAGGGCCGAAAGGGCGCGGCCATCGGTCGTGCCGAGCAGGGCTCCGATCCGCACGCTGGCGCGGATCAGGGCGCCGGTTTTCATCGCCTGCATGGTGGCAATTTCGGCCGGCGAGAGATCGGCGTCTTCGCCGGCAATGTCGCGCATTTGCCCCCCAACCATGCCCCCAGCGCCGCTCCCGGCAACGAGTTCCCCAACCAGGGCAATGCGCACCGCAGGATCGGGATGGCATTCGGGGCTGGAAAGGAGCCCAAAAGCATGGGTGAGGAGCGCATCGCCAGCCAGGATCGCCGTGGCGTCGTCATAGGCCTTGTGCACGGTGGGGCGGCCGCGGCGCAGATCATCGTCATCCATGGCTGGAAGATCGTCATGCACCAGGGAATAGCAATGCACCAGTTCCACCGCGAGGCCCGCCATCAGCGATTGGGCAGGTGGCACATTGAACACTGCCGAGGCCTGGCGCACCAGCAGGGGCCGCAGCCGCTTGCCGCCGGCAAGGCTGCCATGGCGCATGGCAGCGATCAAGCGCTCGGGAGCCGGGCCGGGGCCCGAAAGGCGGGTCGCACCGAGCGCCCGATCCAGCGCGGTTTCCACGGCAAGCGCACAATCGGCAATGTCGGCGGCAAAATCGTACATGGGTTTGTTGCTAGCCGTTCGCCGCCCAAGCGGCAAGGGGGCGGGGGATGCGAGGCGCACCCGGCAAAACAAAGGCCCGGCTGGTGGCCGGGCCTTTGCAGAAATGGGGAGGAGGTCGTGAGCTTATTCGCTCTTGGTCTCGGCAGCAGCGGCTTCCTGCTCGGCGGCGGCAGCAGCGGCTGCAGCTTCGGCGTCCTTGGCAGCCTGCTCGGCGGCAAAAGCCTCGGCAGCGGCGACCTTTTCGGCGTCACGCGCATCGCGAGCAGCCTGGGCTGCCGTACGCTCTTCGGCCTCGATCTTCTTGGTGCGGGCGTTGGTCGATTCGAAAATACGGGCCGACTTGCCGCGACGATCGCGCAGGTAATAAAGCTTGGCGCGACGCACCTTGCCGCGCTTGAGCACTTCAACCGAAGCGATATTGGGCGAATAAAGCGGGAACACGCGTTCCACGCCTTCACCATAGGAAATCTTGCGCACGGTGAAGCTGGCGGTCAGGCCGCCACCGTTGAGAGCGATAACGACGCCTTCGTAGGCCTGCAGACGCTCTTTTTCGCCTTCGCGGATCTTGACCCACACCTTGACGGTATCGCCATGGGTGAATTCGGGAAGAGTGCGCTTGGCGGCGAGCTGCTCAACATGCTCAGCATTGAGCTGCTGGATGATATTCATGATCCGTCCTGATCTTTTCACTGGGGCAGTTGTTCGAGCCTTGCGGATCGATGCCCGGTCTTGGTTACAACGGAGAATTTGGTCTTCTTGTTGTCGTCGGCAGCGGGTCCGATAGCCCACCGTCCAGTCGTGGCGGCGCTATAGGGGATTTTTGCCGCAAAGTCCAGCCATCCCGGGCACATCCGGCACCCCGTTCAATCCAGCAGGTCCGGGCGCCGAGACCGGGTGAGCTCCAGGCTTTGCGCGTGCCGCCATTCGCGAATGCGCTTGTGGTCGCCCGACAGCAGAACGGATGGGATTTCGGATCCTTCCCAGCTCTGCGGGCGGGTATATTGGGGATATTCGAGGAGCCCGTTTTCAAAGCTTTCCTCGGCATGGCTGTCGGCCCCGCCCAGCACACCCGGGATCAGGCGCACTACGGCTTCGAGCAGCACCATGGCCGCAACTTCCCCGCCCGCGAGAACATAATCGCCGATGGAGATTTCCTCGAGTTGACGATGCTCGATCACCCGCTGGTCGATCCCCTCGAAGCGGCCACAAAGGATCACCGCCCCCGGCCCCAGCGCCAGCTCGCGCGCCCGTTTTTGCGTCAGAGGCGCGCCGCGCGGGCTCATCAGGATGCGCGGGCGCGGATCGCCGGCGGGCGCCACGGCATCAATGGCGCGCGCCACGATATCGGGCTTGAGCACCATGCCGGCGCCACCCCCGGCCGGGGTGTCGTCGACCGTGCGGTGCCGGTCGGTGGCGAAATCGCGCAATTGCGTCGTGCGTAGCGACCACAAGCCTTCCCCGAGGCCCCGCCCCAGCACCGAAGCACCCAGGGGTCCGGGAAACAGGTCCGGAAACAGGGTGATGATATCAGCCGAAAAGCTCAATCGGGCTCTTCCTCACCCTCGGGTGCATCGAGGGGAACCACGATGGTCAGATAGCCGTCGCCCAGCCGGACATCGGGCACGACGGCCTTGGTGAAAGGGTAAAGAAAAGTGTCGCCGGAAACGGGATCGCGGATTTCGATCAGATCGCCGGCGCCAAAATTGGGCAGCGCCACGACGGTGCCGAGCACGGTGCCATTTTCCAGCCGCGCTTCGAGGCCCAAGAGGTCGGCGTGGTAGAACTCGTCCTCATCATCGTGCTCGGGCAGGCGAGCCCGGTCGATAAACAGCGACACGCCATTGAGCGCTTCGGCGGCATTGCGGTCGGCAATGCCCTTGAGGCGCGCAATGGCAACATTGTTCTGCAGGCGCAGGGCCTCGATGGTGATGGTGAGGCCGGGGCGATCGGTTTCGAGGGCGCCATACTGGGCAATGGACTGGGGTTCGGCGGTAAAGGTGGCGATGCGCACCTCGCCCTTGATGCCGTGTGCGGCCCCGATCTTGCCAAGCAGCAGGCGGTTATTGGTTGGGGTCATGGCTTACCTCGCTGGGGATGGCTCCCCATAGCAGGCGGCACGACGCTTGGGAATTGCCTGCGAGGGGAGCGGGAACCAAGGGGGCGTCCGGCAATTGTGCACACACAGTTGAAAGGAGCCCAGCAATGGCGAGAGTTCTGAGCGGTCGGGAAGAAATCCGGCAATGGACGCAGGCGCGAGCCGGCAACCCCATCATGATGGAAACGCCCGATGTGCGCGAAAGCCGCTATTTGCTGCAGCTGACCTTTGGCCAGCATGCGCTCAATGCCGAGCGCAATGAGGGGCCGGACGTGAACCCCTATGGCGGCTGGGAACTGGTGGATTGGGATGACTGGTTCGTGCAGCTGGACAAGCAGCGCCTCTCGCTGCGCGTCAATGACGACGAGCCCGGCACGCTCAGCAATGATTATGAATTCGTGCCGCGCGAGGGCAGCGAGGAAGACCAGACCACCGACGCCGCCCGCAAGCCGGCCGCGATCACGGTGCAGTCACCCAATCCGGATGACCGGGCGTCCTAGTCCCTAATCACTGGCGTTGTCGATGGCGTCCAGATCGTCGTCGGAAAAGCCGAAATGGTGGCCGATTTCGTGCACCAGCACATGGGTGATGATCTCGCCCAGCGTGTCGGTGTCGTTTTCGGCCCAGAAATCGAGAATGGCGCGGCGATAAAGCGTCACATTATTGGGCATCTGCCCGGTCTGGGGCACGGCACCGTCCTCGGTCAAACCAATGCCCTGGAACAGCCCCATCAGCTCATAGGGGCTTTCCATGCCAAAGCCTTCGAGCACATCGTCCTCGGCCCATTCGGCGACCGAACAGGTGACATCGGCCGCAAGGGTCTTGAACGGCTCGGGAAGGCCCGCAAGGGCTTCGCGGGCCAAGGCTTCGAAATCATCGAGGGAGGGCGCCAGGCGCTCTCCCCAGGGATTTACTGCCACTCGCGGATATCAACGAAATGGCCGGCAATCGCGGCAGCCGCGGCCATGGCGGGCGACACCAGATGGGTGCGGCCCTTGAAGCCCTGGCGGCCTTCGAAATTGCGGTTGGAGGTCGAAGCGCAGCGCTCCTGCGGCTTGAGCTTATCGGGGTTCATCGCGAGGCACATCGAGCACCCCGGTTCACGCCATTCAAAGCCAGCAGCCTTGAAGATCTGGTCCAGCCCTTCGGCTTCGGCCTGATCCTTGACCAGACCCGAGCCGGGCACGACCATGGCCGAAACGCCGGCAGCCACCTTGCGGTCACCGATCACGGCGGCGGCAGCGCGCAGATCCTCGATGCGGCCATTGGTGCAGGAGCCCACAAACACGCGCTCCACCGGAATATCGGTGATCTTGGTGCCGGGTTTGAGACCCATATAATCGAGCGCCCGCCACTTGGAGGCACGCTTGTTCTCGTCGGCGATGTCGTCGGGATTGGGGACGACGCCGGTCACCGAGATCACGTCCTCGGGCGAGGAGCCCCAGGAAACGATCGGGGGCAAGTCGGCGGCGTTGAGCACCACGACCTTGTCGAAATGGGCGCCTTCGTCGGTGTAGAGCGTCTTCCAATAGTCGAGCGCCATGTCCCAGGCCTGGCCCTTGGGCGCACGGTTGCGACCCTGGACATAGTCAAAGGTGGTCTGGTCGGGCGCGATAAGGCCGGCGCGGGCGCCGCCTTCGATCGTCATGTTGCAGACCGTCATGCGGCCTTCCATCGACAGCGCCTGGATGGCTTCGCCGGCAAATTCGATCACATGGCCATTGCCGCCGGCGGTGCCGATCTCGCCGATGATCGCCAGGATGATGTCCTTGGCGGTGACATGGGGGGGCAGCTTGCCATCCACACGCACCAGCATGTTCTTGGCTTTTTGCTGGATCAGCGTCTGGGTCGCCAGCACATGCTCGACTTCCGAGGTGCCGATGCCGTGGGCCAAAGCGCCAAAGGCACCGTGGGTCGAGGTGTGGCTGTCGCCGCACACAATGGTCATGCCGGGCAGGGTGAAGCCCTGTTCGGGGCCCACGATGTGCACGATGCCCTGACGTTTGTCGAAGGGGTCGAAATATTCGATGCCGAAATCGCGGGTGTTCTCGGCCAGCGCCGCGATCTGGATGGCGCTTTCCGGGTCGGGATTAGGCAGCGAGCGGTCGGTGGTGGGGACATTGTGGTCCACCACCGCCAGGGTGCGCTCGGGATGGCGCACCTTGCGCCCGTTCATGCGCAGCCCCTCAAAGGCCTGCGGGCTCGTCACTTCGTGCACGAGATGCCGATCGATATAGATCAGCGAAGTGCCGTCAGCATTGTTCTGGACCAGGTGGTCGTCCCAGATCTTGTCGTAGAGCGTGCGGGGTGCCATGGGCGAGCGTTCCGGATAGGGGCTGTACTTTGGAGCCGTTCTAAGCCCAAGCCCCCATACCGGTCAAGCAGAACCGTACCCGAGGGTACGGTTACTGTTCAGTGACGGAAATGGCGCATGCCGGTGAGCACCATGGCGATACCCGCGGCATCGGCCGCAGCGATCACCTCATTGTCGCGCATGGAGCCGCCGGGCTGGATCACCGCAGTGGCGCCAGCCGCAACCAGCGCTTCAAGCCCATCGGCAAAGGGGAAAAAGGCATCGGAGGCCACGACGGAGCCCTGGGTCAGCGCGCCATCGATCCCGGCGGCCTGGGCGGCGTCGATCGATTTGCGATGGGCAACGCGGGCGGAATCCACCCGGCTCATCTGCCCCGCGCCAATGCCTACGGTAGCGCCATCCTTGACGTAAACAATGGCATTGGACTTGACGTGCTTGGCGACCACGGCGGCAAGCTTGAGGTCGCGCATTTCGGCCTCGGTGGGCGCACGCTGGGTGACGACCTGAAGCTCGCAGTCGTTGACGTTGCGATTGTCACGCCCCTGCACGAGCAGGCCACCGGCGACCGAGCGGACGGTTAGTCCATCGGCCTTGGGATCGGCAACGCCGCCAGTCAGCAGCAGGCGCAGGTTTTTTTTGGCGGCAATGATGGCTTCCGCTTCCGGCGAGGCAGAAGGGGCGACGATCACTTCGGTGAAGGTCTTGACGATTTCCTCGGCCGCCGCCGCATCGAGCGGCTGGTTGGTGGCGACAATGCCGCCAAAGGCGCTGACCGGGTCGGTGCGCAGCGCCGCGCGATAAGCCGTCAGCAGATCGGGGCCAACGGCAACGCCGCAAGGATTGGCATGCTTGATGATGGCAACAGCCGCGGTCTCGGCGGGGTCGAACTCGCTTACGAGCTCAAAGGCTGCATCGGTGTCGTTGATGTTGTTGTAGCTCAGGGTCTTGCCCTGCACCTGCCGGGCGGTGGCGACGCCGGGGCGGTTTTCGCCCGTGGTGTAGAATGCCGCCCATTGATGCGGGTTTTCGCCGTAGCGCATGACTTCGCGCAAGGTCCCGGCAAAGGCGCGATAGGGGATTTCGGGATAATCGAGCGTCTGGGCAAACCAGGCGGAAATGGCGCTGTCATAGGCCGCGGTGCGGGCATAGGCCTTGGCGGCGAGCTTCTGGCGGAGGCTAAAGGGCACGCCGCCAGTAGCGCGCACAGCTTCGAGAATGGCGGGGTAATCGGCCGGGTCGACCACCACCGTCACGAAAGCGTGGTTCTTGGCCGCCGAGCGCACCATGGCGGGGCCGCCAATATCGATGTTCTCGATGATCGCGTCATAGCCCGCGCCCGAGGCCACGGTCTGCTCGAAGGGGTAAAGATTGACGGCGACGAGGTCGATCGGCCCGATGGCGTGCTCGCTCATCGAGGCGGCATGTTCGGGATTGTCGCGCACGGCCAAAAGGCCCCCATGCACCTTGGGGTGGAGGGTCTTGACGCGGCCATCCATCATTTCGGGAAAGCCGGTGAGGTCGGCAATCTCGCGCACCGGCAGGCCGGCTTCGGCGATCAGGCGCTGGGTGCCGCCAGTGGACACCAGTTCCACCCCCGCTTCGGCAAGGCCCGAGGCAAACTCGACCATGCCGGATTTGTCGAACACCGATAGCAGCGCCCGGCCGATCTTATGTGTGTTGCCCGCGTCCATCAGTTTTGCCCCTATATCTGGTGTTTGCCGGGTGCTCGCTAGCATGAAGCGCCCGCATGCGCCAACCGCCTGTCAGTTCTGGCGGGTGAAGATCCAGGCGATCTCCGTGCCAGCAGCGGCCTGTGCCTCGAGCACGAGTTGGCGTGTACGCACCAAGCCCAAGGAGGCAGACTGGCGCACGGAATCGTCTTCGTAAAGGCTCGCGCCTTCCCACAAAAAGCTCCACACTTCGCCATTGGGGAGAACAAGCCGCGCAACGCTTTCTTCCGAAACCCGGTGCACCACCGTGCCGGGCCCGAGATGAAAGCGCAGGCAGAGCACGCCACTGGGCGTGCCCTGCGCAATCAGGCGATCCTGGCCGACCAGGGTTTCGCCATCCCCAATCAAGGTTATCTGGCGTTCGATGTCGACCCCGAAGCGGCGGCGATAACCGGCCGTGGTGAGGGTGAGCGCGTTTTCAGCCAGTTCCAGCTTTGGCTTGGGAAGGGGCCCGCGACGGCCGGCGGCACCGGATGGTTCGGGATCTTGGCCATCAATGGTTGGGCCGGAGTGGGCAACGGCTTGCCGGAACGAAGCTTCGCTGCCGGGGAGCTCGGCAGGGGCTGGGCCGCAATTGCCCACCAGCAGCGCGTTGCCGCTCGAGAACTCGAAGGCCAGCGGGCTGCGATGCGCCTGGGCGGCAAAGTCCGGTGCAGGCGCGGGACCGGTATCGGCCACCAGAACCGCGTCGCCGGCGCGCAAAATGCCGTAGCCGCCGAGCAGCATGCTGCGCCGCCGCAGCGGCGGGCCATCGGATTGCACGGCGATCAGGATGTCGTGGGGCAGCTGGCCGCAGCCCTGGAAATAAGCCGGCTCGCCCGTGCCCAGGGTCAGGGCATCAAGGCACATATGCATGCGATCGATCTGAGCCGCCAGTTCAGCCGTAGCTTCGGTCTTGGGGCCCAGGGGCGCGCGGCGCACGCTTGAAAGCTCCACCAGCAATTGCAGCTGCAGCCGACTATTGCGCGAGCGATGCAGCCCGTCCCGGTCGAGCTGTTCGGCCAAAAGGGCATTGAGGCGGCGCAGGCGCGCGGCCAGATCGTTGCTGCCTTCGGCATCGCAGGCGGCGGCGCCCAAAAGGGCAATGCCGGCAAACAGCGCATCAACCGAGTCGCTCGCCAGCCCTTCGCGTACTTTCAGGCTCTGGATCTGGGCGCCAAGGGCGCGCTGGATGGTGCGGGACTGCTCGGGGGTCGCGCCATCGAGCAGCATATTGAGGTGGCGCAGCCAATTGAGCACGCGCTGCGCGCAGATCGTGGGCGCCCAGCTGGCGCGGGCAAAGCCGCCATCGCGCGCGATCCAGTCCAGCACCAGGGTGCGGGCGAAAAAGCGCTCGCCGGGATCGCGCAGGTCGCGGAAATGGCGGAGCCAGGAAAAGCTCTGCAGGTTCTGCCACCATTCGAGGTGCTCGGGCGGCTCGGCGAACGGCGAGG
This sequence comes from Devosia sp. Z11_6, assembly GCF_058133665.1. Classification (NCBI taxonomy): domain Bacteria; kingdom Pseudomonadati; phylum Pseudomonadota; class Alphaproteobacteria; order Hyphomicrobiales; family Devosiaceae; genus Devosia; species Devosia sp. Z11_6. The sequence continues at coordinate 633,727 of NZ_JBYUNQ010000002.1, forward strand.
TGCCGCCGGTTTGCACCAGCTTGGAGGCCAGCAGATAACGCCCCGCCATCATGTCGCGTACGGCTTCCGCATCGGCCGGGCGCAGTTCGGGCAGGTTGCCGCTCCAGCTATTGTCGGCAAGGCTGCGCCAGGTCCAGCGCACAGCCGGAAGCGTGACCACACGGTCGGCCAGCCCAAGAGCCGCGCGGCGGGCGTGATGAACCAGTGGAATCACGGCGGGGCGCTTCCTTGTGGCAGGGAGCGATATGGGTCCGCCGGGGCGGCTAATGGCTGCAACGAGTTCATGCCTCAAAGGCGCTAGGTGATTTGCGCGACTTTCTGGCGGCCATTCTAGGAGCGGCGGCGGAATCGCGCCACGAAGAAACCGTCCATTCCCCCGTTTTGCGCGCCTGGTGCCATGCCCGGATGCGTGCGTACCGTTCCTTCTGACGTGATGGCTTGGGGCAAGCCGGGCAATTGCTCTGCTGTAACCGGCAGCAGTTCAAGTTCGGGCAGGTTGGCCAGCACCCATGCGGCCTGTGCTTCGCCTTCGTCAGGTTCGAGCGAGCAGACGCAATAAATCAGCACCCCGCCGGGCGCGAGGCACTTGGCGGCATTGCGCAGGAGATTGCGCTGCAGGCGCACGCGCCCGGCAATGTCGCTGAGCGAGCGGTGCCACAGCACTTCGGGGTGACGCCGGAAAGTGCCGGTCGCCGAACAGGGGGCATCGAGCACGATGCCGGCAAAGAACTCTTCGGGCGCATAGGTGGTGGCATCGGCCACGACGGTTTGCGCGCTATAGTCGAGGCGCTCGAGATTGCCGGCGAGGCGCTCCATGCGTTTAGCATCGGCGTCGAGCGCGGTGACTGCATAGCCGGCCTTGACCAGCTGGGCGGTCTTGCCGCCCGGCGCGGCGCAAAGGTCGAGCACGCGCGAATTCGCGGGCAGGTCGAGCAGGCGCGCTGGGATCGCGGCGGCAGCATCCTGCACCCACCAGCGCCCGTCGCTATATCCTGGCAGGGCTTCCACCGGCTTGTCGCGCGCATCGATCCGCACGCTGTCGGCCATCAGGGGGACGGCGCCCAGCGCATCGCGCAGTTCGGGGTCGTCATGCTTGAGCGTCAGGTCCAGCGGTGCGCCGGCCAGCAGCGCGGCTTCAAAGGCAATGATGGCGTCTTCGCCATAGGCGGCCAGCCAGGTGTCGCCAAAGGTCTCGGGCAGCAGCAGATCGTCGGACAGCATGCTGAACTTGGCCGAATTGGCCTGCGCGGTGCGCAACACGGCATTCATCAGCCCGGCCAGGTGGCGCGCCTTTGGGTCCCGCTTGACCGCTTCAACGGCGAGGAACAGCGCGCTATGGGCGCCAAGGTCCGGCAGGAAGATCAGTTGCGCAACCGACAGGCGCAGCACGGCTTCGAAGGTGCCAGACTTTCCCGGCATGCCCTTGTCGAGCAGGGCATGGAGGATGAAGTTGAGTTGGCCGTGGCGGCGCAGCGCCGTGGTGATCAGCCGGTTGGCGAGAGCGCGATCGCGTCCGTCAGCCAGATCGGCAGGGCCCAGGGGTGCGAAATGTTCGCCCGCGAGCACGCCCCGCAGGCGCTGCGCGGCAACGAGGCGAAGCTTGAGGCCAGCCGGTTCAGGTTTGTGCGTCTTGATTTGTTCTATCCCCAGGGGCCGCGATCACCGGGATTGTCCCGGCCGGCCGACGGCGCGCGCCAGGTGGCACCGCCAGGCGCCGGGCGGCGTGGCGAAGCCGACCAGGGCCCGCGCGCCGGCCGGGGGTCCTTATCAACCACCTGAAGCTGCGCTGCAAGCTGCTGGAGCTGGGCAATGCGGTTGCCCGTATCGGGGTGGGTGGAAAACAGATTGTCCATGCGCTGCCCGGACAGGGGATTGATGATGTACATATGGGCCATCGCGGGGTTGCGTTCGGCTTGAACATTGACCTGCCGCCCGGCAAGGGTGGCGATCTTGGCCAGCGCGGAGGCAAGCGCCAGGGGATCGCCCGAAATGACGGCGCCATCCTTGTCGGCCTCGTATTCGCGGGTGCGGCTCACCGCCATCTGCACGATCATGGCCGCAACCGGCGCCAGGAACACCATCAAGAGCGCGCCGATGCCGCCCAACGGATTGTCGCGGTTGTTGCCGCCGCCGAAGAACAGGCCGAACTGTGCCAGCGCCGAAATGGCGCCGGCAAAGGTGGCGGTAATGGTCATGGTCAGGGTATCGCGCGAGCGGATATGGGCCAGCTCATGGGCGACCACGGCGGCGACTTCGCGGGTATCGAGCTGCTGCAGGAGGCCCGTGGACACCGCCACTGCCGCGTTCTGCGGATTGCGCCCCGTGGCAAAGGCATTGGGCTGGTCGGTCTGGATCACATAAACAGCGGGAGTGGGGATGCCGGCCTTTTGCGAGAGGATGTCGACCATCTCATAGAGTTGAGGCACCTGGCTGCGCTCCACCGGGACGGCGTTCTGCATGCGCAGCACCATTTTGTCGGAGTTCCAGTAGCTGAACAGATTGGTCAGCAGCGCAAAGCCAAAGGCCATCATCATGCCCGAGCTGCCACCAATGAAATAGCCGACCACCATGAACAGCGCCGTCAGCGCCGCCAGCAGGCCAAAGGTGCGAAGCGTGTTGTACATGGTGCCTCTTGGGTTTGCGTGTCTGGCCAATTATGTTGGGTGCGATCCGGTTGCATGCAAGGCGCCGGAGCCCCGAGCCTTGGGAGAAGCGCAATGAACGACAATGAGCCAATCCCCGAAGTTGCGCCCCCCGCCCAAGAGCTGGCGCCCCGCCCGCCCCTATCTGGCGCAGCGCAACGCGCCCTGGCCGAAGCCCAGGCTCGGCGCGACGAGATCGATCGCCTGGCCGCCCAAAGCCCAGCCGAAAAAGGCGGCCGCGGCGGCCTTGAGCCGGTGCGCTACGGGGACTGGGAGATCAAGGGTTTGACCAGCGATTTCTGAGGGGGGCGCCCGGTGACTTCTATCGAGGGCGCTTCGCGCCGGATGAAAAGCCCTGAACTTTATCCCCGCGCCGCGGCAATGGCGGGCAACAGTTCCTGCTCGAGGCTGGTGGGGGTCAGCGGGCCCACATGCTTGAAGGTGATGATCCCCTGGGCATTGACCACAAAGGTTTCGGGTACGCCGTAAACGCCCCAGTCGATGGACACGCGCCGGTCGCGGTCGGCGCCCACGGCGTCATAGGGATTGCCCAGTTCGGCCAGAAAGGCGCGGGCATTTTCGGGGGCGTCGGCCTGGTTGATGCCAAACAGCCGGATCTCGCCGCTGTTCTTGAGGTTCGTCAGCAGCGGGTGCTCGGCGCGGCAGGGGATGCACCAGGACGCAAAGACATTGACCACGGTCACCCCGCCGGTGAGGTCCTGGGTGGCAAAGCCGGGCACGCCCAGCTCGGGCACGGGCTCGAGCGCGAAAACCGGCGCCGGCTTGTCGATCAGCACCGAGCGCACCAGCGAGGGATCGCGGTTCATGGTGCTGGCGAAAATCGCAACAAGACCGGCCAGCAGCAGCAGGGGCAGGGCGAAAAGGAGAAAGCGCATCAGGCGACGGGCTCGGCCGAGCGGCGGCGGATGCCGCGCGCTTCAAGGTCCTTGAGCCGCTGCTCGGTGCGGCGCGCGTCCCACAGGGTCCAGCCGATCAGCGCCGCAACCACAAGGGCAACGCCGCCATAGGCGCAAACGATAAACAGCGCATGGGGTCCAAGATCGATCATGCGCCTGCCGCTCCCTGCGCCGCCCGGCGCTCGAGCGTGGCAACGCGCCGCCGCTTGATCTCGGTATGCATGGCCTTGAGCTGGAGCGTGACGAACAACAGCGTGAAGGCAAAAAACATCACAAACAGCGGCGTCAGGATGGATCCGGGCATGCGCGGGCCATCGGCGCGGAAAACGCTTGCCGGCTGGTGCAGCGTCGACCACCAATCCACCGAGAACTTGATGATGGGTATATTGACCGCACCCACGAGGGTGAAGACGGCAATCACCCGGGCGCCGCGCAGCTGGTCGTCAAAGGCGCGCCAGAGCGCAATAATGCCGAGATAGATGAACAGCAGGACCAGTGTCGAGGTCATGCGCCCGTCCCATTCCCAGAACGTACCCCAGGTCGGGCGGCCCCAAAGCGAGCCGGTAAAGAGCGCCAGCGCTGTAAAGCAGGCGCCCAGGGGCGCGGCGGTCTTCATCGCCACATCGGCCAGCGGGTGGCGCCAGACCAGGGTGCCCAGCGCCGAAACGGCCATGGTCGCGTAAACGAACTGGCTCAGCCACGCGGTGGGCACATGCACATACATGATGCGCACGGTGTCGCCCATCTGGTAGTCCTGGGGCGAGTTGAACAAGGCGAGCCACAGCCCAGCCAGGAACAGGAGCGCGGTGGCCAGGGTCAGGGGCCAGAGCAGCGGGCGCGTCCAGGCGACGAACTGCCCCGGATGGGCAATGCGGTTCCACCAGCGCTGTTTGGGTGCGGTTGCAAGCGTCATGGGGCTCAACTAATCCTCGCTCGCACTTATCGCAAGAGCCGCAGCAAAGGGCGCAGTGGCGCAGGCGATGAGGCTAATCGCCGCGAGAAACAGCAGGGCGCTGCCGGATTGATCGGGTCCCGGGCCGGCCGGAATGGCGCCAACGCCAAAGATCAGCACCGGCACCGAGAGGGGCGCGATGAGGATCGGGGCCAGCAAACCGCCTCGGCCGATGCCCACCGTTATCGCCGCGCCGATAGCACCAAAGGCCGCAAGCGCTGGCGTGCCCACCAGCAGCGACAGCAGGGTGCGCCAAAAGCTCGCAAGGTCCATGGACAACAAGATTGCCAGCAGCGGGCTGGCAAGAAGCAGCGGCAAGGCCGCGAGCAGCCAGTGCGCCAGGAGCTTGGCGGCGATGATCGCGGGCATGGGGAGTGCCGCCTGACGCAAGAGCAGCAGGGTGCCATCCTCATGGTCGGGCCGGAACAGGCGATCGAGCCCGAGCAGCATGGACAAGAACGCCGCGATCCAGATCATGCCGGGCGCGAGCCGGGCGAGCAGCGCCTGATCGGGACCAACGGCAAAGGGCACAACGACGCCCACGATCACAAAAAAGAGGACGAGCGTCAGCACATCGCCACCCCCGCGCAAGGCGAGGCGGAGGTCGCGCCCGAGCGCCGCCGCAAAACCGCTCACCGGCTCGGCTCCAGCGTCAGGGTAGCGATCCGCGTGGGATCGGCGAGGGCGAGTTCGTCATGGGTGGCAGCCACGACAATGCCGCCGCTTTGCAGTTGCGCATCGATAAGGCCGGCAACCAATGCCTGGCCCTGCCGGTCGAGCGCGGCGGTGGGTTCATCAAGGAGCCACAGCGGGCGCGGCGAGACCAGCAGCCGGGCCAGCGCCAGGCGCCGCCCCTGGCCGGCGGACAGATAGCCGGCATCGAGCCGGGCCAGCGCGCCCAAACCCACCTGTTCCAGCGCATCGAGCACCGGCAGGCCATCGCCGCCGTTCAGCGCGGCCCAGAACTGCAGGTTTTCTTCGACGCTCAGCCGCGGCTTGACGGCGTTGCGGTGGCCGCAGAAATGGAGAAATGGCCCCTCATCGGGATCAACGCCGTCGAGCGCAAGGCTGCCCGCTATGGGCGCTACTACGCCCGCGAGCGTCAGCAGCAGCGTTGTCTTGCCCGCGCCATTGGGTCCGCGCAGCAGCAGGGCCGTGCCCGGTCCGGCCATGAGGTCCAAAGGCCGGCCAAGGGGCGTGCCGCCCCGTCCGCATTGAAGGCCTTGGGCGCGCAGATGCAGGGCTGGAAACACTTGCCGAGGGGACATGGCCCCATCTCGTATTGAACTAAAGGCGGCACTGGCAAGGGTAATCTTTGTTGGATATAAGCCCTCTAGATTGGAGTCATTCCAGGAAAGGCGACGTCTTTGGGCGGTTGCCCGGCCCCTTTGGCCGCACGCCCCGCGTTCGCCGCAACGCTAGATGACAGGGCGGAACACCGTGACCTCACTGAACAGCTTCAACGCCAAATCGACCCTTGAGGTCGGCGGCAAGCGCTACACCTATTATTCCATCGCCGAAGCCGAAAAGAACGGGCTGGAGGGCGTTTCCGCGCTGCCCCATTCCATGAAAGTGGTCCTGGAAAACCTGCTGCGCTTCGAAGATGACCGCACCGTCACCAAGGCCGATATCCTGGCTGTGGCCGAATGGCTCAAGACGCGCAGCACCGAGCACGAAATCTCCTATCGCCCGGCGCGCGTGCTGATGCAGGACTTCACCGGCGTTCCGGCCGTGGTGGATCTGGCCGCAATGCGCGATGCGACCGCCAAGCTCGGCGCCAATCCGCAAAAGATCAATCCGCTGGTGCCCGTCGACCTCGTAATCGATCACTCGGTGATGGTCGACAGCTTTGGCACGCCGATGGCCTTCGAGCAGAATGTCGAGCTCGAATATGAGCGCAATGGCGAACGCTACGAGTTCCTGCGCTGGGGCCAGTCGGCCTTCGATAATTTCCGCGTCGTGCCCCCCGGCACCGGCATCTGCCACCAGGTCAATCTCGAATATCTCGCCCAGACCGTGTGGACGCGCGAAGAGAACGGCGAGATCGTCGCCTATCCCGATACGCTGGTGGGCACCGATTCCCACACCACCATGGTCAATGGCATGGCGGTGCTGGGCTGGGGCGTGGGTGGCATTGAGGCCGAGGCCGCGATGCTCGGCCAGCCCATCACCATGATGATCCCCGAAGTCGTGGGCTTCAAGCTCACCGGCAAGATCAACGAGGGCATCACCGCCACCGACCTCGTGCTGACCGTCACCGAAATGCTGCGCAAGAAGGGCGTGGTCGGCAAGTTCGTCGAGTTCTATGGCCCGGGTCTCGACTACCTCAGCCTCGAAGACCAGGCGACCATTGCCAATATGGCCCCTGAATATGGCGCCACCTGCGGCTACTTCCCCGTCGATTCCGATACGCTGAAATACCTCACCACTTCGGGCCGCGATCCCGAGCGCGTGGCGCTGGTCGAGGCCTATAGCAAGGCCCAGGGCATGTTCCGCGACACCAATTCGCCCGATCCGGTGTTCACCTCGACCCTCGAGCTCGATCTTTCCACCGTCGTGCCCTCGATCTCGGGTCCCAAGCGCCCGCAAGACCGTATCGTTCTGACCAATGCCAAGCAGGCCTTTATCGAAGGGCTGCCCAAGGAATTTGGCAAGACCGAGGACACCCGCGTTCCCGTGGAAGGCGAAGAGTTCAGCATCGGCCATGGCGATGTGGTGATTGCTGCCATCACCTCTTGCACCAATACCTCCAACCCATCGGTGCTGGTGGCTGCCGGTCTCGTTGCCCGCAAGGCACGCGCCCTCGGCCTCAACTCCAAGCCTTGGGTCAAGACCTCGCTGGCCCCCGGCTCGCAGGTGGTGACCGACTACCTCACCGCCGCGAACCTTCAGGCCGATCTTGATGCCCTTGGGTTCAACCTTGTCGGCTATGGCTGCACCACCTGCATCGGCAATTCGGGCCCGCTGCCGGCCGCCATCTCCAAGGCGATCCAGACCGGCGACGTGGTGGCTGCGTCGGTGCTGTCGGGTAATCGCAATTTCGAAGGCCGCGTCAATTCGGATGTGAAGGCGAACTTCCTCGCTTCCCCGCCGCTCGTTGTGGCCTATGCCATTGCCGGCTCGATGAATGTCGACATCACCACTGAGCCGCTGGGCATCGGCTCGAACGGCCAGCCGGTTTATCTGCGCGATATCTGGCCCACCAATCACGAGATCGCCGAGATCGTGCGCACCCATGTGACGCCTGAAATGTTCAAGCGGCGCTATTCGGATGTGTTCAAGGGCGACGACAACTGGCAGGCCATCGCCATCGAAGGCGGCGAAACCTATGGCTGGAACAGCTCCTCGACCTATGTGCAGAACCCGCCTTATTTCGAAGACATGGACATGACCCCCAAGCCGGTGACCGATATCAACGGCGCGCGGGTGCTGGCCCTGTTCCTTGACTCGATCACCACCGACCACATCTCCCCGGCCGGCTCGTTCAAACCCTCCACCCCGGCGGGCCAATATCTGCAGGAGCACCAGGTCGCCCCGCGCGATTTCAACTCCTATGGCGCCCGGCGCGGCAACCACGAGGTGATGATGCGCGGCACTTTTGCCAATATCCGCATCAAGAACCAGATGCTGCCGGGCGTTGAAGGTGGCTTCACCAAGGGTCCCGATGGCTCGCAGATGCCGATCTATGATGCGGCCATGGCCTATCAGGGCCAGGGCACGCCGCTCGTGATCTTTGCGGGTAAGGAATATGGCACGGGCTCATCGCGCGACTGGGCGGCCAAGGGCACCAATCTCTTGGGCGTTAAGGCCGTGATCGCGCAGAGCTTCGAGCGTATTCACCGCTCCAACCTTGTGGGCATGGGCGTGATCCCGCTGCAGTTCAAGGACGGCGAGAGCTGGCAGACGCTGGGGCTCGACGGCACCGAAACCATCGACATCGTCGGGGTGGAAAACCTGGCTCCCCGTGCTATTGTGCCGGTCAAGATCACCCGCGCCGACGGCACAAGCTTTATCATCGAAACCCGTTGCCGCATCGATACGGCCAACGAGCTCGATTACTACAAGAATGGCGGCATCCTGCACTATGTGCTGCGCAGCCTCGTGGCCGCATAAGGGTTCATTCCCGCGCCAGATAATTCTTGATGGCGGCCCTTGGGGGCCGCCATTTTCGTTTGCTGCTGACAGGGTTTGTCGCAAGGGGCTGCGAGGGTTCCGCCATACGCAAATGGAGTGGAAAAAATGATCGATCATCTGGGCATTGTCACCGGGCAGTTCGAGCCGATGCTGGCTTTTTACAAGGCAGCATTGGCTCCGCTCGGCTATAGCCAGCAAGCGGCCTATCCCGGGGTTGCGGGGCTGGGCGGAACGGGCGAACCCGCCGATCTGTGGCTGACCGCAGCCGACGGCGCGATGCCGGTCCATGTCGCCCTACGCAGCCCCGACCGCGCGACCGTGGATGCATTCCATGCCGCCGCTCTCGCCGCAGGTGGCCGCGACAATGGTGGCCCGGGGCTCCGGCCCAATTACGGTCCCGATTATTATGCCGCCTTTGTGCTCGATCCCGACGGCAATAACCTGGAGCTGGTCTGCCACGCTCCCGCCTAAGGTTAACCGAGCCGGTATTTGTCACCCCGTTTTGACTGGCGGGCCAACCAATCTGTGGCTTACAACTTGGGGATGGTTCCTCCTTGCACCCCCGCCGTAATCATGGCGATGATCGCACTTCTGGCCATGGCCCCCTCTAGCCAGGCCGAAAGCCTGCGCGAGCGGCCCAAGGCTGTGGTAGAATTGTTCACCAGCCAGGGCTGCTCGTCCTGCCCGCCGGCCGATGCGCTGCTGTCGAGCCTGGGCAAGGACGACGATGTCATCGCCCTCGCTTTCCACGTCGACTATTGGGATTATGTGGGCTGGAAGGACACGTTTGGCGATCCCGCCAATTCCGACCGCCAGCGCGCCTATGCCAAGAGCTGGGGCACACCGCGCATCTACACGCCCCAGATGGTGGTCAACGGCAAGCAGGACGTGGTGGGATCGCGCCGCGCCGAAGTGCATAGCGCCATTCGTTCGGCCAGCCTGACCCTGCCGGTGGATATCGAAAGCGATGCCGGCATGCTCGAGGTCGAGATCGGCCCTCGTGCCGGAACCGCCGATGCGGTGGTTTGGCTCGTCACCTATCTGCGCCAGGCGCAGGTGCAGATCGAGCGCGGCGAAAACGCCGGCAAGGCGATGAGCTATACCCAGGTGGTCACCGGTCGGCACATGCTGGGCATGTGGGAGGGCGAGGCGGGGGCTCGGTTCAAGCTGCCATTGGCCGAACTTGCCGCCGAAGCGGGCGACGGCATCGCCGTGATCGTGCAGGAAGACCGCAATGGGCTGCCTGGAGCCATTCTGGGCGCTGCGTCCTACGAACGCTGACCCTCAAAACAAATCTCCCGCCGCTGGAAACCAGGGACGGGAGAAGTTGACTGCTCTTTGGAGGAACTGGTGGCGGCGTTCTTCGGGGGGCTCGGTCGGCCAGCCACCAGCCTTGGGGCAACGATGACACTGTCGCGGTGCAATGGGGCAGCCAAAGGGAAGCAGTGTGGCCTAAATGGGGTATTTTGGCCTAGGGCGATGGCGGTGCCGTGAAGCGCTTGCATCGCCGGTCGAATGCCGCGATCATGACGGTTCTGCAACAAGGAGTGCGAGGCCAAGCGTGCAAGCGCGTGTTCCAAACAGCAAGCCGGTGAAGCTCGAATTGGTGCATCAGGCCGAGGCGCCGCCCAGTCCGCAGCCCAGCAAGGTCCCCGCCATTGTTGCCTTTGACCGCAAGGAACTGGCGCTGATCCTGTCGGTTTATGGCCGCAAGGTCGCTCAGGGCGAGTGGCGAGATTACGCTATGGACTTCCTGCGCGAGCGGGCAGTGTTTTCGGTATATGCCCGCGTGTCCGAGCGCCCGCTTTACCTGATCGAGAAAACCCCCCGCCTGCGCAATCGCCAGGGGCAATATGCCGTCACCAACCAGCAGGGCCGCATCCTCAAGCGCGGCCACGAACTGGCGCAGGTGCTCCGCGTGCTCGATCCGCAACTGGCGGTGGTGGGTTAACCGCCAGTTGCCGGTTTGGCGGACTGCAGCCCGCGCCTGAGCGGATGTTGCTCAGGCTCATCGGTTCAACAAGCTGCTCGATCAAAGCGCCAGTTGCAGGTGCACGATGTCGTGCCAGCGGTCGAATTTGAGGCCAACCGCTTCGTAATAGCCGACGCGGCGGAAGCCAAATCTCTCGTGGATGCCGACCGAGTTGGCCGTATCGGCGGTGATCACCGCCAGCATCTGCTTGAAGCCAAAGGCCCGCGACTGCGCCAAAAGCTCGCTCAGCATTGCCTTGCCGATGCCGCGCCCGGTTTCGGCAGGGTCTAGGTAAAGCGAATCCTCGCAGGTGAAGCGATAGGCGGCGCGGGGCCGATAAAAGCTGGCATAGGCATAGCCGATGGGCTTGCCCGCGCGCTCGGCGATGATCACCGGATGACCCAAGCGCAAGAGGCCCGCATATTTCTCGGCGATGGCCGTTTCGTCGGGCGCTTCGGTATCAAAGGTAATGGCGGTGTGATCGACATAATGTCGGTAGATGCGGGTGATCGCGGGCACATCGGACCACTCGAACGGGCGCAGGCGGAAGTCGGACACGATACGTCAACTCGACAAAGCAAAGGGACCGCAGCCTTTATGACTGCGGTCCCCAAACAGTGTCCATCGAAATCCGCGGCGGGTGGCCGCGGGTCGGGATTATTCGCGGTTGCCGAACAGGCGGAGCAGCATCATGAACAGGTTGATGAAGTCCAGATACAGCGACAGTGCACCCATGATGGCGTTCTTGGCCAGCGTGTCGGCACCATGGTGCTCGGCATAGCTTTCCTTGATCTTCTGGGTGTCATAGGCGGTCAGGCCCACAAAGATCAGCACGCCGACAGCGGAGATGATGAACTCCATCATGCTCGACTGCATGAAGATGTTGACGATCGAGGCGATGATCAGGCCGATCAGGCCCATCATCAGGAACGAGCCCATCGCCGTCAGGTCACGCTTGGTGGTGTAGCCATAAAGGCTCATCGTGCCAAAGGTGGCCGCGGTGATGAAGAAAACCTTGGCGATCGAAGCGTCGGTGTAAACCAGGAAGATCGAGCTCATCGACAGGCCCATGATCGCCGAGAAGGCCCAGAAAGTGGCCTGGGCGGCGGGCACGGAGAGCTTGTTGATGCCAAAGCTCAGCACCATCACGAAGGCGAGGGGCGCGAGCATCACGACCCACTGCAGCGGGCTGGCATAAAGCAGGTAACCCCACTGGGTCACATACTGGCCATTGGCCAGTTGGGCCACGGCGGCATCTGGATTGGTGGTGATGGCAGCGGCGGCAGCAAACCAGGCCGCAAGGCCAGTTACCACCAGGCCAATGCCCATGTAATTGTAGACGCGCAGCATGTAACTGCGCAGGCCCTCGTCGATGGCTAAGGCCGAGCCGGCCCGCGCATTCAGGGTCTGACGGTCATATTCAGCCATATGCACTATCCTTTCACTGACGGATAAGGCGGTTTCCTCCCGCCGAGGGCGTTGTTGGGCGCCACTTGATCGGTAATATGGATGGGGGAGAAGTCCTTTACAACCCTGTTCGCCCAGCCGCGACGATTCGACTGCCCCTCTCAGGCAGTTATGCTAGGCTGGCTGCGATTGTCTTGCCTGCCCGCGGGCAAAGGAGGCCTCATGCCCCGGCTGTTTACTGGCCTTGAAGTTCCCGGCGATATCGCCTTTGCCCTGTCGCTCAAGCGCGGCGGCCTCAGCGGCGCGCGCTGGATCGATGCCGAGAATTACCACATCACCCTGCGCTTCATCGGTGATGTGGATCACGGCACCGCCAATGAAGTCGCCGACAGCCTCGACCGGCTCAGCCAGTCTCTGAGTTTTCCGGTGCGGCTGACCCATCTGGGTGCCTTTGGCGGGGCCAAGCCGCGCGCGCTTTATGCCGCAGTTGAGCCCAGCGAGGCGCTCAGCCGCCTGCAGGCGGCCCAGGAGCGGGTGCTGCAGCGCGCCGGCCTTCCCGCCGAGGGCCGCAAATTCGTGCCCCATATAACCTTGGCCAGGTTGCGCGGCTCGGCGCCCGAGGAGGTGGCCCGCTTTATCGCCGAGGCCGGGCGCTTCGAGCCGCTTGAATTCACGCCCAGGCGCTTTGTGCTGTTTTCCAGCCGTGACTCGGTGGGTGGCGGCCCCTATGTGGTCGAGCAAAGTTATTCGCTCGAAGCGTGAGCCGCTCACGGCAGTGTTAACGCGAGCTTGACCCTTTACCTGCAAAGCACGTCATTGCCGCTGCCCCGCGCCTTTTTAGCGTCACGATTGCCGCTCACTTGATGGCTGGCGCTGGGGCGTGGCGGCGCTTGACACCTTAGTAACCATGTGGGGCTTAAGCTTGCGAGCAGCAAATCCCACTAGATGCGTACCTTCAAAGATGAGGAAGATTTGGCGATGACGTTGAAAACCGGTAGCCTTGTGTTTGGGCTCGCGGTCGGCGCGGTCATGGCTCTGGCCCCTGTCGCGCAGGCGCAGCAGGCAACCGAGCTCGGCAGTTTCAATGCCTGGACCGCCTGGCAGGCGACCGATGCTTCGGGGGTGCTCTGCTATATCTCGGCCGCGCCGCAATCGAGCGAGCCCGCCGGTGTTAATCGCGACCCCATTCACTTCATGATCATTCACCGCAAGGGCATGGGCACCAAGAACGAGGTGCAGACCATTATCGGCTACCCCTTCAACAGCAGCGACGCCAAGGCCAGCGCTTCGATTGATGGCAAGTCCTATCCGATGGTCACCGAGGGCTCGGCCGCCTGGCTGGCTTCGACCGGCGACGAAGGCGGGTTTGTCCAGGCCTTCAAGGGCGGCACGAAGCTGCAGGTGCGCGGCACCTCCCAGCGCGGCACCAACACGATCGACACCTATTCGCTTTCGGGCGCCACGGCGGCGATGAACGCCATCGACGCAGCCTGCGCCTGATCGGGGCTGGACCCCGCTCGAGCAATCCTTCTATCCGGGCGAGGTGCCGCGTCGCGGCCCTCGTCCTTCCTGTGTTTGATGAGGCCCCTTATGGTTTCGCGCTTTGTTTCGCTTGTGGTCGTGGCCAGCCTGCTTTCGGTTGGCAGCGCTGCAGCCCAGTCGGTGCGGCTGCTCGGTGATTTCCGGGACTGGTCGAGCTATGCAGCGTCCGATGGGGCCGGGCCGGTCTGCTTTGCCATGACCAAGCCCACCACTGTGACCCCCACGCCCGACGGCTATACGCAGGCCTATCTCTACCTCACCAGCCGGCCCGGCGAAAATGTCGCCAGCGAGTTCAACCTGGTTGCCGGCTTCACTTTCCAGCCCGATAGCGGCGCGACCGTCACGGTGAATGGGCAGACCTTCAATCTCTTTACCCAGAACGATGCCGCCTGGCTCGAGGATGCCGGGCAAAGCGATGCGCTCGCCAGCGCCATCCGCGCCGGCTCGAGCCTGGTCGTTGAAGGCACCACCAGTGCCGGCATCAAGGTGGCGCAAACCTTCTCGCTCGCCGGCTCCACCGCTGCCACCCAGGCCGTCGCCGCCGAATGCTGAGGGATTGAGCAAGCTCGTCCCCAATGAACAGCGCAAGCTGACCGCCACTTACCTCAACGGCGCGGCAATTGCGGTGATGGGGGTGGGCGGGTTCACTCCCATTGTTGCACTGGCGCAGTCGGCCAATCCCAGCCTTGCGGCCTTTGCCGTGGTGATTGGTTGTATCCTGGCTAGCGCTGGCCTACATTGGTTGGGAAGGCGCACCCTGGGAGGGCTCGAAGAATGAACGAGATAACCTTTCTTTCGCTCTATGCCGTCTTCTTTGCTGGCGTTGCCGCCGTGGCCTTCTGGGCCACCACGCTTGATCGCCCCGCGCCCGGCGAGGATCACCCCGCGCCTGGCGAATAGCAGCCCCTCAGCACCTCCCGGGCCCGTGACTTTGCGCCGGGGCGCTCCATATGCTATTGGCCACCTGATCCCGCACCTTCCGGACCTTTGCCCCCATGAGCATTGCGCTTAATCTTGACCATTCGTCTGCCGTGCGTTCGCCGGTTGCCAGCCGGCCTTCGCTGATCGGCCTGGGCAAGCCGCAGCTCGCCGAGGCATTGGTGGGCGCGGGTATTGCCGAGCGCGAAAGCAAGATGCGCGCGAGCCAGTTGTGGAACTGGCTTTATGTGAACGGGGTCACCGATTTCGAGCGCATGACCAATGTCGCCAAACCGGTGCGCCAGCTGCTGGCCGACAAGTTCATCCTTGATCGCCCCGAGATCGTTTCCGAGCAGGTTTCGAGCGATGGCACCCGCAAATGGCTGTTCCGCTTCCGCGATCCCGCCAATCCGCTCTATCCACCCGTCGAGGTGGAAACCGTTTATATCCCCGAGCAGGACCGCGGCACGCTTTGCGTTTCCTCCCAGGTCGGGTGCACGCTTACCTGCTCGTTCTGCCATACCGGCACGCAAAAGCTTGTCCGCAATCTCACCGCCGGGGAAATTCTCGGGCAGGTGCTGATGGCCCGCGAGCGGCTGGGCGATTTCCCCGGCGGCAGCCGCCCCGATGATGGCGGTCTTGTTCCGGCTGACGGGAGCCGTGCCATCACCAATATCGTGATGATGGGTATGGGCGAGCCGCTTTATAATTACGAGAACGTCAAGCAGGCCCTGCTGATCGCGTCGGCGGGCGACGGCATGAGCCTGTCCAAGCGCCGCATTACCCTTTCGACCTCTGGCGTCGTGCCCTTTATCGAGCCCACCGGGCGCGAGATCGATGTGATGCTGGCCATTTCGCTGCATGCCACCAACAATGATCTGCGTGATGTGCTGGTGCCCATCAACAAGAAGTGGCCGATCGAAGAGCTGCTGGAAGCCTGCCGCAATTATCCGGGCCTCAGCAATGCCCGCCGCATCACCTTTGAATATGTGATGCTCGATGGCATCAATGACAGCGATGCCGAGGCGCGTGAACTGGTGCGGCTGCTCGCGGGCATTCCTGCCAAGATCAACCTGATCCCGTTCAATCCCTGGCCCGGCTCGAACTATGGCACCTCGCCTTCCTCACGGATCGAGCGCTTTGCCGATATCGTCAACAAGGCCGGCTATGCCAGCCCCGTGCGCACGCCCCGCGGGCGCGACATCTTTGCGGCCTGCGGCCAGCTCAAGAGCGAAAGCGAGCGCTTGAGCCGCAAGGATCGCGAAGCGCTCGCCGGCTAAGGGAGCAGCGATGGGCGGCGATCCGGCATTGATCCCCGAGTTGTCCGTCGCCGATCTCTCGCGCAGTCTGCGCTTTTACTGCGAGCTCCTGGGCTTTGCCGTTCGCTACGAGCGGCCCGCCGAAGGCTTTGCCATGCTGGAGCGGGAAGGGGCCCTTCTCATGCTCGACCAACTCGGCTTGGCTCGAGACTGGAAGACGGGGTCGCTCGAGCCTCCCTTCGGGCGCGGCATCAACTTACAGATCCGCGTCAGCGCCCTTGATCCCGTGCTCGAGCACCTTGCGGCGGCCGGCGTCGCGTTGTTCCTGCCCGTTGAAACCAAGATCTATCAGGCGGGCAGCGGCGTGGTGCGGCAACGCCAGTTCTGTGTGCAGGATCCGGACGGGTATCTGCTGCGCTTCGCCGAAATCGGCTGATGCCAAGACCATCGCAACGGCGCATCGATGCGGCCATCGCGGCAGCGGAGCGCTTGGCCGCGGCGAGGGCGCCTTTGATCTGCCCCCTGTGCGAACGCCCCATCCCGCCCGAAGCCAAATCCAGCCGCCATCATCTGACGCCGCGCCTCAAGGGCGGTACCCATTTGGGTACGGTGCAGCTGCACCAGATCTGCCACAGCGCCATTCACGCGCGGTTTTCCGAAACCGAGCTGGCGAGCAAGCTCAACGACGTCGAGGCGCTGCGGGCCGATCAGGAACTGGCCGAGTTCATTGCGTGGGTGCAAACCAAGCGGCCCGACTTCCACGCCCCCACTCGCATGACGCGGGAGCGGCGCGCCAGCCGCAAGCCGCGCGACTAGTTCTATTTGCGCAAGATCACCCACACGGCGTGGATCAGGCCGGGGAAATAACCCAGCAGCGTCAGCAGGATATTGAGCCAGAACTGCAGCCCGAGCCCCACCTGAAGAAAGACGCCGACCGGTGGAATGATCACCGACAGGATAATGCGCAGAACGTCCATGCCTTGCCCTCTTGTTTTGCCGGGCTAACGAACAAACGCGGCCAGCCGTTCCTAGCGGCGCCCTTCGGCAAGGAGGATGGTCAGGGCAAAACCGGTGAACACCGCCGCAAAGCTCCAGTTGAGCGCGCGCTGCACTAGCTTGTTGGTCGCGAGCAGGCCCGCCATGCGCTCGGCCGCCAGCACCATGGCAATGGCGACCGGGATCGAAACCAGGATGAATTCGCCCCCCAGGAAAAACAGCTTGCCGGGCGCGGCCGGATCGTGCCGGTCAACGAACTGGGGCAGGAAGGTCACGAAAAACAGCACCACTTTAGGATTGAGCAGATTGATCCCGATCCCGGTGGCATAGCTTTCGCGCAGCGTTGGCGTTCGGGCCGCCCGTTCGGCCAGGCGCAGCCCGCCTCCATGCATCACCGCGCCATAGGCCAGCCACAAAAGATAAAGGGCGCCAGCGATCTTGAGCACGAGAAATGCCGTCGGCGCCGCCACGATCAGCACCGAAATGCCAAAAGCGGCCAAGCCCGTATGCACCAGGATGCCGCTCATCGCCCCCGCTGCCGTGGCAAAGCCATGCCCACGCCCGTAATTGATGGCGCGCGAGATCTGTAGCGCCATGTCTGGTCCGGGCGTGATCGCCAGCACGAAAGCCGCCAGCGCAAAGGCGAGCAGCACGGAAAGATCAGGAACAAAGGCGGGCATAGGGGTGCTCAAGAAATTCGGCCCGGACAATTGCATGCCCGGCCCGGGCTGAATAGGGTGCGCCCGATTTGTGGCGCCAGCTGGCGCCAACCCCCAAGCGCAAGAACCAAAGTTATGGCAAAAGACATCAAGAAGGTCGTGCTCGCCTATTCGGGCGGCCTGGATACCTCCATCATCCTCAAATGGCTGCAGGAAACCTATAACTGCGAAGTGGTGACCTTCACCGCGGACCTCGGGCAGGGCGAAGAGCTCGAGCCGGCGCGCCGGAAAGCCGAGATGTTCGGCATCAAGGATATCCGCATCGAGGACCTGCGCGAGGAATTCGTGCGCGACTTCGTGTTTCCCATGTTCCGCGCCAATGCGGTGTATGAGGGTCAGTATCTGCTGGGCACCTCCATTGCCCGCCCGCTGATCGCCAAGCGCCTGGTTGAAATCGCCCAGGAAACCGGCGCCGATGCCATCTCCCATGGCGCCACGGGCAAGGGCAATGACCAGGTGCGGTTTGAATTGACCGCCAATGCGCTCGACCCATCGATCAAGGTGATCGCTCCCTGGCGCGAATGGGACCTGCGCAGCCGCACCCAGCTGCTTGATTATGCCGAGCGCAACCAGATCCCGGTGTCCAAGGACAAGCGCGGCGAAGCCCCGTTCTCGGTTGACGCCAATCTGCTGCACACCTCCTCGGAAGGCATGGTGCTGGAAGATCCCGGCGTGCCTTATCCCGACTATGTGCCCCAGCGCACGGTTGATCCCGAACAGGCCCCCAACGAGCCCGAGATCATCACCATCGGCTACCAAAAGGGCGATCCGGTTTCGGTCAATGGCGAAAAGCTGTCGCCGGCCGCGCTGCTGACCAAGCTCAATGAGCTCGGTGGCAAGCATGGCATTGGCCGTCTCGACCTCGTGGAAAACCGCTTTGTCGGCATGAAGTCGCGCGGGCTTTATGAGACGCCGGGCGGCACCATCATGCTGGTGGCCCATCGCGGCATTGAATCGATCACGCTCGATCGCGGCGAAGCTCACCTCAAGGACGAGCTGATGCCCAAATATGCCGAGCTGATCTATAACGGCTTCTGGTTCTCGCCCGAGCGCGAGATGCTGCAGGCCATGATCGACAAGAGCCAGGACTATGTGTCGGGCGAAGTCACGGTGAAGCTCTACAAGGGCAGCGCCAATGTGATTGCGCGCACCTCGCCCAACTCGCTTTATTCCATGGACCTCGTCACCTTCGAGGAAGGCGCGGTCGCTTATGACCACCATGATGCCGAGGGCTTCATCCGCCTCAACGGCTTGCGGCTCAAGACTTGGGCGGCGCGCAATCGCAAGGCGGAGCGCCCATAAGCCTTCCGCGTTAATCGGGCCTTAAGAGCCGACCTCTAGCGTTAGTCCGTTGTGCGCAAAGCACCGCGGAAGGGGTCGGCTCGTGCGGGCATTGGACGCTGGAAGTTTGAGCGAGATGTCCGGGGCGCTGCTGCTGGATGCGGCGCTCCAAAGCATGCCCTATGGATTTTGCGTGTGGAGCCCCCAATTTCGCCTGGTGCTGTGGAACCAGCATTATTGCGAAATCTATGGTTTTGAGCCCGAGCACCTCCAGGTCGGCATGACGCTCGAGGCGGTGGTGGGGATCTCGTCGAGCCTGGGCAATCACCCCGACCAAACCCCCGAGGCCTTTTACGCGGCCTATGCCGGCGAATTGCTGGCCAATCGCGATGGCGCGCGCCACAAAAGCCAGGAAGCGGTGCGGGGCGGGCGCATCATCGAAACCGCCCATGTGTTCAATCCGGCGCTGGGCTGGGTGATCACCCATGAGGACGTGACCGAGGAAATCGCGCGCACCGAGGTGATGCAAAAGCGCGGGCGCGAACTCGAGCGCCAGAACATCCGGCTCGACGCGGCGGTCAACAATATCTCCCAGGGTCTGTGCATGTGCGACGCCCAGGGGCGCCTCGTGATCTGCAACGAGCCCTATCAGCGCATCTACAATCTGCCCGAGGCGCTGGTGCGCCCCGGTACGCAGCTCGAAGAAATCTTGGGCCACCTGTTCGATAGCGGCATGAGTTCGGGCACGTCCCGGCAGCAATATATCGCCTGGCGCCGCGACATCATCGCGCGCGGCGAATACGGCAAGAACGTGCATGAATTCAACGGCCGCGTTATCATGATGCAGCACCATCCGATGAAGGATGGCGGTTGGGTGTCGAGCCACGAAGACATCACCGAGCAGCGCCAGATCGAGGCGCGCATCCGCTATCTCGCCCGCCATGACGCCCTGACCGATCTGCCCAACCGGGTGCAGTTCCTCGAGGAAATGGCCAATGCGGAAGCCGCGATCGGGCGCGGCGAACAGGCGGCGGTGCTGTATATCGATCTTGACCACTTCAAGGGTGTCAACGACACGCTGGGCCATGCGGTGGGCGACGAGCTGATCCGGGAAGCCGGGATGCGCTTGTGGCGCACGACGCGCGACAACGACCTGCTGGCCCGCCTGGGGGGCGATGAATTTGCCTTGCTGCTGCGCTCGGTGTCGAGCGAGGCCGATGCGGCCAAGGTGGCCAACCGCATCGTCAAGGCCATGGCGGCCCCCTTTACCATCGGCGAGCACCAGATCGATATCAGCGCCTCGGTCGGTATCGCCATGGCGCCCCAGGATGGGGTGAACACCGATACCCTGGTCAAGCATGCCGATATGGCGCTCTACAAGGCCAAGGCGGATGGCCGCTCCACCTTCCATTTCTTTGAAACGGGTATGGACGAGGAGTTGCAGCAGCGCCGCAGCATCGAAGCGGGCCTGCGGGCCGCCCTGGCGCGCGACGAGCTGCGCCTCGTCTTCCAGCCCTTGCTCGATCTGGAGCACAACAAGATCGGCTGCGTCGAGGCCCTGTTGCGCTGGGATTGCGCGGAGCGTTCGATTTCTCCCGCCGAGTTCATCCCCATTGCCGAGGAAACCGGCCTCATCGTGCCACTGGGCGAATGGGTGCTGCGCGAGGCCTGCCGCACGGCCACCACCTGGCCCGACGGGGTGCGCGTTGCAGTGAACCTTTCAACCGTCCAGTTCCGCAACAAGGAACTGGTGAGCGTAATCCGCTCGGCGCTTGCCGATGCGGGCCTGCCCGCGAGCCGCCTCGAGCTCGAAATCACCGAATCGTTGCTGCTCGCCGACAACGAATCGACCCTGCGGGCGCTGCATCAGCTGCGCGCCATGGGTGTGCGCATTTCCATGGACGATTTCGGCATCGGCTATTCCTCGCTTTCCTATCTGCGCTCCTTCCCCTTCGACAAGATCAAGATCGACCGCTCCTTCATGCGCGATCTGACCACCCGCAGCGACAATCTGGCTATCATCCGCGCGGTGATCGGGCTGGGGCAGAGCCTCGGGATGACCACCACGGCCGAAGGGGTGGAAACCCCCGAACAGCTCGAACTGGTGCGCGCCCTGGGTTGCTCGGAAGTGCAGGGGTTCCTGTTTTCCCCGCCCCTGGCCCCGGCCGTGCTCGAGCTGATGCTTATTCGGCAAGTCGAGCACACCCGATTGCTGCGCGCGGCCTCCTGAGCGCCGCTGGTGAGCGGTGGCGTTATCGCGCTGTCATAACTTGAGGCTAAGGGTGCGCGGATGAGCCGAGCCGACGCCCCCACCGCCCCGCCTGCCGGCACGCCGGGCGAGGTTTTCGCCGC
Organism: Devosia sp. Z11_6; assembly: GCF_058133665.1. Classification (NCBI taxonomy): domain Bacteria; kingdom Pseudomonadati; phylum Pseudomonadota; class Alphaproteobacteria; order Hyphomicrobiales; family Devosiaceae; genus Devosia; species Devosia sp. Z11_6. The sequence continues at coordinate 654,818 of NZ_JBYUNQ010000002.1, forward strand.
CTTTTTCGCCCTGGGACTGACCTCCTTTGGCGGCCCCATCGCCCATCTCGGCTATTTCCGCGACGAACTTGTCGCCCGCCGCGGCTGGGTGGATGAGCATGGCTATGCCAAGCTCGTAGCCTTGGGGCAGCTCCTGCCGGGGCCGGCCTCCAGCCAGGTCGGTTTTGCCCTGGGCGTGGTGCGCGCCGGCTGGCTCGGCGGGCTGGCAGCTTTTGTTGGCTTCACCCTGCCATCGGCCCTCCTGATGCTGGCCTTCTTTGCCGGCCTTCTTGCCCTTCAGGGACCAGCCCTGTCTGGGGCGCTCCATGGCCTTGAATTGGTGGCGGTGGCTGTTGTGGCCCAAGCCGTCTGGGGCATGCGCGGGGCGCTCCTCACCACGCCCTCCCGCCTTGGCGTGGCTGCCCTGGCGCTGGTGTTGCTGGCGCTGGTGCCCGGCATTGCCGGGCAGCTTTTGGTGATGAGCCTTGGCGCGCTTTGTGGCCTTCTGCTGGGCTGGGGCAACACCAGCGGAACCAGCGCTTCCGTGCCTGCCGGAGCCTTGTCGATGCGTATGGGCATCGCCCTCCTTGCGGCCTTCGCCCTGCTGCTCCTTAGTCTGCCGCTGCTCGCCGCTGCGGGGGTGGGCGGCTTTGCCGTGCAGTTCCTTGATGCCTTTTATCGCACCGGCGCCCTGGTGTTCGGGGGCGGGCATGTGGTGCTGCCCTTGCTGGAAGACAGCGTGGTGGCGCCCGGCTGGGTGTCGCCGCCAACCTTTCTGGCCGGCTATGCCGCCGCCCAGGCGGTGCCGGGGCCGCTGTTTACCTTTGCCACCTTCCTTGGCGCTGCCGCCGCCCCGTCCGGCTACACGCTGCTGGGTGCGCTCGGCGCAACGCTCGCCATCTTCGCGCCCGGCTTGCTGCTGATGGGGGCAGCCTTGCCGTTGTGGCGCCGCCTAGCCGCTGTTCCCGCCATTGCCCACCTGATTGCGGGCGCCAATGTGGCGGTGGTGGCGCTGCTGGCTGCCGCCTTGTTTGATCCCGTGGCCACATTGGCCCTGCGCACCCCCTTGGATTATGCCCTCGCCGTAACCATGTATTTACTACTCGCGGTCGGTCGCGTGCCGCCCTGGATTTTGGTCGGCGCGACCGCGCTTGGTGGATGCCTTTTGGCCCTTGTGTGACGCGGTGCATTGCCGCCCTGCAGTCACAGGGATTGTCCGATGGCGCTAAAACCTGTAATAGCCGCGACAAAAGCGCCGGTCCTGCCTGTTAGCGGGTGGCGTTGTTGTTTTCCTTCATGGTTCAACTCGTTGTCGCCGCGTGGCGGTTTGTGGGCGTGAATCATGCATTCAAAGGCTCCGCCCCTAATGTCCTTGCGCAATATCGCCATCATCGCTCACGTTGACCATGGCAAGACCACCCTGATCGACGTGCTGCTCAAGCAGTCCGGCTCGTTCCGCGAAAATGAACGCGTCGAAGAGCGCGCCATGGACAGCAATGACATCGAGCGCGAACGTGGCATCACCATTCTCGCCAAGGTGACCTCGCTGCTCTGGAAAGACACCCGCATCAATATCGTGGACACCCCCGGCCACGCCGATTTCGGCGGCGAAGTGGAGCGTATCCTCTCCATGGTCGATGGCGTGGTGATCCTCGTCGATGCCGCCGAAGGCCCGATGCCCCAGACCAAGTTCGTGCTTGGCAAGGCGCTGGCCCAGGGCCTGCGTCCCATTGTGGCGATCAACAAGATCGACAAGTCGGACGAGCGGCACCTCGAAGTGCTCGAAGAAATCTTTGATCTCTTCATCGCCCTCGACGCAACGCCCGAACAGCTCGACTTCCCAATCCTTTATGGCGCTGCCAAGCAGGGCTGGATGAGTGCCGATCCCGCCGGTCCCAAGGAAAGCCTCGCGCCGCTGCTCGACAAGGTCATCGAGCATGTGCCCGAGCCCAAGGTCGAAACCGGCCCGTTCCGCATGCTGGTCACCACCATCGAGCGTAATGCCTTTCTCGGCCGCATTCTGACCGGCCGCATCTTTTCGGGCTCGGTCAAGGCCGGCGATCCCATCCATACGCTCAGCCGCGAAGGCAAGATCGTCGAAAAGGGTCGCGTCTCCAAGGTGCTGGCCTTCCGTGGCCTCGAGCGCACGCCCGTCGATGTCGGTGAAGCCGGCGACATCGTCGCCATTGCCGGTCTCGAAACCTCGACCGTTGCCGACACCATTTCCTCGCCGACCAATATGGAGCCGATCGCCTCCAAGCCGATCGATCCCCCGACCCTGTCGGTCACCTTCCGCATCAATGACGGCCCACTGGCCGGCCGCGAAGGCGACAAGGTGCAGTCCCGCGTGATTCGCGAACGCCTGATGCGCGAAGCCGAAGGCAATGTCGCCATCAAGGTGACACCGGGCGACGACAATGACAGCTTCGACGTGGCTGGCCGCGGCGAATTGCAGCTGGCCGTTTTGATCGAAAACATGCGCCGCGAGGGCTTCGAGCTGACCATCGGCCGCCCCAAAGTGCTGATGAAGGAAGAAAACGGCGTCAAGCTTGAGCCGATCGAGGAAGTCATCATCGACGTCGATGACGAGCACACCGGCACGGTCGTCCAGAAGATGACCGAGCGGAAGGGCGAGCTGGTCGAAATGCGCGCTTCGGGCGTTGGCCGTACGCGTATTCGGCTCCTGGTGCCGACCCGCTCGCTGATCGGCTACCAGCCTGAATTGCTGAGCGATACCCGCGGCACGGCCATCTTCAACCGGCTGTTCCACTCCTTTGCCCCGTTCAAGGGCGAACTGCCTGGCCGTCGCACCGGCGTTCTGATCTCCAACGGCACCGGCCAGTCCGTCGCCTTTGCGCTGTGGAACCTCGAAGATCGCGGCCCGATCATGATCGATGCTGGCGTCGACATCTATGAAGGCATGATCATCGGTGAGCACAGCCGCGACAACGACCTTGAAGTGAACGCACTCAAGGGCAAGCAGCTGACCAATATCCGCACCACCTCCAAGGATGAGGCGGTTCGCCTGACCACGCCCAAGAAGCTCACCCTGGAGCAGTCGCTCGGCTATATCGCCGAAGACGAATATGTCGAGGTGACCCCCAAGTCGATCCGCCTGCGCAAGATCTGGCTCGACCCCAATGATCGCAAGCGCGCGCTGCGCTCCAAGGCCGGCTAAAAAACACCAGGGGCTCCGTTGGAAACAATGGGGCCCTTACCCTTTCTTGGCGTTTTGCGGTAATGGTGCGCCCCATCGGAGACGGAGTGGATCATGAGCGAGTGGATCATCGGCACCATTACCCAATGGAGCTATGTGGGGATCTTTCTCCTGATGGTGGCCGAGAACGTCTTTCCACCCATTCCGTCCGAGCTGATCATGCCCTTTGCTGGCTATGTCGCCGCCAGCGGCGAGCTTAATGGCTGGGGCGTGCTGCTCGCCGGCGTGCTGGGGTCGCTCGCGGGCACGTCGGTCTGGTATTTCGCAGCGCGCCTTTTGGGCCTGCATCGCTTCACCCTGCTTTGCAACCGCCTTGGGCGCATCGCGACGGTCAGCGAAGACGATATCGACAAGGCCGTGCACTGGTTCGACCGCCATGGCATCTGGGCGATCCTGGTTGGGCGCTTGATCCCCGCCATCCGCACGCTCATTTCCGTGCCGGCCGGTCTTGCTGCCATGCCCTTTGGCCGCTTCATCACCGTTTCGGCGATCGGCACCGTGCTCTGGACGGGGCTGCTGACCGCGTCGGGCTATCTGCTCCACGAAGGCTATGAAGCCGTCGAGGCCTGGGTCGATCCGGTCTCCACCGGCGTCGTGATCCTTGCCGTCGTCATCTATCTCTATCGCTTCGCCACCTGGAAGCCGATCAAGGATATCGGCTAGAACAGGCGCCCGGCCAGAAGCCGGACGCCGTTTGGCTGTTTAAAGCAGCTCTGCCGGCACCTTGCCGCCATTGTCGGCCAGCTTCTGGATTACCGCCTTGTGCAGCCAGATGTTCATGGCCGCGCTGTCCTCGGTGCTGCCGGTGTAGTTGAGCTCCTGGGCCAGCTCCTTGCGGGCGGCGAGGCTGCTGTCGATACCTAGAGCTTTCATCAAATCGACGATGGATTTGCGCCAGTCCAGCGTTTGGCCGCTCTTGGCCACCGCGGCATCAAGGATCGCAGCCACGTCGACCTGCGCCCCGCTGCTGGCGCCAGTCGCCGCCGGGGCCGCTGCAGCATTGCCCTGGGCGGCTGGTGCTGTTGGCACCGGCGAGGGAGCTGCGGCCGGCGACGCGGCAGCGCCGGCGGGCTGGCGGCTTGGAGCTGGTGCGGCCGGGGCAGCGCTTGGGGATGCCTGCGCGGGGGCCTGCGCGACGATTGTGGGCTGCGCCTCGTGCTTGCCGAAGATCTTGTCCTTGATGTCGCTGAAAAAACCCATTGCTTGGTTCCTGTTTGTTGTTGGAGCCACTCAACGTCTCGGGCGCAACCCTGTTCCGGGGATCGTCGCTGCCAGCCTTGCATGGGCACTCTTGCCGGAGCGACGCCGAAGCCCTAGATAGCGCCTAGTTATTTCGCGAAGGATCATCCGCTCATGGCCGCCGTCCTCGATGTCATCATGGTTGTCCTCCAGCTCTACTGGTGGATCGTGCTGATCATGATCATCATGAGCTGGCTGATCTCGTTCAACGTCATCAACACCCGCAACGAATTCGTCGCCGCGGTGTGGCGCATGGTCAATCAACTGACCGAGCCGGTGCTACGCCCGATCCGCAACATGCTGCCCAATTTCTCGGGCCTCGATATCAGCCCGATCGTGCTGTTCTTGATCATCTTCTTTATCCAGCAGGTGATCCTGCGCTACGGCTATCCCAACGTCGTTTGAGCCAACGCTCCCCTGGCGGATCGATGCCGCCGGGCTGACCCTTCTCGTGCGCGTGCTGCCCAATGCCGGGCGCACCGCCCTCGACGAGATCATGGTGCTGGGTGACGGGCGCGCGGCCCTCAAGCTGCGCGTTGCTGCCATCCCCGACAAGAACAAGGCCAATGACGCGGTAATTGCCCTCCTCGCCCGGACGCTGGGCATCTCGCGCTCGGCTCTGCGCATCACCTCTGGCGCCACCGCCCGCCTCAAGACCCTTCACATCACCGGCGACGGCCTGGTTCTGGCAGCCCGGCTCGCCGCGTGCTTTGCCGAGGGCCGCGACAAAACATCGCATTAGCGATTGCCTTGCCGCCCAATCCCCCGCATCATCGCCGCTGAGGGGGTTCGTGGAGGAGCCGGCTCCGCCGATTGGAGGATCGGCGCACCGGGAGCGGATCCCTCAAGGCATTGAGGGGACTTGTGCATGACTTTAGCTTTGTGGCTGATCGTCGTTTGTGGCGGTCTGAGTGTTGTTTATGGCGTGATCACCACGCGTACCCTGTTGGCCGCCGATCCCGGATCGGCGCGCATGCAGGAAATCTCGGCTGCCGTGCGTGAAGGCGCCTCGGCCTATCTCAAGCGTCAATACACCACCATCGCTATTGTCGGCGTGGTGATCTTCATCGCCGCCTGGCTGTTGCTGGGCACCTATGCCGCCATCGGCTTTTTGCTGGGCGCCGTGCTGTCCGGCGCTGCCGGCTTTATCGGCATGAATGTTTCGGTGCGCGCCAATGTGCGCGTCGCCCAGGCCGCCACCACTTCGCTCGCCCGCGGGCTCGATCTCGCCTTCAAATCGGGTGCCGTCACCGGCATGCTGGTGGCGGGCCTCGGGCTCCTCGGCATCACCGTTTACTTCCTGCTGCTGACCGGCATCGGCTATGCGCCCACCAGCCGCACCGTAATTGATGCCCTCGTGGCGCTGAGCTTTGGCGCTTCGCTCATCTCGATCTTTGCGCGCCTGGGCGGCGGCATATTCACCAAGGGCGCCGATGTCGGCGGGGACATGGTGGGCAAGGTCGAGGCCGGCATCCCCGAAGATGATCCGCGCAACCCCGCCACCATTGCCGACAATGTTGGCGACAATGTCGGCGATTGCGCGGGCATGGCCGCCGATCTGTTCGAGACCTATGTGGTCACCATCGTTGCGACCATGGTGCTGGCCGCCATCATCCTGCCCGAGACGCTGAAACTCGCCGGCATGGTGCTGCCCCTCGCCATTGGCGGGGCTTGCGTTTTGACCTCGATCGCCGGCACGTTTGCGGTGAAACTGGGGGCCAGCAACAACATCATGGGTGCCCTTTACAAGGGCATCATCGCCACCGGCGTGCTGTCCCTGATCGTCCTCGTGCCCGTGCTCTGGCTGATCTTTGGCGACATGAACCTTCTGATCGAAGCCAGCGACAAGGTCTTTACCCCCTGGTCGCTGTTCTGGTGCGGGGTGACGGGGCTCGCCATCACCGGGCTCATCATCGTCATCACCGAATATTACACCGGCACCGGACGCCGCCCGGTCAATTCCATCGCCGAAGCCTCCGTCACCGGCCACGGCACTAATGTGATCCAGGGCCTTGCGGTATCGCTGGAATCCACCGCGCTGCCGGCGCTGGTGATCATTGCCGGCATCATCATCACCTATTCGCTGGCGGGGCTCTTCGGCATTGCCGTCGCGGTCGCCACCATGCTGGCGCTGGCTGGCATCGTCGTCGCGCTTGACGCTTTCGGGCCTGTCACCGACAATGCCGGCGGCATCGCCGAAATGGCGGGCCTGCCCGCCGAAGTCAGGCACAACACCGACGCGCTCGACGCCGTTGGCAACACCACCAAGGCCGTCACCAAGGGCTATGCCATTGGCTCGGCGGGGCTAGGGGCGCTGGTGCTCTTTGCCGCCTATACGCAGGACCTGATCTACTTCTCGGCCCTGCCCGATGCCCCCGCGATCTTCCAGGGCATGGGCACGCTCACCTTCTCGCTCGCGGACCCCTATGTGGTGGTGGGCCTGCTCTTTGGTGGCCTCTTGCCGTTCCTCTTTGGTGGCATGTCGATGACGGCGGTGGGGCGCGCCGCCCAATCGGTCGTGGTGGAAGTGCGCCGCCAGTTCAAGGCCGATCCCGGCATCATGGCCGGCACTTCCAAGCCTGATTATGCCCGCGCCGTGGATATGCTGACTAAAGCCGCCATCCGCGAAATGATTGTGCCGTCGCTGCTCCCGGTGCTGTCGCCCATTGTGGTGTTCTTCCTGATCAACTGGATCGCTGGTCCCGCCGCCGGCTTTTCCGCCCTCGGGGCCATGCTGATGGGCGTGATCGTCACCGGGCTTTTTGTCGCCATCTCCATGACCGCCGGCGGCGGCGCCTGGGATAATGCCAAAAAGAGTTTTGAGGACGGCTTCACTGACTCCCACGGCTTGGTGCACCACAAGGGCAGCGACGCCCACAAGGCCTCCGTCACCGGCGACACTGTCGGCGATCCCTACAAGGACACGGCTGGCCCCGCCGTTAATCCGATGATCAAGATCACCAATATCGTCGCCCTGCTACTGCTCGCCGTCCTGGCGCACTGGGGCTAGCAAGGCATCCGCCTCGACCGAAACTGAAGAAGGCCCGGGGTGTTTCCCGGGCCTTCTTGCCATCAGCCGGGAACCCGAAGCTCCCTTGCCCACGGAAAACACCGACTGAACCTTTCGAGCTAACGGAGGGACCCCCAACAAAATCGCCGCAGAATTGTCGAACTCGGGCCGTTCTGTGCGTCGCAAGAGCAAGTGTCATCCCGATCAGGACAACATCATGCGAAAACTCATAGCCGGCCTGTTTTATTCCGTGGATGGGGTCGCCGAGGCGCCCGATCAGTTTCAATTCGATAGCTTTGACGAGGAACTGGGCGCCCTGATGGACCAGACCATCAGCAGCATCGATGCGGTCTTGATGGGTCGCGTCGGCTTTGAGCAATGGGCGAGCTATTGGCCCAATGCCAGCCAGGACCTCGATTTTGCCGAGTTCATCAATGGCGTGCCCAAATATGTCGCCTCCGAAACCCTGACCCCGCCGCTTGCCTGGAGCAATGCCGAGCTGATCGAGGGGGACCTGCTCGATTTCGTACGCCGGCTCAAGAACCAGCCCGGCGGCGATATCGCCGCCATGGGCGGGTTGTCGCTGGTGCGCCAATTGATGCTCGCGGGCCTCATGGACGAGCTGGTGCTGATCATGCACCCGGTGATTGCCGGCAAGGGGCGGCACCTGTTCGGCCCCGATGATCCGGCCACCCGCCTCGAGCTCAAGAATATGGAGCGCACCAGCAAGGGCAATGCCATCCTCACCTATAGCCGGCGCGCCGATTAGGCGGTCGATGGGGCAAGGGCTGGATCCTGCTGTTCCAGTGCCGCGATGATCTTGCCGATTGCGGCAAAGAACGCCGCCTGTTCGGCGCTGGAAAGGCTCGCCAGGGCCAGAGCATTGATCGTGTGCACCACCCGCTCCACCTCGGGCAGCAGGGCCAGCCCGGCAGGGGTGAGCGCTACGAGCGCGCTGCGCCGGTCCCCCGGGTCGGGCCGGCGGCTGATGAAGCCGTCGCGCTCCATGCGGTTGAGCGTTGCGGCCATTGTTGGTTGCTCCACGGCCGCGCGGCGCGCCAGTTCCTTTTGCGTCAGCGTTCCCCCGTCGCCCAGGGCGAACATCACCGGCATATAGGCGGGCGCAATGCCGGTGGGCTGCAACTGGCGGTCCAGTTCGCGCGCAAACAGCCGCGCGGCCCAGTTGGCGAGGTACCCCGCCGAAGTTTCACGGCTCAGTGGCATTTACATAGCTTGCTATCTTTGTTCATAGTATGCTATGTATAGGCCGTCCCTCCAGCCGGCACAAGGATCACTCCCATGTCGCTCAAGAGTACGCCGCGTCGTTATGGCACTATCGCCATCCTCATCCATTGGATCACCGCGGCGGCCATCGCCGTCATGCTGGGTACCGGCCTGTCTGCCAGCAATGCCAGCAATGCCAGTGATCCGGCGACCGAAGCGGGCTTGCTGCGCTTTCATGCCATTGTCGGGGTTTGCATCGCCGTGCTGACCGTGTTCCGCATTGTCTGGTGGGTGTTCTTCGATCGCCGGCCCGAGGATGGTGCCAGCCCCTCGCGGCTCGAGCACCTGGCGGCCCGCAGCGTGCACTATGGGCTTTACCTGGTGATCCTTGTCATGGTCGCGAGCGGCATGGGCACCCTGATCACAACCGGCGGTAATCTGGTGCTGTTTGGCGGCGGCGGTGCCTTGCCCGATTTTGCCCTGGCACCACCCTTTACCGTGCATGCCATCGTGGCGCGGCTGCTGCTGATCCTGGCGCTCGGCCACATCGCCGCCGCGCTTTATCACCAGTTCATCCGCCGCGACAATTTGCTGGCCCGCATGGGGCTGGGGCGCTAGAGCCGGGCGAGCTGGGGCAAGGCCGTTTTGGGCCGGGTCAGCGCCTCCGCGATCACGGCCACGCAGTCCTGTGGGCTCATGCTGCCCGTGTCCACTTCCCCATCATAGATGCCGGGCTGGTGCACCGCCTCCTGCCAGCGCAGCACCGGTGCGGGAACACCTGGTCCCGCGGCATAGAACCCGTTTTGCGGATCGGCATTGCGGCGCGCCATGATCGTCTCGATCGGGCAGCGCACGCCTATAAGCAGTGCATCGAGCCCCGCTAGCTGCCGCGCCGAGCGCGGCAGGATCCCGAGGGGTGCCGAATAGCCGTCGTGGTGCCCGACATCCGCAACCACGTCAAAACCTTCGCGGGCATGCGCGGCGATCGTGGCGTAAAGCGCGTGATAAAGCCGGACCACCACCGGCTCGAGATCGCGCCGCTCACCGCCCGGCCGCAGCCCAATTCCCGGGCGCAGCACTTCGGGCAGGGTGGCGTTCTGGCCATCCACCCCTAGATTGATCCATTGCCCGGGCAGGCTGTCCTGCATGGCCCGGGCGATGCTCGATTTACCCGAGCGCGGCGCGCCATTGAGGATGACAATACGGCCGCTCATTGCCGCTTGCCGGGAATATCCTGGCCATTCTGGTGCAGCACGAGACCGGTGACCTGCCCCTCGGCATCGAGCTCGAAGCTGATCTGGGCGTCTACCACGGTGTAAAAGAACTCGGTTTGGCTTTGCGGCAGCACTTCCAGCCGCTCTTGCCCGCTCGCCTGCACGAAGAGCCGCCCCCCTTCGCTCGTGACCACCAGGTCGAATTCGGGCCCCAGCCGATAAGTGCCGGCATAGCGCGGCAGCAGCCCTGGATCGATGCTGACCGGCTCTCGCCGATCTGGTTGTGGCGCCGGCGGCAGGCTGGGCTCGAGCAGGTGAAAGCCCAAATCCTCGATCCCGGTTTGCGTCACCGCATTGGCCAGCACCACCGCACCCGCTTTGCTTTCGGGCGCATAGCCGATGAAGCTGTTGAAGCCCCCCGTGATGCCATTGTGCCAGATCAGTGGGCCGGTTGGGCCATTAAGCACCATCCAGCCCAGCCCAATCCGCATATTGGGCGAACCAGCCGGTCGTTGCTCGGCCAGCATCAGCGCGAAGGCTGGAGCGAGATCGGTCACCACGGCGCCGCTGGCGGCCTGGACGAAGCGGGTGAGATCGGCGGCGGTGGAGCAATAACCACCCGCCGGGGCAAACACGTCAAAGCCCCAATGGGGTACCGCACTGCCGGCCCGGTCATGCCCGGTGGCAAACCGCCCGGGATCGACCGGCACAAGGCCAGTCTCGGTCATGCCCAAGGGCTCAAGAATGCGCTCGCGCACGAGATCGGCGTAGGGTTTCCCTCCGGTATGCTCGAGCGCCAGTCCGAGGAGCGCCGCCCCGGTATTGGAATATTCAAATTGGCTGCCCGGTTCCCGGGGCAGCGTGTAGCCCGCCAGAAACGCCAGCAGCTGTTCGGCGCTGTAGCCGCGATATGGATCGGCGGGATCAGCCACGCCCAGATCGGGGGGAATGGCGGGCAGGCCCGCACTGTGCGTCGCAAGATCAAACAGGGTAATCTCGCGGCCGGCAAGGCTGGGTACCGCCGTGCCGGCCGGCAGGTAGTTGGCAACGGGTGCATGAAGGCTCACCGCGCCATCGAGCACAAGTTGGGCCAGCAGCAGATTGGTGAAGAGCTTGCTGATCGAGCCGATCTCGAAGATCGTCGTTTCGCTTACCGGCGCGCCGCCCTGGGCAACAACGCCATGGGCGGCAAATTGGACCTCCCCATTGTGCAGCCGGGCCGTCGCAATACCCTTGCCTTGCCCGGCGCGATCGAGCCGGTCAGCTAAAGCCGCAGCGATGTCGGGCGAGGAGGATGATGCTGTCTGGGCCAGCGCCGGGGTGGCGCAAAGGCCCAGGGTAAGCAGCGTTGCAGTTCGACGGTTCATCAGGGGCCCTCGCAGGTGCATTGCTCGAAAGCTGCACCCGCGTTGCGGCCAAGATGGGGCAGGGCCTATTGGGCGCCCTTGGCCATCTCGATGGAATCGAGAATCACCTTGCGCGCATCGGCCAGATTGCCGATCCGGTCGATCTTGGCCCATTTGCCGGGCTCGAGATCCTTGTAGTGCGTGAAGAAGTGCTTCACCCGCTCAAGCTGGATTTCCGGGAAATCCTCGATATCGAGGATGTTGTCATACATGCGCGTCAGCTTGGATACGGGCACCGCGATGATCTTTTCATCCTGCCCGCCATCGTCTTCCATGAACAACACGCCGACCGGGCGCGAGCGCACCACGGCGCCCGGTACCAGCGGGCGCGAATTCATCACGATCACATCGAGCGGGTCGCCGTCGCCACACAGCGTATGGGGCACAAAGCCGTAATTGCCGGGATAGCGCATTGGGGTGTAGAGGAACCGGTCCACGAACAGCGCGCCCGAGGCCTTGTCGATTTCGTACTTGATCGGCTCGCCGCCCAAAGGCACTTCGATGATCACATTGAGGTCTTCGGGCGGGTTCTTGCCGATTGGAATGGCGTCGATGTTCATTGGGCGTTCAGCCTTGGTTCATCTGGGTGGCGAAAAGGTGGCGGCCTTGTTGCCCAGAACCGCCAGCAAAAGCAAGCCTCTTGCCTTTAGTGGCTTATTTGACCACCAAAACCGGCACTTTGGCGCGCGCCAGCACCTCGGCCGCCTGGCTGCCCAGCAATAATCGCCCTAGTCCCCGCCGCCCATGCGAGCCCATCACGATCAGATCACTTCCCTGCTGCTCGGCCGTTTCGATGATGCCGTCAGCCGCTAGATGGTCGGGCAGGTGCAGCGTTTCCGCAGCCATTCCAAGGGCTTGCGCCTGCCCCTGCGCCGCCGCCAGTACCTTGCCGGCACGTTCGCGATAGCCATCCTCGAGCTGGGTGATCAGCGGCCCCGCATCGATCTGGCCAAATCCACCCGTGCCCCCAACCATGGTCGTCACCGGATCCGTCACGGTCAAAACGGTCACCTTTCCGCCACTGCCCTTGCCTAGGTTGAGCGCCGCAGCGAGGGCCTTGTCGCCCAGTTCGGAGCCGTCGGTGGCGATGAGGATGTTGTTGAACATCGGCGTTTCTCCCTGTGATGGAATGGCTTGCAACGGTTTTGTAGCAGAAACACAAAGGTGGCGAATTTGATCTCGATCAGAATGGCAGGGCTATTTTGCCTCGGTGCGGCATGGGGGGCCAGTGCCTTGGCGACCCCCGCCCTGGCCCAATCGGGTTTCAACAGCGCCTATACCGATCTGGATCTGAACGAGTGCCTCGTGCTTGACGCCGACGATTTCGGCGCCAGCTGGGCCTGCCCCGGCTATAAAGGCTTTCCGCTCAAGGTCATGGAAGGGGACCTGCGCTTTTCCCTGGCCTATGGCTTTGGCGACAACAACGAGAACGGCGCCCAAACCCTGCCGCCCTTCAACCGCCTCGGCCCCAAGCTGGAATGGCGGCTGTCCAACGCCTCAGGCCGCTGGCTGCCTATCGCGACCATCGTGCGCTACCACACTGCCGATGCCGAAACGGGCGAAGACAGCAACGAGATCCTGGTGGTTAGCCAGATTGCCGAAGGCAATTCCTGTCACATCGCCTATGTGGACGCCTTGGCTAATCCCGATGCCAACGAGTTGGCGCGTGCCGCCGCCGACCAGGCTGGCGAGTTCGATTGTGCGCTTGATGAAGCCAAAACCATCGGCACCTTCAAGGCCTGGTAGCTCAAGAGGATCGGGATTTGCCGATCTGGTTGCGCAGCACGGTGCGTTCGCGCGAAGGTACGCCGATCAGCTCGGCGATGCGCCAGACCATGTTGTCCTCAAGTTCGTGATTCTTGCCATCGGCAAACACCACTTCCCACATCATGCGGATGATGGCGATGCGATCCTCGAGCTCCAGCGCGGTTAAGGCCGAGGTAAAGCGGTAGAAATCCACCGCCTCGGCATCGCGCATGGCGCCTTGCCGCACCAGTTTATCCACAGCCGCTTCATCGAGTTGGTAGTGGCTCATCAGCGCAGTCTTGATGGCCTGCTGCTCTTCGGGCTTCATCTGCCCGTCTACCGATGCCAGATGCACCAGGAGGGCTGCTGCCGCCAGTTGCGGATCATGCTCGTCCATTGCCGTTTCTGGTTTTGCAAACAAGCGAGTAAGGGCGTCGAACATGCAAAAAACCTCTGCCGGCATCTGGCCTTTCGGCGGTAAGAGGAAAGCGCTAAGGCGCGGTTAGCGTTCCATCCTTCATTGCGAGGGCGGTGGATGGCAAAGGTTAACCTTTTCCCCAACCTCGCAAAAAGACTCGGCTTGACTCCGGAACCCGGTCCGTAGTGTTCTTGTTTTGTTCTGAACCAAGAACCGAAAGCCCCATGAGCGACCTTGACCGCCAAACGCGCCTTGCGGCGCTGCGCACCCGTATTGCCGATCTCGAACGCCGCCCGGCCTTGGCCGAAACGGCGGCACCGGGAGCGATGGCGGGCGGCTTTCCCCTGGCTGGCCCGGGGGTGGTGCATGAAGTGTTCGCCGATGAACGGCGCAATGGCGGCGCTGTGCTGGGGTTTGCGCTGGGGCAGGCGCGGGGATTGCTGGGGGGCACCCGCCAAGCAGTGGTTTATCTGCAGATGACGGCCGATGCCCAGGAAATGGGCCTGCCCTATGGCAGGGGGCTGCAGTTTTTTGGCTTTGATGCCAAGGACCTGGTGCTGATCCGCCCGGCCAATATCGCCGAATTGCTGTGGGCAGCTGAAGAAGCGCTGGGCTGCGGGGCGGTTGCGGCCGTGGTCGCCGACGTGGCGGGCCAGCCCAAGATCCTCGATTTCACCGCCAGCCGGCGCCTCAGCATGCGCGCCCAAAGCGGCGGGGCATCGGTGTTTCTGCTGCGCTATGGGCGCTGGCGCGAATCGAGCGCCGCGCAGTTGCGCTGGCATGTGGCGCCGGTTTTGAGCGCCCCCACCCCCTTTGATGCCCGTGCCCCAGGGGCGAGCCGCTGGAGCGCCCGGCTGGAAAAGGGCGCGCTTGGGCAAAGCCATGGCGGCGAATGGATCCTGGAGTGGACAGAAAATGGCTTTCGAGCAGAGCAAGCAGCCCGCCCCGGTGTGGATGGAACAACGGGGAGCACGCCGCTTCCTGGCACTTTACCTGCCCGATTGGGCGACCGACTATCTCAAGCGGGCTGATCGGCGGCTGCAGTCACCCCTGGCGCTGTTTGAGCGCATCAAGGGGGGCATGCGGCTGGCAGCGGTGGATCGGGAAGCGGCGGCGGCCGGGCTCAGCCCGGGCCAGAACCTGGCCGATGCGCGCGCGCTGGTGCCCAATCTGCACACGCTGCCTATCGACCGGCCGCTCCTGGAAGCCGCCTTTGCCGATTTTGCCGATTGGCATTCCAATGCCAGTCCGCTGGTCGCGGTGCTGCCCGATATAAGCGCCTTTGGCGATCTGGTGCTCGATATCACCGGAGTATCGCATCTGTTCGGCGGCGAGGAAGCGATGCTTGCAACCCTGCTCAAGCGGCTGGCGGTTCTGGGCTACCGGGTCCAGGGAGCGGTGGCCTCCACTGTGGGCGCGGCCTGGGCTGTCGCCCATTTTGCCGCCAACCAGGTGGTGGCTGCGGCCGATACCGAGCGGGTCTTGGCGCATCTGCCGGTCGCCGCGCTTCGCCTCAGCCCGATCCAGATTGCCGGGCTCAATGCAATGGGGCTCAAGCAGGTGGGACAGGTGCGGACGCGCGAGCGCAAGGCCCTGCAGGCTCGGTTCGGTTTGTCGCTGCTGACCCGGCTCGACCAGGCCTATGGCGCACTCGAAGAACGTCCCGTACCCCGCCTGCCCCTGGCCGAACGCTATGCCGAGCGGCGCTTTGCCGATCCGATCGGCTTGATGGACGATGTGCTGATGTGCGCCCATGACCTGGCGGTGCAGATCGGATTGCGGCTCGAAAGCGAAGGGCTGGGCGCGCAAAGCTTTCATCTGTTCCTCTATCGGGTGGACCACAAGGTGATGTGCCTGTCGGTCAATGCCGCCCGGGCCACGCGCGACCCTGCCCATATTGCGCGTTTGTTCGCCCATCGCTCCGAGCGGCTGGGCGGAGATTACGATGCGGGGTTCGGCATTGATGCGATCCGGCTTGCTGCCAGCTCAGTGTCCCCGCTCGATGCCGTGCAGGTGGGCGCCTTTGCCGCTGCCGATGGGGCACAGGATCTGGACCGGCTTTATGACCGCATGGCCAGCCGCCTGGGGGCGCTGGCGGTGCTGCGCACCAAATTCAGCAATACCCATATTCCCGAGCGGGCCGTGCGGCTCGAACCGGTGATCGCCCGCACCCCTGACGATCCCGAAGCGCTGCCCGATCCCGGCCGGGCGCGGCCTCTGCGGCTCCTGCCGGTGCCCGAGCCCATCACCATCACCGCCGCACAGGTGCCCGATGGTCCTCCCGCCGGCATGATCTGGCGGCGGGTTGGGTACCAGTTCATCAAGACCTCGGGGCCCGAGCGCCTGGCGGCCGAATGGTGGCGCAGCGGCCAGCGCCTGCAATTGGTGCCACCGCAGGGACAGGGGAGCAAGCCGGGGCAGGCTCAGCCCTATCTGCCCCAATTGGCGCGCTTTGATCCCGAAGCGCAAACGCGCGATTATTTCATTGCCGAGGATGATGGTGGGCGCCGGTTCTGGCTCTATCGGCAGGGCTTTTATGGCGGCGCCGCGGGGCCCTCCTGGTATTTGCACGGGTTCTTTTCATGAATGAGGTGCTGTCATTTCCCCGTTCCGGGCGCGGGCGGGAGCAGCCGCCGGCGCCGCAATTTTCGGAACTGGTGAGCACCAGCAATTTCTCGTTTCTGCGCAGCGGTTCGCACCCCGAAGAGCTGGTTTCGGCCGCCATTCACTATGGCATGACCGGGCTCGGGCTATGCGATCGCAACAGCTTTGCCGGCGTGGTGCGCGGCTACATGGTGGCGCGAGACATGGGGCCGCAGGCGCCCGGCTTTCGTTATCTCGTGGGCGTGCGGCTGGTGTTCAGCGACGGCACGCCCGACATCATCGCCTATCCCAGTGACCGGCAGGCCTATGGCCGCCTGTGCCAGCTGCTGACGCTGGGCAATGGGCGCGGGGAAAAGGGCGCTCCGGTGCTTTATCTCGCCGATCTTCTGGAAAAGAACGCGGTGGGGGAACAGCCGGTGGCGGGGCAGCTCCTTATTCTCATGCCCGATGAAAGCGATTGGGATCTGACCGAGCGCACGCTGCAAACCCTGGCCGGGCGGGCCAAGGGGCGGGTGTGGGTTGCTGCCGCCCCCCGCTATGCCGGCGCCGATCGGGCCCGGTTCAACCGCATTGCCGAGATGGGGCACCGGCATGGCGTGCCCATGCTCGCCACCAATGACGTTTTATACCACGAGCCCAACCGGCGGATGGTGCAGGATGTGGTCAGCTGCATCCGTCAGCACCTGACCCTCGAAACCGCTGGCCGGCGGCTCGAAGCCAATGCCGAACGCCATCTCAAACCCGGCCGGGAAATGGCAAGGCTCTTTGCCGAACATCCCGATGCTCTCCGGCAAACCCAGCTGCTGATGAGCCGGATTGGGTTCTCGCTCGACCAGCTCAAATACAACTATCCCGAGGAAACGGTCGGCAATGGGGAAACCGCCCAGCAAACCCTTGAGCGCCTGACCTGGGCGGGGGCCGCCAAGCGCTTCCCTCAAGGGGTACCCGACGAGGTCAAGCGCATGATCTGGAGCGAATTGTGCCTGATCGCCTATAAGCGCTATGCGGCCTATTTCCTGACGGTCCATGACATCGTGATGTTTGCCCGCTACGAGCGCAAGATCCTGTGCCAGGGGCGTGGTTCGGCGGCCAACTCCACCGTCTGCTTTTGCCTTGAGATCACCGAGGTCAATCCGGTCACCGGCAATCTGGTGTTCGGGCGCTTCATTTCCACCGAACGCGACGAGCCGCCCGATATCGACGTCGATTTCGAGCATGAGCGGCGCGAAGAGGTGATGCAATATGTTTACCAGAAATATGGGGGCAGGCGCACGGGCCTCACCGCCAATGTGATCTCCTATCGCTCCAAGAGCGCCATGCGCGAAGCCGCCAAGGTGTTCGGGGTGGCCGAGGATACGGTGGCCGCGCTCAACCAGATGCAATGGGGCTGGGGTGCCCCTTTCGATCTGCGCGAAGTCGAGCGGATCGGCATGCATCCCGATGATCCCGTGCTCGCCCAATTGTTCGAGGTCACCAAGGTTCTGCATGGCTTTCCGCGCCATTTGAGCCAGCATGTGGGTGGGTTCGTCATCACCCGGGACTCGCTGGAAAGCCTCGTGCCGATCAGCAAATCGGCCATGGAAAGCCGCACCATCATCGAGTGGAACAAGGACGATATCGACGCGCTGGGCATCCTCAAGGTCGATATTCTGGCGCTCGGCATGTTGTCCTGCCTGCGGCGCGCCTTTGAGCTGATGCACCGCCACTACGACCAGGAGATCCGGCTGGTGGACCTTCTGGCCGAAGAAACCGATCCCGATCAATCCAAGAAGGCGCGGGTTTATGCCATGACCCATCGCGCCGATACGATCGGGGTCTTCCAGATCGAAAGCCGGGCGCAAATGTCCATGCTGCCGCGCATGCGCCCGAAACAATTCTATGACCTCGTGATCGAGGTGGCCATTGTGCGCCCCGGCCCCATCCAGGGCGGCATGGTGCATCCCTATTTGCGCCGAAGGCTGGGCAATGAGGAGGTGACCTATCCCAGCCCGGAGCTGAAGGCCGTGCTCGGGCGTACGCTGGGCATTCCCCTGTTTCAGGAACAGGCAATGCAGATCGCGGTGGTGGGTGCGGGCTTTTCGGCCGGCAAGGCCGATCAGCTGCGCCGCGCCATGGCGGCTTGGCGGCGGACCGGCCAGATCGCCCAGTTCGGCGAAGAGTTCATCGCCGGCATGCTGGCCAATGGCTACCAGCTCGACTTTGCCAAAGGCTGCTTTGCCCAGATCCAGGGCTTTGCCGAATATGGCTTTCCCGAAAGCCATGCGGCTTCGTTTGCGCTGCTGGTTTATGCGTCCTGCTGGCTCAAATGCCATTATCCCGATGTGTTTGCCTGTGCGCTACTCAACAGCCAGCCTATGGGCTTTTACGCGCCATCCCAGATCATCCGCGATGCGGTCGAGCATGGGGTGGAAGTGCGGCCCGTCGATATCAACCGCTCCGACCTCGAACATGTGCTGGAAGGCAATAGCCGCCCGGCGGCCGAGCATTTGTGGGTGCAACATGCCGAAATGGCGGGCGATATCCGCTCCACCCATGCCATCCGGCTAGGGCTGTCGGCGATCAAGGGCCTAAAGGAGGACCACGCCAACCGCCTCGTCGCGCGCCGCGGGCGCGGCTATGATTCCGTGCGCGATCTGTGGCTGCGCACCGGGCTGCCGGTGGCGAGCCTTGAGATCCTGGCGCAGGCGGATGCCTTTGGTTCGTTGGGCTTGTCGCGTCGCGATGCGGCTTGGGCGGTCAAGGGACTAACGGCAACGGCCGGCGCCGAAACCCTGCCCCTGTTTGCCGCCGCCCCCCTTGCGCCATCCTACGGGGAAGGGGAAGCCGATGCCGAGCTGCCGCCTATGCCCCCGGGCGAGGAGGTGATCCATGATTACCGCCATCTCAGCTTTTCGCTGAAAGGCCACCCGCTGCATTTTGCCCGCCCGCAGCTGGAGCGGCGCGGCGTGGTCAAGGCCAGCGCCTTGCTCGGGCTCGCTCCCGGGCGGCAAGTGGAAGTTGCGGGCCTCGTGCTGGTGCGCCAGCGGCCCGGCACTGCGCAGGGGGTGATCTTTGCGACCCTCGAGGATGAAACCGGGGTGGCCAATGTGATCGTGTGGCCGAAGGTGTTTGAAGCCAATCGGCGCGTCGTGCTGGGGGCACGCATGCTGGCGGTCAAAGGCGAGCTGCAGCGGGAGGGCCTCGTGATCCATATCGTGGCGCGGCAGCTGACGGACCTGACACCAACCCTCTTGGACATTGCCGATGGTCATCCCTTGGGCGATGCCGTGTTGGCGCGTGCGGACGAAGGGCGCACCGGCACCCCGGGCAGCCGGGGACCGGAACGAGACCAGTTGCGCCACGAAGATACAGCCCGCCGCCACGCCCATGCGGCCTTGCCCAGCGGACGCAATTTTCACTAGGCGGGTCGTTCCTGAAAAAGCTCGCAAGCGGCTTTCCGGTATCGCTCTCGGTAATTTACGTATTGAGGACACGATCTCAAGCCCTCCTTAACCTCGATAAGGTTTGATTGGCCGATCACGAACCGGAGACAGGTGTGTTCACCCCCGCGCATAAATCAATGCCGGCGCTCGATTACGTATCGACCGTCAAGTCTGTCTATAAGGACAGGCGCGCGATGATTTACGGCACGCTGGCCAGCGCTGTCGGCGCGGCCACGACCGCGCTGAAAACCGGATCTCCGCTGCTTTGGGGCATCACCGTCATTTTCCTGTTGATCGCCGTCTTTCGATTTATCGACATGACGCAGTTCAAGCAGGCCGATATCGGTCCAGAGGATGTCGACGCGGCCTATCAGTGGGAAGTGCGCGCTACGCTCTGGGGCGCTTTCGCCGCGCTTGTTTATGGCTCCTGGTGTTTCTTCAGCTTCGTCTTTGTTGATGATCCCGTCGCGGAGATCATCAGCATGGTCACTACCACTGGTTGCATGGTGGGCATTGTCACGCGCAATTTCGGGCTGGACCGGCTCCTCACCCTGCAACTGGTTATTGCCTGCACCCTGATGTGCGCCGGGTTGCTGCTCGGGGGGGATATCTACCACCAGGTTCTTGGCGTCCTGATGCTGCCCATGCTGCTCAGCATGCGCGTATTGGCGCGCGATGTCCGCTTGATCCTCCTTAGCGCGGTTCACCAGCGGGTTGAGGCCTCCCGCCTCGCCATTGAGCTCGATACCGCACTCGATACGATGCAGCATGGCCTGTGCATGCTTGATAGCCGGGGCTTTATCTCGGTCACTAATGATTATGCCGAAAAGATCTTCCAGGCGCTGGTGCCGGGAGAATGGGGCGGCCGGTGCTTTTCCGACAGCATCGCGCAGGCCGAAGCCCACGATACCCTGTCGCACCCGGATGCGCAGAATCTGCTCGACTGCGTTGCCCGGGGTAGTGGCAAGACCGTCCTGAAGCTCGAAACCGGTGAGTTCATCGAAGTTACGGTCAGTTCACGGCGCGAACAAAAGGTGCTGCTGTTCGAAAACATCACCGCGCGCGTGGAGGCGGCCGAGCGGATCAACTTCATGGCGCATTTCGACAGCCTTACCGGTTTGCCGAACCGGGGGCACTTCGCCGAACTGGTGGAAGCCGATCTGGTGCAGCGCCGCACCACGCGCGCCTTTGGCGAGATCGTGCTGATGATCGTGGACATCGACGACTTCAAGCATGTGAACGATACGATGGGTCACCTGATCGGGGACCGCCTGCTGGTGGAGGTGTCCCACCGCCTCGACACCTTGATGGGGGTGGATTGCCTTGTCGGCCGCTTTGGCGGGGATGAGTTCCTGGTTTATCGCGGCGATGTCACCCAGGCAGAGGCAGCGCGCGATGCCGAAGCCATCGTTGCCGTGTTCAAGCCGCCATTCAACATCATGGGCCAGGTCATCGCGGTCAATGTCAGCGTCGGCCTCGTGGTTGAGGACGCCATGGCCGAGGGGCTGGATTCACTGATGACCAAGGCCGATCTTGCGCTCTACAAGGCCAAGGGATCGGGCAAGTCGCAGGTGCAGTGCTTCCAGGAAGAAATGGACGTGGATTACCGGTATCGCCAGCGCCTCAAGACCGATCTGCGCCATGCCCTTGATACGGACGCGCTGTCCCTGGTGTTCCAGCCGATCGTTGATATCAAGACCCAGCGCGTGGTCAGCTGCGAAGCGCTGGCGCGCTGGCACCATCCCGAACTCGGACCCATTTCCCCAGCCATTTTTATCCCAATGGCCGAAGAAACCGGCTTGATCTCCGATATCAGCCGCTGGGTGCTGACGACCGCTACGCGCGAATGCCGCTCCTGGCCCGAAGATGTCAGCGTTTCGGTGAACATCTCGGCTCGCGATTTCCGCAATGCTGATGTCGGCGACATGGTCGAGGAGGCGCTGCGCAGTTCCGGCCTGGCACCGCACCGGCTGGAAGTCGAGGTAACCGAAACCGCGCTGATCGAGGAGCGGGACGCGGCCACCAAGATCCTGAGTGGATTGGCGACCAAGGGAATCGGCATTGCGCTTGATGATTTCGGCACCGGCTATTCGTCGCTAAGCTATCTGCAGGCGCTGCCGTTCACCAAGCTTAAGATCGATCGCAGCTTCGTCATGAACATCGCCGCCGATGCGCGGGCACTCAAGCTCCTGTCCAATGTGGCCCAATTGGGCAAGGACAACAATCTGGTGATCACTGCCGAAGGGGTGGAAACCGAGGACCAGTTGGAACTGGTTTCCCAGCATACTTGCGTGGATCAAATCCAGGGCTTCCTGTTTGGCGCGCCGCTCCCGCGGCGCGAGATTGCCGAGTTGATCGGCCGCATGCGCATGGCGCAAAGCTTCCCTGCGAAAATCGTTAAAACGGTTAATTCTCGGTAAACGCCCGCCCCTCCGGCGTTTTTGCCGGCGGCACAAAATTTCCCTCGCCAGAAACGCCGCCAAACCCCGCAGTTCCCCTGTTTTCAACATGACTAACAAGTGATTAACTTGTGTCGGGTGTAAGGGGTGATGTGATGAGTGCGGTAGTCACACCCGTTGCTGGGGGCACTTCCCGTTTTGCGGAAGCGCTTGTCGATCTCTTGGACAGGGTCGAGTACCGGCGGGTGAGCGTAGAGGATCAGCTTGATCCAGTGTATCGGCTTCGTTACGAGGCCTATCGGCGGGAGGAATTCATCCCGTTCAACAGCCAGCAGGTGGTGCGCGACGAGTTCGACGAACTGCCCAATGTTTCCTGTTTCGGGGTGCTTATCGACGGGCGGCTGGTGAGTTCCATCCGCGTCCATCATCTGAGCCGAGACACCCCGGTTTCGCCATCACAATCGGTATTTCCTGACCTCCTCGATCCGTTGATCGCGGACGGGGTGCACATGGTGGATCCCGGCCGGTTCACCGCCGATCACGAAGCGACTCTAGCTTATCCGGCCTTGCCCTTTCTGGCCCTGAGGATCGGGGTGATGGCCGCGCGCCATTATGGCGCTCGCTATTGCCTGTCCTCGGTGAGGCCCGAACACTCCGCCTTTTACCGAAGGGTGTTCAACTCCACGCAGTGGGGCGAGGCTCGGTATTATCACGGGCTGCGCTTCCCGATGGTGCTGATGGTGGCCGATGTGCCGGTGATTTATCCGCCGCTGTTGGAGCGATACCCGTTCTTCATGTCCACCGAAGAAGAGCGGCAGGCGCTGTTCGGCTCGCCCAGCGGCTCGGTAAAGCTGGTCGCTCCCAGCGCCCGCATGGCCCGGCGCATTGCCCAACTCGGCGGCTCAGACGAAGGGGAGCTGTGAGAACCGGGCCCTTGTGGTGCACACAGCCGGGCTAAACTCGCGCACGGGGGAGGGCGTGTGGTTCCAGGCAATGTCTCAAGCGTGCGGACCCCCCAAAGGGAGTTTGCCGCAGGTCGGTTCCGGTCCGCTCAGCCAAGTTCGCGCATCGCGTCACCAATCCACGCCAAATTGTCTTGGCGCAGGAAACCCCAGTTGTAGAAGGCGACTTCTTCGACGCCCCCGGCGCGGAGCGCCTGCACAGCGCCGAGGAATTCGGTTTTGCTCGCAAGGTCGGGATAGGAAGGGCGCAGGATGCCGCGCAGCTTGCCCGCGCCCCTGAGGCGTCGCTGGAGATCGAAAAGGTCGGCGGAAACCCGCTCGGCCGATGCTTCATAAAAGCACGCCTCGATGATTCCAGCCGTTTGCGCCAGCGCGGGCAAATCGCTGCCCTCGTACCAGGCGCCGGCGGTCGGCCGGGCAACGGAGGGGATCACCGAAACCGTTGCATCGGCTCTGACGGCGTCCCGAATTTCACCGACCAAGGAGGTTACGACGCCGCAACGGAAATCAAGAAAGCTCTGGAGCTCAAAGTCTCCCGCCAGGTCGGCTCGCCAGAAGGCTTCCGCCATGTCGGCGGGATAATCGATGCCGCTTTCCAGATAAGCCTCGATGTCGCTGGCAATTTGAGCCTTGAGCCGGCGCGCATCGATGCCGGCTCGTTCCGCACTGGCGAGGCAATGCTCACAAAAGCAAAGCCCGAGCAGGTTTTCGAGCCAGGCATTGGACTTCAGGAGGGCAAATTCGTGGTGAAAGCCATGGGCATAAGTCGTCCAGCCGGGTGCTTCGAGGGAAATGCCCGATACGGAATAGCGCTCGGTCACGTCAGTCGCGAGAGCAACAGCATAGGCGCGTGCGTCCGGAGCTGATGGGCAGAGATTGTAGAAATAGGGATCGCCAAAGGCGTTGCGCACGACACTTTCCGGGTGGGCCATCCCCAGCCGCGTATTGTGCAACAGCACCAGCCACACATTGGTAGCCATATCTGAGCGCGTCAGTTCACCAAGAACATCGCCCTCGGCGAGCAGGGAGTTGGCCAGCGGCTGAATTGTGCCATAGCGTGCCGGATCGGCATGGAAATAAACTGTACCATCCTCGGGAAAATAAACCTTGCCCCTGGTGCCACGCGGCCGCAGGAACTTGCCGGCATGATAACTGCCGGCCACTGTTACGGTGTCGAGCCCCAGCCGCCGGAATTCGTCAACGGCCGTGGGAACACCAGCCTCCTGGAGGTCCCAGGCATAGGTATAGATGGCTTTGTAGCTCATCGGCGGACCTCGACAGGAATGGCAGGTTGGAGCGCTGGTGCGCTTGGCCGAAACGGCCGGGATGCAGCAATCTGTAACAAACCTACTTTCGTCGTCAAGCAACCGCCGCGAAGGGCCACCTGTTCATGCGGTGGCAATGACGAATCTGCCCTAAGAGCCGAGGATGGTTGTAAGTTTCTTACACAAGAGGGCGGCGGGGCACTCGGAAGGCGCCGAGCGCCCGGTTGAGACCTCAGGAAGCGATCTGGTGGATGCGCACACCCGGAACCACTTGCTGGGCAATGTCGCAGAGGTGGCGGTGGTGGGTCAGATAGATCACCTGCCCCACAGTGGCCATTTGGCCAAAGAGCCGAAACACTTCTTCCGAGCGCGGCTCGTCAAAGGTTTCCATGATGTCGTCGGCGATGAACGGTACAGAAGGGCGCACGGCAGCGAACTCGGCATATCCTGCAAGGCGCAAGGCCAAGTACAGCTGGAACCGCGTGCCTTTGGACATATCGGTGGCGAGCTTGGAGCCGCCGCCGCGCGCGAGCCCAATGAGCGCTTCCCCGTCCTTTTCAGCGCGGGTGGTGAGGCCCGTATATTCGTTGCGGGTAATCAGCTGGAATGCCTGGGACGCGCGTTGCATCATGGAAGAGCGATGCTGTTCGCGGTAGGCATGCAAGGCGTGCTCGGCCACAAGCCCTCCCGCGCGGAGGCGCACAAAGCGCAAGGCGAGCTCCTCGATCTGGAGCAACAAGGTGCGCCGTTCCGCTTCGATCCGGGCAACCGCGTCATCGCCGCCAACCGCAGCGAGTCGTTCCTGCGCCATTGATCTTTCGGCGAACAGCATCCGCCGCCGCTCGTCCAAATCCTCAAGCCTGGCGGCAAGCACCGCCGCCGTTTCGTCCAGCGCCGTACGGTCAATATCGGCAAGCCTGTTCAATGCCGTTTCAAGGCTCGACACGTTCATCTCGCCGACAATGCGGGCTGCAAGCTTGGCTTGCTCATGTTCGAGCCGGTCGCGCTCGGCGCACTGCGCCAGGGCTGCCGCTACCCCGGCCAGGTCCTCCGCGGCAAAGAACTCGAGCAGTTCGCCTTTCTTGGCCTCGCAGACCCGCAGCTCTTGCGCCAGGGACCCCAACTCGGCCTGCAGCGCTTCGAGTTCGCCAGCCTTTTCCATGCGGCGTTGCAGGCTCTGGCGGGCTTGGCGGCTCCTTTGGGCAAGGGCTCCAGCCAGTTGCGGGGCCTGTGCAGGCTCGAACGTCTCCTTCAGCTCGTTGTGCAGTTCCGCCACTCGCTCGCGAAAGGCAGCCTGATCGCGCTCCATGGCAGCGATACGATGCTCGGTTTCCTCTCGGTGGCGCAGTTCTGCACCAAGCTCCGCCAAGGCGTCCAGAATTGCCCGCACTGCGCCGGTGCTGGGGGCCTGGTCGGCAAACCAGGTTTCTTCCACCGTTCGGTCCCAGCGGTTCTGCCAGTCTGCTTGCTTGCCCAAAGCTGCGTCTCGAACGCGGCGGCGCGCCAGCAGTTCGCGCTCACGCTCACGCAGCAGTTTGTCCGCGCTTTCGCTTGCCGCCTGAGCGGAGGCGACGGCGTTCAAAGCGTTCTCGGCGCTTTGCAGCAGCGCGGGCACACTCAACGCGCTTGTGTCGGCGCCAGTGGCGGTCAGCGCTTGGGCAAGCTCGTCCCGTTCACGGGTAAGTTCAGCGCGCGTGTCGCTGAGCGCGGCGGTTGCGCCGTCCAGCGTCGCCAGCGCAGCGCGAGCGCGTTCCACCCCCGTGCGCCAGTTGTCGATGTCGTCCAGCAATTGGCGTGTGGCGGTGTCGGCGAGTTGATCCAGGTCAGCGGGCAGGCTGGCGCGGAGGGCCGAGCGCAGCGTTTCGAGTTCTGTTGCCGCTTCCTCCAGTTGTGCTTCTTCCTGGGCTAGGCGCGCCTCGGTGGAAGTGAGTTCAGCCGAAAGGCTGCGCATTTCCACCGTAGCTTGCGCGTTGGCGATGCGGGCGTCAGTCATTTGGTCGGCGGCCGTCATGGTAGCCGCAAATTGCAGAGCGCTAGCGCGGTCGAGTTGCTCCAGATGGCGGCCCCAGGCGGCATCGCGTTCGGCCCGCAGGTTTGCAGCCTCGGTATCGTCGATCGCTCCGGCAGCCCGCAAATGCTTGATGCGATTAAGCTGTTCAGTTTGGCGCGCCAGCAGTTCGCGCTGGTTCTCCCGGTGCCTTGTTGCGCGTGCCTCCGCTTCGCTGATGACGCTCCGCCACCGGCTGATTTGCGCGACTGTTGGCAATGTGAGGCCAGCCAGATCAGCAGCAGTGCCGGACCAGGGCAGCAAGGCAGCCATCGCGCCATCGAACTCCCGTTGCAGCCGCGGGAGCTCTCGGGCATGGATCCGCTCACGGGCGCTAAGGTCGCTTTGGCGCGCGGCGGCGATGCCGGCTTGCAGATTGGCTACAGTCGATGGATCTAAGCTTGGCCGCTTGGCAAGCAAGGTTTGTTGCTCCTGCTCGGCCGCCTCGAAGGCGAGTTGAGCTGCGGTGACTTCCTGCTCGGCCGTCGCGAGCAGCGCGTCGATGCCGGAGCGCTGCTCGATCAGGTCGCGCAGGGTTCCGGCGACTGGCGCCGGGATGAGGAGGGCGCGGGCGTCGGCTTGGTCCGCCCGCCCAAGTGAGCGGGTAATGGCGGAGATGCGGGCCTGTTGCTCCAGCAAGGTCTGGCGCCGCTTGGGCAAGTCGTCTTCGGCGGTGCGAAAGCGGGCCGCGGCATCGTCAAGTGCCTCGATGGGCTCGGCGAGAGCCAGCACCGCCCCGTCCACTGCAATGGCGTCGATCTCGGCACGAAGGCGCTTGGCGCGGCCTTCCAGTTCGGCATTGCGCGTTTGAAGCCGGGTTTCATCGTGCATCAGGCCTGGCAGTTCCTGGCCCCAATGGGCGGGCGGGCGGGGAAGATCCTCCAACTTGGCGAGCGTCTCGGTCAGGCGAGCGTGATCCTGGGCGAGGGGGAATGCGCGTGCGATGCGGCTTAGAGCTTCATGCTCAGCCCGGGCGCGCCCAAGTTCACTGCTGATCTCCTCGTATGCCCTGGTCGCCCGGTCCAGATCGGCGACGAGGGCATTGTGGGCGGAAGCCTGCACATCAATCTGGTCCCGCTTCGTTTTCAGCTCGGCAATTTGGCGCTTGTGGACGGCAATCTGGGTGGAGCTGGCGCTTTTGCGGTAAATCCCGTCCGCTTCCGCCTTGAGGCCTTCAAGAATGCGGCCGATATCGGCAAGGCCCGTGCTCGCCGAAAATAGCAGCTCTCCTAGATCGCCCCGGCTTTCCAGAATGGCATTGCCGCCATCTTCAAGGGTTTGATCATCGAGCGAGAACATCATGCGATAGGCGTCGCGGGTAAGGCCTGCCAGTGGCGTGCTCAGCAGCGCCTCATTGGCGGGCTGGCCGCGTCCATCGCGCAGCGAATTGGTGCGGCCCTTGACGCGACGCAGCGCATGGTTTTCGTCGTTGAACTCCAAAACCCCGCCAATTTCCATGGACGGATAGGGGTGGAGAAAATTGTAGCGGCTGCGCTCCTCGATGCCGAACAGCAGGTCGAGATAGGCCGAAAGCGAGGTGGATTTCCCCGCTTCATTGAGCCCATAGATAATGTGCAGGTCGGGCGTTCCGGGCTCATGGGCGCCGAAATCCAGCGAAAAATCGGTGAACTTGCCATAGCGAAGCAGGTCGAGGCGGCGCAGGCGCATTAATCGGCCCCGGCTTCGCTTTGACGCAAACGGGCGACCACGTCCTCGCTGCCTTCGCTCAGCACCTGGTCGATAAAGGCTTCGAAACCTGCTTCGTCATCGCCGGCAAAGCGCCGCGCTTCGGGCGGCAAGCTGTCGCGCACATCCTTGACCAGTTGCCGGAGGGTTTCGCGCACGCTGTGCTGGCCGATGCTTTGGGTGCGCATGAGGTCACCCAGTTCGAGCACCGGATCGGCCGAAGGACGGATTTCGGCTGTGTTTGGGGAGGTGGTGGCCAGCTCGATCTTTTCGATCCAGGTTTGACCAGGTCCCTCCAGGCGCTGCTCAATTTCGGTGAGGAGCAAGTCGCGATCGCGGCGCATGCGCCAGCTCAGGGGCGTTTCACCCGCCAGCTTGAGGCGCAGCACCAGATGGGGCGCTGCGGTGGCGGCGCGTAAGGCGGCGACGCTGCTTTCAAGCGCGTCGATGACTTCGCGCCAGGATTGCTGGCCCGAAAGATCAACCGCGAGCCGCTCGAACTGGGCAATGCTGGTCAGCCTTTCCTCGACGGTTACCGAGCGATCATCGGCGATGGTCACCAGCGATACGGTTTTAGGGCCGGCCTCGTTGATGTCGCGGCCCTGGGGCATTCCGGGCATGATGACATGGCGGTCGCCGGGGTGATGGGCGCGGGCGTGGACATGGCCTAAGGCCCAGTAATCAAAGCCCCATTCCTGCAGGTCGGCGAGGCTGCAGGGGGCGTAGTTGTCGTGGCCCGGCGCGCCGGCGAGGCTGGTGTGCATGATGCCGATATGGGCGGCGTCGGGGGAGGGGGCGCGGAATTTGGGTAGCAGGCTTTCCGGGGCGTGCGGACGCGAAAAGCTCAGTCCATGCAAGGAGATATCGAGGGCGCCGCGGCGCAGGGTGATTGTTTCGGCGCGGCTGCCGAAGATCTTGACGCTGTCGGGCAGGATCAGTTCCTGGGTGATCTTGGACAGTGCGTCGTGGTTGCCGCGGACGATGAAGACGGCGATGCCGGCTTCGTGCAGGCGGCCAAGTTGGGTCGCGATGAAGCGGGCGGTCTTCATCGAGGTCTGGTCGCCGTCATAAAGATCGCCCGCGATCACGAGGGCGTCGACCGCTTCGGCAAGGCAAAGATCGACAATGGAAACAAGCGCTTGCCGGGTCGCGTCGCCGACCAGTTGCCCTAGATCGGCATTGCGTAATGCCAGGGAACGGAGGGGTGAATCGAGGTGAATATCGGCGGTGTGGACGAAGCGGAAGGGCATGAAAGGGGGCTCGTCGGAAGGGCGCGGCGCGTCGGCACTATACTTAACAATGTCATGCCAGAGGGGCGAGGTATATCGCAAGCGCTTGGGATGGGCGGGTTTAGAACATGGAAAATGCGGCAGCACGATAGCGTTGCAAACCTTCCTGCCGCGGTCCCGCCACAAAGATGAACGGACTATGAACGGGTCAATCGCGGGAACAAAGTGGAGCTCGGCTCCATTGGGTGAGCACGCCCAAGCACGGAGCCAAGGTCATGAGTTTTCCACCCATCGATCCCAGCCCGACCGCGCCTGATCCGGGGCCGGTGCCGCCGATCTTTCCGCGCCCGATCGATGATGCGCCCAAAGAAGGGGACCTGCCGGTGCCCGATCCAACCAATCCCAATGACAATCCGGAGCCTGGGCCTACCATGCCGCCGGAGCGCTCGCCATTTCCGGACAGTGCCGGCGGGTGAAGATCGCGACCTTCAACGTCAACGGCATCAATGGACGGCTTGCCGTGCTGCTGCGCTGGCTCGAGGAAGCGGCGCCCGATGTGGTGTGCCTGCAAGAACTCAAGGCGCCAGATGAGCGGTTCCCCCGCAAGGAAATCGAACAGGCAGGCTATGGCGCCATCTGGCTGGGCCAAAAAAGCTGGAACGGGGTGGCGCTGCTGGCGCGGGGTACCGAGCCGGTGGAAACCCGGCGCGGACTCGTGGCCGATGCCGAAGATCAGCACAGCCGTTACATCGAGGGGGCGGTCAATGGCGTGCTGGTGGGCTGCCTTTACCTGCCCAATGGCAATCCGGCGCCGGGGCCGAAATGGGACTATAAATTGCGCTGGTTCAAGCGCTTTTCCCGACATGCAGGCGAGCTGATCGCAGCCGATATCCCCGCCGTGCTGGCGGGGGACTATAATGTGATGCCGACGGAGCTCGATGTGTACAAGCCCGAGCGCTGGACCAAGGACGCGCTGTTTCGCCCCGAAGTGCGCGCCGCCTATCAGGGCCTGCTCGAGCAGGGCTGGACCGATGCCCTGCGCACCATGCATCCCGGCGAGCGGATCTATACGTTCTGGGATTATTTCCGCAACGCCTATGAGCGCGATGCCGGCTTGCGGCTCGACCATCTGCTGGTGGCGCCAGCCCTGGCCGACCGGCTGGAAGACGCCGGCGTCGATCGGAACGTGCGCGGCTGGGACAAGGCGAGCGACCATGCGCCAACCTGGATCGTGCTGCGCTAGGCGTTTCGGAGGGCTAAGGGGGCAAAGCCATGAGCCAGGAACTGCTGATCTTCATCGTGATAGGTTTTTGCGCCCAGATTGTTGACGGGGCGCTGGGCATGGCCTTTGGCGTGATCTGCACCACGGCCCTGCTGTCTATCGGCCTGCCGCCGGCAGCGGCAAGCGCGCTGACGCATGTGACCGAAATCTTCACCACCGCCGCTTCGGGCGCCTCGCATGCCTATCATCGCAATGTGGACTGGAAACTGGTGGCCTGGCTGGCGCCGGCGGGCATGATCGGCGGTGCGATCGGCGCCTATCTGCTGTCCAGCATCGATGCGAGTTTCATGGAGCCGCTGGTGTCGATCTATCTGATCGGCTTTGGGTTCTACATTCTCTACAAGGCGTTCCGTCAATTCCAGCCGCGCCAGGTGAGCGACAAGCTGGTGCCCGGGATCGGGCTGGGGGGCGGGCTGCTCGACGCCATGGGCGGGGGCGGCTGGGGGCCGATCGTCACCTCGTCGCTGGTGGGGCGGGGGCATGATCAAAAAGGTCATCGGCTCCACCAGCCTGTCGGAATTTTTGGTGACGGTGACGATCTCGCTCACCTTTGTTTTGACTCTGGGCTGGACCCAGTTCAACGCCGCTATCGGCCTCATCATTGGCGGCGTGCTGGCGGCGCCGATCGGCGCCCTCCTCGTCAAACGCCTGCCACTGCGCCCGTTGATGGTGGGCGTGGGAGCGGTGATCATCGGGACGTCGGTGTATCGGTTTTTGTAGGCGTCTGGCCGTAAACAGCCGGCGAACGGTGCTTTCGCGGCTGGGTGCTTGACCCGATGCGGTGCGCGGCTTCCCCTTGCGGCGACGGCGAGGACCGTTGGGGGAGCAGCAAAGTGGCGGCAGGGGTGATGCGGGCGGCGGTGGTGCGGGCGCCGGGCGGGGCCGAGGTGTTGAGGATCGAGGAGCGACCGATCCCCCAAGCCAAGGACGGCGAGGTTTTGATCCGCGTCCGCGCCTTTGGCGTCAACCGGTCCGAGCTTTACACAAGGCAGGGCCATTCGCCGGGCGTTTCCTTCCCCCGCATTTTGGGGATCGAAGCGGTGGGGGAAGTGGCCGAGGCTCCCGGCGGCGATTTGCGCGTTGGGGAGCGCGTCGCTACCGTCATGGGTGGCATGGGGCGGCAGTTCGATGGCGGCTATGCGCAATATTGCGTTGTTCCGGCCCGCCAGGTGCGGCGGGTCGAGATCCACTTGCCCTGGGAAGTGCTGGGGGCGCTGCCCGAAATGGGGCAAACGGCCTGGGGCGCGTTGTTCAAGGGGCTGCGCCTGCAGCAAGGCGAACGGCTGTTGATCCGCGGCGGCACCACGTCGGTGGGGCTCACCGCCGCGAGCCTTGCCGCGCGGTTCGGAGCGGAGGTGATCGCCACCACAAGGCGCGAGGACCGGCGCGACCTGCTCGAGCGCTTCGGGGCCCACCATGTGATGATCGATGACGGCGAGATCGCCCCGGCCATTCGCGCCCGTTGGCCCGAGGGCGTGCACAAGGTGCTCGAGCTGGTGGGCACGACAACGCTGCGCGATTCGCTGGCCTGCGCTGCCGAAGGGGGCATTGTGTGCTCAACCGGCATGGTGGGCGACGCCTGGACGCTGCCCAATTTCGAGCCGATGATCGACATTCCCCACCTGGTGGGTCTGTCGACCTATGCCGGCCGGGTGGAGGAGTTTCTGGAAATGCCGCTCAACGAGATGGCTGAGGACGTGGCGGCCGGGCGACTGCTGCTGCCGCTCGGACCCCGGTTCACGCTCAAAGGGATCGCCGCCGCGCATCGCTGCATGGAAGAAAACCGCGCGGGCGGCAAGATTGTGGTTGTGACCTGAGGGGGCGCGTGGCCGGGGCAGGCGGCCTCGTGGCGCTCACGCAAAGCATGCCGATATGGACGGCAGCCAGAACATCAGGGGGGAAAAGTGGTGCCGCTTAGGTGACTCGAACACCTGACCCCATCATTACGAATGATGTGCTCTACCAACTGAGCTAAAGCGGCAACGCAGGCGGAGATAGCAGGGGGCGCGGGGGTTTGCAAGGGTTGCTGCGTGGGGGGCGGGCAGGATCTGTGCGCGGCCGTGTTGCGGCGTTGCAGCAGCGGGGCGGGGTGGACGGGGGGACTTCTTGCTTCCTGCTTCTCTCAGGAGGGGACGGTGGGGCTGGGGGATGGCTCGGGGCCAAACGGCCCCCCTCCCCGGCCCTCCCCGCGAGGGGGAGGGTGGGGATCGGGGCTTTCGTCGCGTTTTGCTTCAGTAAGGCCCTGTGGCGGAGGCGGCGGCCCTCGTGGGGTGTTGAGGGAACCCCCTCCCTTGATCCCTCCCCACAAGGGGGAGGGTTTCGCCTGCGGCTCTGGTGGAAAAGGGAGTTTTTGGATGGTGCGGAGGCAGGGCGGATACCATCCCGGACAGCCGCTCGAGCAAGGCCCCCAGGCGAAGAGCGAGGGTCGAGGGTTGCTTTGCAGTGACCAAAGAATCAGGCGGGGATGGTGGCTTGGTGGAGGGGGGTGCCGGTTTGGTCGATGAAGGTGATCTCGAGGCGGTCGGGGGCGAGGGTTGCGGATAGAAAGCCGAGGGATGCGGCGGCAAAGCCTGGGGGCTCGACGGGGGTGACGGGGCGCTGTTCGGCGCCGCCGCCGCTGGTGAGGAAATGGATGCCGTCGCGTTCGGCGTGTTCCAGATTGTGGTCGTGGCCGTTGAGATAGATTTGGACGCGGTGGCGTTGCAGGATGGGGAGGACGCCTTCGACGAGGGCAGGGCTATCGCCATGGGCGCCGTGGGAAAATACGGGATGGTGCCCGACCACGATCTTCCAGCGGGCGGTGCTGGCGCCCAGCATCGTATCGAGCCAATCGAGCTGGGCGCGGGCGGCGGCGCCGGTGAAAAACCAGCGATTGGCGAAGTTGAGGTTCACAAGGCCCGTGGTGTCGAGGAAAAAGAAATCGGCGCCAGTGCCGTCGATGAGGCGGTATTGCTCGACATAATAGCGGGCGGGCAGGGTCCAGCGGTCGCTGCGCAGGGCATAGGCGAGCTCGGCATCGGGCTGGCCGCCGTAATCGTGATTGCCGAGCACCACATACCAGGGCACCTGGAGGGCCGGATCGGCATAGATGGTTTCAAAGGCCGCCTGCCAGAGCGGATCGGCGGTGTCGGCGACGCCGCGATCATAGAAATTGTCGCCGGTGGAAATGATGAAGGCGGCGGCGCGGGTTCTGGCTTCCTGCGCCAGTTGGGCGGCGACGGTGGTGGCATCGGCGAGGGCGCGGGGCTGGCCCCAATCCCCCAGAGCGAGGAAAGACAGGGTCGCGGGAGCGGGCGGCGCGGCTGCGCGGGCGGGGCCGAATAGCCAGGGAAGCGTGGCAAGGGCACCGGCGCCCCCAAGGAACTGACGCCGCGATGCACTCATAAGCCCGATGCTCCCATGGGGCGGGCCCCTCAAGCCCCGACTGACGCCGGATCGGGGCGGCGCCGGGAGGCCATCCTCAGCCCCGATCTGGGCGGGACGGTGGCGGTCGCTTACTGGCTCGCGGGTTGGGGCAGGGGCAGGGGGAGGGGCTCGGTGGTGGCCGGCAGTTGAGCGGCGGGGGTGGTTTCGAGCGTGGGGCGGTGCACGGCGGTGACGGGGACTTTCCATTCAAAGGCGTCGAGGCGCCCCGAAACGGGGGAAATGGGCTCCCACTCGTCGGAGGTGATGCCATCGGCGGTCCAGACCGGGTCGCGGGGGGCGCGCACGGCGCGGGCGAGCCATTCGCGCGCCTTGCCCTGATCGCCATTCTGGCCTTCCTCGATTTCGGCCATGAGGGTGCACACGCCCTGGGTGGCTTCGGGGCCGTTGAAGGGGGCAAGGGCATTGCGCGCCAGGGGCCAGTCATAGGCATCAATGGCGGCGCGGGCCAGCACCATTGCGGCGGCGCGCGTCGCCGGCGGAGTTTCGATCAGTTCGCGCACACGCTTGAGGCGCTCCAGCGCCGAAGCGCCGGGCTGGGCATTGGCGTAAAGGGCGGCAGCATCGGGGTGGCCGGTGGCGCGCCAGATGCGGCGGAGAAGGCTCATGGCCTTGCGCGTTTCGCCGCGATTGATGTGGATGCGCGCGGCAATGAGGGCGGCGGGCACGAAATCGGGCAGGAGCTTGAGGGCGGTCAGCGCATGGTCGAGCGCGACGAGCGGATCGGTGTTTTCCGCTTCGCGGGCGCGGGCGGTTTCGATCACGGCCTGCCGGCGGCGCTTGACGGCGCGTTCCTCCCTGTTGGCGACAGGCTCGGCATTGACCATGGCCACGGCTTCCGCCCATTGGCCATTGCGGGTGAGATCATCGAACACGGCGGAGGCCGCCCAGCCGCTGGCGGGCGCGAGGGCAAGGGTTTTGCGGGCAAAGGTGAGGGCGGCGTCCGAGCGGTTCTGGGCCCGGGCCTGGTCGTAAAGGCCGGTCAGGGCCGCCACGGCGGTTTTTTCGCTGGCGATGAGGGCACGGTAATGCTCGCGGGCGGCGGACATGTCCCCGAGCGCGAGATCGGCGCGCGCCTCGAGCAACTGGGCGGCGGCATTGCCGGGCAGGCGCGCCTGGGCTTCGCGCGCCAGGGAGCGGGCGCGAGCGGGATCACCGGACTGCAGGGCGATGAAGGCGTCCGACAGAGCGTCGACACCCTGCTCCTTGCGGCGTTCGCGACCCCGGCGGGCGAGGGAGCCGGGGGTGGCCAGGACGCGACTGACGATCGACCAGATCACGATGATGATGACCGCGACCAGCAGCAGCATGAAGATCGCGGCGCCCAGCTGGGGCTGCATGCGATAGCCCGCGACTTCAAGGGTCAGCGTGCCGGGCAAGGCGATCAGCCAGGCGATGCCGGCGGTGATGAGGAGGCTCGCGACAATCCAGGACGCAAGGCGGATCATGATGCGGCCTCGCCACTCAGCGCCTGGGCGCGCAGGGTATCAAGGAAGCGGGCCGCTTCTGCTTCGGTTGCAACCAGGGTTGGCACGTCGCCCGCGGCGGCGCGCATCGGCTCGGGCAGTTGGGCAAAGAGCGCCTCGGCGGCGGCCCAATCGCGCCGGGCGATCGCCGCTTCAAGGCGCGTGACGACGGCTTCGGGGTCATCGCCTTCACGCTCGCCCACCGGACGGATGGCGACGGCGGAGCGCAGCCAATCCAGCGCGCCTTCAGCCCAGCCGGCTTGCGGGTCGGCGGGGCGGCCGGCGAGAATGGCGGGCAAAACCTCGTTGAAGCGCTGCGCCACCTGATCGGGGCGGGCAATGCCGGCGGCGGCGCCATTGGCGATGGGGAGCGGCACCGAGACGCCCGGCAGCGCGGCGCGCAGGGCGCCCAGCTCGGCCTCATAGGGGCGGCCGGTGCTGAAGGCGGCTTCGAGGCCCGAAAGGATCAGGGGCAGCTGCAGCACGGCGCCGATATCCTCGGGCTGGCCGGCGAGGGTCGCAGTAGTTTGCGCGACGGCGGTGTCGAGATTGCGCAGATTGGCTTCGGTGGTGCCGAGGCGCGCCGCCAGTTCATCGACGCGCGGGGGCAGGCCGTTGAGCTGTTCAACCTGGGCGGGGAGCGTTTCGAGCTGGGCAACCTGCGCCGGAAGGGCGCTGAGCTGTTCGACCTGAGCGGGAAGGGCACTGAGTTGCTCGACCTGCTGGGGCAGGGTGCTGAGCTGGTCCACCCGACCGGCGAGACCAGCAAGGTCGGTGCGGAGCGCCTCGAGGGCGGCCGGATCGGCCGGGACTGCAGCGCCAGGGGGTGCAGCAGGCGTTCCGGGGCTAGTGGCGGGAGCGGCGGGGCGGGCGTCGAGTTCGTCGATCCGGGTTTGGAGGGCGGCGATCTGGGTTTCGATGCCGCTCAGGTTCACCGGTGCCGCAGCGGGCGCGGGGGCGGCCGGCTCGGCCGTTTCCAGTTCGGCAATGCGGCTGTGGAGCGCTTCCAACTCAGCCTGGGTGGTTTGGGTGACGGTTTCGAGTTCGGGAATGGCGCTGGCGAACTGGGCGAGACGCGGATCCTCGGGCGCCGGCGGGGGCGTGGGCAGATCGGGGGTGGGCCAGAGGCCGGCAAAGGCGAGGCCATAAGCGGCGGCAAGGCCCAGCAGGCCCCCGCCAACAACAGCGCCGGCCGTGGCGCCGGTGCGGGAACCCGACCCGGCCGTTGTGGGGGCAGGAGCCGCGTCGCGGGACGAGCCCAAGGGCGAGGACTTGGACGAGGATTTGGGCGTCGGGCCGGGTTGGGGCCGCTCAGCCTTGCCGCTGTCGCTGTCGCCGGGGCGCGCCTTGAGGTCGAGCACGGGCGGCTTCACAGGCCCGGTGCGGGTTTCGGCCGGCTTGCTGTCCTGGGGCGCAGCGTTGGGGGAGCCGGCATCCTTGGCTGCGGGATCGGCCGGTTTGGCAGTGCCGTTCTTGGGGTCGGTATCGTCGGCCATCAGCAGGCTCCCTGTGGTTGTCCGATCATGGCGCAGTTTGCTCGCGGGTGAAAGCCAGGGCCAGGGCCATCATGGCTTCTTCACTCGGATGATCAGCCAGCCCGATGCGGTTGAAATGGGCCGAGATCAAGGGCTCGGCCACGGCTTCCGAAAGACACAGCATGGTGGAGGCGCTGCGCTCCTTGTGGTCGAGCTTGCCTTCGAGCAGCTCAACGAAGATTTCGGCGGTGCGCCGGGAATAAAGCAGCGTCGCATCGATGCTGCCATCGGCAAGCTGCCTGATCACCGGCTCGGGCAGGGCATCCACCGCGACCATGTCATAAACGCGGGTGGTCACCACCATGAGCCCGAACGGGGCCAGGGACTTGCCGAGGTCGTGGCTCATATGCTTGCCCGCGGGATAAAACACCGGACCATCGAGGCGCGCGCGCACCAGGGCATTGACCAGCTCAGTTGCGGTGCCATCAGCACTGACCACGTCGGTGCAGCCCATCTGGCGGGCTTCCCAGGCGGTGCGGTCGCCCACGGCAAAAACGGGCAGGTGAATATAGTGCTCGAGGGCACCCCGATCGTCGAGGGCACGCAGGGCATTGGCCGAGGTGACGGCCATGGCGGCAAAGCCATCCTGCGGCGGCAGGCTGGAATCAAGGGTCAGCCGGGTCATCAGCGGCGCGACGAGCCCGGTTATGCCGAGGGCTTCGAGCCGCAGCAGGGTGGACTGCGCATCGGGCTCGGGGCGGGTGACGAGCATGGTGGTCATGAGCGCGCCCATTGCGCGAGCCATTCGGTGCCGGCTTGGCCCACCAGGTCTTCGCCCACGGCGCGGCCAAGCTCGGCCGTATCGGTGCCGGTGGCGGCGCTGTCAAAGGCCATGGCGCCATCAAGGCTGAGGATCTGGCCCTTGAGGGTCAAGGTGGTCCCATCCCAGACGGTGCGCGCGCCAACAGGTGTGCGGCAGGAGCCATCGAGCACGGCGAGCATGGCGCGTTCGGCCTCGACGGCGCGGTGGGTGGTGAGGTGATCGAGTGGGGCAACGAGCTCGGCCGCGCGCGCATCGTCGCTGCGCACGGCAACGCCAATGGCGCCCTGGGCGGGGGCGGGCATGTAGATATCGGGGTCAAGCAGCGCGGTGGCGCGATGGGTTTCGCCCAGGCGGTTGAGGCCGGCAAGGGCCAGCATGGTGGCATCGGCGATGCCATTGGTGAGCTTTTCGAGCCGGGTGCCGACATTGCCGCGGAAGGGGACAATGTCGAGATCGGGACGCTGGCGCAGCACCTGGGCGGCGCGGCGAATGGAGGAGGTGCCGAATTTGGCGCCTTCGGGCAGGGCATCGATGCCGGCATAATGGACCGAGATGAAGGCGTCGCGCACATCCTCGCGCTCGAGGAAGGCGGCGATGCGGATGCCCGGGGGCAGGCGCGTCGCCACATCCTTGGAGGAATGCACGCCGATATCGACGCGGCCATCGAGCATGGCGTCGTCGATCTCCTTGGTAAAAAGCCCCTTGCCACCGATATCGAGCAGGCTGCGATTGGTGGCCTGGGTGCGGTCACCGGCGGTGGAGATGACTTCGATGGCGATCTCCTCCTCGGGAATATGGTGCAGCGCGCACAGCCGGCTGCGCACCAGACGCGCCTGGGTGAGCGCCAGCGGGGAGCCGCGGGTACCGATCCGGAGGAAGAACTGGGACGATTGCAATTTCTTGGCGTCCTATAGTAGGCAGAAGCTCCCGAGGGAGTAGACCAGTTCAACGTGACCGGGCAAGCGCAAGCGACCATATTGGGCATAGAGACCAGCTGCGACGAAACCGCCGCAGCCGTGGTTGTGCGCGAGCAATCCGGCAAGGGCGTCATTCGTTCCAATGTCGTGCGCTCGCAACTGGATGAACATGCAGCCTTTGGCGGGGTCGTGCCCGAACTGGCGGCGCGGGCGCATGTGACCTATCTCGACCACATCATTGCGCAGGCCTGCCGCGAGGCGGGAATAGCGCTCGATGAGGTGGATGCCATTGCGGCAACGGCCGGGCCGGGCCTGATCGGGGGCGTGCTGGTGGGGCTGACCACCGGCAAGGCGCTGGCCGCCGCGCTGGGCAAGCCGTTTTTGGCGGTCAATCACCTCGAAGCCCATGCGCTGACGGCGCGGCTGACCAATGGGGTGCAGTTTCCTTATCTGATGCTGCTGGTGTCTGGCGGGCACAGCCAGTTCGTGCTGGTGCGGGGCGTCGGCGATTATGAGCGCTGGGGCACGACCATCGACGATGCGCTGGGGGAGGCCTTCGACAAGGTCGCCAAGCTCCTCAGCCTTGGTCATCCCGGCGGCCCGGCGGTGGAGCAAACGGCGCTCGCGGGCGATCCCAAGCGGTTCCGCTTTCCCCGGCCACTGCTGCGCGAAGCGCGGCTCGATTTTTCCTTTTCCGGGCTCAAGACCGCGGTGCGGCTGCAGGCCGAAGCGCTGGCGCCGCTGAGCGACCAGGATGTGGCCGACATTGCCGCGAGCTTTCAGGCTGCGGTGGCCGAGGTGGTCGCAGTGCGGGCGGGACAGGCGCTGGAGCGGTTTGCGGCCGAGTTGCCGAGTGCCCCGCCGGTGCTGGTGGTAGCGGGGGGCGTGGCCGCCAATCGCAGCATCGCCGCGGCACTGGACGCGGTTTGCCGCAAGGCGGGGGCGCAGCTGGTGGTGCCGCCGATTGCGCTGTGCACCGATAACGGGGCGATGGTGGCTTGGGCCGGGGCGGAGCGGTTTGCGCTGGGCGTGCGCGACGGGCTTGATGCGGTAGCGCGTCCGCGCTGGCCGCTGGATCTGCCCGACATGAAGGTGACGCCCGATGCGGCTTGAAACAGCCCTGGTGGTCGGGGGCGGCGCCTGGGGCACGGCCTTGGCGCAGGCCGCCGCCATGGCGGGTCGTGGCGTGACGCTCCTCGTGCGGGACGCGGCGCAGGCCGAGGAAATCAACAGCGCCCACACCAATGGGCGTTACCTGGGCGAGCAGGCGCTGCTGCCCGGATTGCGGGCAGTGATGACCGCCCAGCCGGCAGACTTTGTGATCATGGCTGTGCCGGCGCAGGCGACCCGCGACGCCTTGCGCGGGCTGGATCCCGCGCTGCTCGCGGGCAAGCCGGTGGTGCTGAGTGCAAAAGGGCTGGAAGCGGGGAGCCTGCAGCGGCAAAGCGAGGTTTTGCTGGAGGTGGCGCCCGAGGCGGTGCCGTTCGTGCTGTCGGGCCCCAGCTTTGCTGCCGATGTGGCGGCGGGGCGCCCGACCGCGGTGACGCTGGCGGGGGATGATGCGGGGGACAGCTCGGCGCTGTCCGCAGCGCTGGCCGGCCCGCATTTTCGCCCCTATGCGGCCGATGACCGGATCGGGGTCGAGGTGGCGGGCGCGCTCAAGAATATTTATGCGCTGGCTTGTGGCGCTGTCGAGGGCGCGGGGCTGGGGTTGTCGGCGCGTTCGGCGCTGATCGCGCGCGCTTACGCCGAAATGTCGCGGCTGGTGGTGGGCATGGGCGGTTCGACCCGCACGCTGACCGGCTTGGCGGGATTGGGCGATCTGTGCCTGACCTGCACCTCGCCGCAATCACGCAATTACCTCTTCGGCATCGCCCTGGGGCAGGGGCGCACGGTCGCCGAAATCATGGGCGCGGGCGCCAAGCTGGCCGAAGGGGTGGCAACCACGCCCGTCGCGGCAGCGCTGGCGCGCCGGCTGGGCGTCGATGCACCGCTGGTGGATGCAGTCGACCAGGTGCTCAATCGACACGCCGGAATTGAAGATGTGGTGGCGGGCCTGATGTCCCGGCCGCTCAAACGAGAGGACTGAACTATGCTTTACGCCATGATCGCCAAGGACAAGCCCGGCACGATGGAGCAGCGGCTCGCGACGCGCCCGGTGCATCTGGAGCATCTGGAAAGCCTTGGGCAAACGCTGCGGCTCGCCGGCGCCCTGCTCGACGAGGCCGGGCAGCCCGAGGGCTCGCTAATGGTGGTGGAAGCCGAGAGCCTAGAGGCCGCGACGGCGATGTTCATGGCCGACCCCTTCATCAAGGCGGGGATTTTCGGTAGCTACGAGATCAAGCCCTGGCGCGTGGCGTTTGACCATATGTCGCCCAAGGCTTGACCCGGTGGCCTATTGGCTGATGAAATCGGAGCCCAACGTGTTCTCGTTTGAGAACATGATGGCCAAGACGGCGCGCGGCGAGCCCGAAGCCTGGCATGGCGTGCGCAATTATGCGGCGCGCAACAATATGCGGGCGATGCAGATCGGGGACGAGGCGTTTTTCTACCACTCCAATATCGGCAAGGAGATCGTGGGGATCATCCGGGTGATCGCGCTCGCCCATCCCGACGACACCGCCGAGCTCAATGCCAAGGGCGAAGTGGTGTGGGAGTGCGTGGACGTGGAAGCGGTCAAGCCGCTGCCGCGGCCGGTCAGCCTTGCCACCATCAAGAGCACGCCCGAGCTGGCCGAGATCGAGCTGATCAAGCTGTCGCGCTTGTCGGTGTCCAAGGTGCGGCCCGAGGAATGGGCGCTGATCTGCCGGATGGGTGGGTTGTAGGTTTCGATCACCGCGCGCGGAGGCATTCGGCTTGAGGTGGTGCGGGTTCGCACAGCTGGCGGCCTGGGCGGGATCTCGGGATGGGCCCCGGCGCGAGGCCGGGGTGACAATCGAGGTTGGGGAGGGCGCTGGCGCTACGCCAAGCACCGGCGCCCAGTGACCAAAAGTCAGGTTTCGACGACCACCGGGGGGACGTGCGTGGGCTCGCTCGGGGGGGCGTATTTGTTGAGGAGGCTGAGCTGGCTGAGGGAGAACAGCACAGTCAGTGGCATCACGCCCCAGACCTTGAAGGTGACCCAGAAGTCGGTGGAGAAATTGCGCCAGAGCACTTCGTTGATGACGGCAAGGACGAGGAAGAACAAGCCCCAGTTGAGGGTCAGCTTGCTCCAGCCTTCGGGGCGCAGCTTGTAGACGTCGCCAAAGACGTATTTGAGCAGGGACTGGCCAAAGAGCAGGCCGCCCAGCAGCACCGCGGCGAACAGGCCATTGGTGATGGTGGGCTTCATCTTGATGAAGGTCTCGTCCTGCAACCAGAGCGTCAGGCCGCCAAACACCAAGACGACCACGCCCGTGACCAGTGGCATGACCGCGATCTTGCGCAGGATCAGCCAGGAGGCAAGGAGCGAAACGACCATGGCTCCCATGAACCAGGCGGTGGCGGCAAAGATATCGGCGCGGCTGTTGACGATAAAGAAAACGACCAGCGGCCCCAGTTCGAGACCGAGCTTGATCATCTGAGGCCGAAGTTCGTCCCAGGCGATCTCGGGTTCGGCTTGGTTGGGCATTGTTGCATAACTCTTGTTACTTGCGCAGCAGTCTGGGGTGAGTTGCCCGAAACGGCAAGGGATCACTAGGACCTAAGCATGGTGATAATTAGGCTGAGGGCCGGATTATTCCCGGCCCGCGATGGCGCGCGCGAAATCGGCGGCGGCAAAAGGCTCGAGATCATCGACCCCTTCGCCCACGCCGATAAAGTGGACGGGCAGGCCGAAACGCTTGGCGATGGCGACGAGAATGCCGCCGCGGGCAGTGCCATCGAGCTTGGTCATGACGATGCCGGTGATGCCGGCACGGGTGCCAAAGATCTCGGCCTGTTTGAGGGCATTCTGGCCGGTGGTGGCATCGAGCGTCAGGAGCGTGGCGTGCGGGGCGGTGGGGTCGACCTTCTTGATCACGCGGATGATCTTTTCGAGCTCGTTCATCAGCTCGTCGCGGTTCTGCAGGCGCCCGGCGGTATCGATGATGAGGATGTCGCGCCCTTCAGCCTTGGCTTGCGTGACCGCATCAAAGGCCAGACCCGAGGCGTCCGAGCCTGCGGGGCGCGACACGACGGGCGAGCCGGTGCGCTGGCCCCAGACCTGGAGCTGCTCGATGGCGGCGGCGCGGAAGGTGTCGCCCGCGGCCAGGAGCACGGAGCGGCCTTCGCTCGTCCACTTTTGTGCGAGTTTGCCGATGGTGGTGGTCTTGCCCGAGCCGTTGACGCCCACCATCAGCACCACAAAGGGCTTGTGAGTGGGATCGATGTGGAGGGGCACGGCGACGGGGGCGAGGACCTTTTCCACTTCGGCGGCGAGCACGGCGCGCACATCATCGCCGCTGACCTCGCGGTTGAAGCGGTCGCGGCGCAGCGTATCGGTGATGGCGGTGGCGGTGTCGATGCCCAGATCGGCCTGGATCAGCACGTCTTCGAGTTCATCGAGCGTGGCGGCATCGAGCTTGCGCTTGGTAAACACCCCGGTGATGGAGGTGGTGAGCTGGTCCGAGGAGCGCTTGAGGCCGGTGGACAGGCGCTGGAACCAGCCCAAGCGCACGGGCTCGGCGGTGGCGGGCGCGGGTATGACGGGAACGGCTTCGGGCACGCCCTCGGCCAGATGGGCAGCGGTGGCGGCTTCGGCTTCCTCTTCGAGCTCCTCCACATAGGCGGGTGTAGTTTCGGGCGGGCCGGGAAGGAGCTCGTCGGGCGCGGTCTCGTCGGTTTCCGGCTCGGGCGTGGGCGGCACCGGTTCGGGTGCTGGGGCCTCGAGTTCGGGCTCGGGCGTGGGCTGAGCGTCCTCGGGCAGGGTTTCGGGCGGCGCGGGGATCGGCTCGGCGGGGGCGGGCTTGGGTTCCTCGCCGATGATTTCGCCCCACAGGCGCTTGAAGAAGCCGGGTTTTTCTTGTGCCATTGTTGTTGCTCCTCAAGCTTTTTCTTGTGCGGCAGCATGCTGCGACAGGCGCAGGATGCGGGGGCAGGCGAGTGCGTCTGGCGCTCAGGCAGCGGCCTGCAGCGCCTCGCCAACCAGACCTTCGGGCGTGGTGCCCGTGATGCGAACGGCGAGCAGGTCGCCCGGTTGCGTGCCAGGGACGGCGATGGGCATGAACTGCTCGGTGCGTCCGAGGCCCTCGCGCTCGACCAGCACATGCTCGATCTGGCCGACCCGCGCTGCGGCCAACTCGGCCCATTGCCGGTCGCCGGCGGCGCGCAGGAGGGCCGCGCGTTCGCGCGCCACGGCTTTGCTCACCTGGGGCATGCGCGCGGCGGGGGTGCCGGGGCGCGGGGAATAGGGAAAGACGTGGAGATAAGTCAGCCCCGCGTCGGCCACGATGGCCAGCGTATTGGCGAACATGGCGTCGTCTTCGGTGGGGAAGCCCGCGATGATATCGGCGCCAAACACCATGTCGGGCCGCAGGCTGCGCAGCTTGTCGACGATGGCGAGCGCATCGGCGCGGCTGTGGCGGCGCTTCATGCGCTTGAGGATCATGTCATCGCCCGACTGCAGCGACAGATGCAGATGGGGCATCAGGCGGCGATCGCCCGCGACCACGTCATATAGTGCCTCGTCAGCCTCGATGGAATCGATGGAGGAGATGCGCAGGCGCGGCAGGTCGGGCACATGGCGCAAAATCGCCTGGGCCAGCTTGC
Organism: Devosia sp. Z11_6; assembly: GCF_058133665.1. NCBI lineage: Bacteria > Pseudomonadati > Pseudomonadota > Alphaproteobacteria > Hyphomicrobiales > Devosiaceae > Devosia > Devosia sp. Z11_6. The sequence goes on from NZ_JBYUNQ010000002.1 coordinate 698,998, forward strand.
CCAGCGTCGGGGTGCCGGGCAGGTCGCCGCCATAGGAGGTGATGTCGACCCCGGTCAGCACCACTTCCTTGTAGCCATTGGCGACGAGTTTTTTGCACTGATCGACGACGAGGCCCATGGGAACTGAACGGGAAGGGCCGCGGCCAAAGGGGATGATGCAGAAGGTGCAGCGGTGGTCGCACCCGTTCTGGACCTGCACGAAGGCGCGAGCGCGCCCATCCATGCCCTCGATCAGATGGCCCGCGGTTTCCCGCACGCTCATGATGTCGTTGACCTGGACCTTGTCGTTGAGCGGGGTGCCAAAGACCATGGGCGCGTAGCTTTTGGCCTCGAGCTTGTCGGCATTGCCGATCACGAGATCGACCTCGGGCATGTCGCCGAACGAGCGCGCTTCGGTCTGGGCGGCGCAGCCGGTGACGATGATGCGCGCCTCGGGATTGTCGCGCCGCGCCTTGCGCACGGCCTGCTTGGCCTGGCGGACGGCTTCGGCGGTGACGGCGCAAGTGTTGACGATAACGGCGTTGTCGAGCCCGGCCTTTTGCGCTTCGGTCTTCATCACCTCGGCTTCAAAGGCGTTGAGGCGGCAGCCAAATGTGAGGGTTTGAACTGCCATCAGGCGGCGGCCTCGCTGCGCGTCCAGGCGCCGGTGGCGGGATCGAGGGTGCCGGCCCATTCGGTTTCGGCAGGGCCGGTCAGCACCACATGATCGTCCCCGCGCCATTCGATGACGAGATCGCCGCCGGGCAGGGTGACGGTCGCCTTGCGGGCGGTGCGGCGGGTGCGGGCGCCATTGACCACGGCAGCGCAGGCGGCGGTACCGCAGGCTTCGGTCAACCCAGCGCCGCGTTCCCAGGTGCGCAGCACGATGCGATCGGGCGCGAGGACCTGGGCAATGGAGATGTTGCAGCGCTCAGGGAAAATGGGGTGGTTTTCGAGCATGGGGCCGAAGCGGTCGAGCGCAAAGCCCCAGACATCGGTGTGCACCCAGAAGGTCGCATGCGGATTGCCCATGGACGCGACCGAAGGGGAATGGAGCACGGGCGCATCGATCGGGCCGATCTGCAGCTCGATCTTGCGGGTATCGGCAAATTCCTCGGCCAAGGGGATTTCGTACCAGGCGAGCTTGGGTGTGCCCATATCGACGGTGATCGAGCCATCGGGATGTTCGTCGCCGGTGAGCAGGCCCGCGACGGTTTCGAACACGAAACTCGTGGTGCCGGTCTGGGCGGAGAGCGCCTGGACGACGCAGCGCATGCCGTTGCCGCAGGCCTGGGCGCGCGAGCCATCGGAATTGATGATGTCGACCAGCGCCGCGGTGCCGGGGATGCGGGGATCATGGAGGGCCATGATCTGATCAAAGCGAGTGCCGGGCGTGGCGTTGATGGCAATGGCCGCTTCGGGCGTGATGCGGCCGGCGCGGCCGCGCAAATCGGCCACGATGATCTGGTTGCCCAGCGCATTCATTTTCCAAAACGGCACGCCGTCCACGTTCGGCCTCGCTGCCCAGTGTTGTTGCAGGGCCCTATATGGCGGATCGGGCGGCAAATTGCCAGTGCGGCGCCATGTCCGGACCAGGGCGGGCAATGGAGGTGGCCTGAGGGCCGATTATTACAATTAAGATTGGATTTAAAAGGGTTTACCGCAAGATCGGCTTAACCAAGCAAGCAGCCAAAGCGCGTCACGCTCACCCTTTTGCGATAAAAGGCGGGCGTCGGAACTAAGCCGTTTGGCGGATGGTGAGCAGGCGCGATGGTTAACTGCCAGGGAGAGCTGGAGTGAGCGGGCGAGCAATGGCGCCCGAACTGCTCACGCGCGCCGGTGCCCGGCGGCACAGCCATGCCCAGCATGTGCTGCGCCTGCCGGTGGCGCAGGTGCCGCGCGCGCCCTGGGAGGCGCTTGGCGGCCGCAGCCTTGAGCCCAATGGATTTTTCGATCCTGGTTTTGCCCAGGCGGCATCGCGCCATGCCTGGAACGGGCGGGGCAATGATGCGCTGGTGGCGTTTGATGGCGTCGGTCAGGGGCGGATGCTGGCTTTCCTGCCGGTGGTGAGCGCCTGGGCGGCGTTGCGCCTGCCGGTGCCGGCGCTGGTGGCCCGGCAACCCTATACAGTTTTGTCGAGCCCGCTGCTTGATCCTGAGCGGGCGGTGGAAGCCGCCGGGGCGCTGATCGATGGTGCGGCAGGGGCGGGCGCCCATCTGCTGGTGTTGCCTTTCGCCCGGCTGCAAGGACCGACGGGGGACGCGATCGCCGAGGCCTTGGCGCGGCGGGGCATTGCGCCGGCTGAGGTCGACAATGCCCATGAGCGCGCCGCCTATGCAGCGACGGGCGACGTCGAGAGCTATCTGCGCGGCGGCATGGGGGCCAAGCGGCTCAAGGAAATGCGCCGGTTGCGCCACCGGCTGGACGATGAAGGCGCGGTAGCGTTCACCGTTGCCGACCGGCCCGACACCATTGCCCCGGCGGTGCAGCGCTTTCTTGCGCTTGAAGCCAGCGGCTGGAAGGGCAAGCAGGGCACCGGCCTCGCGCAAGCGCAGGGCGATGCGCGCTTTGTCGAACTGGCGGCGCTGGATATGGGTGCGCGCGGTGGCTTTGAAGTGGCGGAACTGCAGCTCGATGGACGCACGATCGCGGCAGGGCTGGTGCTCAAGGGCGCGGGCCAAGCGCTGTTTTTCAAGATTGCTTATGACGAAACCATGGGGCGGGTGTCGCCGGGCGTGCAGCTGACGCTCGAGATGACGCGGCGCTTTGCCGAGAACTCCGAGATCAGTTTTGTCGACTCCACCGCCGCCGCTGGCCATCCGATGATCGACCATATCTGGCGCGAACGCCTCGCCGTGGGGGACCTGCTGATCCCGACCCGCGCGGGCGATCCCGTGGCCGCTGCCATTGTCCGGCTCATCAAAGCGCGGCGTCGCGCGCGCGAGCAGGCCAAATCGCTTCTGTTGTCTCTTCGAAACCGCAAGGAAAAACGCTTATGACCAGCCTTTTGACTGCGCCTAACTCTGCCTTCCAATCGCTGTTTCCGCTGAAACCCTTTCGCATTACCCATGGCCTTGTGGGCGATCCGCGGCTGACGCTGCCGGCGATCCTCGAACTCGTCAAAGCGCTGCCGCGCGACCGGATCGAGTATAATTCGGGCAAGGCGGCGGTGAGCCAGGATCCGTCCACCACCCCGCTGGTGGAGCTCGACCCCGAGGAAGTGATCAGCCAGATCGAAACCGCAGGCGCCTGGATGGTGCTCAAGCGCATCGAGCATCACCCCACCTATAAGGCGCTGCTCGAAGACGCGCTGATGTCGGTGGCATCAGCGCAGGGGCACAAGAGCCTTGCCGATGCCGGCTTTTCGGACATTCAGGGCTTCTTGTTCGTGTCCTCGCCCAATTCGACGACGCCCTTCCATCTCGACAGCGAAGACAATTTCTTTGTGCAGATCCATGGCGACAAGGAATTTGCCGTCTACGACAACGAGGATCGCTCCATTGCGAGCGAGGACCAGATCGAGCATTGCATCACCAAGCACCGCAACCTCAAATTCGAGGAGCGGTTCGTGGGCAAGGAAATGCTCAATGCGCTCAAGCCCGGCGAAGGCGTGTTCGTGCCCTATCTCTGGCCGCACTGGGTGCGCACCAAGGACAGCTATTCCATTTCGGTGGCGATCACCTGGAAGACCGCCGAGGTGAAGCGCCGCAACGATCTTTACATATTCAATTCCATGCTGCGCGGTCGCGGCCTGCCGCAACAGGCGCCCGGCAAGCAGCCGGCGCTCGATGCCGCCAAGCTCGCGGTGTTCGGCACGGTCAATGCGGTGGTGTCGCCCTTCCGCAAGAGCGAGGCTATTCGCAAGCTGGTGCGCTCGGTGGTGCTCGGCAAGGACGCCAATTACTACTACCGCGCCGGCAAGGCGCAGAAGGCCAAATAGCCGCGCCCAGGCCGCAAAGGCTTTGCCCACGGCCCTGTCTTGGGTAAGGCAGGGTTTATGGCAAGTGCGCGCAAAGCAAAAGGCTGGCGGCGAGTGCTGCGCTTGGGAGGCGCGGCGCTCGCCGTGCTCGTGGCCATTCCGCTGCTGCTGACGCCGGCCTATCGGTTCATCGATCCCGTATCGGTGCCGATGCTGGAGCGTTATCTCACCGGGCGGCCGGTGGTGCGGCAATGGCGGCCGATCGACGACATCTCGGACCGGCTCAAGGCCGCGGTGATCCTGTCGGAAGACGGGCAGTTCTGCCGGCACTTGGGCGTGGATGTGAGCGCGCTGCGGGCCGAAGTCGACAATTTCCTTGACGGCAAGCCGGCGCGGGGCGCGTCCACCCTGTCCATGCAGGTGGCGCGGAACCTGTTTTTATGGAACGACCCCGACCCAGTGCGCAAAGTGCTGGAAATTCCGCTGGCGCTGTATCTCGACCTGGTGCTGCCCAAAAAGCGGATCATGGAAATTTATCTCAATATTGCCGAATGGGGGCCCGAAGGGCAGTTCGGGGTGGCGGCGGGGGCGGAGCGCGCCTTTGGCCGGGCACCGCAGAACCTGGATTGGCGCACGGCGACACTGCTCGCCGCGGCACTGCCCAACCCCATGCTGCGCCAGCCCGGCAAGCCCTCCCGGGGCATGGTGCGCATTGCCGGGATCGTGCAGCAGCGGGCGCAACAATTTGGCGAGCGGGCGGCCTGTGTGGGGGAGGGCGGGCAGCTGGCGTTGTGAGCGCGGAATGCGCCAGCGGGCTTGCGAAAAAGGCTAGGCAAGCCCGCGGACTTGCTTTATAGAGCCCGTCAATCCCGCAGAGAGCAACACGTCTCTGGGCCGCTTCTGGCGGCGCAACGATATCGAATATTGGAGTTTTTGCCATGGCAGTGCCAAAACGAAAGACCTCGCCGATGAAGCGTGGCTTCCGCCGTTCGGCCGATGCGCTGGCCGCACCCGCCTATGTCGAAGACAAGGACTCGGGTGAGCTGCGCCGTCCGCACCACGTTGATCTCAAGACCGGCATGTATCGCGGCCGGCAGATCCTCGACGTCAAGAAGTAACGGCGAGCGGCGCCTTGCGCTGGCTTGTCTGAGAGTTTTTGCGGCCGATTCCTCCGGGGATCGGCCGTTTTTCGTTTGCAGTGGCCGCGAAGGCGGCACCAAGGACCACCGGAGTTTTCCCAATGAGCATGCGCGTTGAATCGGATTCCATGGGCACCATCAATGTGCCCGGCGACAAGTATTACGGCGCGCAGACGGCACGCAGTCTGGCCAATTTCGATATTGGCGCGGAAAAAATGCCCAAGGAGATCGTGGTCGCCTTCGGTATCCTCAAAAAGGCGGCGGCGCTGGCCAACCACAAGCTCGGGCTCCTCGACGAGGCAACGCGCGACCTGATCGTCGCGGCCGCTGACGAGGTGATCGCGGGCAAGCTCGACGAGCACTTCCCGCTGGTGGTGTGGCAGACCGGCTCGGGCACGCAGAGCAACATGAATGTCAACGAGGTGATCTCCAATCGCGGCATCGAGCTGGCGGGTGGGACCATGGGCTCCAAAAAGCCGGTGCACCCCAATGACCACGTCAATATGAGCCAGTCGAGCAACGACACCTATCCGACGGCGATGCATATCGCGGCGGTCGAGGCGCTCGAGAACTATCTGTTTCCGCGAGTGGAAGTGCTGCGCAATACGCTGGCCTCCAAGTCCGAAGAGTTCATGGATGTGGTCAAGATCGGCCGCACCCATCTGCAGGATGCCACCCCGCTGACCCTGGGGCAGGAGATGAGCGGCTGGGTCGCCCAGATCGACCTCGCGCTCAAGGCCATTCGCGCGACGCTCCCCCAGCTTTATGAGCTGGCGCTGGGCGGCACGGCCGTGGGCACCGGGCTCAATGCCCATCCCGAATATGCCGAAACGGTCGCGGGCGAGATCGCGTCGCTGACGGGGCAGCCCTTTGTCACCGCCCCCAACAAATATGCCGTGATGGCCGGGCACGACGCCTTTGTGGGCACATCGGGCGCGCTCAAGCAGCTGGCGGCGGCACTGATGAAGGTGGCCAATGACGTGCGCTGGCTGGCTTCCGGCCCCCGGTCGGGCCTTGGGGAGCTGACCATTCCCGAAAACGAGCCGGGCTCCTCGATCATGCCGGGCAAAGTCAATCCGACGCAGTCGGAAGCCATGACCATGGTAGCGGTGCAGGTGATGGGCAATGACGCGGCGATCGGCTTTGCCGCCTCGCAGGGCAATTTCGAGCTCAATGTGTTCAAGCCCGTGATCGCCTACAATTTCCTGCAATCGGTGCGGCTGCTGGCCGATGCGGCGCGCTCGTTCAACGACAATTGCGCCATCGGCATCGAGCCTGATCGCAAGCGCATCAACGAGCATCTCAACAATTCGCTGATGCTGGTGACCGCGCTCAACCGCAAGATCGGCTATGACAATGCCGCCAAGATCGCCAAGAACGCGCACAAGACCGGCACGACCCTCAAGGAGTCGGCGGTGTTGCTGGGGCTGTTGACCCCCGAAGAGTTCGACGCGGAAGTGAAGCCCGAAAGCATGGTCGGGCCCATCCAGCTCAAGAAGTAAGGAACCGGAAGACCAGCATCGCCAGAGACTGCTGCGCAGTCTCGGCGGGGCTCGGCGGGCGCCAGAACCCTGCGGATTCGGCGGTTTTACACCACAAGGGTCTTGCGGTAGCCCTGGGGCAAGCGGCGCACGGCCATGCGGGCGCTGTCGGCATAGGCGTGGAGCGCCCCTTCCACCGAGCCGCGCCGACGCGAGCGCTGGGGCGGCAGATGGTGCCGTTCGGCAAGGAGCTGGCTGACAAAGGCGGCAGTGGTGGCGGTGCGCTCGAGCGAGGGCCGGGGCGCGGGCGGGCCGATCAGGACCGGCATGCCCGGGGCAATCTCGAAAGTGCTGTCGCTGTCCTCGCCCAGTGCCATTGCGCGCCTCCCGCTTGGGGTCGTCCTCTGCTCAAGAAGGACAACGACCCTGCGGCAATAAAGTCGCAGAGCCCGGAGCATAGGTAAACAAATTCTTAACAGGCGAGGGAAGGTTTTCCTCGGCTTGGTTAAGTCCAGGGCCGTTTAGAAGTTGTCCTTGCCCTTGCGGATGGCCGCAAAGACTTCGCCGGGGCTGGCGCCTTCGAGCCCATAAAAGCGCGCGAGCACCGGCTCGTCGGCGCGCAGGAACGGATTGGCCAGCCGCTCGTCGCCCAGGCGCGAGGGGATGGTGGGCAGGCCCGCTTCGCGCAGGCGCGTCACTTCGGCAGCGCGGGCCTTGAGGGCTTCGTTGTCGGGGTCAATCGAGAGGGCGAAGCGGGCATTGCTCGCGGTATATTCATGGCCGCAATAAACGAGGGTGTCGGCGGGCAGGTCGCGCAGCGCCTTGACCCCTTCCCACATCGGCCCGGGCGTGCCTTCGAACATGCGCCCGACGCCCAGCGAAAACAGCGCATCGCCGCTGAACAGGTGACCGTTCTTGGCATCGTGAAAGACGATATGCCCGAGCGTATGGCCGGGCGCGGCGTAAACGTCGAACCGGGTTTCGCCAAGCGTTACCGTGTCGCCGGCTTCGACCAGCTCGTCGAGCCCTTCGATCTTGCCCGCTTCGGCGCGCGGACCGACGACCCGGGGGTGAAACTCCGCCTTGAGCTCGGGAATGGCTTCCACATGGTCGATATGGTGGTGGGTGATGAAGATATCGGACAAGGTCCAGCCGCGGCGAGCCAGCGCCATCTTGATCGGGCCGGCCTCGGGCGCATCGATGGCGGCAGTGCGGCCGGTCGCCGTGTCATGGGCCAGATAGCCGTAATTGTCGTCGCGTGCCGGAAATACCTCGACAATCAAACCCATGGTGCCGCTCCTTGTTGCTGGTGCCCTTAGCTAGGAAGCCGCGCTGGTGAAGGCAACCTCCGATTAGACAAGTCCACCGGGGTTTGGCACAGTTGGGCCCATGACCAGCGATGTTGTGCGCCTGATCGAATATTACAAATCCCCGCTTGGCCGCATTTCGCGGACGCTGGTGCGCGAACATGTCGTTGCGCTGGCGGGGCAGGTGGAGCGCAAGCGGGTGCTGGGGCTGGGGTTCGCTACCCCTTATCTGCGCTTTGCGCTGGAGCGGGCCGAGCGCGTGCTGGCCTTCATGCCGGCGCGGCAGGGGGCTTCGGCCTGGCCGCGCGAAGGGCCGAGCTGCACAGTGCTGTGCGATCCGCTGGAAATGCCGCTGACCGATGCGGCGATCGATCTGACCATTGCCGTGCATGCGCTCGAGCATATTGCCGATGCCGAAGAGCTGATGCGCGAGCTCTGGCGCATCACCGCCCCCAATGGCGAATTGATCCTGGTCGTGCCACGGCGGCGCGGGATTTGGGCGCAGCGCGACACCACCCCGTTTGGCACGGGCAATCCCTATTCCGGCAGCCAGCTCGAAAAGCTGCTGCGCGACCACAGCTTCGTGCCTGAAGCGTGGCGCGACGGGCTGTTCTTGCCGCCCATTCAATCCTCGCTGGTGCTCAAATCCACCCGGTTCTTTGAGGGGGCAGGACGGCTTTTGGGACCGGCGATGTCGGGGGTGATCTGCGTGCGGGCGCGCAAGGAGGCGTTTCCCGCCGTGCCGCGGCGCAAGCGCGAGGAACGCTTTGTCAAGGTGCCGGTGCTCAATCCCGCCACGGCCCGTTCGCAATAGCGGGCAGGTTCGGCCTGGGGTGCAATGCCCCCTTTGCCTTTGGGGCCCGAGGGCATATGGTCCGGCCCAATTCAGCCAAGACGAAATCATGCCCGATCCCATCCGTCCCACGCCGCAAGCCGGCATTCTCGAGATTGCGCCTTATCTGCCGGGAAAATCCGGCGCGCCGGGCAGCAAGGCCATCAAGCTTTCCGCCAATGAATCGCCGCTGGGCGCGAGCCCCAAGGCGGTGGCAGCGCTGCGCGAGGCGGTGAGCCATCCCGAGATCTATCCCGAAGGCTCGTCGCGCCTGTTGCGCGAAGCGCTGGGGGACGTGCATGGCATCGACCCCGCGCGCATTGTGTGCGGCAATGGCTCGGACGATCTGCTGCATCTGCTGGCGCAAATCTATCTGGGTGAGGGCGACGAGGCGGTGATGAACCGCTATGGCTTTTCGGTTTATCCCATCATCACCCGGGCCGCGGGGGCGCGGATCGTCCTTGTTGACGAGCCCGAGTACCGCGCCGATGTGGACGCGATCCTCGCGGCCGTTACGCCGCGCACCAAGATCGTCTGGCTGGCCAATCCCAACAATCCCACCGGCACCTATCTCAATTCAGCCGAGGTGGCGCGGCTGCATGCCGGCCTGCGCCCCGACATCCTGCTCGTGATCGACAGCGCCTATGCGGAATATGTGACGGCGGCGGATTATTCGGTCGGGATGGATCTCGTGGCGGCACACGAAAATGTCGTGATGGTGCGCACATTCTCCAAGATGGGACTGGCGGCCGTGCGGGTCGGCTGGATGGTGGGGCCCGAGCATGTGATTGACGCGATCAACCGCATTCGCGGGCCGTTCAATGTGAACCTGCCGGGGCAGGCGGCGGCGGCGGCAGCCACGCGCGATGTGGAGTTCACCCAGCGCCTGCGCGAGCACAATGCCCAGTGGCGCGAGTGGCTCAGCGCCCAGCTGACCGGCAATGCCATGCGGGTGGTGCCGAGCCAGGCCAATTTCATCCTCGTCCTCTTTGAAACGCCGGCCGAAGCGGCCAGCGGTTTCGAGCGGCTGGCGGCGGCCGGCTATATCGTACGCGAGGTCGGCGCCTCCTATGGCATCGAGAATGGCCTGCGCATTTCCATTGGTTCGGAGCAGGCGATGCGCGACGTGGCCGAAGTGCTAAAATCGGGAGCGGCGCAATGAGCGTGAAGTTCAAGAAACTCGCCCTGATCGGCATTGGCCTCATCGGCTCGTCCATTGCGCTGGCAGCGCGGCGGCAGGGGCTGGTCGATCACATCGCCATTTCCACCCGCAAGCCTGAGACCCTGGCAGAAGCCGAAGCGCTCGGTCTGGGCGACAGCTATACGCTCGATCCCGCCGAAGCGGTGCGCGACGCCGATCTCGTAATCCTTTGCACGCCGGTCGGCGCCTACAAAAGCGTGATGGAGGCGATTGCGCCGGCGCTGGCGCCCGGCGCTATTCTTTCCGATGTCGGCTCGGTCAAGGAACATGTGGTCAAGGTGCTTCAGCCCCTCGTGCCCGAAGGGGTGCAGCTGATCCCGGGGCACCCGATTGCCGGCACCGAGCATTCCGGCCCCTCGGCGGGGTTCCCCGAGCTCTTTGCCGGGCGCTGGTGCGTATTGACGCCGGGGCCCGAAGTGGGCCCGGCCGCCGTGGAAAAACTCTCGGCATTCTGGCGCGCCATGGGCAGCCAGGTCGAGTGCATGGATGCGGCGCATCATGACATGGTGCTGGCGATCACCAGCCACGTGCCGCATCTCATCGCCTACAATATCGTGGGGACAGTCGCGGACCTCGAAGCCGATACCCAATCGGAAGTGATCAAGTTCTCGGCCTCCGGTTTCCGCGACTTCACCCGCATTGCCGCTTCCGATCCGGTGATGTGGCGCGACGTGTTCTTGACCAATCGCGATGGCGTGCTGGAAATGCTGGGGCGCTTTCTCGAGGATCTGGCCGTGTTGCAGCGGGCGGTGCGCACCGGGGACGGGCCGGCGCTCGAAGCCATGTTCACGCGCACCCGCGCCATCCGGCGCTCGATCATTTCGGCAGGGCAGGAAACGGCTGCGCCCGATTTCGGGCGGCCCCATGAGGCGCCGCCAGCGGCAGAGGGCGACGAGAAGGCCTGATCAGAAGAGGGGCGGCACGGCCCCGATCGGTATCAGGCCCGAGAACACGCCGCCGGCACGGAAACTGAGAATATTGGTGTGGCTGCCATCGGCCGCCGGGGTGCCGAGGACGAGGGTGCGGATGGGCTCCTGCAGATAGGGGCCGACCCGTTCGGCGACACCAGTGGAATTGATGCTGATCTGGCCTTCGAGCTGGCCCTGCGGATCGAGCTGGATTTCGCCTTCCGCCGTCAGGGTCGAGGCGCCGTCCGTGGCGCGGGCCGACACGATGCGCAAGGTTGCGTCCACCGCCTGCATGGTGCGCAAGAGCAGCGGATCGTTCCAGATCCGGACATCATCGGGCAGGCCCGTCAGCTCCAGCCGGATTTCGCTGTTGGTGTCGGTAAGGGTGAGGGCGGGGTAGACGAGGTTCTGCGTGCGGGCATAACCGGCGAGCGAGGCCAGATGGCGATCGGGATCGTGCTGCTCGGGAATGTCGAGCAGGTGCAGTTCGCTGAGCGTAGCGGTGGCGACCGGCGCTTCACCCATGAGGGGATTGGTCCAAACCAGGTCATGGGCCGAGACCGAGAGGCGCGAAATGCGCCAGTCATCGAGCCGCAGGCTCGCTTCGAGGTCTGACCAATCCAACGCATTGCGCGAGCCGGTAAAGGCATCGCTGACGCTGAGGGGGCCAAGCGCGGAGGCGAGGACATGGGTGGGGCGATAAACGAGGACACTGGCGCGAATGCCGGCGATATCGGCGCTCACATCCTCGATCGTGATGCGGGCGGGGCTGCAATCCACATCGAAGCGGAAAGGGTAGCCGGTGACGTTGAGGTTTTCGCAAACGACGCGCGGGCTCGTGACCCCATCGGCCTGGGCGAGGGCGGCGACCTGGGTGCGCACCTGGCCGGCAATAATGTACCAGGCGACGCTCCAGATCAGGAGAACGGCGACCACAACCACCAGAAGAATTTTGATTCGCTTGCTCATAGGAGCCTTTCTAGCTCCGGTCCGGTAAAGGCCCAAGCGAAGTTCTCGGTTTTGCGCGAGGGGCGTTGACTGCGCCGCAAGGCGGGTGCAATCGGATGGGCATGGACAATGCTTCCCCGACCCAATGGGTTTTTGGCTATGGCTCGCTGATCTGGAACCCGGGTTTCCCGTTTGTGTCTAGCCAGGGCGGGCTGTTGGGGGGCGCGCATCGGGCGCTGTCGATTTACTCTTTTCACCATCGCGGCACGCCCGAACAGCCGGGACTGGTGTTCGGGCTGGCGCGGGGTGGTTCGTGCCGGGGCATGGTGTTTGAGGTTGCGCAGGCGGACTGGGCCGGTGTGCGCGCCTATCTGCATGAGCGCGAACAGGTCACCAGCGTTTATCGCGACGTGTTCCGGCCGGTGCGGCTCGAGGATGGCCGCGTGGTGCAGGCGCTGGCATTTGTGGTGGATGAGCGGCATGCGCAATATGCCGGCAGGCTGCCACTGGAGCGGCAGCTCGAAATGGTACGGCGCAGTTCAGGAATATCCGGGCGCAATATCGATTACGTGCTCAATACTGCCCGGCATCTGGCGGAACTGGGGATCAAGGACCGGCAGGTGATGGCGCTGGCCGAATTGCTGGCGCGCGAGGACGCGCCGGAGCAGAGTTAAGCGGCCGAGCGGGTCTGGAGCGGAGCGGCGCCTTCGAGGTCCCAAACCGTGCTGAGCCGTTCATTTGCGGCGCCCGAGCTGCGCACGCGGAAGGCGCGATCGGCACAATCGAGCGCGAGGCGGAACCGCGTACGGCTCATCGGGTCATTGACGAGGTCTTCGCTGGAGCCAACCCAAAGGGCGTGACCGCCCTTGGCGACCAAAAACAGGTCGTCGTCGGCCACCGAAAAATGCTCGAGATTTTCGCTCAGCAGGTCGTAAACCCGGCCCGAGCGGCCTTGCCAGTAAGTGGCGCGGCCAAAGCCTGCACCCAGAACAGTGATTTCGGCGGACGGGGCCATGTGGACGATGTCCTTAGCTGCGACAAGAACAAAATTAGAACAAAACTTTAGTCAAGTCAATGCTCTCGCAACATCGGTTCTAGATATAGTCCTGTCACGCTGAAAGGCCCCATATCTGGGGTTCCTTCAGGATTTTTCCGGTTTGCGCGCATTGACGCGGCGGCGCAGTTCTGGATCGATCGGACGGGACAGTCCTTGATCGACCGCCGTGAGAATCAGTTCATCTGAATCGGTCTCGATGGCTATTTTGAGTCGCTCCATGAATTCAGCGGGCGGTAGTCCCGCTTCAATGGGCGGCAGAAAACGGGCCTGGGCAGTGCCGGGCCAGATCAGGAAGCTGTTGCGCGGCCAGAACAGGCCTGAATTGAGCGCCACGGGTACCACCGGAACCTTGAGCTCGTTGTAGAGCCGTACGACGCCCTGGCGATATTGCGCGGGATCGAGGGGAGCGCGGCGCGTGCCTTCGGGGAAGATGACGATGCGGCAGCCGCGGCCGACAGCGGCGTGGGCCTGCGCCATCATCAGAGGAATAGCTTCGGCGCCGCGCTTGCGATCGACTTCAATGCAATCGAGCGAGCGGGCAGCCCAACCGAAGAAGGGGATGCGCATCAGCTCCTTCTTGACGATATAAGCGGGCCGGCCGGTATAGGGGAAAATGGCAAACACATCCCAGTCGCTCTGGTGCTTGGCGGCGATGATGCAGCCGCCGGCCGGAATGTGTTCGGCGCCCGTGACCTCGGTTTTGACCCCGACGATCCAGCGCAGCATGGCGAGATTGGAGCGGCACCAGTATTTGGCGAGCGCCCAGCCAGCGGGGGTGCGCTTGAGCCCGTTGAACAGCGCGATGGTGCCGATGCTGATGGCGACGAGGACGGTTTGCCCGATAAACAGCAGGTAGAACAGCGCCGAACGAAGTGCCTGGATGATAACCATGCGAAAGGGGCCTCCATTGCCCCTAGTCCATCCCGGCCGCTGCGCTAGGCAGCGGCGGCGGGGATCAGGAGGTTTGGCTCAGATAGCGCCGCACTGTGTGGCGCGAAGTGACCGCGGTCAGCGCGGCAATAACGGGCACGACGAGCATGATGAAGATGATGCCGTCCCAGCCCAGGGCAAAGCGCCCGAACAAAACGCCGAACTGCGCGCTGGCCTGGTTGGACATCATATTGCCCGCCGCGGTGCCGATCAGCAGGAAAAACAGCACTGCGGCGACGGCACCCAAAAGGCCGCCCTGCAGGCCGATGGACAAAAAACGCCCCTGGAATTCGCCGGCGATGAAACGGTTGGAGGCGCCAATATAATGGAGCACATCGACGATTTCGCGATTGGTTGCCATAGCGCCGCGGGTGGCAAAGATGATGGCGAGCACGGTGGCAACGCCGATCAGCGTCAGGATCATCAGGCCGGAAAAAACGATCGTGCCGGCCATGGTGTTGAGCTGCTGGCGCCAAGCGGCATGGGTATCAAGGCTCGCGCCCTTGATCGCCTGCAAGTCGCGGGCGAGCTTTTCGACATCGGCATCGACGGGGTCGGCCAGCTGCACGACAACGAGGCGCGGCACTTCGATGGCGGTCAGGTCAAGGCCGGCGCCGAGCCAGGGCTCGAGCAGCTTCTGGCTTTCCTCAAGCGTGAGGGCGCGGGCGCTGGATACGCCTGGCGTGGCCTGGGCGAGGGATACGGCGGTGCGCAGATTGCTTTCCATCACCTCGCCCTCGACCGGGCGGATCTGGATGGTGACTTCGCGGCCCACATCGGATGACCAGGCGATGGCCGATTTTTGCACGAGCACCACGCCGCCCAGGGTGACGGCGGACAAAAAGCTCATGATGGTGATGAGGAGCAGCAGCGTGCGGCCGGCGACGCTGCGTTCGGGCACAATGGGGGCGGCACCGACACGAACGCGGCGGGGCAGGAAGGCCAGGACGCGCTCAATCATGGATCACCAACTCACCCTTGGAGAGCAGCATGCGGGGATAAGGGAACTGGTCGAGCAGGGGCAGTTCGTGGGTCGCCAGGATAATGGTGGTACCAAGGGTGCGGTTGAGCTCGGCAAACAGGTGCACCAGCCGGCTCGAGAGCTCGGGATCGACATTGCCGGTGGGCTCGTCGGCGAGGAGGACCTTGGGGCGGGCGATCACGGCGCGGGCAATGGCGGCCCGCTGCTTTTCACCACCCGAGAGGAGCGAGGGGGGCGCGTCCATGCGCTCGCCCAGCCCCACCCATTCGAGCAGTTCGGTGACATTGGGCCGGTATTCGCTTTCGGCCTGACCCAGGACGCGCAGGGGGAGCGCGACATTTTCATAGGTGGTGAGGTGGTCGAGCAGCCGGAACTCCTGAAAGACGATGCCGATATGGCGGCGCATCTGCAGCAGGCGATCCTGCGTCAAGTCTGACACGTCCTGATCGAACATGGTAACGCGGCCACGCGAGGGCTTGAGCGACAACAGCAGCAGGCGCAGCAACGAGGTCTTGCCCGCGCCCGAAGGGCCGGTCAGGAAATGGAACGAGCCCGGCTCGATGGAAAAGGTGAGGTCCTTGAGGATTTCCGGACCATTGCCGTAGCGCAGTCCAACATCGGAAAACTCGATCAAGTCGGCAGGCTCCCACCGTTCAAAAATGCTGTGGCTTTGGCGCGCGCGCCGAATCAGCTGTTAGCGCACCATAACAGGGCTAACCCCATGATGGCGCAGACGAGGAGGGTTTTGCCGGCAGGAAAGCGGCGCAAATGTGAAGGGAGGCGGGCCTGTGGAAGGTTTGAGGGTTCTTAACCCCCGTCTTCTAGGTTGGGGGCGGGCGTCCTGCCCGTAGAATCACGGCCGCATGATCATCACCTGTCCCCATTGCCAGACCAAATACCAGGTGACCTACGAGGCCATTGGCTCGACCGGCCGCAAGGTGCAGTGCGCCCAGTGCCAGCAGGCCTGGCGGCAGGTGCCGCTCCAGGCGCCGTCCCCCGAGCCCGAACCGGTGGCGATCGACCCCCTGACCGAAGACGGGCTCGACGAGGCCATAGAAGCCGAAGAGCGCGAGGCGAGCCCCATGCCCGCTGGCGCCAAGCGGCGGAAGTGGCCGGGGTCGGAGCCGGTGGGCGCGGTGGATCCCGCCGTGATCCGGCAAAGGCAGCGCGATTTCACCCAGCGGCAAAGTGCGGTCAACGCGCAATTGCCCCTGGCCCGGCTGCGTCGGGCGGTGCGGGTGCTGGGCGTGCTGACGCTGGCAGGGCTGGCGGTGTTTGCCGTTTGGGGGCGCGTCGAAATCGTCAAGCGCTATCCGTCGCTCGCCGGGGTTTATAGCGCCGCCGGGCTGCCGGTGAATGTGGTTGGTCTCGAATTTGGTGAGGTCAAAACCCTGCGCACCCTGCAAGGGGGCAAGGAAGTGTTGCTGGTTTCAGCCCAGATTGCCGGCACCAGCGATCGCGCGGTCCCGGTGCCGCCTTTGGTGGTTACCCTGCTGAATGGGGCGGGCGCGGGCATTTATGAGTGGAGCGTGGCGGCAAATGCGCCCATGCTCAAGGCCGGCGAGCAAACGCTGGTGGAAACCTTGTTAACCGTGCCGCCGGCAGAAGCGGAGCGCGTCCGGCTGAGCTTTGCCAGCGGCCGGGCCGATGGCGACGATGCGCGCCCGGTGGCGGCGGCCGCCGAGCCGGCAGCAGCCGCCGAGCCGGCACATGAAGTGGAGCAGCATTGATGGCCCGAATCCTGGTTGCTGAAGACGATCCTTCGGTGCGCGCTTTTGTGGTTAGTGCCCTCGAGATCAAGGGGCATGACGTGGTCGCGGCCGAAGATGGGGGTTTGGCGATCGAGACGATGGAAGAAGAAGGGGGGCGGTTCGACCTCCTTTTGTCCGACATCAAGATGCCGATCATGGACGGGATCGCGCTGGCGCTGCAGGTGGCGGCGCAATATCCGCAGGTCATCATCGTCTTGATGACCGGCTTTGCCGATCAACGCGAACGGGCCCATGGGCTCGACGCGCTGATCTATGACGTGATTACCAAGCCGTTTTCGCTGGCCGATCTGTTGGCCAAGGTCGATGACGCGCTGGCGGGCAAGCCGGTGGAAGTGGTCAGCATCGCCCGCCGCGGGATCGTGGGCTAGCGACAAGGCAGGCGGGCCCTTTCGCGCGCTGCATTCGTGGTTTAGACAGGCTCCATCCCGCCAGATGGAAGACCTCACGTGACCAGACCTGACACTTTGCCGCCCCAGCTGATCGCGGCTGCCATCCGTTCGGCTGAGGAGGTGGGCACCCCGGTCTGGCTCTATGAGGCCGAGATGATCCGGCAGCGGGTTGCCCAGTTGCGGGCATTCGACACCATCCGGTTTGCCCAGAAGGCCAACAGCAATACCCATATCCTGCGCCTGCTGCGCAGCGAGGGCGTGATGGTGGATGCCGTTTCGCTCGGCGAGATCGAGCGGGCGCTGCATGCAGGCTTTGAGCCGGGCACCCAAGCCGAGGAAATCGTCTTCACCGCCGATATCATTGATGCCGCCACCTTGGCGCGGGTGATCGAGCTGCGCATTCCGGTCAATTGCGGCTCGCCCGACATGATCGCGCAGGTGGGGGAGGCCAGCCCCGGGCACCCTATCTGGTTGCGCCTCAATCCTGGGTTCGGGCACGGCCATAGCCGCAAGACCAATACCGGCGGGCCGTCGAGCAAGCATGGCATCTGGCATGACGAACTCGAAGCCTGCCTGCGGCTGGTCGACCAATATGAGCTCAAGCTCGTGGGCTTGCACATGCATATCGGCTCGGGGGTCGACTACCAGCATCTGCACCGGGTGTGCGACAGCATGGTCGATGCGGTGCGCCGCGCCAACCGGCCGCTGCAGGCGATTTCCGCCGGCGGCGGGTTGTCCGTGCCCTATCGTGCCGGGGAGCCGGAGATCGATATCGCCGAATATTACGCGTCCTGGGACAAGGCGCGCGAGCAAGCCGAGGCCATCACCGGCAGCAAGCTGCGGCTGGAACTGGAGCCGGGGCGGTTTCTGGTCGCCAATGCCGGGGTGCTGGTTGCCGAAGTGCGGGCCGTGAAAAAGGTCGCCAACAACCATTTCGTGCTGATCGATGCGGGGTTCAGCGACCTGGCGCGGCCGGCAATGTATGGCAGCCACCAC
This sequence comes from Devosia sp. Z11_6, assembly GCF_058133665.1. Taxonomy (NCBI): domain Bacteria; kingdom Pseudomonadati; phylum Pseudomonadota; class Alphaproteobacteria; order Hyphomicrobiales; family Devosiaceae; genus Devosia; species Devosia sp. Z11_6. The sequence goes on from NZ_JBYUNQ010000002.1 coordinate 716,838, forward strand.
GACATCGTTTTTGTCAGGCGCGACGGCAGCCTCGTCACCGGGGAAGCGGGGGCGGCGGCGGTGGCTGGGCCGCTTTGCGAATCAGGGGATGTCTTCACCCAGTCCGATGGCGGCTATGTGGAGTTCCGCGACATGGCCCTGCCATCGGTGGGGGACTTTGCGATCATCCGGGATACGGGCGCTTATGGCGCGAGCATGTCGTCGAACTACAATACGCGTCCGCTCGCCCCGGAAATGCTGCTCGATGATGGGGCGCTGCGTGTCATCCGGCGCCGCCAGAGCGTGCAGGAGCTGCTGGCGCTCGAGGGCTAAAGGCGCCTAGCCGTTGCTTTCGTACACCGCTTCGATCCGGTCGGCGACGAGGTGTTGCAGGCGCCAGAGATGGGGGTCGTGGATGCCCATGTCCTCGAGGTGCCGGACGGTGGCAAAGAGATATTCGGCCATGGAGCCGCGGGTGCCGACGGCGCGCGCCAGCACATCGGCAATGGCCTCGTCCGAGAGGCCGCTGACATAGCGGCCGGAATGGCGATCGATGCAAAAGGTCAGCGCAGTGATCGTACGCTCGCCGCTCTTGGCGCGCACCCAGCGGGGCGGGAAGGCGGAGGGCAGCCAGGCCATTTCGCGCTCGAGCAACTTGATGAGATTGGCCTCAACCGCATCGGGGGGCAGGCGATACAGCACGCCATTGCATGAGCCGCCGCGATCGAGCGCCAGCATGAGGCCGGGATTTTCCGGGCTGCCGCGATGGCGATTGTTCCAGCCGAGGCAAAAGGACCGGTGCCAGCCGCGCACCAGGCCCTTGCGCATTTCCACGAAGTCGCAGGCCGGGCGCCAGATCAGCGAGCCATAGGCAAAGAACCAGATTTCGTCGGTGTCCTCGCGCTCGGCAAGGAGACGCTCGAGGGTGGCGCGGTGGTCTTCCGGGGTGGCTTCCCACATGCCCTCGGGCGGGGGCGGCAGGATGTCGGTGACTTCAGGGGGCTGCAGATAACCGACATGGCGCTCGGTCAGGCGCATCTGCCGGAGTTTTTGGGGCATTCCAGGTCCTTTCACCTGCCGGTTTCCCCGGCTCGCCCATCATGATGGGGCAAGACCGGGAAAACGGCTCAGATGGTAAAAGACTGGTTCAGTTTACCCTGCTATTCAACCCCGCCATCGCCATGGCCGCCATGCGCCTTCTTCTTGGCAAGGGCCCGCGGCTCGGCGGGCTGGCCGGTGAGGAGGGTTTTCCAGCGGGCGGCTTGCGTTACCACATTGCCTGGCGCGGTGCCGCCATAGCTGCTGCGGGCGGCAACGGAGGCTTCAACGGTCACGACCTTGTGGATGCGGCTATCCATGCGCTCGTCGACCGATTTGAAGTCCTCGATGGTGAGGCCTTCAAGGCCGCAGCCCTTGGCTTCGGCGAGGGCGACAATCTGGCCGGTGATGTGGTGGGCGTCGCGGAAGGGGATATTGGCCTGACGCACCAGCCAGTCGGCGACGTCGGTCGCGGTGGAAAAGCCGGCGCTGGCCGACGCGTGCATGCGCTCGCGATTGGCGGTGAGATCGCCCACCATGCCGGTCATGGCGGCGAGGGACAGCGAGAGGGCATCGAGGGCGTCGAAGGCGACTTCCTTGTCTTCCTGCATGTCCTTGGAATAGGCCAGCGGCAGGCCCTTCATGACAACGAGAAGGCTGGACAGGGCGCCGATGATGCGCCCGACCTTGGCGCGCACCAGTTCGGCGGCATCGGGGTTGCGCTTTTGCGGCATGATGGACGAGCCGGTGGTCCATTTGTCGGACAGCTTGATGAAGCCGAACTGGGCCGAGCTCCAGATCACCAGTTCCTCGGCAAAGCGGGAAAGGTGCATGGCGCAGATCGCGGCGGCCGCGAGGGTTTCGAGGATGAAATCGCGGTCGGACACGGCATCGAGCGAATTGGCGGTGGGGCGATCAAAGCCGAGCGCCTGCGCGGTCATGTCCCGGTCGATGGGATAAGGCGTGCCGGCCAGCGCCGCCGAGCCTAGTGGGTTTTCATTGAGGCGCTTGCGGGCGTCTTCGAGCCGGCCGGCATCGCGCCCGAGCATTTCCACATAGGCCAGGAGATGGTGGCCAAAGGTCACCGGCTGGGCGTTTTGCAGATGGGTAAAGCCGGGCATGATGGTTTCGGCTTCGTCCTCGGCCTTGGTGACGAGGGCAAGCTGCAGGCCGCGGATCTGGACGAGGAGCGTATCGATGGTGTCGCGCACATAAAGGCGGAAATCGGTGGCGACCTGGTCATTGCGCGAGCGGGCGGTGTGAAGGCGCCCGGCGGCATCGCCGATTTTTTCGCGCAAGCGCGATTCCACATTCATGTGGATGTCTTCCAGCGAACGCGAGAACGTGAAGGTGCCGTTCTCGATCTCGCCCAGCACCTCGGTTAAACCGGCCGTGATGCTGTCGGCATCGGCCTGCGTCAGAATGCCGGTTGCAGCAAGCATGCGGGCATGGGCTATCGAGCCGGCAATATCCTGGGGGAAAAGACGCTGATCGAAGCCGATCGAGGCGTTGATTTCTTCCATGATGGCGTCGGGGCCCGATGCAAACCGGCCGCCCCACATCTTGTTGCTCATTGCTGCTCTCCGGAGATCCCATGACTCAATCCAGCCCCGCCCGCCCCGAAGCTCGCCATCGGTTCCGGTTGCTGCTGGGACTTGGAGTTGGTGTGGTGGCGCTTTCTATAACGGCGTGGGCGTGGCTGGGCAATGCCGGGCAGGCACGCGAATGCCCGGTGCAAGCCGAGGCGGCCGAGGCGATCGACTTTGCCGCAGTGGGGGAACTCGCTGCGCTGAATGGCACGGGGGAAGGGCGGGGCTATTCGACGCTTGCCTTCCAGGACGATGCGGGCGCGCCGATGAGCATTACGAGCTTCAAGGGCAAGAAATTGCTGGTCAATTTCTGGGCCAGCTGGTGCGTGCCGTGCCGGGAAGAAATGCCGGCACTCGATGCGGTGGCGAGCAAATATAATTCCGACGAGTTTGCGGTGCTGCCGATCAATCTCGATATCGGCGAGGATGGGCTCGGCAAGGCGCGCGCGTTTTTGGCCGAAGGGCAGTTCGCCAATCTTCCGCTGTTCGCGGATCCGACTTTCGCCGCGTTCGAGCGGCTCAAGCGCGAAGCGGTCGCGGTAGGGCTGCCGGTGACGCTGGTGCTGGACGAGAACGGGTGCGAACTGGGCGTGCTGCAGGGGCCGGCGGAATGGAATACGCCGGACGGGCACGGGGTGGTGGAAGCGCTGCTCGGGCTTGGCGCCTGACGTTTCAGGCGCGCTTGTCGATCACGAGGCCCTGACCGGGTGGTGGCGCGGCCTGCACGGCTTGGGCGACCATGTTGATGAGGCTGGCTTCCATCTCATGGGATTTCTTGAGCACGGCCAGTTGCACGCTTTGCTGAGTGGCGGCGGCGCGGGTGGTGACCATCTGCATGGCAAGATCGGTGTTCATCGCGCGCTCCGGTTCGAAGGCGGGGATCATAGAGAGGCGCGGGTAAACAAAACGCTAGCGGCCCCCGAGCAGCGCCACCTGCGAGCGCTTGCCGATGGCAGCCAGCACCATGCCGGTGGCAAAGCCACCAAGATGGGCCCACCATGACACGGGCTCCAGCGAGCCCATCACCACATTGAAGATCTGGACGGCAATCCAGACACCCAGCATCCAGAAGGCCGGCACCGGCAGCGGAATGGGAATGACGATGCGCGCCAGCACATAAACCCGGGCATGGGGATAAAGCAGGCAATACGCCCCCATCACCCCGGCGACGGCGCCCGAAGCGCCGATCAGCGGCGTGGTGCTGTTGGGATCGAGCAGCAGGTGGAGGAGCGCCGCGCCAGCAGCGCAGCCGAGGTAAAACAACACGAACCGGAAATGCCCCAGGGCATCTTCGATGTTGTCGCCGAACACCCAGAGAAACAGCATATTGGTGCCCAGATGCAGCCAGTCGGCATGCAGGAAGGCATAGGTAAAGAGCGTCGCCCAATCGGGCAGCCAGGGGAGGGGCTGGGGATAGATGTCGCGCACCACCACCGGGATCATGCCCCATTGGATCGCGGCCTGGAGAAATCCGATCGGCGGCAGAAGCGACTGGGCTGCAAAAACAAGGGCGGTGAACGCCATCAGGCCATAAGTGACCCAGGGAAAGGCAATGTGGCGGATCGGGTTGGTGTCATGCAGGGGCAGGAACATGCCGATCCGCCCCCGTTCAGCTGCCCCTGCGGGCGTCCCCGTAACCGCCCGGCACCCAGAGCACGTCCTTGGCGCCTTGGTTGTTGGCAACCCGCGCCAGCACAAAGAACAGGTCTGACAGGCGATTGAGGTAGCGAACAGCTTCGGGATTGGTGTCGGGCTCGGCCGCGGCCAGTTCCACCACCAGCCGCTCGGCACGGCGAGTCACCGTACGTGCCACGTGAAAGGCCGCGGACAAGGGCGTACCGCCGGGGAGGACAAAGCTTTTGAGGGGGGCGAGATCGGCATTGTAGCTGTCGATCTGCTTTTCGATCCAAGTGGTCTGGGCGGCAGTGATGCGCAGGGAGGGGTGCTCGGCATCGGGCGCGTCTTGCCCGGGGGTGGCGAGATCCGAGCCGACATCGAAGAGATCGTTCTGGATGCGGGCGAGCATGGTGTCGATCTTGGGCATGGAGCCGGTTTGCAGCCGCGCGAGGCCGATAAAGCTGTTGGCTTCATCGACCGTGCCATAAGCCTCAACCCGCAAATCATATTTGGGACGGCGCGGCCCGCGCACGAGGCCGGTGCTGCCGTCATCGCCGGTGCGGGTATAGATGGAATTCAGTTTGACCATGGTTCAGCCCCTCGATCCGCCAAAGAAGAACAATGCGGCCAGCAGCAGCAGCAATGCGACCGCCTGGCCAATCACGCGCAGGCGCATCAGGCGCTGGCTGGTATTGCCCGAGCCGCCCTTGAGCATGTTCCAAAAGCCCAGCAGGAGCACCCCGACCACAAACAGCATGACCAGGGCAGTGACAATATTGAGAAGGTTTTCCATGAGTTCCTGCCGGGGATGATGATCCCTAAATGGGCGAGCCGCTGACGGGATGCAAACGGCAGCGGCAAGCGGGGCCTGGATGCCACAAATCTTGCTGCAGGTGAACAGCCGGGGTGCTTTCCCGGCATCCAAGCTGGCTCATGCGCTTGAGCCTCAATTGAGCTGGCGCGGCGCAAAGCCGAGTTCGCGCCTGACATCGTCGGGGCTCCAGCCGGCCTGCCGCAGCGCCGCCAGGGATTGCGAGTTCCGCGATTTGCTGAGCTTGTTGCCCTCTCCGTCAAGGATCAGGCGGTGGAAATTGTAGATGGGCGAGGGCAGGCCGAGAAGGAACTGCAGGAGAACATGGATATCGGTCGAGGCTTCCATGTCGCGACCACGCGTCACATGGGTGATCCCCTGGGCCGCGTCATCGACGACGACGCTCAGGTGATAGCTGGTGGGGGTGCCCTTGCGCTGGAGCACCACATCGGCCCAGCGTTCGGGCCGCGCATAGCGGATCTGGGGGCGATCGGTGATAAGCGGGCTGACAAGGGTAAAGGTCAGCGGGCCGGTCATGGCGCGGGCGCGATCATTGCGCAGGCGGAACTGCACGGGATCGCCGCGCTCGAGCCGCTCGATCTGTTCGGCGGCGCTCAAGTGGCGGCAGGTGCCGGGGTAAAGCGGGGCGCCGTCGGGATCGGTGCCGCTCGCTTTGGCGGCGATCTCGCTGCGCGAGCAAAAGCAGGGATACAGCAGATCGAGGTCACGCAGGCGCTCGCCGGCGGCGGCATAATGCTCAAGCCGCGTGGATTGCTGCATGACGGGCGTGGGCCAATCGAGGCCCAGCCAGTGCAGGTCGCGAAAGATGGCGTCGGTAAATTCGGGTTTACACCGCTCGAAGTCGATGTCTTCGATCCGTAAAAGGACGGTGCCGCGCAAGGCGGCAGCCGCAGCCCAGGTGTAAAGGGCGGAAAAGGCGTGGCCCAGATGCAAGAGCCCGTTAGGGCTAGGGGCAAAACGCAGCAGGGGACGGTTGGGTGACTTCGACACGACGGCACAATACATGAACGACGCGCTGACGTCACCGCGCCTCGATACGCAAGCGGCGGTGGACGCCCATCTGGACGCCCTGGTGCGGCTCGATCCGCGCCTGGCCCCGGTGCGCGAGCGCGCGGGCATTGTGCGGCCGCGGATCACGGAGGCGGGATTTGCCGGCATTGCGCGGGTGATCTGTGGCCAGCAATTGTCCGTCGCCAGCGCCAATGCAATCTGGAGCCGCTTTGCCCAACTGCGGGGGGCGCATGATCCTCGCGCTTATCTCACCCTCAGTGAAGCGGAGGTGCGGGCCACCGGCTTTTCGGGCGGCAAATATCGCACCGTGCGGGTGATCGCCGAAGCGGTGGTGGCGGGGACGCTCGATTTTTCCCATCTCGAAACATTGCCCGCCGAGGCGGCGGTGGATTATCTCACGGCACATAAGGGGATCGGCCCCTGGACGGCGCAGGTTTACCTGATGTTCTGCGCGGGCCATCCCGATGTGTTTCCTGCGGGGGACCTGGCGCTGCTCAAGGCGGTGCATTGGGGGCTCGAGCTTGAGGTGCGGCCCACCATCAAGCAGATGGAAGCCATTGCTTCAGGCTGGGCGCCGCATCGCTCGGCGGCGGCGCTGTTGTTCTGGCGGTATTTCGCGGCGATCCGCGACAAGGAAGGAATTGCGCTTTGAGTATTCTCACCGGCCCCAGTGTGCCCCCCAAGAGCGGGGCGGCACCCCGCCAGCTGGTCGTGTTGCTGCATGGCTATGGCTCGGATGGGGCCGACCTGATCGGGCTGGCCCCTTATTGGCAGGATGGCTTGCCCGAGGCGCTGTTCATTGCGCCCAATGCGCCCCAGCCCTGCCCGGGCTCGCCGGGTTACCAGTGGTTCCCCATCTACTTCGGAGGGGGCGAGGTGAGCTGGAGCGGGGCGACCGAGGCGCGCGAAACGATGGTGCGCTATTTGCGCGAGCTATGGGACGAAACCGGGATTGCGCCCGAGAACACGCTGCTGGCCGGCTTCAGCCAGGGGGCGATGGTGGCGCTGCATGCCGGGCTGTCCATTCCCGAGCGGCTGATGGGCATTGTCGCCATTGCCGGAGCCTTGGCGCCGCCGCCGGGATTTGGCGAGGGCAAGCTGGGCACGCCGCCGGTATGCCTCGTGCATGGGGATCGCGACGGGGTGGTGGAGCCGCGCTTCAGCGCCGAAGCCGCGCGGAAGCTTAAGGAAGCCGGGATCGAGGTGCACTACCATGTCTCGCCCGGGGTAGCGCATGGTATTGCGCCCGACGGGGTGGCGTTTGTTGATCAATTCATCCGCAGGATCAATCAAAACAACGGGAACGCAGTTCTGCACGAGCAGCCTTCACAGGACTGATACAAAGGGCTTAGTATAAGGAGGATATGGACTCCTTCGATTCCCGTTTCGGGAGACTCAAGTGACGATCCACGTGTCGCCTGAGGCCTGTCCCGCCCTGGTTCTGAACGCCGACTTCCGGCCGCTCAGTTACTATCCCCTGTCGCTATGGTCCTGGCAGGACGCCATCAAGGCGGTGTGCCTGGAGCGCGTCAATATCGTCTCGCACTACGACATGGTGGTGCATTCACCGAGCTTCGAGATGCGACTGCCCAGCGTGGTGTCGCTCAAGGATTATGTGAAGCCGGCGCGCCATCCCGCCTTTACGCGCTTCAACGTGTTTTTGCGCGATCACTTCCAGTGCCAATATTGCGGCTGCAAGGATGATCTGACCTTTGATCATGTGATCCCGCGCTCCAAAGGCGGGCAGACCACCTGGGAAAATGTGGTTGCGGCCTGCGCGCCCTGCAATCTGCGCAAGGCCAATCGGATGCCTTCGGAAATCAAGATGTTCCCGCGCCAGTCGCCTTATCCGCCCACGGTCTATGACCTGCACAATAATGGCCGGGCGTTCCCGCCCAACCATTTGCACCAGAGCTGGCTCGACTATCTCTACTGGGATATCGAGCTCGAGCCCTAGGCGAGGCGCGGATTGTTGCGCCGCTGGGCGACAATCGAGACCAGCAGCAGCGCGACAATAGCCAGGCTGACCAAGGCATTCATGCCCGCCAGTGACAGGCCAAGGAAGCGGAACTGCACGACGTCGCAGCCCACGACATGGGCGGCGTTGAGATCGCTCAGCGCATCAAAGCTCACGCCGGCGCCTACCCCGGTGCAGGCGGTGGGGCCGGGCCAGAAACCCCATTCCACCCCGGCATGGTAGATGCCCATATAGGCGCCCCAGGCGAAGATGGCGGTGGCCACGGCCATGGCGAGGTACCAGAGCGCCAGCGGCATGCGGTTCCAGAACAGCAGCACCAGGAACAGGATAGGCAGGCCGAAATAATAGGCGAGGCGCTGCTCAAGGCAGAGATCGCATGGCACGAGACCGCCGATCAGCTCGGACGCCCAGGCGAGCGTAATCGCCAGCAGGCCGAGCGCAAAAGCAAGGGCCGCACTGATCTTGTCGAGCGGAGAGCGAAGCGAGGCGGCCATGGGCGGGTTCCGGAGTGACGCTTGTGGGTGCGGGTGGGATAGCCGCACAAGCCGGTAAAAACCAGAGCGGAACGGCGATTTGATGCTAATCGCCGGGCAGGCTGATCCCGAGGGCCTGGCGCAGGGCGATGGCATTGGCGGGGGCGTGCAGCTTGTCCTCATGCACAAAAAGGGCAAAAACATCGTGACCCGCGGCGTCCCAATCGCGGATCTGGCTGGCCCAATCGGCGATGTCGTCGGGAGTGTAGCCGGCGGCATCGGGGCGGGCAGGGCCCTGCAGGCGGCAATAAGCAAAATCGGCGGTGAGGACGCGGGCGGGCTGCTGGACGGTGTCGCTGATCACGAGGGCGGTGTTGTGTTGCGCGAGCAGATCGCGGGCGGCAGGGTCATCCCAGCTGGGGTGGCGCGCTTCGATGGCGTGGCGGATGGCGCTCACCCCGGTGGCATCAAGGAAGGGCGGGGTTTTGAGGCGCTCATCGGCTTGCGCGGCGAGGGCAAGGTAGTCGTCCGCCGTGCGGGGCAGGAGAGCGAGGAAGCCTTCCAGCACGCCGAGGTCCAGCGCCAGGTTGGGGGGCAGCTGCCAGACAAAGGGGCCGAGCTTGGGGCCGAGTGCCAGGGGACCTGAGGCCAAGAAATTGGCGAGTTCCGGCCGGCAGTTCTTGAGGCGGCGGATATGGGTGACGAGTTGGGGGCCCTTGACCGCAAACACGAACCCATCGCGGGTTTCGGCGGCCCATTTGGCAAAGCTCGCGGGGTTCTGGTTGGCCCGGAAGGTCGCATTGATCTCGATGGTGCCGAGCCGGGAGCTGCTATAGGCAAGCTCCCGCTTCTGCACCAAACCATCAGGATAGAACGTGCCGCGCCAAGGCTCGAACACCCAGCCTGCCGTTCCGGTCCTGATGGTCATGGTTGGGACATTGCCGCTGGACTAGAACTTGTAGTTCATGCCGGCGCGCACCACGCTGAAGCGCTGCGTGGAGTCGACCGAGCCGCCGGGCAGGCCGGAATAGGTCTGGGTGCCCAGGTCCACATAGAGATATTCGGCCTTGAGGGTCAGGTTGTCGGTGGCGGCAGCTTCGAGGCCCGCGCCCACGGTCCAGCCCAGATGGGTGGTGGACTGCGAGGTCACGACATTGGCCGCGTCCGTGGTGCTCATCGAGCCCTTGCCGACGGCGACACCGGCGGTGACATATGGCATCACGCGATCCAGCGCCATGCCGGCGCGGCCACGCAGCGTGCCATAGGCATCGATGCCCGATTCGAAAGTGGTGCCTGGGCCGATATCTTCTTCATAGCCGATCGAGGACCACTGGCCGTCCGCTTCCACACCGACGATGAAGCCGCTGCCCATGTCCATGTTGTAGCCGACCTGGGCGCCGAGCGACCAGCCATCGGTATTGGTGTCGATCTCGGGGCCGCCGCCGGATGCTTCCTGCGTGGTTTCGCCAAAGCCGTAGCCGCCGTTCACGCCGGCATAAAAGCCGGACCAGTTGAAGGCGGAGGATGACGAATAGAACGGCGTCGCGGCCGCGCCACTGTTCCAGGACAGGTCGGCGGCGTTGGCCGTACCCGTCAGCAGAAGCGCTCCGCCCAAGATGATCGCTGCATGCTTCATGATAAACCTCGTATAAAGATGTCCCTGCAAATTGCGCAGAGAGTCTTAATAGCGCGGTAAGCCGTTTGGTTAACGGCGTCATGTTGTGCGGTTTGCTGGTCACAAAAATCTGAGAGCCTGGTTCGGGAACTTTTTCCCCTTTGCCGCTAGAGGCCGAAGGAGAGCAAAGCCCGGCAAACGGCGATACGGCCAGCACGGTCAGCGAATTGGGGCCGGGTTCTGCTGCTCCGTTCAGGCCGGCGAATTCCTTAGGGCCGCGTGGGCGGCGATCGTGGAGGACCGCGATAAGGCAACTTGCTGGACTGCCGATCAGGCGTCTGGACTTGGTGCGCTGCTGACTCACAAGTCTAAGCATCCTTAAATACTGTTTAACCAAACTGGTCCATGGTCTGTTAACCATAAGTTGGGTCGGTTCGAGGGTCATGAAAGCAAAATATTACGCGGCGTTGTTGTCGGGCGTTCTCTTTACCAGTGTCGTGAGCGCGCAAGAAGCACCGAGCAAGGCCTTCGGACTGACACTGGGGTCGAGCTTTTTCCAGTTGCCTGGAATCGACACCGGCACAGGGACGAATGGATCGGGGAGTTTTTCCCCGCAGGTGAGTGGCAGCGGCGTGGGCGCCAATCTAGGCCTCAGTGGCGGGCTGAGCTTGGGCGCTTTCGGCAGTTACGATGCAGGCGTCGGGCTGTCTGGCTTTACCACGGTTGGGGGCTCCAGCCGCACGGTGGTCGATCGCTTCACGGGGCCAGGCACCGTTACGATTGGTGGTTATACTACGCCTGGAGATGCCGGCATCGCGCTAGCCACCGACAGCGCTCCGGGGAACTCTTCGGCGAGCGCCACGGTCATCCATGCCAATCCACAGGGCGGCGGCGAAGTGCTGAGTGTGAACGCGCCCTTCAATGCTGCGGGGGCGGTCAATGACTACGGCGTCAGCATTGCCCGCGACAACAACAGCTTCGCGCTAGGGGGCGTGGCAACGCAGCAGGGGGAAATCAACGGTGCTGCGGCTTATGGCGCGGTGGCAGCGACAGATGGCGGGGTATTTTTTGGTGCAGGTGACCTTACGGGCCTTGCTATCAGCACCAGCGTTGATCGCAAGCTGACCTATTCGGGGGTTGATCTTACCCTGGCTCTGTCGACGGTGACCGGCGCGGCCTCCATGCAGGGTTATGTGGGGCCGAGCTATCGGCTGCTGCGGCAATCAATCCACACCACGACCCGGGTCGATATTCCTGAAGCGAGCCCGAGCGCGACGACCTTCCCCGAATATTCGATGCTGCGCAACGAGCGGCTGACCTCCCGTTACTGGGGTGGTGTTATCGGTGTTAATCTCAACCAGCCCATTTCGGACGAAGTGACCTTCTCACTGGGGCTGGAGGGCGGCGCCTATCATGTCGAGGATCGCTACGAGGGGCGGGAAGGCTATTCTATCGCTCGTGGTTCGGCCGCAGTCGTGCCCTTGACCACAGTAAACAATGCAAACCGTATCGATCTGGAGGCGGACGGCATGGCCTGGTCGGCGAAAGTCGCGCCCGCTGTTACCGTTGCTCTCGCGCCAAATCGGCAGATAACCTTTGGCGGCACGATCGATTATCTGTCCCGGGTCGCCACCGTGTCGCGCGATGGTTCGGTTAGTTCGGCTACCAATTCCTATGCTGGTTCGGACGACGGGGCGTTGACCTATGATGGCGCCGCCCAGACGGGCAATCGCTTGAGCTTTGGCTCGATGTGGAGCTTTACGCCCACCGTGTCTTTCACCGGCCAGTTCTAGAGCGGACCGGGAGCGCAGAAACACGGCGGCTGTTCCGCCGTGTCATTGTTGTCATCAATAGGACAGCTGGCTGACAGACGAGACATTGCCCAGGCCAGCTTGGCTGGTGGAGGAGTAGTTCGCGCCATCGCCGAGTGCGATCTGGCTGGTCGATGAGAGATTGAAGGCGCCGTCCTGGCTCGTGCCCGATTGGTTCAAGCCACCAAAGGCCGCCAGCTGGCTGGTCTGGGAACGGTTGAAAACGCCAAGCTGGGTTGTTCCAGCGTCGTTGAGGCCGCCAATGGCGGTCTGGCTGGTGCGAGCATTGTTGAACGAGCCAGTCTGGCGGGTGCCGGCCAGATTGACGCCCGCGATCGCCAATTGACTGGCGCTGGCATTGTTGCGCGCACCGCTCTGGATCGTGCCGGTGACGTTGTCGCCGGAGTCTGCTTCCTGGACAACATTGTTTCGGTTGGCGAGGCCGGACTGTGACTGCAAAGCAATATTTCCGGCCTGAGCCGCGCCAGCGCCCATTGCAAGCAGAGCGGCGGCAATAAGAAGACTACGCATGTTTCTGTTCCTCGAGTTACTCAACAAGTGCTGGGATTCACCCACTCCGTGACAAAGGTCGCCGGTGCTAAACAGCTACTCAGAAGCAAAAATAAAAGGAAGTATTAACCAGGGCTCGGCGCAAGAAACCGATTTTTAACCTTACCAGGCAAGCAGTTGAAGATGATTTGCTTTAAATGGAGGGTTGCTGGCGGCGTCCCGTTCTAGAGGGCCTGCTTTGCGGGAAGCACTCAGACGGCGGCGGGACGACGGGCGGAGCATATGGGTGCTGCGCATCACATTTCATGGCCGTCGCCGCGAAATGGGACTGGGGTCCGCATCTAATGTTAGTCTTGAAGAGGCGAGGCTTTCTGCCGACAAATGGCGCACCGTCGCCCGTGAAGGCCTCGCCGAGAAGGGCATCATCTCCGATATGACGATGGATCGGCACATGGAACGGGCGGGGATGGTCGTACCTTGAGCTGTTCTGGATCAAGCGGCGCGAGGATGTGGGCTACGTCATTCACCAGGACATTCCGCTCACACTGGCCATCCTCGACTCGCTGCAGTCGACCGGTATCTGAATGCCGAGCAGCGCGGGGGTTCTGGCTTACTGGCCGAAGACATGATCGATCAGCAGTTTAAGAACGTTTCTCCAAATGAACTTCCGGGCCGCATCGCGAAGTTGTAGGTGAAGTGCAAACCATTTATGCGGAAGGTGTTTATGGTGTAGATACGAATTGCTGGAGTTACCTCATGAGCGGTTTTGTTTTCACGGGTGCCAAATGGGGAAATCCAAGTCTTGGAACCTCAGGTGGCCAAGTCACCTGGAGCTTCGCAGCAGCAGCTGCTGGAGCCTTTTATATGTTCGATGCGCAACTTGGCGGCGCGTTTCAGTCGCTGGTGCGCGCGGCATTCGACCGCTGGGAGAGCCTTGCTAATATTGACTTAGTCGAAGTTAGCGACAGCAGCTTCACAAACATCCGTCTGGGCTGGGACAGCATGGACGGTAGAGGGGGGACGCTGGGTGAAACAAGATACTCCTTCTTTCAAGACGGGCGAATGAGCAAGGCTGAGATAGCCTTCGACTCGGCGGAAAACTGGTCAACTGATCCGCGCGATGCGGGCTTTGGCACAAACTTCTTTGCAGTTGCGATGCATGAAATTGGCCACGCGCTAGGGCTTGGACATCCCGACGACCCTCAAGCCCTGATGTATCCTTATTTGGGGCCGCAGATGGAGTTGGACAACTGGGACGCTGAGGGCATAATCAATCTGTACGGGAGAAGCGACCGCACATTTGGCACTGTAGCCACTGATCAGTTCCAGGGATCCTTCGGTGCCGACGTTTACTCGGGAGGGGATGGCGGGGACACGCTGTATGGCGGAGGTGGTGATGACCTTCTCTATGGCAATCCAGGGGAAGACCTGGTTTTTGGCCAGGAAGGCGAAGATACCATTTACGGCGGGCAGGATCGAGACACGCTTTACGGTGGACAGGACACTGACGCCCTGTTCGGCAACATGAGTGATGATGCGCTTTTCGGAAATTTCAGCAATGACTACCTCCATGGAGGACAGGGGAATGACTTTCTCCACGGAGGCCAAGGCGATGACACGCTGGTCGGCGGTGTCGGAAACGACACCATGAATGGCGGTCTTGGAGCAGATCGCTTCGTGTTCGCACAGGGCGGCGGCAGCGACCGCATCGAAGGCTTCAACTTCAGTGACGGTGATCGCGTCGACCTTGGTGGTCAGACCTCTACCCGCACTTTCGCCGAGGGCAACACCATTCTAACGCTCGGCGACGGCGGCACGATCACTCTGATCGGCACGGACGCCGGTAGCCAGCTGTTCTAAGGCCTCCTAGTCAAACAACAGCTACTTGAGCCGCGCTTCGGTGGGGCTTTTCTTTGGGCGCTGTTCCGCCGCCGTTTACAGAGCAGTTCTCGAAAACAACCGACCCGAGATAGTGCTGCGAACTACCTCGGGCCGGGAGCCCTCGACCCGTAAGAGCTACTCTTGAACGAGCCGTTCCGCATCGAAACAACAGTTCTAACGGGCTGGTGTTCCTTGCCTCCCAGTCCTGCCATCAAATGTGGGGGTAGGGCTCCTACCGTCTTCGCCTCAGGTGGTTCCGCGACGAGGCCAGGGCGGCGGCCTAACCGTGGCGGCCATCATTGGCCTTGGTGCCTTGGTCTATGTCCAGGTGATCAACTCAGTCTTTCGATCCATCAGCAAACCATGAAATTCCCTCGACAACGCCCTCATTGACGAGCGAAGCTGAAGCCGCGGTGCTCCGGCAGATAGAGCCGCCACGGGTCTTTCTTGCCGTCCACAGGGTTTGTGGTCCACTCGATGTAAGCATCGGCAGGGATCAGGCAGCGGCGCTTTTCGAACGGTTCACGGAACCCGGACGAGGTGTCCATTGTCTCGAGGCGGGCATTGAACATCGTGGCCTTGGGCACTTCCTTGGCCCCAAACGACACCAACCACCACCGGCCTTGTCGTGATGCACGAACTGCACATCCTGCGTCGGCGCGATGTTGTAGGGCGGCTGCATGTTGGACGGCGGCACGGGGTAAAGCACGTCGCTGAGCCGGCAAAGGGCGTGGAGATCCGCCCAAGTCATCTCGTTGGTGAAGCGGCCGCACATTTCAGTAATCGATCAGGGTGGGCGCCGCGCACAAGGCAAACACCTTCGTTGCCGTGTAGCGGCCGGCGAGGCCGCCGCCAACAATGGCGCCAGAAGGATATCTGGGCCGTGGGGCCCTATTCTTCACGCGAAAGCGAGGGTTCCTGCAGGCTGATGACCATGCGCTCAAGGCCAATAGAGCGCAGAGCATTTCTGCCCGTTTCAATGCGTCCGGAACGGAGTAGGGTTCTTACGTAGCGGACAGCACCTTGTCCCCGCCGGTAATTCAATCGGGCTAGTAAATGGAAGCGCCTGCCTCAGGCCTCGCGTCGTCGCCGATGGCTAAACACACTCAAAACTCAACGGTAGTTTGTAGTGGCTTTTCTTACGCTATTCACTCTTGGAAGTTTGCCGCCAGCTGCACTGTGGGCCGCTTTGAAGTTCGCCGGCGCTAGCTACATGTTGAGTTGGCCAGATGGCGTCCTTACGACCTTCATTTACTTAGCGCCCCAGCTTTATTGGGCTGTTTCTCAGAGCCTCTCGTCAGCATGGAGGCTACCCCTTCTCGCCGCGCAGTGCGCAACCGCCGGAGCTCTTGCCCTTGCGTATGCTACGACATGGGCGGTATCAGTTTATATGTTGAATGCCGACGGCGTAGCGATGGGGTACATCACCGCATCCTACGCGATTTATATCTTGTTCCTGGCGTGGTGGTTCTGGGTGATATGGACGTTGCGGTCACGCCTTAAGATTGGCTGGGCGTTTAAGGCTGGGAAAGATAGTGCCTAAGTCCTAGACTACCGTCGCCAGACACCGCGATCAAAAAGCGTGAAGCGCTTCATCAATCCACCGGATCATCGTCGTTGGCGATGGGAATTTCTTGGTCCACCTCTGTGGCGGCCATGAACTCGGCCAGCGCTGTGATCAGAGTCGCCGCGGCGCTCCGGTTGACCGAGATTGGGAGAAAACCCTGATCCGTGTCCAGTTCTAGAATGCCGAGGTGGTGCTCCTCGATGGAGATAACGCGCACCTGGCAGTCGAGCAGGCGGTTGGGTTCGTTTAGGTCTATAGTGATTTTGAGGCTCATTCCTCACGCTATCTCGACGGAGGAGGAGGCGGCAAGTGGAGGGTGGTGAGGTGGCACGTCAGTCGTCGTCACCGTCGCCAGGCCCAACAGCGCTAATCCTGGAGAACAGCCACTCTAGATCATTGACGCTGCGCTGCTCCAGCGTGAACTCCAGCCATTCTAGCCAGTGCTCTAGCGTGCGGTCGCCTACTCTCGTTTGACCGTTATTAGGTTTGCTCTCTGCAGCCCGCCGAACAAACGATGCGACCTTCTCCGCTTCGTCCCGCTGAGCGGCAAGCCTGACCAGCAACTGCCATCGCGGATCTTCAACAGCAGCCTACCGACGCGCCCTCTCCCACAGTTCTTGTTTTCTTTGCGCCAGCTGCTGAGCAGCGTCCCGCTCGTCATCCCTAGCCTGGAGTGGTGCCCCCCGCCGGACTCGAACCGGCACGCCTCGCGGCGGAGGATTTTGAGTCCTCTGCGTCTACCATTCCGCCAGAGGGGCACGGGCTGTGTCTAGCGCAAGGCGCTTTGCGCCGCAACTGGGTGCGATAGGGTGCGTGCGCAGGTTTTTAGCGCGGACACGATCAGTTTCCCACCCCGCGGTAATGCTGTTCGAGCCAGTGAACGGCGAAGGCAAGGATCTCGGGCGCGGCAACGAGGACGCAATCCGCATTGCCGACCCGGCCCGTTTGCCCGGCGCCAGTGGCGAGATAATCGCGCACCACGGTGGCGAAATAATCTTCGGGGAGCCCAGGAGGGGCGTTGGCAGTGTCAAACTCCTCGCACCAGCGCCAGTGAGTGGCGCCATCTATAAGCAGGGGGACTTCGAAGCGCTTAACCGGCTTGCCCGGAATATCGGCCAGGTGCTCGGCATGGTGGAGGAGGGTCATGGTGTCGAGCGGGGCGCCGAGCATCAGCGTTTTGCCGCCCGCCTCGACCAGCTTGCCCAGCGGGGATTGCGGGCCATAGCCATAATCGAGGGCATGATCGGCGGTGAACCAGTCGGCCTGCCCACCCAGGGCGGCGCAGGAGGCGCCGGGATTGCCGCTGCGCCGGGCCCCGGGGGTGGTGCGCAGCAATTCGGGAAAGGCGCCGTTGTCGCGGATCGAGCGCGAGCGCGCCGGATCGAAAGGCGGCACATGCGGGCGGAGCGCGGGATCGGCAAAGGCGTCTTCCTCGCTTTGCCAGTCGCAATAACCCAGCAGCGTGCCCTCGGGGCCGAGCACATCGGTGAAGGCGTCGATCAGCGCGTCGGGGCCGCCCAGAATAGGGCCGACCAGGCGCAGCGCCGCGTGCACCAGCACGGCATCGCCGGGCCCGAGGCCCAGGTCCTGCAACTGCCCAGCGAGGGACGGTCGGGTCCAGGGCGAGGGCGAGGGCATTCAGCTACCCCCTGGCCTAAGCGATCTTGCGCGGCTGCTCGGCCTCAACGGCGATGGCACGCTGATCGTAGACCGTGCGGGCATCGATGATGGCGCCATGATGCTCGGCCGACCAGTCCCACAGCGCCTGAATGGGGTTGGTCAGCGTCTTGCCCAGTTCGGTCAGGCCATATTCAACCCGGGGCGGCACCTCGGGATAGATGGTGCGGGTGACCAGGCCATCGCGCTCGAGATTGCGCAGGGTGAGGGTCAGCATTCGCTGCGACACGCCATTGATCGAGCGCTTGAGTTCGTTGAAGCGGATGGTGTC
This sequence comes from Devosia sp. Z11_6, assembly GCF_058133665.1. Classification (NCBI taxonomy): domain Bacteria; kingdom Pseudomonadati; phylum Pseudomonadota; class Alphaproteobacteria; order Hyphomicrobiales; family Devosiaceae; genus Devosia; species Devosia sp. Z11_6. The sequence continues at coordinate 734,687 of NZ_JBYUNQ010000002.1, forward strand.
ATGGCGGGCGAGAATGCCCACCACCATCACGCTCCACTTGTCGCCGATGCGGTTGAGCACATCGGACATGGCGGTGCAGTTGGAGCGATTGGCGGTGTCCTGGAGCGACATGGGCGACCTGCGGGGTTGGTTGGCCCTCAATATAGAGATGGTTCCTTTCAGTGCCTAGGGTGCAGTTTGTGCCGGCGGGTGCTCGGCGGCAAACAGCCCATAGTAAAACCGCAGATCGTCGCTGCCATAGCCCAGGGCCTCGAGCATCTCGGCCATGAAACTGACCGGGGCGGTGCCGGGGGCGGTGATGATGGCACCGGCGCGGACGGCCCGGGGCTGGTCCCGGTAGAAACGGGCGCCGCCATAACCGGTAGGGGCGAGGTTGTCGGTGCTGTTGCTGGTATGGGGGATGGTGTCGAGCAGGCCGGCGCGGGCAAGGGGCAGGGTGCCATCGCAGATGCCGCCGACCACCTTGCCGGCTGCCGCCGTCGCTTGCAGCAGGCGGGTAAGGTCGGGTGCTCCGGGTTGCGACCAAGCCGCGCCACCGCAGATGACAAGGGCATCAATGCCGGCGGGATCGATATTGTCGACAGGCAGGTCAGGCGTGACCTGCAGGCCGCCGGCGGAGGCCAGCGGGATCCCACCGGGGGCGGCGTAGCGGGTGGTGATGCCGAGATGGCCGGCACTGGCCGCGTTCAACAGGGCTGTTTCCCAATCGGCAAAGCCGGGGGTGAGGACGGTAACAATGGTGGTCATGGGCGTTCTCCAGGTGGAAATTGCGGTTGTGCCGCGACCCCTCGTCAAGGGATGTCAGGAGGTTGGGGGTTCAAAAGCCCGTGGGTGGGAGGGCCCGTGCATTGAGCTTGGGCAAGGTGGCTGTTAAGAACGCGCGCCCCTTATCAGTCCCGGAGCTCGCTCTCGTGCCGTCAGCTCGATCCTTGCGCTCAGCGATCATTGCCATTGTCCTTAACTGCCTGTGGGCGGGTGCTGCAGTGGTCCAGGCCAACCCCATGCTGCTCGTGGATATGGACAATCTTGCGGTGCTGTATGAGGAAGATGCCGGCCAGCCCTGGCACCCAGCGTCGCTTACCAAGCTGATGACCGCTTATGTGGCTTTCGAGGAAATCCAGAAGGGCACCGTGACGCTGCAGACGCCGGTGGTGCTGTCGCGCAATGCGATCAACCAGGCGCCCAGCAAGTCTGGGCTGCCGGTGGATAGCGCGCTGAGCCTGCAGGACGCGCTTTATATCATGATCGTCAAGTCGGCCAATGACATCGCCATGGGGATCGCCGAAACCGTGGGGGGCACCGAAGCCCAGTTTGTCGCCAAGATGAACGAGACGGCGGCGCGGATGGGGCTATCGGCAACTCGCTTTGCCAATCCGCACGGGCTGCATGACCCGGCCCAGCAAACTTCGGCGCGCGATCTGGCGGTGCTGTCGCTGTATTTGCGGCAGAACTTCCCGCAATATGCCGAGATGTTCGGCACCGAATTTGTGCAGCTGGGCAAGGCCAAGCTCGAAAGCAATAATGCCCTGCTGACCAAGTTTGCCGGCACTACCGGCATGAAGACTGGCTATGTTTGTGCTTCGGGGCTCAACATGGTGGTGACCGTCGAGCGCGACGGGCGGCGGCTCCTGGCGGTGGTGCTGGGCGGCTCATCGGCGCGCGATCGCAATGAGCGGGCGGCCGAATTGGTGTTGCGCGGCCTGTCGGGCGCGGCCCGGCCGGCCGGGCAGTCGCTGCTGGCGCTGGCCAACAATCCAAGCGCCGCGCCCGTCGATATGCGCGCGCGCATCTGCGGCCAGCAAGCACCGGAATATGTGAAGGCGCAGGAAGCGGCCTTCCCCATGGGCCTCAAGGGGCAGCCGAGCTATCTCAATGATGCAATCCCGGCGCAGTCCTATGTGGCGACCAATCTGGGCCGGGTGCGCGTGGGGATCGAATTGCCGCGTCCGCGTCCCGATCACGCGCCGGCCTTCCCGATCGCCAGCGATGTCGTAGGGATCGAGGCGGAGCTGCGGCCCGGTATGGCGGCAACCGCCACCGGCCCGGTACCCATGCCACGGCCGCGCCCGAACCTTTAGCGGCGCACCAAGTCGAAGCGCAGGTGATCGCCGGCGTCGGTCACCGTGCAGTCATGGCCGTTCTGGCGGCAGTAAAGCGGGATGTCGATGCGCGCCATCGGGTCGGTGGCCAGCACGACGAGCCGGGTGCCGGCTGGCAGTTGGGCCAGCCGTTTTTCGGTTTGCAGCACCGGCAGGGGGCATTTGAGCCCCCGCGCGTCGATCAGTGTCGGCTCAGTCGGCAAGAATAAGCACCCAGTAGATGCCGTAATTGGAGGTCGGATTGAAGGCCACGGCGACGCCGGCCTTGCCGGCATTGGCACGCAGGCCAGCCGCATCGGCGGGGTTGTTGCGCCAGCCCGAGAAGGTTTCGGCGAAGGTGGCGTAACCGGCGCTGAGCTTGAGCGCCTTGACGCCATTGGGCGTCTTGGGCGGCGTGCCGGTGGATGCATACTGGTTGACGAGCGCCTGGGCAGTGCCGCTCAGGCCAGTATCGAGCGCCAGGGCCGGCAGGCCATTGGTGGCCCGATAGGCATTGATGATGCCGATGGCCTGGGCCCGGTCGAGGCTGGCGCCTGGCTGGTCCATGCGGGCGGACAGGCCGGGCGACAGGGTCCCGGCGGAGCCGGCAGTGTTGCCAAAGGGGCTGCAGGCGGACAGCAGGACCGCGCCAAGAAGACCAAGGGTGGGGAGCAAAATGGCGGTGCGGCGGCGAATGGCGCTCATGGATTTTCCTTCGGCAAAGGCACGGATGAAGGGCGGAATGCTCCCCTATACACCGTTGAACCGGCGGGTGGGGGGCCTTTATGTGGCGCTTGAGGTCACCTTTCAGCCAGCGCGTTGACGGTTTGCTTACCCTTTGCATGCCTCTCCCGAGGCGTTGTGACCAGGCGGGGGAGCGCTGGTCAGTAAAATTGACATCAATTGCTTTTCGGGTCGGCAAGGACGCCAAGTAAAGTCGGGGCAAAGGCAAGAAACCGCCCCCTCCTCCTTCCGTTGATCGGAACTAATCATTTCGGCTTAGGAGATGTCTATGTTCCTTCGATCCAGCATTTCTGTTCTTGCCTTGACGGCTGCCTTGGCAGTATCCCCCGCTTCTGCCCAGCTGCTTGATGCCGATATTGGCAGTGGCGGTGTCGACATCTCGGTGGGGGGCGATGATGGCCTCAATGTCGGGGTGGGCGGCGGCGATGGCGGGCTGGATGCCGGCGTGGGGCTTGGCGGCGATAATGGCATCAATGCCGATGTGGGCCTTGGTGGCGATACGGCGGTCGATGCCGACGTCGATGTTGGTGGTGATGATGGTCTGGGCGTCGATGCCGAGATAGGCGGGGACGCGGCCGTGGATGTCGGCGTCGAGGCCGGCGACAGCGAAGTGGTGTCCGGCACGGTGCTGGGCGGCGACGGCAGCCCCCGCGCCAATGTGCTCGACACCGATGTCAACGTGATCCAGGGCGCTCCGGTCAGCGCCGATGTCAATCTCGGCTCGGGTTCCCGCTCCGGCGCGGCAGTAGATGCCGATGTGCAGGTCGGAGCCCAGCAAACAGCGACAATCGATCCCACGCAAACGGTAACCGGTGGCACCAGGCTGCTGGCGCTGGGCAGCCCAACGGCGCGGGCCGAGGCGCTGATCGAGCTGATCGCCGATCCAGGATTGGCCGAGATCGACCTTGATGCCAGCATCGATGATCGCCGCATCGCGCTGGTCCGGGTGGACGAGGTGCTGTCCGAGGCGGCGCTGGCGGAGATCGAGATTGCCATCGGCGACAATCCCGAGGGTCGGGCGGATTTGCTCGCGGTTCTTGAAGACAGCGCGGTGCTGAGCTCGGTGCTGGAACGCGAAGGCGTGGCGCTGGAAGATGTGCTCGCGATCGAGGTCGGGGCCGATGGCTTGACCGAAGTGTTGGTGCGCGGGGCCCCCGAGGCCCTGGTGGCGGAAGTGGACGCGGCTGGCATCGATGTGGTCGATGCCGAGCTGGGCGCCGGCTCGGGTGAGCTCGCCGCCGATGTCGCCATCCTGCCCCGTGACGGGCAGGCTGGCGGGGAGGGCGCCGCGAGCGGAGACCTTGCCGATCTCGACGTCGCCGCCCTCACTGAAGAGGAATTGGCGGCGCTGGACTTGTCGCTGCTTCCCGATGAGCAGCAGCGTGTGGATGCCGTGCTGCGCATTTTGGGCACGGAGGGCGATGCGAGCGGAGCGGGCGGCGGCGAGATCACCATCCTCGATCTTGATGCCTTGCTGGGTGAGGCGGCACAGGCCGATGTGCTGGCAACGCTTGGCGGCAGTGATGACGATGAGGCCCTCGCTGAGGTTCAAGCCAAGCTCGCCCTCACGCAGGCGCTGGCCGATGCCGGGATTGCGCCCGAAGCCGTGGTCGCGGTTCGCGCCGGCGGCGCCGGGCAGGTGCGGCTCCTGGTTGATACGCAGGCCCAGCTTGCCGACAGCGGTGATGGCGCCGCAGGAGGCGTCACGGGGGCTGGCGGGTCGGCTCCTGCGGACGAGGCAGGCAGCGATGGCGCCGGTGATGGAGCAGGTGGCAATGGCGATGATGCCAGCGGCGATGCGGGTGGTCCGGACACGGATACCGGCAGTGCGGCGCCCGATGATGCTGCCGGGGGGGCCAACAATGGCGCGACGGGCGGCGGAGCTTCCGGCGATGAGGACACGGCTGGCTCCGACGGCAGCAGTGATGGTGCAACGGGCGCCCAAGACCAGGCCGGCGCGCTGCCGGGCGGCGCTCCGTTGGCCGCAACAGCATCCGCTCAGGTGCTGACGGCTGAAGTCGAAGCCTTTGCCCTTCCGCTTCGCACCGTGGGGTGTTCCGGGGCTGCCGAAGCGGTCGCCGCAGGCGATGCGGCCGAGCCTGCCGATGTTCTTGCCGCCGGTTCGGGCGATGCCTCGCTGGTGCTGCTGGAAGGCTGCGGCTCCGCCGGTCTGCCGATCCCGGCAGCCGAGGAGTTGCGCAACGCGGTTGCCGCCAACGAGGCCCTCGGGGCAGCCCTGGCGCAGTCCGGGGTCGGGCCGGTCGATGTGGTGACCGTGACCCAGGGAGATACGGGCCTGACCCTTTTCGTGGTCGACCCCAACTAAGCTCACGGGCACAAGCGGGCAAAGCGGGCCTCGCTCCTTTTTGGAGCGGGGCCTGCTGTTTGCTGGGTCTCGCAGGCTGGTGGCCTGCAACCACGCTGGCGCTTTGTCGTTGCCCCTCCCAAGGCAAGGGAACAAAGCAGATGGCAACAGTCCAAAACCGCAGTGCCGAGCAGGATCATGGTCGTGAGGCGGATGCGCCAACGGAGGTACCGGCAAAGGGCTGGAAGGACATCCTGTGGCGCACCTATGCCGAGATCAATGATGATCGGGTGACCCTGATCGCGGCGGCGGTAACCTATTACCTGCTGCTGGCGATCTTCCCCACCCTCACGGCCTTTGTGTCCCTTTATGGCCTGTTCACCGACCCGGCCACGGTGACCGAGCATGTCAGGGCACTGTCCGCGGTGGTGCCCGAAGGAGGCATGGCCATCATCGATGAACAACTCAAGCGCCTGACCTCGAGCCAGGAATCGACGCTGAGCTTTGCCCTTATCATCTCGATCGCCATTGCGCTTTGGAGCGCCAGTTCGGGGGTCAAGACGCTGTTTGAGGCAATGAACATCGCCTATGACGAGCGCGAAAAGCGCAATTTCTTTGTTCTGAACGCCACCGCCCTCGTGTTTACCCTGGCCGGTGTCGTTGGCGCGGTGGTGATGATTGGCGTGGCCGTGGTGGTGCCAGCGGTGCTGAATTTCCTCGGGCTGGGGAGTGGGCTGGAATGGGTGCTCAAGATCGGCTCCTACCTGCTGCTCGCCGTGGTCTTGCTGTTGGGTATTGCCGTTCTTTATCGCTTCGGCCCGAGCCGGCAGCAGCCGAAATGGCGCTGGGTTACCCCGGGCGCTCTCCTTGCCGTGGTCGGGATCATCGTCGTGTCGCTGCTGTTCTCCTGGTATGCGGCGAACTTCGCCAATTTCGACAAGACCTACGGCTCGCTGGGCGGGCTCATTGCCCTGCTGACCTGGATGTGGATCTCGGTCACCATGCTGATCGTGGGTGCCGAGCTTAATGCGGAGGCCGAGCGGCAGACGCGGCGCGATTCCACCGTGGGCAGCAGCGATCCGCTCGGTCACCGTAATGCCACCGCAGCCGACACGGTAGGCAAGTCCCGCGACGAGGGCGGGGAACCCACCGACGATATTTCAGGCAAAAGCCCGGAATGGCAGGCCGGTTACCGGGCCGCTGCTGCGCAGCTGCGCCCACGGCGGCAGCATTCCCTGGGCGCCCTGGCCCTGGCAGTGCCGGCTTCACTCGCGCTCGGCGCAATGCGGCGGCGGGACAAGCGCTCCTAGCGGGGCGTTATCCCGGCAGCCCATAGGCCGAGGACCCGCAGCCGCTTTGGCGCCAGTAATTGGTGACCGGCTGAAACGCGCCAGTGGCGAGGAACTGCAGCTGAGCGGTATAGGCCATGGCCATGCACTCGCCGGGCCCGGCGACCACATGCACCATTTCATGCAGGATAGTGGTTTGGCGCAGGGCATCGGTGCCGGAGTCAAAGAACTGCGGGCAGAGATTGATGGTTATAGTGTCGGCGGCCGGGTTCGGGATCACATAGGCGGCAAAGCGGGTGCAGGCTTTATCGCCTTCGCCCTGCGCCTGAAAGGCCACCTGCACCTCCCCCGATCCGCTGGACGGGACAAAGCGCAACTGCCGCAAGGCCTGCGCGTAAGCCGTGGTCGGCACGCCCATGCTGGATGAGCCAAGTGCGCCTTGCGCCTTGGCGAAGGTCTGCACGGCGTCGGCAAGGGCCCGATCCAGCAAGCTCCAACTTTGAGCGCCCGCGGGAACGACGCTCGTCACCAGCGCGGATGCAAGCGCGATTGCAGGCAGAAAACGCATCAACTCAGTCCCTTAGCTGCGCCCTTGCTATACTTGCGGGCGCGCTGGCGCCACAAGATCACAGCGTCGCGGGGGGGAGATGGGGGCAGTTTCAGGCCGATTTACGTTCCGCAAGTGGATTGGCTGCAGAATCGACTTCTGCGGAGGTCGCGTGAGTTGCGGCGATGTGATGGGCTATCTCGCTCGCCGGCTTGGCGCGATCGAACAGGAAGCCCTGCACATTGGTGCAGCCGGCTTGTTGGAGCAGGTGGAACTGTTCCTCGGTTTCCACGCCTTCGGCGGTGGTCTGCATTCCCAGCACTTCACCGAGCTGAATGATCAGTCGCACCACGGAAACGGCGTCATCGCGATTGGTCAGATCGGCCACGAACGACTTGTCGATCTTGATGGTGTCAAAGGGGAAGCGACGCAGATTGCTGAGCGAGGAATAGCCGGTGCCGAAGTCGTCCATCGCGATGCGCACGCCAATGTCCTTGAGGCGCATCAGCGCGGACAGGGTTTGCTCGTCGCCCTGGAGCAGCACGGATTCGGTGATTTCCAGCTCCAGCCGGTGCGCGTCCAGCCCCGATGCGGCGAGGGCGTCGCCGATGGTCCTGACCAGCTCGCCACTCTTGAACTGAACGGCAGACAAATTGACCGCCAGGCCCAGATCTCCGGGCCAGCAGGCCGCTTCGGCGCAGGCCTGCTGCAGCACCCAGGCGCCGATCTCGTTGATCAGGCCCGTCGCCTCGGCGAGCGGAATGAAGGTCGAAGGCGGCACGAGCCGATCCCCACCCGGACGCCAACGCAGCAGCGCCTCGTAGCGGCACACCTGGCGCGTTTCAGCCACGAGAACGGGCTGGTAATGCACTTCCATCTCGCCCCGATCCAGCGCCTTGCGCAGATCGGCTTCCAGCGTCTTGCGGGTTTGCAGTTGCTGGTCGAGCTCCGGCTCGAAAAACCGCACCCGGCCCTTGCCATCGGCCTTGGCGACATAAAGCGCCAGATCGGCATGGCGCAGCAATTCCTCGGTTTCCACTGGCGTCTTGGGGCAGAACTGCGCCACCCCGATGCTGGCGCCGACGGACAGTTCGCGCCCCTCCAGAAAATAGGGCCGGGACAGATCGGCAATCAGCCGCTCGCCGATCCGGCGCTGCTGTTCGGCATCGCCTTCAATCCAGCAGGCGGTAGCGAACTCGTCGCCGCCCAGCCGCGCCACGGCGTGGTAAGTCGTGCTGCCCTGCTGCAGGCGCTGGGCCACGACTTTGAGGAGTTGATCGCCCAGGTGATGGCCGAAGGTGTCATTGACGTCCTTGAAGCCATCGAGATCGAGCAGGAACACACAAAAGCTGAGGTCATGCTTGCGCGAGCGCAGCAACATCTGGTCCAGCTGAAGCCTGAACTGCACGCGGTTGGGCAGATTGGTCAGGGCATCGTGGTGGGCCATATGCGCGATGCGCAGCTCGGCGCGGCGGCGCTCGCTGATGTCCTCATAGGTTGCGAGCCATCCGCCATCCGGCAGCGGGGTATGGGAAACCGCATAGGCGCGGCCATCGGGTAGCTCGGAGGTGAACACCTTGCCGGTGCGGTTCCAGATCATCGGGAGCTGGCGGGCCAGGATGCTGTAATAGGCGGTGTCCGCGCCTTGCTCGGCCGCCCTTTCCTCCATCTGGGTGGCGGTGACACCAGGCTCCAGGTTCTGCGGCAGGCCGCAAAGTTCGGCAAATCGCTGGTTGAACACGACGAGCTTGCCATCGGCGTCGAAGGTGCAGATCGCATGGGACATGTTGTTAAGGGCAGCATCGAACCGGTCATTCTGCGCCCGCAGGGTCTTGGAGGTTGCCCCCAACTGAGCGGCGAGCGTGCTGACATCCTGGTAGGCGCGTTGCAACAGCCGATTGTTGCGGAACAGCAGCAGCGTCAAGGCGACACCGCACAGGATCAGGCCCCAGGCGAGGCCAGTGAAGATCCAGTGCAGGCGCTGCAGTTCGGCCCGATCGGCGGCAGTGCGTGCGGCGCCATAGGCCCCGGCCGCGGAGGCAAGAGCGGTCAGGCGGGCGTCCAACGGGGCAAGGGCCGCAAGCCCCTCGAGCAGTTTGGCCCGCGTATGGGGTTCGGAGGCGAGCAGGCCATCGACCGTTTCAAGCGCGCCCCGCACAGCATGAACGGTTTCCTGATTGGCCGGATCGGCCTCGATAAAGATGCGCAGCGTGCGCGAGTTTTCACTGGAAGCCGGGCCAGCCTCATACATCTCGACCCGGCTGAACATGATGTCGAGCCGCAGCATGGCTTCGGCCAGCCGCTCTGGCGTGGCGTCGAGCGCGTAAAGGGCCAGGCTCTGCTCGAGCCGGGTGAACTCGGAAAGGGACTGGCTGACAGTCCAGGCAACATTGTAGCGCGACAGGTTTTGCAATGCGGTCTGGCGCTGGGCAATCACCAGCGAGGTGTAGCAGGTCGCGACCACAAGGCAGCACACGATGACTGCCAAGGCGCGCTGCATGAACTTGACCGACGCGGCCTGCACAGCTCTGGTTACTCCACGATCAACTGTTTGACCTGCCAGGCGGCCCGCCCATAATAGGTCGAGGTGCGCAGGTCCGGGTTTTCGTCGAAGGGATAGATGATAAAGAGCGGGCCCTTTTCCCGCACCGTCATGTATTGCCCGTTGTGGCGCAGCGCCAGAATGGGTCCGAAATCGGCAAAATCCGAGAGTGGGATCGTGGTGACATAGTCGTTGAGCGCAATGGCAGTGACGGTGTGCCCCTCGGCGCCCACGGCATCCATCAGCGCCTCGAGCGGCACGCCTTCATAGGTACTCACCCCGTCAAACCAGGGCGTCCGGGTCACAATGGCGGCGTTGCCAAGCGCCTCGAGCATCGTGCGGTCAAACACCGCCACCCCGTCCTGATTGGTCTGGGTGATGTTGCCGGATACGGTCAGGATGGGCTGAGCTGTTGGTACATCAAGCGCCACTGCACCCAAGGTGGAGCAGACAATCATCACGGCGCTGGTGAGCAGGGACAGGTACAACTTCATGTTCATCGCTGGCTTGGTCCTTTATGCGGCAAAGGTCAGCTAGAAAGATGAAGGTCAGGTGAAACCAAGTCGGTAAAAGCTCCAGATGGCCTACATGTTTGCACCGCCAAGCCTGATGCTGCACTTCCAGCGCCGTTCCGGTCGGCAAGAGCAAGCTGTCAGTGCTCGCTGGGCGGATCATCTTGCCGGCAGCTTCGGTGACTTGGCGAGATCGGGTTGGCTCCGCATTCTGGCTTTGACTAACATACGATAGTGCGCGGATCAGCGACTTAGCGGCATTAAAGCTGACATGGCGCGTTTGCCTGCCAGCGCCAAGGCCGCAAGCACAACGACCATATCGGCGGGGGGACAAGGACGGGCGTGGGTGCCGGCACTTTGCGGGCGCATCCTCCTCTGGGTCCGGGGCGTGTGGCCGCAGTTTGAAGTGGCTCCAGGCCGCGCCACAAACCTGGTTCGCGAACAGCGATTGGCAAGAAAAGAAGCAACTACAGCGACCCGCGCACGTTTGTGCGCGAAGGTCCGGTACCAAGGCCCACCATGGACGATCAGCGTCTTGATAGATTTTTTCGCCGCCTGCGGGTGCGTGACACCCTAGGACAAGCAGAACGGGATGCGCTTTCGGCGGCGGCCGGCCAGACTGTTCATTTCGCCCCGGGCGAGTTGATGGCGCGCTATGGCAGCAGCCCGAACAAGAGCCTGTTGCTGATCCAGGGCATGGCTGCCCGGCAAAACACGGTGGAAAGCGGCCAGCAGCAGATCACGGCCTTTCACATCGCGGGCGATTTCGTGGATCTGCATGCCTTCCTGCTATCCAAGCTGGATCATGATGTCAGTGCGATGTCCGCCGTGGCGGCCGTTGAGTTCCCCCATGATGCCTTGCGGCAGATCACCGAGGACTATCCGCACCTAACGCGGCTGCTGTGGCTCTCGACCTTGCTGGATGGGGCGATCCACCGGCAATGGCTGGTGGCGATGGGGCGGCTGACCGCGATTGCGCATATGGCGCATCTGTTCTGCGAGCATTATGTGCGCGCCCAGGCCGTGGGGCTGGCCGAGGATATGAGCTTTCCCTTCGAGATCACGCAGCAGGAGCTCGCTGATGCGCTGGGGCTTTCCAATGTGCATGTGAACCGCACGCTCCAGGAGCTGCGGCGCCAGGATTTAGTGTCCTGGGATACCAAGCGCGTGCGGGTGATCGACTGGAAGCGCCTGCAGGATGTGGGGCAGTTCGATCCTATCTTCCTTGATGTCGTGCATACGCCGCGGTGAGGCGCAGTTAGTCTCGAAAATAAGTAATCCCCTGGTTTGGGGTGGCTGCGGCGCGCTGTCGAGGGTTGCAGCATTGACATTGCTGGTATTCGCGGTAACGTTCCCGCGGTGTGGCAGGGCGGACCGGCTGCAAGGGATGGTTCATGCGCAACAGCCGCGATCGCCGACCAACCATTGTTGATGTTGCCGAGCGCGCCGGGGTGTCCAAGAGCACCGCGGCCCGCGCGCTGACGGGCTCGTCCAATATCACCGAGGAAACCCGTGACCGGGTGATCCGGGCCGCCGCCGCCGTTGGTTATGAGCGCAATCACCTCGCGGTGGGCATGCGCTCGGGCCGCAGCGGCCTGTTGGGCCTCGTGATCCCCGATATCACCAACCCGTTCTGGGGCGATGTGGCGCGTGGGGCGCAGGATCGTGCTTCGCGCAGCGGGGCGTCACTGCTGATCTTTTCTTCCGACTGGGACCCCAAGGCGGAAGCGGCGCATCTGGGCGCGCTGCGCCGGGCGCGGGTCGATGGGGCGATCATCAACCCGGTGGCCGACAGTTTTGACGATCTCGACCGCTTCGGCCTGCCTTGCGTTTTCATCGGCTCGAGCGCCGAGCGCTTTCCCAATATTTCCAGCGTCGGTTCGGACATTGCCCAGGCGGTACGGCTCGGGCTGGACCATTTCGTGCAAAAGGGCCATCCGGCGCCGAGCCTCCTGCTTGGCCCGAAATCGCGTTTGGCGCGGGCACGGTTCTTGCGCGCGGTGCATGAGCATTGCGTCGAGCGGGACGTCGATCCTGCCGTGCTGCCGATCGAGGACGGGGAATATACCGTCAGGGGCGGGCGCGAGGCGATGGCGCGGCTGCTGGAGCGCCCGCGCGTCGGGCATCTGGCGGTGTTTGCGGCCAATGACATGATGGCGTTGGGCGCGATGATGGCGGTGCGCGATGCCGGGCTCGAATGCCCCCGCGACGTTTCAATCATGGGTTTTGACGGCATTCCCTCGGGCGAGTTCGCCTGGCCGGGTCTGACCACGGTGGCCAAGCCGGGGCGCGATATCGGCGAGCGCGCCGTGGACGGGCTCTTTGACGAAATCGAACACAAGCCGGACCACCGGCGCATTTACATGCCGTGCCGGCTGGTTGAGCGCGGCTCGATTGCCGAACTGTCGGCGCAGGCCGCGCAGCGACGCGCCGCGAGCTAAGGAGTATCTGGTTGATGGTTGGCTCATCGGAAGAGCAGCTCGGCGCCGCAGTGGCGAGTGGGAACGTTCCCGTGAACGGACACGCTGCAGGCGTTTTGCCGCAGGCGGGGCCGCAATCGCGCCATGTTGCTGAACAGGGTATGAACAGGCTTGAGCGCTTCCGCTTCGGCCTGCGCCAATGGTGGCCCTATTACGCCATGATGGCGCCGGGCCTGCTGTTCTTTTTCGTTTGGCATTACGTGCCGATCTGGGAAGCCAAGATGGCTTTCGAGCAGGTGCGCATCATCCCGCCCAATATCTGGGTCGGGCTCAAGAATTTTGGCGTGCTGTTTTCCTCGCCCATCTTCCATCAGGTGCTGCTCAACACGCTGATCATTTCGGGCATGAAGATCCTCTTTGTGTTCCCGGTGCCGATCATGGTGGCGTTGCTGCTCAATGAAGTGCGCAATGGCAAGCTGCGCGGGGCGATCCAATCGGCGATCTACCTGCCGCACTTCTTGAGCTGGGTGGTGATCGCGGGCGTGTTCATCGCGCTGCTGTCGCCCACCGATGGTGCCGTCAACCAGGTCCAGCAGTCCATGGGCTTTGGCACCACCAATTACCTGACCAATACCGGCACGATCCGCTGGGTGCTGGTGATCTCGGAAATCTGGCGTTCGGCGGGTTGGGATAGCCTCCTATATCTCGCGGCGATCTTTGCCATTGACCCGCAGCTATATGAGGCCGCCGAGATGGATGGCGCCAATCGCTGGCAAAAGATCTGGCATGTGACCATTCCGGGGATCGTGCCGACGATCGCGACGCTGTTCATCCTCAATATGGGCATGTTCCTGTCGGCCGACCTCAACCAGGTCATCAATTTCCAGAACGCGGTCAACGCTTCCACCATCGATATCATCGACACCTATGTCTACCGCATGGGCCTTTCGACCGGTGAATATGCGCTGGCGACGGCCGCCGGCCTGTTCAAGGCGGTGATCGGCATGATCCTGGTGTTGACCTCGCATCTCGTCAGCAAGCGCCTTACCGGCAAGGGAGTGTGGTGATGTTTGGTCAATCGCGCCGGACGCCGCTCGAGCGGGTCGAATATGTGCTGATCGTGTCAACGCTCCTGCTGCTGGTGGTGTTCACCCTGCAGCCGCTGCTGAACCTTTTGGCCCTGTCATTGTCCGAGCCCAGCAAGGTTGCCGGTTTTTCGGGCCTCTCGATCATCCCCGACGGGTTTTCGCCCGATGTGTGGATGCTGCTGCTGCAGCATCCCAATGTGCAGCGCGGCATTTTCAACTCGGTGTGGATGACCGCCACCAGTGTGTGCATCGGCGTCTTCGGCACCGCCTTGATGGCCTGGGGTATGTCGCGGCCGGGCCTGCCCGGACGGCGGATCATTTTCCTGCTCGTGCTCGTCACCATCGTGTTCGAGCCCGGGATCATTCCCGACTATTTCCTGATGAAACGCATGGGCCTGCTCAACACGCCCTGGTCGGTGATCATGTATAAGGCGATCAGCGCCTGGTACCTCATCATCCTGATCCGCTTCTTCGAGGAGATCCCGCAGGAGCTTTTGGAAGCAGCCGAGCTCGACGGCGCCAATCCGTTCCAGACCTTCTTCATGGTGGTGCTGCCGCTGGCCAAGCCGGCGCTGGCGACGATTGCCCTGTTTTATCTCGTGCTGCACTGGAACGAGTTTTTCCGGGCGATGATCTATCTCAACGACCAGACCAAATGGCCGCTGCAGGTGGTGCTGCGCCAGTTCGTCATCGAGGGCGACAAGCTCGCCATCGTGGGGGCCAACAATGCCGCCAACAATATCGGGCTGGCGCAGATCAATATCCGCGCGCTCAAGGCGGGGATGATCCTCATCACCATCCTGCCCATTCTCGCGATCTATCCGCTGATCCTCAAATTCTTCACCAAGGGGACGATGTCGGGAGCGCTCAAGGGATGATTGGGGCGACACAATCTTGGGGGGATCGCCGATGGACCCCAACCCCCGCCCTCCCCTCAAGGGGGAGGGAGGCCAGGCTCCGAGATCCCGTTTTTCGAACCTTTCCACAAGAACCGCAAAATTGCGGCCAATGACGAAAGAAACGACAATCCAAGGAGGAAATGTCTGATGCTGAAGAAACTACTGCTGGCCTCGACGGCCATGGCAATGCTGGGGGCGCTGGCTGCGCCGGCAATGGCGCAAACCACGCTGCGCCTTGTGAGCAAGGATCTGCTCAACAGCAATCCCGATGACGTCAAGGAGATCGAGGCGATCGAAGCGGCGCTCAAGGAGCGCGGCGTTGATGTCGATATCCAGATCGTCGACCTGCCGGGCTCGGGCTATGCCGATGCGCTGGGCGTGATGCTGCTATCGGGCGATATCCCGGACATCATGTATTTCCAGGGTGGCGACCAGAAGATGGCCGAGCAGGGAGTGCTCGAGGACCTCACGCCCTGGATCGAAAAGTCCGAGTTCATCAAGGATGCGCTGTGGCCGCACAATGTGGAGCGCCTCGCGAACTACCCTTATCTGCTCTACGTGTACCCTTCGCGCGCGCCCCAGCCGGTGATGCGCCAGGACTGGCTCGATGAGCTGGGCATGGAACCCCCGACCACGGTCGAAGGCTATGAAGCGCTGTTCCAGGCCATCCACGATGCCGATCTCGATGGCGACGGCACGCCGGGCAATACGCTGGGCCTGACGGGGTTCGGCAATACGGGCGAACTTGATTCCATCTTCAACCAGGCCTTTGGCGTCAGCGCCACCTGGATGAAAAATGCCGATGGCACCTGGGTTAATTCGCGCGTCACCGATGCCGAGCGCGCCAAGCTCGAATTCTATGCGCGCCTTGCCAGCAAGGGTCTTTACGACAAGGAATATGTCACCAACACTTTCGATGTGAAGGAAGACAAGTTCTATACCGGCCGGGCCGGGGTGATCTTTGGCTCTTCGCCAGAGGTGATCGACATCTATTCGGGCAAGATGCGCCAGGCCCATCCGGGCGAGGAGATCACGCTGACCGTGCTGCCAGTACCGGAAGGCCCGGGGGGCAAGGGCCTTGCAGCGGTTGACGTGTCCAAGGAAGCGCGCGGCTGGGCGATCTCGTCCCTGTCCGAGCACAAGGAAGAAGCCTTTGCCGTGCTCGATTTCATGGCGAGCAAGGAAGGTCAGGATATCGACCGCATGGGCTTTGCCGATGTGCACCATACTGTAGGCGCTGACGGCACGGTGACCTTCACCGATCAGATCTCGACCTGGTATGCGCGCTTCTTCAATGCCGCGAACTGGACGCCCGCGACCCCGCTGCTCTCGCCCACGGCGCAGACGGCGCTCGACACGATCAAGGGCAATTTCACCCCGGACAACGCCTTTGTCTGGCCAGCTGAATATGCCGCCGATGTGGACGCGGCCGAGCAGGTTTATCGCGGCTGGGTCGCCAAGTTCATCACCGGCGAAGCGAGCCTCGATGAATGGGACCAGTTTGTGGCGGAATACAATGCCGCGGGCGGCCAGCGCATGGCTGAATATGCCGCGACGGTGCTGGGCCAGTAAGCCCGGCGCAACTTGAGCCCTCCTCCTCTCAAGGGGGAGGGGTTGGGGCGGGGGCTCTGCTGCTCCCGCAACCTTCCTGGCCTTCGGATTGGCCCGAACCCCCACCCTCGATCCCTCCCCTCAAGAGGGAGGGAGGCGCCGCCCCGGCCTCGTAGAAGACTTCAACTGAAAGTGCCCAAACAAATGACCAAATCCCTCCAATCGCGTATTCGCGGCATGTTGCATGGCGTGGCGCTGGGCGACGCGCTCGGGGCGCCGGTGGAAAAGCTTTCGGCCGCGCAGATCCGCGAACGCTATGGACGGGTCACTTCGGTGATGACGCGCTGGCACAAGATGGATTTGCCGCCCGAGCAGCGCAATCACCGGGTGCGGGGGGACGGGATCGTCACCGACGATACGCTGATGACCCTGGCGGTGATGCAGATTTATGCCGAGGAGCGCCGGCATCTCGATGCCTGGGACATGGCCGACGGCATGGTGCGCCAGATTGCCTGGACCCCACGCTGGGTGCCCGAGTTGCAGCGCGAAGCCATGCTGATCGACCGGCTGTTTTATCCCGAAAAGTGGATTTTCCAGCGCCATCAGCTGTCCAATTGCGATCCACGCCAAGGCGGCATCGGGAACATGGTGAACTGCGGGGCCGCGATGTATATCGCCCCGATCGGGGTCGCCAATGCCGCCGATCCCAAGGGCGCCTATGACGAGGCGATCGCCTTTGCCGCCGGGCACCAGGAAAGCTATGGGCTGGAGGCAGCGGGCGTCGTGGCAGCCGCAGTGGCGGCCGCCTTCGTGCCGGGCACGACGATCGATGCGATCGTAGATACCGTGATCGGACTGGCCAAGGATGGCACGCGCGATGCCATCATCGATATTGCCGCCTTGGCGCGCCAGCTGCGCGGCAGCGGGGCTGACCATGCGGCGGTGTGCGAAGCGTTCCATGGGGCGATCGCGCGCTATTCGGTGATGGGCGACGACGTCAACCACAGCGCCGCCAAGGTCGGGCGGCTGAGCGATGCCTATCGCCCCTCGCGGCTGCAGGCAATCGAAGAGCTGCCGCTGGCGCTGGGCTTTTGCCTGCTCAACAACGGCGCGTTCCGCCCCTCGATCGAGGACGGGATCAATTCGGGCCGCGACACCGATTCCATCGGGGTGATGGCCGGGGCGATCCTGGGGGCCATGCACGGCGAAGAGGTGGTTGCGGCTGAGGACCGCGCGCAGCTCGACCTGGCCAACCGGCTCGACCTGTTCGCGGCGGCCGATGCGTTCACCGCCGTGGTCGAGGACATGCTGGCGGCGGACCGAAAAGCAATGGAGGCGCGCTGGGTGGCCAGGGCGGAACTGGGTTTGGCCTGATGTGAACTCTGTCCAGCTCGTCGCGCGCCGCGGTTGAGCATCTCATCCAGTCTCTTCAGTATTCGAAAGTTCAAGCATGCTGTCCG
Organism: Devosia sp. Z11_6; assembly: GCF_058133665.1. Lineage (NCBI taxonomy): Bacteria > Pseudomonadati > Pseudomonadota > Alphaproteobacteria > Hyphomicrobiales > Devosiaceae > Devosia > Devosia sp. Z11_6. The sequence continues at coordinate 752,122 of NZ_JBYUNQ010000002.1, forward strand.
AAACCCAAATCCTCGAAAAGATCTATGCCGGCTTTATCGGCAAGGCCATCGGCGTGCGCCTGGGCGCGCCCGTCGAGCCCACGATCTGGAGCTATGAGCGCATCCAGAAGACCTATGGCGAGGTGACGCAATATCTGCGCGATTTCAAGAATTTCGCCGCCGACGACGACACCAATGGCCCGGTGTATTTCATCCGGGCGCTGCGCGATTACGGGCTCAAGGCAACGGCCGCGGATGTGGGCAAGACCTGGCTCAATTATGCCGCCGAAGAGCATGGCATGTATTGGTGGGGCGGGTTTGGCGTGTCCACCGAGCACACCGCTTATCGCAATTTGCGGGCCGGCATCCCTGCGCCGCAATCGGGCTCGATCGCCCAGAACGGCACGACGGTGGCCGAGCAGATCGGCGGGCAGATCTTTATCGATAGCTGGGGCTGGGTGAATCCGGGCAATCCGCAGCGGGCGGCCGAAATGTCGGCCATGGCTGCATCGGTGGCCCATGATGGCGACGGGCTCAATGGGGCGCGGTTCTGCGCGGCAGCGATTGCGGCGGCGTTCGAGGCCAAGAGCATCGACGAGATCATCGAGACGGCGCTGGCAACGATTGATCCGGCATCCACTTATGCGCGGGTGTGCCAGGCGGTGATCGGTTTTCACCGCGCCAACCCGGACAACTGGCGCGCCTGTCGCGAGATGCTGGAAGCCGAATGGGGCTATGACCGCTATCCGGGCGTTTGCCACATCATCCCCAATGCCGGCGTGACGATCATGGCCATCCTTTACGGGAAGGGCGACCTGCCGCGCACGGCCGAGATCGCGACCATGGCGGGCTGGGACACCGACTGCAATGCGGGTAATGCGGCGGCGATCGTTGCGACCTTCCAGGGCCTGCATGAGGGCTGGGACAAGTATCGCAAGCCTATCAACGATTTCATTGTTGCCTCGGGCATTGTGGGCACAATCAACATTGTCGATATCCCGAGCTTTGCCCGCGAGCTGACCGTGCTGGCGCTGCAGCTGGCCGGCCGCGAAGTGCCCCAGCTTTGGATCGAGGACATGACGCGGCGCGGGTTGCGCTTTGACTTCGACCTGCCCGGCTCGACCCATGGCTTCCGCAGCGATGGCACCAACCAGATCTCGGTCAAGCATTCCGCTGAGCGTCACGTCGAGGGCTCGCGCGGTTCGCTTGAAATCCAGCTCGATCGCCTCGAGCGCGGGCAGGGCGGACGCGTATTCTGGAAGCCTTTTTATCGGCGCACGGATTTCGACGATGAGCGCTATCGCCCGATGTTCTCGCCCGTGGTGGATAACGGCCAGACCGTCAGCTTCAAGCTTTGGCTCGACCCCTGGAATGGCGACGGCAATCTGCGGGTGGTGCCTTATGTGCGCCGCACCATGAGCGGGGCGATCGAGGAAGTGGGCGCTTGGGATGTGCCATCGGCCACCGGTTGGCAGGATTACAGCTTTGCGGTGCCCGAGGGGGTCGAGGCGATCGACGAGATCGGCATTTCCATCGAGTATTTCGGCCGGCTCAAATTCCTGGGTCGCCTGTTCCTCGCCGATTTCAGCGTTGGTGGTGCGGGTCACACCGTGATCGAGCCGGAAACTGAAGTGCAGGAATGGGGTGCCATTTCGCGCTTCACCTATAATAGGGGGCACTGGACCAAGAGCTTTGGCCGCATCCAGGGCCATACGGCCGGTGATGCCGATATGTGGACCGGCCATTATTATAGCCGCGACGTGACGGTGAAGGCCGATATCCAGCGCCTGTCGGGCATCTCGCAGCTGGTGAGCGCGCGGGTGCAGGGCACCGGCCGGTTCTATGCGGCGGGTCTCGAGGGGGATGAGGTCGTGATCCTCAAGGAGGATTTCGGCAGCACGGTGCTGGCGCGGGCACCGTTCAAGGCGGAAACGGGCAAGAGCTACGACATCGCATTCACCGTGCGGGGCGACCAGCTCAGCCTTGCCGTGGACGGGCAGCAGCTCGTGACCGCAACCGATGCTGACTATGCCTACGGCATGGCGGGGCTGCGGCTGGCTTCGGCCGGGCGGATGAGCGTGGGCCGTTTCGAGATCGTCGAGGGGTAAGGAACCCCAAACCCTCCCCGGGTGGGGGAGGTGTCTGCCCCGTGGCTGGGGTTTAATCCTGCCAAGGCTTTGGCCCGTGCGCTCCCAGTGAGCGCCGGGCCAGGGGAATCTCAAAGGAGAGACCGCATGTCGGAAATCGAACTCAAGCATGTCGGCAAGCGCTATGGCGATGTCACCGTGCTCAATGACATCTCGCTTGAAATGGCGGATGGCGAATTCGTCGTGCTCGTGGGCCCGTCCGGCTGCGGCAAATCCACCCTGCTGCGCATGATTGCGGGGCTGGAGGATATCACGGCGGGCCAGATCACCATTGGCGGCAAGATCGTCAACAATATGCCGGCCAAGGAACGCGACATCGCCATGGTGTTCCAGAGCTATGCGCTTTATCCGCATATGAAGGTGGCGGACAATATGAGTTTTTCGCTGCGCCTGGCGGGCACCTCCAAGGCCGAGATCAAGAGCCGCGTCGCCGCTGCCGCCGAGATTTTGGGGCTGGAAAACCTGCTCGACCGCTTGCCGCGCGAGCTGTCAGGCGGGCAGCGCCAGCGCGTGGCGATGGGCCGGGCCATTGTGCGCGACCCCCGCGCTTTCCTTTTTGATGAGCCACTCTCCAATCTCGATGCCAAGCTGCGCGTCAAAATGCGCGGCGAAATCAAGCGGCTGCATCAGCGGCTGGGCAAGACCATGGTTTATGTGACCCACGACCAGACCGAAGCCATGACCATGGCCGACAAGATCGTGGTGCTCAATGGCGGGCGGATCGAGCAGGCCGGCGCGCCGCTCGAACTCTACAACAACCCGGCCAACCTCTTTGTCGCGGGCTTTATCGGCTCGCCCGAGATCAACCTGCTTGAGGCGACTTACACCGGCGGCACCGAGATCGCGATCAAGGGCGGCCAGTCGATGCCGCTCGGCACCGCACTCGACGTGCCGGCGGGCACTGCGATCACCTATGGCGTGCGGCCCCAGCATATCACACTGGGCGCGAGCGGGGTTCCGGCCGAGGTACTGGTGGTGGAGCCCACTGGCGACGCGCAGGAAGTGCTGGCGCGGGTGGGCGAGGAAGACGTTTCGGTGGTGGTGCGCGACCATCCCCTGCTGACGCCGGGCGAAGTGGTGCAGCTGGTGATCGATCCGGGCAAGCTGTTTGTGTTCGATACCAAGACCGGGCTGCGGTTGCGGTAAGTTCAGGGCAGCACGCACGCGGGTGGGTGCTTGGACCTCCCTTCCCTTTAGGACAGGGTTGGACGAGCATCGGTGGTCGGCTCGGCGACCCCACCCTTGATCCCTCCCCTCAAGGGGAGGGAAGGGCAGGAGCCGCGAGTTCGGTAGCTGCTCCCCCTCCACAGGGAGCGGGAAGCGACGATCCGGCAAAGGGCTCAGTTAGATTGGTTGAATTGATGACGCATGCGCAAAAGGCCTTTGACCCAACTGCAACCGGGCCGCTCGATGGCATCCGGGTGCTGGATCTGTCGCGGTTGATGGCGGGCAATATGCTCAGCCTGCAACTGGCCGATTTTGGTGCCGATGTGGTCAAGATCGAGCCGCCAGAAGGGGACCCGCTGCGCGACTGGCGTGATGACGGGCATTCGCTGTTCTGGAAGACCTATGGGCGCAACAAGCGCTCGGTGGCGCTCAATTTGCGGCACGCGCCGGCAATGGCGGCATTGTGGAAATTGATCGAAACGGCCGATGTGCTGATCGAAAACTACCGGCCAGGAACGCTGGAAAAGATGGGGCTGGCGCCCCAGGCGCTGCTGGAGCGCAATCCCGACCTGATCGTGGTGCGCATTTCCGGGTTCGGGCAGACCGGGCCTTATGCGCAGTTCCCCGGCTTTGGCACCATCGTGGAAGCCATGAGTGGCTTTGCCGACCGAACGGGCTTTCCCGACCGCGAGCCGGTGCTGCCGCCGCTGGCATTGGCCGACATGATCGCTGGCATCTATGGGGCTTCGGCCACGACCCTGGCGCTTTATGCGCGCCAGGCGGGAACGGCGCGGGGGCAGGTCATCGACCTTAGTCTCCTTGAGCCGATGTTTTCGGTGCTCGGTCCGGAAGCGGCCATTCATGCGGTGACGGGCAAGATCAAGCAGCGGGTGGGGAGCGCCTCCAACACCGCATCGCCCCGCAATGTCTACCAATGCGCCGACGGCAAGTATCTGGCGCTGTCGGGCTCGACCCCGGCGGTGGCGCGGCGAATTTTCGAGATCATCGGGCGGGCCGATATGAACGAGGATCCGCGCTTTGCCAACAATTCCGAGCGGGTCAAGCACCGCGCCCTGGTGGACGAGGCGGTGGGTGCCTGGTTTGCCCAGCGCCCGAGCGAAGAAGCGCTCGCGGTCATGCGCCAGTCCGGCGCGACCGTGGGGCCCATCTTCAACATAGCCGATGCCATGGCCGATCCGCATTTTGCCGAGCGCGAAATCATCGTCGAAGTGGAGGACGAGCAGTTCGGCCATTTGCCCATGCACGATATCGTGCCGCGCCTCTCCGGCACGCCGGGCGTGTGGCGGCGGCCGGCGCCAGGCCTTGGCGAGCACAGCACCGAAATCCTGCGCGAAGCGGGGCTGGACGAGGCGGCGATTGCTGCAGCGGTGGCGCCGTGATCCGCTCGCTGCTCTATGTGCCGGCCCATGCCGAGCGCTTCATCGCCAAGGCGCATCAGCGCCAAGCGGATGCCATCATCCTTGATCTCGAGGATGCCGTACCGCCCGAGCACAAGCTTGCCGCCCGCGAAGGGCTCGAGGCGAGCGTGCCCAGCGTCGGGCAGGCGGGCGCGCAGGTGTTCGTGCGCATCAATGCCGCAAGCATCGAAGATGCACTCGCAGCGTGCAGGGCCGGAGCAGTGGGCCTCTTGGTCCCCAAGGTGGAGCGCGCGGCAGATCTGGAGCGGCTGGGTGAAGCGCTCGAGCTGACGGAGCGTGAACTCGGGCGCAGCCCCATGAGCCTCGTGGCCATTCTGGAAGACCCCGGCGCTGTGCTTGAGGCACGGGCTATTGCGCGCGCGCCCCGGCTGCTGGCGCTGGCGACGGGCGGGGAGGATCTGGCGCTGGCGCTGGGCGGCCAGCCCACGCCCGACGTGCTGCGATTGCCAAAGCTGCTGGTGCATTACGCCGCCAAGGCGCAGGGATTGCTGTCCTGGGGGATGCTGCGCAGCGTCGCCGATTACACCGACCATGAGGGGATAAGCGCGGCGGCGCGCGAAGCGCGCGAGCATGGCTTTGATGGCGCCACCTGCGTGCATCCGGGTGTCGTGCGCTTGCTCAATGCGGGTTTTGCCCCGAGTGCCGAGGAGCTGGCCTGGGCCCAGCGCGTCGTCGCGGCCGCCCAACAGGAGAGTGGAGCCTTTGCGCTGGATGGCCGCATGATCGACGCGCCAGTTATTGCGCGCGCCCGAGCGCTGCTCGCAGTAACAAAGGCGTGACAGTTTAGTTATCCCATTGAAGTACCTATAGTTGTCTGCCCGCCGATCCAAGTTGCCGCCGAAGTCGACATGTTGGATTCAGGGTTTTGCAATGGCTTTGCACTAGAAGGGAGTGCTTGAGGGGCCAGTTCAGCTCAATGTTGCGCGTCTATTCCGGTATCGTCGACAATCATGATCCGGCCTATGTCGCGCTCGCGGCCATTATTTGCATCCTGAGCAGTTTCACTGCTGTCGGCCTGGCCCAGCGGGCCATCGGGGAGAAGGGGCAGGGCCGCGTTTTATGGCTGTTTGCGGCGGGCGTGGTCACCGGCACAGGGGTGTGGACCACCCATTTCACTGCAATGCTCGGGTTTCTGCCGCAGGCAGGATTGCATTTCAATCCGCGCGAGGCGCTGGTTTCGGTCGGGCTCTGCTTGGTGCTGACGACGCTGGGCTGGATTGTTGGTTTTGCCAATCCGCAGCGGGCACGTGGTCTCCTGGCGGGCGTGCTGATCGGCGCGGGACTGGCGATCGCCCATTTCTTTGACATGACAGCGCTGCATGGCGCCGAGATCGTGCGGATTGATTACGGTTTGCTGGCGATGGCGGTGATCGGGGGCATCGCGATCACCGCGCTTGCGGGCCCGCTGCTGCAGCGCTTTGCCCAGGCGACGCTGGCCTGGCCCGCGGGTGCGGCCCTGGCGCTGGGGGTTTTGTTTCTCCATTTTGTTGCCAGTGCGGGCCTCGAGTTGGCCCCATTGACGGGGCTGCCGGCCCGGCCGGAGCTGAAGCTGGCGGGTGTCGGAGGGGTGCTGGTTGGAGGGAGCCTGCTGCTGCTGGCTTCGGCGCTGACGCTGGTGTTTCATCACCGGCGCCTGGCGGATGTCACGGCTGCCGATGGCAAGCGGCTGGCCTCGGCGCTCGAGGCGCTGCGGGGCAGCGAAGCCCATCACCGTGCCTATATCGAGCTCAATTCCCAGATTCAGTGGCTGTCCGATGCCAATGGACGGGTGCTCGAGATGGGGCCGCGCTGGTGGGAGTGCGTGGCGGTGTCGCGCGAGCAAAGTATTACCGAGGGTTGGCTCAATGCCATGCATCCCGATGACCGCGAGCCGGTGCGCGCACTGTGGGCGCGGGCGGTTCGCACTGGCGACGGGAGCATTGCCGATGTGCGCTATCGCGTGCGGTTTCGCGATGGCAGCTATCGCTGGTTTCGGGCCCGGGCCCGGCCGCTGCGCGACGAAGCCGGCACGGTGCTGCGCTGGTATGGCTCGCTCGAGGATATAAACGATCAGGTGGCGGCCGAAATGGCGCTGCGCCGCAGCGAAGAGCGCTATCGGCTGGCGTCCGAAGCGACCAACGACATCATCTGGGATTATGACGTAGAGCGCGATCGCACCACCTGGACCGGGATTGCGGGCAAGGTTCTGGGTTATCCCGAACTGGCGCAAGGCACTACTATCGCCTGGTGGGCCGACAAGGTGCATCCCGAGGATCGCGGTGCGCTGGTGGGGATGGAAAAGCCGCTCGGGCGGGACGGGCAAGGGCAGAATACCCAGGAATACCGGTTCCGCACGGTGAATGGGGATTATATCTGGGTCTCCTCGCGCCGGGTGCTGGTGCCCGATGCTTCTGGCAAGCCCGTGCGGTTCGTTGGCTCGATGCTCGATATCACCGCGCGCAAGCAGGCCGAGACCGAGCTGCAATGGGCGGCGTTCCATGATCCGCTGACGGGGCTGCCCAACAGGGCGCTGTATGCCCAAAGGCTCGATGCAGCGCTGGAGCGGGCGCGTGGCACCGGCGAGATCGTGGGCTTGCTGGTGTTTGACCTCAACAACTTCAAGACGCTCAACGACACGATGGGCCATGCCGCGGGCGATCGGCTGCTCAAGGAGATCGCCAGCCGGCTGGTGGCCGCAGCGCCTGAGGGGGTAACCGTCGCGCGGCTGGGGGGCGATGAATTTGCGGTCATCTCGCCGGGCCTTGCGGCCGAGGATCTGCGCATGGAAGTGGCGCGGCAGCGGCTTGGCCCGCTTGACCAGCCCGTTGCCATTGACGGGCTGCAGATCGCGGTCAGCTATTGCGCGGGAGGCGCGGTGTTTCCCCGGGATGCGCAAAGCGCGGGCGAGCTGCTGCGGGCGGCGGATCTGGCGCTTTATGCCGCCAAGGCGGATTTGCCCGGAACGATCCGCGGCTTCCAGCCGCAGATGCTGCAGGCCTCCGAAGCGCGAGCCAGGGCGCTGGCCAATGCACGCAAGGCGCTCGATACCGACGCTATCGTGCCGTTCTACCAGCCCAAGCTGTGCCTGCGCTCGGGGCAGGTGACCGGTTTTGAGGCGCTGCTGCGCTGGCATGACCAATCCGGGTTGCAGCCGCCGGCCAGCATTGCCGCCGCATTCGATGATGCCCAGCTCTCGGTCGAGATCACCGATCGCATGCTCGACCGGGTGCTGGCCGATTGCGTGGCGTGGCGTGAAGGTGGGCTGGAGGTTGGCCGGGTGGCGCTCAACCTGTCGGCGGCGGATCTGCGCCAGCGGGGGCTCGCGGAACGGGTGCTCTTGCGGCTCGACAATGCGGGACTGCCGGGAAGTGTGCTCGAACTCGAAGTCACCGAATCCGTGCTGATCAGCCAGATGGGCGGGCATGTGAGCACGCTTGAAAAGCTGCAGCAGGCGGGTGTCACCATTGCGCTCGACGATTTCGGCACGGGCTATGCCTCGCTGACGCATTTGCAGCAGTTCAAGGTGGATGTGCTCAAGATCGACCGCTCCTTTGTGGAGCTGATCGGCTCGAGCGAGCGGCGCGACACGGCGGTGATCAATGCGGTGCTGGAAATGTCGCGCAGCATGGGCATCACCACGGTGGCCGAGGGGATCGAGCGGCGCGAGCAGGCCGAATTTCTGCACGAGCGCGGCTGCGATCTTGGCCAGGGCTATCTGTTTTCCCGGCCCATTCCCGCCAGCCGGGTTCCCGACCTCCTCGAGCAGTTGGAGGAGCGCCGCTGGGAAGCGGCGCTCCGGGCCGACCAGACCGCCGGCTAAGGGGCTGCACCAGGCGGCAGCCCCATGCTGCGGGGATCAGGCGACAACGAGCGGGGCGCCGCTTCGAACATGATCATAGAGATGGATGATGTCCTGAGGCAGCATGCGGACGCAGCCGCTGGATACGGCCTTGCCGATCGTGGTTTCGTCCTGGTTGCCGTGGATGCGGTAGATCGTGTCCCGGTTGCCCTGGTGAATATAAAGCGCGCGGGCGCCGAGGGGATTGTCCGGTCCCGGCTCCATGCCGCGGCGGTATTGCTCGAGTTCGGGGTGGCGATCGATCATTTCGGACGGCGGCGTCCAGCGCGGCCAGGCGCGCTTATAGGCGATATGGGCACGCCCGGACCATTCAAAGCCTGCAGCACCGATGCCCACGCCATAACGGGTGGCGCGACCGTTTTCCCCCACATGGTAAAGGAAGCGATCGGTGGTATCGACAATCACCGTGCCGGGCTTTTCCCCGGTGGGATCGTCTACCTCCTGGCGCCAATAAACGGCTGGCACCAGTTCCATGCGCGACGCGCGAACGGGATAAAGATCATCGGTGATGGCGCCATACATAGCCTGGACATCGGGCGGCACGCTGGTGGGCAGGGGCTTGGCCGTGGGCGGCGCATTGGGGGCGCTGATTGCCGAGGCGGCAACGAGGCCCGTGGCAGAACTGGTGCATCCCGCCAGTCCCAGCCCGGCAAGGGCTGCACCTCCGGCCAGAAAGCTGCGCCTGCTCAATACGGGGCTCGTCATTGGACCATCCTTGGTTCTTTGTGGTTTTGCCGGGGCTGACCCGGAGGGAAGAAAGGTCAGTACTGTTGACGCAGCGCAAAGGGCAGACCCCTCAAACGATCGTGTGCTCTTTGGGGGCAGATGGGGGAGAGGTGAGGTTTTGCGGCAACGGTTTGGCGCGCCAAGGGCCGCAAAGTGGCCGGTTTGTCGCAGGGGGAACGTTGCCGGCGGGGTGGCGTTGGACCGGCAAGGAGTGTCCCATGAGTGCTGTAACCACGATCCCCAAGCTCGATCTCAATCGCTATCTCGGCCGCTGGTATGAGATCTGCCGGCTGCCGCTCAAATGGGAGGACGAGACTGCCACCGACATCACCGCGACCTATTCGCTGACCGATGGGGGCAAGGTGCGGGTGGACAATCGCTGCTTTGATGCGGAAGACAAGCCCAGCCAGGCTCTGGGGGAAGCCACACCGGTCGATGACAGCAAGGCCAAGCTCAAGGTGACGTTTCTGCCGGGGTTTATCCGCTGGCTGCCGTTCACCAGCGGGGATTACTGGGTGCTCAAGCTCGATCCCGACTACCAGGTGGCGCTGGTGGGCGGCCCGGACCGCAACAATCTTTGGGTGCTGGCGCGTGAGCCGCAACTGCCCGAGGCGGTGCTCGAGGATTATCTCGCGGAAGCACGCCGGCAGGGCTTTGACCTCAGCAAGCTGATCACGCCGCGCCATACCGGCCGCCAGGTCACCGACGCGATGGTCGAGGCGCAGTAGCTAGCGGCGTGGCTCGAACAAGCGATCGCGCGAGCCGGAGAGGTGGGTTTTCATCATCTGGCGCGCGCCCTCGGCATCGCCTGCGCGAATGGCGTCGTAAATGGCGGTGTGTTCGGTGAATACATGCGCGAGCCCATCGCTGGTGCTGCGCAACGACATGCCATGAAAGCGCATGCCCACGGCGATATGTTCTTCCAGCGCCTGCATGGCGGTGGAGAAATAGGGATTGCCCGAGGCCTTGGCGATGGCCAGGTGGAACATGAAATCGGCATCGGCGCGGTGGGCCTGCCGGTTCGTGGCGTCGCGCAACAGATCAAGCGCGCCCCGGATTTCCGCAAGCGCCGCATCGGTGCGGCGCGTTGCCGCCATGGCCGCCCCTTCGGGCTCGATGGTGAGGCGGAAATCATAGCAGTGCTGCAGATCGGAGAGGTTCTCCATCTGCCCAAAGCCCAGCGGCTCGCGCAGGCCATGGTCGCGCACAAAGCTGCCGGCGCCACGGCGTGAATAGATCAGCCCCTGATCGCGCAGGCGCTGCAGGGCGTCGCGCACGACAGGCCGCGAAACCTGGAATTCGGCCGCCAGCGTATGCTCGGTGGGCAGGCGCTCATCGACGCCATAGGCACCTGATTTGATGGCCCGCAACATGCGGTCGAAAACCGCGTCGGAAAGGCTGCGCCGTGCCTGGAGACCATCGGACATAGCTGTTCGTGTCACTCCCCTTGCCCCGCAACCGGGGAGGCAAGCAGACGCAGCAGCGTGTCGCTGTCGCCAAAGCCCCCCGATTTGGTGATTATCGTGAAGCCCCCGCCCCGGGCAAGGGGCAGACCGGGCAAGGCTTCGCCGTCAAGGAACAGCACGCCAATGCCCATGGCCTCGAGAATGGCATGGGCGGTGGCGCCGCCGGAAAGCACGAGGCGGGTGCCGGGTGCGGGGGCCAGCCGGGCAAGGGACGCGGCCAGATTTGCGGCGACGCGGGGCGGTTCTGCCGGCTCGGCGCCAGGCGTCGCCTGCAACAGGGTGAGGGGCGCGGCGAGAGGCAATTGCGCTGGCGCGATTCCGAGCGGGGCGGCGAGATAAACCAGGTCGGGCCGGCGTGCCCGCAGGGCTTCGATCTGCGCCAGGGTGATGGGATCGGTGGAGCCGATGACGTAGATCGTTGACGCCGGTGCCGCTGCGGCGAGGTGCGGCTCGTTTGCGGTGGACCAGCTCTGGGCCAGCGCCTCGGCGAGGCCACGGGCGCCCACCAGCAGATCATGCTCGCCGCTGGCGAGCGCTGCGGCGATATCGGCCTGGGTGACGGCGTGGGGGATGGCTGCCCTGCCGGCATGGCCGCCGAGGCGGCTCGCGACGCTGATGGGATCGCTGATGCCAAAGCCGCCCAATTGCCCGTCGCGCACCCAGCGGCCAAAGGCGGGGATCGCGGGGATCACGAGGGCGCTGGTATAAGTGATGGCGTCGAGCTCGGCGGGGATATTGCCCTTGAGGCGAGAGTCGACCTTTTTGAAGATCGGCAGCCCCCGGGGCAGTTCGGCAAGCGCTTCGTGGACGGCGGCCGTGGCGGCGAGCGGGTCGATCTCGCGGCTATTGGTGGATACGCCCACGATCTCGGCGCCGCTGGCCAGCGCCTCGGTCAATCCGGCCGGCGCGAGCGCCACGGCGGTCGAGAGGCCATGCATGGCGAAGGGGGCGCTGGCATCGAGCGCCCCAGTCAGATCGTCGGCGAGCACAACCAGCCGGGTCATGCCAGGCCGGTGGCGGCGACGCGGCGCTGCGCCTGCACTTCAGGGTCAGGATCGAGTGCCGCGGCCAGGAGGCGCTGGGTATAGGGGTGCGTTGGCGCCGTGAAGATCTGCTCGGTGGGGCCGCGCTCGACGATCTCGCCGGCCTTCATCACAATCACCGTATCGGCGAAGTCGCGCACGACTCCCAGATCATGGGCGATGAAGAGGAATGAAATTCCCAGCCGTTCGCGCAGGCTGTTGAGCAGCGCAATCACCTGGGCCTGGATGGAGACGTCGAGCGCCGAAACCGCCTCGTCGCAGATGATGAGTTCGGGCTCAAGCGCAAGGGCCCGGGCAATGGCGATGCGCTGGCGCTGGCCGCCCGAGAACTGATGGGGATAGCGGGTGGCGTGTTCGGCGCTGAGGCCGACTTGCTCCAGCAGTTCACGCACGCGCGCCTGACGCTGCTTGCGGTCGGGCATGAGCTTGTGGATGTCCCAGCCCTCGGAAATCAGCTGGTAAACCGACATGCGCGGATTGAGCGACTGGGTGGGGTCCTGGAACACCATCTGGATCTGCCGGCGCACGCCGAGCAGCTCGCGCGGGCTGAGCTTGAGCAGGTCCTGCCCCTTCCAGAACGCCGCTCCGCTATCGGCGGTCTCGAGGCGCAGGATCGAGCGGGCGAGGGTGGATTTGCCCGAGCCACTTTCGCCCACCACGGCCAGGCTTTGCCCGCGCCGCAGGGTGAGGGACACGCCCTTGAGGGCGGTATATTGCCCATAGGTCTTGCAGAGGTCGCGCGCTTCGAGCAGCACCGGCGCTTGCGCGTCAAGCAGGCGGATCTCGCCCTTGCCGGGCGCCGAGCCGATCAGCTTGCGCGTATAGGCGTGCTGGGGGTTGTGGTAGACATCGTGGACCGTGCCGGCCTCGACGATCTGGCCGCTGTTCATGACGACGACACGGTCGGCAATTTCGGCGACGACCCCAAGGTCATGGGTGATGAGCACGAGGCCCATGCCGGTTTCGGCCTGCAACTCCTTGAGCAAGGCCAGCACGTCAGCCTGGATGGTGACGTCGAGCGCGGTGGTGGGCTCGTCGGCGATCAGGATATCGGGCTTGAGCGCCAAAGCCATGGCGATCATCAGGCGCTGGCGCTGGCCGCCCGAGAACTGATGGGGGTATTTGCGCACGGCGTTTTCGGGTTCGGGAATGCCGACGCGGGTGAGGAGATCGAGCGTGCGGGCGCGCGCTTCGGCGGGTGAGCGGCCATGGGCGGTCATCACCTCGCCGATCTGCCAGCCCACCGGGTAAACCGGGTTGAGATGGCCCAGCGGGTCCTGGAAGATCATGGCGATGCGCTTGCCATTGATGGCGCGGCGCTGCTCGTTGCTCATCGTCAGCAGGTTCTTGCCCTCAAAGAGGATCTCGCCCGAGGTGATATGGGCGGGGGGCATATCGAGGATGTTGAGTACGGCCGAGGCGGACACCGACTTGCCCGAGCCGCTTTCCCCGAGGATGGCGAGGGTTTCGCCGCGATTGACTGACCAGGACACATTGCGCACGGCGTGGACGGTGCCGCGAGCGGTGTGGAAATCAACCGACAGGTTGTGAACCGAAAGCAGGGCCTCAGGCATCGGTGGTGCTCCGCGCTTCAAGGCGCCAGCGCTGGGCGGGATCGAGCGCGACGCGCATCCAGTTGGACAAGAGATTGAGGGCAAGAGTGGTGATGACGATCAGCAGGCCCGGCCAGAAGGCCAGCCACCAGGCCGAGGTCAGATAGGGGCGGCCCTGCGACACCATCAGGCCCCAGGTGATGTCGGGCGGCTGAATGCCGATGCCGAGGAACGACAGCGAGGATTCGGCCAGCATCACAAAGGCGAAATCGAGCGTCGCGATGGTGACCAGCGTGGGCGCAACGACGGGCAGGATATGGCGGAGGATAATGCGGCGGTTCGAAGCGCCCATCACCACGGCGGCCTGCACGAACATACGCTGGCGCACTTCGAGCACTTCGGCGCGGGTGGTGCGCAGATAGATGGGGATGCGGGTGATGGCCAGAACCAGGATCATGTTGGGGATGGAGGGCCCCAGCACGTAAAGCACGATCACTGCGATCAGCAGCGAAGGGAAGCTCATGATGACGTCGGCGAGGCGCATGATGGCCTGCGAGACATGCTTGCCGAGATAGCCGGCGAGCAAGCCCAGCACGGCGCCCACCAGCATGGCGACGGCCACGGTGCCGGCGGCGACCAGCATGGTCGAGCGCGCCGCGACAACGAGGCGCGCGAGCATGGGACGGCCAAGGCTATCGCCGCCCAGCACAAAGGCCCAGCCGCGCGCGAGGTCAAAGGGCGGGCTGTTGCGGCCGCGCAGGTTTTGGCTCGAGGCGAGATCGCCCAGCAGCATGGGGCCGAACACGGCAAAAAGGATGATGATCAGCAGCACGATGGCCGACACAAAGGCCAGCTTGTCGCGCCAAAGCATGGAGAGCAGCGGCCAGTGGCGCTGTTTTTCGCTGGGGGCGGGAGTGACGGTAGACAGGTCCGACATGGCGCGCCTCCTCAGTGCCGAATGCGCGGATCGAGCAGGCCATAGGCGATGTCGATCAGGATGTTCATGAGGAAAATGGCGATCGCGGTGACCATGATGGCGGCGAGCACGACATTGAAATCGCGCTGCAGGATGGAGTCGATCATGAGCTTGCCAATGCCGGGGAAGCCGAAAATGGTTTCAACGATCACCGCGCCGTTGAGCATGGCCGCGGCCTGGTCGCCGATCACGGTGATCACGGGCAGCATGGCATTGCGCAGGGTATGCACGAAAATGATGGGCAGGTTGCGCACGCCCTTGGCCTTGGCCGTCTTGACATAGGGGGCGCTCAGCGCCGCGAGCATGGAGCCGCGCACCACCTGCACGATGAGCCCGAAGGGGCGCACAAACAGCACGGCAATGGGCAAGATCCAGTGCAAGGGCGTGCCGACGCCCGAAGTGGGCAGCCAGGCCAGGTTGATCGAGAAGATGACGATAGCGACGATGGCAATCCAGAAATCGGGGGCCGAAGCGCCGATCAGCGAGATGATGGACACCAGCCGGTCAAAGAACCCGCCGACATTGAAGGCGGCCAGGGCGCCAAGGATAATGGAGGCCACGACGACGAGCGCCATGGTGATCAGCGCCAGCGGCAAGGTCCAGGCATAGGCTTCCAGCACCACATCGATGGCCGGCCGCGCCTTGCGCAGGCTTTCGCCGAAATCGAGATGCAGGAAATCCCACACATAGCGGCCGAACTGTTCCATCAGCGGCAGGTCCAGGCCATTGATGGCGCGGAACTGCGCCTTCATTTCCTCGGTCGCATCGATGGGCAGGAACAGGGCCGCCGGATCACCGGTGAGGCGGGACAGGAAAAAGACCAGCACGAGCAGGCCCAGGAGCGACAGCAAGCTGGCGATGGCGCGCTGCGAGATCAGTTTGGTCATGGCCGATCATCCGGTTGGAAGCGAAAGACGATGCCGGGGTTTGGACCCGGCATCGCGAAGTTTGGTAATCGGGGCGGCTTACTTGAAGCCGATTTCCGAGAGCTGCAGCTGCTGGTTGGTGGCGATGGTGGGCGTGAAGTCGAGACGCTCACTGACGCGGCTATGGCCAACCATGTGGAAGAGGAGGGCGTCGGCGACGATCTCGTCATGCACATAGGCAAAGAGCTCGGACCAGAGGGCAGCGCGTTCATCGCCGGTCGCAGCCGTGGCCTTTTCGATCAGCTCATCGACCTTGGGGTCGCTGACGCCCGACTGGGTGCCGTTGCTGTGGTACTTGAAGTACATCGAGAATACCGGGTCGCCGCGCGAATTGTCGTGCTGGGCGACAACCAGCTGGGCAGGACGGCCTTCGGGATAGGGCTTGGAGTAGTACTGCTCGTGCTCGGCCACTTCCACCATGCGCAGGCTGGCATTGAAGCCCACTTCGTTGAGCATCTGCACCAGGGCTTCGCCGACTTCGGTGACATGGGGGAAGTTCTCGGTGCGCGCGATCACTTCCACCGGGGCCTTGACGTTGACGCCTTCGGCTTCGGCTTCGGCGAGCCAGGCCTTGGCCTGTTCGGGGTCATAGGCGGGGAGCTCGAGATCGGCGTTCCAGCCGAGCGTCGTCGGCGGGACCATGGCGGTCGCGAGTTCAGTGCCGGCGGCGAGCACGGTGCCGATAAAGGCTTCGCGGTCGATGGCGGCGTTGAGTGCCTTGCGGACGCGCAGGTCACCCATGGGCTCGACGGTCTGGTCGATGCGCAGGTAGACGGTTTCCGAATTGGGATAGGTGAAGTCGGTCGCCGGGTTGGTGGCTTCCACTTCGGTGATCTGGGGCGCGATATCGGCTTCGCCGGTTTCCACCATGGCCGCGCGCACGGCGGGCTCGGAGCGGAATACATAGGTGGCCGAGGTCACGGCCGGAGCCTCGCCCCAGTAATCGTCGCGGCGGGTCAGCACGATCTGCTGGCCGGCGGTCCAGTCGGTCATGGCATAGGGGCCGGTGCCGATCGGCTCACGCACAAATTCCATCGGCGTTTCGGAGGGCACGATGGTCACGAGCGACATCAGCAGCGGCAGAATGGGCTGCGCCGGCTCGGCCTTGACGTCGATGGTGTGGTCATCGACCACGGTGAAGGTCAGGTCGGTGTCGGCGAAATAGCGCGCGCTTTCGCAGGTCAACTGGTCGCTGAACACGCGGTCAAAGGAGTGCTTGACGTCGGCAGCGTCAAAGCTGGTGCCATCCGAGAAGGACACACCCTGACGCAGCTTGAACTGCCAGGTGCCGTCGCCCTTGTCTTCCCACGATTCCGCCAGGCGCGGCATCAGGCCCTTGTCGCCGCGCACATCGAGCTCGGTCAGGGTTTCGCTGATGTTCTGGAGCACGACGCGGCCGATATTGGACCGGGTGGCCATGCAGGGATCCACCAGGTCGAGCTCTTCGCTCAAGACCACGGTGATATCGGTATCGGACTGCGCCATTGCCGGGGCAATCGCGGTGGAAGCCAGCAGAACGCCGACCAGAATGCGTTTGAAGATCAATTCTACCTCCCTAAGGCAGCTTGCGGATGGATGAACGCCGCTGCGAAGCGCTCCCGCTCGTTCCTCCGGACGTGCCGATAGCAGTCGGCTTGCCGTTGGCCGGCACTATCTAGCGCTGTCATGCAGTTGTCAAACGAATTTGGGCGAGTGCCGCTGCGGCATTCCGTTCTTTCAACTAACCCCCTGATTGTAATCATCTATCTCCGTTATCCTCTGGCTTGACCGTGTGAAATGTGGCAATAATAACTTGACAACATGGATCGTCCCGCCGAGTTTGCGGCAACCAAAACCGTGGGGAGAGACATGACTCCAGACCAAATCGCCGCTCGCATGACGGGGGAGATCCTGCCCGGGCAGGACGGCTTGCTGGAGGCCTATCTGCCTTCGCCCATGGTGCAGAACCATGCCGCCTTCATCGAGCGCCTGGAGGATGGCACGCTGGCTTGCCTGTGGTTCGGCGGCACGCTCGAGGGTAAGTCCGACATCTCCGTGTTCGGCTGCACGCTGGCGCCCGGCGCCGAGCGCTGGTCCGAGCCGGTGCAGCTGAGCAATGATCCCGAGCGCTCCGAGCAAAACCCGGTGCTGACGCGTAACGAGCGCGGCCAGTGGCAGCTGTTCCACACCGCCCAGCCCGCCGGCAACCAGGACGAGTGCCTGCTGCGGGCCCGCCTGATCACGCTCGAAAATGGCCTCCTTGCCGGTGGCGAGCCGCGGCTGGTCGATCTGCCCCTGGGTACGTTTGTGCGCGCCCGCTTTGTGCGCCGCGCCGATGGTGCCTGGATGATGCCGGTGTTCCGCTGCATCCCGCGCCCCGGCCAGCGCTGGAACGGCAGCCATGATACCGCGGGCGTCGCCGTCAGCCATGACGATGGCGAGAGCTGGCAGCTGACCGAAGTGCCCGGCTCCATCGGCTCGGTGCATATGACCATCGTGCCGCTCGATGGCGAGCATATGGTGGCCTTTTATCGCCGCCGGCAGTCGGACTTCGTGCACCGCTCGGAAAGCCTTGATGGCGGCCTCACCTGGTCGGCCCCCGCGCCGACCGATGTGCCCAACAACAATTCCTCGATCAATGTGGTGCGCCTGCGCGATGGACGGCTGGCCATGGTGTGCAATCCCGCTTCTGCGGCCACTTCAAGCGATCGGCGCGTCTCGCTTTATGACGAGATCGAAGCGGGCGACGATCGGCCCGACGCCACGGGCGGCTGCCAGCCGATCTGGGGCGTGCCGCGCGCGCCGCTGAGCCTCTGCGTTTCGAGCGATGGCGGGCTGACCTGGCCCCTTCGTCGCGTCATCGATGACAGCCCCGGCACGTGCCTGTCCAACAATTCGGAAGACGGCCGCAACAAGGAATTGTCCTATCCCTATCTGCTGGAGGGCGAGGGCGGGGCGATCCATGTCGCCTACACTTATTTCCGGCGGGCAATCAAATATGTCCGGCTGCCCCAGGGCTGGATCGATGGAGGCGCTGCATGAGCGATGTAATCGGCATTACCATGGGCGACCCCGCCGGGGTCGGACCCGAGATCAGCGTGCGTGCGCTCAGCGAGATGAGCCCCGAGGACCGGGCGCGCACCCGCATCTATGGCGACCGGGCGACGCTGGAACTGGCGCTGGCCGCCACCGGCGTAACGCTCGATCTTGATGGCGTAGTGGAAGACCTGCCTATCGAAGGCGGGCCGCTGCCCTGGGGCAAGCTCGATCCGCGCGGCGGCGACGCCGCTTTCCGCTTCATCGAAAAGGCAGTGCGCGATTCCGAAGCCGGCCGCATCGGCTGCATCGTGACCGCGCCCATCAACAAGGAAGCGCTCAACCTGGCCGGGCATCACTATGATGGTCATACCGGCATGCTCGCGGCGCTGACGGGGCAAAAGTCGGCCTTCATGCTGCTCGCTTCCGAGCGGCTCAAGGTTATCCATGTCTCCACCCATGTGTCGCTCAAAACAGCGATCGACCGGGCGACGCCCGAGCGGATCCTCGCGACCATCCGTGCCGGCAACGAGCATCTCAAGCGCATCGGCTACGCCAAGCCGCGCATTGCCGTGGCCGGCATCAATCCCCATTGCGGGGAAGGCGGTTTGTTTGGCACCGAGGATGATGTGCAGGTGGCCCCCGCCGTCGCCATGGCCCGTGCCGAAGGCATCGAGGTGCAGGGGCCGATCTCAGCCGATACGGTTTATCACCGCGCCTACAATGGTGGGTTCGACCTCGTGATCGCCCAGTATCACGACCAGGGGCATATCCCCATCAAGCTCGTGGCCTTCGATACCGCGGTCAATGTCTCGCTCGGCCTGCCGATCGATCGCACTTCGGTTGACCATGGCACGGCCTTCGACATTGCCGGCACCGGCAAGGCCAACCACACCAATATGAATGCCGCGATCGCCTATGCGCGTCGCCTCGTTGCAGGAAAAAACACATGAATACGGCCCTGAACCTGCCCATCCATGGGGTGTTCTGCGCTTCGGCCACGCCGGTGGCGGCGGATGGCACGCCTGACCACGCTGCGTTTGCCGCCCACTGCGATGCGCTGCTCGATGAGGGTTGCGACGGCATCGCACTATTGGGCACGACGGGGGAAGCTAACAGCTTTTCCATTGCCCAGCGCCAGGCGCTGCTCGAGCAGGTAATCAGCAGCGGCATCGATCCGCAGCGCCTGCTGCCCGGCACTTCGCAGACCAATGTGCCCGATACCGTGACCCTCGTGCGCCATGCGGTGGATGCCGGGGTCAAGGCTGTCGTGGTGCTGCCGCCCTTTTACTACAAGGGCGTGAGCGACGAGGGCCTGTTTCGCTTTTACGCCGAGGTGATCGAGGCCGTGGGCAGCGATGCGCTGCGCGTCGTGCTGTATCACATTCCCCCTATCGCTCAGGTGGGGTTGTCACTCGAATTGGTCGGCCGGTTGCGCGAGGCGTTCCCGGGCTTGATCGTCGGCATCAAGGACAGCTCGGGCAAGCTTGAGAGCATGCAGGCTTTCGCTGGCGCCTTCGAGAATTTTTCGGTGCTCTCTGGCGCCGATCCCTTCATGCTGCCGCTGCTGCAGTCGGGCGGGGCGGGGTGCATCACCTCTTCGTCCAATCTGATCGGGGCGCATCTGCGCGTCGTTTTCGATGGCTGGCACGATCCGGCGCAAGCCGAGCAGGTGGCCCAGGCGCAGAGCCGGATCGAGGCCTGGCGCAACCTCTCCAATGCCTATGTGCAACTGCCCACCATCAAGGCGATGCTGGCCAAGCGGCGCGGTCATCCCGGCTGGACGCGGGTGCGCCCGCCGCTGGTGGAACTTGACGCCGCTCAGCTCGAAACTGTTTGGGGCCAGATGGCCGAACTTGAGGCGCAGGACAATGGCTGAAGCCACTCTTTCCATGGCACGGCCGATTACCTTGCTGCAGCCGGCGCGGCTGGAAATCGGCGCCGGCGCGATCAGCAAGCTCGGCGAATGGGCCGGCGCGTTCAGCCGCGTCTTCGTTGTGGCAATGCCGCCGACCCAGGGCTTTGTCGAGCGCATCGGCCTTGCCGGCGCGGTTGAACTGTTTGTCGACCTGCCGCCCGAGCCGGACCTGCCGGCGGTGGAACGGGTGCTGGCGGCGGCGCGCGCCTTCAAGCCCGATCTGGTGATCGGGTTGGGCGGCGGCTCGGTGATGGATGTCGCCAAGCTCGTGGCCGTCCTGTGGGACAGCACGGACACCATTCTTGATGTGGTGGGGCCGGGCAAGGTCAAGGGACGGCGCACGGCACTGGCCCAGGTGCCGACCACTTCGGGCACCGGCTCGGAAGCGGGGATCCGCGCGCTCGTGACCAATCCCGAGACCCTCGCCAAGCTCGCGATCGAAAGCCAGTTCATGCTGGCCGACCTTGCCATTCTCGATCCGGAGCTGACCTATTCGGTGCCTTCGGCGGTGACGGCGGCGACGGGCGTGGATGCGCTGGCCCATTGCGTTGAGGCCTTCACCAATATCAAGGCCCATCCGCTGATCGATGGCTATGCGCGGCTGGGGATCGAACTGGTCGGGCGCTTTCTGGCGCGGGCCGTGGCCAATGGTTCGGACACCGAAGCGCGGGCGGGGATGATGCTCGCCTCCTATTATGGCGGCATTTGCCTTGGGCCCGTGAACACGGCGGCCGGCCATGCGCTGGCCTATCCACTGGGCACGCGGCTCAAGCTGCCCCACGGCCTCGCCAATGCGATCATCTTTCCGCATGTGCTGGCCTTCAACCAGCCCGCGCGGCCCGACAAGACCGCCGAGATCATGGAGATGCTGGGGCTGCCGCCCGCAGAACGCCCTGGAGCGGTGCTGGCCGGGGCAATGCAGTTCTGCCGGCAGCTGGGGGTCGAGATGGGCCTTGGCGCGCATGGTGCTGAGGGCGCGGCCTTGCCCGACTGGGCCGTCGAAGCCCATGCCATTCGCCGGCTGATGGACAACAATCCGCGCGCGATGAGCATCGAAGATGTGCTGGCGATCTACCAGGCGGCACTGAACTGAAGTTTGCGGCGCCGGGCAAAACCCGGCGCTGCGCGATCAAACCACGCGGCGGCCCTCGGCATCGACCACCACTTCGCCATCTTCCTTGGTGAACGGGCCGATCGCGGGGTTTTCCAGGATCTCGAGCACGAGCTCGGAGGGGCGGCACAGGCGGGTGCCTTTGGCAGTCACCACAAAGGGCCGGTTGAGCAGGATCGGGTGCGCCGCGACGGCGTCCAGCATGGCCTCCTCATCGACCGAAGGGTCCCCCAGTCCCATCGCGTCAAAGGGCGTGCCCTTCTGGCGCAGCGCCTCGCGCAGCGTCAGGCCGGCATCGGCGACGAGTTCGCGGATCGTGGCGCGGCCGGGTGGGGTTTTGAGATATTCCACCACGTTCGGCTCGACGCCGCTTTGGAGGATCATGGCAAGGGTGTTGCGCGAGGTACCGCAATCGGGATTGTGGTAGATGGTGACGCTCATATGGTTTCGGGCTCCTGCACGAGGATAACGCCGAATTGCGCTTCGACGCCCGTGCGGACGCGATCGCTGATCTCGGCGATATCGGCATAGGTTGCGCCGCCATGATTGACCACGACGAGGGCGTGCCGCTCGGACACGCCGGCGCCGCCAATGCGCAGGCCCTTGAACCCGCTCTGCTCGATCAGCCAGCCCGCCGATAGCTTGCTGCGCCCATCGGGCTGCGCATAAGCGGGTGCGCCGGGATAGGAGGCGCGAATACGATCGACTGTCGTGGCATCAACCACCGGGTTATGAAAGAACGAGCCGGCATTGCCGGTTTGGGTCCAGTCGGGGAGCTTGGAGCGGCGCAGCTCGACCACCCGGTCCATGACCGCCTGGGGGCTGGCGTCCGCCGGCAATTCCGACAATCCGGCATAGCGCAGATTGGGTGTCCAAGGACGAGGCAGGGCGAAGCGCACGGCGGCAACGATGAAGCGGTTGGGCTCGCGCTTGAACAGGCTTTGCCGGTAGCTGAACGCGCAATCCTCGAGGGCCAATCGCACGAAGCACTGCTCGTGCGTGTCATAGGCGGAAAGCGAGGCGAAGCGGTCGGCCAACTCGAGCCCGTAGGCGCCGATATTTTGCACCGGAGCCGCGCCCACCGTGCCGGGAATAAGCGCCAGGTTCTCGAGCCCGGGCATGCCGTTGGCGACGGTGTAGCTGACGAAGTCGTGCCAGTTTTCCCCGGCGCCGGCTTCGATGATCGTTTGCTCGGGTGTATCTTGCAGGATCTGGCGGCCCTTGATCGCCATCTGCGCCACGATCCCCTCGAAAACGGGGCGCAGCACCACATTGCTGCCCTGGCCCAGGATGCGGAGCGGCAGGTTTAGCCGCTCGGCCGCATCCAGCAGCGCCGGGATGTCTTCGGGCGTGTTGATCGTCGTGCCAAAGCGCGCCTTGGCTGACAGGCCAAAGGTGTTGCAGGGTCGCAGGTCGAAGTCGGGAATCAATTGCATCGGCATACCCGCTAGCGGGCCTTGATGGTTTGAGCAAGGCTCCGCGTGGCAACGGAGGTGGCCCGCCGACTTGACCGAGGTCAAGGTCGCCCCGCCTTGGCCTTGCTAGTCTGGTGTGATGGCCCTGTGAGCTGGCCGGCAACGGGAGTGGCAGATGAAGGATATTGTGGTTCAACTCACCGGGTCCCCCGAGGACGAGTTTCGCCTGACCACCGCCGAAACAATTGCCCGCAGCTTCGAGGCGCACCTGACGGGGCTCCTTGTGCATATGCGGCCCGAGATTTTTGCCGGGCCCGAAGCGTCACTGGGCTTGATGTTGCAGGAAATGATCAACGAGGCCGAGCGGCTCACGCGCGAGCGGCAGGCAGCACTCGAAGATCGTCTCGACAAGATGGGATTGCCCACCGAGCTGCGCGTTGTTTCGGGTTTTGCCGGGACGGTGGGCAGTCAAATGGCGGCCGAAGCGCAGACCGCCGACCTTTTCGTTGGCACCAGGCCCTACGGGAAAGGAGCGCAGGATCCCCAGATTGAGGAAGCCGTGTTGTTTGAATCGGGCACCGGCTGCTTGTGGCTGCCGCCGATGAAAGCTGCCGCGAGCCCGCTCGATATGGTGCTGGTGGCGTGGAAAGACACACGTGAATCATCGCGAGCGGTCAAGGATGCGCTGCCGCTGCTGAAACTGGCGGGGCGGGTCGTCGTCGCCATGGTCACCGATGAGCCGGGTGAAGCCAGCGGCGTGGTCGAGGGCGGCGATATTGCCCGCTATCTCAGCCGGCATGGGGTGGCGGTGGAGCTCCGGGAGATCGCCGGCTGGCGCAATGCCGCCGAAGCGATCCAGAACGAGGCGGAAAAGCTGCGCGCCCAACTGATTGTTGCCGGGGCTTATAGCCATTCGCGCATGCGCGAGCGCCTGCTGGGCGGCGTCACCCGGGTGTTGCTGAGTGAAGCGGTGATCCCGGTGTTTATGTCCCGCTAGGGCAACCATCGGCAAATCACGCCCGGGCCGCGCGCCCGCTTTTCCCCCAACTACCCTGGTGCTGATGTGTTGAACCAAGCCGAACTCGCCGCCCGGATCCGCCGCCCCGAACTGCTCGAGCGCATTTGCACGGCGCGCGAAGCGGCCGACCGGCTGGCGGATGGCATGCTGGTGGGCATGAGCGGGTTCACGCGCGCCGGGGACGCCAAGGCGGTGCCGCTGGCCATGGCGGAACGGGCAGCGCTTGATCCGTTCAAGATCACCCTCATTACCGGGGCTTCGCTGGGCCATGACGTCGACCGGGTGTTGACCGAAGCGGGCGTTTTGGCGCGCCGCATGCCGTTTCAGGTGGATACGACGCTGCGCGCCGCCATCAACCGGGGCGAGGTGATGTTTATCGACCAGCACTTGAGCGAAACGGTGGAGCATCTGCGCTCGGGGCAACTTGGGGTGATGGACTACGCCATTGTGGAGGCGGCAGCGATCACCGAGGCCGGGGGCATCGTGCCCAGTACCTCGGTGGGCAATTCGGCCAGCTTTGCCGTTCTGGCTAAAAAGCTCATCGTCGAGATCAACCTCGCCCAGCCCCTGGCGCTGGAAGGGCTGCACGACATCTATTTCCCCTCCAAGCGCCCCACGCGCCTGCCGATTCCGATCGTTGCAGTCGACAGCCGGGTGGGCCTGCCTTATGTGCCGGTCGATCCCGACAAGATCGTGGCGATTGTCTTGACCCATACTGCCGACAGCGCCTCCAACAATGAACGGCCCGATGCCGATACCAACGCCATCGCGGATAAGCTTATCGGCTTGCTGGAAAGCGAAGTGGCCGCCGGACGGCTTGATCTGTCATTGCAGCCGCTGCAGGCGGGGATCGGCACCATCGCCAATGCGGTGCTGGCGGGGCTGGGCGATGGGCCGTTCCATCACCTCAAGATGTATTCCGAGGTGCTGCAGGATTCCACCTTTGATCTGTTTGATACCGGCAAGCTGGTGTTTGCCTCGGCCTCGTCGATCACCCTGACGGCGGAATGTGCCGGGCGCGTCTTCACCAATCTTGACCGCTATCGCGATCGGCTGGTGCTGCGGCCCCAGGAAATGAGCAACCACCCCGAAGTGGTGCGGCGGCTCGGGATCATCGCGATCAACACCGCGCTCGAGTTCGACCTTTATGGCAATGTGAACTCGACCCATGTGAACGGCACCCAGATGATGAATGGCATCGGCGGCTCGGGGGATTTTGCGCGCAATGCCTATCTGTCGATCTTTGTGACGCGATCCATGGCCAAGGGCGGCACGATCTCTTCGGTGGTGCCGATGGTGAGCCATGTGGATCACAGCGAGCATGACGTCGATATCGTCATCACGGAATGTGGCCTCGCCGATCTGCGAGACCTGGCGCCGCGCGAGCGGGCCCGCGCCATCATCGACAATTGCGTGCACCCCGACTACCGGGCGCAGCTCGAGGATTATTTCACGCGCGCCTGCGCCCGAGGCGGGCATACGCCCCATCTGCTGGAAGAAGCACTGTCCTGGCATCAGCGCCGCATGAGCACGGGCAGCATGCTCGCGGGCTGAGGGCTGGGGCCGCGGCGATAGCGGCCCCTTGTTTGTGCTTAGTTTAGCTCCAGCTGGGCGATGGTGGCGAGCATGCCATCGAGCAGGGTTGCGGCCACCGGATCAACGCCGGGCGGGTCCTGCATCACCCGGAAGGTGGTGGCAACCAGCGCGCCGCGCCCGATCCGGCGCTCGATGATGGTGGCCGCTGGCTTATGCACCCAGCCCACGACCAGCCCGGCATGCACGAGGCCGTCATATTCCCAGTCGCGCATGCCCCCGAGCACATGGCGGGGGACGACCCGGTCATAGGCGATGTCCAGCATGGGGCCGCCGGGCAAGGCCGCAAAGGCACCATTGCGCTTGATCCAGCTGAAATTGGCGATCCAGTCGCCCCGCCAGATCGTGCCCTGGCGCGGATGGAGCGCGATATTGGGCAGCTGGGTTTCAAAGCCCATATGCAGGCCCGGCTGTTCGTCCTCAACCGGCATGTTGGGCGGTTCGCGCCGGGGGGCATCGGCGCGCAGGTTCTTTTTTTCCTGCAGCTTGGGATGGGCTAGCACCAGATAACGCGCGCCAAAGCGCATTGCCTCGATGTCCTGGGCGTCGAGCATGGAAACAACGGTCACATCGGCATGGGCGGCCGATACGATGCTGTAGCCAAGGCCCTGCAGGAAAGCAGCAAGACTGCCGTCCCGAGTATGAAGGCGCAGCTCGCGCTGGGATTGGCGCGGGGTGAAGACCGAAAGGTCGACGCTGTTGCGCGCCAGTTCCTGCTCGCCAATGCGCAAGGCGAAAGACAGCGTCGCGATCCGGTTGCTGTCATAGCCCGGCAGTTGCAGCTCGGTTGGGGTGAGATCGATCACTTCCAGTGCGTCCGCCTGGGGGACGGGGATGGTGCCCGAGGGGCCATCGGCGAGCGACCAGTGGAGGATCGCGCCGGCCGGCAGGCGGGTGCCCCCGGTGGCGATGGAAAGGCCGAAGCTGAACTTTTCGCCGGCCCAGCCGGAATAATGGAGGATATTGGGCACGATCACGAGATCGGCGTTGATCTGGGGGAAGCGCTCGTGGAACACGCGCGGATTGCGCCGGATGTCGAGGAGCCCATTGGCTTCCCAATGCACATCGGTGATCTCGGTGATCACATAGCCCTGGATGGGCTGGCGGGCCCGCATCGCCTCGATCTGGTATTTGAGATTGTCGAACTGGTACCACTGCACCTTTTCGATAAAGGCATCAAAGCTGCCGAACACCTCGTCGAGATGATAGGCGGCGAACCGGTTCTGCAGCCCATGCGGATAGGCCGAGCTGTCGCCCCAGCCAAAGCCGGTTTCCATCCACCAGGGCTCCGAGCCATCGGGATTGGCGACCTGCTGCGGGTGCGGCAGGCCCCAGACGCCAAATTCGGACACGATCAACGGCTCGTCGCCGGTGCGCTCGGCATCGCCATGGGGCGAGAAGGTCCAGTCGGCGCCCCCAGCGAATTCCTCGGTCAGGCGCTCCCATTCGGCGCGGCGCTCGGGCACGGAGCGGTAGTAATGATAATCGTTGAGGTCGGTCTTGACGTGGAAATTGGGAATGCAGGGCGAGTTGTCGACCACAAGGCGGGTGGGATCGAGCGCCTTAAGCCAGTCGAAGGTTTCCTTGAGCCAGGCGCGGTGGTCGGCGTTTTCCACCAGCCGCGTGCCCCAGTCTTCGTTGATGATGGTCCAGCAGATGATGGAGGGGTGGTTGCCGTCGCGCTCGAGAATGCCCTTCATCGTCTGGCGCAGCCGCTCGGCCGAAGCCAGGGTCAGGGTCGCAACATTGGGGATTTCGGTCCAGATCAGCATGCCCATCCGGTCCGCAACTTCATAGTAGCGCGGGTCGGGCACCTTGATGTGGCAGCGCAGCAGATTGAGGCCTAGCTCCTTGGATTTGCGGAAATGGTCCTCGATGAATTCGAGCGAAGGCGGGGTGCAGATGCCTTCGGGATAATAATCCTGGTCGAGCGCGCCGCGCATATAAAGCGGCTCCCCATTAAGGAACAGCTTGCCGTCGCGCGACTCGACTTTGCGAAAGCCAAAGCTGTGCTCGGTGCGGTCGCTGACGCCCACCGGGCTGCTGAGCTCGACTTGCAGGCGGTAGAGATGGGGGTGCTCCGGCGACCAAAGCAGCGGGTCCGTGACGGCAAGGCTGAACTCGCTTTGCCCGGCCGTGGCGTCGCCCGTTGCAGTTGCGACTACGGTGCCATCGTTCGCCAGCACGGAAAGGGCGACTTGTGCCGGGGCGGACAGGGTCAGCCGCGCGAGCACCGCGCCGGTATCTGGATCAGGGGTGATGGCGCAGCCGGTGAGATGGGCGACCCCGCGCCGCTCCAGCGTGACTGACTGCCAGATGCCGCCCGAGGGGCCGTACCAGCTTTGCTTGCCGTGAGGGATTTCGGAAAACGGAAAGTCCGGGTAGTTGCGCCGGTCGCCCGAGGGCAGGGTGACCGCGACCTCGAGCTGGTTCTCGCCCCTTGTGCCCGGCGGGAGCACGATCTCAAAGGGCAGGTAGCCGCCTTCATGGCTGCCCAGCGGCGTGCCATTGAGGCTGACTTCGGCCAAATAGCTCACGGCGCCAAAGCAGAGCACCAGGGTGCCGCCGTCCCAATCAGCGGGGACGGAAAAGCTGCGGCCATAAATGGCTCGCCCCGAGGCATAGCGCAGATCGGCGAACTCGGCCTGCCATGGGTTGGGCACATCAGCGGTGCGCGTTCGCCCGTCGCTCTCGTGCGTGAAGCTCCACTCACCATCAAGCGACAGAACTGCCCGCAGTCCTTCGCCCGCTTCAACCGCTGCTTGCGTCATGTTGTGCACTCCGGCCGGGCTGCGCTAATATCAGCTCGGGGTTTGATAATATTATTATCAGCTCTAGCGCTGGCGGAGTTCGCCGGCAAGAGGCTAAGCAAGCCGCACCATCGCACCCCTAGATTGGGTGCGGGGGAGCTTGAGGCAAGGAGAAGGCGATGGGCAAGCGCGCGACAATGACCGACATCGCCAATCACGCCGGGGTTTCGCAAGCCACCGTGTCGCTCGTGCTCAATGAGGTGGAGAATGCCCGGGTCGGGGCGGCCACCCGGCAGCGGGTGCTGGAAGCCGCCGATGCGCTGGGCTACCGCAAGACGCAGCGCCTGCACCGCTCACCAACCGGGGCCCGGGTGATCGGGCTGCTGATCGACGATGTGACGACGACCCCCTTTGCCGCCCAGTTCATCGAAGGGGCGCGCGACGAGGCGGCGCTGCATGATTGCATCGTCGCAGTGTTTTGTACCCGGCGCGACGAGGCGCTGGAAGAAGCGGCACTTGATCTCTTGGCAGCGACGCAATTGCAGGGGGTGGTTTATGCAGCCCTGGTGACCCAGGGGGTGACCCCGCCCGAGCGGCTGAAAGCTATCCCGACCATTTTGTTGAACTGCCACGATGACGAGCGAAGGTTTCCTGCCGTGTTGCCGGGCGATGTGGCGGGCGCCTTTGCGGCCACCGAAGCCCTGCTCAAGGCCGGGCATCGCCGCATTGCGCATCTGGCGGGGGAAAGCTGGATGGAAGCGGCGCGGGACCGGGAGCTCGGCTATCGCCGGGCCCTGGCGAGCTGGGATGTGCCGGTGGACCCAGACCTTATCCTTGCGGGCGGATTTACCGTGACGGGCGGGCGCGATCTCACCGCGCAGCTATTGGCGCTGCCCGAGCCGCCCACTGCCTTGTTTTGCTTTAATGACCGGATGGCGGTGGGTGCTTGCGACGCTATCCGCAATCGCGGCCTTCGCGTGCCCGATGATCTTTCGGTGATGGGTTACGACGACGAGGATCTGGTGCGCTATCTGCAGCCGCCGCTTTCGAGCGTGGTGCTGCCCCATGACGAGATGGCGCGCTGGGCGGTTGGGGCGCTGTTTGATGCGGCCGTCATCAAGGCGGAGCGGCCGGTGCGCATGAAAATGGATTGCCCGCTGGCGTTGCGCCAGTCGATCGCTCCACCGGCCCTAGCGCGGGGTGATGCCGGCCTAGCGTCGGTTCTTGAGGACGATGGCGATGATGATGAGCACAAAGGCTGACAGGCGCAGCAGGTAAAGCCAGCTGCGTTCTTCGGCCGGCAAGCCGGACAGCGCCAGCAGCGCCTGGTTGGCCGCCAGCAGCCAGAACGCCGCCGCAAAGGCTGCAAACAGCAATTGGCGGGTGCGCACCCAGAAGCGCAGGAAAAACAGCCCGGAAACCACAAAGCCCATCGTGATCAGGCCGGAAACGAAGTCGAACATCGCCTACTCCGATTCCCAGACCAGACCGAAGATCAACACGCTGACCGCGGCCAGCGAAGCGGCATGCCGCCAAGCCCGCAGGTCGTATAGCGGGAAGATCAAGAGGTCAAACAGGACGATCACGCTGTTGAGAGTCAGGAACAGAAAGCAGATTCCGGCCCAGAACAGCAGGGGCGTGCGGCTGCGCCAGAACCCGCGCAACAGCAGCCCGGTGCAGGCGGCGCTGGCCAGCATGCACAGCACGTAAATGGCAACCGGAATAGCCTCGTTCACTTGGATGGCTTTCTGAGCAGGAACGCGTCGGAAAAGGATTGCAGTTTGGCGTTGGATCGACCAACGATTATTCGGCGAATATAGTTGGGGCGCGCGCGATAGTCGCGCTCGAGCCGTGCCACAAAGCCGGCGACGTCGGGCGAGGCTGCTGAAAAGCGCAGCTTGCCTGGCTCGAGTTGCACCACCAGCCCCGCCTCAACCAGGCCCCGCACCGATTGGGCCACGACAAGTTCGCTGCTGCGCAGCTCGGTCACGAGGCTTGTCGTCGTCCAGCTGCGCTCGGGCTGGGAATACAGCAGCAGCAAGAGCTCGAGCGACCAGACGGAGTCCAGACAGCTCTCGATCATCTCGACAAAGTCAGACTCAGATGGCGCGGGCGGGCTCATTACACAGGGGTGTAGGAGCGGTCAACGCATGGATCAACCCTCACAGCGAGTTTCGTTTCGCTTTTAACAAATCCATGCCATCTGTTTGCGCTTGCGCTAGAAGAGTTTTGGCCGCCCGCAAGAGGCTGACTGGCCGCGATGAGGAGCACACTGCCTTGACCATGACCGCCCCCACCCAACAGCTCGATCGCCGTCATATCCTCAACGCCCTGCGCGCCTTCCGGCGCGGCGATTTTTCGGTACGGCTCGACGGAGATTTCGACGGCATCGACTTCGAGATCGCCCAGAGCTTCAACGAAATCGTTGAGCTCAACGAGGCGCTGACCGATGAATTTGCCCGTCTGGGGCGCGTGGTGGGCAAGGATGGGCGCATCGGCGAGCGCGCGCATGTGCGCAATGCCAGCGGCAGCTGGGAAGCCAGCGTGCGCTCGGTGAACGAGCTGATCGAAGACATGGTGCAGCCCACGGCGGAAGTGGCGCGCGTGATCGGGGCGGTGGCCAAGGGCGATCTCAGCCAATCGATGATGGAAGAGATCGATGGCCGTCCGCTGCGCGGCGAGTTCCTGCGCATCGGCAAGGTGGTCAACACCATGGTCGATCAGCTTAACAGCTTTGCCTCGGAAGTGACGCGCGTGGCGCGTGAAGTGGGCACCGAGGGCAAGCTTGGCGGCCAGGCGCAGGTCAAGGGCGTGGCCGGCACCTGGAAGGACCTCACCGACAATGTGAACTCCATGGCGGCCAACTTGACCAGCCAGGTGCGCAACATTGCCGAAGTGACCACGGCCGTCGCCAATGGCGACTTGAGCCGCAAGATCACCGTGGAGGTGAAGGGCGAGGTGCTCGAGCTCAAGAACACCATCAATACCATGGTGGACCAGCTCAACGCCTTTGCTTCGGAAGTAACGCGCGTGGCGCGCGAAGTGGGCACCGAAGGCAAGCTGGGCGGTCAGGCGCGGGTGGAAGGCGTCGGCGGCACCTGGAAGGACCTCACCGACAATGTGAACCTGATGGCCGAAAATTTGACTGGTCAGGTGCGCAACATCGCCGAAGTGACCACCGCCGTGGCCTCGGGCGATTTGTCCAAAAAGATTACCGTGGACGTGAAGGGGGAAATCCTCGAGCTCAAATCCACCATCAACACCATGGTGGACCAGCTCAACTCCTTTGCTTCGGAAGTGACGCGCGTGGCGCGCGAAGTGGGTACCGAGGGCAAGCTGGGCGGCCAGGCGCAGGTGCGCGGCGTTGGCGGCACCTGGAAGGATCTCACCGACAATGTGAATTTGATGGCGGCGAACCTGACCGGTCAGGTGCGCAATATCGCTGAGGTGACCACCGCCGTGGCCTCTGGTGACCTTTCCAAAAAGATCACCGTGGACGTGAAGGGCGAAATCCTCGAGCTGAAGTCGACCATCAACACCATGGTGGACCAGCTCAATTCCTTTGCCGGGGAAGTGACGCGCGTGGCGCGCGAAGTGGGCACCGAAGGCAAGCTCGGCGGCCAGGCCGATGTGAAGGGCGTCGGCGGCACCTGGAAGGATCTGACCGACAATGTGAACCTGATGGCGGCGAACCTGACCGGTCAGGTGCGCAATATCGCCGAGGTGACCACCGCCGTGGCGCGCGGCGACCTCAGCAAAAAGATCACCGTGGATGTGAAGGGCGAAATCCTCGAGCTCAAGGACACCATCAACACCATGGTGGACCAGCTCAATTCCTTCGCCGGTGAAGTGACGCGCGTGGCGCGCGAAGTGGGTACCGAAGGCAAGCTCGGGGGCCAGGCCCATGTGGAGGGCGTGGCCGGCACCTGGAAGGATCTGACCGACAATGTGAACTCGATGGCGCAGAACCTGACCGGCCAGGTGCGCAACATCGCGGAAGTGACCACCGCTGTGGCTTCGGGTGACCTCAGCAAAAAGATCACGGTGGACGTGAAGGGCGAAATCCTCGAGCTCAAGAACACCATCAATACGATGGTGGACCAGCTCAACTCCTTTGCTTCGGAAGTGACGCGCGTGGCGCGCGAAGTGGGCACCGATGGCAAGCTGGGCGGCCAGGCGCAGGTGCGCGGCGTTGCCGGCACCTGGAAGGACCTGACCGATAATGTGAACGCTATGGCCGCCAACCTCACAGGCCAGGTGCGTAACATCGCCGAAGTGACCACCGCCGTGGCCTCGGGTGACTTGTCCAAGAAGATCACCGTGGCGGTGCGCGGGGAAATCCTCGAGCTCAAGGACACCATCAATACCATGGTGGACCAGCTCAATTCCTTTGCCTCGGAAGTGACCCGCGTGGCGCGTGAAGTGGGCACCGAAGGCAAGCTCGGTGGGCAGGCGCAGGTGCGCGGCGTTGGTGGCACCTGGAAGGATTTGACCGACAACGTGAACCTGATGGCGGCGAACCTCACCGGTCAGGTGCGCAATATCGCTGAGGTGACGACCGCCGTGGCCTCGGGTGACTTGTCCAAGAAGATCACCGTGGACGTGAAGGGCGAGATCCTCGAGCTTAAATCCACCATCAACACCATGGTGGACCAGCTCAACTCCTTTGCCGGCGAAGTGACGCGCGTGGCGCGCGAAGTGGGTACCGAGGGCAAGCTCGGGGGCCAGGCGCGGGTGGAAGGCGTTGCCGGCACCTGGAAAGACCTCACCGACAATGTGAACCTGATGGCGACCAACCTCACCAACCAGGTGCGCGGCATTGCCGAAGTGGTGACCGCGGTGGCGCAGGGTAACCTCAAGCGCAAGCTCGCGGTGGATGCCAAGGGCGAAATCGCCGCCCTTGCCGAAACCATCAACGGCATGATCGAAACGCTCGCCACCTTTGCCGACCAGGTGACCAATGTGGCGCGCGAAGTGGGCATCGAGGGCAAGCTCGGCGGCCAGGCGCGCGTGCCGGGTGCCGCGGGCCTCTGGCGCGACCTCACCGACAATGTGAACCAGCTGGCGGCGAACCTCACCACCCAGGTGCGCGCCATTGCCGAAGTGTCGACAGCCGTGACCAAGGGCGACCTGACGCGCTCCATTTCGGTGGAAGCCTCGGGCGAGGTCGCCGCGCTCAAGGACAACATCAACGAGATGATCCGCAATCTCAAGGATCAGACCCTCAAGAATGCCGAGCAGGATTGGCTCAAGACCAACCTGGCGCGCTTTTCGCGCATGCTGCAGGGCGAGCGCGACCTCTCGACCGTGTCGCGCCTGATCATGAGCGAGCTCGCCCCATTGGTGAACGCGCAATATGGCGTGTTCTATGTGACGACGCGCGAAGACAGCGAAACCCGGCTGGAACTCGCCGCCAGCTATGGGGCGGAAAGCCATGCCCAGATCCGCAGCCAGGTGGCGCTGCGCGAAGGGCTGATCGGGCAAAGCGCCGCCGACCGGCGCGTCATCATGCTCGACAATGTGCCGCCCGATTTCCTCAAGATCAGCTCGGGCCTCGGCTCGGCCGATCCGGCCAATGTGATCATCCTGCCGGCGCTGTTTGAAGAGGAAGTAAAGGCCGTGATCGAGCTCGCCTCGTTCAGCGAGTTCAACGACACCCATCAGAGCTTCCTCAACCAGCTGATGGAATCGGTGGGCATCGTGCTCAATACCATTGCGGCCACCATGCGCACCGAGGGGCTGCTCAAGCAGTCCCAGCTGCTGACCGCCGAGCTGCAGTCGCGTCAGTCCGAACTCACCAAAAAGCAGGAAGAACTGCACGCTACCAACGAGGAGCTGCAGGAAAAGGCGCAGCTGCTCGAAAACGAGAAAAAGCAGGTCGAAAACAAGAATCTCGAAATCGAAATGGCGCGCCGGGCGCTGGAGGAAAAGGCCGAACAGCTGGCCCTGACCTCCAAATACAAGTCCGAGTTCCTGGCCAATATGTCCCACGAGCTGCGCACGCCGCTCAATTCGCTGCTGATCCTGTCCAAGCTCCTCGCCTCCAACCAGCAGGGGAACCTGAACGACAAGCAGGTGGAATTCGCGCGCACCATCAATGCGGCGGGCACGGACCTGCTCAACCTCATCAACGACATTCTCGATCTCTCCAAGATCGAGTCCGGCACAGTTTCCATCGATATCGGTCATGTGAAGCTGACCCAGCTGCGCCAGCATATGGAGCGCACCTTCCGCCAGCTCGCCACCGACAAGGGGCTGAACTTTGCCATCGACATCGATCCGGCGCTGCCCGAAACCATGCGCACCGACGAAAAGCGGCTGCAGCAGGTGGTGCTGAACCTCCTATCGAACGCCTTCAAGTTCACCGCACAAGGGCAGGTCAAACTCCGCTTCGGCCTCGAAGCGGTGGATGCGCACGGCCAGGGCGGGAGTCGCATGCTCGCTGTCGCCGTCAGCGATACCGGCATCGGCATTCCCGAGGAAAAGCAGAAGCTGATCTTTGAAGCCTTCCAGCAGGCCGATGGCACGACCAGCCGCAAATATGGCGGCACCGGGCTTGGGCTCTCGATCAGCCGCGAGATCGCCAATCTCCTGGGGGGCGAACTCAAGGTGCAGAGCACGCCCGGCCAGGGCTCGACTTTCACCCTTGTCGTGCCCCTTGATGGTCCCGAAACGCTGGGCCTGCAGCATAGCCCCGCTGCGGTCGAGCCCAGTCCCGCGAGCCCTGCCAGCCCGGGGGAGGCGCCCGATGGCGATGATCGCAACACGATCCAGCCCGGCGACAAGGTGATCCTGATCGTCGAGGACGACCCGACCTTTGGCCGGGTGCTGCTGGATGTCGCCCGTTCCGCCGGGCTCAAGGGTGTGCTGTCCAATGCCGGTTCGGGCACGCTGTCATTGGCACGCAAGACCATGCCCGATGCGATCACGCTTGATCTTGGGCTCAGCGATATCGATGGCTGGGTGCTGTTTGACCTGTTGCAGCATGATCCCAAGACCGCATCGATCCCGATCCACGTGATTTCGGGCGCCGAGCATGCGGCAGAGCTGACCGCCAAGGGCGCGGCCAGCGTGATGCTCAAGCCAGTTGATCCGCAGCAGCTGACGGCCGTGTTCGAGGCCATCAGCAGCAATCCGGATCGCAATCATCGCCGTGTGCTCGTGGTGGACGCCGACGCCGAGCGGCGCCTGGCCACCACCGAGGCGATCCGGGATGGGCTGACCGCCGTCACCGCCGTGGCGCTGCTGCCGGCCAACAGCGATGAGGCGGCGCTGGATGGCTATGATCACGTCGTGGTCGCGATTGGCCGCTCCGCCAAGGACGACCAGGCCGCTCTTGGGCGGCTTGGCAGCCACGGGAGCGCAGTTCTGGGCAAGACGGTGATCTTTGGCGCCAATGCCGAAGCGCTGCTGGGCTCGGCCGCAAACAGCGCCCTTGCCGGCCTGCCGCGCGCCGAAAGCCTGTCCCAGCTGACCGAGCTCGTCGCGCGCCAGCCAGCGTCCGGCCCGGGCGAAAGCGATCGCGCTGCCACCCAGGATCTGGTGGGCACCAAAGTGCTGATCATCGACGATGACATCCGCAACATTTATTCGCTCACCAGCATGCTCGAAACGTGCGGCATCGAGGTGCTGCATGCCGAAAGCGGGCGCGAGGGTATCGCCATCCTCGAGCAAAATCCCGATACCCATATTGCCCTGGTCGACATCATGATGCCCGAAATGGATGGCTACGAAACCATGCGCACGATCCGGGGCCGCCTGGCTCTGGCGCATATTCCGCTGATCTCGGTCACCGCCAAGGCGATGAAGGGGGACCGGCAGAAATGCCTCGATGCAGGAGCGTCCGATTACATTGCCAAGCCGGTGGATCTTGATTTGTTGCTGGCCCTGCTGCGGGTCTGGGTCGCGCGTTCGCGGGAACGGAGCGCGGCATTGGGCATGACTGCGACGCGCGCATGACCTCGGGTTTGACCGAGCTGAGCGGAATGGAACTTGGCCGCCCCGGCGACAGCCTGGCCGGGGCGGCGCCTCGTCCACGCGTGCTGGTGGTGGATGATGATCCGCGCAATCTCCTGGCGCTGAGCGAAGTGCTCCAGGATGTGGCCGAAATCGTCACCGCGTCCTCGGGCACCGAAGCGCTGCGATTCCTGCTCAAGGAGCAGTTCGCGGTGATCCTGCTCGATGTGCTGATGCCCGGCATCGATGGCTATGAAACGGCCAAGCTCGTGCGCATGCGCGAGCAGTCGCGCGACATCCCGATCATCTTCCTGACCGCGATCAACAAGGAAGATGCCCATCTGATGCGCGGCTATGACAGCGGCGCGGTGGACTTCGTGTTCAAGCCGTTCGATCCCACCATCCTGCGCTCCAAGGTGCAGATCTTTGTCAGCCTGTTTGAAAAAACCCGCGAGATCGAGCGTAATGCCGAGCGCGAGCAGGTGCTGCTGCACGAGGCGCTGCGCGCCCAGGCCGAAAAGCTGCGCACGGACCAGGCGCTGCGCGAGGCCGAAGAGCGCCAGGCCCTGCTGCTGCGCTCCCTGCCGCTTGCGGTTTATCAGATCGAGGCCGGGGCTGGGGCGCCCAGCTTCATTGCCGGCGATATCGAGAGCCTGACCGGGTTTTCCCCCGAAGCCTTTGCCGAGGACGCAAGGCTTTGGCTCGGGCGCATCCACCCCGACGATCGCGACGGGACCATTGGCGCGGCAGGCGAGGCCTTCAAGCCGGGCGAGTATCGCTGGCAGCATCGCGACGGCACTTATCGCGTCTTCGTGGATCAAAGGGTGCCGGTTTCCGGACGGGATGGCATTCATGTCGGCACGCTGCGCGACATCACCGAACAGCGCCGGCTCCAGGACCAATTGCTGCAATCGCAAAAGCTCGATGCGATCGGCAAGCTGACCGGCGGGATCGCGCACGACTTCAACAATCTTCTGGCTTCCGTGCTGAGCGGGATTGGCCTCCTTGAGCGGCGCAGCGAACTTGATGAACGCGGCCGCAAGGTTTTGGGCATGATGCGCCATGCCGCCCAGCAAGGCGCGCATCTGGTTAATCGCATGCTGACCTTTTCGCGCCGGCAGAACCTGCAGCCCGAGGTGATCCGGATCGAGGCGGTGGCGCAGGCGCTTGATGGCTTGCTCGCGCCGGTTCTGGGTGGGCTCGTGACGCTGAGCTGGGAACTCGAGGCGGCGCTTTGGCCCGCCTTTGTGGACGGAGGCGAGCTTGAGCTGGCGCTGATGAATCTCGTGATCAATGCCCGCGATGCCATGCCGACGGGCGGCACGGTGACCATCACTGGCGTCAACCGGCACCTGCCGGTTGACAGAGGGGACCTCAAGGCCGGCGATTACGTCGTGCTGTCGGTCGCCGATACCGGCACCGGCATTCCGCCCGAACTGCTGGAGCGGGTGCTCGAGCCTTTCTTCACCACCAAAGATGCGGGCAAGGGCACAGGCCTGGGCTTAAGCTCCGTGCTGGGCTTTGCCCAGCAGTCGGGGGGAACGCTGCTCACTTCGAGCGTAGTAGGGGCGGGCACGGTTATGGAGGTCTGGTTGCCGCGCTGCGCCGAGATCGCCCCCAGCCTGATCTCGGACGCGATCAGCGAGCCGGAGCTGGCTGTCACCGCCGGGCAAACGATTTTGCTGGTCGATGACGCGGTGGGTTTGCGCGATCTTACCCAGATGCATCTGAGCGATGCCGGTTATGCGGTCACTTGCGCGGCGAGCGGCACCGAGGCGCTGGAGTTGATCCGGGGCGGGGCGGACCGCTTCGACGTCATTGTCACCGATTATGCCATGCCCAACATGTCCGGACTTGACCTGATCACAGCCGCGCGGGCGCAGCGGCCGCTATGGCCCGCCGTCATCATCAGCGGCTACGCCGATCTGGAAGACGTCGCTCGCCGGCCACCCGATGTTCCGCTGCTGGCCAAGCCCTTTACCCGGGCCGCATTGCTGCAAGCGGTCCGCAACGTCGCCGTCCAGCGCTCGACGCACTAGCCGCGCTTCAAAACGAGGCGGTCGGCGTCAGCCGGCCGCGTCGCGGATGGCGGCGGCGATTTCCGTGGTTGTTTGCCTGGTGAGTTCCTTGGGCAACTCCAGCATGATGCTGGCCGAAACGGTCTTGTGCATGGTTTGGCGCAGCTGACCCAGGGTCTGCGGATCGGCAGCGAGCACGAGATGCTCGAACTTGTTGGCCTGCTTCATTGTGTAAAGGGCTTCGGCCAGTTGCTTGGCGAAGGTCGCCTCGTCGGTCTGGCGGGGCGTTTGCTCCTCGGGGCGGACCCCGGACGGGCCTTCGCGGTCAAGGTTCTGTGGGGTGAGGCGCTGTTCCTCGGTCAGGCTCAGATTTGCCCTGATCCCATGGGTGCGCAGCAGCACGGCCTGGTGCCCATCAGCGACCACCACCAGCGTGCGCTGGGGAATGTAAATGATATCGGACATGATTGATTTTCCTGGGTCCCCGCGGGCGGGCGATTTGCAGGCAAACGATGCGTTTGGCGCGATGTTCCCGGTTTTGCCCGCATGGGCTTAACGAGCTCGTAAACCCCACGCGCATTCGCTCGGCAAACCGGCCCGCCAGGACGCGCGGGAATTGATAAGCGTCAAAACCTTGCTGCGGGAATGGGGCATGGTGCGGGCCACCGCCCGGCGCAAAGCCGGTCGGCGCGAGCAGGAGCGCCACCGCCATGGCTCAATGGGAGAGCGACCTCACCACCCGCACCGGCTTTACCTTTCATGTCCGGCCTGTTCGGGGGGATGACGCGGTGGCGCTGCAGGAATTCTTCGGGCATGTCTCGCCCGAGGATCTGCGCTTCCGGTTCCTCAGCACAGTCAAGAAGGTGGGCCAGGATCGCCTCCGGGCCATGACCGAGGTCGACCATCAGCGCACTGAAAATTTCGTCGCCATCGACCCCGATACAGGCGCGGTGATCGCGACGGCCATGCTGGCCTGCGATCCCGCCATGGCAGTGGGGGAAGTCGCCATCTCCATCCGGCAGGACTTCAAGAGCCGCGGCGTGAGCTGGGAGCTGCTGGGCTATGTGAGCCGCTTTGCCCAGGCCAGGGGCGTTGGGCGGCTCGAGTCGATCGAGGACCGCTCCAATCTGTCGGCCATCAGTCTCGAAAAGGAGATGGGTTTCACCTCCCGGGCCTGCCCGGGCGATCCCACAGTGGTTGTGCTGGAAAAGCAATTGCGCCCCCTGGCCGGGGCGCTCGATGCGCATCAATCCTAAGGCGAAAAGGGCTGCAAAATGATCAAGAACATCGTGGTTCATCTCACCGGTTCAGACCAGGACCAAGCGCGCTTGGGGGTAGCCGAATCCATCGGCAACCGCTTCGATGCCCATCTGACGGGGCTTTACGTGCATATCCTGCCCGAAACCTCTGATCTCGACCCCATCGTGATGGCCGGGATGGAACCCTGGTTCGAGCAGTCCGCTGCGCGCGCCGATGAAAGCTTCAAAAAGCTCAAAACCCGGTTTGACGATTTGGGCATCCCCCATGATGTGCGCCGGCTCGATGTGTCGTCGGGCGCTGCGGGGCAGGCCATGGCTGCGCGCGCCCGGGTCGCCGACCTTTTTGTGGCAGCCCGGCCCGAGGAGGATCCGGCCGAGGACGTGAACATGGAAGTGTCCGTGTTGTTCGGCTCGGGGCGGGCGTGCTTGTTCGTGCCCCAGAATGGCCGGCACACCAATGGCTTCAATACGGTGACGGTCGCCTGGGATGGCAGCCGCGAGGCGGTGCGCGCCATTACCGAAGCCATGCCCTTTCTCGAGCAGGCCAGCCAGGTGATCATCGTCTCGCTGCGCCAGGATGAGGACGCCCTGTCCGCTGGTGATCTTGCCCGCCATTTGCGGCGCCACGGCATCTCGGCCGAGGTCAGGACGCTCGACACCGACACCGAGGGCTCAGGGGAAGCCTTGCTCGACGAGGTCGGGCGCACCGGGGCCAATCTGCTGGTGATGGGCGGCTATGGCCATTCCAAATTCATGGACTGGGTGCTGGGCGGGGCCACCCGCTATGTGCTGACCCATGCCGATATTCCGGTGCTGATGGCCCGTTAGCGCCATGCCTGCCTAGACGGTTGTGCCCCAAGGGCCTGGTGGTGCACTGAGGCGCTCCGGCCCGCCCTCCCCCAGCGGGGAGGGGGGCGGGAGCTATGCGATCACTGGATCTGCTGGAGTGCGGGCAGGTTCAGCACTTTGATGTAGTGGGTGCTGGGCACGCTGACGATCCCGGCATCCTTGAACCGCCGCAGGACCCGCGAAACCGTTTCGGGGCTGATGCCAAGATAAGCGGCGATGTCGAGCCGGTGCATGGGAAGCGCCAGAAGATTGTTGCCGTTGCGCTCGACGAGGTCGCAAAAGAACGCCGCCAGGCGCGCATCGGCCGTTCCCAGCGAAACGATCAACAATTGTTCGCGCAGGCGGGTGAGACTGGGCAGTAGCTGCTTGTGGCGCCATTCGGCGGCATTGGGGTCCTTGGTGGGCCCGAACACCCGAATACCGGTGGTTCCTGCCGATTCAGCGGAGAA
This sequence comes from Devosia sp. Z11_6, assembly GCF_058133665.1. Lineage (NCBI taxonomy): Bacteria > Pseudomonadati > Pseudomonadota > Alphaproteobacteria > Hyphomicrobiales > Devosiaceae > Devosia > Devosia sp. Z11_6. The sequence continues at coordinate 792,733 of NZ_JBYUNQ010000002.1, forward strand.
ACAGTGTTCGCTTTCGCTTTCCCAGCCAAACACTTCGTTGGGAAAAAAGAACCCGCCGACCTGGCGATTGCCGCCATAGGTCACGCGGGCCAGGAGGACGCACCCGAACTGTACCGAGTACAGGGACCCCGAAGGGTCCCCTTGCCGGTAGATCTTCATGCCATTGCTGTAGATGGAGATAGGTGCCTCGGCACTGGAGGTCTTAACATGTTGGCTCATGCCTGGCTCCTAAGGGTTCATTGCGCTGCTGATCGGGAGGGTCGTCAGTCTGGGGCAGCAAGATGCATGGCATGGCTCCTTAGGCTGCGACCGGATTGTCTTGCTGGCGAGCGCGCATGATTGCCTCGTGCAGCTTTTTCTCCTGGTCGGGCGAAAGCGAGCTTTTCAGGATCGTGCCATTGAACTTGGACAGCTCGGCGATAACCTTTTCCGGTTGCGCCTTGCGCACGAGGATGAACAAGGCCGAGGTGCCGGGCGTGAGCTTTTCCGCCACGGAGCGGACAAAGGTGTCATCCAGCCCATAATCGACGAGCGACCCCGAAATGGCGCCAGTGGCAGCGCCAAGCAGTCCGCCTATGGCCAGGCCGGCGAGCGGATTGAGAAACAACAGGCCGACAAGGGTGCCCCAGGCGATGCCCGAAAGCCCACCATAGGCGGCGCCCGCGCCGGCCACATTGTAACTCTGCTTGAGATTGATCTTGCCGTCGTGGCGGCGGATCACCACCACGGCATCGTCGAGATCAATCAGGTACTCCTTTTGGAGTTGATTGAGTTCGTGGAGCACGCGGTCGGCTTCATTCACGTCGTCAAACGATATCGCTATTAGGTCACTCACCTTGCCATCTCCTTGAAAATCAAGTGTGTCCGCCGGTACGTGAACTGAAGAAGCTTCACCGCCGTCCTGACAAAAATCAAAATACGTCGAGGCAATATTTAGTTCCGTTTCCAGAGTACTTGGATTTTGATTCATAGAATAACTGCGATCGTGGCAATTTAGATTGTGTGACAGTCTGAAATACACACGAGCAAATAGTGGAATTAGTCTCTAAGTTTATTGTTCCAGTCGGTCTTCTTTGTGCCGGAACAATTCCGCAATCTTGACCGATGTCAATAAGCTGTTCGATGTGCCCCCTATGATCCCCCGCTATCAGGAGCGTCCTCCCGGATGCATGTCCCAGTGCGGAGTTGAAAATGCGATCGGTACTCGTTCTTGGCGGGGACGGCTTTTGCGGCTGGCCCACAGCCTTGCACCTTTCGGCCCGCGGCTACCGGGTTGGCATCATCGACAATCTGTCGCGCCGCCACATCGATGACGAAATGGGCGCGGGCAGCCTCAGCCCGATCACCTCCATCCGGGAGCGGCTCGACATCTGGCGGGATATATCGGGCCAGCAGATCGACTACTTCTTTATCGACGTCGCCCGCGACTTCCACAGCCTGCGCGACGCCATCGAGATATTTGCGCCCGATACCGTCGTCCACTTTGCTGAACAACGCTCCGCCCCTTACTCGATGACCAATTCAAGTCACAAGCGCTATACGATGGAGAACAATATTGGTGGCACGCACAACTTGCTCGCGGCCATTGTTGATCTTGCCAAGTCTATTCACGTCGTCCATCTGGGGACGACCGGCGTTTATGGTTATGCCAGCGCCGGGGTCGAAATCCCCGAAGGCTATCTCGATGTCCTGATCAAGGCCCACGACAATGATTTTGTGAAGCGCTCGATCCTGTTCCCCACCAGTCCCGGCTCGGTCTATCACCTGACCAAGTCGATGGATCAGCTGATCTTCCAATACTACGCCCACAATGATCGCCTGCCGATCACCGATCTGCACCAGGGCATTGTTTGGGGCACGCAGACCGAGGAAACCCGCCAGCACGACGGCCTCGTGAACCGCTTCGATTATGATGGCGATTACGGCACGGTGCTCAACCGATTCCTGATGCAGGCCGTGGTGGGCCATGCCCTGACCGTGCATGGCACCGGAGGGCAGACGCGCGCCTTTATCAACATCCAGGACACGGTACGCTGCGTCCAGCTCGCCATCGACAATCCGCCCCAGCCCGGCGATCGGGTCAAGATCTTCAACCAGGTTGCCGAAACCAAGCGGGTGCGGGATTTGGCCGAGATGATCGCCGCCATGACCGGCGCGCGCATCGCCTATGTCGACAATCCCCGCAATGAAGACGCCGAAAACGATCTGCTCATGTCCAATGCGGCTTTCCGATCTTTCGGGCTCGATCCGATCCTGCTGCGTGAACAGCTGTTCGGCGAAACCATGGAAATCGTGGAGCGCTTCAAGTCGCGCTACAACCCCAAAATGGTGGCGGCCCGCTCCTTGTGGACCCGAAACCATCGCCCCGGCCTTGTGAAAGAGTGAGTTTGAGCCATGCGTGATGCCCTCCGCCTCGTCATGTTCGCCGTGATCATCTTTGGGGTAACGACACTGTCCGTGTTGTTCAGCGACCCCGGCTTTGCCGCCAATCTCACCGAGCGCCTCGGCTTCTCGGAAGGAGGCGACGCAGCACCCATCCAACTGGCGCAGGCCGACAGCCCGCCGGCTGGGGCTCCCCCGGCCCAAGGCCAAGCGGCGGCCCCTGCGGCGGCGGCGCAAGCCGAAGCGGCTCCAGCCGCTACCGGTCGACAACAGGCAGCTCCGGCCCGCTTGACCGCGGGCGAGGCAGTCGTGCGCATTCCTCGGGCACAGCCCGGCATCTGGATGGGCCTGGCGGGTTTCCCCGCCCAGACGAGCCTGCGCTTCCCTTTGCCCGAGGGCCTCAACATTGTTGAGGGCCAGGTGCAGCTGGATTTGCAAAGCGAGCTGGTCGAGCAGGGCGATGGACTATTGACCGTCCTCGTTAATGGCACCGAACGCGATGCCATCGTGCTCATGCGCGGCACGACCACGCTGCAGCTGACCTATCCCTTGCTTCCAGCGGACCTGGCGGCGGGAGAAATCCTTGTCACCCTTGATGCCAATGGCACCACCAACTGGGGCCAGATCTGTCCCACCAATGCCGCCAATCTGGGTGCTGCCATCGCGGTGCTCGAAAGCAGTGGGCTGGCCCTGCAGCTCGATGCGCCCCGCAGCGATGTCGAAACCAGGATCGCGCTCGCCTCCGAGCCGATCGGCTTGTGGGCGCCCGACCAGCCGGCGATGCAGGCCTGGGCCACGCAGTGGTTGTCGCGCCAGGGTGTTCCGGCCCAAGCGCGCCCCCTGGACCAGAACGGATCCTTTTCGCTCGTGGCTGAGGCCGCCGAGCCCCTGAGCATGAACGACGCCGGTCAAATCACGCTTGCCGGAACGGAGGCCCTCGACATGGTCGCACGGATCAAGGGGGCTACATTGCCCGCCAGTTACGAGGCCCAGTGGCCGCTGCCCATCAATGCGCTTACCCCCGATCTGGCGGCGCATACCTTCCGCGGCTCGAGCCGCTGGCTGCTCGATTACAAGCTCGCCGACCTGCCCGATGGGCTCGCGCCAGCACGCCTCCATCTAGCGCTCAAGACGAGTCAACTCGTCGAGCCAAACCAGTGGTCGCTGCGGGTGCTGCTCAATGGCAATCTCGTTCATGCCGCCAATCATCCCGGCACCGATGGCGCCATCACCCTCGATGTGCCATTGCCCGCCCAGTTCCAGTTCCTGTCCAACCAGCTGGCGATCGTCCTGGTCGACAATTCCCCCAACCAGGGCATCTGCCGGGCCGGTCCCGAAGCTGCCGCGCAATTGCTGCCCGAAAGCTATCTCGATCCCGTCCAGACCCCCGAAGGGGCCAAGCAGGTCCTCGTGTCCGCGCTGGCCGGCTCGGGCGGAGTCTTTGTTGCCGGTCCCGCCAGCGCCGACCAGGGCGCGACATTGCAGACCCAGCGCCTGCTTGACCTGATCCTGCCCCTTGATGTGCCGGCCTCGTTCCTCGAGGAAAAGCCGGTCAGCATCCAGATGCTGGACCAGCCCGCGCTCCAGGCGCTGCGCGACAACGATGCTTCCCAGGGCTTTCTTGTTGTTGCCCATGAAGGCCAGGACCCTGATGGCGTTGCCGTCTGGCCCTTGGACGAGTGGCGCGACCGCGGGACTGCCGATCCTGTTCAACCCGGTGCGCTGTTTGTATCATGGTAGAAACACCCCAACGCCAGGCACTCCAGCATCGGCTGCAGCCGGATCAATACAGATCCCATGATTCGGCGCCGCCGCTGCTTTCCCGCCCCGTAGCCAGCACCAGTGCCCCACAGGTGCTGGCGCTGGCTACGCTGATCTCGTTCGTGCTGCTGATCCTGGTCGAACGGCAACCGGCACTCCGGGCGATATTCCCGGACGGCGACCTTTATTTCTCGCAATATGACGGCAATTATGCCGTGCCGCTGCGCATCTTCGTGTTGAGCTTCTATCTCGCCTTCGCCACCACGATCCAGGCGCCAGGCTGGGCGCGGCTGCTGTTTGGCTTGGAGCTGGTGCTGCCTTTTGCCCTGTTCTGTGCCACGCTCGATCTTTGCAATGGCGTGTTGTTGGCGTTGACCGGCGCGAGCCTGCCCCTGCAGGCGATCAGCATCATCACCGGTCTTGCGGGCTTTTACATCTTTTCGCTCACCATGCTGTCCTGCGCCGATATGCCCGAGCGCAACGATGCTCCGCTCAACTTGCGGTTCAAGCTGGGCTCGCTGCTGATCCTTGCCAGCACGATCGTGATTTCGGCGGCGGTGTCCGTCTGGGTGATGCGGCTTGATCTGCCCATTGTTTACCGGCTGCGCGAGATGTCGCTGCTGGGGGGCGTCGCCGTCGGCCTGTTCATGTTCGTGCCGCTGATTTTCTTTCTTCTTAACATCCTGGCTGCGTTTCAGAACCTGTTCCGGGGCCGCAAGAATTTTGCCCCCGACATAACCCTGCTCATTCCGGCCCATAACGAAAGCCACAACATCGCCGCCGCCATTGCGGCGGCCGATATTGCGGCAGGCAATTATGCCGGCGCCGTGACGCTGATCGTTGTGGACAACAACTCCAGCGACGATACGCCGGCGGCGGCCGAGGCAGCCTTTGCGCGCTGCGAGCATGTGACGGGGCAGTTGCTGCGTGAGCCCACGCCGGGCAAGTCGCGTGCCTTGAACCGGGGCCTTGCGGCGGTGCAAACCGAGTTCTTTGCCCGCCTCGATGCCGATACGCTGCTCCATCCGCAGCTGCTGGCGGATTGTCTCGCGCACTTCGCCCATCCCTATGTCGGCTGTGTCGGTGGCATGCCCATGCCGCCAGGTGGCGGAGCCTTTGATGGGCCGCGCCAGATCGAGGTGTTGCTCAAGTCGGGCTATGATCAGGTCGCCTTCGGCGCTGCGGACGTGATTATCGGCATTCCCGGTATGTTCGCCTGCTACCGCACCGCGGTTGTGCGGGAGGTTGGCGGGTTCGCCAATGGCTTGAACGGCGAAGATACCGACGCCGCGCTGCGGATCGGGGAAGCCGGGTATCGGCTGATCGTTGATCCACAGCTGCGGTTCATCTCCGAGGTGCCACGCAGCTTTGCGCATCTGCGCGAACAGCGGCAGCGCTGGTATCGCTCGCTTTATCATGTGGCGGCCCGGAACCGCCAATTGCTGGCAGGTTTTACCCCCTCGGTGCGTGGCAAGATCGTGCTGCCCTTCATGCTGATGAATACGGGGCGGCGCGCCATGGGCTGGCCGCTGCTGTTTTTCGCGATCAACTTCCTGCTGCTTCATGCCGATCCCAGAAGCACGGCCAGCGCCACCTCGCTGCTGGCCATTCTGATGGGCGCCCCATTGCTCAACGCAGTTATCGCCATTCTCGTCAATCTTCGCCCTGGCGACTTGCTGCAGCTGCCCGCCTATATCGCCTTCCGCATGCTGCGCTATTATTTCACCCTGGAAGCGGTGCTTTCGATGACCTTCGAGCGCTACACCGCGCGCGCGGGGGTGCTGTCGCCAGCGCGCGAGCGGGCGCGGCTCGCCAATGAAAGGCGGATCGGCACTGCCCCCGCGATGGCGCACCGGACCATTGGGGCGACCAGCTAAGGCTCAGCTCGCCCCTGGCGCGAGGGTTCAGGCCACAGGGGCCAGGACCACCATCCCGATCAGTATCCGAAGAAAAGGGGGGCTTCGCCCCCCAAAAGCGTTTCTAGCCCGCCGCTTATTGTCGGGGGGCCGGAGCCTGGCGCGGCGCTGCGGGCTGGCGTGAGCGCAGCATATACCAGGCGACCGCCAGCAGGGCGCAGGCATAAACGATCAGCAGGATGGAAACGATGTTGATCAGTTGAAGAGCGCTTTGCGATGGCATCGCCAGCAGCACGATCCCGACGCCAAGATGAGCCAGCGCCGTGAACACCGATGGCCAGAACCGATCCACTGTGCTGCGATATTTGTAAACGATGTAGAGTTCCACCAGCCCGGCGCAAAGGCCGAGAAGACCCACCACGGTGATGATGAATTTGGGCGTCACTTCCGGGCTGACATATTGGCTGCTGAAGATCAGGATGCCCGCGAGGATCTCGAGGACGTTGCGCACGACATCGTTGAATTGCAGGTTGATGGTGGGGGTGCGGAAAATGTCGGCCAGCAGCCCAAGCATGCCGTCCGCCACCAGCAGCATTGCGGAAATCACCACGAGAAGCCGAAGGGCCGCTTCGGGGTCATTGAGGCCATAAATCCCGGCTGCCAGCATGATTGCACTGCGGGCAAGCAGGACATAGGCGCCATAGCGTTTGTGCTCTGTGGATTGATCACTCATTTCGAGCTCCTCGCGAGCAATGATGCTGGGCAAAGGCCCGAGCAAGGCGACCCGGTGCCTGCTGGGGCCGGCGAGGGCCGAAAGGGCTGAGACTGCCGATAACCTCGGCCGCTCGGGGGTTGGCGGGGGACGCCGCCAACCCGATAAATTGCGCAGGTGCCCGCCCCCACGGTGGGCCTTATCTCATGGTCAATGGTGGATGGGAATTTCCTTGGGGGTATCGGAATATCCCGCCGGCTTGGGAATGGTCAGCGTCAGCACGCCGTTCTCGAACTTGGCGTTGACGCTCTCGGGATCAACAGCGAAGGGTGCCGTAAAAGTGCGGTTGAACGAGCCATAGCTGCGCTCGCTGCGATAAACCGAGCCCTCCTGGGACTCGGTGGTTTCCCGCTTTTCCCCGCTGACCGTCACGGTGCGATCCTGAACCGTGATCTTGACGTCCTCGTCGCTCATCCCGGGTAGTTCGAGCGACAGCATCAGACCGGAATCGGTTTGCCGCAACTCGGCATCGGGGAGGAAGCCGCGCATCCTGCTGCTGAGCGACGTTGGAAAACCTGGGGTCAGGGCATAAAAAAACTCCTCGATGCGGTCGCGAAGCGCGTCAATCTGCCGATGCTCGCCCGTGGAAGCTGGCATCCGGCCATTGCCGTTGGTGGTCGCAGGCGTTTTATCAGTCATGGTCATGGTCTGGTCCTTTCTGATTGCATCCCTCAGGATGCCAGCAAGGCTACAATCGCGGACCAATTGGCGCGGTGACCAAAGTCAAGGAACAGTGCGATTGGGCGCCCGGAGCGCCGGTGAACGGGGCTTTTCGAGCACATTCCCGACTTGTAGCGCGCAGGATCAGCCAGCCGCCTGCCCGTGGGGAAGTGAGCCACCGGGGGGCTCCAAACCCGTCTCGCGGAGGGCGGCGATCCGGGTTTCGGACACGCCCGAGCACACCACGATCTGGCCGCGCCATGCTGCCGCCGAAAAGCCCAGCATGCGCTTGCAGGGGCTGGTCTGGTAGATCGCGGCGCCCATCGCGGCGAACACCAGCAAAATGATGGCAACGGCGATCCAGATCGGCTTCATCCGCCCTGTCCTGCTTACCTCGTGCAAGGAGGATACGCCCCCTTGCACGGGCTGCGTTGACGGGAATCAAGAGAGGGGCATTCCGTTGGACCGGGCGGTGGGCGTGCGCTTGGTGCCGGTTTTGACCTCCGTCAAAGCGCGGCGGGCTGGAGGTGGGAAGCTTGAGGCAACAAAAGGAGCCGCCATGTCAAACCCCAACCAAGCCCCTGGCCCGCTCCGCTGGCCGTCGCGCTATTCCTACTTCTTTCTGGCGCTCGGTACCCTGCAGCCCGCCCCGCAGCACAAACCCAACCCCCAAGGCAAGTGAGCGCCCGCCATGATCAAGGATATTGTCGTTCACCTCACCGGCTCAGATGAAGATCGGGTGCGCCTCGATTATGCCGAAACCCTGGCTGGGGTGTTTGATGCCCATCTGACGGGGCTGCTGGTGCATCTTGAGCCCGAACTGGTCGCCACGCCTGGCCTCATTTATGCCGATGTGCTCCCGACCTTGATGGACGAAGCGGCTGCGTTGACGCGACAGCGCCGGGAGGTGCTCGCCGCCCGCTTTGCGCTGATGGTGGTGCCCAACGACTTGCGCATCGTTTCGGGGGTCACCGACACTGTGGGGGAGGGGCTCGCGGCCGAAGCGCGGGCGTCGGATCTCTTTATTGGCACTCGTCCATATGGTGATCCCGACAAGAACTATCGCGACGAGGAGGGGGTGCTGTTCGGCTCGGGCGGGCCTGCATTGTTCCTGCCGCCCCAGAAACCGGCATCGTTCCAGCTCGAAAACGTGCTGGTAGCCTGGAAGAACCAGCGCGAAGCGGCGCGGGCGATCAAGGACGCCTTGCCGATCCTGAAAAAGGCCCAGCAAGTTGTGCTGGCCGTGGTCACAGATGAGCCCGAAGAGCAGGCCCAGACCTCGTCGGGCGCCGATATCGCGCGCTATCTCAGCCGTCATGATATCCATGCCGAAATTAAGGAACTGGCCGGATGGCATTCCGCCGCCGACGCCTTGCTGAGCGAAGCGCGGCTGTCCGGCGCCGATCTCGTGGTGGCGGGCGCTTATGGCCGCTCGCGCCTGCGCGAACGCGTGCTCGGCGGCGTCACCCGGGCGCTGCTCAGCAAATGCGATGTGCCGGTGCTGATGTCGCGATAACGCCCGCGTCCGAGCACCGGCGAGCGAAAATCGCCGGTGTTTCCTCCTTCCCCTATCGTCTATGGCGTCGCCTTTTTCGGGTGCGACAGGGGGTCCCTTTGGTTGCGGCGCTGTTGGTGCCGGGGGATGCCGCCGGCTTTTTTGATCCCGATAAAACCCGGTGCTTGATTTCCATCAACGAGCCCGTCGCCCAATTCCCTACCCTCCTTGAAGCGGGCGAGGCCCATAGCTGGCGACCAGCGACCTCGCATCGGCACTGTTGGAAATCAGGTGCATCGACAGGGATCAACCAGGATACGGGGAGAACTGCATGACCTTCCAGACCATGCTGCTACAGCCGGCCCCTGCCATGTCAGGCCCGGCAATGTACTTGGCGGAAACGGCCCAGGATGCGCTGTCCACCTATGGGGCTGGATCCGAGATTTATGGCCAGGGAGAACTTGCCGGCCCGATCTATGCAGTTGAGTTCGGATGTGTGCGCATCGGCCGCCTCACGCCCGAAGGCAAGCGGCAGGTTTGCGGCTTTTCCTTTGGGGGCGATGTGTTTGGCTGGGAGTGCGGGCGCGAGCATCGCTTCTTTGCCGAAGCGGTTGGGGTCACCGGCATCCGCGTGTTGCGGCCCAACCGTGATGCCGAGGCGGCAGCCAAGCTTTTCCCGCTGGTGGTGCAAAGCCTGACACGCTTCCAGGAGCATCTGCTGGTGCTGGGTAAAACCATCGTCGATGAGCGGTTGGCGGCCTTTTTGTGCGATCTCGCCGCCCGCCAGGGCGCAGGCTCGCGCATCGAGTTGCCCATGGCCCGCAACGATATTGCCGACTATCTTGGGGTCAGTTTTGAAACCGTGTCGCGCATCCTGCGCCGGTTCCGCGACCAGGGCCTGATCCGCGTCCCCGATATTCATTCCATCGAGATTTTGGACCGGGCGACGCTCGAGGCCATCTGCGGGCATGAAGCCGATTTGACCCCCGTCAAGGCCTCTGAGTTCGGAGCTCTTAGTCTCCAAGGTGACGCGCAAGGCGCCCGATCGGAAAGGAGAAACAAGTGAAAGACGGCATTGGTACCCAGCCCATCATCGATGATTTCGAGTTCGAACTGCGTGGTGACACCGCCCAGACCAGCGTGGCGTTGCACGAGGCTGCACGATCATGGGGCGGTGTGCCCGATCCGGCTCCCACGCCGATCATTGCCCAGTTCGCGGGCAAGGTCAGAGCGTTCCTCGATGGACTGCGGTTGAAATCGGCGGGTTTGTTGAACAATCCCGCGCCCGGCAGCTGCCGGCACCAGGCGACTACGCTCCCCTTCCGGCGCACGCGCTCCTTCCGGGCGGTGCCGGCGAGGGTTCGGTTCCGGCAAAGCGCCTTGCGCTCTGCGGCCCCCTTGACTGGCGCGGGCAAAGCCAATGCGGCCCCGCTCGATCCGGGCCCAGGCTCGGACGCGGGTGATCTGCCCTTGCACCCCGAAGGAGCCTCCGGGCGCGACGGTGAGCTGGAAGCCAATAGCCGCAATAGCGCTGGGGCAAGCGATCCCGCGCCCTGACCCGCTGATGCGACTTGGATGGGGAAACGCTTTGTTCGTTCCCGGTCGGCCCGTCGCCATCAGGGACCACCACCGACACAACTCTCCAGGTTGAATGCCTGGCCCTGGTTTGGAGGGCACCATGCTCAACACAAGATGGCACCGTGACAACCCGCGCCCGCTGTTTCCGCGCTCGGCATTGCTGGGCTGGCACCTGCGGCACGAGGCCGCCTGCTCCTGCAGCTCACTCCCCGAGTTCGTGCTGCGCGAGCTCGACGAAATGGGCGTGATCGTCCCCGGCCATACCTCCCGCCCCGAAGGCAATGTGGCTGTCACCGCCCGCGCGCTCCGCCCCGGGCTTTGAGCGCCGGGCAAGCAGATGGGGCTGACAGGCCCCATCGCTGCCCCGATCGGGCAAGCAGCCAAACCCCACTCCTGCAGTCGCCTGCCCGGCCAGGGTCCGAAGGGACAGCTGGCGTCAGACTGCCAATTGGTGGGTATTGGCCCAAAGGGTGACGACGATCCCCTCGTCGGACCAGTCGGTCTGGATCGAGCCGCCCAGCTGGCCCGTGACGCTGCGGTTGAGCAGCTTGCCCCCATAGCCTTGGTCGGTCGGCGGCTTGACCGGGGGGCCCCCGCGTTCCGTCCAGATCAGGCACAGCTCGTCGGGCGTAAGGCTCCCCGAAATAACCAGCAGGCCCGATCCCACGGACAGCGCGCCATATTTGACCGAATTGGTCGCCAGTTCATGGATCACCAAGGCCAGGGTGGTGGCTGATTGCTCGCCGATTTCCATCGGGGGTACATCGACATAAATCCGGTTGAAATCACCCGAAGCATCATAGGGCGCCAGGATCACGCTGATCAGGTCCTCGAGCGCAGCGCCGCCCGCCGCATGACCGGGGAGGGACCGGACGAAATCATGGGCACGGCGCAGCGCCTGCAGCCGCCCCTTGAGTTCCGCGGTCATCTCGGCAACGCTGGTGCTCGAGCGCGACGACAGGTCGACCAGCCCCTCGGCAATGGCCAGCAGGTTCTTGACCCGATGGCTCATTTCGCCCGCCAGCAATGCGTTGTTTTCTTCGGCCTGCCGGCGTCGGGTCACATCCAGGAACACCCCCACCATCTGCCCGTCATGCAGCCGCTCGTCTTCCCCGAGGCCCCGGACCGACACCCAGCGCACCTGCTTGTTCACAAGGATGCGGAAATCGATCTCGTAGGTGCCCTTGATGGCGCGCGTGGCCCGCAGATTGGCCCGCACCATTTCAAGGTCGGCCGGGTAGACGCGCGAGGAAAGGTCCTCCAGCGTCACCCTGCTGCGGCGCGGCAAGCCCCATAGATCGAAGCCGAGTTCGTCCATGATGAAAGCGTCGGTTTCGGGCGACCATGACCACAGCGCCACCCCGGCCGCATCGAGAGCGCGCCTGAGCTTGCTGGTTTCCTGCAAGAAAGGGCGATCAAGGAGTGCCGTTTCACGGTTCGCGGACCCAGGGCGTTTCGTGGGTCGAGGCCGCGGTTCAAGGGGATAGCCACCTGGCGTCGGCATATCGGGAATCTCCTGGGCTGGCTGCCACTATATGATCGGCTCACTGGCCCTTCTTGATCACCGTCAACGCAGATGGGTATGGTGGCGTCCGGCGCATGCGTCGGATCAGCGCAGCGCCCGCATGGCGTTGAGGATCACGGCAACATCGATCGCTTCCTGGACCAGCGCGCCCTGGACAGGAGGCAAAAAGCCGAAGGCAGCGGCAGTCATCGCCAGCACCGAAAGGCTAAGCCCGACCGTAACGCTTTGCAGGGCAATGACCCGCGAGCGCTGGGCAATGCCGATGGCTTCGGCCAGCGGGGCAAGCTGGTCCACCAGCACCACGACCCCCGCCGCTTCCGAGGACGCGGCCGCACCCCGCGCGCCCATGGCAACGCCCACATCGGCGGCGGCGAGCGCTGGGGCATCATTGACCCCGTCCCCCACCATCATCGTATAGCCTGACCCATGTTCGGAGCGGACCGCTGCCACCTTGTCGCCCGGCTTCAGATCCCCCCGCACAGCGTCAACGCCGAGGCGGTCGCCCACTGCTTGGGCAACCGCAGTCCGGTCGCCTGAAGCCAGTACGATCCGGTCCACTCCGGCGGCACGGAGTGCCTGCAAGACCTGGCCGGCATCCTCGCGCAGCCGATCGGCAAGGATGATGAACCCCGCAAGCTCGTCGTTGATGGCGACGGCCACGGACATGGCCTCTTCGGAGGTGGCAAGCTGGGCTGGCGGCACGCTGTGTGTAGGTATTTGCGCCAGCACCCAATCGGGTGCGCCGACCACGACGCGCTGCCCTTCGACCGTGCCGACAAGGCCGGTGCCCGGCGTTTCCGTGACGTGGCTGGGGGCGGAAAGCTGCAGCTTGCGCTCGGCGGCGGCATCAATCAGCGCTTCGGCCACAACATGGTTGGAAGCTTGTTCGAGGCTGGCGGCCGGCCCGAGCACATCGTTTTCGGTGTAGCCCGCCATGGTGGTGATCTGCGTCACCGCGGCCCGGCCATAGGTGAGCGTGCCCGTCTTGTCGAGGATCACCACCTTTATCCGTGCCATGGTTTCGAACACGCCGCCATTCTTGATCATCACGCCGATCCTGGCGGCGCGCGACATGCCCGAAATCAGGGCCACCGGCACGGCCAGAATCAGCGGGCAGGGGGTTGCCGCCACCAGCACGGCCAGGGCGCGCACCGGTTCGTGGCTCAGGCCCCAGGCGAGGCCGGCCATTGCGAGCGTCAGCACCAGAAACCAGATCGCGTATTGATCGGCCATGCGCACCATGGGCGGCTTGCTGCGCTGGGCCGCTTCCACCATCCGGACAATGCCGGCATAAGTGCTGTTTCGCGCGAGGTTAGTGGCAAGCAGGGTGAAGGCCGGGCCGAGCGAGGTCGAGCCGCTCATCACCTCGCCGCCGGCGGCCACGCGGGCGGGATTGGCTTCTCCCGTCAGCGCCGAGACATCGAGCACCGCATCGCCATCAAGCGGGCTGCCGTCCACCGGCACCACCTCGCCCTGCCGGATCAGCAGGTGGTCGCCCGGAGCGACCTCATCGATCGGCACTTCCACGAGGTGCTCGCCCTCGAACCGCATGGCGGTGCGGGCTACCCGGCCCAGCAGGGCGGTCATCTCCTGTTGCGCACGGCCCTGGGCGTAGCTTTCCAGCAGTTGCCCGCCGGCATACATCAGGGCGACCACATTGCCGGCCAGCGGTTCCCCGAAAACGAGGGCTGCCGACATGGACAGCGCCGCCACCACGTCGAGCCCCACATCCCCACGCCGCAGCGAGGTCCAGATCTGGACCAGCAGGGCACCCAGCACGGGCAGGGTTGCCGCGGTCCAGATGGCGTGGGCCCAGTTTGCCGGCCCTTGCCACATGACCAAAAGGCCGGCGAGGAGCCCGACCAGGGCCAGCGCCAGCAGCAGGTAGGTGGTCCGCTGCTTCATCTTGGCTTGGCCCCCGTGGATCTTGGTGGCTGTTGTATCCCGCTGGCGCTACCCCGACTTGATGGCCGTCAAGTTGCGACCATCCGCGCCAGCTGGACAGCTGGCGCGCAAGTGACGGCCCGGCGCTCTCGATCAAACGGCGGTGTAGCCGCCGTCCACCAGGTGGTAGCTGCCAGTGATGAAGCTGGCAGCCGGGGACAGCAGGAACACGGTGAGCGCCGCAACTTCCTGCGGGGTGCCCAGCCGGCCGATCGGATGCAGATTGCGCAAGCCGGCAAGGGTTTGCGCGTCAAGCGCGTCCGAAATCAGCGGGGTGTCGATGAACCCAGGGCCAACGGCATTGATGCGGATATTGTGCTCGGCATATTCGGCTGCGGCCGCCTTGGTCAGGCCCACCACGCCATGCTTGGCCGCCACATAGGCCGGTGAATTGGCAAAGCCGACCGTGCCCAGAATGGATGCCATGTTGACGATCGCCCCGCCACCCGAAGCCTGGATCGCAGGCAATTGGTAGCGCAGGCCGTAGAACACGCTGTTGAGATTGACGTCGATGACCCTCGCCCAGCCGTTCAGCGGGTATTCCCCGGTGCGGGCCGCCGGGCCGCTGATCCCGGCATTGTTGACGGCGTAATGCAGCGCGCCAAAGCTGCGTTTGACATTATCGACCAGCGCCTCCACTTCGAGGGCCGAGCCCACATCCAGCGCGTAAGCCTGGGCGGTTCCACCCGCAGCGCGGATGGCCAGGACGACATCGTCGGCACCCTCCTGGTTGAGATCGGCAACCATCACCGAAGCGCCACGGGCCGCAAGTTCATGGGCAATGGCTGCCCCGATCCCCGACGCTGCCCCGGTCACCAATGCGGCCTTGCCTTTGAAATCCTGGTCCATGCGTTCCTCACTGCGTTGAGTCAGAACGAAACTAGGGTGCTGTCGCCGCGCCGGCCTTGACCGAAATCAAGCCAGTGAATGCCGCGGGTAAATTGCACAGCGGCGCGGGCGGCGAAATGGTGATCCCGGCGGGATTCGAACCCACGACCCCAGGATTAGGAATCCTGTGCTCTATCCTGCTGAGCTACGAGACCACACGGTCTGGGGTTATACAGAACCTGGCGGGCGGGTGCAAACGCGCGAAACGACCGTGCTTTTTCGCTTCAGGAGCAGCTAGGGGAAAACCCGCAGCGTGCGGTGTTGCGCTAAAGCCTCACTGGTGCGCTTCGTGGGGCCGTGAACTGGCTCGGTAAGGTTTTGTTGCAGGCTTTGCCGTTATGGTGAACCGAATCTTACCGAGGTCGGCCCCGTGTTCAAGACCAGCTTTGTTCGGCTCGCCACGCTTGCAGCGCTGTCCAGCGTTTCGGCCGCGGCGATGGCGTGCGAAGCTCTGCGCATGGTGCCCGGCGGCACGGTTGTCCAGGTCACCGATGGCGACACGGTGGTGCTTGATTCGGGGCTCGTCGTGCGCCTGATCGGCACCCAGGCGCCCAAGCTGCCCTTGGGGCGCGAGGGTTTTCCCACCTGGCCGCTGGCGCCGCAAGCCAAGGCGGCGCTCGAAACCCTCGCGCTCAACCGCCCCGTGCGGCTGGGCTACGGCGGGGAGGAAGTGGATCGCTATGAGCGCGCCCTGGCCCACCTCTTTGTCGAGGGGCCAGAGGGAGAACAATGGGCCCAGCAGGCGATGATCGCCCAAGGGCTGGCGCGGGTATATTCCTTTCCCGACAACCGGGCGTGCCTTGATTTATTGCTCGCCGCGGAAGGGCGGGCCCGGGCGGCCGGGCTTGGCATCTGGTCCGATCCCTATTACAGCGTGCGGGCGGCAGATCGGCCTGAAGAATTGCTCGCGCGCGCCGGCCACTATGAACTGGTGGAAGGGCGGGTGTTGCTGGCCGATCGCAGCGGCGGGCGGGTCTATCTCAATTTCGGCCGGTTTTGGAAGCAAGACTTCACCGCCGTTATCGAGGCATCCGCATTGCGGCTGTTTGCCGAAGATGGCTTTGATCCAATGGCGCTGGAAGGCGCCCTGGTCCGGATCAGAGGATGGGTGGATGATCGGGATGGTCCACGCATCGAAGTAACCCATCCCGAGCAGATCGAGGTTTTAGCCACACAATGACGGGGTATCTGCGTAAGGCTCGGCCGGTCCGGCTCGCATTGCTCGCGAGCGCGTTGCTGGTGGTTTCGGCCTGCACCACAATGAGCGGCACCCATATTGCGGTGACCCAGACGGGCGATAATCCCGCTCCCCTGGTCGTGCCCGAAGGCACCGATCCAGAGGATGTGGTGATCGGCCGGCGCGAGCATCCGCGCATCATCGCCGCCTATGGTGGGGTGTATTCCGATCGCCCCGCCGAAATCATGGTGGCGCGCATTGTCGGCCGGCTGCTGGCCGCGGCCAACCAGCCCAATGCCCAGTTCCAGGTCACCATTCTCGATAGTGCCGAGGTTAATGCCTTTGCCCTGCCCGGTGGCTATATCTATGTCACGAGAGGCATTCTCGCGCTGGCGTCCGACACCAGTGAACTCGCTGCGGTCCTCGCACACGAAATCGCCCACGTGACGCTGCGCCATGCGCGCGCCCGGACCGATCGCACCCGCACCACGGCCATTGTCGACCGTGTGATCACCGGCGTCTTTGGCGGCGACAGCTCGACCGATCAATTGTCCAACCGTTCGCGCGAATCCATGGCCGCTTTCGGCCAAAGCCAGGAGCTGGAAGCGGATCGCGAGGGCATCAAGTTTGCCGGCAAGGCCGGCTATGATCCGTCCGCGGCCGCGCGGTTCCTCGGGGTGATGAGCCGGTTCGCCAGCTTCTCGGCCGGCGAAAATGCCGGCGAGGGATTCCTGTCCTCCCACCCATCGACCCCCGCCCGCATCCAGAAGGCGATGGATACGGCAACCACCATGTTCGGCCAGGCCGGCATTGGCGAGGTCGGGCGCGAGGAATATCTGGCCAGCATCACAGGCCTGACCTTCGGCGACAGCCCGGCGCAAGGCTCGATCATCGGCCGGCGCTTCGTGCATCCGGCCAGCAAGTTCACCTTCACCGTGCCCCAGGGCTATACGCTGCAGAACTCGCAAAGCGCGGTGGTGGGCGTTGCCGGCGATGGCGAGGCGGTGCGCTTCGACAGTGCCGAGGTCAATGCCAGCATGCCCTTGGCCGATTATCTCAAGTCCGGCTGGATCGCCGGGCTCAAGGGCGAAACCGTGAGCACGCAGAGCTTCAACGGCATCGAAATGGCCTCGGGCCTGGCGCAAACCGATCAGTGGTTCTTCCGCGTGTCGGTGATGCGGCTTGATGGCCAGGTTTACCGCTTCATCTTTGCGGCCAAGTCCGACAGTGCCCGCTTTGCGGCTGGCGCTGAAGCCACGCTCAAGAGCTTCCGGCGCACGACGACCGCCGACCTTGCCGATATCCGACGCGTCGCGGTGCGGATCGTCACGGCCAAACCGGGCGACACCAGTGAATCGCTGGCGCGCCAGATGGCCGGGCTCAATCGCGGCACCGAGCTGTTTTACATCATCAATGATCTGTTCCCCGGCGATCCGATCCGGGTCGGGGAAAAATACAAGGTGGTCGCGCTGCACTAGCGCGCCCCCGTCGGGGCTGATGCCGCGCCGTTGGCGTCAGCGCGTCCTCTCCATGGCGTCCTCGATCGCGCGGGACGCCCCCCCGACCCCGTCGCCGAACAAGACAGTGACATTGTCGCCCAGCGCCACGAGGCTCGTGATCAGGGCCACTGCAATCAGGGCGGCAATGAGGCCATATTCGATGGCGGTGGCGCCGCGCTCCTCGGCGAAAAACCGATGAACTATCCGGGTCGGCATCGGCGCTGCGCCTCCTTGCTCCCTAGAGCAGATCGCACAGGGCGGCGATCAATGGCTCGTCGGCCGGGGGCATGGGATAATCGCGCAGGGCCTGCGGGCGCACCCATTTAAGAGCGGCATGTTCCTTGGCCTGCGGCTGGCCCTGCCATTTCCGGCACACATAAAGTGGCATCAACAGGTGAAAAGTTTCGTAAGGGTGGCTGGCAAAGCTGAGGGGCGCGAGGCACGCGGTCTTGGTCGATACCCCGAGCTCTTCCTCGAGCTCGCGGATCAGGGCGGCTTCGGGTGATTCACCCGGCTCGACCTTGCCGCCCGGAAACTCCCACAGCCCCGCCAGCGACTTGCCCTCGGGCCGCTGGGCGATCAGCACCCGCCGGTCCGCATCCACCAGCGCACAGGCAACAACAAGCAGTGTGGGGTATGCGCTCATGGGCTGGGAACAATCCGGTAGGTGTAATCATATTGGTGCACAAAGCCGAGGCGCTGGTAGAGTGCCTTGGCGGCGAGGTTGTCGCCCGCAACATTGAGCGCCGCGAACGTGGCGCCGGCATGTTGGGCCCAATAAAGCCCGGTTTGCATCGCCGCCTGGCCAAAGCCCTGCCGCCGCTGCCGGGGGTCGGTGACGACATTGCCCGCAACAACAATATCGCCGGCCAGCGCGAACAAGGCCGAAGCCGCCGGCTCGCCATTGCCGGCATAAACCACGACGCCCCGGGCGGGCACGCGCATCGCCTTGAGCAGGGCGATGAACTTGTCGGTTGTCGGCCCATCATAGGGTTGGAGCCGGGCTTGGGCTGCGAGAAAGGCCGGGTCGAGCGGGTCGGTCGCTCGCGCCCGCGTGTCAGGCGCCACCGCGCCGAGCCTTGCCGCATAAACATGGGACAGCTCGATGCTGCGCCACCCACCGGCATCGAGCGCGGCAATAAGCTCAGGGCTTGCCAGCGGCGTCAGCCGGAACACGGGGGGCAGGCCGCGTTGTTCAAGCCAGGCGCGGCTCGCCGCAACCCGCGCCACGGCGTTTGTCCCATCTGCGGGGTCAAGGCATTGCACCGAATTGGCGCGCTTGGTGAAGCCATTTGCGGCACGCCGGATCCAGCCGCCGTCATATTCGGTTTCCACACCCGGCCAGGCCTGCAGCCCGGCCTCTTCCAGTTCGAGGACGCCGGGCAGCACCATTTCAGCTCCGATAGCTGCCATTGATGTCGATATAGCCATGGGTCAGGTCGCAGGTATAGACCGTCGCGCGTCCCTGGCCGAGCCCGATATCGACGGTCACTTCCAGCTCGGTCCCCTTCATGTAAGCGGAGGTCGCGGCTTCGTCGTAGACCGCCGCGCGTTCCCCGGCCTGGGCGACCACCAGGTCGCCAAAGCGGATCGACAGCTTGTCGCGGTCAGCCGGCTCGCCGGCCTTGCCCACCGCCATCACGACGCGACCCCAATTGGCGTCCTCGCCGGCTATCGCCGTCTTGACGAGGGGGCTATCGGCAATGGACTTGGCGATCCGAAATGCGCTCTCGTCGCTGGTAGCGCCTTGCACATGCACGCTCACCTGCTTGGTAGCCCCTTCGCCGTCGCGGACCACCTGGATGGCCAGGTCGAACAGCACGTCATGGAGGGCGGTGCCGAAGATCTCGGCGCGCGGGTCCTCGAGGCTGGTGATCGGCTCGACGCCGGGTACCTGGCCCGTTGCGAATACCAGCAGCGTGTCGGAGGTGGAGGTATCGCTGTCGACCGTTACGGCATTGAAGGTGGTGCGCACATGCTGGCTCAGCAGCGCCTGCAGCACATCGGCGGCGATCGGCGCGTCGGTGAACACAAAGCTCAGCATCGTCGCCATGTCGGGCGCGATCATGCCCGAGCCCTTGGCAATGCCGTTGATGGTGATCGCACTGCCGTCGATGTCGAGCGTTGCACCCGCAAGCTTGGGGAAGGTGTCGGTGGTCATGATGGCCTTGGCCGGCTCCATCCAGGGCGTGTCGCCCAGCCGCGTGGCCGCATCCTCGAGCACTCCAGCAAACTTGCTGGGATCGAGCGGCTCGCCGATAACGCCCGTGGACGCCAGGAAGACCTCGCTTGGGGCGCAGCCCAATGCCTTGGCGGCAAAATCGGCAGTCGCTGCCACGCTGTCGCGCCCCTTGGCGCCGGTGAAGGCATTGGCATTGCCTGAATTGACCACAAGCCCGCGCGCCACACCCGCTGGCAGATTGGCCTTGCACCAATCCACCGCCGCCGACGAGCACAGCGAACGCGTGACGACGCCGGCAACGGTCGTCTCCTCGGCAAGGCTCACCAGCAGCACATCGGTGCGGTTCTTGTACTTGATGCCGGCTTCCGCGGTGGCAAAGCGCACTCCGGCGACGGCCGGCAGTTCCGGATAGGATTGAGGGGCAAGCGGGGAAACCGGATGGGCCATGCCTAAACGCCTTTGAACAAGGAAAGCTGGCTCCGGGTGTGCCTCAAACATAGCCCATTCGCAAGACGGCCGGGGCGGGGTGGCCCGCCGTCCCGACCGGTTTTCCCGCCTTAGCTGGCGGCCCGCTTCCTGCCGGCAATAAAACCACCGAAATGCCGGCCGATCAAAGGCACGACCACAAGCACGATCGTGCTGGCCATGAATGGCACGAGCACGAGGCTGCGCTGCCAGATGTCCCAGCCAACGGTGAGGGGGGTCAGCAGGTAAAGATAAAGCGTGACGATGGGATAAACCGCGAGCGTCATGACCAGCGCCATGCGCAGGCGCGAAGCGAGGGAAGAAGGCATTTGTATGCTCCAACAGAACGGTACGTTTCGTTCTATAATGAAACGCGCCGTTTCGATCAAGTCTTTTCTTTATGGTTGGGCTGGCTCATATTAGCGCCATGAGCATTTCCCCAGCAGACGAGGCCGATGATCGACGCCGCTCCATCGGTGCCCGGCGCAATCCGGAAACCGAACAAGCAATCCTTGAGGCGGCCGAAGCCATCATGGCCGAAGAGGGGATCGGCGGCTTCTCCATCGAGGCGGTGGCCAAGCGCGCCCGGGCCGGCAAGCCCACCATCTACAAGTGGTGGCCGGGCAAAACCGCGCTGCTGCTTGATGTTTATCACCGCCACAAGCCGGCGGCGGTGCATACCGATACCGGCAGCACCGAAGGAGATGTGCTGGCATTCCTCACCGGTATCTTCACCCATTGGGGGGAAACCGGCGCGGGCAATGTGTTTCGCTTCGTGATCGCGGAAGCCCAGCGCGACGAACAGGCCGCGCAGTCGCTGCGCGCTTATGCGGCGCAGCGGCGGATCCAGACCGGGGCGATTTTCGAGCGGGGCGTGGCGCGGGGCGAGCTGGCGGCCGATACCGATGTGGGCCTTGCGGCCGATGCGCTGGCCGGCTTTGTGTGGCACCGGCTGCTGACGGGGCGGGTCGAATGCGACCCTGAGCAATTGGCCAAACTGGCCCGGCAGATGGTCCGGGGGCTGCTCGCCCCCGGCGCCTGATCGGTTTTACTGCGCGGGGGCCGCTTCTGGTGCGGCTTCCGGAGCAGCTTCCTCTTCGCCCGCTTCGGCAGCTTCTGCAGCTTCCGCCGGCTCGGTCTGGGCTTCGACGGCAGCGGCCAGCGCGGGATCGGGAATCTCGATCTCGACGCCTTCCATCAGCTTGGCGACTTCGGCATCAAAAGCGTTCATCAGCAGCTGCTGCTGCAACTGGCCGGCGACCTGCTCGATGGGCGCGGGGCTCGACTTGCGCTTTTCCTCGAGCCGGATGACGTGCCAGCCGAACTGGGACTGCACGGGATCGCTGATCTGGCCGGGCTCGGTCAGGGCAAAGGCCGCCTCTTCGAACTGCGGCACCATCATGCCAGCGCTGAAAAAGCCGAGATCGCCGCCATTGGCTGCACCGGGGTCGATCGACTTTTCCTTGGCCACTTCAGCAAAATCGGCGCCGCCATCGAGCTCGGCCTTGACCGCCTTGGCCTCGTCTTCGGTCTGCACCAGGATGTGGCTGGCATGGATTTCGTCGGCTGGCTCGAACTCCGCGACATATTTGTCGTATTCGGCCCGCACAGCTTCTTCGGTCACGGCCGCCGCGATCACATCGGCAAAATAGGCGCGGCGCAGGGCGCGCTCTTCCAGGTAATCCAGCCGCTGCTGGAACAGGGGCGTGGCGTCCATGCCCGCTTCCTTGGCGGCGCCAGCCATCACTTTCATGTCAATCAGCACGCGCAACAGGAAGGCCTTGCGCTGTTCGGGAGGCATCTGGCTCAGTTCCTGGGTCAGGTCCTCGGCCGCAAAGCTGAGGTCAGCCTCGGTGATGGGCTCCCCACCCACTGTTGCGACGACCGCGTCAGGGGCCGGGGTAGCCGGCTCGGCAGCGGGGGCAGTTTCGGTCGTTGGAGCCGCGGGAGCCGCGTCCTGGGCCAGGGCGGGCAGCCCCGCGGCCAGAACCAGCGCCAAGGCACTTACGGTGCGCCCGAGGCGCTTGGATGAAAACAGCATAGCGTGGTTCTCCTTGACGGGCGCATGCCATGGGCATGGCCGCTGGTGGTCGGCAATGGGGGCGCCCCGATCAGGCGCGCGCCTGCCTGTCATGGCTTAGCGGCCAAAATGTGCCGCCCAAGGGGGAAGCGTCGGGGATGGTTAAGGCTCCATGACGGACCCGTTTTTACTGAGCCGCGCGCAGATGTGGCCGATTTCGCCGAAGTTGACAAGGCAAGGGGGCGCTCTTACATCTCAGCCGCATTTTACGGCATGCTTTCGGTGGCCAGAATGGCTGATGACGCATGCGCGAAACCCTCGGGGCCAGCTGGCTCCACATCGTGCTATAGAGGCAAAAGATGATCTTCTTGCCCCTGCGCGGACCGCAAACGGCCCTTCGCGCCACGATGATCAAACAAAGGACGATCTAGATGGCTCTTGCTGCACTTGCCCGGCGGCTTTTCGGTACCGCGTCCGATCGGCATGTGAAGCGGTTTCATCCCAATGTCGCTGCCATCAATGCACTGGAATCCGAACTGGCGGGACTTTCCGATGAGGCGCTGCGCGCCCGCACCGAGCAGTTCAAGACCCAGCTCCAGAATGGCGCCGATCTCGATGACCTGATCGTGCCCGCCTTCGCCACCGTGCGCGAAGCCAGTAAGCGCGTGCTCGGCATGCGCCACTTCGATGTGCAGCTGATCGGCGGCATGGTGCTCAATGACCGCTCCATCGCCGAAATGCGCACCGGTGAAGGCAAGACGCTGGTGGCGACGCTTCCCGTCTACCTCAATGCGCTGACCGGCCGGGGCGTGCATGTGGTCACGGTCAACGACTACCTTGCCCGCCGCGACGCTGCCTGGATGGGCCAGATCTACAATTTCCTTGGTCTCTCCTACGGCATTATCGTGCATGGCCTGACCGATGCCGAGCGCAAGGCCGCTTATGCCGCCGACATCACCTACGGCACCAACAACGAATTTGGCTTCGATTACCTGCGCGACAACATGAAATATACGCGCGCCCAGATGGTGCAGCGCGGCCATGCCTATGGGATCGTCGACGAAGTGGACTCCATCCTGATCGATGAGGCGCGCACCCCGCTCATCATCTCGGGTCCCTCCGAAGACCGCTCCAATCTCTACGTCCAGATCGACGAGATGATGGAGCTGATCGGGGAGGACGATTTCGAGCTCGACGAAAAGCAGCGCTCCGCCACCTTCACCGATGCCGGCATCGAAAAGCTCGAAGCCAGGTTGGCTGAAGTCGGACTGCTGAAATCTGAATCTCTTTACGACGTGGAAAACGTCGCCCTGGTGCACCACGCCAACTCGGCCCTGCGCGCGCACAAGCTCTTCCGCAAGGACAAGGACTACATCGTTCGCAATGATGAAGTCGTCATCATCGACGAGTTCTCGGGCCGCATGATGCCTGGCCGGCGGTATTCGGAAGGCCTGCACCAGGCGCTCGAAGCCAAGGAACACGTCAAGATCCAGCCGGAAAACCAGACCCTGGCCTCGATCACCTTCCAGAACTATTTCCGCCTGTACGAGAAGCTCGCCGGCATGACCGGTACGGCCGCCACCGAAGCGGAAGAATTCGCTGATATCTACAAGCTCGATGTGGTGACCGTCCCCACCAATCTGCCGGTGCAGCGCCAGGACGACGAAGACGCCATTTATCGCACCGCGGCCGAAAAGTTCGACGCCATTGCCGATATGATCAAGCAGTGCCAGGAGCGCGGCCAGCCCGTCCTCGTGGGCACGACCTCGATCGAAAAATCGGAAATGCTGGCCGAACTGCTGCGCCAGAAAAATGTCGGCGCCATGAACGTGCTGAACGCGCGTCACCACGAGCAGGAAGCCCAGATCGTGGCCGATGCCGGCATGCCCGGCGCCATCACCATTGCCACCAACATGGCCGGTCGCGGCACCGATATCCAGCTCGGCGGCAATCTGGAAATGCGCATCGAAAAGGAAGCCGAGGGTCTCGAAGGGGCCGAGCGCGATGCCAAGATCGCCGAGATCAAGGCCAAGATCGCCGAAGACAAGGCCAAGGCTATTGCCGCGGGCGGTCTCATGGTGATCGGCACCGAGCGCCACGAGTCGCGCCGCATCGACAACCAGCTGCGCGGCCGTTCGGGCCGTCAGGGCGACCCCGGCCATTCGGCCTTCTTCCTGTCGCTGCAGGACGATCTGATGCGCATCTTCCCGGTGGATTCCATGGATTCCATGCTGGGCAAGCTCGGGCTCGAACAGGGCGAAAGCATCACCCATCCCTGGGTCACCAAGGCCATCGAGCGTGCCCAGGGCAAGGTCGAAGCGCGCAACTTCGACATCCGCAAGAACATCCTCAAATATGACGACGTGATGAATGATCAGCGCAAGGTGATCTTTGAGCAGCGTCTCGAGATGATGGATGCCGAGGACGTCAGCGATACCGTGCGCGACATGCGCCACGATGTGGTGGAAGCCATTGTCGCCAAGGCAATTCCCCCGCGCTCCTATCCCGAGCAGTGGAATGTCGAGCAGCTGACCGCCGCGGCCAAGACCTATCTCAACATCGATGCACCGATCGCCCAATGGGCCGAGGAAGAAGGCATCGACGCCGAAACGGTCACCGAGCGCCTGATCAAGGCCGCCGACGACTTCTTTGACGCCAAGGAGCAGCGCACGCTCGAAGCGATGGAAGCGGCCGGCACACCCAATCCGACCGTGATGCGGCAGGTGGAAAAGTCCATTCTGCTGCAGTCCATCGATGGGCTCTGGCGCGAGCACCTCGTGACCCTCGATCACCTCTCCAAGGTCGTGGGCTGGCGCGGCATGGCCCAGCGCGATCCGCTCAACGAATACAAGCAGGAAGCCTATGAGCTGTTCCAGGCGCTGCTGACCAATCTGCGCGAACTGGTGACCACCCAGCTTTCCCATGTCGAGCTGCAGATCCGCCCGCCCGTCTCGGCGCCTGATCTGAGTGGCTTGCGCGAAACCCATATCGATCCGCTGACCGGCGAGAACGATGCCGATGGCGACGACACTTTCGACGACTCGCTGGGTGCCACCGGCGAGGACCCCTCCCTCAAGCCCCTCGACCCCGCCCTCATGGTCGGCGTCTCCCGCAATGCCCCTTGCCCCTGCGGTTCGGGCAAGAAATTCAAACACTGCCACGGCGCTTTCTAAGCCAAAGGCCCGGACGCAAGTCCGGGCCTTTTCGTTTGCGCAAAGAGCTCAAAGCCTAGTGCCTGTGGCCGAGGGAACATCCCTATCCCAACCCTATCGGCTCCTGCCCTCCCTCCCCCTTGAGGGGAGGGCCGGGGAGGAGGTCGTCGGGAAATCCAGCAATAGGGTCGCTTCACCTCTCGCACCGGCTCCCCAGTCGACACCCTCCCCCTTGAGGGGAGGGATCAAGGGTGGGGGTTCAGGCTTCTCCGCAAATGCGAAGCCGGGGCCCTCGGGCCGAGACATCCACCACATCCCCGGAACTTCGGTCCAAAAACCGCGTTTGCGCGCCTATCAGCCTCAGGAGTGTTTGCCATGCTCGACCATTCCGGCTTTGTTGTTGCCGACCTTGCCCGCAGCAGGCGCTTTTATGATGCGATCGCCCGGGCGCTTGAGCTGGGCACGATCGACAACGGCCCCAATGCGTTCCTGCTCGGCAAAAGCGCGCAGGAGCCCATCCCCTATCTCTGGATCGGCACCAGCCGGCCGTCATTCTGGGCCGAGGGCTCGCGCCCCGGGCTCAACCAGATGCATTTTGCCTTCCGCGCGCGCAGCCCCGCCATGGTGGATGCGTTTTATCGCGCAGCCCTTGCCGCCGGCGGTACCGACCACGGCCCGCCCGGTCCACGCCAGGGCGCAGGGGAATATTACGGCGCCTTCGTGCTCGATCCCGATGGCAACAATATCGAAGCCTGCTTCCGCGGCGTCGATTTTACCCGTGCCGAGCCTGAGTTCAGCAGTTGACGCGCAGTTCGGCGTAGCCGGTCATGCCACCAGCGCCCGAGGACACCACCGCGACGGTGCAGGTGGTGCCGCGCAACAGGGCATTGCCGCCATTGGGGATGGTGGTGCCGTCCGCCAGCGCGACATAGCCCGCTTCCACGGCGGCAACATTGACCTCGGCGCCATTGCCGCAAATGGGGTAGTTGTCCCCGCCCGTGACCAAAAAGCGCGTGCCCGCGGGCATGCAATCGCCCCCTGAGGCAGCAGTGGCGGCGGCGGGCGCGGCGTCGGGCAGCGGCGGCAGGGCGCCAGCCGGGGCCGTGTTTGCGCTTTGGTTGCGCCAGTCTTCTTCCAGGATCGCCAGCCGGTTGGACAGTTCCACCAAGGGGTCTTCCCCCGAGGCTGCTGCAGCCGCCGGCGCACTGGCCAGTTGCTGGTTGAACAGCTCAAGGCTCACCCGGATCTGGGCGATGTCGCTCGACATGCGCCGGATGTCGCGCTGGGTATCGGTGTAAACCCAGGCGGAGGCGGCGATGGCGCCCACGGCCACAAGGCCTGCCACAAAGCTCAGCAGGCGTTCCCCGCCAAAGCGTTGGCGCGCGGGGACCGGCGGCAGGGGCCGCTCGGCGGGCTTGGGGGTGGCAACATCGTCGTGCAAGAAACTTATCCTTCGTGGCCCATCGCTTCGGGGCATGCGCCAAGAGCGTGCCCAAAACATGACGGGAGCGTCACGCTCCCGCCGGGGCCTAGACGCCGGCGGGCTTGGTCAGCGGAGCTGGTGCCGCAGCGCCCGAAATCGCAGGTTGGGCCGGTGCCGCACCGCCGCCCAGGACACTGCCGACCCCGCCGAAAAAGCCGGTCACGGCGCCGCCAATGGCCTCGCCACGCGCCGCAATGGCGGCTTTTTCGGCCGCCTGCTTGTCGATCAGCGCCAGCGCATCATTGATCTTGGCGTCGGCCGCCTGCTGTTCGGCCACGAGAGTGGGGTGGGTGGTGAGCACCGGGCAGGGGCCGAGCGGATCGAGCGGGCCGCTGGTCATGGCATTGAACACATAGCGCTGTTCGCACACATCCCATGATGGGGGCGTCTTGTTGAACTCAAAGAAGTCATAGCCTTCCTTGATGTTCTTCCAGAAGGGCAGGTGCTGGTTGGTGGCCTGCTTGGCCAGGTTGGCCGCCGTCATCTTGAACGGGAAGATCTGCACCTGGAAGGCGGGATTGCCCCCCTTGAAGCTTTCGCGGGCCAGGGCATAGATCTCGGCCATGTTGCCATCGGTCATGGCGTAGCAGCCCACCGACTTGCAATCGCCATGCACCATCAGATTGGAGCCGCTACGCCCAAGCGCGCGGTCGAACTTGTTGGGAAAGCCGGTGTTGAACGCAAGGTAATAGGCCGATTTCGGGTTCATCTGGCCGGGCGTGACCGTGTAGAAGCCTTCGGGGCTTTGGCGGTCGCCTTCCTTGAACTTGGGCCCCAGATCGCCCGAATAGGTGCAGATCTCGTAGCTTTTGAACAAGGCGAACTGGCCGGTATTGGTGCGCTTCCACACCTCGAGCGTACGTTCCTGCTTGAAGATGCGCACCACCATGGCTTCGCCGGGCGAGGAGCCTATCGCGCGCAGCGCGGTGACGGTGGCAGCAGCGAGGGGCTGGTTGTGGCGGTTGTCGCCCTTGATGAAGCCGCAGCCGGCGAGCGCGAGACCCGCCCAGAGCAGCACCACGACGGAGCAGAATTTGCGCAGAAAATTGGCGGTCACAGCAGGCAGCCCATACAGCGGAACACGGGGCTAGCCTTAGGCCTGCTTGGTTACCGCGCGGTAAGAAATCATGGTTAACCCGTTCTTACCACGCCCGCAAAGGGCCCGAACAGGGGCCCCCTGCGGTCAAGTCGGCGTGATCGCCCCCTTACAGGGCGGTGCCGATGGCGAGGAACTTTTCACGCCGGTGTTCGCGCACTTCCAAACGGCTGCGGCCGCTGAAATCATTGAGGAAAGTGCTGATGGCGGTGCGGGTCGCATCCATCACTGCTGCCGGGTTGCGGTGCGCGCCGCCCGCCGGTTCAGGAACGATGGCGTCGATCACGCCAAAGCCCAACAGATCCGTCGCGGTGATCTTCATATTGGTGGCCGCGTCCTGCGCCTTGGCGGCATCGCGCCACAGGATCGAGGCGCCCCCTTCGGGCGAGATCACCGAATAAATCGAATGCTCGAGCATCAGCACCCGATTGGCCGTGGCGATGGCAATCGCGCCGCCCGAGCCGCCTTCACCGATGATGATGGCGAGGTTGGGCACGCCCAATTCGAGCGATTTTTCGGTGGAGCGGGCAATGGCCTCGGCTTGCCCGCGTTCCTCGGCGCCGATGCCGGGATAAGCGCCGGCCGTATCCACGAACGAAATCAGCGGAATGTTGAACCGGTCAGCCATTTCCATGATGCGCACGGCCTTGCGATAGCCTTCAGGGCGCGCCATGCCGAAATTGTGCTTGATGCGGCTATCGGTGGAGTTGCCCTTTTCCTGGCCCATGACCGCAACGGGCTGGCCGTTGAAGCGCCCGAACCCGGCCTGGATCGCGGGATCCTCGGCGAACTTGCGGTCGCCCGCCAGCGGGGTCCATTCGGTGATGAGGCTGCGGGTATAATCGGAAAAATGCGGACGCTGCGGGTGGCGCGCGATCTGCGTTTTTTGCCAGGGCGTCAGGCGCTTGTAGATGTCGAGCAGCGCTTCTTCGGCGCGAGCCGACAGGCGCGACACTTCCTCGTCGATGGAAACGGCCTGATCGCCCGCTGCCAAATTCTTGAGTTCGGCAATCTTTGCCTCGAGGTCGGCGACCGGCTTTTCAAAATCGAGATAAGTCTGCATCCAACCTGCCCGTTAGGGGTCAATCTTTGACCCATGCCAATGGGCCGCTGCTGTTGCGCCCCAAAGTGGCCGGAAAGTGGCGAGGGCGTCTGTCTGAGTCAAGCGCCTTCGCAGCAGGGGGCCGCTCGGAACGCCGTGAAAGGTTTACGATCCGTCTGCCATTGGGTGGTGGGTTTCCACCAGATGGCGCAGTTTTTCGTCCAGCACATGGGTATAGATCTGGGTGGTTGAAATATCGGCATGGCCCAGCAGCATCTGCACCACGCGCAGATCGGCGCCACCCGCCAGCAGATGGCTGGCAAAGGCGTGCCGCAGCACATGGGGCGCTACCCGGCTGGCGCTGATCCCGGCCCGCGCTGCCAGCCCCTTGAGATCGCGCGCAAACACCTGGCGCGACAAATATCCCTCGGCGCCGCTCGCAGGAAACAGGAACACGCCCGGCTCAATGGTCTTGAGATAAGCCTTGATTGCATCGCGTGCGCGATCATTGAGCGGCACAACGCGCTCCTTGTTGCCCTTGCCGCGCACCGTCAAAAAGCTGGCGTCGCGCATCACCGCCGCGCGCTTCAAACTCACCAGCTCGCTCACGCGCATGCCGGTGGCGTAAAGCAGCTCCAGCAGCACATAAAGCCGCAGGGCCGCGGCCTGCTTGGGCGCGGACGCCTCGGTGTTGGCTTCCGCTTCAGCCAAGGTCAGAAGCTTGTCGATCTCGGCGATCGATAGCACTTTGGGCAGGGCGCGCCGGCTCTTGGGGCTGGCGATAATGCGGGTGGGGTCGTCGGCCCGCAGATTGTCGGCACATAAAAAGCGGTGGAACTGGCGGATGGCTGACAGGCGCCGTGCGCTCGAGGACGCCGACAGCCCACTTTGCTTGAGATGATCGAGATAAGCGGCGACTTCTTCGCGCTCCCCCGTCAGCAGCGTCTTGCCCTTGCCGGCCAGAAAGCCGGCATAGTCGGACAGGTCGCGCCGATAGGCATCGATCGTGTTTGGTGCCGCGCCCCGCTCGGCGCTCATCATTTCGAGAAACGCGCCGATCAGATGGGTGCCGCTCATGGGCTGGCCGGGGCCTCGGCCGGGGCAGCCTCGGCCGGTGCAGCATCCGCCGGTGCAGCGGGGGCGGGCTCGGCGGCTGGGGCGGGAGCTGGTGCGCGGGTTTGCCCCGGCAGGCCGGGCGCGCTTTCGCCCAGCAGCTCATTGGTGGGAATGCGGATCGTGGTTTCCTTGGGTGCCGGCTTGACGCTGAGGACCAGCGCGAACATGCCTGCATAAGCAAGGCCAACCAGGATGAGCAGGGTAACAAGGAGGCGGATCAGGGTGGGCATGGTTGTCCGGAATCTGTTCTGGGCGCGGGCACAGTACATGAAAATACCGGCAAATGCTTTCGATCTGGTTGGGAGCGTTGCTCGCTTCTTGACAGCGGCCGTCTCGCCCGCTTGATAGCGACCACCACATGGGGAGCCCCTTTTGTCCCGATCCACTGCGGCCAACCGGCAGGCCCAAGCCCAACTTCTTGTCGAGCTGCTGGATGGCAGGCCCCTGGCTCTCGTAGGCATGATGGGCGCAGGCAAGACCACTGTCGGCCGGCGCCTCGCCAATCGCATGGGCCGCCAGTTCCTCGATAGCGACGAGGAAATCGAAAAAGCCGCGCAAATGAGCATCCCCGAGATTTTTGCCCAACGCGGGGAAGCCGAATTTCGCGCCGGGGAAACCAGGGTGATTTCCCGGGTGCTCAAGCATCCCGACCTGGTGCTGGCCACGGGCGGTGGGGCTTTTGTGCATCCCGAAACCCGGGCCGTGCTCAAAAGCGAAGCGGTTTCGGTCTGGATCAAGGCCGATACGGACCTGTTGTTCCAGCGCGTGTCGCGCCGCTCCAACCGCCCGCTGCTGCAAACCGCCAATCCACGTGAAACATTGGAGCGGCTCGTCGAGGAGCGCTACCCCATCTATGCCGAGGCCGATGTGACCGTGGTATCGCGCGATGTGCCCCAGGAAACCGTGGCTAGCGATTTGGTGGAAGCCGTTCTCGCCCATCTGCAGGAAAAACCATAGCCATGCCCGCCATCGCCCATACCGTTCATGTCGCCCTAGGCGAGCGTGCCTATGATATCCTGATCGGGGATCGCCTGCTCGAGGATGCCGGCGCCATTCTCGCCGAGCGTTTTGCCGGGCGCCGCTTTGGTATCGTCACCGACGCCACGGTCGCCCAGGCGCAGCTGCCGCGCCTGCAGCGCAGCCTCGATGCCGCGGGCCTCCTTCACACCCCCATCATCGTGCCGGCGGGCGAGGGCAGCAAATCCTGGACTCAGCTCCAATATGTCACCGAAGCCATTCTTGCCGCCCGGCTCGAGCGGGGCGATGCGGTGATCGCCCTTGGCGGCGGGGTGATCGGGGATGTCGCGGGCTTTGCCGCCTCCATCGCCCGACGCGGCATGGACTTGATCCAGATGCCCACTTCGCTCCTCGCCCAGGTCGATAGCTCGGTCGGGGGCAAGACCGGGATCAATTCGCCCCACGGCAAGAACCTGATCGGCGCCTTTCATCAGCCTCGCCTGGTGCTCGCCGATCTCTCCACCCTCGATACCCTCGCGCCCCGGCAATTTGCCGCCGGTTATGCGGAAGTCGTCAAATACGGGCTGATCGACGACGAATACTTCTTTTTCTGGCTCGAAGCCAACCGCGCGGAAATCTTCGCCGGCGGAGCGGCCCGGGGTGAAGCCATTGCCCGCTGCTGCCGCCACAAGGCCCGCGTCGTCATCGAGGACGAGCGCGAGCAGGGCGTTCGGGCGCTGCTTAATCTGGGGCACACGTTCGGCCATGCGCTGGAAAAGGACACTGGCTTTGGCGATCGGCTGCTGCATGGCGAGGGCGTCGCCATCGGCATGGTGCTGGCGCACGCCTTTTCTGCCCGTTTGGGCCTCGCGCCGTCGCAGGACACCGGCCGGGTACAGGCCCATCTGCAAGCAGCGGGCCTGCCCACGCGCTTGGCCGATATCGCCGGGGGCGTCGGCTCCACCGAAACCCTCATGGCCGCCATCGCCCAAGACAAGAAAGTCTCGCGCGGCGCCCTGACCTTTATCCTGACCCGCGGCATCGGCCAGGCCTTCATTGAACGAAATGTTGATCCAGCCGCCGTGGCGCAGTTTTTGGACGATATGCGGGGCTGAGGCGTCCCGTTGCTGGGGGTCGGTTGCGGCCGCCAGCTGGGCGTTCCGGTGCCAAGCGCACTGGCCTCACCCTCCCCCTTGTGGGGAGGGCCGGGGAGGGAACTTCCAAGCTAAAAGCTGCGCTTTTGCCCCAAAGCGCTCTTTCAAAACGCAAGAACCCTTTCCATATGGAGGGTCCTCCCGCTACAATGCTAGCCCTTGTGATTTCCATCACTGGGCAGCACTTCGATGGCCAGCGCATGGACCCGGCTCTTGAGCTCGGCATCCAGCGCTTCCATAACGGCGCGGTGTTGTGCCACGCGAGGCTTCCCGTCAAACTGCCGGGTCGCGATTCTGACACGAAAATGGGTTTCACCCCCCTCCAGCCAACCGGCATGACCGCGATGCTTGTTGGATTCGTCGATCACTTCGAGGAATTCGGGTGAAAAGCGGTCGGTAAGCTTGGCTGTTATGGTGTCTTTAAAGGACATCGGGCTGAGGTTTCCATTGGTTTGAAGCAAAGTAACTAGGCGCAATGAAATCGCAATCCAAGCTCTTCGACCCCATCCGCATCCGGCCGCGTCGCGAAGCCAAGCCCGAACCCGTGGCCCAGCTCTGCGATTGGGAAGGCTGCGAGGAACCCGGCACCCACAAGGCCCCCAAGGGCCATGGTGCTGAAGGGCAGTACCACCATTTCTGCCTGCAGCATGTCCGTCACTACAACACGGCCTTCAACTTTTTTGCCGGCATGGAAAAGGACGCGCTGGAAGAAGCGCTCCATACCCCGCCCAAGGCGGAAAGCCGCTCAAGCTTTGCCACCGGCCAGCCCGGTGTGCGCGGATCGCGTGCCGCGAGCGCGGCCGGCATCCGGCCCGGCGATAAGTATGGCGACCCGTTCGGGGTATTTGCCCGTTATCGCCACCGCCAGGCCCAGACCCCGGCGGCCGAACGCGTCAAGCCCACCAATGAGCTCGACAAGCGCGCCCTTGAAACCCTGGGGATCATCGGTCCGCCCAAATCCGAAGAAATCAAGCGGGCCTACAAGACCCTGGTCAAGATCCACCATCCCGATGCCAATGGTGGCGACAAGTCCTCCGAAGAGCGGCTGCGCACCATTATCGCGGCTTATTCCCATCTCAAGAAATCGGGGTTCGTCGCCAAGTAGTTCGCCATGGCTCGGGCTACCGCCTCGGGCACAATGCTGCTATAGAGCCGCCGCATCCTTCCTTTGCCGTTCCATCTGCCCAAGAGCCCGCCATGAGTGAATTCACCAACCTGCCGGACACCCAATACCAGGCCCGGGATCTTTTCGGCATCGACACCGACCTGACCGTGCCCGGTTACGCTCAGCGCACCGAGCATGTGCCGCCGGTCGATCCCGATTACCTGTTTGACCGCAACACCACGCTCGCGATCCTGGCCGGCTTTGCCTTTAATCGCCGCGTCATGGTGCAGGGCTATCACGGCACGGGCAAATCCACCCATATCGAGCAGGTCGCTGCCCGCCTCAACTGGCCGCTGGTGCGCGTCAATCTCGACAGCCACGTCTCGCGTATCGATCTCGTCGGCAAGGACGCGATCGTGCTCAAGGACGGCAAGCAGATCACCGAGTTCCGCGACGGCATCCTCCCCTGGGCGGTGCAGAACAATGTCGCTCTCGTGTTCGACGAATATGACGCCGGTCGCCCCGATGTGATGTTCGTGATCCAGCGCGTGCTCGAAGTCGCGGGTCGCCTCACCCTGCTCGATCAGAACCGCGTGATCGTGCCCCATCCGGCATTCCGCTTGTTTGCGACCACCAACACCATCGGCTTGGGCGACACGTCGGGCCTGTATCATGGCACCCAGCAGATCAATCAGGGCCAGATGGACCGCTGGAGCCTTGTGACCACGCTCAACTATCTGCCCCATGACAAGGAAGTTGGCATTGTTCTGGCCAAGAACAAAACCTATGCCGAAAACGATCGCGGCAAAAAGCTCGTGAGCAACATGGTGCGGCTGGCCGACCTCACCCGCCAGGCCTTCATCAATGGCGATCTGTCCACGGTGATGAGCCCGCGTACCGTCATCACCTGGGCCGAAAACACCCAGATCTTCGGCGGCGATGTCGGCTTTGCCTTCCGCCTCACCTTCCTCAACAAATGCGACGAGCTCGAACGCCCCGTGGTCGCCGAGTTCTACCAGCGCGTGTTTGGCGAAGACCTGCCCGAAAGCTCCGCGAACCTGGCCGTCACGGCCTGATCGCGCTGCACGGCCTCACCCTTGGACAGGCTCAGGGTGAGGTCTTTCGAGACTTCTGCGACTTTCCCATAGACCTCATGGCGAGCCTGTCGATCCACGAGGTCGCCGCACCTTGGGCGCAAGCCCGGACCGGATGAGCATGGCACAATCGCCCCGCAGCAAAGCCAACAAGCCCGATCAAACCCTGGCCTTCAAGACGGCCATGGGCGCCACCGTGCGCGCTATCGGGGGCAAGAGCGATCTTGAGGTCACCTTCACCGCCGACCGCCCGCTGCTGACGGCCGACAAGGCGCGCCTCGCCAATCTGCCCCGCCTGCCGACCCGGCGCGACATTGCCATTGCCCGCGGGCAGGGCGATGCCATGGCGATGCGGCTCGCGAGCCACGATCCCGAAGCGCACCGCAAGCGCTCGCCCATGGACCCGCAGGCCCGCGCCGCCTTTGATGCGCTCGAGCAGGCGCGCGTCGAGGCGCTGGGCTGCGTGCGCATGCCCGGCATGGTCGGCAATATCGGGGAAATGCTCGAGGACCGCCTGTTCCGCGCCAATTTCGCCGAAGTCACCGCCCGTGACGATGCCCCCATTGCCGAGGCCCTGGGCCTCTTGCTGCGCGAAAAGCTCGCCGGCGTGCCCGTGCCGCCCTCGGGCCATGCGCTGGTCGATCTGTGGCGCAGCGAGATCGAAAGCAAGGCGGGCACCTCGCTCGCGACGCTCCTCACCCGCTTTGAGGACCAGAACGAGTTCGGCAAGGCCGCCAAGGCGCTGCTGCGCGACCTCAATCTCGTGCCCGAAAGCGAAGTGGAAGACCCCAGCGACGCCGACGAGAGCGGCGAAGACGAGGGCCAGCCCGACCAGGCCCAGGGTTCCGATGAATCGCCCGAACAGGGCGAAGGCGAAAACGAGCAGACCGACAGCCAGCAGGAAGAGGCTGCCGGGGAATCGGAAGAAACCGGCGATGTCGAGGGCCTTGAATCGGATATGGCCGATGTCGACGAGGACGCTGCCGCCCAGGCCGGCGAGGACGCCCCCATGCCGCCCCCCGGCAAGGACGCCGGCACCCAGCTGACCAATCAGTTCAACTACAAGGTCTTCACCACCAAATATGATGAGATCGTCAAGGCGGCCGAACTCTGCCCGCCCGACGAGCTCGACCAGTTGCGCGCCCTCCTCGACAAGCAGCTCGAAAACCTCGCCGGCGCCGTCGCTCGCCTCGCCAACAAGCTGCAGCGCCGCCTCATGGCCAAGCAGAATCGCAGCTGGCAGTTCGACCTTGAGGAAGGCGTGCTCGATACCGCCCGCCTCACCCGCGTCGTCACCGATCCGATGCAGGCGCTGAGCTTCAAGGTCGAGAACGACACCGATTTCCGCGACACGGTGGTCACCCTCCTCATCGATAATTCCGGCTCCATGCGGGGCCGCCCGATCACCATCGCCGCCATCTGCGGCGACATTCTCGCGCGCACGCTCGAGCGCTGCGGCGTCAAGGTCGAAATCCTGGGGTTCACCACCCGCGCCTGGAAGGGCGGCAAGTCGCGCGAAGCCTGGCTCGAAGCCGGGCGTCCCGCCAATCCGGGCCGCGTCAACGACATCAGGCACATCATCTACAAGGCCGCCGACGAGCCGTGGCGCCATGCCCGGCGCAATCTCGGGCTGATGATGCGCGAGGGCCTCCTCAAGGAAAACATCGATGGCGAGGCGCTCGAATGGGCGCGCAAGCGCCTGATGGCCCGCCCGGAAGCGCGGCGCATCCTCATGGTGATTTCCGATGGGGCGCCGGTCGATGACAGCACCCAGTCGGTCAATGCCGGCAATTACCTCGAAGCCCATCTGCGCCAGGTGATCGAGGATATCGAAACGCGCTCGCCCATCCAACTCGTTGCCGTGGGCATCGGCCATGACGTGACCCGCTATTATCGCCGGGCCGTCACCCTGCTCGATGCCGAGGAACTGGCCGGCGCGCTGACCGATGAGCTCGCGGCGCTGTTTGACGAGGAACTGCCCACCCAAACCCGCCGCCGGGGCCGGGGTTGAGGGCAGGCCTGGCACTGCTGCTTGGCCCGCTGCTGCTGGCCTGCTCACCGGGCCAGGCCGCGGAATCCACCACGGTGGGGGCGGTGCAGATCGCCCAGTTCGGCAATTCCGCACTCGACCAGCCTGCTGGCAAGCTGATCTGGCGGGGCGGCATTGCCCTTGTTAGCCAGCACGACGATTTCGGCGGCCTGTCTGGCGTCACCTTCACCAGCCCCGATCAGCATGTGGTGTTTGTGTCCGATCGCGGCCAGTTCGTGTCGGGCCAGCTCGCCTATGACGACCACAATCGCCTGCTCGGCCTGCTCGGTGTGCAGGTTGCGCCGATGCAAAATTCCAGCGGCGCGCCGCTGCCCCGCCAATATGCCCGGGATGCGGAATCGGTCGAAACCGTGCATCGCGACGGCGCGCCCGTGGCGGTGCGCGTCAGTTTTGAACACCTGACCCGCGTCGCCGATTTCGCCCTCACCGATGGCGTTCCCGACGGGCCGGCGCGGGAAGTCACCATTCCCCCGTGGCTCAGCGATAATCGCTCCAATGAAACGCTGGAATCGGTGTGCATCGCGCCCACATCGTCACCCGTGGCCGGCTCGACGCTCCTCATCACCGAAGCCATCATGGATGAGGCGGGCAATCACCGCGCCGAGCTTTTGGGGCAAACCGACAAGGGTTCGCTTTCGCTGGTGCCCAGCCCCGGCCGCGTGCCCACCGATTGTGCCTTTCTGCCTAATGGCGACCTTCTGGTGCTCGAGCGCGGGATTGCCTTTATCGCCTTCACCATGGGCCTGCGCCGCATCCCGGCCGAACTGGTGCGCCCGGGCAGCGTCATGCAGGGTGAAGTGATC
Source organism: Devosia sp. Z11_6 (assembly GCF_058133665.1). Lineage (NCBI taxonomy): Bacteria > Pseudomonadati > Pseudomonadota > Alphaproteobacteria > Hyphomicrobiales > Devosiaceae > Devosia > Devosia sp. Z11_6. The sequence goes on from NZ_JBYUNQ010000002.1 coordinate 829,989, forward strand.
CTCGAAGCGAGCGGCGGCACCATCGACAACATGGAAGCCCTTGCTGTCCACACTGCCCCAGACGGGGAAACCCGCATCCTCATCGGCTCAGACAACAATTTCAACGACTGGCAGCGCACCCTGCTGCTGGAATTCGGCGTGCCCGAATAGGCGGGCCTTCGCCCGGCCGTTCGCCCAAATGGGGCACCAACGCCACCCCACCCCCGGTGTCACCCCGGCCTTGAGCCGGGGCCCATCTCGAGATTTCTCCCCCGCCACCTCAGGATGGATCCCGGCTCAAGGCCGGGGTGACAGCTGTGCGGAGGATGTCTTGGTGCCCTGCTCGTCGGCGGGTGCGTATCTTAAGCCAGCGCCGTGCTCCGCCCGGCCAGCCAACCGCGCAGCGTCTTGTAGGGCGCCAGCAGCAGCAGCGCGAGGATGAGCTTGACCAAAAAGTCCCCGAGACCCAGCGACACCCAGAGCGGCACTTCGGTCCCGACGCCGAGCAGCGGTGCCCCGAAGCCCAGCGAGCCGTCTTCGCGGCCAAACATCGTGTCGAGCACGGCAAAGGCCGGGCTCATCGCCAGGGTGAAAAAGATCATCGTGTCGAGTGCCGAGCTCACCAACGAGGAGAAGATGGGCGCCTGCCACCAGGCGCCATTGCGCAGGCGATCGAAGATGGAAATGTCGAGAAACTGTGCCAGCAGGAACGCCGTGCCCGAAGCAATGGCGATGCGCGGCGTGGCAAGATAGATCGAGAGGATCACCGCCACCGCAAAGCCGGCCACCACCGCGACCCGCGCTCTGGCCGGGCCAAAGGCGCGGTTGGTGAGGTCGGTGACCAGAAACGCCACTGGATAGGTGAAGGCGCCCCAGGTCAGGATATCGCCGAGATCGACCGAGCCGATCTCGAACCCGACGGGATATTGCACAAGGATATTGGACGCGGCGACAACCGCCACCATGGCGGCCACAGCCGCCAAGAAACGAGCACGCATGGAATGCACCTCAAAAAACCGCTGACCGGCAACAGACCGGGGCAGGGCGCTGTCTACCTCCTCCGAGCCCGCGGTGCCACCCCGAAAAACAGTCGAGCTTGATTTGCACCGGCCATCGCAGTCGACACCCTCCCCCTCGCGGGGAGGGATCAAGGGAGGGGGGCGGCTGGCCCGGGCAAGGCGGCTTCCACACCCCCACCTATCCTCCCCCGTCGAGCGGGAGGTGCGCATCGCGCACTTGGCCGGTCTGTGCCCGTTTCGATCGCTACGATTAAAACTGGCGTGCGTAGTCAGGCCTTCCCTCCCCCTTGAGGGGAGGGACCAAGGGAGGGGGTGATGCGGTTCAAGCACCGACCGACCCCCACCCCAGCCCTCCCCTCAAGGGGGAGGGAGGCCCAGCGGCGAAATCTAGCGCCAAACACTAATTGCGGAGAACACCGATCTCGCAGTCAACACCCTCCCCCTCGCGGGGAGGGATCAAGGGAGGGGGGCGGTTGGCCCCGGTACGGTGCCTCTCGCACCTCCACCCATCCTCCCCCGTCAAGGGGGAGGTGCGCATCGCGCACTTGGTCACTCCGGCCCAACCTCACGGCTGCAAGGCACCCGGCAGAACAAAAGTCAAAAACAACAAAAAACCGCGCCGGGGTTTACCCGACGCGGTTCAAAAATTCAGTTCGGCTCGAAAGCTCAGGCGGCCGCGAGGCTCGCGCGGATTTCCTTCTTGATGCCCAGCGCCAGCGGCGACAGATCGGCATCGGCCTGCTTGAGCAGGAATGCATCCAGCCCACCGCGGTGCTCGACGGTGCGCAGGGCTGCAGCGCAGATGCGCAGCTTGACCGGGCGACCCAGTGCTTCGGACAGCAGCGTCACATTGAGCAAATTGGGGAGAAAGCGGCGGCGGGTACGGTTAAGGGCGTGGGAAACATTGTTTCCGGTCATTACGCCCTTGCCGGTCAGTTCACAGCGACGTGCCATTTGATATATCCTGTTTGTGTAAAGGTCCTGCGTGGCGGAACAGTCCGCAACGGGCCTCGATTGTCGGGAAATCTGCGGGTTCTTTAGAGAAATAGGCCCCCGGCGTCAAGGCAAGCGCGGCTCAACCCGGCGCGAGCGCCTTGCACCTCATCCCCGGGCACGGCAGTTTGCACTCCTGTGTTGATTCGCTGCGCTGCTGGCGCAATGCCTGCTTGGAGAGTTAATCAGCGTGTTTCTGTCTCGCTTCACTCGTGGCCTTGTTGTTGCTGGCCTGTCTGCTGTCCTCTCTATGCCCGCCCTGGCGCAGTCGCAGTCCGTGGATGCCCGCGCCAGCTATGTGCTGACGCTGGGAGGCATCAATATCGCCGCGATGGATGTCGACCTGCTCGATGATGGTGCCCGCTACAGCCTTGATCTCAAGGCCAATGTCGCCGGCCTGGGCTCGCTCGTTGCCAGCGGCACCGCCACAGCCAGTTCAGCCGGCCGCTCGACAAGCCCGCAATTGAGCTCGGACAAGTTCGCCCTTGAAACCCGGGCCAATGGCGAGCTGTTCAATGTCGATGTCTCCTTTGCGCGGGGCGCTGTCGCCGCGTTCAAGGTCAACCCGGCCATTGTCGACAACTATGACCGTATCCCGATCGAGCGCAGCCATCTCGGCGGTGTGGGCGATTTTCTCTCCGCCTTTGTGATCAAGGGCGGCACACTCGACAAAAGCCTGTGCCAGCGACGTACCGGCATCTTCACGGGCGTCGAGCGCTTCGATATTGCGATGACCCCGGCTGGCACCGACGAAGCAACCTCCCCGCGTACCGGCTATCAAGGGCCGGTCGTGCTCTGCAGCGTGCGCTATATTCCCATCTCGGGCCATTTCACTACGTCCGAGATCACCAATTACCTCGCCGAGAACGGCCGCATCGTCATCTGGTACGCTCCCCTCGGCGCCACCGGCTATTTCATCCCTTATCGCGTGCTGCTCGGCACCAATATGGGCGATCTCTCCATGGTCCTCACCGGCATGCGCTTCTAAGCCAAGGCAACGGCACCGCTGCCACCGACGCGGGCGGGCCAGCATTTGGCGGTGGCATGGGTGCACCAACCCTTCCGCCCCCCACTGTCACCCCGGCCTCGAGCCGGGGCCCATCCCGAAATGCCTCACTGCGCCGCTAGATCGTGGATTGCGGCCACAGCAACCGTGCACAAAACCACCACCTCAAGCTGGATCCCGGCTCAAAAGCGGGAGCGACACCGTCTGGTGAGGCGGACTGGAGGGCAAGTGCACCGGCTGGTCGCGTAAGCCGCGCCTCCCACCCCTGCAGCCCCACCGCTCACACCGTGCACGGTCCAGTCCCTAGTCCCCTCCCGCTTGCACCGCTGCCCCTGGTAGGCCCCAGCGCTCCCCCACCCTCGATTGTCACCCCGGCCTTAAGCCGTCCCTCCACGAGATCCTAGCCCCGGGGGGAGGTGGTGGAACCCTCAGCAAGCCTTGCCCATCTCACCTTGCCGCCCAGTCCCGGCCTGGCACGGTCAACGGTTTTTTCCTTAACAGCTGCTCCCCGCCGGCCCGTCCCGACTGGGCGCAATGGTAAACATCACCACCGCTCCGCGAAAAACTGCAGCAAGGATCGCGCAACACTCCCCGATTCCTGCAGCCCATTAACCGCTCAGCAGCACTGGTGAACGGCTTTTCGGTCGTTCAGCATCCTTTTCGCCGGTACCAACGCACTCTTGTGCCCCGCCATCCCCCAGCGTCTATCCCTTGGGGTGAACAAACCGGGATTCGGGCCATTGCTGCGATTCTCCCCCTGTTCGTTCACGCTATGGTTCACACCTTGCGCCGCCAGTCCAAACCCCGCCGAAACGTCCCAGATCGGGACAGCGCCGATTTTCCACCCGCCGATTGTTCTCCAACATTCCATCTCCCCAAGCACCTTGCCCCACGCCGTCCCGATTTGGGACAGTCAATGGCGCCAAGGCTTAACGCCGGCTTTCACACGGCCCAGAATGCGCTGTTCAATAGTTACGGGGATAAGTTTTTCCGCCCGGTGGAGCTTAACGAGCAGGTCACTTCCGCCCCGGTTCAGGACACGTTCATAATCGGTTCATCTTTGTGTACGCTTTGTGGCAACTTGGGCGCCGCTGCCGATCTCACTTGTGGGTCCCGATAAGTTATCCCCACCAGCTCTGGTGTGGAACAAACCCGCATTCCCCGATTCGCGCCGATTCGGGCCCCGTTCGTTCCCGCACTGTTCGAAAGCCGAAAACTAGGCTAGAACCGCGCCCGATCCTGTCCCCGATTGGGACACGCGCCCACCCCTCGCAACCGCCGATGCGAGACCCTACATAGCAGGGCAATGAGCTTTTCATCCTCCTCCTCGCTCAAAGCGATTCTCGGCCCCACCAATACGGGCAAAACCTATTTCGCCATCGAACGCATGCTGGCCCATCCCACCGGGATGATCGGCCTGCCCCTGCGTTTGCTGGCGCGCGAGGTCTATACGCGCGTGGTCGAACGGGTTGGCGTTCAGTCCGTCGCGCTGGTCACGGGGGAGGAGCGCATCGTTCCCGCCAAGCCGCGCTTCTGGGTTTGCACCGTCGAGGCCATGCCCACCGATATCCGGGTGGATTGTGTTGCCATCGACGAAATCCAGACCGCGATCGACTTCGACCGCGGCCATGTGTTCACCGATCGCATCCTCAATGCCCGGGGCACCCATGAAACGCTGCTGCTGGGTGCCGCCACCATGGCGCCAGTGATCCGCAAGCTCTTGCCCAATGCCGAGATCATCGACCGCCCACGCTTTTCCCAGCTGACCTATGCCGGCTCCAAGAAGATCTCGCGCCAACCGACGCGCTCCGCCATTGTCGCCTTCTCGGCCCGACAGGTTTACGCCATCGCCGAATTGATCCGGCGCGAGCGCGGTGGCGCCGCGGTGGTGATGGGTGCGCTGTCCCCGCGCACCCGCAACGCCCAGGTCGACATGTACCAGAATGGCGATGTGGATTTCCTGGTCGCCACCGATGCCATCGGCATGGGTCTTAACCTCGACATTCACCACGTCGCCTTCGCCGACGACACCAAATTTGACGGCCACCAAAGCCGTCCATTGACCGCCGCCGAGCTCGGCCAGATCGCCGGCCGCGCTGGTCGCCACGCCCGCAATGGCACCTTCGGCGTCACCGGCGGCACCGAGCCATTTGAGGAGGAAATGATCGTTGCGCTCGAAACGCACGACTTCGACCCGATCAAAGTGCTGCAATGGCGCAACAATCGGCTGGATTTCTCATCGATCGCCGCGCTCCGGGATAGCCTCGAAATGGCCCCCGAGCACCGCAGCCTCACCCGGGTACCGGTAGCCACCGACCAGCATGCGCTTGAGTTCGTCGCGCGCAACGAGGCGGGGCAGCTGGCGCGAGGGCTCGATGGGGCCCGGCTGCTGTGGGAGTGCTGCCAAATCCCGGATTACCAAGGGATTTCTCCGGCGGCGCATGGGGAAATCGTCACGCGGATCTATTCGGACCTGATGCGCCGCGGCGCCGTCAACGCCGATTGGCTGGCCGAACAGGTCCGGTTTTGCGACAATGCGAGCGGCGATATTGACACGCTTTCCAACCGCATCAAGCAGATCCGAACCTGGACCTTTGTCGCGAACCGCAAAAACTGGCTTGCAGACCCGGCTCATTGGCGCGAAAAGACCCGTGATATCGAAGATCGGCTGAGCGACGCTCTCCATGAGCGTTTGACCCAGCGGTTCGTCGACCGCCGCACTAGCGTGCTGCTCCGCCATCTGAAAGACAAACGCATGGTATCTCCCGAGATCAATGACCGAGGCGAAGTGCGCCTTGAAGGCCACCTGATCGGCACCCTGGAAGGCTTCCGCTTTACCCTGGCGCGCAATGACGGGGATGTTGACGCCAAGGGCCTGCGCGCCGCGGCGGATCACGCCGTGGCGCCCGAAATTCGTAATCGTGCCGATCGGCTTGCGGGCGCGCCAAACGAGGAAATCGTGCTGGCCACGGATGGCCGGCTGCGCTGGAAGGGCGATCTAGTCGCCGAATTGCTCGAAGGCGACAGCCTGCTGCGCCCCCGCATCCTGCTGCTCGCCGATGAAACACTGACCGGCCCCGATCTCGAGCGTGTGCAGGATCGGCTCAACCTTTGGCTGCGTCACCACATCAATACCGTGCTTGAAGGCGTAATGGCGCTTGAAGCGCCCCCTGATCTTGAAGGCGCCGCCCGCGGCATTGCCTTCCAGCTGTTCGAAAATCTCGGCATCCTGCCCCGCTCCGCCGTAAGCGACGAGGTCAAGGGGCTTGATCAGGACGTCCGCGGCAAGCTGCGCAAGCTGGGCATCAAGTTTGGTGCTTATCACCTTTACCTGCCGCTTTCGCTCAAGCCTGCTCCACGGGAGCTGGCGCTGATCCTTTTTGCGCTCAAGCATGGCGGCGTCAGGCAGCCGGGCGTTTCGGACATCCCGCATATCGTGCTGTCGGGACGCACCTCGTTTCTGGTGGACCCGGAAGTCGATACGCGCTTGTACGAGGTTGCGGGTTTCAAGGTCGCGGGCAAGCGCGCAGTTCGTATCGACATCCTCGAGCGGCTTGCCGACATCATCCGGCCGCTGATCGCGATCGACCCCGGCCATTACCAGGGTGAAGTTCCTGTCGGCGCGGCGGAAGGCAATGGCTTCCGCGTGACCGTCGAAATGACCTCGCTGCTGGGTTGTTCGGGCGAGGACTTTGCCTCGATCCTTCAGTCGCTTGGTTATCGCCTGCGCCGGACGCTCAAGCCGGTCGCGGCTCCAGAAGCAGCGGCGACCGAAAGCGTAACGCCGGCCGAGGCCAGCGCGGAAGCGCCAGCCCTCGAGCAGACACTGGCCGACAACCCCAGCGAAGTGGAACCTAGCGGCGAGTCTGAACCTGCCGTTGAGCTCGTGCCCGAGCCCCTGGCGCTCGACATTCCTGATACCACCATCATCGAGGCGACGGCACCGGTGGGCGACGAAATTGCCGCCCCCATCGCTGAAGCGGCAAACACCGAAAATGCCGCTCCTGCCGAGCCTGAATGGGATGAAGTCTGGTTCCCCGGCGGCAAGCGCCCCGACAACCGCCGCCAGCAAGGTGGCCGCCGCGGTGGTGCCGAAGGTGGGGAAGCGGAGAGCCGGCCACGTCAGGATCGTCAGCGTCAACCGTCCCGACGCCGCCCCGAAGGGGAAGTCCAGGATCTGTCCAAGCGTCGTCCAGTGGGCGAAGTGCAGGACTTGTCCAAGGCCCAGCATCTCAAGCCAAAACCCGAAGGCAGGCGCTTCGACAAGCCGCGCAGCGATGCGCCACGCGTTGACAAGCCCGTGCGCGAAAAGCGCGAAGTTGCCTTCGATCCCGACAGCCCCTTCGCAGCGCTGGCGGCGTTGCGCAACAAGAAGGACTAGCGCTTGGCGGGGCCGATCGAGCCAGCCGTCCGCAAGGAGCGGCTCGATAAGTTCCTGTTTTTTGCGCGCGCCCTTAAGTCGCGCACCCTCGCGCAGAAAACCATCGAGGCGGGCGCCGTCCGGGTCAATTCCGAGCGCACCTTGAGCAGTGATCACCGGGTGGGCGCGGGTGACGTTTTGACCATGACCCTGCATGGCCGCATCGTGATCTGGAAGATTCTTGATGTGGGTGAGCGGCGGGGGCCAGCCAGCGAAGCTGCCGGGCTTTACCAAGACCTGTCGCCTCCCCCGTTGCCGCGGGAGGCACTATCGCCCTTCGAGCGGGCGGTGGGAGAGCGGGTGGCCGGCTCGGGGCGACCCACCAAGAAAGAACGTCGCGATACCGATCGGCTGATCGAGGACCCCGACGAGTAAAAGGAACAGCTTTGCGCGCTCACCCAGGAAGCGGCAATCGGCTGCTCTCCTCCAACCTTGCGATGTGGGGAAAAAGCGTTTAGCACCGGCGCAACGCCTGCCGGCGATCTCCGTTGACCCTTGTGTCCGCTCCGAAAAGCCCGCCTCCATGACCTATATCGTCACTGACAACTGCATTAAGTGCAAATATACCGACTGCGTCGAAGTGTGTCCGGTGGACTGCTTCTATGAGGGCGAGAACATGCTCGTCATCCATCCCGACGAGTGCATTGATTGCGGCGTGTGCGAGCCGGAATGTCCCGCCGAAGCCATCAAGCCGGACACTGAAAGTGGCTTGGACGCCTGGCTCGAGATCAACACCAAATTCTCTGCAATCTGGCCGAACCTCTCGGAACGCCGCGATCCGCCTGCGGATGCCAAGCAGCATGACGGTGAAGCTGGCAAGTTCGAGAAGTACTTTTCCGAAGCGCCTGGCGAAGGCGACTGACGGTCCCAACCCTCGGCCACATGGTAATCGGCAAAGCAATGCGGCTTAGTTGCCGCACTGATTCGTTCTTTTTGATTTTGCCGAATTTTTGTGCTAGGGTGTTGCTTGTCTGCAGTTGAGCTCATCTTCAACCGTGCCCGCGGGCACGACTTCTGGCTACATCGCTAGAGGCATGGCGTTCCGGCAAAGCGGACCGGAACGATCGTGGAGCTCGACTGCTGCAGCGCCTGCGCCGCGGGCAAGCAGAGTTAATGTGGACGGTCCTTCCCGCCGGGAACTGTCCACTGGGGCGTCAACAAGGAGTTCCACCATATGGTAGCCAAGAAGTCACAGCAGCGGCTGGGGTTCAAGACCGGCGAGTATGTCGTTTATCCCGCACATGGCGTCGGCATGATCGTGTCGATCGAAGAACAAGAAGTTGCTGGTCTCACTCTCGAGTTGTTCGTCATCAGCTTCGAGCAGGACAAGCTTACCTTGCGCGTTCCCGTAGCCAAGATCAAGTCCGTTGGCATGCGCAAGCTGGCCGAAGAGGACATGGTCAATCAGGCCCTTCATACCGTAACCGGCCGGGCCCGTGTCAAGCGCACCATGTGGTCGCGTCGCGCCCAGGAATATGAAGCCAAGATCAATTCGGGTGATCTGATCGCCATTTCCGAAGTGGTGCGCGACCTGTATCGCTCCGAAGAACAGCCCGAGCAGAGCTATTCGGAGCGCCAGCTGTTTGAACAGGCCATGGATCGCATGAGCCGTGAAATCAGTGCGGTGAACCGCCTGACACTGACCGAAGCGGTGCAGCTGATCGAAAAGAATCTTGCCAAGTCGCCCAAGCGCACTAAGGCCGACGCTGCTGATGCAGGCGACGCGGCCGACGCGAGCGACGAGGAAGCTGCCGCGTAATCCGCCGCAGCGTTGGAGTTGAAAGGGTCGGCGCCAGCGCCGGCCCTTTTTGTTTAGGCAGCTATTTTCCTCCGGCGAGGACGTCGCGGAGCTTGGTCGTCGCACTGCCGGGTTTGAGCGGCTGTTGCTGGGACGCGTGCGGAGCCCAACCGGAAAGCCAGATGATTTCAAGCGTCGCCCGGATCCGGCCGTCCGGATCGGCATCACGGCTGGCATAAGCTTCGGCCGCTGCAGCCAAAAGGGTTCTGGTGGCGGGCAGGCGGGAGCGATCGGCAAGGGGGTTGCTGGCACCAAGGCTCTTGAGCTCGGCCATCAGGGCCAAGGCATGGGGGTAGCGCACAATGTGGGTTTCCACATCGGCGACGGGCAAGGCCAGCCCGGCCCGCTGCAACAATGCTCCGGCATCACGCACCTGGACGAACGGCGCTACTCGGGCAGAGGCGCCGCCCTGCACGCTGGCGTCAGCCGACAAAAAGGCTTCGCGCAACTCGGTCAGGGTTTCCCCGCCCAGCGCGGCCGCCAGCAGCAAGCCATCGGGCGCCAGCTTGGCCCGCAGGCGCGCGAGATAGCCGGGCACGTCGTTGACGCATTGCAGATGCAGCAGTGAAACGATCAGGTCGTAGTTGTCCCCCTCTATTTCGGGCAACTCTCCGACTGATGTGAAAGCAGGCAAGCGCTGGAAGGAAAAACTGCCATGCCCGCTTTGCCCGAACGCCGGGAGCTTGTCAGGATCTGGACCGATGATGAGGGCCCGGCTGAACGGGCGCAGCAGTGTCGCCAGGCGATCCTCCAGGTCACCCAGAACCAGGGTGGTAACGAAGTCCGGTTCGGTGCTGTTCCGGCGATCCAGATGCAGACGGATCAGCCCTGGGTCAAAAATCTGCGGAGGCGCTTGCATGGAGGGTCTTGCAGCCGGAGCGGGAAGGGGCACTACTAGTCTATATGGAGAGCCAGGAGCCCAGTGTCAAAAGCCAATGGCTGGCGCGAGGTGCCGTTGCCGGCATGCGTTGGCTCGGCCTTGCCGTGCTGGATCAGCTCTACCCGCCCGTCTGCCTGCGATGTGAAGCGCCAACGGCGCACAGCGATGGCCTTTGTGCAGGATGCTTTGCCCAACTGCGCCCGATCAGCGCGCCGCTTTGCCCACCGCTCGGAATTCCGTTTGAGTTTTCCCTCGGCGCCGACGCAGTTTCAGCCGAAGCGCTCGCCGACCCCCCACCCTTTGAGCGAGCCCGTGCAGCGGTAGTCTATAACGAGGTGGCGCGCACGCTGGTATCGCGCCTCAAATATGGTGACCGGCCGGAGTTGGCAAAATTCTGCGCGCGGCTGATGGCCAGTGCCGGGCACGAACTCTGGGCGGGGAAGCCAGCGGTGCTGGTGCCGGTGCCGCTGCATCGGCGGCGCCAGCGCGAGCGGCGCTATAATCAATCCGCAGAGCTGGCGCTGCACTTGTCGCGGCTCACCGGCGTTGTAGGTGATCTCAGCCTTGTCAGCCGCATCAAGCCGACGCGCCAACAGGTGGGCCTATCCAGCACTGGGCGGCTACGCAACGTCCAGGGGGCATTTGCCGTTCATCCAGACCTGCCCGTCCGGCTCGGGGGACGCCGTGTGGTGCTGGTGGATGATGTTTATACCACCGGAGCCACGACCAAAGCGGTTACGCGGGCCTTGCTGCGCGCCGGGGTCGAGCAGGTGGATGTGATCACCTTCGCGCGCGTTGTTGTTGGCGAGGAAGAGCCCATATAAGGGTGACAGAAACTATTCCTGGAGCCAGAGCCCATGGCCAAGATTGAAATCTATACCACCCCAACCTGCCCTTACTGTCACGCTGCCAAGTCGCTGCTGCGCGAAAAGGGTGCCGAGTTTACCGAGATCACGGTGCTTGATCCTGACCTGCGCGCCAAGATGACCGAGCGGGCGCATGGCCGCCGGACGGTGCCGCAGATCTTTATCGGGGAAACCCATGTGGGCGGCTATGACGATATGGCCGCGCTTGACCGTCAAGGCGGCCTCGACCCTCTGCTGGCCCAGTGATCATGAAAATTGCCGCCATTCAGATGCAGTCCGGGCTTGACCCGGATGCCAATCTTGCTGCGCTCGAACCGCTTCTGTCCGAGGCGGTTCAGGCCGGTGCGCAATATGCACTGACACCGGAAGTCACGCTGATCTTTCCCGAAAGCCGGGATCAACTGCGTTCAGTGGCTGCGCCCTATGAGGGCCACCCGCAACTAGCACGCGTGGGCGAATTGGCGCGCAAGCACGCCATTCATGTTCATATCGGCTCGCTGCCCATTCCGCTCGAGGACGGACGCTTTGCCAATCGCTCGGTGCTGTTCGGGCCAGATGGCAAGGCGGTGGCGCAGTACGACAAGATCCATCTCTTTGACGCCGACATCGCGGGGCTCAATGCCTATCGCGAAAGCGCTACCTACAAGGGGGGCGAGCAGGCGGTGACGGCGCCGCTGGGCGAGTTTACGCTCGGCTTTTCGATCTGCTACGATATGCGCTTTCCCCGGCTCTACAATACGCTGGCCAATGCCGGGGCCAATCTGCTCGCCGTGCCGGCAGCCTTTACGGTGCCAACCGGGCAAGCCCACTGGGAAGTGCTGCTGCGGGCTCGCGCCATCGAAACCGGCTCCTATGTTATTGCCGCCGCGCAAGGTGGACAGCACGAGAATGGACGCGCCACTTACGGGCACTCGATGATCATCGATCCATGGGGCAAGATCCTCGTAGAACTGGCGCATGACCAGCCGGGCGTCGCAGTAGCCGAGATCGCGCTTGAGCAGGTCGAGGACGCGCGCCGTCGCGTTCCGGCGCTGCAGAACGCCCGAGACTTTGTTGTCGGCAGCGGATTGCCCGCGGCCGCCGCTAACCTATATCCTTGAACGAAAGGGCCGCATTTCTGCGGGCCAGGAACCAGCATTGATCCAGTATTCTCTTCAGTGTGAACAGGGCCATCAGTTTGAGGCCTGGTTCAAGAGCGCGGCTGCCTTTGATGAGCAGCAGGAGCGCGGCATTGTCGGCTGCGCCGTTTGTGGATCCACCCAAGTTGCCAAAGCGCTGATGGCGCCCGCGGTGTCCCGTGCGGGCAGCGACAAAGTCGCGGTGTCGAGCATGCACCCCGATATTGTGCGCTTCAGGGAGATGCTGCGCCAGTTCCGGCAAAAGGTGACGAGCGAAGCCGACTATGTGGGCGATCGGTTTGCCGAGGAAGCGCGCAAGATCCACTTCGAGGAAGTCGAGCCGCGCGGGATCTATGGCGAGGCGACGCGCGAGGAAGTCATCAGCCTGCATGAAGAGGGTATCGAGTTCATGCCGTTGCCCGAGTTGCCCGAAAAACAGAACTAGGTCACGCCTCGCTGCGTTGTCGATCAGCCGCAAGAATTCCGGCGCCATTCCGGCGCAGCGACAACGGAGATCACAACATGACTACACTCGACGCAGCCCAATCGGGCAGCTTTGCCATTGGCGGAGACCTCGAGGTCAATCGCTTGGGCTTTGGCGCCATGCGCATCACCGGCAAGGGGATCTGGGGCCCGCCCGAGGATCCGCAGGAGGCAAAGGCAACCTTGCGGCGACTGCCCGAGATCGGCGTCAACTTCATCGATACGGCCGAAAGCTACGGACCCTATATCAGCGAAGAGCTGATCGGAGAGGTGCTGGCGCCCTATGACAAGGGTACGATCGTAGCGACCAAGAGCGGCTTGACCCGCACCGGCCCAGATGTCTGGCCGCCACTCGGCCGGCCCGAGTTCTTGCGACAGGGCGCGATTTTGAGCCTGCGCCGCCTGAAGATCGAGGTCATCGATCTGTGGCAGTTGCACCGCATTGACGCCAAGGTCCCCAGCGCCGACCAATTCGGCGAGATCGCCAAGCTGCAACAGGAAGGCATCATCCGGCATGCCGGCTTGAGCGAAGTCAGCGTGGCGCAGATCAAGGAAGCCCAGCAGTACTTCAACGTCGCGACAGTCCAGAACCACTACAACTTCGCCAACCGGCAGAGTGAGGAGGTACTGGAATATTGCGAAGCCAACAGCATCGGCTTTATCCCCTGGTACCCCCTGGCGGGCGGCAAGCTTGTTGAGGGCAATCCGCAGACCCGCGCGATCATTGAAAAGCATGGCGCCTCCGCCAGCCAGATTGCTTTGGCCTGGCTGTTGAAGCGCTCGCCGGTAATGCTGCCCATTCCGGGCACCGGCAAGGTCAAGCATCTCGAGGATAATGTAGCCGCCGCGTCGATCCAGCTCAGCGACGAGGATTACGCCACCCTCGATGCGGTGGGCAAAGGCAAGTAGCGCTCGCGCCACTGTCGCGTTCAAGCCTTCGCTCATAAGGGGCGGGGGCTTTTTGCTGTCGATGTGGGGGAATTAAGCGGTTCGATGGGGAGGGTGGAATCCCCGCCATCGAACCTGACCAAACAGCCCTCTTGGCAGAAGACTGGATGGCTGAGGGGGTGTTAGCACCGGGGGCGCAGCCTTGTCACCCTAAATTCATGATCCCGGCGGCGCTGGGTCGAAATCCACAGGCGCGATAGAAGACCTCGAGGTGGGGCTCGAAATCGACATGAAGCCATTTGGCCCCACGATCATTGGCGAGGGCGATGGCCCGGCGCATCAACTCGCCGCCGATGCCGCGGCGTTGAAAATCAGGATCCGTGCAAAGATCGAGAATAAAGGCGTGAATGCCGCCGTCCCAGGCAATGTTGACAAAGCCGATGAGCCGGTCCTGCTCGAACGCTCCGAGATGGCCGAGGCTGCGCTGCAGGACCGGCGCGAAAGGCCGTGTGGGCGGCGCGAACCAGGCGCGCCGCCAGAGCTGATCAAATTCTGCCTCGTCCGGAAAGGGATCGATCCGGTACTGGGGCAGGCAGGGCGCCTTAGTCCATAAGCTTGTTGATGGCGTCAACGTCGCGAACTGCGCCCTTGGACGCGGACGTCACAAAGGCCGCATAGGCCTTGAGGGCAGTGGATACTTTGCGCTTGCGCGGCTGGGCTGGTTTCCAGCCGAGCTGGTCCTGCTCCACGCGGCGGGCCGCCAGTTCGGCATCGCTCACCAGCACATTGACCGTGCGGTTTGGGATGTCGATTTCGATCATGTCGCCTTCGCGAACCAGCCCGATCGCGCCGCCTTCGGCAGCTTCAGGCGAGGCGTGGCCGATGGAGAGCCCCGACGTGCCACCCGAGAAGCGCCCATCGGTCAAGAGGGCGCAGGCTTTGCCGAGCCCCTTGGACTTGAGATAGCTCGTTGGGTAGAGCATTTCCTGCATGCCCGGGCCGCCACGGGGACCTTCGTAGCGGATGACGATGACGTCGCCCTCGCGGATCTCGTTGGACAGGATCGCCTTGACGGTCGTGTCCTGGGACTCAAACACCCGGGCCGGCCCGGTGAATTTGAGGATGGACTCGTCCACGCCAGCGGTTTTGACGATGCAGCCATCAAGGGCGATATTGCCCTTGAGCACGGCCAGGCCGCCATCCTTGGAGAAGGCGTTTTCTGCCGAGCGGATCACGCCGTTCTGGCGATCAAGATCGAGTTCAGTCCAGCGATTGGCCTGCGAGAAAGCCTGGGTGGTGCGCACGCCGCCCGGTGCGGCCAGGAAGAAGTTGCGCACGGCATCGGAATTGGTGCGCGAGATATCCCATTTGTCGAGCGCATCGCCCATGGTCGCAGCATGCACCGTGGGTTCGCTCCGGTTGATAAGACCGGCGCGGTCGAGCTGGCCCAGAATGGCGAAGATGCCACCGGCGCGGTGCACGTCTTCCATGTGCACATCGCTCTTGGCCGGCGCCACCTTGGACAGCACCGGCACCTTGCGCGACAAGTTGTCGATGTCGTCCATGGTGAAATCCACGCCTCCCTCATGAGCGGCGGCGAGGATGTGGAGCACGGTGTTGGTGGAGCCGCCCATGGCGATGTCGAGCGACATGGCGTTGGCGAAGGCTTCCTTGGTCGCGATCGAGCGGGGCAGCACCGTTTCGTCGTCTTGCTCGTAATAGCGGCGGGCGAGATCGACAATGAGATGGCCCGCTTCCTGGAAGAGGCGCTTGCGGTCCGCATGGGTGGCGAGCGTCGAGCCGTTACCTGGGAGGGACAGACCCAGCGCTTCGGTCAGGCAGTTCATGGAATTGGCCGTGAACATGCCCGAGCAGGAGCCGCAGGTGGGGCAGGCGGCTTCCTCGACGGCCTGTACTTCCTCGTCGCTATAGTGATCGTCGGCAGCCATCACCATGGCGTCGACCAGGTCAAGCGCCTGCAGCTTTCCCTTGAGCATGGCCTTGCCCGCTTCCATCGGCCCGCCCGACACAAAGACCACGGGGATGTTGAGGCGCATGGCGGCGTTGAGCATGCCGGGCGTGATCTTGTCGCAGTTGGAGATGCACACCATGGCGTCGGCGCAGTGGGCGTTGACCATGTATTCGACGGAATCGGCGATGATGTCGCGGCTGGGCAGGGAATACAGCATGCCGTCATGGCCCATGGCGATGCCGTCATCCACCGCGATGGTGTTGAATTCCTTGGCGACGCCGCCGGCTGCCTCGATCTCACGAGCCACCAATTGGCCGAGGTCCTTGAGGTGGACGTGACCGGGCACGAACTGGGTGAAGCTGTTGACCACGGCAATGATGGGCTTGCCGAAGTCGCCATCCTTCATGCCCGTCGCGCGCCAAAGGCCGCGGGCGCCGGCCATGTTGCGGCCATGGGTAGTCGTGCGGGAGCGGTAAGCGGGCATGATCACGGTCCTCGGAAAGCTGCGCCGGCGCGTCTAATCCCGGCGGTTTTCCGCTTCATAGACCCATTCCAAGGCGGGATCAAGGTGAACCGTACCGTACGGTACGGCTCTGGATGTGGCTGCGGGAGGCGGTTGAGGTGGGAGGAGGTCTAGTTGTTGATGCGTGTGATCGCCCAGTAGGTCTCGTCGCAGGACTCGTCAGTGCAGATATTGGCCATCCACAGCACGCCATCGCCGAACCCGACGCCCTCGCTGGTGACGATCAGATCGGCGTAATCCTGACTGGCGAGAGCGCTGCGGGTATCTTCACTGATCAGCCTATCGAAGTTGTCCACCAGGTCCTCGGGCGCAAAGATGTCGTAGAGTTCGCCATTGGCAGCGATCTCGAACGGGTAGTTAGCCAAATCAGCAAGGGTTTGCGCCGGATCCCCCACCAGAAATGCTTCCTGTAGCGTGGCGAATGCCTCGCCAAAGCCTTCCGCATCACCCTGAATCGTTTCGATCCTCTCGAACACGGCTTCCTCGCTTTGGGCGAACGCCGGTACGGCCAACAGCAAAGTCAGTGCCAAAGCAGAGAAGGCTGAAGCGGCGCGCATATGAAGCCTCTAGGTAAATTCAAACAATCATCGAGAACTTCCTGCGAAGCTAGGCCGGGCGTTCGGCAAGGATCATGTAGTTGATGCCCATGTCCCGCGAGCGGCGCCATTCATCGCCAATTGGATGATAAACCACGCCGGTCTCGGCGGTGACGCGCAAGCCATTGCGGACCAGCAGGATGCGCATCTCCTCGGGCGTCAGGAATTTCTTCCAGTCATGGGTGCCCCGCGGCAGCCAGCCCAGCACATATTCGGCGCCGAATACGGCAAGCGCATAAGCGCGCGCGGTGCGATTGATGGTGGCCGTCAGCATCATGCCACCGGGGCGGACCAGGTCGGCGCAGCTCTTCATGTAGAGCGGCACATTGTCGACATGCTCGACCACTTCCATGTTGAGCACCATGTCGAAGCTCTCGCCTTGCGCGGCGAGAGCCTCGCTGGTGGTGGCGCGATAATCGATGTCGAGGCCGGATTGCTCGGCATGCAGCCGGGCAATGGCAATGTTGCGCTCGGCAGCATCAATACCTGTCACCGCGGCGCCCAGCCGCGCCAGGGGCTCGCAAAGGAGACCGCCGCCACAGCCGACATCGAGAATGCGCAGCCCCTCGAAGGGGCGAACAGAGGTGCCATCCCGGCCGAAATGGGAGAGCCCGTGCTCGCGGATAAAGCCCAATCGTACCGGATTGAACTTGTGGATGGGCTTGAACTTGCCAGCCGGGTTCCACCATTCCTCGGCCATCGCGGTAAACTTGGCGACCTCGGCATTGTTGATGGTGGTGTCGGTCATGGCTGGCTCCGCTTTGGCGCCCATATGGCCTCGGGAAGATGGCGGAGGCAAGACCGGACGCTTCTTGGCGCGTGGGAGACCCATCCAAGCTTGCCCCCATTCCAAGGGCGGGGGCGGCAGGACGGGATGTGCGTAGTTGATTGCTTCGCCCCTTTGTGGCATGTCGGCCCCCGATCAGAAGCGTACCGCCGGGTTCGGCACAGTCTCGGGGATCTCATTGGCCCGCATCGTCGTAAAGTTCGGTGGCACATCAGTTGCCAATGTGGAGCGCATTCGCCAGGCCGCTCGCCACGTCAAGCGTGAGGTGGAAGCCGGCAACCAGGTCTGCGTTGTAGTCTCGGCTATGTCGGGCAAGACCAATGAGCTGGTGGGCTGGGTTAGCGAGGCCTCGAAACTCCACGATGCGCGTGAATATGATGCCGTCGTGGCCTCGGGCGAGCAGGTGACCGCAGGGTTGATGGCCATTGTGCTCGCGGAAATGGGCATTCCCTCGCGCTCATTTGCTGGCTGGCAGGTGCCGATCCAGACTGATGACGCGCATGGCGCTGCCCGTATTGTAGGGATCGACCCAACGCGCCTCGAGTCCTATCTGGCCGACGGGGTCGTGCCGGTGATCACCGGCTTCCAGGGTATTTCCCCGCGCGGCCGGATTACGACACTTGGGCGGGGTGGCTCGGACACCAGTGCGGTCGCCGTAGCTGCTGCGGTGAAGGCCGATCGCTGTGATATCTATACCGATGTGGACGGTGTTTACACAACCGATCCACGCATCGTGCCCAAAGCGCAGCGCCTGTCCAAGATCTCGTTTGAAGAGATGCTGGAGATGGCCTCGCTCGGCGCCAAGGTGTTGATGATCCGCTCGGTCGAGATGGCCATGGCGCACAAGGTGCCGCTCCTGGTCCGCTCCACTTTCGATGACCCCGATGCGCCCCAGCTGGCGCCCGATGGCACGCCGGGGGTGCCAGGCACGCTTGTTTGCGATGAGGATGAGATAGTGGAAAAGCAGATCGTTTCGGGCGTGACGCTCGCCAAGGCCGAAGCCAAGATTACCCTGCGCGATGTCAAGGATCATCCGGGCGTGGCTGCGGCCATTTTCGGCGCCCTGGCCGATGCGGGGATTGTCGTTGACATGATCGTCCAGAACATTTCTGACGATGGCGCGACCACCGACATCACCTTCACCGTTCCCGACAGCGAATATGACAAGGCGCTCAACACGCTCGAAAATGCCGGCGAGCGGATCGCCTATGCCAAGGTTTCTGGCTCCAAGGGCAGCGCCAAGATCTCGGTGATCGGAGTTGGCATGCGCTCCCATGCGGGCGTGGCTTCGTCGATGTTCAAGGCCCTGGCCGACAAGGGCATCAACATCCAGCTCATCACCACATCGGAAATCAAGACCTCGGTGTTGATCGACGAGCAATATGCCGAGCTTGCGGTTCGGGCGCTCCATACGTATTACGGATTGGATAAGAAGGACGCCTGAGGCCACGGAGGAGGCCTTGGCCGCTCCTGTACAAGAGGGGCGGCTTGGGCCGTCGGGCTGATATGGGCAATTCGATTGGCGGGCCACGCGTGCTGCTGCGGCAATTGCGCGCCTGCATGGCCGAGCCGCTCGGCAGCCAGGAGCGCCTCGACAAGATTGTTTCCCTGATCGCTGAAAACATGCGGGCCGATGTGTGCTCGTTCTATGTTCTGCGCGACGACGGCGCGCTTGAGCTGTTTGCCACCAAGGGACTGGCACCCGAATCGGTTCACATGACCACGCTTCGGCTTGGCGAGGGCCTTGTGGGGTTGATTGCCGCCCAGGCCGAGCCCCTCAGCCTTGATGACGCCCCCAGCCATCCCGGCTTTGCTTATCGCCCCGAAACGGGGGAAGATCCCTATTACGCCTTCTTGGGCGTTCCCGTGCTTCGGGCGGGCCAGACCTTGGGGGTACTGGTCGTTCAGAATGCTGAGCGCCGCCACTACGGCGAAGACGAGACCGAGGCGATGCTCACCACGGCCACGATCCTGGCCGAAATGATTGCTACTTCCGATTTCGACAATCTGATCAAGCCAGGATCAGATATCGATCTGAGGCGGCCGCGCATGTTCACCGGAGTGAGTCTGACCGAAGGGGTGGCCCTAGGCACCGTGGTGTTGCACGACCCCCGGGTGGTGGTGACCAACTTCATCGCCGAAGACACCGAGCAGGAGCAGCGGCGCCTCGAGCATGCGCTTGAGCAGATGCGCGTTTCGATCGATGCGATGCTCGATCATGGCGACATGCAGCCGAGCTCGGATCATCGCGAAATTCTCGAAACCTACCGCATGTTCGCCAATGACCGTGGGTGGGTGCATCGTTTGTCCGAAGCCATCGACAATGGCTTGTCCGCGGAGGCGGCGGTGGAGCGGGTGCAGAACGATACCCGCGCGCGGATGATGCGCCAGACTGATCCCTATATCCGCGATCGCCTGCATGACCTCGATGATCTGGCTAACCGCTTGCTGCGGGTGCTGACCGGGGATGGACCCGCGATGGGGGGCAAGGAGTTGCCCGACAATGCCATCCTAGTTGCGCGCAATATGGGTCCCGCCGAGCTGCTGGAATATGACCGCACCAAGTTGCGGGGCCTTGTGCTCGAAGAGGGCGGCGCTACCGCCCATGTGGCAATTGTCGCCCGCTCGCTAGGGATGGTGGCGGTTGGGCAGGCGCAATCGATCGTGTCCATGTGTGAAACGGGCGATGACATCATCATCGATGGCCCAGCTGGCGCTGTGTATCTCCGGCCCACGCCCGATATCGAGCAGGCCTATATCGACAAGGTTCGGGTGTCGGCTCGCCGACGCGCCCATTATGCCGCGCTACGCGACAAGCCCTCCATCACGCGGGATGGCGTTGAGATTACTCTGCTGCACAATTCAGGTTTGGTGGCTGACCTGCCGATGCTCGATGAGACCGGCGCTGCCGGGGTGGGGCTGTTCCGGACCGAATTGCAGTTCATGATCGCCTCCAAGCTGCCGCGATTGCACGAGCAGGTGGAGCTTTATTCGCAGGCCATGGCGATTGCCGGCGAGCGGCCGGTGGTTTTCCGGCTCCTCGATATCGGGGGCGACAAGGTCATCCCCTACATGCGCTCCATGGCCGAGGAAAACCCGGCCATGGGCTATCGCTCGATCCGATTGGGATTGGACCGGCCCGGCTTGCTGCGCACCCAGGTTCGGGCCCTGCTGTTGGCTGCGGATGGGCGGCCGCTCAAGATCTTGGTGCCGATGGTGACCGAGACCTTCGAGTTTCGCCAGGTGCGGCTCGTCGTTCATCGCGAGATTGATCGGCTGCGTCGCGCGGGAAAGCCAACGCCGTCGCGCCTTGAGCTCGGGGCCATGGTTGAGGTGCCCTCCCTGTTGTTCGAACTGGACCAATTGCTCCCCGAAGCCGACTTCGTCTCGATTGGCTCCAATGACCTGGTACAATTTCTGACTGCTTCCGACCGGGGGAATCCCCGTGTCGCCAAGAACTATGATCCTGTCGGGCTGCCGCGGCTGCGGGCGATCCGCACGGTGGTGGACGCGGCCCGTCGGCACAATATTCCGGTGACCATGTGTGGCGAGCTGGCCGGAAAACCGGTGGAAGCGCTGGCGCTTATGGCGATCGGCATGACGCGGCTGTCCATGGGCCCGGCGTCGATCGGGCCGATCAAGGAACTGGTGCTCAATCTTGATCTCAAGCCAATCCGCATGTCGGTTGCGGCAGCCCTAAGTGACGGTGCAGAAGGGATTGTGATCCGCGACCTCATCAAGGAGTGGATCGACAAGCAGAACCTGCCGGTGTAACGGGCAGGTTCTCGCCACTAGCCGCGGATTACCATGCCTTCTCTTCCCCAGGACAAGCTCGACGCGCTCGAAACGCGGTTCCAGTATGTGGAAGCGGCCCTTTCGGGCGGCGCTGGACCGGACGAGTTCGTCAAGTTCTCCAAAGAGCATGCGGAACTCGCGCCCATCGTGGGCGAGATCACCGCCTATAAGAAAGCCCTCAAGGACTTGGCGGAAGCGCGCGAGCTTGCCCAGTCCGGCGACAAGGACATGGCCGAAATGGCCGAGGCCGAGATCGGCCCGCTCGAAGAGCGGATCGAAGAGCTGTTTCAAGCCATCCGAGTTTTGCTGCTGCCCAAGGACGAGGCAGACGAAAAATCCGTTATCCTCGAAATTCGCGGTGGCACCGGGGGCGACGAAGCGGCGCTGTTCGCCGGCGATCTGTTCCGCATGTATGAGCGCTATGCAGCCGGCCACGGGTGGAAGGTGACCATCATGGAAGAAAGCCCGGGGGAAGCGGGCGGCTTCAAGGAAATCATCGCCAATATCAGTGGCAAGGGCGTTTATGCGCGCATGAAATTCGAAAGCGGCGTGCACCGCGTCCAGCGCGTGCCGGCCACGGAAGGCTCAGGACGCATCCATACGTCGGCCGCTACGGTTGCAGTTCTGCCGGAAGTCGAGGACATCGATATCGACATTCGCGCCGAGGACATCCGCATTGACACGATGCGCGCTTCAGGCGCTGGCGGCCAGCATGTCAACACCACGGACTCGGCGGTTCGTATTACCCATCTGCCCACCGGTTTGGTGGTTACTTCCGCGATGAAGAGCCAGCATCAGAACCGCGCGCAGGCCATGATCGTGCTCCGCTCGCGCCTTTACGAGATGCAGCGCGAAGAGCGCGACAGCGCCCGTTCCGCTGAGCGCAAAGGGCAGGTGGGGTCGGGTGACCGCTCCGAGCGCATCCGCACCTATAACTTTCCGCAGGGTCGCGTAACCGATCACCGGATCAACCTTACACTTTATAAGCTAGACAAGATCCTGGCCGGCGAAGCCCTGGACGAGTTGATCGAAGCCTTGATCACCGAGAACCAGGCCGGACAACTGGCGGCGCTTGAGGACAACAGCTGAGCGCCTCCCCGACAGTCGGCACGCTTTGGCGCCAGTGGCGTGACCTCCTGGCTGCTGCAGGGATGGACAACGCGCGAATCGATGCCAAGCTGCTGGTGGGATGGGTACTAAATCTTTCCGCCCTCAACCTCGCGACACGCGAGCGAGAGCCTGTGGCGCCGGAGGATGTTGCGCGCGTTGGGGCGGTGATGGAGCGGCGACTTGCCGGAGAGCCTGTTGGCCGGATCATGGGCGAACGCGAGTTCTATGGCCTCGTTTTCCGTCTCACCCGCGCGACCCTTGAGCCACGGGCCGACACTGAGTTGCTGGTGGATATGGCGCTTGGGCTTTTGCCCGGGAACGGCACCATATTGGACCTTGGCACCGGAACCGGCTGCATCCCCATTGCCGTACTGCATACCCGGCCTGATGCGAGAGGCACGGCGATTGACCTTAGCCCCGAGGCGCTCGAGGCCGCCCGCGGCAATGCAGAACGACATGGAGTGGCTGAGCGGCTTGATCTGCTGCAGGGCTCATGGTTCGAGCCACTGGCGGCACCCAATCAAAACGGCAGGGGCAAGTTTGACCTCGTTGTATCCAACCCGCCCTATATCGAAACAGCTGAATTAGCCAAGCTCTCGCGCGAAGTACGTGAGCATGACCCTGTTCTGGCATTGGACGGAGGGCATGACGGCCTGACACCGTACCCGATCCTTGCGGCGGGGGCGCAGGAGTGGCTGAAGCCGGGCGGTAATTTGCTGCTGGAAATCGGCTCCGCTCAGGGAGAAGCCGTCGCTCAAATATTGCGCAGCGCCGGCTATGTTGACGTTGCCGTTCATAAGGATCTGGCCGGGCTTGATCGTGTGGTAAGCGGGCACCATCTAGGTGATAAGGCCAGCACGGCTCTGTGACGGCGCAAATTAGCGCTGGCAAATACGGGGCAAACAGGCTAGCTTATTGGTGTTGTCAGTGGCGCATCATGGGCGCCGCGGCGGTAGCCACCTGATCATTGTAGCTGCAGGGCGCAGCGCGGTTCCAGCGGATTGCTGGAGCGACGCATGATGATCCAGGTTCAAATGGCACCGCCGCTTGACGGCTTTCGGTTTTCATGAAGCCAGATGAACCCCCAAAGACGAAGCTTGGGCTTCAACGGGGACTTGGCCTGACCTGGCGCAGCCGGTCCGCCATGAATGTGACGCTTAACTTTTAGAGTTAGAACAGCGACCAATGAGACCCAACAACAATCAGAATAACAACAAGAACCGTCCGCGCGGCCGCAATGGTGGACGCAAGCATGTGAATCCCCTCTCTCGTAACTTCGAGAGCACGGGACCCGACGTAAAGGTGCGCGGCAACGCGGCCCATATCGCGGAAAAATACATGCAGCTAGCTCGGGACGCGCAGTCGTCCGGCGACTCTGTCATGGCGGAAAACTATCTCCAGCATGCCGAGCATTACTTCCGCATCGTCGCGGCAGCACAGCAGCAGAGCAGCTTCCGCCCCGACCAGCAGGGCCAGGAAAGCGACGATTACGACGACGATATGCCCGAGATCAACTCGCGCTTTTCCTCGCCCCAGCCTGCACAGCCGCAGCAGGTCGAGAACGAAGACGCACCCGAAACCGGTGAACGCCAAGACCGGCCCGAGCGCCAGGAACGGGCAGAGCGCCCCGAGCGACAGGAGCGGGGGGAACGCCAGGAACGGGGTGATCGTCCTGATCGTCAGCAGCGTCAGCGCCGGCCTGAAAATGTGGAGCGGACTGAGCCGGCAATTGAGCAAACGCCGGCGGTTGCGAGCGAGACCCCTACCGAAGAGCCGGCAGCGCCTGTTGTGGCTCAAGAAAACGAAGGCGAGGCCCGTAAGCCGCGTGAACGCCGCCCGCGCCGCCGCCGGCCAGTCGGTGGAGATGCCGGAGCTGAGGCCTCGGGCGGCGCCGAAGAAGGCAGCGTCGGGGAACTCCCCGCGTTTCTAACCGGCGGGACGCCAACGCCCGCTGAGTAAGGCGCATTAAGATCAAAAGGCCGGGTTTTTACCCGGCCTTTTTATTTGACCGTGATGAAGTGCATTAAGGCTCACTGATCCAAAGCCGCTCCCAAGCTTGCGCCTGCCCCTTTTTCCCGCCGCGGGCCTTCCTATATCCCTTGGTGAAATGACGCTACCCTCAGGGAGCCGGCGCACACTGACGTACGACGCTTCTTCTGGGCCAGGCTCCACCAGAGGAATGTCGGACGTTTAAGAGGAGAGTTGCATGAACATCGAGAAATATACCGAGCGGACACGTGGCTTTATCCAGAGCGCGCAGACCCTCGCGCTAGGCAGAGGCCACCAGCAATTTACCCCCTTGCACTTGCTCAAGGTCTTGCTGGATGACGAAGAGGGAATGGCCACAGGTCTCATTGAGCGCGCCGGTGGCAACCCAAAATCGGCACGGGCAGGCGTTGAAGCAGCCCTGGCCAAAATCCCACAGGTTTCCGGTGATGCCGGACAGCTATATCTCAGCCGCGAGCTTGCTCGCGTTTTTGATACCGCAGAAAGCGCTGCCCAAAAGGCTGGCGACTCCTATGTGACCGTCGAGCGCCTGCTGCTCGCCTTGGTGGTGGAAAAAGACAATGAGGCGGGCAAGATCCTGTCCTCGGCCGGCGTCACGCCGCAGACCCTGAATGCCGCCATCGAGGAAATCCGCAAGGGCCGCACCGCTGACTCCGCCTCAGCGGAGAATGCCTATGAGGCGCTGAAGAAATATGCCCGTGATGTGACAGCGGATGTGCGCGAAGGCCGGCTCGATCCGGTGATCGGCCGTGACGAGGAGATCCGTCGCACGATCCAGGTCCTGAGCCGCCGGACCAAGAACAACCCGGTGCTGATTGGCGAACCCGGCGTGGGCAAGACCGCGATCGTGGAAGGCCTCGCCATTCGAATCGTCAATGGGGACGTGCCGGAGTCGCTAAAGAACAAATCGTTGATGTCGCTCGACATGGGTGCGCTGATTGCCGGCGCCAAATATCGCGGCGAGTTCGAGGAGCGCCTCAAGGGAGTGCTCAGTGAGGTAACCGCTGCGGAAGGCCAGATCGTCCTGTTCATCGACGAAATGCACACCCTGGTGGGCGCGGGCAAGGCCGATGGCGCGATGGACGCCTCCAACCTGCTCAAGCCCGCCTTGGCGCGTGGTGAACTGCACTGCATTGGCGCGACGACGCTCGATGAATACCGCAAGCATGTGGAAAAAGACGCCGCCCTCGCTCGCCGCTTCCAGCCCGTATTTGTGGACGAGCCCACCGTGGAGGACACGATCTCCATTCTGCGCGGGCTCAAGGAGAAATACGAGCTGCACCACGGCATTCGCATTTCGGACTCTGCCTTGGTGAGCGCGGCAACCTTGTCGAACCGCTATATAACCGATCGGTTCTTGCCTGATAAAGCCATCGACCTGATGGACGAGGCCGCCGCGCGCCTGCGCATGGCGGTGGATTCCAAGCCTGAGGCCCTCGACGAGCTGGATCGGCGCATCATGCAGCTCAAGATCGAGCGGGAAGCGCTGCGCAAGGAAACGGATGATGCCTCTAAGCTGCGGCTTGAACGCCTCGAGCAGGAGCTGAGTGGGCTGGAGGAACAGGCCCAAACGCTTTCGGCCAAGTGGCTGAGCGAAAAGGATCGGCTCCAGGTCTCCCAAAAGCTCAAGGAGGAGCTCGATAGCGCCCGCAGCCAACTCGAGATTGCCCAGCGTCAGGGTGACCTCGCCCGAGCAGGCGAGCTGGCCTATGGCGTTATTCCGGACCTGGAAAAGCGCATCAAGCTTGCCGAGGACAGCAATGGGGATGGCCAACCCGACGCCGTGATGGCTCAGGAGGTGGTGACCCCCAACCATATCGCGCAGGTCGTCTCTCGCTGGACCGGCATTCCGGTGGACAGGATGCTGGAAGGTGAACGCGAAAAGCTGCTGCATATGGAAGAAGCCCTGGGTGCTCGAGTGATCGGGCAGGCTGAAGCGGTGGCAGCCGTATCGCGGGCGGTACGGCGGGCTCGCGCTGGATTGCAGGATGCCAACCGGCCGATCGGCTCGTTCATGTTCCTCGGGCCGACCGGCGTGGGCAAAACCGAGCTGACCAAATCCCTGGCGCAGTTCCTGTTCGATGACGAAACCGCAATGGTTCGTCTCGACATGAGCGAGTTCATGGAAAAGCACTCGGTGGCGCGGTTGATTGGCGCTCCTCCGGGCTATGTCGGCTATGATGAAGGCGGGGTGCTAACCGAAGCCGTACGGCGCCGGCCATATCAGGTGATCCTGTTCGATGAGATCGAAAAGGCTCATGGCGATGTGTTCAACGTGCTGCTGCAGGTGCTCGATGACGGGCGCCTGACAGACGGGCAGGGCCGTACCGTGGATTTCCGCAACACGGTAATCATTCTCACCTCTAATATCGGAGCCGATATCCTGGTCAACGATCTGGAGGATGGCGATCCCGTCGACCTGGTTCGCGGACGCGTCCTTGATCGGGTCAAGGATACGTTCAAGCCCGAGTTCCTCAACCGGCTGGACGAGATCCTGCTGTTCCATCGGCTGGGGCGCGAGCATATGGGCGCCATTGTCGATATCCAGTTCGCGCGGCTTAAGAAGCTGGTTAAGGACCGTGACATCGATCTTGAGCTTACGCCGCGTGCTCGTGATTGGCTTGCTTGGGAGGGCTACGAGCCCGCCTATGGGGCGCGCCCATTGAAGCGGGTGATCCAGCGTGCCGTGCAAGATCCGTTAGCCGACGAAATTCTGGCTGGCCGGATCAATGATGGCGACCGGGTAGTGGTGGATGCGGATGATGAGGGTATTCACTTGCTGCCGGGCGGTGAGCCCGCAACCGAAGCGGCCGCGTGAGCAACCTAAAGGCGGTAAAGGCCGGTCGAGAGACCGGCGTTTGCGTTTGTCCCGGCTGCGACCATAATGGAAACTGAACGGGGGCCGCACGATGACCGACCACATCGACTACATCGAGTTTCCGACTTCCAATCGCGCCGCCACTACCGCCTTTTTTCAGGCGGCATTTGGGTGGGGCAGCCTGGCTTTTGGTTCCGACTATGCCGCCCTGCAGGATGCGGGGATCGAGGGTGGAGTGGATCAAGCTCCCGAGCGCTCTGCCGCAACAATGGCGATTGTTCGCACCGATGATCTCGATGCGGCCGAAGCCCGAGTGCGGGCTGCGGGCGGAACCATCACTCGCGCTCCTTTCGACTTTCCTGGCGGCCGGCGCTTTTACTTCCGTGAACCGGGAGGCAATGAAATGGCCGTCTGGGTCGTACGGCCGGAGTGAGGCGCCGCGTCGGCGGGATCAGTTCACCGCTGCGACCGTTACCGGTGCCGGTTCACGCGCCATCAGATCGTTGATCTGGGCAATGGTCTGCTGGAACTCCGCTTCAAACTGGCTTGGCAGCGTATTTTCCCGGGGGAGCTTGACGCTGAGAGGGTCCACCAGATTGCCGTTGATCAGGATCTCGAAGTGCAAATGCGGCCCAGTGGAATTGCCGGTCGATCCGACATAGCCGATCACCTGTCCCTGGCGCACCCTCACGCCCGGCTTCATGCCATCGGCAAAGCGCGACATGTGGCCATAGGCGGTTTCATAGCCATTCACATGCTTGATCTCGACCTTGTTGCCATAGCCCGATTGCCATTTGGCATACTCGATAACGCCGTCGCCCGCCGCATAGATCGGGGTGCCCGAGCGGGCGGCAAGATCGACGCCGGTGTGCAGACGGCGGCTCTTGAAGATGGGGTGAACGCGATAACCAAAGCGCGACCGCAAGGTGCCGCCGCCTTCAAGCGGCCGGCGGGACAAGAAGCGCTTGCCGGTTTCTCCAGTGGGGTCATAAAAATCCACAACGCCGTCGCCCGTCATGAACCGGTAGAGCTGGCGCGTCGTGCTGCCGAGAGTGAGGCCGACATAAAGCAGTTCAGTGCGCCCTTCGGCGTCCGGCGCGCTCTTGAGGATCTCGATCCCGTCTCCTGCACTGATCTTCTTGTTCATGTCCACGTCATAGGCGAACATGCCAATGATGCGGGCAATCGTGGGGTCGTCCAGATCGTGCTTGCGGCCGGTTTCCCAGATCGAGCGGTAAACGCTGGGAAGGTTGGCGACGTTGATTTCTTCGGCGTCTTCCTCGGGAAACTCGACGAAATCCGGTTCGAGGCCCACGACATATTGGCCGGTATCGGTCAGCGCCACGGTGGCAATATGAGGGCTGACGCCTTCCTTGCCGCCGGCGGGGCGATATATGCTCATGCGATAGGGCACAAGGCTTTTAGACTCGCGCGTCAGCGGACCGTAAAGAATACGCAAGCGGATACCCGCCGGCATGCCCGAAGCGGGCACGAGGTTCTGCAGCGTGTTTTCAACCATGGCGATCTGCGTCGCGGTGAAGCCGTTCTTGGCCAGGGTGTCGCCGAGTGGGCCTTTTTCACGGATGGTCAGGAAACGTTCCGTGCGACCGAGCCCACCTTCCGATAACAAGACCGTCTTGGGCACGAGGGTGACGTTCTCGGCCACCCCGCTCAGCGTGCCGGGATCACTGGCGGCGCCGAGATCGCGCACCGAAGCACTTAGATTGGCATAGGCAAGGGTCGGGGAGCCTTCGTCAAAGAAGTTGGAACTGGCCACGGCGCGCACGAACTCGGCTGCTGCCTGATCATTGATGGCGCGGGGCGGTACAAAGGTAATGGGCATGGCTGCCAGCCTGACGGCCACTTCCCCCTCGACCTCGGCCCCATAGACATCGGTGTTGATTTCGGGAGCGTCGGTATCGGCAGTGATGGGCTGGGTGGCCTCGAGGATCGCGACTGGATCGTAATCGGGAACATCGGAAGACAGTGCGGTGGCTGCGGTGGCAAGCGTCGCGCGGATCCGGACGAAAGGCTGATTGCGGATAATGTCGCGCCCATCCACGCTTTGGCGGATCGAGGCTTCGATCACTTCAAGATCGGAACGGGTGGCTGCCACTGGCCGGACACGGGCTGACTTGGCTGAGGTGTCGGTCGGGGTAACATCGTCGCGCTTGGAGGGGGCGAGCTGTAGTGCCTCATAGGCGGTGGAAAAGGTGTCTTGCCCTTGAAAGGAGACATATAGCGCAGCGCCCATCAGCAGCACGCTGGTCAACCCCGTCATCACCGTGCCTGTCAGCCAGGCAAAGCTCAACTCACGGCCGTGCGGAATTTCGCCCTCGGTTGACTGCACCGTGAGGGCCGGGCTGTCTTCAAACCCGGTGGCCTTGAGCAGTGCCGCATGCCGGCTGTTATGTGTGGCGTTCAACGCCCCATCCCTTGGTGCTTGATCATCTAAAGCCCTACGCAAAGCAGCCGATGCCAAATCGGCCTTTCCTGAAGCTATAGCAGGCACCACCTCCAGTCGGCAAAAATTGCGGCGAAACTAGGAGAGCGGGTGGGCATGGCAAGGAATGGCACCGGCAAGCAGCCTGACGAGCCACTGGGCCGCTACCTGCACTAGAGTTTTCCACAGCGGGGAACCAAAAGTCAGTTTTGTCATTTAGCGTGTTGACGATGGCGATGGGGTCGCTTATATCCCCGATCACCGCTGCAGAGCGAGGCGCCCACCGGCGCGGCCCACTGCGGTAAGGGACTGAGCAGGCAGGGTTATTTGCCGGTTCGGGTTTTCTGGTTTCGGGTTTGCCGAAGAACAAGAAAATGCAAAACGGTGTTGACAGGCTTTCGGGCTTGCGGTAGATACCGGGGACCAACGACGTTGGATACCCCCGGGTGTTCCCACTGTTGGCTTTCAGATCAGAATGGGCTTTGG
>NZ_JBYUNQ010000003.1:0-554524 GCF_058133665.1 Devosia sp. Z11_6
GGAAATCTAACATTCACCGCCTTCGCCGGCCCCTATGAGAGCAGTCGGCGAAGCGCCCCATTTCGGCCGTTCAACCTATCCCGTCAAGATCCTAAGAGCCGCCATTCCTGGCTCCGCGGATTGTTGCTCTTGCAGCCCGCTTTGGCTGAAGAAGAAACGAAGTGCGTAGCTCACAGAAGATTCTGCAGCCGCAGGAAGGCCCGCTTTCTAAGCCGGCACGTCGCTCGCATGTGCGATCGAAACACCCTCAATAGCTCGATAAATCGTTAAATCGGGCTGCACCCCTATTGGATATCTCTCCCGGGGAAAAGCCGAACTTGAAGAACTTAGAGTTGCGCAAGAACTCGGTCACTCCGTGATTTTAAGGGGGCGCGATTGGCCAAGATCCGATCTTGGTGGGCACTGGCCTTGGTGGTCGTCGTCCTGGGTGCCGTGGGGTTTCTGGCCTGGCATCGACTATCGGCCAAGGACGAGCTCCAGGGCATCGCCTCGGGCAACGGTCGTATCGAGGCGACCGAGATCGATATCTCGGCGCTGTCGGCAGGCAGGATAGACCGCATCGAGGCCGAGGAAGGTCAGTTCGTGCACCAGGGCGATGTTCTGGTGCAGATGGACCTGATGCAGCTCGAGGCCCGCAAGCACCAGGCCGAGGCAGAGCTGCGCCGTGCAACGATTGGCGTGGAAACCGCGAATAACCTCGTCTCGCAGGCCGAGGCCGAGCAACGGGCGGCGGCTGCTGCCGTCGAACAGGCCGAGGCAGCGCGGGCAGCAGCGGCAGCGCGGCTAGCACGTACGGAGGCGCTGGCCGGAAGGGACGTCGCAACGCAACAGTCGCTGGACGATGCGACTGCCCAAAACCAGCAAGCCGAGGCCGCAGTGGCCTCGGCCGAGGCGGCGCTGGCGGCCAGCGCGGCCAAGATCAACACCGCCCGCGCCCAGGTTGTCGACGCAGAAGCGGCGGTCGAGGCGGCGCAGGCTGCGCTTGAAGCTGTGCAGGTCTCCATCGATGACGCCACCCTGAAGTCCCCGCGTGACGGCCGGGTTCAATATCGCATCGCGCAAGATGGAGAGGTGGTTGGAGCGGGCAGCCGCATCCTCAATCTCGTCGATCTCGAGGATGTCTACATGACCTTCTTCCTTCCAACCGCCGTAGTAGGGCAGCTGGATGTCGGGGCTGAAGCCCGGCTGGTTCTGGATGCTGCACCCGAATATGTCATTCCTGCCCGCATCTCCTATGTCGCCGATGTCGCGCAGTTCACCCCCAAGACCATCGAGACAGCCGATGAGCGCGAAAAGCTGATGTTCCGCGTGCGCGCCCAGGTTGATCCGGCGTTGCTTGAAAAATACAGCAACTTTGTCAAGACCGGCATGCCCGGCACGGCCTATGTCCGCATTGATCCCAATGTCGAGTGGCCACAGTCCTTGGACAACCTGCTCCAATGAGCGCCCCGCAACGACACGCAGAGCCGGTCGTTGCCGTCGCCGACGTGTCGCACAGTTTTGGCAAGACCATTGCCCTCGAACAGGTGACGCTGGACATACCTCGGGGCCGAATGGTCGGCCTGATCGGTCCCGACGGCGTCGGCAAGTCCACATTGCTCTCCCTGATCGGCGGTGCACGAACCATCCAGCAAGGAAAGGTGATTTGTTTTGGCGGCGACATGGCGGATGCCCGGCACCGTCGGCGCACCTGCCCGCAGATCGCCTACATGCCTCAGGGACTGGGCAAGAACCTTTATCCGGCGCTGTCGGTTGGCGAGAACCTGGATTTCTTCGGCCGGCTTTTCGGCCATGAACCGGCCGAGCGTGAGCGGCGCATCACCTCATTGCTGGCGGCGACAGACATGTCCCCCTTCCGCGACCGTCCGGCGGGCAAGCTTTCAGGGGGAATGAAGCAGAAGCTGGGTCTCTGCTGCGCGCTGATCCACGACCCCGATCTTCTGATCCTGGACGAGCCCACGACGGGGGTCGACCCGCTGTCGCGCCGGCAGTTCTGGGAGTTGATCAACCGCATCCGCCGCGAGCGCCCGAGCATGAGCGTTATCGTGGCGACCGCCTACCTCGAGGAAGCCGAGAGCTTTGACTGGCTTGTGGCGATGGACGCGGGGCGCATTCTGGCCAGGGGAACTCCTGCCGAACTGCTGGCAAGCACCGGGACCGACAACCTGGACGCTGCTTTCGTCGCCCTGCTGCCCCCAAGCAAGAGCGCGGGCCACGAACCGGTGACAATCGCGCCGCGCCCGCCCAGCCCGGAAGTCGCCATCGAGGCGCAGCACCTGACCAAGCGCTTCGGGGACTTCACCGCCGTGGACGATGTCAGCTTCCGCATCGGCAAAGGCGAGATCTTCGGCTTTTTGGGATCCAACGGCTGCGGCAAGACCACGACCATGAAGCTGCTGACCGGGCTTCTCGAACCTTCGGAGGGCAGTGCCGAGCTTTTCGGAGAGAAGCTGGACTCCGGGGACATGGCTGTCCGCCGCCGGGTCGGCTATATGAGCCAATCCTTTTCGCTATACTCGGAACTGACGGTTCGGCAGAACCTTACCTTGCACGCACGCCTGTTCGACCTTGCGGCGGATACAATTCCCCAAAGGGTGCAGGCAGTCCTCGACCGGTTCGGCCTCAGAGAGGAGGCTGAAGATCTTCCCGGCGATCTTCCCCTGGGAATCCGGCAGCGGCTGTCGCTGGCTGTGGCGATGATGCATGGACCGGAACTGCTGATCCTCGATGAACCGACCTCTGGCGTCGATCCGATCGCCCGAGACGGCTTTTGGCGCATGTTGGGCAGGCTCTCGCGTGAAGATGGGGTCACGATCTTCGTGTCTACCCACTTCATGAACGAAGCGGAGCTTTGCGACCGCATCTCACTGATGCATGCCGGGCGCGTGTTGGTCAGCGATACGGCGGACGCGATCAAGCAAAGCAAAGGGGCCGGCACGCTGGACGAGGCTTACATAGCCTATCTGCAGGAGGCCATGGGTCCACAACTGGATGAAGGAGCCAAGGCGGAAGATGCCGCCCTGCCCTTGCCAGCCGGCGCCGCCCCCCCTGCCCCCGGTTCGAAGTCGCCCGGCTTCAGCCTGCGGCGGCTGTTCAGCTATTCATGGATCGAGGCGTTGCAACTGCGACGCGATCCCATTCGCCTGACCATGGCGGCCATCGGGAGCGTGATCCTGATGTTCGTGATCGGCTATGGCATCAACATGGATGTCAAGGACCTGAACTTTGCCGTCCTCGACCGCGACCAGACTAGCGCCAGCCGCGACTATATCCTCGACATCGCCGGGTCGCCCTATTTCAACGAGACCGAGCCGCTGACGAGTTATGAGGACCTTGATGCCCGGATGAAGACCGGCACCCTAAGCCTTGCTATCGAAATCCCCCCGGGCTTTGCGCGCGACCTGGCTCGTGGCCGTCCGGTCGAGATCGGGGCCTGGATCGACGGGGCCAATCCAAGCCGCGCCCAAACGGTGCAGGGCTATGCGCAGGGGATTCACGCAGACTGGCTGACGCGACAGGCCCGCGCTTTGTACGGGGATGCGGCCGTGCAGGGCGATTTCGCTATCGAGGCACGCTTCCGCTACAATCCCAATGTTGCAAGTATCGTCGCCATCGTCCCGGCCGTCATTCCGCTGCTGCTGCTGGTCATCCCGGCCATCCTGACCACCCTCAGTGTCGTGCGGGAAAAGGAACTTGGCTCCATCATCAATTTCTATGTCACTCCCGTAACCAGGGTCGAGTTCCTGCTGGGCAAGCAGCTTCCCTATGTGATCCTGGCCATGCTGAACTTCCTCACCTTGACGGCTTTGGCCATGCTGGCGATGGGCGTGCCCTTTACCGGCAGCTTCGTTGCCTTTTCGCTGGCTGCCTTGCTGTACGTCATTGCCGCAACAGGGATCGGACTGCTGACCTCGACCTTCCTGCGCAGCCAGGTGGCGGCGCTGTTTGCGACCGCGCTGATCACGATCATCCCGGCCGCCCAGTATTCGGGCATGATCAACCCGGTATCGTCCCTGCAGGGTGCGGGCCGGATCATCGGCGAAGTCTTTCCGACGACCTGGTTCATCATCGCTTCGCGCGGCGTCTTTGCCAAGGGGCTGGGGCTGGACGATCTCGGAATGTCGCTTGTCGCCCTGGCGGCCGCAGTGCCGGTGATCCTGGGATTGAGCGTCCTTTTGCTGCGGAAACAGGACAGATGAGGCTGAGCAACGTTTGGAACCTGGGTGTCAAGGAGTTGCAGGGGCTGTGGCGCGATCCCGCGCTGCTGCTGCTGATCGGTTATGCCTTCTCGCTCTCGATCTATACAGCCGGCCGCGCCTCCCCGGACAATCTGTCGAATGCCACTATCGGCATTGTTGACGAGGACCGCTCGACACTTTCCGATCGCATCGCCACCGCATTCATGCCCCCCCACTTCGTGCCGGAGCAGATCACCACGTCCGAGATGGACAGCCGCATGGACCAGGGCCTCGACACTTTTACGCTCGACATCCCTCCCGATTTCCAACGCGATCTGCTGGCGGGCCATAGACCCGCGATCCAGTTGAACATCGACGCGACCCGGATGAGCCAGGCCTTTACCGGCAGCGGCTATATCCAGCAGATCCTCAATGCGGAAATCGCTGAATTCCTGGCCGGCTACCGCGCGCCGAGCTCCGTGCCGGTGGCACTGGAACTGCGCTCGCGCTACAACCCCGAGCTTGATCCAGGCTGGTTCGGCGCCATTTCCAGCGTGATCAACTCGATCACTATGCTGTCCCTCATCCTGACGGGAGCCGCCCTGATCCGCGAAAAGGAGCATGGCACCGTCGAGCATCTGCTCGTCATGCCCGTAACGGCGGCCGAGATCATGCTGTCCAAGATCTGGTCGATGGGACTGGTTGTGCTTGTGGCATCGGCCTTTGCGATCATCGTCGTGGTGCAGATGCTGCTGCAGGTGCCGGTGGCTGGCTCGTTGCCCCTGTTTATCCTTGCCTCGGTGCTGATGCTCTTTGCCATGACCTCGATGGGCATCTTTCTTGCCACCCTCGCCGGCTCGATGCCGCAGTTCGGCCTGCTGATCATGCTGGTGCTGCTGCCGCTGCAAATCCTGTCGGGCGCCATGACCCCGCGCGAAAGCATGCCCCGGATCATCCAGGACATCATGCTCCTGGCCCCGAACACGCATTTCGTTATTCTGTCGCAAGGCATCCTGTTTCGGGGCGCAGGCCTGAGCGTGGTCTGGCCCAATCTGTTGGGGCTTGCGCTCATTGGAGCCGGACTATTCGCCCTTGCATTGCGTCAGTTCCGCCGCTTCTTGACGTGACCCGCGCCCAGCCGCTTTCAGACAAACTTGACAGTGCGCTATATCTGAAATGCGCTCGTTTGCCGTCGGGCTGAAAGGCGCCCCATTTCAGCCGTTTGAAGCTATTCCGGGAAATCCTGAAAGCTGCCGCTCCGCACGTCATTGAGGTCGGCACCGAAGCAGCGGCTTTGCCTTCCTGCTGGAGTCTTGCGGGAGCTCACCTATGATGCCTTCAGGAGGACAAAGTGGATAGTCATCAAGTAAAGACGGACATCGCCAGGGCGCAGCTCGGTGCCGACCGACATGTTTCTCCGAGACAGGGATCCGATATCCGTTCACGCTCTGGCATGCGGAGCCTGCGAGCTTCTGGAAGGTGTCGGCCAAGTTAAGAATGTCGAGGTGCTCTCTGCACTCGTGTTGAGACTCAATCCAGAGATGAAGCTTGGGAAAGTCGTTCGCCTGCGTAACCAGTACTGGAACGCGATGAAGCACTTTTACGAGCAGGACAAAAAAACTGTTCGCGAGGATGCGGAGCTCCTCGCTGACTTTAGTGATGTACAAAACGACACGGTCATTTGGGAAGGGTGGCATGACTACCAGGCCTTGACCGGTACGCTGCCGGTGGAGGCGCAAGTTCTGCAGGTCTGGTACTTCGCGATCTACGAGGACAAGCTTGCGCCTGAAGTGGACAAAGGTCCCTATCGACAGATCTTCCCAAACATTCAGTCGGATCACAGAACGGAGCAAAAGCGGCGGCTAAAGCGGGCCTGCGAGAAGTTCGGCAAAGATCGGCAAATCATGGCAGATCCGAAAACGGAACACAGGTCTCTGCTAAATCGGCGACCTGGGTAACTCGTGCTCCCGCATCTCCTGTCCAGGCAGTCGCGTTAGCGCCCCATTGCGGTCATTTGGCCGCGGCTGACGACTTCCTCAAAGCTGCCATTCGATCAGAGCTGCCTAGCGAGCAATTCAGGTGATCCGTACAGCATATTGGCGCTTACCAACAGAGAATTCAGTCTTCAGGTAACATCGAGTCCAACACCCTCATCAGAAATTCTCTGCAGCGTTGAAGCTGAGCAATATCGACGAACTCGTTCTTCTTATGCCCCTGGTCCATGTGGCCGGGGCCGCAGATCACGGTGGGGACGGCGAGGCGGTCGTGGAAGAGTCCACCTTCGGTGCCGAATGCCACCTTGATGGGCCGCTCGCCGGACCCTAGCGCAGTGCGTAAAAGATCGACGACCGGGGCGCCCTCGGGCGTATCGAGGCCGGGATAGGCAGAGACTTCCTCGACATCAATACGCGCTTCAGGAAACCGGTCGCGGTACGGCGCCGCAACGGCCTCAGCATCCTCGGCGATATCGGCAAGAATTTCACCGGCGTCGTCTTGGGCGATGTTGCGGATCTCGATATCGAGGTCGCATCGCGCCGGAACGATGTTAAGCGCTGTCCCGCCGGACATCAGGCCGACATGGATCGTCGAATAGGGAATATCGTATGCCGCGTCCCTGGCGCCAGAGAGACGCAAGACCTCCTGGCGATCGGCGAGCCGGCTGACGAGCGCGGCGCCCAGATGAAGGGCGTTGAGCGCCGTGGGCGCAAGAGCGGAGTGTGCTGCCGTGCCGTGGCAACAAGCATGGAGTGCGCGCTTGCCCTTGTGACCGGTAGCGATCCGCATGCCGGTCGGCTCGCCGACAATGCAGAAAGCGGGACGTTGCGGGCGATGTTCGAGGACGTCGAGCATGCCGCGGACGCCTAGGCACCCGATTTCCTCGTCGTAGGAGATGGCCAGTTGCAGCGGTCGCTGAAGCTCGCAGTTGGAGGCATCGAGCAGCGTCTGGATGGCGACGGCCAAGAAGCCTTTCATATCGGCCGTACCGCGGCCATAGAGCCTGCCTCCGCTCTCGCGCAGCTCGAACGGATCGGAGGACCAGTTCTGTTCCGCTACCGGGACGACATCGCAATGACCCGACAGCAGGACCCCGCCTGATACGTCGGGGCCGGTCGTGGCGAGCAGGTTTGCGCGGGTCCCGTCGGCACTGTAAAAGCGCTCAACGCGAATGCCCCGATGATCGAAAAGGCCTTCGACATAGTCCAGCAAGACCAGATTGGACTGGAGAGACAGGGTAGGAAAAGCCACGAGCCGCGCCAGTATCGGGGTGATGTCCTCGGTCATGTGGTACTCTCGGGCCAAGCAGCAAAACCCGGCAGCTTGCCGGCATCGGCAGCCTCGTGACAGTGATCGATGAAGGCCTGGATGGTGCGCGAAACGTGTGCCGCCCGTGACATGGCCAGCCCGAGTTGGAGAGGCGGCACGTCGGTCTTGAGCGGTATGTACTTAACCGGCTTGCCGTCCATCGACAGCTCGGAAATCGTCCGCATGTTCTGGATGCCGAAGCCATACCCGTTGGCGACGAGGCTGCGCTGGATGGAGACGTCGGAAGTGCGCTCGGCGATACGGGGGCGCTGTCCGAAAGGCCGGAACAGCGATAGGAAATAGTCGGAACTATGCGGCAGGTCGAGCATGACCATGTCATGGCCGATGAGGTCCCTCGCGGTGACCGCGTGCCGCCGCGCGAGGGGGTGCGCCGTGTCCACGATCACGTAGGGTGGCAGGGAACGAAGCGGCCTGAAGTCGATCTCGCTGGGCAGTGAAAGGTCGTACGTGAGGGCCAGATCGATGCGGGCCGAACCAAGCGCGTCGAAGATCTGCGCCTGGTCCAGCTCCACCTGCGTGAAATCGACATTCTCGTATTTGTCTTCGAAACTGCGGCGCAGCTGGGGCACCAGCAACTGGACAAAGGTGCGCATGCACCCCACGCGCAGCGAGCCACGCACGCTGCCTGTATAGACATTGGCCATTTCGTTGAGCTTGTCGGAGGCTTCGAGAATGGCACGCGCCTGTTCGATGAACCGTTCGCCGGTCGGGGTCAGGACCGAGCCCTGGGAGTGGCGTCGGGTGAACAATTGCACGCCGAAGCCAGCTTCGAGCTGTGCAATGGCAGAGGACATGGAGGGCGCCGTGACGTTTACCTTCTCGGCAGCAAGCACGATGCTTCCGGCTTCGCCGACGGCAACAAAGTATTCGAGCTGTCGCAAGGTGAACCGAAGTGGCATCGCTGATCTTGATCCTCTGCTCTTTATTGATTGTGGTGCTATTCGTCGCCGGGGACACCGTAGGAGGGCGCCGCCCGCGGATCGAGGGCGCGCTTGACGTAGTCGGCCATCTGCGGCGCGTATACGGCATACGCGGCTTCGAGCGCCGTGACAGGGCAGTCCTCGGTCCAATCGATGCGCAGTTCGGCCAGCGGCCAGCTCTGCGCATCGACGAGGAGGAGACCGGCTGAATGCACCGGGCCGGCTTCTCCGCCTGCATTGAGCCCCGCCCGAAGGGCACAAAGGAGCCTGGCGCCGAGATGCCCTTCCGTGGCGGCAAAGGCCTGGACCATGACCTCGGGCACCCCGGCATCGGCGAGCAGATTGCCGGCAGCCGCGGCATCATGGCGTTCAGCCTCGGACCACATGCCAAGCACCTCGGAGCCCGAATAGATCGCGGTCTCCCCGGTGTGGCCGACTGCGAGCACCTGCCGATACGCCATGTGCGATCCGCTGCGCTCCAGGATGGAAAGAGCTTCGGACGGGGTCGCGCCCCGCGCCATCAGGTCCAGCGCATGCGGTCCTAAACGCGGATCGGTGACGTTCTGCGTGGCGACGGCACCGACCCCCGCCCGTGCGAAACTGCAGCGCGCGGCCACGGCAGGCGAGGACGACGAGATCGCGACACCGAACATGCCGCTCTGCGGACAGTGACCGACAATGGAAAAGGTCATGTGTTCTTCCTTGTACGCGGAGGTCAGTCTGGGATCACGGCCGTGGCGTCGATCTCGACCAGCCATTCTGGCCGGGCGAGTGCCACGACGACGAGCCCAGTGCAGACCGGAAAGACGCCTTTGATGTATTCGCCCATTGTGCGGTAGACCGCCTCCCGGTGGCGAACGTCGGTCAGGTAGACCACGAGCTTGGTGACGTGCTGCATTTCACCGCCGCATTCCTCGATCAGCTGACGGATATTGCTCATGACCTTGTGGGTCTGCTCGACCGGATCGTGGCTGTCAATATTGCGCGCGGTGTCGAGGTCCTGGGGACACTGGCCACGCAGGAAGATGGTAGTGCCGCCCTTGGCCACCACGGCCTGAGCCAGGTCGTTGTCGAGGCTCTGCTCGGGATAAGTGTCCTTGGTGTTGAACTTGCGGTGGCGGAGATGGGCCATGTCGGTGGCTTTCTTTGCTTGGACGATTCGGGACGACGAATGCCTGCCCTTAGGCGGGGCGTGTCGCCATCATGGAGGGGCGAGTTTCAAAGGCGGCGAACCAGGCGGCAAGGGAGGGCCGTTGCTGGCGCCAGTCGAGGTCGGGAAAGCGAAAGCCAAGCCAGCCCAGCGCGCAGGCATAGCCGATGGCGCCGATGTCATGGCAGCCGGGCGCCGGCAGGTCGGCCGCCATGGCATCGAGCGCGTCCGCGACCTTTTCGTACTGCTTGTCGATCCAGTCGGCCCAGCGCAGGGGTCCGGGCCGGACCAAGGTTTCGTAGCGGACAAGAAGTGCGGCATCGAGCGAACCATCGGCGAGCGCTTGCCGCCTTAGCGCCGTCCATCGCTCCGGGCCCGCAGGGGGAAAGAGCATGCCTCCTGCCTGCGCATCGAGATATTCGCAGATCACCCGGCTGTCATAGAGCAGCACGCCGTCCGCCGAACTAGCAGCAGGCACCTTGGCCAGCGGATTGAATTCCTGGATGCGCCTGTCGCGCTCGACCGGGTGGGCCGCGCTGGCCCTGACTTCGATCTGATCGGCCAGACCAAGTTCGTGTGCGACGACCATGACCTTGCGCACGAAGGGCGAGGCCGAGCCCCAGAAGAGTGTCAGCATCATAATAGAAGACTCGAGCAGTCGAGGACGATCTTGCCGAAATTGCCGCCGCTCTCGAGGCGGCGATGCGCCTCAGCCGCCGCACTGAGCGGCAAGACCTCGGAAACGACCGGGCGGACCCTGTCGGCTCCCAGGAGTGGCAGTAGGTGCGAGGTAACGGCAGCGGCGATGGCCGACTTTTCGGCATCGCTTTTGGGTCGCAGCGTCGATGAGCTCAGCCAGAGCCCCTTGCGCATAACAAGGCCGAGATCGAGGGGCGCAATCGCACCGGTCATGAAGGATAGGCCGATATGGCGCCCCTCCGGCGCCATGCAAGCGAGATGCTTGTTGACGGCGTCACCGCCCAGGATGTCGAGCACCACATCGACGCCGCGACCGTCGGTAAGACGCAACACCTCGGCGGTGACATCGGCGTCCCGATAGTCGATGGCGTGGGCACCCATGGCTTGGAGCCGGGCGCACTTCTCCGGGCCGCCTGCGGTTACGATCACGTGGGCGCCGCAGGCCGTAGCCAGCTGTAGAGCCAGGGTGCCAATTCCACTAGCACCGCCCTGGATCAAGAGGCGGTCCCCCGATGCGAGACGGCCCCGGTCGAACAGATTGTGCCAGACGGTGAAGAGGCCTTCCGGGAGAGCCGCCGCATCGGAGAGGCCAAGGCCTGGCGGGATCGGCAGGGTCTGTGCGACCTTGGCGACGGCATATTGGGCATAGCCGCCGCCCTTGAGCAGCGCCATCACCGCTGCGCCGATAAGGGCTGCATCTCCGCCCGGGCCGACCTCGGCGATTTCACCGGCAACTTCGAGGCCCAGAATGTCTGGGGCGTCGGCCGGTACCGGCGAGGCGCCGCTGCGCTGCATGATGTCGGGACGGTTGACGCCTGCCGCAGCAACACGGATCAGCACGTCCTCCGGACCGGGCACCGGGATAGGTCGCTCGACCAGTGCGAGCACGTCGGGGCCGCCCTGTGCCGTTGCGATAACCGCGCCCATCGTCCGGGTCACGCCGCAACACCTTCGAGCGGATAAAGGGCAGCGCCTTCTTTTGGAAGCGCAATGCCGACCCGCGTCCCGACTTTCATTCGTTCCCCCGCAGGCACGCGCAGCATAACGCGCCCGCCGTCGACCGCGTCGGCGCAATCGAGATGCAGCTCCATATGACTACCTTGATAAACCGAGATCGCGACGGTTGCCGGCACGGCATCGGGCTGGTCCGCATCCGTCAGCGCGCACCGTTCGGGCCGGACGACAAGGGTCACGGGGCCCGGCGCGGGCAGTTCCTCCTGATAGGTCACGAGCGGCAGTTGCGCAGATCCGACTTGGAGACTGGCTGTCGTGCCGTCATGGGCGACGAGGGTGGCGGAGAAACGGTTGGCGTCGCCGACGAAGGTGGAAACAAAATGGTTCTGTGGGCGGTCGTAGATTTCGCTGGGTGCGCCGATCTGACGGATGCGCCCGCGCGACATGACCGCTATGCGGTCCGACATGCTCAGGGCCTCGCTTTGGTCATGCGTCACAAAAACGGTGGTAAGCCCAAGTCGAGACTGGATCTCTTTGAGCTCGACCTGCATGGCCGTGCGCAGATTGCGGTCGAGCGCCGAAAAGGGTTCGTCAAGCAGCAGGACCCGCGGCTGAATGACGAGAGCGCGCGCAAGCGCAACGCGCTGCTGCTGTCCGCCTGAAAGCTGGCGGGGGCGACGGCTGTCGAAGTCCTCGAGCTTGACCAGCGCCAGGGCTTCTCGCACTCGTCGGTCGATCTCATCCTTGGGCAGCCGCCGTGTGCGCAGACCATAGGCGACGTTCTGGGCCACGCTCATATGGGGGAAGAGGGCATAGTTCTGAAAGACGATGCCGATCTCGCGCTGGTGCGGCGGGACTTGGGTCACGAGATCGCGCTCGATGAAGAGCTCCCCATTATCGGCTTCGACGAAACCGGCGATGAGGCTGAGGAGCGTGGTCTTGCCACAACCCGATGGGCCAAGCAGCGTCAGGAATTCGCCGCGCCGAATCTTTAGCCAGACCGGCTCGAGCGCGACGGCGCCGTTGAAGGATT
This sequence comes from Devosia sp. Z11_6, assembly GCF_058133665.1. Lineage (NCBI taxonomy): Bacteria > Pseudomonadati > Pseudomonadota > Alphaproteobacteria > Hyphomicrobiales > Devosiaceae > Devosia > Devosia sp. Z11_6. The sequence goes on from NZ_JBYUNQ010000003.1 coordinate 12,259, forward strand.
TACTGACGCCATCGATCTGAACCGCATGTTCGCTGCGATTGCCGGGCAATGGGGTGGACGTAATCTCACTCGACATTGAGGACCTTTTCGAGGCGGAAGATTTTGTGGACGACCAGCAGCACAAGCGCCACCGTGACGACGTAGATCACCGAGACGGCGGCCAGCGTTGGGTCGGCGTATTCACGGACGTAGTTGTACATGGCTACCGGCAGGGTCTGGGTGCGCTGGTTGACCACGAAGAGCGACGCGGTGAATTCGTTAAATGAAAGGATGGCGGCAAACAGTCCGCCGGAAACGAGCCCAGGCACCAGAAGCGGCAGGGTGATGGTCAGCAGTGTCCGGCGCGGCGACGCACCGAGGCTTTCCGCGGCGGTTTCGTAGGCGCGATTGAAGTTGCGCAGCGAGACATAGACTGAGCGCACCACGAAGGGCAGGACGATGATGACATGCACCGCCACTACCAGCCACATGGTCCGGGGGAGACTGGCGGCGGCGGAAAGGATCAGCAGGCCTAGACCAATGGTGAAGTTAGGGATGATGAGCGGCGACATCAGCACGCCGTTGAGAAAAGGCTTGCTCGGAAATTCGTAGCGATCGAGCACATAGGCGAAGCCGGCGCCCGCGATCATTGCGATCGTAGCACCAAAGGCCGCGATGCGTAGCGAATTGAGCAGGCCGTCACCGAAATCGGAATAGTCGAGGGCATTGGCGTACCAGCGCAGCGACCAGTTTTCCGGCGGGAATGCCAGGATGGCACTGTCGTTGAACGAGGCCAAGGCCACCACAATGAACGGCAGCATGACGAAGCCGACGATGGCCGTGACGAGCAGCCGTCCGCTCCAGTCGAGCAAGTGGTCGAGAAGGGTCCTTTTCATCAGTGCGCTCCGAACCGTTCGAGGCGGCCGATGCCCGCATTGAAGAGGGCGATGACGAGGATGGAGAAGGCCAGACCCGAAAGCGACAGCGAAGCGGCAAGCGGGAAATTGAAGGATGCAAAACCCACTTGGTAAACCAGCGTCGAGATTGTCTGCACCTGTCCGCCGCCAATCATCTGGGGCGTCGCGAAGGCCGAAAAGGTCCAGGCGAAGGCTGTCGAAGCCGCAGCGGAAATCCCTGGCATGGAAAGGGGCAAAGTGACGGTAAAGAAGACGCGAATCCGGCCGGCGCCGAGCGAAACGGCGGCGCGTTCGAGGTTGCGGTCGATATGGGCGAGTGCCGCCGCCAGCATCACCACAACGATAGGCAGGGTGAAATGCACGAGCGCGATGACCACGCCCGTAACGGTGAACATGAGGCTCAAGGGTTCGTCGATGATCCCCGATTGCAGCAGCATGCTGTTGAGGAAGCCCTGGTTGCCCAGTACGATGATCCAAGAGTAGGTGCGGACGATCTCGCCCAGGAAGAGCGGCGTCAGCGAGACGAGGAGAATGGCGCTGCGCAGGCGCGTCGACCTGGCTCGCACCAGCGCGTAGGCGAGTGGATATCCGACAAGAAGGGTGAACAAAGCCGTCCAGACGCAGAGCATGGCCGTGTCGAAGAAAGCTTGGCCATAAACGGTTTTCCAGAGCGTCGTGAAGTTATCAAGTGTGAAGCCCCCGGGGTCGAGCGACCCGGGAATGTAGGCGCGCAGACTATATTGCACGATGGCGAGGAAGGACGCCGAGATCCCGAAGGCGATCAGGACGGAGGGCGAGACAAACCAAGCCAGGAACGGCCGCTTCGACATCGGCTATTATCCGCTATTCTAGAAGGGGGGTGCCCGGCGGCGTGCCTCCGGGCGTTGCGGCTTAGTTGCCGGCGATCATGTTTTCCGAGAACCACTGACGCCATTCGGCAGTCTTTTCAGCGCGCAGTTCGTGCGGGATGATCAGGGCCTCGGCATCCCACTGCTCGGCCGAGGTAAAGATGCCCGGCAGGGAGGCGAGCTCTTCCGGCAGATCGACGTTGGAGACCACCGGAATGCCCTTCTTGATTTCGGCGATCTGGGCCTGAACTTCGGGGTCGAGAGCGGCATTGATGAACTGGTAGGCGAGGTCGACCTTGTCGGTGCCGGCGGTGATGCCCATGGTGTCGACGCCGAGCACGGCACCTTCCTTGGGAATAGCGAGCTGGACGTCGATCCCCTGCGACCGCATGTGATAGGCATTCATCGACAGCAGGATCTGCACGGGCGTCTCCCCCGTCGTCATCAGCTGTTGGGAATTGGCATCGTTGGTGTAGAAGGCGCGGAAATTCGGACGCAGAGCACGGAGCTTGTCGCCCGCCTCTTCCCAGTTTTCAATGTCGACACCTTCAAGCGTGGCCGCAACGGCGATGATGTGCGACGGATCGAAATCGGGTGCAGCAACCATGCCGGCCAGTTCGGGGGACCACAGGTCTTCCCAGCTGTCGAAGACGAACCCTTCGGGCAAGGCATCGGGCAGGTAGCCGATGGTATAGACATAGGCCCAGGCGCCGATATGGGAGGGGCTGATCTTGGCCTGCTCCACGAGGTTGGCCGCGTTTGGAATACGCGACATGTCGAGTTCTTCGAACAGTCCGTCATTGTGGTAGAGCCAGCCGATATGCGAGGTGGTGAAGGTCACATCGCTCTCAGGCGCATCGCGCATCAGCGTGGCCTGGTTCAGGCGGTCGATGGTGCCGCCGGTGATAAATTCTACCTCGACACCGGTTTCCTCGGTGAATTTGGCAGCGATCGTCTGGTCGATCAGATCGCGGAAGCTGCCGCCCCAGCTGCTGACGACAAGGGTTTCGGCATAAGCCGCAGACGACAAAAGCGTCAATCCGGCGGCAGTGATCAAGAAGCGTTTCATCGTTCGTACCCTAGCTCCGATGTAATTTTGGCGTCGCACTGCCTATAGTTTTTTGATCAGCACGAGCGTCCCGGTCTGCCTTGTTGCTGCGCTTCATCCACTCGACTGGCTTGCATTGCACCTCCCGAAGTTGCCCCAACGCTACGCCGACGCATATTTGCAATTTCCATTCCACTAGATAGGTTTCGGTCGGATTTCATACCTAACCTATTGAGACAAAATGAAAAAGGCAGGCTAAACACAGGGACGAATTTCTGCTGCAACGAGAGGCATCCCAAATTTGTGCCTAATAACCGCGCAGCCTCGACACTACATTGGTGAGTTGTCCCCCGCTCTGAACAGCATGGAGGTTGGCGGCAATCTGCGGTGCCGAACTTTTGGGCAGTGCGACCGAAGCCAAATGCGGGGTAATGAGAACGCCCGGAGTGGACCATAGAGGGTGCTCGGGCGGCAGCGGCTCAGACGCGAACACATCGAGCGTTGCGCCCGAAAGCCGACCACATTGCAGCGCCTCAACTAAAGCCGCCTCCTCAAGGACCGCGCCCCGCGAAACGTTGACGAAGGCGGCGCCCGGCTTCATTGCTGCGAAGGCCGCGCTGTCGAGCATGCGTGTCGTTGTCGGGGTGAGCGGCAGCATGCACACCACGATATCAGCACGGGCGAGGAGCGGAGACAGCGCTTCGGCTCCGCAATGGACCGTAACGCCGGGGAGATCGCGCATGCGCGTGGCCCAACCATGCGTCTCAAAACCTTGCCGAGCGACCTCGGTGGCTGCTAATGCCCCAAGTTCTCCCAGGCCGAGAATGGCAACGGTGACATCCTGGGCAGCGCGCGGATGACGGTACGACCATTGCCGCTCCCGTTGCGCCTGTTCGAAGTGAGGAATATCGCGGGCGTGGCGTAACACTGAAAAGAGCACGAAGCCTGCCATCATCCGCGCCATTTCGGGGTCCGACAATCTGGTAATCGGAATATTGGGAAGATCTGGACGAGCGACGAGGCGGTCCACGCCGGCACCGAGGTTGATCACCAGTTCAAGATTGGGAAACCGGTCAAAGAAGCCGATAGGCGGCATCCAGACCAAGGCGAAGCGGACACTTGCGGGATCGGTCACCGCATCAGCGGCCTCGATGCGCACCCCCTCGCCTATCAAAGGCACCAGCGCATCGCGCCAAAGCTCGAACGGATCGAGCGTGCTGTAGAACACGAGCGTGTCGGTCACGATGCATCCTTTGCGAGCAGGGTTTTCATTGCAGCAAGGCCGAGAAGATATCCATCGAGGCCCAGTCCGGCGATGACGCCGGTTGCCGCCTTCGAAATGAAGGAGTGATGCCGGAAGGACTCGCGCTTCCAGATATTGCTCATGTGGCACTCGATGATCGGCCCGGGAAAAGCCAGCAGCGCATCGAGAATAGCAATCGAGGTGTAAGTCAGCCCGGCAGCGTTGATGAGCACGCCGTCATGGTTCTGGCGCGCCTCCTGGATCCAGTCGACGAGGACGCCTTCATGGTTTGATTGGCGGAAGTCGAGCTGAAAGCCCAGCTCGCGCCCCCGCGCCACACAGGCGCTCTGGATCTGCGGGAAGCTTTGCGAGCCATAGGCACCGGATGGGTCGAGGCCGTAGAGATTGGCGTTTGGTCCATTGAGGAAGAGGACGGATTTCATGGGCACTCCCCGTGAGCGGCGTTGAACAGGCGATCGCCCCGTCTGCCGGAGCGAACGAGGCTATAAGGTGTCGGTGTTGGCGGCACCTACCCGACTATTGGGCTGGCAGGACGATAGGCGGCGTAGTTGCGTTGCACGCCAATATGAGTGGCAATGTATTTGGCGTCGTACCAGCAGCCATAGATGAAGGACGAGGCGCGGTTGGTCAGTTCGGGCAGGCCGAGGAAGTAAATGCCCGGCTGGCCGGAAATGCCCCGCTTGTGGAACGGCATGCCGTTCTCGCGGAAGGCATCGACCTGAAGCCAGCTGAAATCGAACTTGAAGCCGGTGGCCCAGATGATGGTCTGGATGCCGGTCTTCTCGAGGTCCAGTTCGAGGATGGGATTGGTCACGCAGTCTGGGTCGGTCTCGATAGCCCAGGCCTCGGGTTCGGGCGGAAGATTGATGCCGTTGCGTGCGAGATAGGCATCGGCCTCCCGCAGTACATCGAGATAGGCTCGGTCGCCCTCAAGCAGGTTGGGACCCAGGTCGTCGGCAATCCGGAGCACGCCGTTTTCATAAGCCGTGGTCATGCCAAGGATCGTCACGCCCATATGGCCCAGGCGCCGGAAGTCCACGGTGCGTCCGCCGTCATAGCCACTGACCGCAAAGGCGACGTGCTTCTTCTTGGCCTCGATGGTGATTTCGTCCCACTTGCCCAAGACGCCGAGCCACCACACATAGTCGCGGCCCCTATACGATCTGGGCGGGCGATAGTGCTCGCCGATCGAGAGATAAACCTTGCGGCCCGAGCGCCGCAATTCCTCGGCAATCTGACAACCCGACGCGCCCCCGCCAACGACCAGCACCGCGCCCGAGGGCAGAACCTCGGGGTTCTTGTAGTCGGAGGAGTGCAGCTGCCTTATGCCTGCATCGTCGGCCACGATCCGCGGGTAGGAAGGCACCTGAAACGGTCCCGTCGCAGCCACGACGCGCTGCGCTTCAATCTCGCCGGACGCGGTCGTAACGATGAAGCCGGGACGACCCTCGCATTTGACCACGCGCTCAACCTTGGTGTTGGTGCGGATCGGCGCCTTGATCAGGTGAGCGTAATCCTCGAAGTAGCGCGCCATGCGCTCCTTGGGCGGAAAGGCGTCCGGCGACACGTCATCGAATTCAAGTCCCGGAAAACGATCGTGCCAGGCGGGACCATTGGCCACCAGCGAGTCCCAGCGTTGCGAGCGCCAGGCCTCGGCAATACGGTTTCGCTCCAGCACAAGATGCGGGATATCCATGTTGGTCAGATGTTCGCTCATGGCGATGCCGGCCTGGCCCGCGCCAACGACAACGGTGTCGGTTCTTTCTACGGTCATTCTCTTCCCCGATGTGGTGGGCCGTCGCCTCCGCCAGCTTGCCCATGAGCGGCGCGGAGGTTCGACGAAGCTGAACAAAAACTGCGTTCGACCGCGTCCGGAAGAAAGAAGTAAATTCCTTGGGTCAGGACAGGATTAGGTAGCGGTCGGCGGTGCCGACCTATCGTGCAGTGATGATTTCCGCGACGCTGCGGCGCCCGGTCAGGGCCAAGGCCGCTTCGAGCTCATTGGCCAGCATATCGAGTACTGCAATCGGGCCGTCCGCCCCCAAGGCCCCCAGTCCATAAAGGAAAGGTCGCCCGACAAAGACGAAATCCGCCCCGGCCTCAAGCGCCTTAAGGATGTCCTCGCCCGAGCGCACGCCACCATCGAACGCTACGGGAAAACCGGCGGGCAGCGCGGCGCGTATCCTGGCAAGCGCGTCCAGCGGCGCGGGGGCGCTGTCGAGCTGGCGGCCACCATGACTGGAAACCTGTATGGCGTCAGCGCCCGCGGCCACCGCTCGCACTGCATCTTCGGGGTCGAGTACGCCCTTAAGCACAAGCTTGCCGCGCCAGCGGTCGCGAATCGCTGCAAAGACGTCCCAGTCCAGGCGTCCCGAACTTTGTGCGGCCATTACCTCAGCCAGCGTGCGCGCACCTGCGCCGGGCGCAGCATAGGGCGCCAGGTTCGCCAAACGCGGTGCTCCATGCCTCAGTGTTGCCAATGACCAGCGTGGATGGCGGGCGAGGTCCCATATTGTCCGGGCGCCGAATCTCAGCGGCAGACTGAATCCATTGCGAAGGTCACGAAGGCGCTTGCCCGGCCGCGGCACATCGGCCGTTACCACGAGCGTCGTGTATTCCGCCCGCTCGGCCCGCATTATCAGGTCCTCGGTGATCTCCAGTGAACTTCCTACATAAAGCTGGAACATGGCAGTGGCCGATCCAATCGCCCCCACTTCTTCCAGCGTCGCGGTGGCCGGTGTCGGGCAGGTGTAGGGTATGCCCCTTGCCTTTGCCGCCCGCGCCAGAGCAAGGTCGGCTCCAGGCCAGACGAGACCCGGCAGGCCGAGCGGTGCAATGCCGAAGGGCAAAGCCCAGGTCTCGTCAAGAAAAGTGGTTGCCAGCTTTGCCGGCGCTGCGGAGTTGACCAGTACAAGCGGCGTGAGACAGGCCTGACGGAACGCCTCGATGCTGCGGGAGAGTGCAGCCTCGCTTCCGGCGCCTCCATCCATGTAGTCGAAGGCGAAACCGGGCAAGCGCCGTCTGGCGCGTTTCCGAAGATCGGATGACGATATAAGGTTCTTCATGGCGCGGCACACCTGAACAGGTTTTTGGATAAACAAGCGCCTAGTCGGCCACGCTAATTGGTTTGCCGATTGGCCTCGCGGCAAATAGTTTGTTCCTTACAAGACCCAAGGATCAGCACCGTACCGCCCCATTTCAGGACTGCTTAGAGGTCGGAAGCCGTCAATCGACAATGCGCCCCGTCTCCGTCGTAGAGCCCCTCCTGCCGTATCAATAAAGCGGACAATCGCAAGGTCAGACAAAGCAGCATATTACCGCGTTGTAGCGGGCACACGAATTCTCGACAGGAGGCGGTGGTACAGAGCCTACCGCCTGCAGCAGCGTAGGACTTGAGGTTGCTGCGAAGCTTGACGAGCCCTACGGTTTCGATCACCCGCATGCCGGCGTCGGGGACGCTAAGGGCACGAAGGCTCGCTTCAGGCGCGGCGATGCGGCCTGGCGTCTAGGAATAGCGCCTGCCGGGGTCAGCTGGCAGGCAATAAGTTTGAAGAGGTCGCTACATCACCAGGTTCGGCAGCCAGGTCACGATCGACGGCACGAAGATCAACAACATCAGGAACAGGAACATCGAGATCAGGAAGGGCGTATTGGCCTTGAAGGTATCGATGACGTCCACCTTGCCTATTCGCGCCGCCACGATCAGGGCGAGCGCCACCGGCGGGGTCACCTGACCGATCACTACGGTCACCACCATCAGGATACCGAAATGCACCAGGTCGATGTCGAGAGCCAGCAGCGACGGCAGCAATACCGGCATGATCATCGGGATCAGTGGATCCAAAATCATGCCGGCGACCAGCGCCAGCAGCAGCATGAGCATGATCTGCGGAATAGTCGATTCGAACGGGAAGATGGTCTGCAGCAGATCGGCGAGCGCCACCGGCACGCGCGCCTCGGACAACGCCCAGCCAAGGGCAACCGAGAAACCCACCACCAGCATCACTTCGCCAGTCAGCACCGTTGCTTCCACCAGAACCTTGCGCAGTTCCTTAAAGCTCAGCGTGCGGTAAACCAACATCGACAGCAGCAGCGCATAGCCCACCGCGAAGGCACCGGCTTCTGATGGCGTGAAGATACCGAACACCAGACCACCCAGGATCAACGTCGGCAGACCCATTGGCAGAATGGCGCGCTTGGCGGTCCGCAATACTTCAGACCAGGCAAAGCCCTGCATAGCCTTCCAGCCATTCTTGCGAGCCAGGAAAGCGACCGTGGCCATCAGCGTTGCCGCCAGCAACAGGCCCGGCACCACACCCGCGAGGAACAGCGCGCCAAGCGAGGTACCAGTCACCGCGGAATAGAGAATCATCGGCGAGCTGGGTGGGATCAGGATGCCGATACCCGACGAAGTGGCCGAGAGAGCCGCCGCGAACGGACCGGGATAGCCGTTCTGCTTCATCTTGGGTATAATGATGGAGGCGCTACCGGCCAGGTCGGCCACCGAAGTGCCGATCATGCCGCCGAACATCACGCTGACGGCGATGTCGACATGGGCCAGGCCTCCTCGCATCCAGCCGAAGATCGAGGCGGCCAGATCGAACAGCCGGTCGGCGATACCGCTGGCATTCATGATGCCACCTGCCAGGATGAACAGCGGCAACGTGATCAGGATGTAATCGCTGATGCCGGTCAGCACCTGCTGGGGTAGCGACAATTCCCAACCGCCACTGAATACCAGAAAGATGACGATCGAAGACGCTAGGGCGACGATTATGGGCATGCCCAGCACCGCTAGGACGCAGAGGGTCAGGATGACTCCAAGTGCGAGAAATAGCATGGCTAGGACTTCCGTTTGAACAGCGGGACCAAAAAGGTGCAGGCCAATCCAAGGAGCGCGGCGAACAGCGCGGCAATGACCATGCCCTTGGGCATGCGCAGCACCGGCGACTTATCCGCGCCAAACACCATCAGGTATTCCCAGGCGAGCCAGGCGCAGTAAAACATCACGGCCGAACCGAGAATGGCGCAGACGCCAGCAACAACGCGCTTGGGGCCCGGAGTCAGCCGGTCGGTGACGATATCGCAGCAGATCAGCGTCTGCCGCATGCCGGCCATCAAGATGCCGATCGCTGTGAGCCAGACCATCAAATTGATTACCACCTCTTCGGTCCAGGGCAGCGGTGCCGAGAAGGCATAGCGACTGGCGGCGTTGAGAAAGACCAGGAAGGCCAAGATTGCCATTACCACCATGGCCAACGATTCCAGCACCCGGTTGAGCGCCGCAACGAATCTGTTCGGGGGGGGGATTTCGTGGTCATGCAGGAGCAGTTCGGCCCTGGTAGTTTCGCTCATCTCGCCCATCCCGAGGTAGGTTCGGCCAGGCGCCGCTTGAACAGCGAGCCATAGCCAGGCTTGGCGCCATTAACGTCGAGGACGTCCAGCGCGTGCCAGAACGAGGCTTGCACCGCCGAAATCACCGGCTTGCCCAGTTCCTTTTCCAGCGCCTCGATCACCGCCACCGACCAGAAATTAGTGCAGGAAATGAAGATGGCACTGGCCTCGGGCGTATCGACGGAGCGCACCAGCTCGTAAACCCGCTCCGGCGGCACTTCGGCCAGCGCCTTGTCGGTATCGATCGACAGATTGCGAGAATTGACCACTTCGTGGCCATTCTCTTCGAGGAAGCGGATGGCTCGGTGATGGATTTCGCCGACATAGGGGGTGGCGAGCGCAACCTGGGCGGCGCCCACTTCCTTGAGCGCGGCCAGCGTCGCGGTAGACGCTGTGTTGATCTTGGGGCCCGGCGCCCAGCGCCTAAGTTTTTCAATAAGCGCATGGTCATAGGAGGTGCCGTGTAGGAAAGAGGCACTAGTGCCCCCGAAGCACAGCAGATCGATCGGAGCCGAGCCCAACAGCTGGGCCGCGCGCTCCAGTTCGGGCGCATTCATCATTTCCTCGATGCCCTCGACGGTCACCTTGGGCAGCTTGATGCGTGTGGTGTGAATGGCGACGCCCTGCGCGGCCATGGCCCACATTTCCGATTCCATGACGATGCTGGAGGCCATGAAGATCAGCCCGATCCGAGCCTTGGTCCCATTGCCGTCATAAGCGAAGCCTGGATAGGCAGAGCGCTGTGCGCTCTGTCTGGTCTGGAGTGTCGATGTCATCTGGCTAGTTCTTCCACTTGGGCCATGAACTCAGGCGTGACGAGTTTGGCAATTTCAGCGCGGATGGGAGCCGACGCTTCCTGAAAGGCGACAAGATCCGGCGTGTTTACCGCAACACCTGCGGCCTCGAACACGGCGACTAGTTCGGCGTCCTTTGCGTCGGAGAGTTCGTGCGTCTTGATAGCCGCCGCCTCGGCGGCGTCGATCACTTTTGCCTTCAACTCGTCCGAAAGCGCGTCGAAAGCCGTACCATTCATCGCCAGCGTGATCGGCGTGTATACGTGGTTGGTCAGCGAAATGTACTTCTGTACTTCGTGCAGCGAGAATTCCTTAATGACCGACATTGGGTTTTCCTGACCATCGATGGCCCCCTGCCGCATGGCGACATAGGCATCGCCGAGCGGCATCGGCGTTGGGGCGGCCCCCAGCATCGTGAAGGCCATGATGCGGGCCGAACTGGATGGCGTGCGCAACTTCAGCCCAACCAGGTCAGCTGGAACCTTAATTGGACGCACATTGTTGGAGATTACCCGAAACCCAAGTTCACCAAATGCAAGCACCTCGAGATTAGAGGCTTCGCGGAACGAGGTTTTCAGCAGATCGCCCAGTTTGCCGTCCAAGGCTTCACGAGCTTTCTGTTTGGTTGCAAACAGGAACGGCGCGTCGAAGATTGCGTACCGCTGATCCAACGCCTCAATGGCGTCTGACCCCAGCGGCACGACCTGCGCCTGGTTGACGCGCAGCATTTCCGGAAGAGCGTTCTCGTCACCGAGCGAACCACCGTCGAAGAATTCAATTGCGAAGGCATCGCCCGTGGTCGCCACGAGTTTATCGCGAAAGGCCGCGAGCATGACATTGGTTGGATCGCCTGACGTGGTCTCCACGGCCAGCCGCAGCTTAATTTGTGCCGCTGCGCTGCCGGTCAGCATGCAGAGTCCGACGATTGCGGCGCATGCGATCTTAAGTGAGTTGGGCCTGCCCATGGAAATGTCCCTAATTTCTAGTGGTGGTTGGTTCCGAAGCCAACGCGCGACTACACGACGTCTGAAGCGAACAGATCAGATTTGGCGCTTTTTTGTGCACTATTAAATGTCGGTGTTTTTTTTGCCAAAGTCATATTGATGACATTCCAAACATCAGTAAAATAATATTCTCCTCTCTTTAGGATCGGATTTTCTGATGCTGTTTTCTCTCCGATCGCTACGCTACATCGTGACTGCTGCCGAGGCGCAAAGCGTCACTGAAGCGGCCCGCCAGCTGGGCATTTCCCAGCCCGCGATCTCGGGCGCCATTGCCGCGGCCGAGGTCGAGCTCGGCACGGAAATCTTTATTCGCCACCACGCTAAGGGCATTTCTCTCACGGCGGCGGGGCAACGCTTCGTGCGTGAGGCACGGCTGCTGCTGAAGCATTCGACGGATTTCGAGCGCTCGGTGGCCTCGCTCGGCTCCTCGATCGGCGGCGAGATCACCGTGGGCTGTTTCGGCACCCTGGCGACGCGTTACATGCCGGCGCTGCTGTCGGAGTTTTCCCGACGCGCGCCCGGCATTACCGTGCGGCTCGAAGAGGGCAACCAGCAGGAAATCGTTGATGGACTGCTCTTGGGCCGCATGGAGATCGCCATCGCCTACGCCTATGCGCTGCCAAGTGAAATCACTGGCGAAGCCTTGGTCGAACTGCCGCCTTATCTGCTGCTCGCCGCCGACCATCCACTGGCGGCCAAGCGCAAGATCAGTCTCAAAGAAATCGCCAGCGAGCCGTTCATCCTGCTCGACTTGCCCCATTCGCGCGAATATTTCCTCAACCTTTTTTCGGCCTGCTCCATAATGCCGCTCATCGTCTATCGGTCGAAATCCTATGAGTTGATCCGGGGCCTGGTCGGGCATGGGCGCGGCTACACCATCCACAATGCGGTGACGGGCACCTCGATCACCTATGACGGCAGCCGGGTGGCGGCGCGCGCCATCGTCGAGCCCCTGACGCCGGTTCATGTGATGAGCCTGCGGCTGCGCCGGCAGACCATGCGCCCGGCGGTCAAGGCCTTCGCCGATTTCCTGCCTGAGGCCTTCGCTCCCGGCGGTCTATTCTGACCGGGCGAGTGCTTAAGCCTCCGCCTTGGAAGTGCCGCCGGCGTATAGATATCGATCAGAACTCCCCCGTTGCGGCTGCGCACCTGCGCCAGCGCTGATCGCCCCACCGTGCCCTGCAATAGCAGCAGCGCCGGAAAATGTTGGCGCCCGAACAGCACGGGATTCCCCACCGCGCCTTGAATAATTGCGCCGCGATGAATTTGTCCGGCACCTCGTTCAGCGCCGACGCTAGCGCCCGAAACTCACGCGGCCGCATGAAAGGTATGCCGACCAGCGCCAAGAAGGCATGGCTGACGCCGGTTGGGCGAAGACCTGGCTATGGGGCGTTGATAAGCGGGCATCAATTCGCGAAGCCTGCGAGCGCGATCAGGGGAGCCGAGCATTCAAAGAGTTCCGATGCGCGTCGAACGACGCCGAGCCGGTGTGGCCGCGGAATTCCGTCCTGACGCCCCGACCAGGCCAGCAGCCCCGGCACCTGACAAGAGCCTCCAGGAAATAGCCTTCTGTAGCGGGACCTCGCGTCCCGCCAGATCACTCCGGCTCCTTCCTGAACGTGTTGATCCGAATCTCTCCGCCAAGAAAAGTTTCCGTGACCGACGAGATCACCTCGCGCTCCTTGAGCCAGCCGGCCAACTGGCGATTGAGCTCGTTGTCTTCAAGCTTCGGCGCCTTGCCGAACGTGGCGATATCTTGATACGGCATCGGCATAGCCCTGAGGACGTCGCGGATCTCGGGCACAGACAGCGCGGGGTGCATCCTGTTGAGAAGGGTCAGCTTGGTCAGGGTGTTCTCGGACCGAAGTACGACTGCCTTGATGAACTCGGCGCCAAAGTCGACGGGTGCCGCAAGCGTCCTGGCGAGCAGTGGTCCGACGACCGCAGCCAAGGATGGCGTACCCGCAACATATGCCTCATCGACATCGGCAAGGACATTGAGCTTCTGCGCATCCGTGGTTGAGGCGTGAAGGAGCTTGCTCCTGAAGTGGTCGTCGATCGCGTATTCCGACTTGGCAGCGGCATAAGCGTCGAAGTTCAGCGCAAGGAACTGGACTCGTAGCTCCACATCTTCGAGGTGCTGGAAATTAGCGGGCGTGAACGCGACCTTTCGTTCCTCGATCAAGATCTTGGTCTTGCTAGCTTCTACCTCCTGGAAAGCGCAGAAGTGCCTTGGAAGCAGGCGAACGTACGTCCGATAGAATTCGTGTCCGAGCGCGTTGTTCCCAACCACAAACTGCCGCAGAACCAGTGCTGGATCGCCGCTGGGAATTGGCTGCCGCGATAGCGTTGCCGCCGCCTTATTGGTCTGAATATACGCCGTGAGGACGCCCGCATCGTAGAATTCCGAGGACATGAACTGCAGGCAATTACCCCAAGTCGCTTCGACATGATGCCCCGTCAGTGCCATCCGTTGAAACTCAGGGGGAACATCGTTCAGACTCGAGAAGGTGACTGTCTGCCTGCTAAGGAAATCTGCACGCACATCGTGCTCGACGTCCTCACGCTCTAGCACCTGCACTATAGCCGAAACCCCCTCCTCGGTGTTCGTCGCCGAGCCTAAGAGGACGTCGCTCACATAGGTAGAGAAATCCGAATCGATGCGCTTTAGCAGCGCCGTGTCGTTCACTTCGTTCAACGTGGAGAGGTGCCGCTTCTCTAGCGCCTCCATCATATCTTCGCCAGAGAGGTGGCGAACTATGCATGCGAGGTTGTCGATTGAGATGCGGTAGAGACCTTCCTGCGCGACGAACGACAGCGCGTCCGGGAACTCCACTAGCTTCTCGACTTGATCAATCTCGACTTCCAAGGAGCGAAGGAGGCTAAGGCTAAAATCCACCCGTTCCGCTAGCACGCGATCTGCATTGGCGGCGAGGAACTTGCTCAGTGCCTCTTTGCTTGTCGGGCGCCGCAACACCTCATCGGATGCGTGGGCAAGAATACGGACGACGTGCGACGGTCCATCACTCTCATCGATAACTGCAGAGGCGAAATTCTGCCACTTGGTCAGAACCGTCCTGACAAGCCTGTCTACGTGGGTGCCTGATACGTAGTAGGTGCGGAAGAAGTCACCGCACGCCTGGAACTTGGTGGAGATGAACCCTACGGCGGCGGCTATGCGTGGCGCATTGGCCGACTCGTCAGAGAACAGATGATCAACGATCGAGCGATTCAACACATACGCTTGACCGAAGTCTCCTGGCCGCATCGAGGCTACGACTCGGCAACGTTGTCCAACGGAAAGTCTGGAGGTGGAGTGTTATAGGCGCGGATCTTGATTAGGAAGCTGTTGTCTTTCGGAGACAAGCGCCCGCTGTGGAACAGTGATATGTACTGGTAGTAGGTATCGTCGATGTAGCCCTCAAGTACCAGGTACTTGAGGAGATCTACGTTCTCAGCAATCTCGGCGAACACCTGATCGATCAGCCTTGGGCTCTCGCGAACGACCTCGTTGAATCTTCGGGTACGTAGAGAGGACACCTTGGTCTCGAGCTCGCTTATCAGCTTCTCGGACTCTCTGCGGAACTTGGCTGACTTGTTCCCAATGTCGGCCTTTCGGTCTTCGAAAAATCGAGTCGGATCCACGGAGGACTCGAGGTCCGCTAGATCCAGAGGTACGCGGCTTGGGTAATAACCTTGCCTCTGGGTGTTCACCGATAGCTTCTTCTTCTGGAGGAGCTCCTCCAGCACGCCGTCTTCCGTGAGCTGGCCCATCCTTACGGCAACATCTTGGATGAAAAGCTGCTGCGCGTTCTCAGGGAGACGCTCGATCACGGCCATCGCGTAGACCTTGCGCAGGTCGGCTTCGTCTCTAAGCTCTTGCTCGTCCCCGGTCGCGATACGCGCTTTGATCTGCGCGATTTCACCACGGATTTTCTGCTCGGCCTTCGCAAGGAACTCATCATGCCGCCTTAGAACCGTGGCCAGCACGCCCTCCTGCCGGTGCAGCGCAGCGAAATCCTTGGGCATGACATTCTTGTAAATGAGGATCGCCAGGAGCTTGTTCGCGTCCAGGCGCCCATCTTCGTCGGCCGTGAGTTTGGCGTCATAGACCACGTACTCATTGACGATGTTCTGAATCAGGCGGAGATCGCTCAGATAGCGGGAAACCTCGCGGAGGAACTGAAGATCCAGGCCTTCCAGGCCGATACGCTGGCTATGTTCGAGGAATTTATCGATCGAGTTCGAATGGTTGATGACCGGAACGATCGGCACGATGAATTCGAAAAACTTGGTCCGATCCGTGTTGACGAATATGTCGTCGCGCAACGCGTACAGGAACCTCACCCGGCGCTTGATACCCTCATTCGCGTTGATGAGCCCGTTGATCTCCCTGAGGGAAACGAAGATATCGGGGTTCTCGAAGCGGTCCAGGTCCTCGATGACGACTAGGTCGTATTTCGTGGACTGGAAGAAGTACAGGATCTCGTCCAGGTGTCTGTTGAGGATGGATTCGTGGTCCGCCGCAGCCGGGGCGATCTGCACGTCCTTCAGGGATATACTCTTCAGAGAGAGTCCGAGACTGTTCGTGTATGCTCCGTGGATCGCCTTCCAGGCAAGAGCGCCGACGGCCAACGCGCTGCAATAATTGAACCATTTGAACGGCTCGAAGAACGTCCCTGCCAGGATCTCGCTCTGTTTGCTGAATAGGTACCAGCCACAGATCAGCCCGACAGTGATGATAAGCGACGTCCCGATCGAGATCCGTTTTGGAACCTTGATCCTCTTGAAGCGGGAGAACGGGAGCTTGTCCGCGTCGACCCCATAGAGGATCTGCTGGAGGATGCTGCGTTCGATCTCCTGCTTCGTCACACCGTCAGCCTCCCCTCCATCCTTCTTCGCACCGTCCGGCACGAACGACGCCAAGGAAAGCTGCAGATACGGAGTCTTGTACTGCGCGAGAAAGGTCTTGATGACGCTGCTCTTGCCGGAACCGTAAGGACCGGTAAGCGCGATGTTGAGCACGTCGTCCTTTAGGATCGCGGCATTGAGCGCATCCAGGTAGATCTCTGCTCCGTCAGAGAGTTCTTTCGGCGCGAGATCGACGAACCTCGCATCCGGCGCCACTGCCGGTCTTGCCTTGCGGAGCTTTGCGCCGGCTCCGGACTTGCCCCCGCGTCAAAGCGGCGGCAAGTCAGTCATTCTGCCGTGGCAAGTAGGCATTGTGAGCTGGCGGCGAGTTTTATTTAGGGGAACGAGCAGACGGCCAAGGCGCAGATTGGCGACAATGCAGCCTTTCTGAACACCTTGATGCTCAATCGGGCCAGGTCAAGATGCCAGCTTCGCGCGCCAGCCAGACCTCTTCAATCGGAGTTTCGGTGATCTCGTTGGACATGGCAGCTTTCCCCAGCTCCTCGATTAAGCGTTCCGCCACCGTGAATTCCTGTCCGGGATGCAAGTTGCAGGGATCGAGGAAGAAGTGGCCATGCTCGATTTCATGACCGCGCACGATGACCGGGCGGTCGCCGCCAGCGAGGCGACTAGCTAGGTCCTACGCGGAGATATGGGCTTCCTGCGGATTAACCTTGACCTTCATTCGGTCAAGAGGATTGTTGGTCGGATCAGGAACGATTGTGGCAGTAATCCCCGGTTTTCCCGTAAGAGCCTGGTTCCACACCTCGAGCGCGGCGCGTTCGCGGGCTCGGATACCTTCGTGATCGCGGGTCTTCCAGGCGGTCATTGCTGACATGACGCCTACAATGCTCTCCTTGCCCACCTTCATGCCACGGCCGATGCCCCGGTTCTGCAGATAAGTCGCACGGACTAGGTCCTTGCGGCCGGCGACAATGCCGGAGGTGGGGCCGCCCAGAAATTTGTGGCCTGACCAGATCACAACATCAGCGCCCATGGCCAGCACCGTAGTTAGGTCATATTCGGATGCCGCATCGACAATCACCGGAATACCCCTGTCGTGGCACACATCGATGAAGGTCTTCAGAGGCACTTGGGCGTAATCGACTACATGATGGGAAATCACGAAAACCGCCGCCGCAGTGTTCGCGGTGATAGAGGCATTCAGCTGGTATGCTGATGCGGAGGTGGCTTGCCCCACCGGCACG
Source organism: Devosia sp. Z11_6 (assembly GCF_058133665.1). Lineage (NCBI taxonomy): Bacteria > Pseudomonadati > Pseudomonadota > Alphaproteobacteria > Hyphomicrobiales > Devosiaceae > Devosia > Devosia sp. Z11_6. The sequence continues at coordinate 29,626 of NZ_JBYUNQ010000003.1, forward strand.
ACCTTGGCACCCGACAAGCGGATCATCTGCTCAACGGGGGCACCAAAGCTGATCATGTGGCCGGACAGTATGACCACTTCGTTCTTGAGCTCACCGGTGTCCGGTAGGCGCTCGATGGCCAGCAGGTCTGGACCGGTGATGGCAGCTGCCACGGCAAGCGTGATCCCTGAAGCGCAGGACGCCGTAACGAAACCAGCGTCGGCGCCGGTCATCTCGGCGATGACTTTGCTTGCCTGTTTGTGCAAGGCGGTCATTTCAAAGAACTGGCTTAGACTGCGAGACATAGCATCGATAGCTTCGGGCGTTACGATTGAGGCTCCCAGCGCTGTCATGGTGCCCGACACATTGATGACCTGGCACAGCCCCAAATCCTGACGAATATCATTAGGCACGACGGAACCTCCAAATGTGAGGGAGAATAGCGGGCTAGTCGGGCCACTTCAGGATGCCGACAGAGGATTTGACCGGGACCGCCATCGCGTCTGAAGGGCGCGGGGCGTCTAGAAGCTCGCCGAGGCGGATGGCGACGATTTCCGCCTCGCCGGGATGGAGATTGCAGGGATCGAGCCAGAAAATTCCCCGTTCCGCCTGATGGCCCCGAACCATGATCGGGGGCGAACCACTTGCCAGCGCCGACGCCAGCCCGTAGGCGCTAAAGCCGCTGGTGGGCAGGACACGGATTTCCAGCCGGTCCAGCGGATTGCTGGTGGGGTCGGGCGTGAGGCGGGCTTCGATACCGCGCTTACCGGCAAGTGCGGTTAGCCAGCGCTGGAGCGCGGCTTGCTCTGCCGCCCGGATACCGGCGTGGTCCCGCTCTTCCCAAGCTTCAAGCGCGGCCATGACGCCGGCAATGGTTTCCTTGCCCACCTTCATGCCACGTCCAACACCGCGGTTCTGCAGATAACCCGATCGCACCAGGCTCTTGCGTCCAGCAACGATGCCGGATGTCGGCCCGCCTAGAAACTTGTGGCCGCTATAAATGGCGAGGTCAGCCCCTTGAGCGATGAAGCCGCGGAAGTCATATTCGGAGGCGGCATCGACGATCACCGGCACGCCTTTAGCATGGCAGATCGACACAAATTCGGGTAGCGAAAGCATGCCATAAGCAATGGTGGAATGGGCAACTACGTAGATGGCTGCGGCGGTAGAGTCGGTGATGGCGTCCGCCACCTGATACGGCTGGGTTGAACTGACCGTTCCAGCAAAAACCGGTGTGCCTCCGGCGAGGCGGATCGCCTGGTCGATGCTGTTGCCATAGCCCACATCATGACCGAGCTGCAGGATGACTTCGTGCTTGAGCCCGGTTGTGTCGAGCGGCAGGCGCTCGATGCCCAGGAGGTTTTCTCCGGTTATGGCTGCGGCGACGGCCATAACGATGCCGCCAGCAGCCGACGCGGTGATGAAGCCGGCTTCTGCGCCGGTTACACGGGCTACAGTCGCGCTGGCGAGCCGCTGCAGGTCATCGATTTCCACGAACTGGGGCGCAATTTCGACCATCGCGTGGATAGCCTGCGGCACCATGATGGAGGCGCCCAGCGCTGTCATGGTGCCCGAAACATTGATGATAGGGCGCAGGCCAAGCCGCTCACGGATCGGAGTATTGCTGCGGTCGTTGATGATCGACGCCATAGTGGTGACCTTCTCTAGGCGCGCAGCTCGAAAATGGCTTCGATCTCGACCGTGATATTGTTGGGGAGGGAGGCTACTCCGATGGCCGAGCGGGCATGCTGGCCGATATCGCCAAAAACGGCGGTTAGAAGGTCCGAGCAACCGTTGATGACATCAGGGTGGCCGGTGAAGCTGTCGGTCGCGTTGACCAGGCCTAACAGCTTGACTACCTGGCTCACCTCGCTGAGGTCGCCGACGGCATCAGCCAGCACGGAAAGCAGGTTCAGGCCGGTCAGCCTAGCATGCTGGTAAGCCGCCGCCACGGTGACGTCCGCGCCGACCTTGCCGGTATGAAGAGTACCGTCGCGCTCGCGCGGACCTTGACCGGAAATAAAAATCAGCGATCCGGTATGAATGTAGTTCCGGAAGTTGCCGATAGGGGTGGGCACAGGTAGCAATTGCAAGCCAAGCGTTTCAAGGCGCGCCGAGGGGGGCATTGCGTTTCTCTTTCGATCTTTTAGTGGGCAGTGCTGCTGAAGCGCGACAGAAAGTTGCGCAGACGCTCATTGGTCGCGACCTCGGCCATTAGGGCGTCGGGGGCCCCCTCAGCGGAGACAAGTCCATCGGCCATGAAAACGATGCGATGGCTGGCGTCCCGGGCAAAGGCGATCTCGTGGGTCACCATCAGCATAGTCATGCCGTCCTTGGCGAGTTGGCGAACGACATCGAGCACTTCGTTGACCAGTTCCGGATCGAGCGCGGAGGTGATTTCATCAAGCAGCAGGATCTTGGGATCCATAGCCACGGCGCGTGCAATGCCGACGCGTTGTTGCTGGCCGCCGGACAGCTCGGATGGCAATGCCTGCGCCTTGTGCGCTAGCCCGACGCGGGACAACCAGTGGCGCGCTATTTCCTGGGCCTCCCTGAGGGGTTTCTTGCGCACCCGCCTCAGGCCAAGCATGACGTTTTGTTCGGCGGTCAGGTGTGGGAACAAGTTGAAGCTTTGAAACACCATGCCGGTTTCCGCGCGCATGCCAGCGAGGTCTATTTCGCCCCGACGTTTGAGGCCGGCGCTATCGACATATCCCACTTCGCGGCCGTCGATCTGGATTGAGCCGCCATCATAAGCTTCAAGAAAATTGACGCAGCGCAAGAGGGTGGTCTTGCCGCTGCCCGACGGGCCGATGATGCTGACAACCTCGCCGGCAGCGACGTTGAGATCGATGGATTTGAGCACTTGGTTGCTGGCGAAGGACTTGCTTAGCTTACCGATCTGCAAAAGGCTGGTCGCGCTCATGCGGTCACTCCCGAATATATGAATAGCGCCGTTCCAGCACCTTGCTCAGGGTGGACAGGCTGTAGTTGATCGCGAAATACATAAGGGCGCCCAAGATATAGAGCGGTAGCGGCTCATAAGTGCGTCCGATGACCTGGTTGATGGCCTGCATCAGGTCGACCACGCCAAGGAGTGAGACTAGGGCACTGCCCTTGACCGCATCCGTGACGCCATTGAGCCATGGGGGTAGAAAGCGGCGCATAGCCTGAGGGAAGATCACATAGCGCAGGCGCTGCGGAAAAATTAGTCCTATGGCCATGCCGGCTTCCATCTGGCCGCGGGGAATGGACCCTACGGCGCCGCGGACATACTCGATGACATGTGCTGATTTGAACACCGTGAGGGCCAGTACGGCCGCCCAGAATGAGCTCAGATTGAGCCCCAAAGGAGGTAGGCCGTAGTAGACAACGAAGATCAGTACCAGGATCGGGATGCCACGAATGCAGTCGCTGAGCAGCCGGATCAGCCAGCGCAGCGGCCTTGGACCATAGATCAGCCCTATGCCGAGCAGCACGCCGACCACCAACGACAGGGCCACGACGATCCCTGAAACCAGCAAGGTTATGCCCAGGCCGTTCATTAGGTAGGGCAGGGAATAAACGACTGCGTCCATGTCAGCGCTCCACTCTGAAGCGCCGCTCAAGCTGTCTTAGCCCGAACAGTATGAGATAGCCGGTGACGACATACAGCACAGTGGTGACCGCATAGACTTCGACGATTCTGAAGGTCTTGTTGTTGATCCATTGTGCTCCATAGGTGAGTTCGGGCACGGCGATCACCGAAGCGATGGATGTGTCCTTAAACAGTGAGATGAAGGTATTAGACAGCGCCGGCAGCGTGATGCGCGTCATGGTGGGCAGACGCACATACAGCAGGCGCTGCCAAGGCGTCAGGCCAATTGCCTTGCCGGCATCCAGCAGCCCCTTGGGCACGGCTTCCAACCCGGAGCGGAACACTTCCACGAGGTAAGCACCGGAATAAAGCGACAGGGTGGCGACAAACGAGACTGGGGGGCTGTAAGAGATATTGACCGCGGTCGGGAGGCCATAAAAGACGAGATAAACGAGCAGCAACAACGGCACGTTGCGGATAAACTCCACATACCCGGAAATAACGGTGCGCGCGATACGACCGGCCGAGACATACCAGATAGCTAGCACCAGACCGATGACTGCACCGATCAGGATAGAAATGAAGGCGAGCCACAGACTCAGCAGCAGGCCTTCAGCCAGTTTGTCGAAATTGGTCCAGATCTGGTTGAAGCTTAGTTGATATCCCATGCCGCCTGCCATTCACCTATGTGTCCGCAACTCCCGGAAATCGGCAGCCAGCGAGCAAGCCGCTGGCTGGTTGTTGCGGGCTAAATTGTCGGGAAACCGGGAGTGCGTACGGGGGCGTCGAGGCCAAAATACTCCTTGAAGGCGGCATCGTAGAGGGCCGTTTCATGACCGAACATCGCGATTGTGAAAGCAGTGTTGACGAAATTAAGCCAGTCAAGGTCGCCCTGCCGTAGGGCAGCCCCGTAGAGCATAGCGCGCCAAGACTTGCCGCTGTCCACGTACCGGTCGGGATTACGCGCTACTAGCCATTTCACAGTGGACAGATCAACGGCCGCCGCGTCGACTCGGCCCGCTTCGAGCGCTTGAATGACGTTGGCTTGGGTGTCAATTTGCATCACCTGGGCCTCAGGCAGAACCTCGTGCACGCCTTCTTCCGCATCAACATTCTGCAGGATCGAAACGCGGGTGTTGGCACCGCCGGCGAGCAATTCATCAAAGCTCTTCATCGTGCCACGGGGGCTGGTCAGCAGCGAAACACCCTCGACGTAGTAGGGGCGGGCAAAGGCAATGATCTGAGCGCGAGCGCCAGACATGGTCATAAACTGAATCGAGATATCGACCTTGCCGGTGACTACGTTAGGGACGCGTTGCGCCGCATCCTGCAGCACAAACTCAACCTTGGTTTCGTCGTCGAACAACGCCTTGGCGAGTATTTTACCCATGGTGATGTCCATGCCGACCAGTTCGCCAGCTTCGTTCTCGAAGTGCCAGGGCGCATTGGTGCTGCCGGTGCCGACAATAAGGCGGCCACGCTCAATGATGGTGCGCAGCAGGCTGTCACTGGCGGACTGAGCGGCGGCTTGTTGGGCGCTGAGAGCCACCAGCCCCATGCCGCCTGCGAGTGCGGCGCCAGTCATTCCGATCTTCAGAAATTCCCTGCGTCTAGAAACGTCCGTCATCTTCGCCTCCATTGCGATACCATCTCGTCGGAACTTGCCTACACGAGTTTGTCTTGTATATCGGACAGTATTCCGATATTTGAGACGCTAATTACAATATCTGCGGTTTGCAATAGGGATGCTGCAGCACGAGCAATGGGCGAACCGGGGATGATGGATGGCAAGCCGTTGGGAAGCCGCGAGCGCGGCGTCGACCGGGTGCTCAAATTGCTCGCTTTTCTGCATGAATGCGGGCGGCCGTTGCGCTTGGCCGAGCTGCCTAAAGCCCTCGGCGCTCCGCGTTCGACTATTTACGAGCTCGTCCGGGTGCTGACAGAATCCGGAATTCTCGAACTCTCCGGCGAGGATAACAAGGTTTATTTCGGCAAGCTTATGTATCTCTACGGCATCAATTACATGCGGGAAAACGAACTGATCCAGCGCGGCTCTGCCGAGGTTGACGCCTTATCTCGATTAACAGGTGAGACTAGTGAACTTTGCGTGCTGAACCGGAATCGGCAGGCGATCGTTCATACACATCCGGGATCCCGGCCAATGCGCATCAGTTCTCAGGCCGGTGGGCAGATACCGCTCCCTTGGACTGCTTCCGGCCGTCTGTTGCTAGCCCATATGACGCCTGCTGAGATCGAAGCTCTGGTGCTGCCCGAAGATCTGGTCCTTCCTGACAAGCGCATCGTCAGCATGGAGGATTTCGTTGAGGATTGTATCCGTGCCCGCGGCAGCACAATCGTAGCAACGAGCGGGCTGATCAACAGCTTCACCCAATGCCTGGCGTCGCCAATTTTCGGCGTGAACGGGGAGGTGCAAGCCACGATCTGCCTGGTGCTGCCCATGGATATCTCCAATGAACATCGGGCTGAGGTGCAGCGAATGCTAATTTCCAGCAGTCGCAACTTATCCATTGATACTTAGGCCCGTCTGCAAACAAGTAGCGGAGTAAGTTGAGGCCGTTGTGCTTTGCGCTGAAAGCCCTCAGGTTGTGCCTCTGGCAAACTGAACAGATCACTGAGTGATTTTCGCGAACATACTTGGATTCGGGATTACAATGGGGGTCAGCCCATCTTGCAGCCTCAACATCGAACGGCCGCTTTTGATCCCTTGTACCTAGAAGCTGACGGTCTTCTATCGGCCCCTACCCTGCCCTTCGATATAGCCACCTGTAGTCAGTTTCGGAGCCATCACAGCGACCTTGGATCGTTGGTTCTGGATTGCCCCTCCAGTCCAAGCGGCAGCGGGCACTGCGATCTGGGCGTGAATGGCAAAATCATCATCCTCGCCCTAGACAAGCGGCTTCAACACAGCCGCGCCGTCCTCACCAGTTGGATGATCTTGGGAAAAGCCTCTGTGACGACCGGCCAACCGTTCAACGCCGATCACAACCCCGCGTGGACGGCCTGGAGATAGCACCGAGCCCGCAACATTTGGAGGATGCCGCCTTTGAGAATGGAGGCGATTGGGCTCATCCCGGCACGGTGCCTTTGTTGTGCAATCCTGGCCAGCGATCCGCCATGTCATGGGCGATCAACAGATGAAGCCCCTTGTAGATGCCGAGCATTGCGGAGACCCGGGTGACTTGATCCTGGCTGAGGGCTTGCACTTACCCTCCTGCTTCATGCGCTCCCAGGTGCCCCTTTGACACGTCGAGAAGCGCCGCGGCCTGCAGAGCCGTAGGCTTCCATTGTTAAATCAGCCGCTTGAAGGCTTTCAAGCAACCCTCGGCAGCCTCGCGCGATTAAACTCGCTCGAAATTTCTGCCGGTCCATTGCCGCAGGTATTGGAAAAGATCGATCTCGAGCGTTGCACGCCTCGCTCAGTGGCGACCTCTCCACCAAACAACCTCAGGCGCTTCGCAGATATCATTACGGGAATGCTGTTGCCCTCAATCCCCCGCAGGCTTCTGATAAGGTGCCCATGCTCGTGGAACACCCGGCGCTTAGTAGGCAGCTCAGAGTGTCAATAAGGCACATTAATCTTGTTACTTTCTTTTTTCCGAGCGATGCTTCTGCACTAGTATTTTCAGTGAGTGAAGCGATGCCGAAGGACAAACAACTGCCAATCTCCAGATTCGCGCGTCCGAACAAGGCGGTTTGGCTTGATGGCTGCCTGCCGGGCGTCATCCTCAAAGTGGATGGCGAGTTTTGCTTGGTAAGGTCAAAGACAATGAACGAAGAGGGTTTGGAGTCGTGGGGCGAGCCATTTTGGGTGGAAGCCTACACCGGCCCCCTCTTGGGCACTCCACCCCGAGGTGAAGCCGAGATATGGCTGTCCGAAGTCGCTGCCCTCGCGCCAGCGCCTCATCCACCACGGCCGGCCAGCAAAAGAGCTAAAGAAGCGCAGGCCGACATGTTCTGGTAGTCTTTCTTGAGCGCCACGGTATGACGAGAGGTGCTCTTGATTGACATTCCGAGGCCGCGGACTGATCCCGATAGATGCTGCATCGAGTGGGCCACGAACCTGCAGAAGGAAAGAGGAAACCACGGCTACTCTGCCTCCCGGGCGCCGCGGCGTCAGCCTTGCCGCCCTTTGTGCCTCGCGCACCATCATCACGCCCCCGGGGGTAGAGGACATCGGTGCGCAGGGCTGGAGGTGGAGATTCCGCAAGAGGACGCCTTTAACGATGGGCTCGTACTCGACGCTCTGCGTGACAGCTTTATCAAGCGCACCGCATGCTGATCGCGACTACGGCCCTTCTGCTCACCTCTTTGCCCGCCTGCGCTCAGCCGAAACCGGGCCGTCAGCAGCCGGCATCCTACAACGAACAGCTGAGGCAACTTTCGACAACCCCTATGCCACATCGTACCAGGAGAACTCATCCACGAGAGAATGCAGCAGCATACACTAGCCAAGGAGGAGACGATGTTTATACGGACTGTGGGGCCGGACGAGGCCCAGGGCGAAGTGGCATCGATCTATGCGAACGAAGTCGCGTCAACTGGACGTGTCATGCAGGCCACCCAATGTTTGTCAGCCAGACCTGACATTCTGCCGCCGGTTGAGCATTTGCTGCACCAGATCCGGGACGGGTTCTCTCTGGGGCTGATCAACTTCCGCCTTATCACCTTGATAACGGCCAAGCACGTGCCTTCGAGCTATTGCTCTCACGTCTATTTCAAAGCGCTCTCGGCGATGATCGGGCGCGAGCAGACGCTGGCGGTGCATCGCGACTACCGAAACGCCGGGCTGACAGAACAACAAGTAGCCATGCTGGCCTATGCCGAGCAGATCACGATCAATGCTTCGCACATAACCCAAAGCAATATTGACGCGCTGCGCGCCGTCGGTCTGAGCGACCTCAACATCGCCGACATCGCCCTGGCCGCCTCGTTCCGGAACTTCGTAAGCCGCTACTTCGACGCTGTTGGGGCCAAAGCCGAGCCAGAGTTTCTGGACGGGGACTCCAACGTTCGCAACGAGTTGTCGGTCGGCGGTCGCTGACGGAGACGCCTAACCGGCCCGTTGCCGCCGTTCAGCCAGTCCGATCAAGCTCCTGAAAGCGGCTGTTCTGGTTCGGCGCCCCGGAACGGCTTCTTGCTGGGAAAGCGGACTGGCTGCTGGCGGTGCGCAGTCGCGGAAACCGGACACCGCTTTTCTCGCCATTATCTCAGCTGTTCGGCCACCTTTGTCGCAAGCAGTTCAATACCCTTTGTGACCATGCCAAAGGGCTGGCGCCCAATTTCGATCTGGCCGACATAGCGTGAAGCGCCGGTGACTTCAGCGAGCGCCGACCACTTGTCGAGCACCTTTTGAACCGAGCCACCAACGTGAGTGCCTTCGGGCGTGAGCATCTAGGATAGGTGGGGTGGTATCTGCCCCCTCAACATCGGATCCGAGGGCAGAACTTTGCGCGACTCCGGACCAGAACTTTGTGCGACAGATGTCTGCGGTGCAGAAAGCGATCAAAATTCAAAGGGATGCCAGGACCCTAGGGCAGAACTTTGCGACATTCACCAACAATTTTTTTGATCATTGTGGTTTCCTGGACAGTTTCCACATTAGGCCCGCCTGTTTCCGCATCCCGGGTGCACACTTTCAAATCATGAGATGCGCCCAAAGGTTATGAAACGTCCGTTAGTGTTGAACGAAAGGACGCAACAGTTCCGCTCTCAACGTTGAGCGCAAAGTAAAACCCCGGAGAACCGGGGTTTTTTCATTTTGTAAGTTCAGGCATATGGCTGGGGTGAAGCCGACACGGTTTGGCGTGGCGTTGAGCAGGAACGACTACCATGGGGTGGCAAGCGGTCTGTCCGTTTTAAATCGTCGACACCGGAAAACGGACAGCTCGGATCTACCGCTTCCCCAAACTCCAGGTACTTCGCTGACCGTGCTGTTAAGGTGGACGGGTACATCAAATGGATCAGCGCCACTGACTCTGCCTCGGGTATGATTGTCCCTGAAGACCGGAAAACCGGCGTAGGGTACTGGAGGGGTTTGTGGAGATACTCAGCATCAACGAGGCTGATGTTGTGCAGACTTGCCTTATGAAGGCCGGGTGAAGCTTCATGCTAGAGCTGCGCAACATAGGCAAGCTGGCCGGCGCCGAGCAGCATTTGAGCGACATCTCGCTTAAGCTGGAGCGGGGCACACTGAACGTCCTGCTGGGTCCCACCCTTTCGGGCAAGACCAGCCTGATGCGCATAATGGCAGGTCTTGACCGGCCATTATGCGGCACCATTCATTTCGACGGACAAGACGTGACTGGCGTGACGCCGCAGAAGCGCGATGTAGCGATGGTGTTCCAGCAGTTCATCAACTATCCGACGATGACCGTTTACGAGAACATTGCTTCGCCCATGCGGGTGGCAGGCGCCGATCGCAAAGCTATCGACGAGGCAGTGCAGCGCGCTGCGGGCCTGATGAAGCTTACGCCTTATCTCAGCCGCATGCCGCTGAACCTCTCGGGCGGCCAACAGCAGCGCACGGCCCTAGCGCGGGCGATAGTCAAGAATGCCGCCCTTGTGCTGCTGGACGAGCCATTGGCCAATCTCGACTACAAGCTGCGTGAGGAATTGCGCGCCGAGTTGCCGCGCATCTTTGCTGAAAGCGGCACCATTTTTGTTTATGCGACCACCGAGCCGTCCGAGGCCCTGCTGCTGGGGGGCAATACGGCCACGCTTTCGGAAGGCCGGGTCACGCAGTTCGGCCGGACCATCGATGTGTTCCGGCGCCCCAATGACCTCGTGACGGCACGCACTTTTTCCGATCCACCGCTCAATTCCATCCTCGCGCGCAAGATGGATGGGCAGTTCATATTGGGCGAGCAATTAACCCTGCCTGTGCCGGCGGAGCTTGGGCTTGCGGATGGCGAGTACACCATCGCGTTCCAGCCGCACCATCTTTCGCTTGGCCAATCCAGCCCGAACGCTGCGGCGTTGCGCGCCGAGGTTTCAGCGATCGAGATCACCGGATCGGAAAGCTTTGTGCACCTGCGCTTTGGGGATGCACGCTGGATCATGTTGACGCCCGGGGTGCAGAGCTTTGCCGTGGGGCAACCCATCGAGGCCTTTCTCGATCCGCGCCTGCTGATGGTGTTCGACGAGCAGGGCCGGCGGGCCGGCAATATTCAGGCTGAAGCGGCATAGGGGAAGAGACATGGCACGCATCGATCTCGATCATATCCGCCATTCCTATCTCCCCGATCCCCAGACCGATGATGATTTTGCGCTGAAGGAAGTGCACCATGGCTTTGCCGATGGCGGGGCCTATGCCCTGCTGGGTCCATCGGGGTGTGGCAAGACAAGCCTTCTCAATATCATCTCGGGCCTGGTGGCGCCCTCGCGCGGGCGGGTGCTGTTTGGCGGCAAGGACGTGACGGATTTGCCGACCGAGCGGCGCAACATTGCCCAGGTGTTTCAGTTTCCGGTGATCTACGACACCATGACGGTGTTCGAGAACCTAGCCTTTCCCCTGCGCAATCGTGGCGTAGATGAGGCCGATATCAAGCGGCGCGTGTCGGAGACGCTTGAGATCATCGGGCTGGCGGATCGGGCTCACAAGCGCGCCCGCAGGTTGACTGCAGACCAGAAGCAGAAGATTTCGCTTGGCCGCGGGCTCGTGCGCCAGGACGTCAATGCGATCCTCTTCGACGAGCCGTTGACGGTGATCGATCCCCATATGAAATGGATGCTGCGCAGCCAGCTCAAGGAACTGCACCAGCGCTTTGGCTACACTATGGTCTACGTCACCCATGACCAGACCGAAGCCCTGACCTTTGCGGACAGTGTCGTGGTGATGTTCGAGGGCCAGATCGTGCAGATCGGAACGCCGGCGGAATTGTTCGAGCGGCCCAGCCATACTTTCGTCGGCTATTTCATCGGGTCGCCGGGAATGAATGTCCTGCCCATCAAGCTCGAGGGGCAGACAGCGCATCTGGGTTCGCAGCAGATCAGCCTGCCCCGATCAGCACACCCGCAGGGTGGCGCACGCATGGAGCTTGGGATCCGGCCCGAATATGTGCGCGTGGGGGATCAGGGCATTCCGATCCAGGTGCGAACGGTGGAAGACATTGGGCGGCACCGGATCGTGCGCGGCGTGGTGGAAGGGAGCGACATAGCGGCGATCGTGCCGGAACATGACGAGATCCCGGCCGAGCCGCGCGTCATGTTCGATCCCAAGGGGATAAACATCTATGCCGATTCCTGGCGCCAGGCGCTGGAGGGGTAAATGGAAAAAACCTGGAACAACAAGGCCTGGTTTCTGGTGCTCCCCGTTCTGGTGCTGGTGGCGTTCTCGGCCATCATTCCGCTGATGACCGTGGTGAATTACTCGGTCCAGGACACCTTCGGGAACAACGAGTTCTTCTGGGCAGGGCTGGACTGGTTCGACGAGACGCTGCACTCGGACCGTTTCTGGGAAGCCTTGCAGCGCAATCTGCTGTTCTCGGCCATTATCCTGGCCGTTGAAATTCCGCTTGGCATCTTCATAGCCCTCAACATGCCCAAGCGCGGCTGGGGCGTGCCGGTGTGCCTGGTGCTGATGGCATTGCCGCTGCTGATCCCGTGGAACGTGGTGGGCACGATCTGGCAGGTGTTCGGGCGCGTGGATATCGGCCTGCTGGGGCGTGGTCTTTCAGGCCTGGGCGTGGACTACAATTATGTGCAGGACCCATTCGACGCCTGGGCGACAATCATTCTCATGGATGTGTGGCACTGGACCAGCCTTGTGGTGCTGCTGTGCTATGCGGGACTGGTGTCCATTCCCGATGCCTATTACCAGGCCGCGCGCATCGATGGGGCCTCGCACTGGAGTGTTTTTCGCTTCATCCAACTGCCCAAGATGCAGCGGGTGCTGCTGATCGCAGTCCTGCTGCGGTTCATGGACAGCTTCATGATCTACACCGAGCCGTTCGTAGTGACCGGCGGCGGACCGGGCAATGAAACAACGTTCCTGTCGATCGACCTGGTCAAGATGGCGATCGGGCAATTCGACGTGGGCCCGGCGGCGGCCATGTCGTTGATCTACTTCCTGATCGTGCTGCTGCTGAGCTGGGTGTTCTACACCGTGATGACCAATTACGGCCAAGGGAGCGATGCATGACGGACCGCCCGATCACAGCGGAATCCATGACGGTCCAGGCGCGCTCTACCGCCCCAAGTGCCGCGGTCAACCGGCTGCGGCGACCGCTGCGGCTCGGCTGGCTCGTGCCCACGTTTTATATCATCTTCCTCTTGCTGCCGATCTATTGGCTCCTGAACATGAGCTTCAAGACCAACCAGGAGATCACCGGCGCCTTTACCCTCTGGCCGCGCAACTTCACCCTGCGCAATTACAGCGTCATCTTCACGGACCCCAGCTGGTACTCGGGCTACATCAACTCGATCATCTATGTGGTGCTTAACACCATCATCTCGCTCGCGGTGGCGTTGCCGGCCGCCTATGCCTTTTCGCGCTATCGGTTCCTGGGCGACAAGCACCTGTTCTTCTGGCTCCTCACCAATCGCATGGCGCCACCAGCGGTGTTCGCCCTGCCGTTTTTCCAGCTTTATTCGGCATTCGGGCTGATCGACACCCATATCGCCGTGGCGCTGGCCCATTGCCTGTTCAACGTGCCCCTCGCGGTGTGGATCCTGGAAGGCTTCATGAGCGGGGTGCCCAAGGAGATCGATGAAACGGCCTATATCGATGGCCACTCATTTCCGCGGTTCTTTGTGCGCATCTTCATGCCGCTCATCGCTTCGGGGATCGGGGTGGCTGCGTTTTTCTGCTTCATGTTCTCCTGGGTCGAACTGCTGCTGGCGCGCACGCTGACGACAACGGATGCCAAGCCGATTTCGGCCATCATGACCCGCACGGTATCTGCCTCGGGGCTCGACTGGGGCGTGCTGGCGGCCGCCGGGGTGCTGACAATCATTCCGGGCGCGCTCGTCATCTATTTCGTTCGCAACTACATCGCCAAGGGCTTTGCCCTGGGCCGGGTTTGAGGAGAGTGCGATGGACTTTTCCTGGATGGCGTGGACCTGGCCGACAGCCGCCTTCTTCGGGATGATCGCGATGCTGCTGATCGGCACGGGGATCTGGGAGTGGCGTGTTCCGGGCGGCAGTCCGAGGGTCGGCCTCCTGCGCTTTGAAACGACGCGTGGCGATCGCCTGTTCATATCGCTGCTCGGCAGCGCCTTTATCAATCTTGCATGGCTGGGGCTGCTCGGGCCCGAGCTGTGGTGGAGTCTCGCCCTATCGGTGGCCTACGCAGTGTGCGTATTCCGCTTTGTCTAGGGAGAGTTCCGGCCGGAGATAACAGCCAAAAGACTGGTCTGCGGCGCCGCATAGCAATCCAAGGGAGGATGAACGAATGCGTAGGCATCTACTGAAATCAACTGTGGCGGTGATGGCGCTGATCGTGGCCAGCCCCGCCTGGGCGCAAAGCATGGACGAAGGGATCAAGTTCCTCGATGCCGAAATTGCCGACATGTCCACGCTGAGCCGGGAGGAGCAGGAAGCGGAGCTCAAATGGTTCATGGATGCGGCGGCGCCGTTTGCGGGCATGGACATCAAGGTGGTGTCCGAAACCATCACGACCCATGAATATGAATCCAAGGTCTTGGCGCCAGCCTTCACCGCGCTCACCGGTATCCAGGTGACGCATGACCTTATCGGCGAGGGCGACGTCGTCGAAAAGCTGCAAACGCAGATGCAGTCGGGCGAGAACATCTACGACGCCTATGTCAACGATTCCGACCTGATCGGCACACACTGGCGCTACAAGCAGGCACGCAGCCTGACCGACTGGATGGCAGGAGATGGCGCGTCCGTCACCAATCCAAACCTGCATCTGGACGATTTCATCGGGATCGACTTCACGACAGCCCCGGATGGCGAGCTCTACCAACTGCCGGACCAGCAGTTCGCCAATCTTTACTGGTTCCGCTACGACTGGTTCAACGATCCGGCCATCCAGGCCGAGTTCAAGGAGAAATATGGCTACGATCTAGGCGTGCCGGTCAATTGGAGCGCCTATGAAGACATCGCCGAGTTCTTCACCGGCCGTGACATGGGCGAAGGCCCGATCTTCGGCCACATGGACTACGGCAAGAAGGACCCTTCGCTGGGCTGGCGCTTCACCGACGCCTGGCTGTCCATGGCCGGCAACGGCGACAAGGGCATTCCCAACGGACTGCCGGTCGATGAATGGGGCATCAAGGTCGACGAGAACTCGCGCCCAGTCGGCTCCTGCGTGGCGCGCGGTGGCGACACCAACGGACCGGCCTCGGTTTATGCCATCACCAAATATCTGGAATGGCTCAAGGCCTATGCGCCCCCTGAAGCACAGGGCATGACCTTCTCGGAGTCCGGACCGGTGCCGAGCCAGGGCAAGATCGCCCAGCAGATGTTCATGTACACCACGTTCACCGCTGACCTGGTCAAAGACGGCCTGCCGGTGATGAACGAGGATGGGACACCGAAATGGCGCTTTGCCCCCTCCCCGCATGGCGTTTACTGGAAGGACGGCATGAAGCTGGGCTACCAGGACGTGGGCTCATGGACCATCCTAGAGTCAACTCCGATGGATCGCGCCCAGGCGGCTTGGCTTTATGCGCAGTTCGTGTCGTCGCAAACCGTGGACGTCAAGAAATCGCATGTCGGTCTGACCTTTGTGCGTGAATCCACCATCCGGCACGAAAGCTTCACCGAACGCGCACCTAAACTAGGGGGCCTCGTGGAATTCTACCGCTCGCCGGCGCGCGTGCAGTGGTCGCCCACGGGCACCAACGTGCCTGACTATCCTAAGCTCGCACAGCTGTGGTGGCAGGCGATCGGAGATGCGTCCTCGGGGGCCAAGTCACCCCAGGAAGCCATGGACAGCCTTTGCGCCGAACAGGAACGCGTGATGGAGCGCCTGGAGCGTGCGGGCGTGCAGGCCGATATCGGACCCGCACTGGCCCAGGAGCATGACCTGGCCTATTGGAACGCCGATGCCGTCCAGAAGGGCAATCTCGCCCCGCAGCTGGCGATCGAAAACGAAAAGGAAGAGCCGATCACCGTCAATTACGACGAGCTGGTCAAGAGCTGGGCCGACGCTAGCGCCGCATCTAATTAGATAGAAATAGAGGCGGGATCTCAAGATGCCGTCTCTTCATCACTGGTGAAGGGCCCGCTGAACCGCTGAACAGCCGGGCCCGAACGGTGCACAATGACATCACGCCCCCGCACACCTCCTGCTCTTGCTAAGCAGTACATCAACTCAATCATTAGGGTCACAGGCTAGGAATACATAGCGGCGCCTTCCTGGTGAATGGCGGCTTTGGGAACTTGCGAATTCCACTGAACGACAGACATGGGGTCGACTGCTGCCGGGCGGTAGCGGGGTGGGAAGCGGGCCGGCATC
Source organism: Devosia sp. Z11_6 (assembly GCF_058133665.1). Lineage (NCBI taxonomy): Bacteria > Pseudomonadati > Pseudomonadota > Alphaproteobacteria > Hyphomicrobiales > Devosiaceae > Devosia > Devosia sp. Z11_6. The sequence continues at coordinate 45,628 of NZ_JBYUNQ010000003.1, forward strand.
ATTCAGCAGTTATGCGCGAGATAGCTGCCGGCCTTATCCGCAACGTGAATGTACTTACGGGGGCTTCCAAGCAAATCGATTACCATTACAGCTCCAGAGTGAGATGCGTCCAAAAACTGGCCCGGATCTGCAAACCGAGTTCCTGGGTGGATTTCCACCCACCCAAATACGGCGGACGGGTCGTCTCCTTCCCATTCGGGAAACAAGCGCTTACGAAATCGTACTCCGGGGTTCCCCGCCGGCTTGTTGCGGTGCTCCAAACCCCTTCATTCTCCCTTTGGCAGCTTAACGAAGCGGCCCTTTAGAGGAGGACAAGGATGACTTTGCGAGGGAATGCGTGGCTGAGGCGAGTCGAGCTCGTGGCAGCGTTGATGGTGGGCGTTTCGACACCTGCGCTTGCCGAGTTGTCGACCGCTGTTCGCACGACAAGCCACGATATCGATGGCCTGGAAGCGCCCGCCGAGATCATAGTTGATCACTGGGGCATTTCCCACATCTATGCCGAAAACGAGCGGGATGCTCTTTTTCTCCAAGGCTACAACGCCGCACGCGATCGGCTCTGGCAGATTGATCTGTGGCGGAAACGCGGTCTGGGGCAACTGGCTGAGAGTTTCGGAAAAGAGTATCTCGAACAGGACAAAGCAGCCCGCCTGTTCCTCTACCGGGGTGACATGGACGCCGAATGGGCCGCCTATGGTGACAAGGCCAAAGGCTACACGGAAGCCTTCGTTCAGGGCATCAACGCGTATGTTCAGGAGATACTCGATGGCGAGCGAGAGATGCCCGTCGAGTTTGAAATCTCTGACAGCGCACCGGCATTATGGGCCCCCGAAGACGTGGTTCGCATCAGGAGCCATGGCTTAACACGCAATGTTTCTTCGGAGGTGCGCCGCGCTCAGGTCACTTGCGCTGCAGGGCTGGAAGCAGATGCGCTTCGCAGCAAGCTGGAACCTGAATGGAAGCCGCAAGTCCCCGAAGGGCTCGATCCTTGCTCCATCCCATCCGACGTTCTGAAGCTCTATAGCCTGGCTACGCAGAATGTGAGTTTCCAACCGCGCAGCGGCGGAGTCGCGATGGTGGATCACGACGCCTTCCTGCGCCAGTCGGAAGCGAATACCCACATCATCGGCTCAAACAACTGGGTGGTGTCGCCCGAGCGCACGGAAACGGGTCGCCCACTTCTCGCCAATGACCCCCATAGAGCCCATGGCGCCCCCTCGCTGCGTTACATTGTGCATCTAAACGCCCCCAACATGTCGGTCATTGGCGCAGGCGAGCCCGCTTTGCCCGGGATCTCGATCGGGCACAACGGAACGATCGCTTTCGGGCTCACGATCTTCGCGATCGACCAAGAGGACCTGTACGTTTACGAGCTCAACCCGGACAACCCCAACGAATACCGGTATGGTGACGGTTGGGAGGCGTTCGAGACCATGGAGGAAACGGTTGCTGTAAAGGGCGGTGGCACTGAAACGGTGCAGCTCAAGTTCTCACGCCATGGGCCCCTACTCGACATTGATGAGGAAAACAATCGTGCGTTCGCGATGCGCACGGTGTGGCTTGAGCCCGGCACATCAGCCTATTTCGGTTCTGCCGACTACATGGCTGCAAAGAACTGGGACGAGTTCCTGTCTGCAATGGATCGCTTTCAGACGCCATCTGAGAACCAGGTCTATGCTGACGTGGAAGGCAACACCGGCTGGGTGCCTGCGGGCATGACGCCCAAACGCGATAATTGGGACGGCTTGATGCCGGTACCTGGTGACGGCCGCTACGAATGGGGCTTTTTCACCCGCGCCGACCTGCCTGTCGAATTCAATCCCGAAAAAGGTTGGTTCGCAACAGCGAACGAAATGAACCTTCCGCCGGATTATCCGATTGACGAAAAGCGAATTGGCTTCGAATGGTCCGACCCCTCCCGCGTTCAGCGAATCGCTGAGGTGCTTAGCGCGGACGACAGCTTCTCGCTGGCCGACGCCATGGATCTGCAGACGGATGATACGAGCATGCTTGCTCGGCGGGTCATCTCGCTTGTCCAGGATCTAGAAGTGCCAGAAGGGACGCCGCAGAATGTTATGCAGGCGCTCGAGCTACTTCGTGGTTGGGACGCTGAGCTTGACGCGGATAGCCCGGAGGCCGTTGTTTACGAGATTTGGCTTGGCCGCTACCTAGGCAAGGCCACCGTCGCCGTTGCCTCGCCGGAAGAAGCGCGCGAGATCATTGGGGCGGGAAGCACAGGCGCGGTGCTTGATCTGCTCGAAAACCCCGATGAACGGCTTGGCACAGATTCAGCAGCATCCCGCGACGCCATACTGGTCGAGAGTTTGGCCAGCGCACTTGAAGAGGTTGAGGGCCTACTCGGTCCGGACCAGTCGCAATGGGCATGGGGCAAGCTGCACCAAGCCGAGTTTGTGCACGAGCTGACCCCCTTGGCAGACCAAGCGCTTAAGGACCAGATGCGAGTCGGTCCGCTTGCAATGGGCGGTTCGGGGAGTACCCCACGGGCAGCAAGCTACAACACGGACTTTACCGTGACGGCGGGTGCCTCGTTCCGCATGGTGCTCGATGTAGGCAATTGGGACGCGAGTCGGACGATCAACACGCCCGGTCAATCAGGAAACCCGTTCAGCCCGCACTATCGAGATCTTGCGCCATTGTGGGCGGCTGGTGAGTACGTACCCCTGCTGTATTCTCGCGCACTGGTGGAGCAGAATGCCAGCCAGCTGATGCAGCTCAAGCCGGCCGAATAACGAAGTCTGGTACAAAACGGGCGCCTGAATGATGGGGTGCCCAAGCCAGGCTGCTATCATTCCCTCTCAATATGACTGGGCCCGCCTCACCGGCGGGCCTTTTTTCCTCGGGGTAGAACCCGTCTGAATCTCTCGGCTGGCTACAACGTCTCATACGTCTAGCTTGGATGCTTGGCGGAACCGAGAATCGCCCTATAGTGCGACAAAGACGGGGAGGAACGTGGGTGTGGAAGAGCCTGCGAGGCCGAGCCGCCATCCTGGCGGTGGTGTTGCTCGCCGCACTGCTGAACTGGGTTGTTGTGCAGCGCTATATCTGGCCCGTCTACCTAGACGAGGCCGCTTCACGCGGGCTTTCAGCACTGCGCCTGTCGGTAGCCGGCATGCTTGGCACAGTGCAACAATATGAAAAGCTGCCCGAACTGTTCGCCGATGATCCTTTGCTCAAGCGATTGCTACAGGACCCCGACGACACCTCTATTTTGAACCAGGCCAACCGCGCCCTATTCGACGCTAATGAACTGCTGGGCTCGTCGGACATCTATGTCCTTAACCGCGAAGGGATGACCGTCGCGGCCAGTAACTATGCCAGTGAAACCTCGTTCGTCGGTGAGGATTTCAGCTTTCGACCTTATTTCCGCACGGCGTTGGAAGGCGGGAAAGGAAGCTACTCCGCTCTAGGCGCGGCTTCTTCCAGACGAGGCTACTATTTCTCTTCGCCTATAAGAGAGGGCAATAGCATCAAGGGGGTCGTGGTCTTCAAGGTCAACATCGATGAGATGGAAAGTGCCTGGAGCGGCAGCCGTGAGCAGGAGATCATAGTCACTGATCGTAATGGCATCATCTTCATGTCGAGCGAAAAGGACTGGTTGTTCCGTTCGCTCTCGCAACTCAGCGCCGAGCGAGTGCAGCAGATCGCCGACAGTCGGCAATATGCCGACACTTCAGTGACCGGGCTGCCGATCACTGCACAAGGGACGCAAGCTGGGCACGATGTGATTGCAATCGCCGAACACGGGGAGACCAGGCAGTTCATTGAGGTCACTGAGCCGATGAGCCAGACCCACTGGTCGGTGCACGTCCTGTTCGACACAAAGGGCGCTGTTACTCAAACGTTGATGAGCGCATTGGTACTGGGCTTCGCCCAGGCATTGGCAGCAGGATTGATCGTTGCAATTTATTTCCGTCAGAAGCGACTGGCCCACCAGATAGCGGTGCAGCAGCAAGTTCAATATGACCTGGAGGTGCGCGTCCAGGCGCGAACAGCTGATCTGACGGCGGTGAAATCTGGCCTTGAACGCGAGGTTCAGGAGCGCAAGGAGACGGAAAGAGCGCTTCGCCAAACCCAATCCGATCTCATCCATGCAGGCAAGCTGGCGGCGCTTGGCCAAATGTCTGCGGCGCTGTCTCATGAATTGAACCAGCCGCTCACCGCTATTCGCGCCTATGCTGACAGTGCTTTGGTGCTGCTGGAACTCAAGCGGCCCGATGAGGCAAGTTCAAACCTCACCCGCATCATTGCCATGGCGGACAGGATGGCAGAAATCGGTAAAAGTCTGCGTGTCTTCGCGGGCAAACCAGACAATGTCGGTCCGATAGATCTCGCCATAGTGATCGGGGAGTCAATCGAAGTTGTAGCCCCGCGCTTGAGAGCGGTAGCGGCTGAGCTCAATGTTGATGTGCCGCCAGGGAGCTCGGTCGAAGCTAACTTGGTTCGCTTGACTCAGGTTTTCGCCAACATACTGAGCAATGCCGCGGACGCTGTCGAAGGGCGCGAGAAGCGGCGGATCTCCATTGCCGCAGTGCAGCACGACGATGGCATCGTAATCACCGTGGCAGATACCGGACCTGGCGTGCCGGCGGAGCGGGTCACGCGCATTTTTGACCCGTTCTATACCACCAAGAAGAGTGGAGCCGATGGCGGCATGGGCCTGGGCCTCTCCATCTCCTACAACATAGTGCGAGATTTTGGCGGAGCGCTGAGCGTCGGCAACGGGTCCGAAGGTGGCGCCGTCTTCACTGTTACACTACCTGCAGGTCGCATGAGACGCACAGACATGTTCGTGGCAGCACAATGAACAAAGGCAAAATCATCCTCGTAGATGACGACGAGGACCCGCGTCTGGCGCTGGTGCAAGCACTCAAGCTAGTTGGCTACGAGGTACTTGGATTTGAATTCGCGAGCCAGGCGCTTGAGCACGCAGGCTTTGGGTTCAACGGAATAATCGTCGCCGACATTCGCATGCCAGGTATGGACGGAATGTCGCTGCTGCAGCGCGTTCACGAAATCGATCCCGACTTGCCGGTCATCTTGGTTACCGGCCACGGCGATGTGCAACTGGCGGTCAGGGCGATGCAGGAAGGGGCATATGATTTCGCTGAAAAGCCGTTGTCGGTAGCGGCCCTGACCGCGGTCGTGGCACGCGCGATGAACTGGCGGCGTCTCGTCTTGGAAAACCGGCGCCTTCGCGGCGCCGGGCGAATCACCGAAGACGACCTGGAACTGCGTCTCGTCGGGCGCAGTCAGAAGATGGTTGACCATCGTTACAAGATACGAGCCATTGCGCCCACCGACGCCGACGTGCTGATCATCGGCGAAACCGGCACCGGCAAGGAGGTGACAGCGCGGGCTATCCACGACCTCTCTGCACGTGCAGCCAAGCCGTTCGTCGCGATCAATTGTGCAGCCATGCCGGCCAACTTGATCGAGAGTGAACTATTCGGCCATGAGATGGGTGCCTTTGCTGGGGCTGTGCGAGCTCGCTGTGGCAAGTTCGAGCATGCTCGAGGCGGCACCATCCTGCTCGATGAACTCGGCTCCATGCCGCTCGATGTGCAGGCCAAACTGCTACGGGTCGTGCAAGAGCGTCAAATCACTCGGTTGGGCTCAAACGAGTTCATCGAGCTGGACGTGCGCTTTGTCGCAACGAGTAAGACAGATCTTGAAACCGAGGTCGCCCGAGGTCTCTTCCGCGCGGACCTGTTGTACCGGCTAAACGCCGTGACCTTGCGCACACCACCCCTGAGAGAGCGGCGCACCGACATACCGCTGCTCTTTTTTCACCTGGTTGATCAGGCCGCCCGCCGCTACCGCCGGCCTGGGGTTGAGGTGCCGCCACATGTTACAGTCGCAATAGCCGACCGGGAATGGCCAGGCAATGTGCGCGAACTGCGCAATGCCGCGGAGCGCCACTTGCTCGGCTTAGGTTGGATCGATGACGAAGGGAGTGATCGGGAGCAAGCCGGTGCCACCCTGTCCGAGCGTATGGGCCGGTTTGAGCGCAACACCATTACTGCATTGCTGGCGGCTCATCCTGAAGGGCTCAAACCTGTTTACGAGTCACTCGGCATTTCGCGTAAGACGCTTTACGAGAAGATGCGGCGCTATGGCCTGCACAGCCACGAAAAAAGCAACGAGGAATAGCGGCGATCGTCAATAGAGTGAACAAGGAGAGGGTTAGCGACCGTCGCCTCACTCGGCACGCTCCCTTGTTGACCAAATGAACGCAGCTAGTCGTGGGAACGTCGCTCGTTTTCTGGGCCTCACCACCGGCGGACCACCGTCAGAATGTCTGGAACATACCAGACCCACTTGTTGGAAATTCTATTTTGGACGAAGCACACCCTTTGAATGCGCTTCGGTTGCAAGCTTCGATGGTTCGACTCGCTCTACTCCGGTCATTCAACAGGATCGGCTGGTTTGGTCCACTTCTGGACCCGCATGGCCGGCCTCTGAATGACTGACTAGGGATGGAACTCCGTGGCGAAAGTCAACGAAGGGTCGCAGGCCCGAACGGCCCTTGAGCGGCTTGCTAGTTCTTGTTCCTGGACGGGATGAGGCGGAACCTCAAGCATTCGCCGAGTGTCAGCTTTCGGGCAATTGCCAAAGGCCGGCAATGGCGGAGATGGGGTCGGTTGCTGCCGGGCGGCAACGCGCCCCTACCCTGCCCTCCAACCATCCATCTGATCAGGGTCGAAGCGATCACAACGGCCCTTCGATCATTGGTGCTCGATCGCCCTTCCAAATCATGCGGTAGAAATGCTACCCCCGATCCGGTGTGTTTGTTGAGAGATCAGGGCAGTCTCTGCACCCGGATATCGGGACTGCAGCACGCCAGCGGGTTGAAAGGGAACTCGACTGGTACGGCATCAGTACAGCGATCGAACTGCCATTTCGAGGCCCAGGAGAAGCAAGACGAGGAGAAACACACGGCGGAAAATCGCCGGGTTGATCCACGTCCGGATCACCTGCCCTGCAGCCATGCCAAGAAGCGCCGGCGCGACAGCCAAGATCGAGGTAAGCCAAGTATCACTGGGGATGCCCCCATTCCATGCTAGCCCAAAGGCAAGAGCGATGGTCGACACAGTAAAGGACAGGCCGAGCGCCTGAATCAGTTCGTCCCGCTCAAACTCAAGCGACTGGAGGAACGGAACAGCGGGAATAACAAAGACGCCCGTACCGCCGGTCACCAGTCCTGTAACCCCACCGACAATCACGGAAGTGATCCGCTCGAGCCTTTTGGGCACTCGAAGTGGGCGCGCGAGCAGCGAGTAAGCCGCATAGAGAACAAGAGCGATCCCGAGCGCCGTTGTCGTCGCCTCAGTGTCGCCTCCTGTCAGGAGTGCTGAGCCAAAAATGGTTCCAACGACAATGCTCAGCATCATCGGCCAAAGGCGGACGACCATAGCTCCGAGCGGAGGTCCCGAGAAGATCTGCCAGATGTTTGAAATGAAGGATGGCACCAAAAGAAGGGATGCAGCAGCGAGGGGCGTCAGGAAAGCGCCTAGCACGCCCATTGCCACCGTAGGCAGGCCCATTCCGGTGACGCCCTTCACCAAGCCCGCTGCGAAGAAGGTTGCGCCGATTAGAGCCAAGAGCGGCAGGTTTTCCATCTTGGCAGTCTCACTGCACCAATGACGGATTGGCAAATCGAAAGGAGCGCAACCATCGCTTTGCCACTACTGGAGCGAACCGACGAATGGCGCTTCCGTTCGTGTGAGCGGAGGAAAACCGCCGCGTAGCGATGCACCCCACGTTGCACATCGAGGCCGCTCCGTAGTCGCCTCAAGATATAGTTCGCCTGGCCTGCTGGTAAATCAGCAGAGGTGGCAACTGACCCGCATGCTGTCCGACGATGTGAGCGTGTGTGCGTCAGGTAAAGCGGAGTCGCCGATTAGAGGCCCACGGACGCTGATGTCTTCCGATGAATTGCAGAGGTGAAATCCTGGTCCAGAACTGGAACTTGCCTGCATTCCGGCCTAAGCTTTGCTTGTGGGGGTAGGGATGAAAAACACTATTGTTTACCTCATCGGCCACTATGCCGTGGGCAAGCTGACCATCGGCCGAGCCATTGAAGCAGCTACAGACGCCCGACTGTTCGACAACCATCTTGCTAGCAATGTCATTTTTTTCCCTCGTCCGAGCCGATGGCCGCACCCCGCTTCCTGAGCGCGTATGGGACATGATCGACGTCATCCGCGGCCAGGCCCTGTTAGCAATGGAGGAACTGGCCCCAGTAGACGCCAGCTTTGTTCTGACCAATTGCCTGCTGGAGGGCCACCAAGGAGACCATGCGACCTACGAAAAAGTCGAGCAGCTTGCCCTCGCCGTGGGAGCGTGTTTGTGCCGGTGCTGCTGACAGCATCAGATGCCGCCTATGCCGACCGCATAGCGGCTCCGGAACGGGCGAGCCGGCTCAAGATGACCGATGCGTCTGGGGCTGAGCACAAACGGCGGACCACCGAACTGTTGCGCATCGACCGTCCCAACCTTCTCAGTATCGACACGACCGATCTGCCGCTTTCAGAGATTGCGCATACGATTATTTCACACGCCGGGCGTCTGGCCTGACCTACCTCGCACCGCAATGGCTTTCCCACGGGAGTATAGATGAAGTTGTCTGCCCTGCCATTCAGATCATCGGAAACAGCGGTGAAGATTGACCTGGGCCTGATCTCTCCGCCCCTTACAACAATCCTGTCTCGCTATTTCAGGACCGCTCGTCTGGCGCTCTTGGCTGTGCTGGTGACGACGCTTCTGGGGACATTCGCCTCCATCGGCGCACCCTATCTTTTCTCCCGCCTTATCGACCAACTCACCTCGGCATCGCTTGCGGCGGGTGTGATCTGGGCTTTCATGATTTACGCCCTGCTCATAGGCGCAGCCTACGCCCTGCAGCGGATGGCGAGCTTTCTCACCTTCATGACCTCCGAGAGTCTCAACTTCGTCACCTCGACCTCGTTCTTTGCTCGCCTAGTCGAAAAGACCTCCGCCTTCTTTCTTGATCAAAGCGCCACCGAGATCGAGAGTGCTCAACAAAAGGGCGCGGGTGCCCTTAATATCGTGGTCCAGTTCGCATTGGCTGCCATCCTGCCGAGCATCGTGCAGCTGGTCCTTGCCTTGGGTCTCCTGGGCACTGTGCTCGATCTGGACATTGCTCTGGTCGTGTTTGCCTACGGCATTGTCTATGTAGCTCTGGTCACCCATGCCGCCTCGATCACCCGGCCGCATCTCGATGAAGCCATAGAGCAGTCGCAGGTGAGTTCGCGCTTTGTCGGCAATGCCATCTCGTCCATGGACACCCTGCGCCAGTTCCAGTCCGACCGCTGGATGATCGGCCAATTCACCCTCCGCGAGCGCTCGGTGCTAGAGGCCTTCGGCCGCTATGCCATGACCCAGGTCCGCTATGCATTTATATTCGGCCTGGCGCTAAGCGCCCAGTTCGCAATCACCCTGTGGCTGCTCGTTCCACGAGTAGCATCGGGAGAACTGACTGTGGGCGACCTGGTCCTGTTCAACACGCTTTTGCTGCAGCTCAACATTCCCTTCCAGATGATGGGCCAGGCCATCCAGCAATTTGTCCAATCCTATTCCAACTTCCTGCCTTTTGCCCGCATGTGGCAGGCCGACGATCATGACGACCACCAAGCCAGCGCGGGCTTCGCGATCAGCGAAGGCGTCATCCACTTCGCGAACGTGTCCTATCTTTATGGCAACGGTCGAGGCGTTTCGGGGACGAGCTTTACCGCACGTCGCGGCACCATCACCTACATCACCGGCGATACGGGTTCCGGCAAATCCACCCTGTTCAAGCTGCTTCTTAAGTCGATGCCGCCGACCACCGGCACCATTGAGGTGGGCGGTGTCGATCTCAACGCTGTCTCGCGGGAGGATTGGTTCGCGCGGGTTGCCGCTGTGCCGCAGGATGTCGTGCTCCTCAACGATACGCTTGCGGTCAACATAGTCTTGGGGCGCTCGTTTGACGAAGATCGTCTGCGCCGTGCGGCCGAGCGTGCAGCCATCCTTGCCTTCATCGACGGGCTCGAGGAGGGATTCGACACGGTTGTCGGCGAGCGGGGGCTCAAACTTTCCGGCGGAGAACGCCAGCGGATTGCGATTGCGCGAGCACTCTACGCCGATCCGGCGATCTTGCTTCTGGACGAGGCCAGTTCAGCGCTCGACATCGAAACGGAAAAGGACATCATGAACCAGCTCCGACGGATCCGCGACGATGTCACCATCATCGCCATCACCCACCGACTGAGCGTCATTGCGGAGGATGACAACGTGGTGAGTATCGGCTCTCCGGCGCAGGCAGAACGGCCCCTCAGCCCATGAGGCTCAATGCCAGGTGAGACTTACTGAGGCGAGGATCAAGGGAAAGCAAGGCCAAGTTCCACCTGAGCTGGAGATAAGCACAACCCCCTTCGTGCAAACTAGCCGGCCGACTATGCCCCTTGCGACAGGCCAACAACGGCGTGATGATTACTCCCCCGGGCTGGCGAACCGGCGGCTTGGCGGCTCTTGATCAGCTCAACGGAAGCGACGACCCAGTCCTTTGGGAAACTCGATCCGTGTTGCTATCCACCAGTATGACGAGGACAAGCTTGCCGTGCTTGAGCTGTGGTGATTTCTTCTAGCCAACAGCTTCCCCCGCCCGGATGGTCCCATGGCAGCTATCGTCGCCGAACATGCCAGCAAGACGTTCCAGCAGGTGGTGCGCCGCACCGGTCGGGGTGCCGGCCTGCGTGACTTCCTCCGTCCGCAGCGCAAGGACGTTCCAGCCGTCCAGAACATCAGCTTCAGCATCGAGGCCGGCGAAGCCGTCGGTTATCTCGGCCCTAATGGTGCCGGCAAATCCACCATGATCAAGATGCTGACCGGGATTCTTACACCTTCCAGCGGACGGGTCGACGTTCTTGGCCGTGATCCCGTTTCCCACCGCATTACCAATGCGCTGGAGCTCGGCGTCGTCTTTGGACAGCGCAGCCAACTCTGGTGGGAGCTGCCGGTGCAGGACAGCTTCAATCTGCATGGCCGCATCTACGGAGTCGAGTCAGCACGCCTGCGGGGTAATCAGGACCGCCTCATCGAGATGCTTGAGATTGGCGGTTTCATTGATCGGCCGGTGCGGCAGCTGAGCCTTGGTCAGCGCATGCGTGCCGAACTTGCCTTGGCCCTGCTGCACGATCCCAAGATCCTGTTCCTCGACGAGCCGACTATCGGCCTGGATGTCGTTGCCAAGGAAGTGGTCCGCCGCTTCCTCGCCACGATCAACCGAGAAGCGGGCGTCACCATCATCCTCACCACTCATGACCTCAAGGACATCGAGCGCATCTGCCCTCGCCTCATCATGGTCGATGAGGGGCAACTCCTCTACGACGGCCGCACGGACAAGTTGCGTCAGAGGTTTGGCACCCGTCGGCAGTTGCAACTAACCTTTGCAGCTGACCCTGGAGCGCTGGTTCTGTCCGGCGCAGAGCCGCTGACCAGCACTGGGGCCGTCCGCGACTTTCTCGTGACCGACCCTGATCGTTCGTTGGTTGATTTCGTCACCGGTCTCGGCAGCACCACCGGCCTTGTCGACGCCCATATGCGCGAGCCCGATATTGAAGAGGTCATCCGCACCTATTTCGAAGGGCGACGCCCCTGATGTTTGCCGCCCTCGCCGAAGTTGCCTTCCGCACTCAGCTGACCTTTCGCGTCCAGCTCTGGGCTTTGCTGTTTAGCGGCCTTCTCGACATTGTTGTGCGCACTTCCATTTGGACGGCCGTTTATGGCGATGGACCGGCGGTCAATGGCATCACGCTGCCGCAAATGATCACCTACGGGATCCTCAGCGGCGCCGTCCTGACCGGTTGGGACGCGACGCAGATCGTCCGCGACGTGGGCGCACAGATCAAGAGCGGCGCTATCGCCAGCCACCTCCTGCGCCCCATGCACTACCCCATAGCCCTTCTTGCCGAACAGGTCGGTCGCCGCCTTTATGATCTGTTGCTGATCGGGCTTCCCGGCGGCGCCATTGTCGGCCTCGTCTTCGGCCTGCAGCCGCCCGCCAGCGTCGGCCACTTCCTGGTTTTCCTCGGCCTCGCTGCAGTTTCAATCCTGGTGGTTTTCGCCGTCGGCATCATCTTCGCGCTTTTGAGCTTTTGGGTGCTCGATTTCCATTCGCTGGAATGGTTCATGCGCGGGTTGATGGTGGTGTTCTCGGGCAATCTGGTGCCGCTCTGGTTCTTTCCGGGCTGGCTTGCGGCCATAGCCGGCGCGACACCCTTCGCCTTCGTGACCTACTATCCACTTGCCGTTTATCTTGGCCGGTTCGATCTCAGCGGCGCGGCGCTGGTCCTTCTGGGCGGTCTTTGCTGGGTCGCTGTCCTAGCCGGCATCATCGCCGGATTATGGGCGCTGCTCACCCGCCGGCTCATCATGGCTGGAGGTTAAACTGGTCACCACGCTCCTTCATCTCGCCCGCATGAAGATGCGTGCACGACTTCAGTATCGCGCCAGCCTCGTCATCGCCTGGCTAGCCCAGGCGTTTGGCTATCTTGGCGTGTACAGCGCCATCTGGATCATCGTTTCGCGCTTCGAGCGGCTGGGCGGCTGGACCTGGCCCGAGATCGCACTGATGCTCGGCTTTCATGTGTTTGCCTGTGCGCTCGGCGCTTGCTTTACCTTCGTGCAACTGCGCGACATGGATCAGCTCGTGAGCACGGGCAACTTCGACGCCCTTCTGGTGCGCCCCATTCATCCCTGGCTTTATCTCGTCTTCAGCGGCCTCAACATCGAGTATGGCGGCCACCTGTTGCTCGGCGCCTTCCTTATGCTCTGGGCCCTGCCCGAGCTAGGCGTCGCCTGGACACCTTTGCTGGCCCTGCAGTTCGCAGCCAGCATCGTCAGCGCCGCTTTGATTACCGCGGCCTTGTTCACCGCGATCGGCGCTACCGCGCTCGCCGCAGGCCGCTCGCGCTTTCTCTTCGGCATCTATTTCGATTTCTGGGAGATGGCGCGCTATCCGTTGCCGATCTTCACGCCCCTGCTTCAGGTCACTCTCTTGACCATTATCCCGCTCGGCTTCATGGCCTACGTCCCGGTCGCTGTCCTCCTCGACAAACCTGTGCCATTCCTCGGCCCCTTGGCAAGCCCTGCGGCCATCGTGGCCGGCCCACTCTGCGCCTTGCTTGCCGCCCGCTATTGGCGATGGTGTCAGCGGCGGTACCAGACTGGCCCAAGTTAAGCTAAGGACACTCCTAAGCTCCGAGACTCATCGTTCTAAGCCAGTGCATCACTTGCGGGCCTAAGCACGAGACTTGTTCTGTCCCTGCCGTTGCAGCCGGTTGGCCCGGCAGAGCCAATGGATCAGAGCCCCCATTGCATGTAAGCGGCCGAACGAGATCGTTCCGGATCGGTCTCTCTTAGGTACTTGGCAGCCTGCCGCCAAAGGCGGCTCTCCAACGCGCTACTTTCAGCCGCCATGAAGCGCGCTGCTGCCTCGAATTGTCACGATTGTACCCAGCGGACAGTTAGCCCCAGGGATCCAAAAACCGCCGGTCTGGTTGCCGGCCAAATGTCCCATGCGGGGTGTAAAGGAGACTGGCAGGTTTCGGTTGTGAGGCCAGCCGTACCGAAAGGGGGAATGCTGCTCCGGAACCAAGGATGATGCCAACCCGAATGTCATGCCTTGTGGCGCCAGGCCTTCCAGAATTTCGTCTTCTCTATCACGTAGGCTGACGGAAAAATGGCCACCCAGAAGTAGAAGGCGTTGATGTAAGACGCAATATTGCTCGGACCATCTGCACTCCTGCCCAGTACAGCAGGTAGTAGAAAGGCCGTAACCATTGGCAAAAACGGCAGAAAACTGGCGACGATACCCAGCACAATGCGACGCCGATCCGATCTTTCTGCACGACGAAAAAACGACCAAAGAAGCACGCAGTAAGCTACCACGCCGACCGAAATCCCGATGTAAGTTTCCGCAATCAAATGCTCCGTCATAGCGTAGGGTAGCTCCTGTCCGCACATACTTCTCGCCGGATCTGGTCTCGGCAGGATCGACGGTACCCAGATGATGTGTGCGGACGGTGCTGATGTCCACCTATGTGCTTTGAACTTCGATGCTCACAATGCGCATCTCACCTATCTCAAGTGGCGGCTGAGGTTCCAATGGGCGGGCCGACGCCATCGGCTAGGCTGCTTTCGAGACTGAGTTCGATACCTTCGATCGTCCGGTATGGGGGTCGGGACCGGTTCTTCGGCTCAGTGCCCCTTTTCGGACGTTCAGCCAGTTCGATCTAGATCATGAAAGCTGCCTGTCCGGTTAGGCGCTCCAGAACTGCGTCTATGGGGAGGAAGGTGGCCGGTAGCTATCGGCCCCGGATGTCCAAAAGCTACCTCAGCCCGTACCTGCTGCTCGTCTATCGGCTCAACCCGTACCTGCTGGCCGGCTCGGCATCAAACATGCTCTGAAGGAGTGAGGCAGAGACCGCTTCGAATTCCCAGAATTGAGCTTCGTTGTGGAGAGATGGCGACGTGACGAGTTCCTTCTGATCCAAACCGGCCAGTGCCGCATCTACACAGTCCTCCGCCGTCATGACGACGCTGTCCGGTAGGGGCTCGAGGTCGGCGCCACCGGCAACGTCCCATCCTTCCGAAAGAACTGCACCAGGCAGGACGAGTTGAACATGAACACCGGTGTCCTTGACCTCGCTCTGGAGACTCTGGGTCAACAGGTACACATAGGCTTTTGTCGCGCCATAAATCGGAATACCGGGAAAGGGTGCGAAGCCTGCGCCCGATCCGATATTGACGAGAGATCCGGAGCCTTTGGCTGTGAAGGCCACGAGCGCCGCCTTCGACAGCGCGGTCACGGCCGTGATGTTCAGCGCGATCATGCTGGTGATGACCGTTTCCGGCGTGTCCGCTAGCGGCTTGAATATGGAGAAGCCTGCATTGTTCACCAGCATCGACAGCGCTGGATCGCTGCCCACGCGTTCAACCACGGCAGCGACGCCTGAAGTCGTGGATAGATCCGCAACAAGGACATCTGCTTGGATGGCAAAGCGAGTCTGCAGATCGTCGGCGATTTGGCGCAGGCGGTCGGCTCGACGCGCCACCAGGACAACATCATAGCCGCGAGCAGCAAGACGCTCTGCATAAACCTTGCCGATACCGGACGACGCGCCGGTGATGATGGCGGTGCCTAGGGTTGTGGAGTGGGCTGTAGACACAAAATTCTCCTCCGAAAGTGCAGGCCAATGCCTTCCTCCTCAGGTATATTCTATGTACTAAGTGTCAATTAGGCACTACAACTGTACCAAGTCTAGCGGAGTATACCCATGGCCTACAGCGAAGAAGACGTGATGCGAACGCTGCCCGGCGTACGCCCGGTTCTGGAACAGGTCGCCCATAAGTGGACAATTCTGATCCTCACCTTTCTTTGCGAAGAGCCGAAACGGTTCAACGCGTTAAAACGCCGGCTTGATGGCATCACGCAAAAGGCGCTGACCGACGCACTGCGGCGGCTTGAAAGAAATGGCTTGGTCGAACGGCGCGTAATTTCCAGCTCCCCAGTGGCCGTGGAATATTCCATCACGCCACTGGGACGTGGTCTGCAGGAGCCATTTCTCATGCTCTATGATTGGGCGGTTCAACATCAACAAAACCTGGCGGAGGCGCAGCAAAGCTTCGACAATCGCGAAAACGCACCGGCCGAATCTCCCAGCCAGTCTTGAAGTCACCTGGGCCTAGAGCAAGGCTTGCTCAGACGCCTGGTAGACCGAGCGAATAGTCGGACGAAATCCAAGACTGCGGGCCAGCGATGCATCAATGTGCAGGTGCCATGGATCGGGAAGAGGCTCGGATGAAGGCTGCAGGGGCTTGCCGACAAATTGGGCGAGTTCGTAAATGGTTGTGGGCTCCTCATCGGTGATGTTAACAGTCTGACGGTCCATCGCGCCGGACAGGGCGAGCTCTGTTGCGGTGAAAATGTCCCGATGATGGATGGTGCTTATCCGTTTCGCTGGGTGCCACTGCCCGGTGCGCGCATGGCCGGCAAGGCCTCCAGATGTCCGTCCTTGTCACCATAAACGAACGGAAATCGAAGGATCGTCCAGTTCAGCCCGCTTGCGCGCAGCTCCCGCTCGGCGGCCAGCTTGCTCGCCGGATAAGCCTGTTCGGGCTCGGTTGGATCATCCTCACGCCCCGGATGTTCGCCCGTGGCGTTGTAGACATTGCTGGTGCTGGACATAATGAAGCGGGCGGTGGGCGCATATTGCTTCGCGGCAGCGAGGAGATTGCACGTCCCCTCCAGATTGCTGCGCCAGATGAGGTCGGTATCGGGTGTGCGGAAAACGGCCGCCAGATGAATGTTATCCGTGACTCCGTCCACGGCGGGCCACGGCATGCCTTGCCGTAGTTTCGGTGCAGGCTGAGGCGCCTCAAACGCGATGACACCGGCGTCGAACATCCGCTCGGATCGCTGGAGAAAAGCCGAGATCGGCCTGGATGGGCGGCAATGCCACGCGAACTATCGAGGGATGACGATGAATGCGGCGGCACATGGAGAAGGCGAAGCGGCCCGAGAAGCGGCATTGAAACTCCGTCGACGCCTCGCGGGACGAACCGTGCCATGCGAGGGGACGCCGGAAAGCCTGCCCGAGGCCGCGAGATTGCCGGACGCACGCCTCCGGATTTTACAAACACTTCAGCGCCGACGGCCTACTCGACTAATTACGATCAGCATTGCCGAATCCTTGAGCGCAAAGGATCATGGATAACCCACTTCGGAGGTAGAATGTGCTTCCAAACTACGCCGCCCAGATCAAAGCCCTCCCGGCCGACAGACTCGAAGACTTCGTGAACGACTGGCTCCACTTCCGGGTAAAAGACTACGCCGGCCACGAGTTGTGGCGTGGCGCGGGCGACATGGGCCGCGACGTTACCGGGTACGCGACGACAAGGCGCATGGAAGGCCCATGGGACAACTTCCAGTGCAAACAGCTTAGCAAGAGCCTGACAGAAGCCTCTGCGATGGTGGAACTGGGCAAGATTTTCATGCATGTCGCCGATGGCGCCTTCATCTTGCCAAGGGCCTACACCTTCGTCGCGCCGCGAGGTGTGGGCCGTAGCATTCAGGCTCTGATCGCCCACCCCGAGACGTTCCGACAGGCGTTCCTCGATCGTTGGGACATCGACATCGCCAATCACCTTGTCGATAAGGCCGTCGTACCGCTCCGCCCCGATATCGTGGACGCGATCAAGGGTTTCGACTTCGAGCAAATCCATTGGCTTGATGCTGCAGGGCTGGCGGCCGACAGATACTGCAAGGCAGCTTTGGTGAAGTGGTTCGGAGACGATCCGGGTCGGGCGCCGCGTGGGGAAGTCCCCGCCGATGTACAGGTCGAAGAGTCGGTTTATGTCGACCAGCTGTTGAAGCTCTATCAGGCAAGAGGGCCCGGTACTTACCCGGACGCGATCGCCGCGATGGAAAGCGACTTCGGTGAGCATCTGAGACATCAAAGGACGCGGTTTTTCGACGCCGTGGCGTTTGAGCGCTTCTACCGGGATTCGACGCCGGAAGATTACCTGGTCACTTTCAAGGACGAAATCTACTTTGGGGTCGTCGATGTCCATAGCGAAGCTTATGCCGATGGACTAACACGGGTCGGGCAGGTCATGAAGCATGCGGCGATCTTGCGACCTTCAGGTGTTCTCGGCCGTCACGCCGGCCCGCAGGTCCAACAGGGCGCCTGTCACCAGTTTGCCAACGAAGGCCGTTTGAAATGGCATCCATAGAAGTCGAGAGGGTGGCGCCCCACCCTTTCAACAGTAGCCTCGAAACCGGTATCCGGGCGGTCGTGGTTCTGGATGCTCTGTATCCGCGTCGCTGCGATTTGATGGAGATGACCTGGCTCGATCACCTCGTCGTACACACCGGCGACTTGGACGGCGAGGATGTTCCGGAGAGCCTGCACCCGGATTTGCCAAACCGAGCCGGCGAACTCCTCGTTCGCCGGCAACTGGTCGAGCGCAGTTTGCGCGTCATGCAACAGGTCCATCTGATCGATGTTTTCGAAACCGATGATGGCGTCCTATTCGCGGCGAGCGATGACGCACCCAGTTATCTGGATGCTCTCCAGTCTCCCTACTCTATGGCGCTCAGGGAACGCGCCAACTGGATGGCGCACCGGTTCCAAGGGCTATCGGCCGCGGGAATAAGAGACATCATCGAAGCCAAGATCGGGCGGTGGACCGCAGAGTTCCGCGCTGATGAATCCCCGTCGGGTACACTATGACCGGAATACGCCTCAGGCACCTCGCTTTCACCGGACCCGATATCGAGCCGGCAGAACTCAAATTTGTAGATGGCCTGAACATTATCTACGGCGCTTCGAATACCGGTAAGTCGTTCACCTCAAAGTCCATCCAGTTCATGCTGGGTGCCATTACCGCTTTGCCTGAAACGCAGGAGATTACCGCCTACGATTCGGTGTGGCTGGGCCTTACTTTGGCTGGAGGTCGCGACATAACGCTCTTCCGTCCGGCGCGAGGCGGACACTTCCGACTTTACGAAGGCCTGCATCGCAGCAAGCCAGAGGCTGAAGGAACGCCACTTCAGGGCAACCACGATGGCAGGCGGACTGACACGGTATCGCACACTCTGCTGGAAGCAATCGGCCTTGCTGGAAAAGTCGTCGTCAAGGACGCAAACGCAGCCAAGGAAAACCTGTCGATCCGGCTGTTGGCGCCGTATGCGATCGTGTCCGAAGAAGCGATCATCGCAGAACAAAGTCCGGTTTTGTACTCCGGTCAGCCGACGTTGCGAACCTTCGAGCGCAATCTCTTCAAACTACTGCTCACTGGCATAGACGATGCCGCCGCGGTTACGGTGCAGAAGCCATCCGAGCGAAAGGTCGCCAAAGAAGCAAAGCTCGAACTCGTCGACGAAATGGTGGCCCAAGTCGACGCCGAACTGGGGGACACACCGCCGGTCGAGGCCGAGGTCCGCGAACAGCTGGCTCGCCTGGATGGCAGTGCGGATGGGCTATTCGAGCGAATGCAGGAGGCTCAATCAACGCTGGACCAAGCCGTTGGTCGGCGCCGAGCCAGCATGGACCGCAGGAACGAGCTGCAAGCGCGCGTAGATGAGCTCCGGGTCACTCTGGAGCGATTTGCGAAGCTTCAGGAGGTATACACATCGGACTTGCAGCGCCTGCAGTCCCTCGAGGAGGGCGGATTCATGCTGGTCGCCATGGCCGGGATGGATTGCCCAGTCTGCGGCGCACCACCCGATGCGCAGCGCCACAACCACGCTGCTGAAGAGATTGAATTAGCCCACAGGGCAGCCGCCGCCGAATCCCGTAAAATCGAGATAGAGCTGCGCGAGCTCGGTCAGACGACAGCTTCGCTTGCCGCCGAGGGCAATGGTCTGCTTCGCACGATCCGTCAGCTTGATAGCGAGATCGACGAGCTAGACGACACCATCTCGGATGCTCGGTCAGTCGAAGTGTCCGTTCGCGAGGTCTATCAGAACTACGCCACGACCAGAGCGTCCATCCAAGGCATAGTCGACCTGTTCGATCGCCGGGCGGCGCTGTCGCAACGGCGCCAGGAGCTGGCGGAAGAGCCGACCCGGCGCGAGGGCGATGCGCCGGCCGTGGGACCCGACCCGACCGTGGCATTCAAGTTCGGTGAAGCGGTGAAGAAGGTCCTTACGGCGTGGGGATTCCCGGACGCCGACAAGGTGCAGTTCGACCTTGCGACTAATGACATTTCCGTCGCCGGCAAACCTAGAGCGGCCAACGGCAAAGGCGTCCGAGCCATTCTTCATGCTGCTTTCAACATCGCGCTTGCCGTCTACTGTAGCGAGAACAAGCTTCCACACCCAGGAATTCTGGTTCTAGACACGCCACTCCTTACCTATCGGGCGCCAATGAAATCACAAAAGCATGGCGAGCTGTCAGACGATGAACTCGCGCTTGCGGCAACGGGCCTCGCAGAACTCTTCTACCGTCACCTGGCCTCTCTCAAGAACGAGATTCAGGTCATCGTGGTCGAAAATGCGGATCCCCCGGTCGGTATAGAAGACGTCGCCCATGTCGAGATCTTCACTGGTTTGACCGGGAGCGGACGGTTCGGGCTATTGGCGCCGGCGCGCTGAATGGTCTCCACCAGGCGCCGCCGTTGCAATCTCGGCCCCGGTCTCGTTCCTGCCCTGGCGGTTTGATAGTAAGCGGATGCGCGCCCGAAAGGAGAGTTTGAGGGTCGGCGGCGACATGCGCCGACCCTTCTCAATCGTGCTCACGATCCCTCATCGCTCGTCCGTAGACCCTCAATCAACGGCTGCTCGAGCTTGTATAGCCTGCTGACCGTCCTCGCCCGTTTCAGGTCAGGACCGATGGCCAAAACGGCACTCGTGAAGAACGACCCGTCCCGCAGCCTCGGGTGTCCCACGACGAGGCCAGCGACGCGACATAATCCGGCGGCCAGTGGTGCGAAGGTCCACAACGTCAAGATGGGCGCACTGGCAAGCTCTTCGTCGGAAGGCGGAAAACCAACCCGCAGCCGAGTTGCTGCGCGCAATCCCTCCATCACCGTTTCGTCGCTCAACTTGGCCATGGTCATGCCACCCCTTCGAGTCACCGGAATCGGACATCATGATCGCGTCTCAACTCTTCGAACCGGCGGCGCCGGCTTAGAACCGCTGTCAAATGGCGGAGCAGCGTCCCCTGCTCCAACTCGCAATCCTGTTCCAACGCACTCACGACGTCGACGAGATCGGCGGCGTCCTCGTCGTTTCCGACGCCCGTATTAAACCTCTCCAGTTTGCTCCTTCTCATTCCGCCGCCTCCAGATCTTGAGGGGCGACCTCGATCTCCTCGACGTCGGCAGCCGAAATGTATCCCTCCGCATGGAGACGTGCAGCCACGCGATTGAGGAGAGTGCGGTTCGCTTCCAGGATAGCTGTCGCGCAGGCTTCCGCCTTGTCGAGGCGCGCCTTCACGGCATTGATCAAACCTGGAATGTGCATGAGGTTGCGAGCCATGTCGTTAGGCAGGTAGAGATTGCCCGCGGTGCCTGCTCCTTTCGTCTCCAGCATTTCTGAAAGGACTGTCGCGCGGCCGAGATCGGAATGTTCGTCCATGCCGGACCCGACGGAAAAATCGCCATAGGCCAAACGTTCGGCAGCGCGACCGGCCATCAGCAGACAAATGGCATCCTCGACGTCCTCGGCCGTAGACGACATTGCGATCGCGTCGAGAAACGCCGCCTCGCCGCCGCTTTGGTTGATTGACGCCGCCAGGAACACGCCGGTCTTCAGCGCTCGACCGACCAGAACGTGGCCTGCCTCGTGGGTGGAAACGCGATGGCGCACCTCAGGCGACAAGTCAGGCGCCCCCTGGCGGATTTGCTCGAGAATGTCAGACATAATCATTTCGCGGCGTGCACGGCGGGCCGATGCCTTGGCGCGCTTGACATAGGCCTCGACGTCGGCCCCGGTCTTGCCTGCGGCCGCCAGGGCAAGTGGCATCAAGTCTGCTTCCTGAAGCACCGTTCCTTCCACGTAGCGGCGGAAGATTTTCGCGAAATCATCGGGCCCCGGCAGGGTCAGAGTGATCTGGCGATCAAGGCGACCCGCACGTCGTATGGCGGGATCGATCTTGGCGGCGAAGTTGGTGGTGCCGATCACAACCACCCCCTCGTTGTTGGCGATGCCGCTGAGATGTTCGAGCACATAGTTGACGATCTGCGACCAATACTCGACATAGTCGCCGGTCTAAGGCATCGCTGATCCTCTGCAAGGTGCCGCTGAGGTATGGAGCCGCATTCCATTCCGCGACCGATGTCGCAATGAGGGGAACGCCGGCGGTTTTGGCCACGGCGGCGGCGAACGTCGTCTTGCCGACGGACCATTGATTTAATTTTGACGTTTTCGGCCGCTGCGAGCGCGTCGATGTAAGCGCGTGCAAGCAAATCCGCGGCAGATGCCGCAGGGACTTTGTTTTCGCTCATGGCGTTGTTCCTTCGATAGGCCGGCTAGACCGGCAATGGGAAGGTCACGCGCTGCATACGTGAGCGGAGTTAGATAAGAACAAAACAGGAGCCAGTGTCAACATGCTTTCGCCACCCGACATAGATAGCCGTGCAAGTGCTGGTGTGGCAGCCATGGTGCGGAAAATCCGAGAGCTGGGCTTAAGCAGCCATCCGATTACCGCTCCTCAATTCCCAACCTATGGAATGCGCGCTCCGAGCTTCGTTTTCCGGCATCGAAGGACGGCCCGTTACGAGACTCACATCAGAAATGCTAACTTCATCAGCGACTTATGGTTAATGAAGTGCTGACGACAGCTTCTAGGTGAAGGATACTGAACCTCTGCCAACTTATGGCGTAAGCGGTGACAGATTATGATGTAGAGACGCGCCAAAATCCGGGCGTGTCCGGCATCAGCATGGACATCTTATGATGTGAGGCACAGTCAGCAGTGTCGGCTGGCAGACCCTATCAACAAGCGCCCGTCATCTCGCAATTGCCTTCCGCCCAAGCCCAGCGCAACGCCTCAATAACAAAGCGCCCACCCAGCCCCGACGTGCCAGCACCTGGCCGGGTCCACTTCCTGGTGCCAGGCCAGGCTTCGTACGAGCTCCACGCCACCGTCCTTGAATGCTTGGGCGAGACCGGGGTCTGGCGTGCCGGCCGCGCCTTCCGCGAAGATAAAGCTGACCGGGCTGATAATGCTTGCAGGATGCAACCCGCTTGCCTTTTCGACCCGTAGCGCCACACCTTGAGCAAACCTGGCGCCATTTGGCTTGGCCGGGCTTGCGACCCCGAGCGGGAATACCAGGCGTCCGCCCATCTTGAGGCGGTCGATCCATGGCTCGGCAGGCCGCTCCACCGCGAAGTTGACATAAACGCCTTCAACGTCCTCCCGAGGCCAATCGCCCCCATCACCGGTGATGACCTCGACATTGGGCCGATCAGCGAGGTGGCTGTGCGCTTGCTGGGCGAGGTTGTGATCAAATTCCACGGCAACAACGCGGCCCGTTGCTCCCACCAGTTCAGCAAGGATCGCGCTGTAATAGCCTGTTCCAGCACCGATATGGGCGACGGTGTCGCCAAGCTTGGGAGCCAAGGCGTCGAGCATGCTGGCATGCAAAGACGGGCTACCGTTATTGATGCCTCGCTCTTCGTCGAGGGCAATCAGCACATCCTGATACACATAGACCGGGTCGTTGGCTGGCAGGCGAACAAAGCCCTGAGCCCGTTTGACGATATACCAGGGGTCGCTCCCCAGAAAACGCTCTCGTGGCACAGCGGCAAAAGCCGCTTCGAGCCTCTCGTTGCGGGCGCCCAGAAGCGCTGTTACTTGCCGGGCGTAGCCACGCCGAACGATCTCCAGGTCAGTGGTGCTCAAAATCAGCCCCGCTCCGTTCCGCCTCCGTCTTTCCGAGACTAGAGCGACCGCGGGCAGATGACCAGAACGTACGCCGCAACATGTCTTATGTTGGCACGCCTTACTCCGCTGGTCGGAGCCCAATCAGGCTTTCCTGACGTGGGCTTGATCGGGCGGTAGCGAGCACCCTGCCCTTATGGCGGCACGCGCCCGGATAGGCAGGTCTGATGGACCTAGTGCCTGCTGCGCAGGTGCGAGGGCGACGGATTCCCCAATCTTGGTCTGGCACCTAATAGTTGAACGAAAATCGTCTGGACAGGCCAACGCCAACAACGAACTGGTTTTCGGTACCCAGTTGCACGACTGGAGAGTCGGCAGCATCGGCCACCAGCCTGCTATATTCGGCACTCGCATTGAAAAAAGTATCCGGGATAAATTCGTAGCGCGCGGCCAACTTGACGCCAACCGCCGTTACACCCGCTCGAGGATCATACGCGTCCAAACGCCCGCCACTCGCTATGGCCTCTGGCGCCGTCACGCCGAAATAGGTGTCCACATAGTCCTCGCCCGCCATGCTCGCGTATACGCCGC
Organism: Devosia sp. Z11_6; assembly: GCF_058133665.1. Taxonomy (NCBI): domain Bacteria; kingdom Pseudomonadati; phylum Pseudomonadota; class Alphaproteobacteria; order Hyphomicrobiales; family Devosiaceae; genus Devosia; species Devosia sp. Z11_6. The sequence goes on from NZ_JBYUNQ010000003.1 coordinate 69,633, forward strand.
CCACAACCTCAAGCTGCGGTGTCAGGCGAGCCGTAGCGTCCAGTCCCACTTCCCCGACGAGCCCCTCGGCACCGCCAAAGGCGTAGCGTGCCTGCCCATATAGCTCTGTACTGAGCACGTCGCTGAAGATGAACTCGTAGCCAACTCGGCCGCCCACCTCGTAGGTCGTATCGACGTCGTCCAGTCCCAGGAGCTGCTCGTGGTCTGAACTGATCCGTTCCCCTTGCACTGCAAAGGATGGGCCGAACCGCAAACCGCCGGCGGACTTTTCTCCGCCGATATCGATGAGCCCGGGGATATTGAGACGCTCGACGCGAATGATTGGGTTGACCGTCATGCCGTACTCGGTCGAGCCCGGATAGATTGGAGCAGTGCCGACACCCAGGCCGAACTCGAAAATCAGGTCAGGTTTGCTCGTTTCGATCGCCACGAGCTCGGTTGCGGCCGCACCGAAAGAATCGAAGTCGGCCGCCTGGGCGACTGTTGGCGAAAGAACAAGGGCGCTCAGCAATGCCTTGCGCTTCAAGCGGCTTGTGAAGTCGTGTCGCACTTGTTCCACCTTGTCTAGGATCCTGCCTTCATCGCACCGGCGAATCAATGCCTTGCTTGAAGCTCGAGCACCATACTGCTCCTATCTTGCATCAACCTTTCACAAACGCGGTTTTTACCGACATTGCGCGACGTCCAGCAGTCCTGCGATGGCGATCGTGGTGCGATCTTCCAAATAAGGCCCGATGATCTGGATGCCGGTGGGCCGGCCGTCGCGCATGCGCCCTATCGGCATCACCGTGGCCGGCAGCGCCGCCCCATTTCCCAGGGCGGTCCAGGCCACGCTGTCGCCCCGCTCCATGGCAACGCCATCCACCAACACGCTCGGCGCCGCGGCTTCCGCTTCCCCCAGCGCCGCCACCGACATAGGCGGGCAGATCAGCGCATCCCAATCGCGAAACACCTCCTGCCAGGCCCAGCGCAGCTTCACCCGCGCTTCATTGGCCTCGATCCACTCGGCATGGCTCGCCACCATGCCGCCGATGCGCCACGCCGCCATACTCCCAGGATCGAGCCCCCGGAGTTCTTCGTGTGCCGCCGCCAGCTGGTCCGCCGTCTGCCCCAGCGCCACCGCGCCCCCAAGCAGCCGCAGATAAATCCGCGTCGCCTCCTCCACATCGGGCATCACGCCCTCCGCGCGCCGCACCTTCGCCCCTGCCCGCCCGAGCAGTGCCGCCGCCAGCGCCACCCCTGCCCGCACTTCGGGGTCGGTGGGCACCATCGGATGCTCCTCCAGCACCAGGACCCGCAACTCGCTCAGTTTCTCCACCCTCGGCGGCGGCAGCGTCAGCGTATATCCCACTGCCTCATCGGCATCGGGCCCCGCCATGACCGTGAGCCCCAACTCAAGATCCCGCGCGCTCCGGGCCAGCGGCCCGGGGCAGGACAGGTCGAACCGCGCCTTGCGCCCAGCCAGCGCATGGCCGCGCAAGGGGATCAGCCCCATGCTCGCCACATGCCCCCAAATGCCGCAAAACTGCGCCGGCCCGCGGATGGAGCCCCCCAGATCAGAGCCGATATCGAGCGGCACATAACCCGCCGACACCGCCGCCGCTGCCCCCGAAGACGAACCGCCCGGCGACAACCCTGCCCGCACCGGATTGCCCGTCCGGCCATAAACCGGGTTATCGGCATTCCAGCCATCCAAGCCCTGGGACACGTTGGTTTTTCCGAGGATCACCGCGCCGGCGGCGCGCAGCCGGGCCACCGCTACCGCGTCCTCGCGCGCCACCGCGCCGCGAAAAGCCTCCAGCCCCCAGCTGGTGGGCAGCCCCTCCACATCAAAGCTTTCCTTGATGGTGATCGGCACGCCCAGCAGCGGCAGCCGCTCGCCCGCTGCGAGGCACCGGTCGGCCTGCTCAGCCGCGGCCCGCGCCGGCTCGAAGTCGCGCACCACCACGGCATTGAGCACGCCATCGCCAGCCTTGATGGCGGCAATGCTCTGCTCCACCAACTCCACCGCCGATACCCGACCTGTGGCCAGCTCCGCGCTCAACGCCGTGGCATCAGGCGCCATCAGCTAGCCGTCCCGAAAAAGCGCTTGGCGGCCGCCAGGCACGCCTCAAACACGCTGAGATTGCCAAAGGGCAGCACCGTGCCTGCCGGCGGCCGCGCCACTAGCCCGCCGCGCAAATGCATGCCCCCATCCAGCATCAGATTGTCGGACATGGCATGGTCTTCCACCATCTGCCCGTCCGGCCCGCGGGTCACGCCCTTGGCATCCGGCGCCACCTTGCCGCCGTAGAAATCTTCGGCGGCGCGCTGCCCATAAAACCTGCCATCATTGGTGTAGCCAAAGGCGGGCTTGCCTTGCGCGCACATGAAGCCGATTTCATAGGCCGTGCCCACATCGGCGCTGATGCCCCGGAACGGGGTCATGTTGGCGATAATGAAGTCGCTGTCGCTCATCACCGCTTCATTGCCCCGAGCGATGAACACACCGATCTCGAACTTGTCGCTGGGCCAGTCCCGCTCCTCGTTCCAGATTTGGGGCACAAAGCCATAGCTGCGGGTCAGCTCGCGTTTGGCCGCGGTGATTGCTGCCCCGTCCGGAAAAAACACCTCGGGGCCGGCTAGGTAAACCGTTTTCATGTCGCGCCCTCAGGACAGCTCGCCCGCCGCAATGGCCGCCATGATGCGGTCGCGATAGGAGGTGTCGCCGGTTTCGATCCGGTTCTCGACGCGCGACGCTTCGGTCATGAAATGCTCGTAGCCGCGCCCCATTTCCCAGCCTCGCTTGGTATGCATGTCGATGGCGAAGTCGGGCACTTCGGGCGCCTTGTTGCGCACGACGTTTTCCAGCCGCGCGAAATTGACCATGTCGTCGGTGGTACGGTCCTTGGGGCTGTCGGCAATCAGCCGGATGGCGTGCGCCGCGAACAGGAAGCGGTCCCCGATCGGACGCGGATAGCGTTGATGGGTGCGATAAAGCGTATCCACCAGCACCGGCAGGTTCAGATTGCCCGCCCCCACATCCTCCACTGCGATCACGCACAAGCGCGACCACAGCATTTCCTCCATTTCGGGGCTGGTCACATACATCTCATAGGCCAGCAGGAGCGCGGTCTCGGCCATGCCGCGCCGGAGGCATTTTTGCAGGCCCGAGATCACCTCATCGGCAGGGATGCCGTGCTGGGTCTTGACGTTCTGCCAGGGATCGGGTGGCAAGGTGACTTTGGACATCGGCAAACAACCTACTTCAGCTCGATTTCAACAAATTCGACGGGGCTGTCAGAAAGGTTGACCACATTGTGCTCGGCCCCCAGCACTCGCCCATAGCTTTCCCCCACCAGGTAGGCGACCTCTCGTCGGCTACCATCGAGTTCAACAATGGTCAGCGTTCCAGCCAGTGTGGGCACAACAACATAGTCATGGCCATGCTTGTGCCAGCCGGTCTCCGATCCCGGCGCAAAGTGGTAGCGGGTGGCCCTGACGCGCTCATTGTCCACCTGCACCGTGGCGATGGCGGGGATGAGATGTTCGAGATCTTCGTTCATTGCGCTCACTTCCATCTGTTGTTGACGCGCCGCTCTGCCCCAAGGGCCGCGGTAAAGCACAGCACCGAGATCACGGTGGCCACGACACTGGTGCCAAAGGCCCGCTCCGTCTGGAAATCACTGGCCGCCGAGCGGAACAGGTAGCCAAGCCCGCTCGAGCCCATCAGGAATTCGGCTACCATGGCCGACAGCACTGCTGGGGGCGCGGCCAGACGCAGCGCGATCATCCAGTTGGGCACGGCCGAAGGCAGCACCAGGTGGAAAAACCGCGTCAGACGCGAAGCCCCGAGGACCTTGAACAGATCATCGCTCCCGGGCGGCAGTGCCTTGAGCCCGGCCGAGGTGAACACAAAGGCCGGGAAAAACGAGATGATCACCACAATGGCGAGCACGGTTTTGAGGTCATAGCCGAGGAGGCGCGCCAGCACCGGGATCAGCGCCACTACGGGCACCGAAGAAAAGATCAGCCCCAATGGCACGAGGATCCCGTTCAGCAGCCGCGAGGTCCAGGCCAGCACCGCAACAATCGTGCCCAGGAGCATGCCCAGCACCAGCCCCAGGGCGGCAAGTATCAGGGTTTGCCCGCCATTGGTGATGTACACCATCGGATTGGTGACCAGATCCGTCAGCACATTGATGGGCTGGGGCATGACAATGGCGTTGACGCCCGAGATCGACACCCAGGCCTGCCAAGCCAACAACACCGCCAGGACGCCCCAGTAGCGCGACACGGCGGTACGCAGGGTAGAGCCAAAGCTTCGTTTTGCCGATGTGCTCATGCGTATCGCCCATAAACAAAGCGCTCGAGCAGGCTCATCGCTCCAAAAGCCAGAAGCGAAGCCGCCGAGGCGATAAACACCGCGCTCCACAGCAGCGGGATCTGGAAGTTCTGCATCGCGCTGACCATGAGCAGCCCCAGCCCGCGCGAGGAGCCAAACCATTCGCCGAGGATCGCGCCGATGAAAGCGGCAGGAATGGCAAATTTCAGCCCACTCACCATAGCCGGCAGTGCGGCCGGCAAATCGAGGCGCAAGAGGCGCGTCAATGGCGAGGAGCCCAGCACCTGGAAGAGGTCCCGGTGCGTCACCGTGGAATTGGCCAGTCCCGATGTGGTCGCGACATAAAGCACAAAGAACACATTGAGCGTTGCGATCGCCATCCCGGTCAATTCCCGGTCGAGCAGCACGATAAACAAGGGAGCCAGCGCAATGGCGGGAATGGCGTGGATCACCCCGGCGAGCCGGTCGAGACCCGGCCGCAACACCGGCACCACATGCACGAGCCCTGCGGTCACAACGCCGATCAGCGTCCCTAGCGCATAGCCCGCCGCCACCATGGAAAAGCTCGCCCCCATGGCGCGCAAAAACAGCGCTTGGCGCGAGGGATCAAACATGAACACGAGGACCGTACTCAGCGGCGGCCAAGTCAGCCCTGCCAACCGGTTAACCCCGATTACTTCCCAGAGGCTCAGAAACAGCAGGATGCCGATGGCCCCCAGCACCCCCGCCTGCGCCTTGTCGCTCGCGATGCGCATCAATGCAGCCCCTCGGGTTCCAGTGCCAGCGTCAGCTCATCGGCCAAGTGATGGAATTCGGCCGTGCGTTGCACATCGGGACTGCGCGGCCGCGCGAATGGCACGTCGATGGATTTGATCACCCGCCCCGGCCGCCCACTCATCACGATCACGCGGTCGGCGAGAAACAGCGCTTCCTCAACCGAATGGGTGACGAGGAGGGTCGTGATCTTGGCTTCGCTCCAGATCCGCTGCAGTTCCACATTCATGTGCCGGCGCGTCACCGCGTCGAGTGCGCCGAAGGGCTCGTCAAGCAGCAGCACATCGGGCCGCAGCACCAGCGCCCGCGCAATGGACACACGCTGGCGCATGCCGCCGGACAACTGCTTGGGCCGCGCCTTCTCGAACCCCGTCAGCCCCACCAGCGCGAGCAGTTCCGCCACCCGCGCCTCATCGACCTTCCGTCCCGCTACTTTGAAGGGCAGCGCGATATTGTCGTGAATGGTGAGCCAGGGCAAAAGCGCATGATCCTGGAACGCCACGCCCAGCCGGTGCGCGCGCGAGAGCTCCAGCGGATCACGTCCTTCCACGCTCACCCGGCCATGGGTGGCCGCGTCCAACGCCGCCACCAGCCGCAAGACTGTGCTCTTGCCACAGCCAGAAGGTCCGAGCAGGGCGACGAATTCGCCCTTGCCAATCTTGAGGTCCACCTCCTCGATGGCCACCAACTCCTTGCCGTCGTCGAGCTTGAAACTCTTGCGCACGCGGTCGACATTGATCGACCAGTCCTGGGACACCGTTGGGCTGCTCATCACGCCACCAGCCGCTCGAACCGTTCGGAAATCACGGGCAGGCGCTCCTTGAGCTTGGCGCGGATCGCTTCCTGGTCGATCCCCTGCATGGCGCGATCCTGCATCACCACCTTGCCATCCACGATCACGGTTTCCACGTCCCGGCCGACCAGGATCGAAGCCGCAACAAACAGCGGGTCGTAGATCGGCGCATGATCCATGTGCGAGGTGTCGCAAAGCAGGAGGTCGGCCTTCTTGCCCACTTCCAGACTCCCCACCTGGTCAAAAATCCCCAGCGCCCGTGCCCCGCCATGGGTCGCGATCCGCAGCAGTTCTTCGGAGGAAATCGGCTCGCGCTGGTGGAACACGGCTGAATTGACCGCCTGCTGCCCCACGCGCGCCACATGCGCCACCTGGAACAGATCGAGCGTTCCCGCCGACCCCGGGCCGTCCGTACCCAGCCCGATGGCAATGCCGCGCTTCCACATTTCGATCAGCCGGGGATGGCCGATGGAATAATTGTTGAAGCCGCAATGACAGGCCGAGAGCTGGTACTTCTCGTAAAGATCCACTTCCTTGGGCGAGAGCAGCACCGAATGGGCGCAATGCAGGTTGTGGTCCAGCACATCCATGGTCTCGAGCCACTCGGTCGGCCGCAGCCCGAATTTCTCGAGCGTATAGTCGATCTCGTAGCTGCCCTCACACAAATGGGTATGGATCTTCACCGCCAGGTCCCGCGAAGCTTGCGAGATATCGCGGATCAGCTCGGGCGAGCACACGATCACCTGCCGTAGGCTCAGCCACGCCTTGACCCGCTCATTGCTCTGCCAGCGCTCTACCAGCGCCACATTGCGCTCGAGCGCCTGGTCATGCGTCATCAGCATATTGGCCGGCACTTCCGCGCCAATATTTTCGCTCTGATCAACGGTCGAGAGCGACACGAACCCCCGAATGCCTACATCCATGGCCGCCCGTCCCATCTCGTCGGGGTGTGGTCCGCCGGCTTCCGCGAAACAGGTGGTGCCGACCTGGATCATGTTGGTGTAGGCGACGAGCCCCGACAAATACACATCCTCGGGCTCGAGGCAGCTCTCGAACGGGATCAGGTAGTTCTTCCACACCGGCAGCTTGAGTGGGCGCTTCCTGGCTATCGCCTGCAGCTTTCCTCGCAGCAATTGCTGCCCGGTATGGAAATGCGCATCGATCAGCCCGGGCATAGCGATCCGCCCCCGTGCATCGATGGTGGTGCGCCCCCGATAGGCTCGCCCCCCTTCCCCCTCACCCAAAAAGACGATCCGCCCCCCATCCACTGCGATCGTGCCATCGCTGATCACCCGATTTTCGGCATCGAGGGTCACGATCTCGGCGCCGGTCACCACCACATCCACCAGCTGCGGCTCGCCCTTGGTGGTGAAGTTGTCTGGGGTCATGGGGTGATCTCCTTGGGATAAACAGGTCAGAGCGAAGCCAGCGCTTCCTGGGCGAGGCTGGTGTCGACGATATCGTCAATGGGGGGGAGTTCGGTGCGCCCGGTTGCGCGTGCCGCGTCATACATCGGGCCCGCCATCTTGGCCTTGTCGAGCCCGTAGATCGGATAAGCCGGATCTCCGCCCGGTCGCATGAAGGGAAGCTGCAGCTCGTTCTGTCGGGTCTGCTGGGCCAATTCGAGCCCGAAATCGGCGCCGTATTTCTCCACCGCCAGCTGGGGCGCCAGCGTCAGATCCGCCTCATTGACCTGGAACGCCTGCATCAATGCAGCGAGATAGGCCACGATCGCCGGCCGGTTGACCTCGAGAAATGCCCGCGACACAAAGCCCAGCCCCGCATAGGAGGGAAAGCCCAGTTGATCAAAGGAGCGGAAAAAGAAGTCCTTTTCTGGCACCAGGCCCATGTTTTCGAGCGTAATGGTCTGGTTCACCGCAAAGGCGGTGTAACCCTCGCCATCCCCGGCCACCAGCGGCTCGGGCGAAAACCCGGCCGGCACCATGGTCCAGCTCTCTGGGTCGAGCCCCGCCAAGCCCAGCGTCGCCTGGATGGCGGTTTCTTCCGCCGGGCCCTGCGCCAGGATCCGCGAACCCACAATGTCTTGGGGCGTCAAGATCGGCTTGGCCGCCAGCGAAATGATGCCCAAGGGCGACGTCTGCTGGCGCGCCGTGATCAGCACGAAATCATTGCCGCGCCCAACGGCATCCAGAAATGGCAGCCAGCTGGTGTAACCGATCTCGGCATTGCCCGCCGCAATCAGGGTCAAGGGATCGGGTGCATTGGGCCCGCCCGGGCTCACCGTCACATCCAGCCCCGCCCCGCTGAACAACCCATTTTCCAGCGCAATCCAGTGGTCGCCATATTCCACATTGGCGATCCAGCCGAGTTGCACGCGCAACGGCGTGCTCGCCTGCGCCATGGCAAAGCGCGGCAACAAGGCCGAGGCCAACAGACCCCCGGCAGCGGATGCAAGCAATTGGCGTCTCAGCATATCGGCACACTCCAAAGGGCTGCGCATGGGCGCGTTGAACCAGCCACCCCGCCACGGCGCGGGATGGAACCACAGGATAGGGAGGCTCTCTAAAACTCAGAGCGTCGCGTGCGCTTCCTCGAGCACGCTTAGGTCCACAAGCTCGGCAAGGGGCGGCACTTTGCGGCCCGCCGCCACTGCTGCATCCGTCATCGCCCCCTCGATCACGGCGGGGTCGAACCAGAACAGCTTGCCCTCGCCTTCCGGCTTGATCAGCGGAATCTGCAGCTCCATCTGGCGCTGCTGCTGGGCGAGGTCGAGCCCCAGATCGGCGCCATATTTGTCCACTACGATCTGTGGCGCATATTGGGGATTGGCAAAGGCATAATCCCAGCCGCGGATCAGCGCCCTGATATAGCCCACCATCGCCGGCCGGTTTTCGGCGAGGAACGATTTCTTGGTCACCATCAGCGCCTGCTTGACCTGGTAGCCTAGGTCATCCATCAGCGTCACGAAAAAGTCGGTGCCCTGCACCAGGCCCAGATTTTCCAGCGTGATCGGCTGATTGGTCGCAAAGGCGAAATACACATCGCCATCGCCCGACAGAAGCGGCTCGGGCGAGAACCCGGTCGGCATGATCTCGTAGTCGAGCGGCAGTCCGGCATTGCCCAGAATGGCGTCGATGATCAGCTTGTCCGTGGGGTTCTGCGCGAGGATCCGCGCCCCCACCAGATCCTTGGCCTCGCGCACGGGCTTGGCTGCCAGCGATATCAGTGCCGCGGGGCTCTTTTGCCACATGGCGCCCAGCACCACGAAGTCATTGCCTTTTTCGATAGCATCGAGCACCGGCAGCCAGTTGGCATTGCTGATCTGGGCGCTGTCAGCTGCGAGCGATACGAGCACATCGGGGGCATTGGGGCCGCCAGCCAGGAAGTCCGCCTCGATCCCTTCCTCGGCGAAATAGCCCTGCTCAAGTGCCGTCCAGAAGCCGGCATATTCCACATTGGAGATCCAGCCGAAGGCTTGGGTGATTGCGGTCTTACCCGCTTCCTGCGCCCAGGCCCCTCGCGGCAGCAGGCTCAATCCCAGACCGGCACTCCCCGCCAGCAACACCTGCCGCCGGCTCGGTTGAAAATAGCGCGAAAACCCCATCGGCACGGCTCCTTGCTGCTGTCCACACATGCGAAGCTTGGCGTTTACGGCCGCAAAAGCGCTGGCTGTAATCGGTTGTTACAACTACGCTAGCATATGTAATTTTGATTACAATAGCATTCGGAGGCAAAAATTGAACCTGCCTAAAACTTCATCATTTGGCTATTTGCCTGCCGATTCCGAAGTCGCCCAGCGCATCGCCAAGGCCTATCCGGAGTTATCGCCAGCCTTGCGTTCCTTCGCCGATTTCGTGCTCTCCGAGCCGATGCAGGTGGCGCAGATGAGCATCAACGATACCGTCACCGCCTCTGGCGTTTCCGTCGCTACCGCCAATCGCTTTGCCCGTTCCTTGGGCTTTGAAGGCTATGCGCAGTTTCGCGCCGAGGTGGTGCAAGGCTTTGAATCGGTGTTTGCCCCGGTGGAGCGCCTGCGCACCAAGCTCTCGGAAAAGTCGAGTCTGCGCGATGTAATCGCCGCCTCCATCGAGCAGGACATCGACAATCTCACCCAGACAATCCGCAATCTCGATACCGCCAGCGCCGAGCAGGCCGTGGAGATGATCCTCGGGGCCGAGAACATTTTCATCCTCGCCTTCGACAATGCCGCCGCCCTCGGCAATGTCTTTGCCCATCGCCTGGAACTCGCCGACCGGCCGGTGCGCATGATCGATAATGGCGGGGGCACGCTTTCGGCGGCCCGCAATCTTTCGCGTTTCACCAAAAAGGACCTCGTGGTCTCGATCGCCTTCCCGCGCTATATGCGCGACACCGTGGAAATCACCCGCACCGTGCAGCGCCGCGGCATCCCCATTCTCGCCATCACCGATCAGCAGACTTCGCCCCTGGCGAGCCTTGGCACGCTGACGCTTTATGTGCGCGCCACCCGCTCCTTCAGCTCCACGTCCGATACCGCGATCCTGGCCCTGCTCGAAGCCCTTGCTGCCGGGGTCGCCTCCCGCTCCCCCGACGCGACGCAAGCCGCCGAAAAATTCGCCGACTTCGCCTATCCCTGGCTCATCGCCCCCGAACGCAGCCGCTAGGCGCCCGCCACCATCGTCTCCACGAACAGCCCCTCGAAGCGCTCGCTGTCCACCGCCACGGCCACGCCGGCATTGGGCACCGTCGTGCCGGTTCGGCGGCGATCGGGAATAACCTGGCCGCGCGTCAGCTCGCCAACGCATTCCACATCGATCTGCATCGGCTCGATGGTCACCACCGATGGGTCCTGCGCCACCGCCACCGCCAGCGGGTCATGCAGCGCGCAATAAGTGATGTCCGGATACTGCGCCTGATAAGCTGCGAGGTAGAACCGCGCCGCCTGCATCGTGATCCCGGCTGCCTTGCCGCCGCGCGCGGCGATATCGTCCATCATCGGTGCCGTCAGCTTGGTTTTCATGGTCACATCCATGCCCACCAATGTGATCGGCGCGCCCGATTGCAACACGATCCGCGCTGCCTCCGGATCGTTGAAGAAATTGGCGTCGGCGACGGGTGACGGGATGCCGGGCACGCCCGGATGCCAGACCGTGCCGCCCATCAGCACCAGACCTTTGAGCTTTTCGGCAATGTCAGGCGCCTTCATCAAGGCCTGCGCCACATTGGTCATCGGCCCCACCGGCACCAGCGTCAACTCGCCCGGATTGGCCCGCACCAGCTCAATGATCAGGTCTGGCCCCCAGATCGGCCGCGCTTGGCTTGTGGGCAGCGGCAGTTCCACTTCGCCCAACCCATTGGAGCCATGGATGCGGCTGCCGCGCTTGTGAAACGGCCGCGTCAGCGCCCGCGAACACCCCGCCGCCACCGGAATATCGGTCCGTCCCGCCGCTTCCAGCAGCTGCAGCGTGTTGCGCGTGGCGGAAGCCACATCGATATTGCCGTAGGTTGTGGTCAGCGCTTCCAGCTGAATGCCGGGATGATTGAGCGCAAACACCACGGCCATGGCATCGTCGATGCCGGTATCAACGTCGAGGATCATGCGGCAGGTCGAGGTCACTTGCGGGTCCTTGAGGAGGCTGGAGGGAGGCACCAAGCCTAGCGCTGAAAAAATCCTTAGCAAGTCCTCTTTGTGCTGAAATTATCCATACACCGCCCCCGCCCTGTTGGATGGCTGTCTCATCGGCTCCGCCCTGCCGCGAGCCTGCTGGGCCCAAGCTTGTTTCCGGCTTCACCAAGCTTCCTGGGTCAGACGGATGGCAAGACAGGACTTTGCGTCGCGTCTTGGGTGCTCTAGAAGCCAAGCTCTTCTGCGAGACTTCAACCGATGCGGCGCACTATTGATCACGCGGCCATGGCCGTGACCGGCTATGTCGAACCCTGGACCGGCGATGCCGCTCGGGAGCGCCTGGTTTCCTGTTCCAGCCGCAGCCCGGTCGCAGCGGTCCGTATCCGTGCTCTTGATCGCGACGATCTGCCGGAGCTGGACTGGCCGGTCAAGCGTCTGCAGGAGGTCAAGCATTGCAGCTTCTCGCAAGGCTCCTGGCTGAGCATCGAGGCGCCGGCCGCAGTCACCGCGCTCTCGTTCGAGCTCCTGCTCACCCGGAATTCCGGTCGGCGCGTGCTGCTCGATACCGGCAGCTTCGCGCTCCTCGTCGAGGACAATGACCGGCTGATCTACCAGGCTGCAGGCGCCGAAACCCTGATCGGCACCCTGCCCACCAACCAATGGCTGAAGGTCGAGCTCGCGGCTGGCACCCTCGCGATCACTGCCCTACATCGCTTCAGCCCTTTCACGCTGTCCTGCGAGCTTGCAGCTCAGACACCTCAAAGGCTGGTCTTCTGCTCGGATGCAGGCGAAGCACTCCCGACCCTCAACTGTCGCCTCGGCAACATCGCCGTCACCACCGAGAGGGGCCGGGCCAACTGGACGTTTCCGACGCTATTCACCACGGAGCCACTTCCCGCGGGCGACCTGCAGTTGACGCTGCATAACAACCCAACCTTTTGCGTCCGCTCCGCCCGTTGGGACGGCTCGAGCCTTGATCCGCGGCTGACACCCAGCCATTACGACGCCATCCATTTTCACGACACGGACATGGCTGGCCTTGAGTGGTCCGCAAACTTCGCCATCGACATTCCCGCCGATGCACGATCGGGCGTCTACGCGGTTGAACTGGTGACTGCAGGCGGCGAGATCGAGCGGCTGCCGTTCTTTGTTTCTGCTCAACAGGCCCAATCTCGGCTGCTCTTTGTGGCACCCACCGCCGCCTATCTCGCCTATGCCGATGAATTCCTGCCGCCGCATCTCTACGAATGGATCGGCACCGATCGTGGTCATGCGTTCGCCCGCGCCAACAATCTACGTTCACTCTACGACTATCACTCGGACACGAGTGGTGTTTCCCTTGCATCCACCCGGCGGCCAAAGGCCACCCTGCGCGACGATTACCTTTACCCGCTTTGCGGCGCGCCCCATCTGCTGCCCGTCGATCTGCATTTCCTGCGCTTTGCCGCCCGCAACGGCATCGCCCTCGACCTCACCACCGATCATGATCTGCATCGGGAAGGCGCTGACCTGCTGGCGCGCTACAAGGGCGTTGTCACCGGCAGCCACCCCGAATATCTCTCGGTCGCCATGGAAGAAGCCTACCGCACCTATGTCGCCGGTGGCGGGCGCCTGGCCTATATGGGGGGCAATGGCTTTGCCGCCGCAGTCGCCTTCAAGGACGATTTGATGGAGCTGCGCCGTGGCCCCACCCAGCCGGGCCGCACCTGGGACGGCCCGCTCGCCGAGATGCCGCTCGCCCTCACCAACGAGCCAGGCGGCTATTTGCGCGACCGGGGCCGGGGCGAGTTCAGCCTGACCGGCGTCGGCATTGCCTTGATGGGGTTCAGCAAGGCCCTGCCCTTCACCCGCGCGCCGGCCAGCCATGACGAGGGGTTCGCCTGGCTGTTCGATGGCGTGATCGGAGAGAACTTTGGCGATACCGGCATGGTTCTCGGCGGAGCCGCTGGCTACGAGGTCGACAACACCAACCGGCTCCTCGGCACCCCGGACGGGATCGTGGTTCTCGCCACCGCTTCGGGCTTTCCCGAGAACTATGTCGACGATCCCGGCCGATGGTATGAAGGTGGCTCGCCGGAGCGGGAAGCTCGTCGCCTCGCCGAGATGACCTATCTGCTCCATCCATCAGGCGGGGCCGTCTTTTCCGCTAGTTCCGTATGTTTCCTTGGCGCCCTGCCTGGCCCCGATGATCAAAACGATGTGGGCAGAATCACCACGAACCTGCTCTTGCACTTTGCAAGCTGATCTAATCCGTTCATGTATGCGGCCGATTGCTCACCGGCGTGCCACCAAAGGAAATTGCCCATGAAAATTGCATCCATTGCCTTCGCGAGCCTGGCGCTGACGGCGCTCGCCCTTCCTGCTCATGCTGAGGCCATCAAGATCGGCGTGCAGCCCTGGCTTGGCTATGGCCCGCTCTGGATTGCCGATCAAAAGGGCTTTTTCGAAGAGAACGGCGTCGAAGTTGACCTTATCAACTTCACCTGGGACCAGGACATGGCGGCAGCGCTTGCCAGCGGCAATATCCAGGTCATCTCGGCTGCCACCAACACCGTGATCCTCAACATCAACAACGGCGTGGACCTCAAGGGCTTCATGATCATGGACGGCTCGACGACGGCTGACGCCGTGTTGGCCGGCAACAACATCGCGTCGATCGCCGAGCTCAAGGGCAAGAAGGTCGCCTATGAGATCGGCTCCACCAGCGATCTGCTGATCAACTACGCGCTTAACTCCAACGGCCTTACCATTGCCGATGTGGAAGCTGTCCCGTTGGCGGCCGCTGATGCGGGCCTGGCGCTGATCGCTGGCCGCGTGGACATTGCCGTCACCTATGAGCCCTATATCTCCGCTGCCCTGGCGCAGGGTCCGGACTTCAAGGTGCTCTATACGGCTGGCGAAAAGCCGGGCCTGATCAGTGACGTCCTGGCCGCCGAAGCAAGCTTCATTGCCGAAAACCAGGACGCCCTGGTGGGCATCATCAAGGCCTGGGACCAGGCGGTGACCTTCATGCGCGACAACCCGGAAGAAGGCGGCAAGATCATTGCCGACGCCGTCGGCAGCCCCATCGAGGAATTCAACACCGCCTTTGCCGGCGTGCACCTCTATGACCTCGCTGAAAATGCCGCAGCCCTTGGCGGCGAGTTCCAGGCCACCGTCGAAGAGATCGGCGGTATCATGCAGCAGGCCAATCCGAACGACGTCAAGACCGTGCCGACCGGGGAAGACTTCCTCGACCTCGGGGCGGTCAACGCGGCCGCCGGCCGCTAATCCTTGGCCGGCGCTCCCGGGCGCCGGCTTTCACTCCGGATCACAAGAACCAGCATGCCCAAGAGTTCGAGCATCGCCCAAGCCGCCGCTGCAGGCCGGACCGATCGCCGCAAGAGCCGCAGCCGAGCCGGCCTGTTGCGGCTGCGCCAATCCATTCCAGACAGCGTTTTCAACAGCGCAGGCTTTGTGGTTCCGGTCGCGCTGGTGCTGGTGTGGTGGGCGGTCACGGCGCTGGGCCTCGTCAAACCCCTCTTTCTTCCCAGCCCCTACGCCATCCTCGAAGAAGCCTGGCGGCAGATCAGCACGGGCATTCTCCTTCAGGACGCCAGTGTCAGCGTCTACCGCATCCTTGTGGGCTGGCTGAGTGCGGCGCTGCTGGCCATTCCGATCGGCATCCTCATGGGCAATTTTCGCCTGTTCGAAGGCGCCCTTGAGCCGCTGATCTCGACCATTCGCTACATGCCCGTCGTGGCGCTGATCCCGCTGACCATCCTATGGGCCGGCATCGGGGACGAGCAGAAGATCCTGATCCTTTTCCTCGGGACCTTTTTCCAGATGGCCCTGATGGTGATGGACAATGTCAAGACCATCGACATCAACCTCATTCGTGCCGGCCAGACCTTGGGCTTTTCCAATACCGAGATCCTGTGGCGCATCATCCTGCCCGCCGCCCTGCCCGCCATCTGGGACACGTGCCGCATCACCATTGGCTGGACCTGGACCTATCTCGTGGTTGCAGAATTGGTTGCCGCCCAAACCGGCCTTGGCCGCCGCATCATGGACGCCCAGCGCTATCTTGCCACCGACACCATCATCTTCGGCACGCTGTTTATCGGCCTGCTCGGCTTGCTGACGGACTACGCCTTCAAACGCACGGGCCGCTCCCTATTCCGCTGGACGGGTAATCGATGAGCGCCGTATCCACTCCCAAGATCGTCGTTGATGCGGTCGGCAAGATTTTTGGCGAGGGCGATGACGAGTTCCTGGCCATCGACCGCATCGATCTGACCGTCGCGCCCAACGAATTCGTTTCCATCGTCGGCACCTCGGGCTGTGGCAAGTCTACGCTCCTCAACATGGTTGGCGGCCTGACCGAGCCGACCTTTGGCGATGTCCTTATCGATGGCAAATCGGTGACCGGCCCCGGCCGGGACCGTGGCTTCGTGTTCCAGGGCTATAGCCTCTTCGAGTGGATGACCGTTGAGGGCAACATCCTCTTTGCGCTCGAAAAGAGCCGCATGGGCAAGGCCGAAAAAGCTGAACTGGTGCGCCAGTTCATCGCCGAAGTGGGGCTCGCCGGCTTCGAGCAGGCCTATCCGCGCCAGCTCTCGGGCGGCATGCGCCAGCGTGTCGCCATTGCGCGCGCCCTCGTTTACAAGCCCTCCCTGCTCCTGATGGACGAGCCGTTCGGAGCCCTCGATGCCCAGACCCGCGGCATGATGCAGGAGTTGCTGCTCAAAGTATGGGAAGACCACAAGGTCACCGTGCTGTTCGTCACCCATGACGTGGAGGAAGCCATCTTCCTGGCTGACCGGGTGGTTGTTCTGGCGTCGCGGCCCGGCCGGCTCAAGCGGGAACTCAAGGTCGATCTGGAGCGCCCCCGCCGCTACGACATCGTCACCAGCCCCGAGTTCTCCACCCTCAAGCGGGACGTTCTCGCCGACATCCGCGAGGAAACGCTTAAAGTCATGTCCATGGAGCATCGCTAGGCATCCCACAGCAGGCTCACGGCCGAAGGCTCGAGCCGCCGACGATTAACCCCGCGCTGGAACCGCAAGATCAAAATGGCCCTTAAACCTCGCTCCGGACTGCTTTTCGACATCGACGGCACCTTGGTTGAAAGCGATCCGCTGCACCTCAAGGCCTTCAACCAGGCCTTTGCTCCTTATGGGCATCAGTTCGATAAAGAGCGTTTCGGGCGTGAATTGCAGGGCATGGCCAACGAAGCCATCGGCGCGCGGTTTTTCCCCGGCGAGACGCCCGCAGTCCAATGGGACATCATGATGCGCAAGGAAGCGCTGTTCCGTGACCTGGCTGCCGCGGGCGTCGAGTCCGTGCACGGCCTGTTCGCCTTGCTCGACTGGGCCGATGCGCAAGGCCTGCCCGCCATCGCGGTGACCAACGCCCCCCGTCCCAACGCCGAATTGCTGCTCGACAGCATCGGGGTGCGCGGGCGCTTCAAGGACGTCGTCATTGGCGACGAACTCGCTCATGGCAAGCCGCACCCCCTGCCCTATCTCGAGGGCCTGCGCATCCTTGGCGCCGATCCGGCCAACTGCGTGGCCTTCGAGGATTCGCGCACCGGCATCATGTCGGCCACCGCCGCCGGCATCACCACGATTGGCATTGCCACCGGGCTTGAACCTGAGCAACTCGTTGCCGCAGGAGCGAGTATGGCTGCCAGGGATTTCGCCGACGAGAAGCTGCTCGCCCTGATGGCTGCGAAGGTTCTCTCCGCCTAGTCCGCCGTGAGCATGACCTTGACGCTGCGCGAGCGGTCGGCGGCAAGCTGAAACGCATCATTTGCCGCGGCCAGGGATCGTTCCGCAGTCACCAGCTTGAGCACATCGATCTCCCCGGCGGAAATCAGCTCGACGGCATGGTTGAACTCGGTCCCGAAGCGGAAAGTGCCCTTGAGGTCGATTTCCTTGCTCATCACCGCATTGGCCGGCACCGGAATCTTGCCGCCCGGCAGATTGCCGATCTGCACCACCGCGCCACCGCGCCGAACACTGGCAACGGCGGCAGCAAGCCCGGCTGCAGTGCCGGAAACCTCAAAGGCAATGTCGAATGAGCTTTCGGCCGCCAGCGCGGTCAACTCCGCCTCTCCATGGGACAGGTCGATGGTGCGGTCCGCTCCAAGCCGGTCGGCAAAAGCCAGCGGCGCCTGGGCGATGTCAGCCACCGTTATCTGGCCGCAGCCCCTGAGGCGCGCCGCGAGCATCACCAGCAGGCCGATAGGGCCGGCGCCGAAGATGATCGCGTTCTTGCCCCCGATCTCCCCGGCTCGCGCCACGGCGTGCAAACTGACTGCGAGCGGCTCGGCCAGTGCTGCTGCCTGGAAGGAAACGTCTTCCCCAACCCGCACGCATTGCGCCGGCGTCGCGTCAAAGATGGTGGCAAAGCCGCCCTGCATGTGGGGAGTCTTTGAGGCCGAGCCCATGAAGTAGATGTTTTCGCATAGATTGGCCCGACCCTCCCGGCAGCGGGCGCAATGGCCACACCAGCGGGAAGGATTAACCGCTACGCGGTCGCCGACGCTGAGCCCAGGCGCCGCCCCATTGATCTCGACGACCTCGCCCGCCACTTCGTGGCCAAGGATCAGCGGCGCATTGACCACGAAATCGCCAGTGCGCGCGTGGCGGAAATAATGCAGGTCCGAGCCGCAGATCCCGCCGGCACCAAAGCGCACCCGGACCATGCCGGGCGCCAGTGGCCCGAGCGGGTGCTCGATGACGCGAAGATCTTCGGCGCCGAACAGCGTCGCGGCAATGGGCTCATTGGTCATCGGATCAGTCCCATTTGCGTCGGCAGCCAAAGGCTGATGGCGGGGATGAAGGTGATCAGGATCAAGGCCACCAAGAGGGGAACCAGCCAGGGCAGGATCGCCATGGTCGTGCGCTCCACCGAAAGTTTGGCGATGCGCGACAGCACGAATAACACCATGCCGAGCGGCGGATGCAGCAGCCCGATCATCAGGTTCAGCGTCATGATGAGGCCGAAATGCACCGGGTCGATGCCATACAACAGGGTAATCGGCAGCAGGATTGGCACGAGGATGGTGATCGCCGCGATCGTGTCGAGAAAACACCCGATCACCAGCATCAGTATGTTGACCAGGATCAGGAACACCCATTTGTTGTCGGTCAGCGAGGTGATGAAGCTCGAGAACACCTGTGCTGCCTGGCTGACGGTCAAAAGCCAGGCAAAGATCGACGCTGCCGTTACGATAAACAGCACCGATGCCGTGGTCTCGATCGTGTCAAAGCTCGCCTTGGCCAGGCTTGCCAGCGTCATCGTCCGGTAGCGCACCAGTCCCAAAAACAGCGACCAGACCACCGCCGCCATGGCGGCCTCGGTGGGGGTGAACCAGCCCATGGTCATGCCCCCGATCAGGATAACCGGGGTCATCAGCGCCATCACGGCCGAAAAATCGAAATACCAGTCGCAGACAATGAGGACCAGTAGCGCCAGCCCTACGGCCAGGTTAAGGGATAGCCCCGCCCAGGTCAGCAGGTAGACGAACAAGGGAAAGGCGGCGACCACCAATATTTCAACCGAGGCCGCACCCAGCTTGCGCCACTGAAACGGCGTGTCCGAGCCCCAGCCCCGGCGATACGCAAAGATGGCGACCGTGACCATCATTAGCAGGGTCATGACGACGCCGGGCAGAATACCGGCCATGAACAGCGCCCCGATCGAAACATTGGCCATCATGCCGTAGATCACGAAGGGGAGCGACGGCGGAAAGATCGGGCCCAGCGTCGCCGAGGCCGCAGTCACCCCCACCGCCGCCTCGACCGGATAACCGTGCTCGCGCATGGCCTTGATCTCGATGGTGCCGATGCCCGCAGCATCAGCGAGCGCCGCTCCGGACATTCCCGAGAAGATCACCGAGCCGATGATGTTCACCTGCGCGAGGCCACCCTTCATCCAGCCCACCAGGGCCAGGGCAAAGGTGTAAATGCGCCCGGTGACGCCGGCTATGTTCATGAGATTGCCGGCGAAAATGAAGAACGGTACGGCGAGCAGCGGGAAACTCTCGACGCCCGCGATCATGCGCTGGGCGGCGATGATGTCGGGCGCCACCCCATAAACCAGCAGGTAAAGCAGCGAGGAGCCCGCCATCGATACTGCGACGGGCACGCCGATAAGCATCAGGGCGAGAAAGGCGCCGATCAGGAGCAGCATGGTTTATTCCCCCAGCCCGTCAAAGGCGGTTGGTCGCTCCAGCACTGAATAACCCCGCCGAAAATTGCCGACGAACACCTGGACGGCGCGCACCGTCATCAAGGCAAAACCCGCCAGAACGGCGTAGAACACCACATTGCGCGGCAGGTCGATGGTCACCATGCGCTCGTCATGGACGATTCCGACATAGCGCCAGAACAGCCAGGTCATGTAGGCAAAAAAAGCGATGGTGATCAGGTTGACCGCAAGCGCCAGCCAGCGCCCAACCCCCGCAGGCAGATAGTGATAGATCACATCCACATGGATGTGCCGGGTCATTCGGGTGCACATCACTGCGCCCAGAAACACAACCACAACCAGGCAGTTGATCGCGATCTCTTCGGTCCAGGCGAAACTGTTGTTCATCACATAGCGGGTGAAGAACTGCAGGAAAACGCAAAGGGACATGCCCCAGAACACGGCGAGGGTGATCCAATCTTCCCAGGCATATTGTTTGAGATCGATCGGCGCAGTGTCTTCCTGGAAAGCGCTGGAGAGTTCTTCGGCGGAAATCTGGGTGTGGGTTTCTTGGCTCATTCGCCGCAGCTCCGAAAGCAAGGGGGCGGAAAAGCAGGCCGCGGTTTGTGCTGCCGGGCCTGCCTTGTTCGCGAACTACTGGATGGCGCGGATCGCCTCCCAATCGGCCTGGCGATAGCCGAACTCCTCGAAAGTCACTTTCTGCATGACATTGGCTTCGAAATCGGCGCGATCCACCTCGGTGACCGTCAGGCCACGCTCGGTAAAGGTTTGCACAAGCTCGGCTTCGCGCTCGACGACGATGTTGGTGGCCCGCTCTGCGGCTTCCTGCATGACCTCGGTGAAGATCGCCTTGTCTTCGTCGGAGAGCTGCGCCCAGCGCGACTGCGACACGATCGTATTGAGATGGTCAACGATGTGCCCGGTCAGGATGATGTGCTTTTGCACTTCGTAGAACTTCTTGGCGTCGATGGTGGTCAGGGGATTTTCCTGCGCTTCCACCGTTCCCTGCTGCAGGGCCAGATAGACTTCGGCAAAGGCAATGGGTGCCGTGTTGGCGCCGCAAGCACGGGGCATGGCCAGATAAGCGGGCACATCGGGAACCCGGATCTTGAGCCCCTGCATGTCCGCGCATTTCTCGATCGGCCGATTGGATGTGGTGTGCCGCGTGCCGTAATAGGTGGTGGCCGTGATGTGGTGACCCGACGCCTCTTCGTAACCGGCCGTCAGTTCCTTGTACTTATCGCTTTGTGTATAGGCGAGCAGATGGTTGGCATCGCGGAAGATGAAGGGGAAATAGGTCACCCCGATGGGCGAAAACTCCCGGGCGGCAAAGCTCGAGCCGGAAATGATGATATCAACCGTACCAAGGGTAAGCCCCTGATTGATGTCGGTTTCCTTGCCCAGCTGCGAGGCCGGAAACACATCGATGGTGTAGCGGCCATCGGTGCGTTTCTCGATCTCTTCCGCCGCCCACACCGATTCCGTGTGAAAAGGCTCGGAGGTTTCGTAGACATGGGCCCATTTCAGCGCAGTTTGGGCCGAAGCTGACGCGATTGGCAGCGCGACTGCAGCAATGGTGCCCAGTAGAACGGCGTATTTTTTCAACACAGTGAACCTCCCTTTTGTTCTTGGTCTGACTTCTTGCGCCAAGTCTCCTCCCGGCGCGTGACTAGCCCCTGCCCCTTCGCTGAGGTAATTTACCCGAAGTTTTCCGAGCATCGGGTTTCCGACAGCAGCGGAGACCTTTGCGTCGGTGTTGCGGGTCTGGAATCCTGGGCGGGAATGGGTTGCACGAACGCCGCACTTCAGCTGCAGGCGTAAGCAGCGCCGCCCAGACGCTGGCGCGCCACATGCCAAGCCAACCATAGCGATACCGCAACCGTTCGCTCGCCAGGAAGTCCCTGGCGTCTATCCGTTGGCGTGGCTGATCTGCGATCTGCCGATAAAGCCGGCGTGGTTCGACGGCCTGACTTGGCATCGCCGCTATATCCTCCTCGCCATGACCGCCTGCCTCCCAGGAAGCGGTCTGACCTTTACCGGAAGGCTGTCGCGTTCGCCCTGCAGTGTCAAGGAGGTATTCTGCTGCGGGCAAAAGTTGTGTGTGGACAACACTATAGCAATTTGGGCCGCAGCCGAGATTGCTGAACTTGCTATCTCCTGCCAGCCGAACAATTTCGAGCCGCTTCGAGCGGTTATCGTCTGGTGGGGCTCCCGCTAAGGTCAACGCATCAAGAAACGGGCCGTGCCCACCCGCTCAGAAAGCGGGTGGGCGTGAGTTAAAGCTTACCAGGTTTGCTTGAGGGTCGCGCTGATGGTGCGGCCGGGATTGTAGAAAGTGGCGCCAAAGCCGCCGACATATTTCTGGGCGGCATGCTTTTCGTCGAAGATGTTGCTGACATTGAGCTGCAGGGTGGTGTTTTCCTGGATCTCATAGTTCAGGGCAGCATCGAAGATTATGGCCGCATCGGCCTTGGTTGTGTTGGCGTCGTCGATGTAATAGGCGCCGGTATAGCGCGCGCCGGCGCCAAGAGTGATCTCACCCAGGCTGCCGATGCTGGGGATGGTGTAGTCCACCCAAAGCGAAGCGAGGTGATTGGGCACGCGGGAAAGCTCGTTGCCGGCATTGCCCGTGGCGCCATCCTCCACGATCTCCGACATCATGTAGCTATAGGCGGCGGTGACCGTCAGGTTTTCCATCAGCTCGGCCTTGGCTTCAAGGTCGATGCCATTGACGCGCACTTCGCCCAGGGTTTCCTGGGTCGGCGGGGTTCCCGGTACCGTGACGGTGATGTTGTCCTTGGACAGGCTGAAGAGCGAAGCGGTAAACAGCGCCGGATAAGCCTCAGGCTGGTATTTGACGCCCACTTCCCATTGCTGTCCGCGCTCGGGCGCAAGGGTGGTGACGGGCGTGCCATAAGGCGCTGCCGGAACCGCTGACTCGGCATAGCTGACAAAGCCCGATACTTCCGGGGTGAACTTGTAGACCAGGCCGGCGCGCTTGGTGAACTCGCTGAAGTCACCGCCAAAGGTGGTGCCGCTGAGATTGTCGGTTTGCTCCAGATCGAGCCAATCATTGCGGACGCCGACTGTGGCGATCAGGCTATCGGAGAAGGTCAATTCCTGCTGCAGATAGATCGCGTTGCCCTTAGTGTTGTAGGCCGCATCGGCATAGATCGGCAGCACTTTGGGCGCCCCGGTATAAACCGGGTCCGTCCAATCAATGCCGGGAGCAGCGCCGTAAAAGCCCTTGCTCGTGGAGTTATCGTCGTTGTGCTCGACGCCGACCAGTGTGCGGGAATCGACATCGCCGAGGCTAGCCTCGTATTGCAGGCGCCCATCTATGATGAAGTGTTCGCGGCTGCCTTCGCTGGCCACGAAGTCGCGGGCCGCCACGGTGCCGGTGGTTGGGCCCGAGATATAGGCGTAGCCATAGTCACTGGCTGAGTTGGAATAGCGCGCGTTGGAGCTGAAAGTGAGGCCCGACCCGAAATCGTGGTCGAACATCAGGCTCACGGTGTCACGGTCAAGCGTGGCGTAGTTGAAGTCGGGTTCGCCAAAAAACACGTCGCGGTCAAAGTCGGTGCCCACCGGATGGCCGCCGCTATTGGGCGAATTCCGCTTGCGGAGGTGGTCGTAGACAACGGTCAACTTGGTGGCGTCGCTTGGGCGCCAGGTGACGCCGCCCATTGCAAAGGCCTCGTCGTCATTGGAATAGTCATATTCGTCCCCGGCCAGGCGCAGTTTGCCGGTGACACGGTAGGAGAGCGTCTCATCGGGGGTGATATTGTCGCCGAAATCAGCGCCGATCTCGCCCCGGCCGAACGAACCTCCGGTCACAAAGACCTCGCCGAACTTCTCGCTTCTGGGGGTCTTGCTGACATAGTTCACCGAGCCGCCGGGGTCGCCGAGGCCGAATGCGGTGGAGTTGGCGCCCTTGACCACTTCCACCCGCTCAAAGGCATAAGGCTCCTCGCGCACGCCCAGGAACGGCCGGCCGATTCCAAGGCCATCCCGATAGGCATAAGCATCGAGCCCGCGGATCTTGAAGTAATCGAAGCGACCATCCGAACCATAGAAGTCGGTGACCACGCCGGGCGTATATTGCAGGATCTCTTCGGCCGTTTCGGCGTCGCGGCGCTCGATTTCCTTGGCCGTGATCACCGAAACCGTGGCGGGAGTGTCGAGGATCGGGGTCGCAAGTTTGGAGCCGCTGGTGGTGGTACGCGCAACGATCGAGGCGCGGTCATCGTCGCTATTCTGGGCCTGGCCCTCGATGGTAATGGCAGGCAGGACCAGGGTTGAGCCGGCGCCGGCGGTGTCCTGCGCAAAAACGAGGCTGGGCACCATGCCCGCCAGGGCCGTGCAGCCCAGCAGCATGGGGATCCCCAAATGCCCCCGCTTGCGCTTGCTCGTTTCGCCGTATCCCTCAATGCCCATAGTCGTACCCAATTCAATCCGGATGATACTGGTTCAACAGCGATCCGGCCGGTTTCGGTGGCTCGCTGGTAAGCTGACTGCTATGCTCCGGTTTTAGCAAAGCCGACCAATGCGTGGCAATTCACCGGCAATTTCAAAATCTTGCTGGTGGTGCGATTTCGCCGGTTGACGCCGCACCGTCAAACCTGACATGCACAGTCCGCTTTGTACCTGAAGGACTTTGCCGATGCTGCGGCTGCCTCGTTTTGCTGCGATCCTCATTATGGCGTGGAGCGCTACTGGCGCTGCCGGCGGCGTCATGGCGCAGGAAAGCGCCAGCTTTCCTCTCACCATCGAGCATGCCCTGGGCACCACGGTGATTCCCGCCAAGCCAGTGCGCGTTGCGACGGTCGCTTGGGCCAATCACGAGGTGCCGCTGGCGCTTGGCATTGTGCCCGTGGGCTTTGCCCGTGCCGATTTTGGCGATGACAATGCTGATGGCGTGCTGCCCTGGGTGGCCGACAAGCTCGAGGAACTCGGCGCGCAAACGCCGGTGCTGTTCGACGAGGGCGACGGGGTCGACTTCGAGGCTGTGGCCGCAACCGATCCCGACGTGATCCTGGCCGCCTATTCCGGGCTCAGCCAGCAGGACTATGACATGCTGAGCCAAATCGCTCCCGTGGTCGCCTATCCCGATGCGCCATGGTCGACCGAGTGGCGCGAGATGATCCGCCTCAACAGCCGGGCGCTCGGCCTGGGCGCCGAAGGGGAAGCGCTGGTCACCGGCATTGAGGCCGAGATCGCCGAGGCAGCCGCCGCTCACCCCGACCTGCGCGGCAAGCGGGCCATGTTCGTGACCCATCTCAATGCCTTTGACCTCAGCACCATCAATTTCTACACGGCCAACGACACGCGGGTGAAATTCTTCGCGGATTTGGGGCTGCAATCCCCTCAAAGCGTCACCAATGCCTCCCTTCCCGGGAAGTACTCGGGCTCCGTGAGTGCTGAGCAGATCGACATGTTCAACGACGTCGATATCCTCGTCACCTATGGCGATCAGCAGCTGGTGGATGCCGTTAAAGCCAATTCCTTGATCTCCAAGATGCCGGCGGCTGCGCGGGGTGCACTGGTTGTTCTGGGCTCCGATCCCGCGGGAACTGCGGCCAATCCGACCCCGCTTTCGATCTCCTTTATTCTCGACGACTACCTGGCGCTGCTGTCGGATGCGGCGGAAAAGCTGCAATGACAGTGTCCGGCGCGTCAACGACCGCTCCCCCCAAGCTGTTTGGCCCATCGGGTGCCCAACGCAGCCTGTGGCTGGCCGCCGGTGTTGCACTCGTGGCGCTGCTTTGCGTACTTTCGATCACCGTGGGCTCGCGCGAGGTTTCCTGGGCGGACATCACCGCAGCCCTGCTCGGGCATGAAGACACGATCGGACAGGCCTCGGTTTCGCTGCGCATCCCCCGGACCGTGCTCGGCTTGCTGAGCGGCGCCGCCCTTGGCCTTGCCGGTACCGTGATGCAGGGCATCACCCGCAATCCCCTGGCCGATCCGGGTATTCTGGGGGTCAATACCGGGGCTGCGCTGGCGGTGGTGCTTGGCATTGCCTGGTTCAACATCAGCTCGACCCAGGCCTTTGTTTGGGCGGCAATCGGCGGCGCGGGTGGCACCGCCCTCTTGGTCTACACCATCGGCTCGCTGGGCCGCGGTGGTGCGACCCCGCTCAAGCTGGTGCTGGCTGGTGCCGCGACCTCGATTGCCTTTTCCTCGCTGGTGACAGCCGTGGTGCTGCCGCGCAACGACATCGCCGGCGGCATCCGCTCCTGGCAGATCGGCGGGGTCGGCGGCGCTGACTTCGAGCGCATCCTCGTTGTGCTCCCCTTCCTCGCTGTCGGGCTCATTGTCAGCCTGCTTTGTGCCAAAAAGCTCAACGCGCTGGCTCTGGGCGATGACCTGGCTGCAGGCCTGGGAGAGCACGTTGCCTTGATCCGGGCGGTGGGGGCGTTCGGGGCCATCCTGCTCTGCGGCGCCACCACGGCGGCGTGCGGTCCGATCGGCTTTGTCGGCCTTGTCGTGCCGCTTTTGTGCCGCCTGCTGTTTGGCTCCGATTATCGCTGGCTGCTGCCGCTTTCGGCCATTGGCGGCGCAGGCCTGCTGGTCCTGGCCGATATTGTCGGGCGCATTGTCGCCCGTCCGGCCGAGCTCGATGTCGGCATCATCACGGCCCTGGTCGGCGCACCCTTTTTCATCTGGGTGGTTCGCCGCCAACGTATCCGGGAGCTGTGACCGTGCTCGCCGCCGCTCCGTTCAGCTTCGCCGCCAGCCGGCGCAACCGCATGGCCCGCCAGGCGACTGTCACGGCCGGGTTGCTTGCGCTCCTCGGGGCTCTTTTCGCGCTGACCCTCACATTAGGCCAATCCTTCACGCCACCGGCCGATGTGCTGCGGGTGCTGCTCGGCGAGGATGTGGCTGGCGCCAGCTTTGCCGTCGGACAGTTGCGCCTGCCCCGGGGTGTACTGGCAATCTTGTCCGGCCTGAGCTTTGGCATGGCGGGCGCGGCCTTTCAGATCATGCTGCGCAATCCCCTGGCCAGCCCCGACATCATCGGCATCAGTTCGGGCGCGAGTGCTGCCGCCGTGTTCGCCATTGTCGTGCTCTCGCTCAAGGGAACCGTCGTATCCCTCTTCGCCGTCGGCGCGGGCCTTTCGGTCGCGCTCCTCGTTTACGGGCTGTCCTTTCGCAACGGGGTCGCGGGCACCCGGCTGATCCTCGTGGGCATCGGCGTTTCCGCCATGCTGGAAAGCATGGTTGCCTATCTCCTCACGCAGGCCCCGGACTGGAATTTGCAGGAGGCCCTGCGTTGGCTCTCTGGCAGCCTCAACGGCGTCCAGCTGGTTCAGGCCGTTCCGGTGCTAGGAGCCCTCGCCTTGTTTGGTGGCGTGCTGCTCCTCCTCACCCGCGAGCTTGATCTGCTGCGGCTGGGTGACGACACGGCCTCGGCCCTTGGCATACACGTTTCGCAGACGCGGGTGCTGGTGATCATTTCGGCCGTGGGCCTGATCGCGACTGCCACCGCAGTCACCGGCCCAATCGCCTTCGTGGCCTTCCTGTCCGGACCTATTGCGGCCCGGATCGTGGGCCCGCGCCAGTTGCTGCTCGTTCCGGCGGCGCTGGTGGGGGCATTGCTGGTGCTGGGTGCTGATTATGCCGGGCAATTCCTGCTGCCCGCCCGCTATCCTGTCGGTGTGGTCACCGGAGCCTTGGGCGCGCCTTACCTGATTTACCTCATCGTGCGGACCAACCGCACCGGAGGCACGTTGTGACGCGCCATTCCCTGACGGTCGACAAGCTTCGCGCTCGCTATGGCGAGACGGAGATCCTCCATGGCCTCGATCTGCAGGTGCCAATGGGGCAGATCACGGTGATCGTGGGCGCCAATGCCTGTGGCAAGTCCACACTGCTACGCGCCATGTCCCGCCTCCTCGTTCCCCATAGCGGGCAAGTGGTGCTGGACGGCAAGACGATCCACCAGACCCCGCCGCGCCAGCTGGCCCGAACACTTGGCTTGCTGCCCCAGTCGCCCATTGCGCCTGAAGGCATAGCCGTGGCCGATCTGGTGAGCCGCGGCCGGCATCCGCACCAGGGGCTGTTCGCGCGCTGGACCCGGCAGGACGACGAAGCGGTCGAGAACGCCCTCCTTGCCACCCGGACCACTGATTTGGCGGAGCGCCCGATCGAAGAGCTGTCCGGCGGACAGCGCCAGCGCGTCTGGATTGCCATGGCGCTGGCGCAGCAAACCGACATTTTGCTCCTCGATGAGCCAACCACCTTTCTCGACATCAGTCACCAGATCGAAGTGCTTGACCTCCTGACCGACCTCAACCGCTCGCGCGGCACCACCATTGTCATGGTGCTGCACGACATCAACCTGGCCGCTCGCTATGCTGACTGCCTTGTGGCGATGGCCGGCGGGCAAGTGCAGGTGATCGGCCATCCCGATCAGGTGGTGACACCAGCCACCATCCAGCAGGTGTTCGGCATCGCGAGCCAGGTCATCACCGACCCAGTTTCGGGGCGCCCCATCATGCTGCCCATCGGCCGGCACGGCACGCTCCCGCCCCCAACCCATTCCAACCCCCACCACCGCTTCAAGGAGACCTCCCCATGATCGCTTTGCAGGAATACAAGCTTTCAGGCGTGGCGCTTCCGAGCGATGCGATCTGGATGCTGGAGGAAATCTGCGAGCATTTCGTCGAGCACGCCGAAGTGCAGCGTCTGGATAATTTCGCGCTGTTGCGCAATGAAGCCGGCCTGGCCAGCATCCGGGCCGATGCCGGCAAACTGTTGATCGAACTGACCGCGCCCACGCCCCTGGCGCTGGAAATGAGCCGCACAGATCTGGCGGAGCATCTGTTCTATTTCGCCGGCAAGGAGCCATTCGCGCTGGAATGGTCCGAGCCAGCCCAGCCCCTGACCCTACCGAACCTGCACCATGTCACGGTGGCGGGCGCCGAGGACATCACCCCCCGCATGCGGCGCGTGAAATTCAGCTGCGCCGACGTTAGCCCATTCGTTGGCGGAGAAATGCATGTGCAACTCCTGGTGCCGCCACAGAACCGCCCGCCGGTTTGGCCCAGCTATCGCCGCGATGGCCGGGTGAACTGGCCTGAGGGTGATGATGCGCTGCTTGTTCGCGCCTATACGATCAGGGCGGTCGACACCGAGCGCGGCGAACTCTGGATCGATTTCCTGCAGCACCCCGCACCAGGCGTCGAAACGCCGGGCGCGGACTTCGCGCGCGATGCAGTGCCCGGTATGCAAGTGGCTCTCTTGGGCCCATCCAGCGGCAAGTTGCCGGAGGGCGCTTCGATCTTCCTTGCCGGGGACGAAGCGGCTTTGCCAGCCATTGCACGCATCGCGGAGGAAGCGCCGGCGGGAACGCGCCTGCAAGCCCTGATCGAGGTTTGGGACGAGAGCGAAGAGCAAGAACTCCGTTCCGCCGCCGCGCTCGATATCCGCTGGCTGCACCGCAAGACCTATCCCGATGCAAGCCAGGGCACCTTCGCTGGCGAAATCAAGCAAGCCCTCGGCGCGGTTGACAGCCAGACCTATGTGTGGGTGGCCTGCGAGAAGCAGGATGTCCGCGCCGTGCGCTCATTCCTCAAGAGCCGCGGCCACGATCGCAAGGCCATGTATGTCGCGTGGTATTGGGAACGCGAGGCGCCTGCAGGCTCAGTCAGCGATTGAGCACTTCGCCGCTCAGCATGTCGATCTGCATGCCATCGAAAGCTGGCGTGACATTGTCGGGTGTGCCTGCTTCGGTGGCGCGGTAGTCCAGGTCGATATGCAGATTGGTCAGTACCGCCTGGCTTGGCGCGAAGCGCTCGATCAGTTCGAGCGTTTCGGGCAGGCTCAAATGGCTGGGATGCGGCGCCGGACGCAGCGCGTCGATCACCCAGGACGTCAGCCCTGACACCGCCGCAAAGGACTGGCCTGGGATGCCCGAAAGATCGCAGGAATAAGCGAAGTCAGCGACGCGGAAGCCGAGCGAGCGGATATTGCCGTGCTCCTGCTCGAAGCCGGTAATGTCGATGCTCCCACCCGGACCGTCAATGGTCAGCCCTTCCCCGGGCTCGATCTCATGGGCGTTGAGGATTGGCGGATAATCCCCACCCTTGGGCGTGGCAAAGCAATAGCCGAAGGCCTCGCGCAACCGCTGCCCGCACTCAGGGGTGAAGAACACATCCACCCGCCGGCGGTTCTGCAGCGCCAGTACGCGCAGATCATCGATGCCGTGTGTGTGGTCGGCATGCTCGTGGGTATAGAACACGGCGTCCAGCCGCCCAACTTGCGCCTCGAGCAGTTGTTCGCGCAGATCGGCGCCGGTGTCGATGAGAATGCGCGTCGGCTCCGTGCTGCCCTCGCTCCAGCCTTCGATCAGCAGCGAACAGCGACGACGCCGGTTGCGCGGCTCGCTGGGGTCGCAATCGCCCCAATTATTGCCCACGCGCGGCACGCCGCCCGAGGAGCCGCAGCCCAGGATCGTCGCAACGAGCTTGGTCGCGGCTGCCATCGCTCAAACCAGCCCGGTCTTGCTGAACAGCCGCGCAAAATTCGCGGTGGTCTGCGCGCCAAGGGTTTCCAGATCGATGCCGCGCACTTCGGCGAGTTTTTTGGCGGTGTGGCGCACAAAGGCCGGCTCATTGGATTGGCCGCGATGCGGAATGGGCGCGAGATAGGGCGCGTCGGTTTCCACGAGATAACGGTCGGCCGGCACAAAGCTCGCGACTTCCCGGATCTCCTCGGCATTCTTGAAGGTGATGATCCCGGAGAACGAGATATAGCCACCCAGCGCCAGGGCCCGTCGCGCCAGTTCCGGTCCCGCCGTGAAGCAGTGCAGAACAAAGTGGAATGCGCCCTGCCCGGCCTCTTCTTCAAGGATGGCAGCCATGTCTTCGTCCGCTTGGCGGCTGTGGATAACCAGTGGAAGACCGGTGATGCGGGCAGCCGCGATGTGGCGGCGCAAGCCTGTGGCCTGCGCTTCGCGGGGCGCATTGTCGTAGAAGTAATCCAGCCCCGCCTCGCCAATGGCAACGCAGCGCGGATGGGCACTTAGCCGCACGAGTTCATCTGCCGTGACATGCAGCTCCTCATGCGCGTTGTGCGGATGGGTGCCGATCGAGCACCAGACGTTCTCGTATCGTTCCGCCAGGTCCGTATAGGTCGAAAAGTTTTCCACACGTGTGGAAATCGTCACCATTCCGGTGACCCCGGCGGCCTTGGCCCGGCTCATCACGCCGTCCAGATCGGCGGACAGCGCCTCGAAATCGAGATGGCAGTGGCTATCGATCAGCATCTTACTCTGCCGGCTTGTCCAGACGCGCGAAAACGCCCTGCGGCACGGGCAGTTCCGTGCCGGGAACGAGGCGGTCTCGCACCAGCGCCAAGGGCAGCAGCCGGTCGGTTTCGGGCACCGCCAGCTGGTCGAGCAGCTTGGCGGCCGAGCCCGGCACAAAGGCCAGCATCGGGATGGCCAGGCGCCGCACGGTGTCGGCAGTGCGATACAGCACGGTGCCCATGCGCTCGGGATCGGTTTTCTTGAGGGCCCAAGGCTCCTGGGCCGCGAAGTAATTGTTCGCCGAGCTCAGCGCGGCCATGATCGCGCCGGTGGCTTCGTGCACCAACTGCTCGTCCATGGCCTTTTGCGCAGCCTGGATGGCCTCGCCAACCTCGCGCTCCAGGGCCTCGTCGGCCGCCGTGGCGTGACCCACTGCAGGCACCTTGCCGTCGCAGTTCTTGTTGATCATCGACAGCGAGCGCTGCGCCAGGTTGCCCAGATTATTCGCCAGGTCGGCATTGACCCGGTTCACCAGCTTTTCATTGCTGTAGTCGCCGTCATTGCCGAACGAGACTTCACGCAAAAAGAAATAGCGCAGGGCGTCAGCGCCGAAGGTCTCAACCAGATGGAACGGGTCGATGACATTGCCGAGCGACTTGCTCATCTTCTGCCCGTCGACGGTCAGGAAGCCGTGCGCAAAGACGCGGTGCTGCACCGGCAGCCCGGCGCTCATCAGGAAGGCGGGCCAGTACACGGTGTGGAAGCGGATGATGTCCTTGCCGATCACATGCAAATCGGCCGGCCAGAACTTCTTGAACAGCTCGTTCTGCTCGTCGGGAAAGCCAAGACCGGTGATGTAATTGGTCAGCGCGTCGACCCAGACATACATCACATGTCCCGGCGCATCGGGCACCGGAATGCCCCAGTCGAAGGTCGTGCGCGAGATCGACAGATCTTGCAGACCGCCTTTGACGAAGGAGATGATCTCGTTGCGCCGCTCCTTGGGCGCGATGAAATCCGGGTTGGCCTCGTAGAGGTCGAGCAGCTTTTGCTGGTAGGCCGAGAGGCGGAAGAAGTAGGTGGGCTCTTCCACCCAGTTCACCTCGGCGCCCGTGGGCGCAAAGCGCTTGCCGTCCTTTTCGGTGAGTTCGTCCTCATCGAAATAGGCCTCGTCCCGCACCGAATACCAGCCCTTGTAGGTGGATTGGAAAATGTCGCCATTGCTGCTGTCGGCCATGCGCTTCCAGATGGCCTGGCTCGCTTCATGGTGGCGCGGCTCGGTGGTGCGGATGAAATCGTCGTTGGAAAGCTCGAGCGCTTCGGCCAGGCGCCGAAACTCACCCGAATTACGATCTGCCAGCTCGCGCACCGGAATGCCCTGGGCCTGGGCGGTCTGCACCATCTTGATGCCGTGCTCGTCGGTACCCGTGAGGAAATACACCTCGCGCCCCTCGAGCCGCTTCCAGCGGGCGATGGCGTCGGTCGCGATCATCTCGTAGGCGTGCCCGATATGGGGCGCGCCGTTGGGATAGGAGATGGCGGTGGTGATGTAAAAGCTGTCGGTCATGAGTACTCGGTCGGGGCGGCAGCGGTCCGGTCGAGGTGCCTGCGAATGGCATCGAAGATAATGACCAGGGTCTGCTTGGTGTCCAGATTGATGCTCTCGGCGTCCTCGAGCAATGCGTGTGCCTTGTCCCATAGCTCGTTTGCCGAGGCAAGCCGCAACCGGTTGGATGGCTCAATCGCCGCCCGCCGCGCTTCGTCGGCCATCCAGTTGTCGAGCATTTCCTTGGCAAAGGACATCTCCGCCCCCTGCGGGTCGGCGCCCAGTGCATCGGCAAGGGTCAGGTGCACGCTGGCGGGCTGGCGCGTTGGCGCCTGCAGCCAGGCACTGAGGGCACCAAGCGCCGAGTCTTCGCCCAGCGCCAGGGTTTCAAAGGCCCGGCGTGGCCGCCCGCCGGCGAGCGCTACGGCCCGATCGAGCTCGGCGACGGAAAGATCGGGTTTTTCCCCTGCCACCACGGCCCGCAGCTCGGCGTCGGCGAGCGGGCGCAGCCCCAGCACATGGCAGCGCGACTTGATGGTGGGCAACAAGCGACCGGGCCGGTGCGAGATCAGCAGGAACGTCGTATCTGGTGGTGGCTCTTCGAGCGTCTTGAGCAAGGCATTGGCGGCGGAAGGGTTGGCATCATCGATCGGGTCGATAATGGCAACGCGATGCCCCGATCGCCCGCGCGTGCGGTGCATGCTGTCGCGCAGGTCACGCACATCTTCGACCCGGATCACGGTGTAAAAGCCCTTGGCGTCCTTGGGGCGCCGCCGCAGCACGAAGAGATTGGGATGCGACATGGCCGCAACCTGCTCGGCAACACGATGGGCATCCTCGTCGCCCGTCGCCGCCAGGATGGCACTCGCCAGTTCAAAGGCCAGCGTAGCCTTGCCGATGCCCTGCGGGCCGTGCAGCAGAATGCCACCGGGCAGCCGCCCCGCCGCCAGACGCTCCAAGATGGTGGCGCGGGCATTATCATGCCCCTGGGCGCGCTGGCGCCGCTCGGGCGCGGGCAGATCGGCAAGCGCGTCAGGATCGCTCACGCCTGGGTGCCTTCGAGCAGTTCGGGAAAGCGCGCCTGCACCGCGTCCCAGATTTCCGCTTCCAGCGCGTCTTCGTCCTGGTCGGCGGACAGCACGACGCAGCGGCCGGGATTGGCCGCGGCAATGGCTAGAAATCCCTCGCGCAGCCGCCGGTGCCAGTCGAGCTCTTCCTTTTCGAACCGATCGCCCGTTTGCGCCAGCCCATCCTCGAGGTCGCGTTGCGCAACGCGCCGAAACGCCAGTTCGGGGTCCATGTCGAGCACGATGGTGAGGTCCGGCGTGTGGCCGTCCAGCGCCAGAACTTCGAGCGCCTCGATCAGCTTGTCGTCAACGCCCCCGGTCAGCCCCTGATAAGCGCGAGTGCTGTCGTGGAAACGGTCCGAGATCACCCAGGTCCCTTGGCTCAGATTTGGCGCGATCAACTGCGTCACGTGATCGTGGCGCGCCGCCGCAAACAGGATGGCTTCGGCTCCCGGCCCCCAGCTTTCCGAACGTCCCTGCAGGATAAAGGAGCGGATGGCCTCGGCTCGCGGCGTACCACCAGGCTCGCGGGTGCGCACGGCCTGGATCGAGAAATTGTTGAGATTGGCGAGCAGACGCTTGACCTGGGTCGACTTGCCGACCCCCTCGCCCCCTTCGAAGGTCAGGAAGCGCGCGGGGCGAGGAATGGGAGCCTGAAGCATAAGATGGGGCCTATGTTCTGCCTACATCCAGCCCAAGGCCAGCTGCTTCAAAGCATCGGTTGCCTTGCGCACCAAATCGCCTTCTTCCACCGTTTCGGCGGCATAAAGGGGCGCAGCCTGCACCAGCTGGTTGTCACAGAATACGCGCAACTCGGCGATCTGGTCGCCCGCCTGCACCGGCGGCATCAGTGGGCTGGTATAGACAACTTCGCCCTTGAGGCATTTGCGCGAGCCGCGCGGCAGGTAGAGCGAAACCTCGCCGTCGCCCACAAGGCCAACGCTGCCGCTGCTGCCGCCATAAACATTGGCATAGGCGACAACCTTGCCCGCGGGATAAGCGGCAATGCGCTCAAACGCCCGCGTGCCCCAGGTGATGAGCTTGCGCCCCTCTTCGGTGCGCTGCGCCATCGAGGTCAATCCATGCACGACCCCAATCAGGCGGCGGCCGCCGTCGTCGGTAGAGATCACCGAGCCATAACCGGACGCTTCCGTGTGGCCCGTCTTGAGGCCATCGACGCCGATGCCCATTTCCACCAGCGAGTTGCGGTTGGGCTGGCGGATGCCGTTCCATTCCATCTCGGGTTCCGAGAAGTAGTGGTAGTATTCAGGATATTCGCGGATCAAATGGCGGGCCAGGTTCGCGAGGTCGCGCGCCGTCACATGCATCTCGGGATCAGGCAGTCCCGTGGAATTGGTGAAGTGCGAACCGCGCAGCCCGATATCCTCGGCCAGCTCGTTCATCATCGCGGCAAAGCTGCCTTCCGAACCGGCAATGCCCTCGGCCAGCACAATTGCCGCGTCGTTACCCGACTGGATGATCACCGAGCGGACGAGATCCTCGACCTTGATCTTGCTGTTGAGGTCGGCAAACATCGTCGAGCCACCCGAGGATGCACCCCCGGTGCGCCAGGCATGCTCGGATACAAAGAACTCGTCGGTCAGGCTGACCCGCCCGGCACGCACTTCATTGAATACCACGGCCACGGTCATGAGCTTGGCCATGCTGGCCGGCTCCATTGGCACATCGCCATCCTTTTGGAAGATGACGGTTCCCGATTCCTCATCCATCAGGACGGCGAACTTGGCTTTAGTGTCGAAATTGGCTTGCGCAAAGGCAGGAACCGACAGCGCCAGCAGCGCTGCCAGACAGACAAGAAAGCGGTTCACGATCGACAATCCCATGGCTTGAGTCTCCGGAAAGGAGCCGGGCACAAAGTGCCCTTCGCCGATTAATAGAGGACTATGTCGTTGAGGCCAAGTTCTCGCGCAAGTTCGAGTACATCAGTGCGTGATACGCCGGGCTTGAGTTTGGTGAGCACCAGCTGGGTTGCCGCGCGGCCATTGACGCTCACCGGCTTCTCGTCCACTGCGCCGAGGACGGCGAAGCGCTGCGCCAGCGCAATGGCATTATCGCTGTCGCTGAACACGCCCAGTGCCAGCTTGATGTCTCGGGCGTCGGCATCCACCGCCTCCACCCAATCCTTGAGCTGGGGCGCGCGGGTTGCCATCGCCGTGGCGGCAGCATGGGCGGTATCGATATTGAGGTCCTGCGCCTCGGGCGTGGTATCGGCATAGGCAAACAGGCCGCCGACCATGTCGAACAAGCTGTTATTGCCACTATCGGCAAAGCGCGTATTGCCGCTGTTGATCGGCGGGCCCGAATAGCTGGCGAGCAGCATGCGGGTATCGTCCCCTTCCAGCGGCGCCGGCGCGACATATTCGACGCTCACCTGCGCATGGCCATTATTCACATAGCCCAGCAGCTCGGCGGCACGATGGGACAGATCCATCACCCGGCCGGGCATATAAGGGCCACGATCATTGACCCGCACCACAACCGAACGGCCATTGGCCTGGTTGGTCACGCGCACATAGGAGGGCAGCGGCAGGGTGGGATGGGCGCCGGTGATGGCATTGGCTGAAAAGATTTCACCATTGGCGGTGCGGCGGCCGTGGAAGTCAGAACCATACCAGGACGCCTCACCGGCAGCCCGGTAGTTCGGATCGTGCTGGGGTACATACACCTTGCCCCGAACCTTATAGGGCTTGCCAAGCTGATAGCGCCCGCCACCCTTGGGTGGGTTGGGATGATTGGTGACGCGCGGCGAAGCGCTTACGCCGAATTCTTTGGAGGTAAATGCATCGCGCTTGACGGTGGCGCCTAGCCCGCCACCGCCGCATGCGGCGATCACAGGTGCAATGAGGGCCGCGAGGGCAAGGGCGCGAACGGCGGACTGCCTGGAGGTCTTCACTTTATACAAACTCATGTAACCACGCTGCTGAGCACAGACTGAAGCCCGGTGCTGGCCTGCTTGGCGCCTATGGAACGGGAATCTGGTTGAAGTGAAGTTAAGGCGAACGAAATGTGAGCGACAAAGCTCGCCTTTATCCGCAATTAGCGGCAATAGGCGCGACGCAGCCCACCCTTGCGGCGCAGGTCATATAAAGATATCTTTATGTCTCGCGCGATCCGACGAACCGAAGTTTAAGATAGGACGGCTATGACTCAGCCCGTTGCCCAGCCAGATCAGCCCGCCCTGCCCGATTGGACCGAGGTTCGCCAGGCCATCACTGCGGCAGCGCGTGAGCGCATCCTGATTCTGGATGGTGCCATGGGCACCATGATCCAGCGGCTCAAGCTGTCCGAAGAAAACTTCCGCGGCGAGCGCTTCCGCGATTGGACCTTGCCGCTCCAGGGCAACAACGACCTTCTGGTGCTGACCGAGCCGCAGCAAATCGAGGATATCCACTTCGCCTATTTCATGGCCGGGGCCGATATCGCCGAAACCAACACCTTCTCGGCGACCTCCGTGGCGCAGGCCGATTACGGCACGGAGTCTGCCGTCTACGACATCAACTATCAGGGCGTGGTTGTCGCCCGTCGCGCCGCATTGCGCGCCGAGGCCGCTGATGGCCGCCGCCGCTTTGTTGCGGGGGCGCTTGGGCCCACCAACAAGACCTCGTCCATGTCGACGGACGTCAACAGCCCCGGTCACCGTGCCATCACCTTTGACGAGCTGGTGGCCGCCTATGGCGAGGCCATTCGCGGGCTGGTGGACGCCGGCGCGGATCTCCTGCTGTTTGAAACCATCACCGATACGCTCAACACCAAGGCCGGCATCTTTGCCGCGCAGCGCTTGTTCGAAGAACGCGGCATCGATGTGCCGGTCATGATCTCGGGCACCATCACCGATCTCAGCGGCCGCACCCTTTCGGGGCAAACGCCTTCGGCGTTCTGGTACTCGGTGCGCCACGCCAATCCCATCACCATCGGGCTTAACTGCGCTCTGGGCGCCAATGCCATGCGGGCTCATCTGGGCGAATTGAGCGATGTCGCCGATACGCTGATCTGCGCTTATCCCAATGCCGGCCTGCCCAATGCCTTCGGGCAATATGACGAGTCGCCCGAATTCATGGCCGAGCAGATCGCCGGTTTCGCCGAGTCCGGCTACCTCAACATCGTGGGCGGCTGCTGCGGCTCGACGCCCGACCATATCCGCGCCATTGCCGATGCTGTGTCCCGCTTTCAGCCCCGGGCAATCCCGACCCAGGAGCCCCTCCTGCGCCTTGCCGGCCTTGAGCCCTTTACGCTGACGGAGGACATTCCCTTCGTTAATGTGGGCGAGCGTACCAATGTCACCGGCTCGGCTCGCTTCCGGAAGCTGATCACCGCCGGCGACTACACGGCCGCTCTGGAAGTGGCACGCGACCAGGTCGCCAATGGCGCCCAGATCATCGACATCAACATGGATGAGGGCCTGATCGACTCCAAGCGGGTGATGATCGAGTTCCTTAACCTGCTCGCCGCCGAGCCCGATATCGCCAAAGTGCCGCTGATGATCGACTCCTCCAAATGGGAAGTGATCGAGGCGGGCCTCAAATGCGTGCAGGGCAAGGCGCTGGTCAATTCCATCTCGATGAAGGAGGGCGTTGAATCATTCCTGCACCAGGCCCGCCTGGTTCGCGCCTATGGCGCTGCCGTGGTGGTGATGGCCTTTGACGAGCAGGGCCAGGCCGACACCCTCGAGCGCAAGGTCGAGATCTGCACGCGCGCCTACAAGCTCCTCACCGAGGAAGTCGGCTTTCCGCCCGAAGACATCGTCTTTGATCCCAATGTCTTCGCCGTGGCTACCGGCATCGAGGAACACAATAACTATGGCGTGGCCTTCCTCGAGGCCACCAAACAGATCACCGACACCCTGCCCCATGTCCATATATCGGGCGGCATCTCCAATCTCAGCTTCTCGTTCCGCGGCAATGAACCGGTGCGCGAGGCCATGCATGCGGTGTTCCTCTACTATGCCATCCAGAACGGCATGGACATGGGCATCGTCAATGCCGGCCAACTCGCCGTTTACGAGTCCATTGACCCCGAGCTGCGCGATGCCTGCGAGGACGTGATCCTCAACCGCCGCCCGGACGCCACCGACCGCCTGCTGTCCCTCGCCGAGCGCTATCGCGGCACCGCTGGCAAGGAAGCCGCGGCCAAGGACTTGAGCTGGCGCGACAAGCCCGTCGAAGAGCGCATCGCCCATGCGCTGGTCAACGGCATCACCGAATATATCGACGCCGATACGGACGAAGCCCGCCGCAATGCGGAACGCCCCCTCCATGTCATCGAAGGCCCGTTGATGGCTGGTATGAGCATTGTTGGCGACCTCTTCGGCTCGGGCAAGATGTTCCTGCCACAGGTGGTGAAATCCGCCCGGGTGATGAAGCAGGCCGTGGCGCTTCTGCTCCCCTATATGGAAGCCGAAAAGAACGCCGACGGCAACGCCACCGGCCGCAAAAGCGCGGGCAAGGTGTTGATGGCCACCGTCAAAGGCGACGTGCACGACATCGGCAAGAACATCGTCGGGGTCGTGCTCTCCTGCAACAATTACGAGATCATCGATCTGGGCGTTATGGTGCCCACCGCCAAGATCCTGCAGACCGCTCGCGACGAGAAGGTCGATATCATCGGCCTATCCGGCCTCATCACCCCCTCGCTCGACGAGATGGTGCATGTGGCGGCCGAAATGGAGCGCGAGGGCTTTGACATTCCCTTGCTGATCGGGGGCGCCACCACCAGCCGCGTCCACACCGCCGTCAAGATCCACCCGCGCTACGAACGCGGCCAGACCGTCCATGTCAACGACGCCAGCCGCGCCGTCGGCGTCGTCGGCAATCTCTTGTCGCCCGACAACAAGGTGTCGTTCATCGCCGATATCCGCGCCGAATACGCCAAGGCCGCCGCCGCCCATGAACGTGCGGAATCGGAAAAGCAGCGCTTGTCGCTGGAAAAAGCCCGGGCCAACCGTTTCGCGCCGGATTGGTCGAGCTACACCCCGCCGGTTCCCGCCTTCCTTGGCACCCGCATCTTTGCCGATTGGGACCTGGCCGAACTAGCCCGCTATATCGATTGGACCCCGTTCTTTCAGACCTGGGAACTCAAGGGCCGCTATCCCGCGATCCTCCAGGATGAGCGCCAAGGGGAAGCGGCGCGCCAGCTTTGGGATGATGCCCAAAAAATGCTGGCCCAGATCATCGATGAAAAGTGGTTCAAGCCCAAGGCCGTGGTCGGCTTCTGGCCCGCAGCTTCCGTCGGCGACGATATCCGCTTGTGGAGCGACGAGAACCGCAGCGAGGAACTCGCCACGCTTTTCACCCTGCGCCAGCAGCTGACCAAGCGCGACGGCAAGCCCAACATGGCGCTGGCCGATTTCGTGGCGCCGGTCGACAGCGGCAAGCCCGATTACATCGGCGCCTTCGTGGTCACGGCCGGGCTCGAGGAAGTGGCGATCGCCGAGCGCTTCGAGCAGCAAAATGACGATTACTCGGCCATTCTGGTCAAGGCGCTGGCCGACCGCTTCGCCGAAGCCATGGCCGAAGCCATGCATGAACGGGTGCGCAAGGAGTTCTGGGGCTATGGCGCGAACGAAACCTACGCACCCGAAGAGCTGATTGCCGAGCCCTATCGCGGCATCCGCCCGGCGCCCGGCTATCCCGCCCAACCCGACCATACGGAAAAAACTACGCTGTTCCGGCTGCTCGATGCGGAAAACGCCGCCGGCGTCACCCTAACCGAAAGCTATGCCATGTGGCCCGGCTCATCGGTTTCAGGCGTGTATTTCAGCCATCCCGACGCCTACTATTTCGGCGTAGCCAAGGTGGAACGCGACCAGGTGCTCGATTACTCCAGGCGCAAGAATATGAGCGTGGCGGAAGTGGAGCGCTGGCTCGGCCCGATCCTCAACTACATCCCCGGCCCGGCCATCGTGGCCGCCGAGTGATGCTGAACCCGCGTGCCCCAACTGGGGCACGCCTCCTATATTCCGTCCCACCTTCGGCCACCCGGCCGGGGCCAGCGGCGAGGTCAGCGATGCCCCATAATCGCATTCCGGTGACACTGGTGAGCGCCCCTCGCTTTCTTGCGGCCCTCGACCCGGAAACCGCCCTGCTCCGTCTCCCCGCCAATACTGGGCACGGTCACGCCGATGGTGAGCAGTGCCCCGCCTGCGCCGCCCAGCTCGACATTCGTGCCCAGCTCTTCAATTTGCTGGAAGAAGCGCGCCAGGGCCTGCGCCCGCCCTTTTCCAAGGTCGTCGTGGATGCCAGTGCCGTCCAGGATCAGGCCCGGCTGGTGGCCGCGCTCCAGGGCAAGCTCCCGGCCCAGGCCCTGCGCGACCACGCCGTCGCCCGCGCCTTCTACCTCGCCAGCGAGGCCTAACGCTAAGACGACTGAATTCGTCGTCCCTGCACCCCCCCGGCCCACCCCCGATGTCACCGCGGCCTTGCGCCGGGGCCCATCCCGAGATTTCTCCCCCAGGCGAGATCGCCTCCTAACGCCTGACATCCCGGCTCAGGCCCAGGAGGGCACATCAAGGCTATCGGCAGCCGCAGCGACTTCCGGCAGCCGCAGCGACTTCCGGCAGCCGCGAAAACGCTAAAAGAAACGCACCAGGGGCGTATCGAGCCGCAAATACAGCGGATGCTTGGGCGAGCCATCGGCGTTGACCCCGAAGCACCACAGCTCCACGCCGTCGGCGCGCAGCGCCTCCACCAGTTCCCGCCCGGCCGGTGCCAGTGCCTTGTTGAGCTTGCCGTGGCAAAGCACCACTCGGTCAGCCCCGGCCGCTGCAGCGCGCAGCGAAGGCAAATTGGCCGGCGAGGACACCACGACGCCCGGCACCAGCAGCGCCTTGGGGACGGTGGCGCGATAATCGCCCACATTGCCCTTGGCCATGGCCGCGTAGCCTTCTCGGCGGGCGAAAGTCCATTCGCGCGCGCAGGTGGGATCGTTGACAGTGGCATCGGCCGTCGAGGGGTTCATGCCGATGAACATGATGTAGTGTTCGGGGAAGCTGTCGCCCATCCAGCGCCGCATCAGTTGGCGATGTTCATGGTCGCTGAACTGCGCATCCCCGCGTACGCCCGGCGGCAAGGCCAGGCGTACCCGACCGCCCGGATCATGGTCGTCTCCGATCATGCGGTCAGATCGCTTGTGGGCACCAGCCCATTGATCAGCGAAGCTGTTGTCACCGTATTGGCCAGCAGGCACGCAATGGTCATCGGCCCCACTCCGCCTGGCACCGGGGTGATCGCCCCCGCCACTGCCGCCGCCGAATGGTAATCCACATCCCCCAGCAG
This sequence comes from Devosia sp. Z11_6, assembly GCF_058133665.1. Taxonomy (NCBI): domain Bacteria; kingdom Pseudomonadati; phylum Pseudomonadota; class Alphaproteobacteria; order Hyphomicrobiales; family Devosiaceae; genus Devosia; species Devosia sp. Z11_6. The sequence goes on from NZ_JBYUNQ010000003.1 coordinate 111,447, forward strand.
CCGCGATTTGCCAGGGCCGCGCTCGGGTGCATCAACCCGGTTGATACCGACATCGATCACGGTCGCGCCCGGCTTGATCCAGTCGCCCTTGATCATTTCAGGCCGACCAACCGCCGCGATCACGATATCGGCCTGGCTAACAATACCCGGCAGGTCGCGGGTGCGCGAATGGGCCATGGTGACCGTGCAGTTTTCCCGCAGCAGCAGTTGCGCCATCGGCTTGCCCACCAGATTGGAGCGGCCAACCACCACGGCATGCAGGCCCGAAAGGTCCCCCAGCGTGTCGCGCAGCAGCATGAGGCAGCCCAGCGGCGTGCAGGAAACTGGTCCCGGCAGGCCGATCACGAGCTTGCCGACGCTTTCGGGCGTGAAGCAGTCCACGTCCTTGGCCGGTGAAATGGTTTCGATCACCTTCTTGGCGTCGATCTGGGCGGGCAACGGCAATTGCACCAGAATGCCGTGGATGGCCGGGTCGGCGTTGAGCCGCTCGACCAGCGCCAGCACCTCGGCTTCATCAGTGGTTTCCGGCAGTTCGTATTTTTCGGAGTGCATGCCCACTTCAACCGTCTGCCGCGCCTTTTGGGCGACATAGACCTGGCTGCCCGGATCACTGCCGACGATGACCACGGCCAATCCGGGCGTGATGCCGTGCTCGGCCCTGAGGCGCGCGACATGAGCGGCAATGCGCCCGCGCAGACCTTCGGCAAAGCCTTTTCCGTCGATTATCCTGGCAGTCATTGGGCACTCTCCTTGACCAAAGCCGATGGGGTTCCCTTAAGCCAAGGATAGCGCCGCCGTCCACTGCGGCACGCCTAAAAAGGCGAGGGCCGCAACAGCGTCAGCCATTGCAGCCCTCGGGGGACCAGCCCCACCGCACTGTTGAGGGCTTGGGGACAAGCAGCGGAACATGGTCCCGATTCACCAGCTGCATGGGTCGCTTGCCTTGCCAGTGAACAGGGACCAAGATGAAGGGCAATTGCGGCGCAAAATCAGCAGCACACGGCCTTGTGAAACCAAGCCGCGTCACCGGTGTTTTGTTGGCGTCGCAAGGCTGCCACGACTTGATGGTAGCTGTGCCTCAGCCCTCTCCCCACCGCGCCGGTCAACGAGAAAAACAATGACGACGATCAGCCCGCCTCATATCGCCACCAGGTCCTTCACCGATCCACAGGAAGCCTGGGAGTTTCTGGCCGAGATCTACCACCGCAACACCAGCTTCATCCGCGAGCATCTGGATGGGCTGGCGCATGGGGTGATCCCGGGCGGAAGGGTGCGGGCCTGCTATCCGCAGGTCGAGGTGCGCTCAACCAGCTTCGGGCGCGGGCGCTCCACCCTGCCCTATGGCTATCTGCATACGCCCGGCCTTTACCGCACCACCGTGACCGCGCCGGACCTGTTCCGCACCTATTTCCAGGAACAGTTCTCCGTCATCCTCAACAATCACGGCGGCACCATCGATATCGGGGAATCCGACACGCCCATCCCGCTGCATTTTGCCATGCCGCCCAATGCCCGGGTCGATGGCGAAGCGCTCAACGCCCTCGATATCCCCCTACGCGACGTGTTCGACGCCCCCGATCTGGCCAATGCCGATGACGAGATCGCCAATGGCACCTTTATTCCCCCCAAGGGCGGACCCTACCCGCTGGCCGCCTTCACCGCGCCGCGGGTCGACTATTCCTTGTTCCGGCTCAGCCACTACACCGGCACCGATGCGCAGCATTTCCAGAACTTCGTGATTTTCACCAATTACCAGTTCTACATCGATGAGTTTTGCCGGGTCGCCAAGGAGTATATGTCCTCCGGGCATGCCCAATATGATAGCTTCATCGAGCCGGGCAATTTCATCACCAACAATGTCCGGCTTGGCGGCGAAGTTTCGGGCACCCCGGTCGCTCGCGCCCCGCAGATGCCCGCTTACCATCTGACCACGGGCAGCAGCCGCGGCATCACCATGGTCAATATCGGCGTTGGCCCATCCAACGCCAAAACCATCACCGACCACATCGCCGTCTTGCGCCCCCATGCCTGGATCATGCTCGGCCACTGTGCGGGCCTGCGCAACTCGCAGGAACTCGGCGACTATGTTCTCGCCCATGCCTATGTGCGCGAAGACCATGTGCTCGATGCCGACCTGCCGCTCTCGGTCCCCATTCCGGCCCTTGCCGAAGTGCAGGTCGCTCTGGAACGGGCCGTGGAGGAAATCACCCAGCTGGAGGGGCTCGAAACCAAGCGCATCATGCGCACCGGCACTGTTGCAACCTTTGACAATCGCAACTGGGAGTTGCGCGACCAAGCCGAAATTACCCAGCGCCTCAGCCAGTCCCGCGCTGTCGCCCTCGATATGGAATCGGCCACCATCGCCGCGAACGGCTTCCGCTTCCGCGTCCCCTATGGCACGCTGCTTTGCGTGTCCGACAAGCCACTCCATGGCGAGCTGAAACTGCCCGGCATGGCTTCGGACTTCTACCGCACCCAAGTCAACCGCCACCTGCTGATCGGCCTGCGCGCCATGGAAATCCTGCGTGACCAGCCCGCCGAGCGCCTCCACTCCCGCAAACTGCGCAGCTTCGTGGAAACGGCGTTTCAGTAGAAGGACTCTTGCGCCACTAAAGTGAACACCAGATGCGGCTTGCATCTCCCTCCCCCTTGAGGGGAGGGACCGAGGGAGGGGGTCCCCGTGGAACCCACCTGCCCCCCAAAAGCCCGATTGTCACCCCGGCCCTGAGCCGGGGCCCACCTCAGGATGACCCCCGGCTCAACACCGGGGTGACACCTGTGGTAGGACGAGATTCACATTGAACCACCACAACTCGCCCCATCGCCTCCCTCCCCCTTGAGGGGAGGGATCGAGGGTGGGGGTGCAGGCGGTTCCGCAATCGCATAGCGCGGAAGACGCCCGAAACCCTACTGCTTGCCCGTGCCCGGCTCGGCCATCTGCCGGTGCCGTTCGGCCAGCGCACCCTGGGGCAGCACATTGCTCATCAGCGCCTGCATCTTGTTGGCAAAGCCCGACACTTCATGCCCGTCGCCGCGCATCATCGCGTCATACCCGGCCTTGGCCACCATTACCGGATCGTCCTTCTTGTCGGTGGCGACCTTGGTGTCCAGCATGTCGGCCACTTCAAAGAAGTTGGTGTCCGTCGGCCCCGGCATCAGGAGGGTGATCGTGACATCGGTGTCCTTGAGTTCGTTGCGCAGCGCATAGGCGAATGAATCCACATAGGCCTTGGTCGCGTTGTACACCGCCTGGAAGCTGCCGGGCAGCAAACCCCCGATCGAGCCGGTGATCAGCACTTTCCCCGCATTGCGGTCGCGCATGTCGCGCACGAACTTGTGCAGCAGATAGGTCGTGCCGATGACATTGACGTCGATCACCTGCTGGATGTCGGCGAAGTCCTGGTCAAGGAATGCCTTGCCGAGCCCCCGGCCGGCATTGGCCATCAGCACATCAACCGGTCGCCCGAGCGCGGCCACAGCGGCATAGAGCTCATCGACCCCTTCATAGGTCGAAAGGTCCGCCTGCACCCCCTCGACGCTGCCACCGAACTGGCGCAGCGTTTCGGCGGCGTCGTCGATGTCGGATCCGTCTGCGGCGATAACAAGATTATAGCCCTGCTCGGCGCAGTGCTTGGCGAGTTCGAAACCGATGCCAGAAGAGGCGCCGGTGACGACGGCGAGTTTGTCAAATTCGGCCATGTTGAACTCCGGTGTTGTTTCGGGGATCAACGATGGCCGAACTCGGCTGTTCCGCATTCTTAACGTTGCGTCAGGACCCGTTCAGGATCCGTTCATCATTGTGGCGATTAGCGGCCCTTGACCACCGAGAAGCCGGCATATTTGGCCGAAGTGCCCAGCTGCTCCTCGATGCGGATCAGCTGGTTGTACTTGGCGAGACGGTCCGAGCGCGACAGCGATCCCGTCTTGATCTGCCCGCAATTGAGCGCCACGGCAAGATCGGCAATGGTCGAATCCTCGGTCTCGCCGGAGCGGTGCGACATCACCGAAGTGTAACCTGCACGATGGGCAGTATCGACGGCGTTGAGAGTCTCGGAGAGCGAGCCGATCTGGTTGACCTTGACCAGGACGGAATTGGCGACACCCATCTTGATGCCCGACACGAGGCGCTCAGTATTGGTGACGAACAGATCATCGCCCACCAGCTGTACCTTCTTGCCAATGGCTTCAGTCAGCGCCTTCCAGCCATCCCAGTCATCCTCGGCCATGCCGTCTTCGATGGAGATGATCGGATAGCGATTGGCCAGATCTTCCAGGAACCGCACATTCTCCTCCGAAGACAAAGTGCGACCTTCACCTTCCATCGCATATTGACCGTTCTTGAAATACTCGGTCGCGGCGCAATCCAGGCCAAGGAATACATCCTCACCCGGCTTGTAACCCGCCTTTTCGATGGACTTCATAATAAAGCCCAGCGCTTCATCTGCCGATTTCAGGTTCGGCGCAAAGCCACCCTCATCGCCCACCGCCGTGTTATGCCCCTCGGCCGAAAGACCTTTCTTGAGGGTATGGAAAATCTCGGCCCCAATCCGCACGGCGTCGGACAGGCTCTCCGCACCCACCGGCAGGATCATGAATTCCTGCATATCGATAGGGTTATCAGCATGTTGACCGCCATTGATGATATTCATCATCGGCACGGGCAGCACATGCGCGTTCGGGCCACCGATATAGCGATAGAACGGCAGCTCGCTCGACTCCGCCGCCGCCTTCGCCACAGCCAGCGACACACCCAGAATGGCATTGGCGCCCAGCCGGCCCTTGTTGTGGGTGCCATCGAGCTCGATCATCGCCTGGTCGACGGCGATCTGGTCGAGCGCATCCATGCCCTGGATCTCGTCAAAGATCGCGGTGTTGACGTTCTCGACCGCCTGCGTCACGCCCTTGCCCAAGTAGAGCTGCCCGCCGTCGCGCAGCTCGACTGCCTCATGAGCGCCCGTCGAAGCGCCCGAGGGTACCGCTGCACGGCCAAAGGAGCCGTCATCAAGCACCACATCGACCTCTACCGTGGGATTGCCACGGCTATCATAGATCTGGCGGCCGGTTACGTGGATGATCGAAGACATGGAAAGCCCTTCCCTCGGCGGTTTTACTTGCTGGCCCTGTTCCTAGACGTCGGGTGTGACAAGGAAAAGGGCCCGGAGTAAAAAAAGCCGATGGGTGGTCGCTCTAGGCCGACTTGACCGGCCCGGCCACATGTTCGGTGCGATCGCGCTCCGTGGTCGTCGCCATGTCCAACACCTTCTGCAGATTGGCGGCGTGGCGGAACGAGGGCTCCTGGTTGGCGCCATCGCGCACCGCTTCGGCGAACCGCCGGTAGTTGGTCGGCACCGGGTCGACCTCGATCTCGCGCCAGGTGGCGGTTTCGGCGTCATCGCCCAGGCATGCCATCAGCTTGGGATGATGATTGAGGTCGGAGATATCGAGCCCACCCTTGTCGCCATAGATGCGCAGCCGCAGGTCATTGAGGTGCCCGGTAGCCCAGCGTGTGGCGTGGATCACGCCCATCGCACCGTCCTGCATTTCAGCCGTCATGACAAAGGTGTCGTTGGCATCGAGCACATATTCGCCGATCTGGTTGTCCTTGGCCTTGCCAAAGGTTTGCAGGCGGAAAAACACGTCAGCGAAATCGCTGCCGACGACAAAGCTCGCAAAATCAAGGATGTGGATCCCGATGTCGCCAAGAACGCCGTTGGAGCCATGTCTGCTCGACAGGCGCCACAGCCAGGTCGGCGAAGTCCGCCAGTCGCCCCAAGCTTTGGACACGAGCCAACTCTGTAGATAGCTCGCTTCAAAGTGCTTGACCTGGCCGATGGCGCCGGCCGCCACCATCCGCTGCGCCGCTTGGATCTGGGGTACGTTGCGATAGGTAAGATTGACCATGTTGACGAGGCCCAGCCGCTCGGCTGTTTCCGTCATCTCAAGGGCCTTCGCATAGTTGGTGGACAGCGGCTTTTCGCAGAACACATGCTTGCCCGCGGTCAGCGCCGCCATGGTCGTCGGGTAATGCACGCTGTCGGGTGTGATGTTGGAGATAGCGTCGAACTCGCCCCATTCAAGCGCCGCGTCGAGCGAAGCAAAGCCCCGCGGAATATCGTGCGTTTCCCTGAATGCCTGCAGCCGGTTCGGGTCGGTATCGACCGCGCCTACCAGGTCCACACCTTCGACCTCGCGGAACCCTTTGACGTGGAGCCTGGCCATGCCGCCGGTTCCGAGAAGCAATAAACGCATGGAAACACCTTTGTTGTGCGCAGATTGTTGCCTTGCCCCAACCCTTCGGCGCCCGGAAGGGTTGCGATCAAATGCAGCCACAAAGGACGACAACCGCCTGCGCCGGTCAACTGGACGAAATGCCATTCTCTGCGGCTTTTTACGTTTTTGTACCGGGCTCACCGCCCTTGATTTGCCGCGCTTTGGATGAAGGCTCCACCCATGATCCGAACCATGCTTTTTGCGGCCTTTGCCGCCTTCAGTTTTCCCGCCGCGGCGCAGGAAGATCTTGCCCAGATACTCACCACGGCCGAGCAGCTGGAGCCGCTCGAGACTGTAATCGTCGCCCAGCATGGCGAGGTTCTTGCCGAGCGTGGCTATCGTGGCCACAGCGTGACGGATCCGACCAACATCAAGTCGGCGTCAAAGACGATCCTCGCGACGCTGGTCGGCATTGCCATCGAGCGTGGCGTGCTGGAGGGCGTTGATCAGCCCATCGCCACCATCCTCGATGAAGAGCTGCCCGACGATCCAGATCCTCGCCTCGAGCGGGTCACGATCGGCAATCTGCTGTCCATGCAGGCGGGGCTGCAACCCACATCGGGGCCGAACTACGGTCGCTGGATCGCGAGCCGCAACTGGGTGCGCGCAGCGCTTGATCAACCTTTTGCCGACGAGCCCGGCGGCCGCATGCTCTACTCCACCGGCTCGAGCCATCTTCTATCAGCGGCGCTAACCGAGGCCACGGGAGAAACGACACTCGCGCTGGCCCGCGACTGGCTCGGCGGGATCGAGGGTTTCTCGATCGCCGGGTGGGAACGTGACCCGCAAGGCATCTATCTCGGTGGCAACGAGATGGCGATGAGCCCGCGCTCGTTGCTGGCCTTTGGCGAGATGATCCAGCGCGGCGGCGTCACCGCGGATGGCGAGCGCATTGTGCCTCAGGGCTGGATCGAGCAGTCCTGGGTGCAACGAACCACGTCAAGGTTCAACTCGGATGGCTATGGCTATGGCTGGTTCCTCACCCGCATTGCGGACGAGGATGTGCGCTATGCCTGGGGCTATGGCGGGCAGATGCTTTATCTGGTGCCGGCGCTGGGCCTCACCGTGGTCATGACCTCGGATGCGAGCCTGCCTGCCGCGAGCACCGGGCACCGGGATGATCTCAAAGCGCTGCTAGCCCAGATTATCGCCGCCGTACGCCCGGCTTCGCCAGGCACGCCCTAGTCCTCGAGCTTGTGACCCTCGAGGCGCCGGGCAGCGAGTTCCGCTTCGGCCTTGCTCTTGTTCTTTTCGGCCTTGGTGCGGCCGAAAAGAATTCGGTTCTGCTCCGCCTTGACGGCGTCATCCTCGCGCGCCTTGCGCTTGCGGGCCGTACGAAGATTGACGATCTCGGCCATCCGCTAGGCTCCTACACCAGGCGGCTTTGATCGATGGCTGCCGCGATGAAGCTGGCGAACAGGGGATGGGGCTCGAAGGGCTTGCTCTTGAGCTCGGGATGGAACTGCACGCCGATAAACCAGGGGTGATCGGTGCGCTCCACGATTTCTGGCAGCTTGCCATCGGGCGATACGCCCGAGAACAAGAGGCCGTTCTTTTCCAGCAGCTTGCGGTAGTCCATGTTCACTTCATAGCGGTGACGGTGCCGCTCGGAAATGTGCGTGGTGCCATAGATATCAGCCACACGGCTGCCGCGAGTCAGCTGCGCGGGATAGGCACCCAGCCGCATCGTGCCGCCCAAGTCGGTGTCGCTTCCGCGCACTTCCTTGTTATTCTCGCGCGTCCATTCAGTCATCATACCAACGATCGGCTCCTTGGTCGGGCCGAATTCGGTGGAGGACGCATTCTTGATGCCGGCAGTGTTGCGCGCCGCCTCGACGCAGGCCATCTGCATGCCAAAGCAAATGCCGAAATAGGGCACATCCTTGACGCGGGCAAAGCGGGCCGCCTCGATCTTGCCGGCCGAGCCGCGCTCACCAAAGCCGCCCGGCACCAGGATGCCGTGCACATGTTCCAGGTAAGGCGCGGGGTCATCGCGCTCGAACACTTCCGAATCGATCCACTGCAGGTTGACCTTCACCCGGTTGGCAATGCCACCGTGATTGAGAGCTTCCGAGAGCGACTTATAAGCGTCCTTCAGGCCGGTATATTTGCCGACGATGGCGATGTTGACCTCGCCCTCAGGATTGTGGAGGCGCTTGGAAACCTCTTCCCAGGCCTTGAGGTCCGGCGCGGGCGCATCGGCGATGCCGAAGGCAGCGAGCACTTCGCGGTCCAGACCCTCGTGGTGATAGGCCAGCGGCACGTCGTAGATCGAACCGACATCGAGACCCTGGATCACCGCCGATTCGCGCACATTGCAGAACAGCGCGAGCTTGCGCTTGTCGCTATCGGGAATGGGGCGATCGCAGCGCACCAGGAGCACATCGGGCATGATGCCGATGGAGCGCAATTCGGCCACCGAGTGCTGGGTCGGTTTGGTCTTGAGCTCTCCCGCCGAGGGGATATAGGGCATCAAGGTCAGGTGCAGATAGCAGGTATCGCCACGTGGCAGGTCGTTGCCGAGCTGTCGGATCGCCTCGAAAAACGGCAGCCCCTCGATATCGCCCACGGTGCCGCCGATCTCGACGAGGACGAAGTCGAAGTCCTCATTGCCATCGAGGACGAATTCCTTGATGGCGTCGGTCACGTGAGGGATGACCTGGACGGTGGCGCCCAGGTAATCGCCGCGCCGCTCCTTGGCGAGAATGTCCGAATAAATCCGGCCGGTGGTGATGTTGTCGCGCTTGTTGGCCGAACGGCCAGTGAAGCGCTCATAGTGCCCCAGATCCAGGTCGGTTTCCGCCCCGTCATCGGTCACGAACACTTCGCCATGCTGGGTGGGCGACATCGTGCCCGGGTCCACATTGAGGTAAGGATCGAGCTTGCGCAGCCGCACTTTGTAGCCACGCGCCTGCAGCACAGCGCCCAAAGCCGCTGATGCCAGACCTTTACCCAAAGAGGAGACCACGCCTCCGGTGATGAATACGTACCGAGCCATGGGCGTTCACCTTACTCAAACAGCGATTCGAATCAAAGAGCGCCTTTGCGCTCTCCACAAAAGAAGAAGGGGATGTTGCCATCCCCCTGTTCGGTTCTGCCTTGCGGCTTAGTTGGCGGGCGGGGCCGCCGGGGCCGTTGCCGGTGCCTCGGGCACTGGCAGGTCCGTAGCGGGAGCCGCTGGGGCCGAATTGTTCTGGGGCGCTGCCGGAGCGGGCGCGGTTACCGGATCGGAGCCAGCCGGCGCAGCCGGATCGTTTGCAGGTGCTGCGGGCACAGGCAGGTCGGATGGGGTCGAGCTTTGCAGCGAATTGAGCGCATCCAGCACGCTGGTGGGCGCGGTGCCGTCCGGGGTCTGCGCCGCACGCTCGAGAATGCCCGAGCTGCCGCGATCCACTTCGTTGAGAATGGTCAGGCCAATGGCGGTGGCGAAAAACAGTGCGGCGAGAATCGCCGTGGTGCGGGTCAGCAGATTGGCCGAGCCGCGGGCCGTCATGAAGCCGCCGCCACTGCCCCCGCCGATTCCGAGCGCGCCCCCCTCGGAGCGCTGCAGCAGGATCACCGCAATAAGCGCCAACACGATCAGGAGGTAAGCAACAATGAGGACGTTCGCCATCGATCTCAGTTTCGGTCAAGCAAAAGATGGGGCGTTCTACACGCCCCCTCGCGCAAATGCCAGACGCTTGCGCCGCTTTTCAGCGCAGCATCCGGATCGGCTCATACCGCCGAGATAATGGTGTAGAAGTCCTTTGCCAAGAGGCTCGCGCCACCGACCAGCCCGCCATTCACATTCTCGATGGCCAAAATCTCGCGCGCATTCTGCGGCTTCATCGATCCACCATAGAGAATCCGGACGGTCTGACCGTCCTCACCGAACCGCTCCACCAGCAACTGGCGGATGCGGTTATGCATGGCAGCGATCTCTTCATTGCGCGGGGTGCGGCCCGTCCCGATGGCCCAGACCGGCTCATAGGCGATGACGCTGCCGTGCTCGGCGCCAGCATCGGGGACCGAGGCGGCCAGCTGCGCTGCAACGACGCTCTCGGCCTCGCCGCTGTCTCGCTGAGCTTCGGTTTCGCCGACACAGATGATGGGCTTGAGGCCCGCCGCGATCGCCGCCTCGGCCTTGGCGCGAACCAGGTCGTCGCTTTCCCCGTGATCGGCCCGCCGCTCGGAATGCCCGACAATCACATATTGCGCGCCGGCATCGGCGAGCATCGCGGCCGACAAATCCCCTGTATGCGCGCCCGACGCGGCCTGGTGGCAATCCTGCCCGCCGGCCATGATGCCGCTGGTCGCGCCCCGGTTGGCAACGGCGTGAAGAATGGTCGCAGGCGGGCAAATCACCACCATGGCACGGGGGGCATCGCCCGAGGTCATCAGACTGGCCAGCTCTCCCAACTGGTCGATCGTGGAGCGAAGCCCGTTCATTTTCCAGTTGCCAGCGATCAGGGGGGTGATGGTGCGGGTCACTCTTGTATACTCCTGCCTCTTGCACCGGAGCGGGCTTTGCCCTAACCCCGGCAGTCACTAACTCTAGTAGTACCCCGCCTTGCCAGCGGTAAAGCCCTGTATCTCGTGTAGCGGAACGCCCCACATGCTCGATAGTTTGCGTTTGTTTGCAAAATCCTGGATGGGCAAGATCCTAGGGGCCTTCCTCCTGGTGGGGCTTGCGGGCTTTGGCATCAACAATGTCATCACCGACCTGGGCGGCAGTACCGTTGCTCGCGTTGGCGATGAAGAGATCAGCTCGCGCGACTTCCTGCGCGCTTATCGCGGCCAGCTTAACCAGATCGCCCAGCAGATCGGCTCGATGCCCACGCTCGAACAAGCCGAGAGCTTCGGCGTTCCGAGCCTGGTGCTGCAGTCCCTTGCGCAAGAGGCGGCCCTTGATGGTCTTGCCCACCGCATGGGGCTTGGTGTTTCCGAGCAGAAGCTGAGCGAAGTCTTGCGGGAAGACCCCAATTTCAGCGGCACGCTGGGTACTTTCGATCCCGCGGTCTTCCAGCAGGTGCTGCAGCAAAATGGCATGTCGGAGTCCGAGTATTTCGAGGATCAGGCCGATTCGGCGCGCCGCCAGCAGCTGGCGCTGTCGCTCTTCGGCGACACCATCCTGCCCCCGACCGCTGCCCAGATGCTCAACCGCTACATTGCCGATCAGCGCACCGTCGATTTCTTCGTGATCAGCGACACCAATGTGCCAACGCCCCCGGTGCCAACCGAGGAAGAATTGGCCGCCTATCTCGCAGAACACCAGGCCGAGTACCGCACCGTTGAAACGCGCCAGGTGCAGATCCTTGCGCTGTCGCCTGCCTCGCTCGCCGCAACCAAGACGATTTCAGACGAGGCGGTTGCCGCTGAATATGAGCGCACCAAGGATAGCCTGACCACGATCGAGCGCCGCAACATTCAGCAGGCCGTTCTGGCTTCGCCCGAACAAGCCGCGCTGTTTGAAGCGGGTGCCGCCTCGGGCCGCCCCTTTGCCGATGTGGTGGCGGAAGCCGGCCTCACCGTCACCGATCTTGGCACTCGAGGGCAGGCCGAAATCACTGACGCCACGCTGGCCGAAGCCGCCTTTAGCCTGCCGGCCGGCGGTTACCGAGTGATCAGTGGCGTGGCGGGCCCACGTGTCGTGCATGTGCAGACCATCGAAGCGGGCGGTCAGACCAGCCTGGAAGAAGCACGTGAACAGATTCGCGAGAATCTCGCCCTGGCCGAAGCACGCAAGGAAATCGCCGAAGTGCTCGACCAGGTCGAGGAACTGCGCGCCGCCTTCCGGCCGCTCAGCGAAATCGCCGAGCGCTTTGGTCTTGAGCTCTATCAGGTAGGCGTTACCCAAAGCGGGGCAGAACTCGCCGTTATCGCGAGCTTGCCCGAAAGCGAGCGTCCGCGCGTGGTCCAGTCGATCTTTGCCGCCCAGGAAGGCAATCTCACCCCCGCCATCTCGCTGGGCGCCAATAACAATATCTGGTTCGACCTGGAAGCCATCGGGCCAGCGCGCGACCAGACCCTTGATGAAGTGCGCGATGCGGTCGTCGCCGCGATCACCGCCGAGCGGATCAACGCGGCGATCGCCACCGAAGCCGAGGCTGCGGTTGATCGCCTCAGTGCCGGCGAGCCCCTGGCCGATGTTGCCGCTTCGCTCTCCGTGTTCCCGCAGTTGAGCCCGCCCTTTAACCGCGGTGGCGCCGAGGGCACGTCCGTGGATGGCCTCGTTGCGGCGGCCGCCTTTGACGGCGGCCCCGATCATCATGGCGTGGCCATCAATCAGGCTGGTGAGACCGTGGTGTTCCAGGTGGTTGAAGCAGTTCCTGCCGAAGGCCCACTCAATCCGCAAACCAGCGCCAGCCTCGAGAACGAAGTGCGCGTCGGCTTGTTCGGTGATTTCGTCTCCGCCGTGCGAGATGAAGCGGGGCTGCGGGTCAATGAGCAGGCGCTCCAGCAGGCGCTGACCCTCTCCACGGCGCAGTAAGCTCTTTCGGGAAACACGATAGTGGCCAGCGACTTCACCCAGCAGTTTGCAGATCGCTATGATGGGGGTGAGTCCCAGATCGTCTGGCGCCGCATCGTGGCCGATCTCGAAACGCCGATCGGCACCTATCTCAAGCTGGCTCAGGATCGCCGCAACACGTTCCTGCTGGAATCGGTGCAGGATGGTTCGACCCGCGGCCGGTACTCCATCATCGGCCTGCTGCCAGATGTGATCCTCAAGGTTGAACAAGGCACCGCCTCGATCAACCGACAGGCCCAGCTTGACGCCACCGCCTTCGAGCCCCTGCCCGACCAGCCGCTCGACGCCCTGCGGCACCTCGTGGCCGACTCCCAGATCTCGGTACCCGAAGGCCTGCCGCCCCAGTCGGCCGGCATCTATGGCTTTCTGGGCTATGAGATGGTCCGCTATATGGAAGTGCTGCCCGACAGCAACCCGGACGATCTGCAACTGCCCGAAGCCATGCTGATGCGGCCCTCGCTGCTGGCGGTGTTCGATACGGTCAAGGACGAGCTCTATCTCACCGCGCCCGTTTACGTCCGCCAGGGGGTGACCGCCCGCCAGGCGCATGAAGCCGCGACGGCTCGGATCGATGACGCTATCGCCCGCCTCGGGCGGGCGCTGCCAACGACGCCGGCCGTACCCGACCTGCAGCATATTGCCGTCCAGAGCAACACCACGCGCGACGAGTATTTCGCCATGGTCGCCCGGGCGCAGGACTACATCGCCGCCGGCGATATCTTCCAGGTCGTGCTCAGCCAGCGTTTCGAGGCCGAGTTCACCCTGCCGCCGACCGCCTTGTATCGGGCGCTGCGCCGCACCAATCCCAGCCCCTATATGTATTTCCTCGATTTCGGGGATTTTGCCGTGGCGGGCTCCAGCCCCGAGATCCTGGTGCGCGTCCGCGAAGGCGAGGTCACCATCCGGCCCATCGCTGGCACCCGCAAGCGCGGCTCGACGCCGACCCGCGACCAGGAACTGGCGGCCGAACTACTGGCCGACCCCAAGGAGCGCTCCGAGCATCTGATGCTGCTCGACCTCGGGCGCAACGATGTCGGGCGCGTCGCCAAGACCGGGACCGTGCGGGTCACCGACAAGTTCTTCCTCGAATACTACAGCCACGTCATGCACATCGTCTCCAACGTGGTTGGCGTGCTCGATCCGCAATACGACTTTGTCGATGCGCTCGCCGCCGGCTTTCCGGCCGGGACGGTCTCAGGTGCCCCAAAGGTGCGCGCCATGGAGATCATCGACGAGCTCGAAAAGTCGCGCCGCGGCATCTATGGCGGCTGCGTCGGCTATTTCGGAGCCGATGGCACCATGGACACCTGCATTGTCTTGCGCACCGCCGTGCACAAGGACGGCAAGCTTTATGTGCAGTCCGGCGCCGGCATTGTGGCCGATAGCCAGCCCGCGCTCGAGCAGATGGAATGCGAAAACAAGGCGCGCGCCCTTTTCAGCGCTGCCGAGGAAGCGCTACGCTATGCCGGCGAGGCGAGGATCGGGCAATGAGCGGCAGCAAGACCAGCGTGGACCTCACGATGAGGTCGAACAATTATCGATGGCGGGGCTGGTTCTGATCTCTGAACCCTCATTCCCTATAGCTGCGCTGGAGCAGACCCATGACCCGCACGCTCGTTATCGATAACTACGACAGCTTCACCTACAACCTCGTCCACTATCTGGGCGAACTTGGCGCCGAACTCACCGTGGTGCGCAACGACAAGATCACCCCCGACGAGATCGAAACCATGGCCCCCCAGGCTATCGTCCTGTCTCCCGGGCCCTGCACCCCCAACGAAGCCGGCGTGTGCCTGGCGGTGATCGACCGCTTCAAGGCGCAGATCCCCATTCTGGGCGTATGCCTTGGTCATCAGGCCATCGGGCAGGCCATGGGCGGCGACGTCGTGCGTGCGCCCGAACTGGTGCATGGCAAGACCAGCGCCATCAACCACACGGGCGAAGGCCTGTTCCGCGGTCTCAACTCACGCTTTGAAGCCACGCGCTACCACTCGCTTGTGGTTGAACCGACCACCCTGCCCGCTACCCTCAAGGTCACCGCCACCACCGATGATGGCCTGATCATGGGCATGCAGCACGAAAGCCTGCCGGTACATGGCGTGCAGTTTCACCCGGAAAGCATCGCCTCCGAGAACGGGCACGCGCTGTTGCAGAACTTCCTCAACCTCGCTCGCGACTTCAACGGAAAGACCGCCTGATGGACATCAAGCAGGCGCTGGCCAAGATTGCTGACCGCCGCAATCTCACTGGCGAGGAAATGCGCTCGGTGATGCGCACCATCATGGCCGGTGAAGCCACGCCCTCGCAACTTGGCGCTTTCCTCATGGGCATGCGCCTCAAGGGCGAGTCGGTAGGTGAGATCGCCGCCGCCGTGTCGATCCTGCGCGAGCAGATGGTGACGGTCGACGCCCCCGAACACGCCATCGACATTGTCGGCACCGGCGGTGATGGTGTTGGCACGCTCAACATTTCGACAGCCAGCGCCATCGTTGTTGCCGCCGCCGGCGTTCCCGTCGCCAAGCACGGCAACCGCGCCTTGTCGTCCAAATCGGGCTCCTCCCAAGCCCTTGAAGCCCTCGGCGTCAAGCTCGACCTCACCCCTGCCGAAATCTCGCGCTGCATCAACGAGGCCGGGATCGGCTTCATGTTCGCGCCGTCCCATCATCCGGCCATGCGCCATGTCGGCCCCTCGCGCGCCGAAATGGGCGTGCGCACCATGTTCAACCTGCTCGGACCGCAGTCCAACCCAGCTGGCGTACGGCGCTATATGCTCGGCGTTTATTCCCCGGAATGGGTGGAGCCGGTCGCCGCCGCGCTTCTCGCCAACCGGGCGATCAAGGCTTGGGTGGTGCATGGTCGCGATGGGCTGGACGAGCTTACGGTCACTGGCCCCTCCTATGTGGCCGAGATCGCTGACGGCAACCTTCACAGCTTCGAAGTCACCCCCGAAGATGCGGGCCTGTCGCGCCATGATCCCAATGACCTCCTGGGCGGCGAACCCGAATATAATGCCCTCGCCATCCACGCGCTCTTTGACGGCGCGCCCGGCGCTTATCGCGACATCGTTCTCCTCAACGCCGCGGCCTCGCTGATCGTGGCCGATGTGGTGAGCGATCTGCGCAGCGGCGCCGCCATGGCCGCCGAAATGATCGACAGCGGCAAGGCCCGGGAAACCCTCGAGCGCCTCGTCGCCATCTCCAATGGAACACCCCCATGAGCGATATTCTCAAGCAGATCGAAGCCTATAAGCGCGAGGAAATCGCCGCGGCCAAGGCCCTGCGCCCTTGGGACGAAGTGGTTGCCGCCGCCCATGACCAGCCCCCACCACGCGGCTTTCTCACCGCCATCAAGGCCAAGCGCGCCCGCGGCGAATACGCCTTGATCGCCGAGGTCAAGAAAGCCAGCCCCTCCAAGGGCCTGATCAGGCCCGATTTCAACCCGGCAGAGATCGCGCGCGCCTATGAAGAGGCCGGCGCGACGTGCCTGTCGGTCCTCACCGATCAGCCCTCGTTCCAGGGCTCGCCGGCGTTTTTGCGGGAGGCGCGCGACGCCACCGCCTTGCCGGTCCTGCGCAAGGATTTCCTCTTCGAAACCTACCAGGTCGCCGAAGCGCGCGCTTGGGGGGCCGACTGCATCCTCATCATCCTTGCCGCTGTTGGCGACGATGTGGCCCGCTATCTGCTCGATAGCGCCCGCGAGTGGGGCATGGATGCGCTGGTGGAAGTGCACGACCAGCTCGAGCTCGACCGGGCGCTGGCGCTCGACGCCGAGTTCATCGGCATCAACAACCGCAATCTGCGCACGTTCGAGACCCGACTCGATACCTCGGTCAACCTTGCTGGCGGCGTGCCCGCGGGCAAGGTGCTGGTCAGCGAAAGCGGCATCAACGGCCACGAACACCTGCAGCATCTCGACCGCACCGCCGGCATCGGCACCTTCCTTGTCGGCGAATCGCTGATGCGCCAGGCCGATGTGGTCGCCGCCACCCGCGCCCTCCTGCAGGGTACTCTCCAGGCCGCCCATCCATGAGCGAGCCGCAGCTGACCCATCTCAACGAGCGCGGGGAAGCCCATATCGTTGATATCGGCGACAAGGCAGTCACCCGCCGCCGCGCCCTCGCCCAGGCGGTGATCAGCGGTCGGCCCGAAACCATTGCCGCCATCATGGGTGGCGCCCTCAAGAAGGGCGACGCCCTGGCCGTCGCGCGCGTCGCGGGCATCATGGCAGCCAAAAAGACCGCCGAGCTCATCCCTCTTTGCCACCCCATCCCGCTCACCAAGGTCAGCGTCGAGATGGAGGCGCGCGAGCCCGGCGCCATCACCATTCTTGCGACTGCCGAAACCACCGGCCAGACCGGGGTGGAAATGGAAGCCCTCGTGGCGGCCTCCACCGCCGCGCTCACGCTTTATGACATGGCCAAGGGCATTGACCGCGAGATGGTTATCTCCGCGATCTGCCTGCTCGAGAAATCGGGCGGCAAGTCCGGCGATTTTCAGCGGGCGCCATGAGCCTGCTCCCGGTTGAAGACGCCCTCACGGCCATTTTCGCCCGCGTGCCGCCCGCCCGCACCGAGTCGGTGCCGCTGGAAGCTGCCGCCGGCCGGGTGTTGACCGAGCCCCTGCTTGCCCGTCATGACCAGCCGCCCTTCCCTGCCAGCGCTATGGACGGCTATGCCGTGCGCGCCGCCGATATCGTGCCGGGCGCGAGCCTTGCGGTCGTGGGTACCGCCCAAGCCGGCGCCGGTTTTGGCGCGGAAGTCGCCCCGGGCACCTGCGTGCGCATTTTTACCGGGGCGCCCGTGCCCCCCCGCGCGGATGCCGTGATCATGCAGGAGGAAGCGACCCGCACCGGCGACCGCGTCAGCTTTGCCGCCCAGCCTCCCATCGGGCGTAGCATTCGCCCGCTTGGCGACGATTTCCGCCAAGGCCAAGAGCTGATTCCGAGAGGCTCTCGCCTCACTCCCATGCAACTGGCCGTCGCGGCCGCCGCTAATTGCGCGACGCTGCCCGTCGCCGTGCAGCCGCGCATAGCGCTCCTTGCCACCGGGGACGAACTGGTGCTGCCCGGCGCCACGCTCGGACCGGGCCAGATCGTCGCCTCCAACAGCTTTGGTTTGCGGCCGCTGCTTGCGCCTTACGCCGCCGAGATCCGCGACTACGGCATCGCTCCCGACAACCGCGCGGCGCTTGCCGAGCGCCTCGCCGCCATCTTTGCCGAAGCGCCCGATTTCGTCATCACCACGGGCGGCGCCAGTGTTGGCGACCATGACATCGTGCAGGAAATCCTGCTGAGTCTCGGCGTCCAGCTCGATTTCTGGCGCATCAATATGCGCCCGGGCAAGCCGCTTATGTTCGGCACAATGGCCAAAACCCTGGTGTTTGGCCTGCCTGGCAATCCGGTTTCGGCCATGGTGACCGCCGCCGTCTTCATCAAGCCGGCGCTCCGCCGCTGGCTCGGCGTCGCCGAACCCGCCCGCTGGCACCTGCCGCTTCTTGCGCCCACGCCGCCCAATACCGCCCGGCGCCACTTCATGCGTGCCCAAATGGTGCATTCAAGCCAAGGTGCGGGCTTGCTCCCGATCAGCGAAACCGATAGCGGTCATACCTCCTCGCTGGCCCGTGCCGATATGCTGCTGGTGCAGCCGGAGTACGATCCCGGACAACCCGCCGGCACCCTAGCTGCGGCCATTCCGCTGGACGGGTTCTAAGCAGAGCCAAAGAATTTTCTCCTGCGCCCTTGAGCGTTATTGCAGAACATAACTGGAACACCTATGCTCGTTCAGTCTTTGTTCCGATTCTGCGATTGAAGGGCTCCGATGCTGACGCGCAAGCAACATGAACTGCTGATGTTCATCCATGAGCGGATGAAGGAAAGCGGCATTCCCCCTTCGTTTGACGAGATGAAGGACGCGTTGGATCTGGCCTCCAAGTCGGGCATTCACCGCCTGATCACGGCGCTTGAGGAGCGCGGCTTCATCCGCCGCCTGCCCAATCGCGCGCGGGCACTGGAAGTGCTCAAACTCCCCGATTCGATGAACCCCGCGCTCGGCGGCCGCAAGGCCCGCTTCGAGCCCAGCGTCATCGAAGGCAATCTGGGCCGTGTTGCCGCTCCGCCGCCACGCTCGGGCTGGAGCGATGATTATGTGCGCCCCGTCGCGGTCCCGGTCATGGGCCGGATCGCCGCCGGTACCCCCATCGAGGCCATCCAGAGCCACTCCCACACGATCTCGGTGCCGCCCGAGATGCTTGGCCCGGGCGAGCACTATGCTCTGGAAGTGCGCGGCGATTCGATGATCGATGCGGGCATTTTCGATGGCGACACTGTGCTGATTCGTCGCCAGGATGTTGCCGGGACCGGCGAGATCATCGTTGCGCTGGTGGATGACGAGGAAGCCACCCTCAAGCGGCTGCGCCGCAAGGGCAACACCATCGCGCTTGAAGCGGCCAATCCCGCCTACGAAACCCGCATCTTCCCGCCCGACCGCGTCAAGGTTCAGGGCCGCCTCGTGGGCCTGCTGCGTAAATATTGACCCCGAGGGTCGAAAAACTCTGTCCCGTTCTGCTGCGGGTGGTGGCGCAAGAACGCCAGTGCTTGGCGTTCAGGCATCCTTTGGCTGGCTTGCAGCTGGTGAAAGGAACGCGGGAAGGCTCCGAGCCGATGGAAGTCGGTGCTCTGCGCGAACTCGCAGAGGAGTCAGGCCTCCAGGCAGAGGCTTTGCGCACGCTGCCATCCAGCAATTCCATTGCAGAGCAACAGCTTTGGCACTTCGTTGTGGTGAGTGCCGCCGCTCCCGTCCCCGAACACTGGTGTTACTTTACGCAAGATGATGTTGGTCATTGGTTCGAGTTCTTCTGGTGGCCACTCGAGCGCCAACCCGGACCCGAATGGCACCCCATGTTTCAGCGCGCCCTCGCCCATATAGGTCGCCACGCCTGAGCCCTGAGTTGGCCAGGAACAAGCGTCTTCAACGGAGCTCGTTGACGCCCAATAGTCCTCATGAGCCGCACCAGACCAGCGCCTTTGTGCCCCCTCCTTCACCCTCCCCCTTGAGGGGAGGGCCGGGGTGGGGGTTCAGTCCCCTCCTCCGCGAGTGACGTTAGACCCGGCTGGCCACCTCCAGCGTGCAATCCGCTCAAGCCCCATGCCCCCCGACAATAACTTATCCCCGCCCCCGCCGATCGCCCGCATAGTCTCCTCATCCGCGCACCCAAGCGAGATCATGACGAGTGGTTGGTGCGTGGAGGCTGGAGGATCGTGGGTCGCCGCGATCCGGCCGGTGTCCGCAAGAGCCGTGGACCTCTATCGTCCGGTGGTCTTGGGTGAAGAATCGCGATGGCAGCTGCACTGGCCATCGGAACCCTGATGTGGCGCAGGCAGCGGTGCCCGCCAGGGTTTAGTTCAACATCCGCGGAATCTGGCATGCGCCGCAGGAGGGAGCGGGCATCGGCACCCAGTCGCTGTTGGCGAGGCGGAGCTTCCGTTTTGCGCAACGTTTTTTGAGGCAATGCCTCGCCAACGCCGCTCCCAACCGGAGGCCTCGTGCCGACCGGAGTTTCGCCGTGCCTTGGAAACAAAAATCCCCGCCGAAGCGGGGATCTCGAAGTCGTTGGGGCTCAAGCCCTAGTGGTTGTCGCGCGGCACGCCATAGGTCTGGGCAATGCGCTGGTAAGCCACTGCTGGCTTGAGTACGGCGCCATTGCCAAGCTGGTCGACCAGCCCGCGCTGGATTTCCTGCCAGGGCGTCTGGTGCGCGGGGTACTTGTAGCCGCCCGCTTCCGCCAGTTCTTGCCGGCGCGTCGCAATCTCGGCGTCCGAGATCAGGATATCGGCGGTGCCATTGTTGAGGTCGATACGCACCCGGTCACCCGTGCGTAGGATGGCCAGGTTGCCGCCCGCTGCCGCTTCAGGCGAAGCGTTGAGGATCGAGGGCGAGCCCGACGTGCCGGATTGGCGCCCGTCGCCGATACAGGCCAGCGCGTGGACGCCCTTCTTGATGAGGTAGGCAGGGGGCCGCATATTGACGACTTCAGCCGCCCCCGGATAGCCGATCGGGCCCGCGCCGCGCATGAACAGCAGCGTGTGCTCGTCGATATCGAGGGAGGGATCATCGATCCGGTGGTGATAGTCCTCAGGACCATC
This sequence comes from Devosia sp. Z11_6, assembly GCF_058133665.1. NCBI lineage: Bacteria > Pseudomonadati > Pseudomonadota > Alphaproteobacteria > Hyphomicrobiales > Devosiaceae > Devosia > Devosia sp. Z11_6. The sequence goes on from NZ_JBYUNQ010000003.1 coordinate 132,364, forward strand.
GAACACCACGGCCTTGCCCTCGAACATGCCGGGATGCTCGGGATTGGCAAGGTAGCGCTCGCGGAACTCGGGCGAGATCACGCTGGTCTTCATGATCGCGTTGTCGAAGAGATTGCCGCGCAGCACCAGGAACCCGGCTTCTTCCTTGAGCGGCTGCTCGAACGGGCGGATCACCTTCTCGTCCTGGATGGGGGTGTTGCGGCAGTTCTCGCCGATGGTCTTGCCGTTGACGGTGGGTGCATTCTCACGGATCAGCCCCTGCTTCATCAGCTCGTTGACCACCGCCGGCACGCCGCCCGCATGGTAGTAATCCTCGCCGAGATATTCGCCGGCCGGCTGCAGGTTCACCAGCAGCGGCACCTTGTGCCCATAGGTCTGGAAGTCCTGCAGGTCGAGCTCGACACCGATATGCTTGGCGATCGCCTGGATGTGGATCGGGGCGTTGGTCGACCCGCCAATCGCGGAATTGACCACGATGGTGTTGATGAAATTGTCCTTGGTCATGATGTCGGAGGGCTTGAGGTCCTCATGCACCATGTCGACGATGCGCTTGCCCGTGCGATAGGCCATTTCCTGGCGATCGCGATAAGGCGCGGGAATTGCCGCCGAACCCGGCAGCTGCATGCCCAGCGACTCAGCCAGCGAGTTCATCGTGGTTGCCGTGCCCATCGTGTTGCAGAAGCCGGTGGACGGCGCCGAAGACGCCACCAGCTCGATGAACTGCGCATAATCGATCTCGCCGGCCGCCATCATCTGGCGCGCCTTCCACACAATGGTGCCTGAGCCGGTGCGCTCGCCCTTGTGCCAGCCATTGAGCATGGGGCCGACGGACAGCGCGATGGCGGGGATATTGACCGTCGCCGCACCCATCAGCATGGCCGGGGTGGTCTTGTCGCAACCAATGGTCAGCACCACGCCATCGAGCGGATAGCCATAGAGCACTTCCACCAGCCCGAGATAGGCCAGGTTCCGGTCGAGACCAGCGGTCGGGCGCTTGCCGGTTTCCTGGATCGGATGCACGGGAAATTCGATGGCAATGCCGCCCGCTTCCCGGATGCCTTCGCGCACGCGTTCAGCCAGAACGATATGATGGCGGTTGCAGGGGGAAAGGTCAGAACCGGTCTGCGCGATGCCGATGATGGGCTTGTTGCCCTGCAATTCCTCGCGCGATACGCCGAAATTCATGTAGCGCTCAAGATAAAGCGCGGTCATGTCCGGGTTCTCCGGATTGTCGAACCAGGCGCGCGAGCGCAGCTTCTTGGGCGCGCTGCCCTGCCCATTGGGGGAAGAGAAGCTGTTGTCTGCCGTCATTACCTTATTCCTCAATAGTTCCGCCGAGGCGAATACAGGCTGCTGTTTGCTACAGTTCTAGCATGTTAGTTGCAGGAGTGAACGCCAATCCTGTTGGATTTCGTCGCCCCTTGCGCTCGCAGGGCAACCGGGCGGCGTCGAATCGGCTAGGCGCAGGCCAGCGCAGCGACTAGGTTTGCCCGAAAGTGCGGGGCGGACTGCAAGAGGGGCAAGCATGAGTGAATTTGTGGATTGGGTCGGGGTTGATTGGGGCACCTCCAACCTGCGGGCTTGGGGCCTGAGTGCCGACGGCACGGTGATCGTTGCGCGCAAATCCGATCAAGGCATGGGCAAGCTGACGCGCGACCAGTATCCAGGCGTGCTCGAAACCTTGCTCGATGGTCTAGTCGGCAACAACGGCGGTGCGCTCGACGTATTGATCTGCGGCATGGCCGGCGCGCGCCAGGGCTGGTTCGAAGCGCCTTATTTGGAAGCGCCAACCGATTTGCGCGGCCTGATTGACGGCGCAGTGCGCCCGCCCATGCCCAACAATCACCTGGCCCCGGCAATTCTGCCCGGTGTGTGCCAGAAGGCCGGCGGCGACAATGTGATGCGCGGCGAGGAAACCCAGCTACTGGGCCTCGCGACCCTGCGCCCCAATGCCCATGGCGTGGTATGCATGCCCGGCACCCATTCCAAATGGGTCAGCATGAATGGCACCCGCATTGAGCATTTCTCCACCGCAATGACGGGCGAGCTCTTCGATCTGCTGCGCCATCATTCGGTGCTGCGCTATTCGCTGACTGAAGACAGCAATGGGCCCGAGCGCGCCGAAGGCTTTGCCGCGGGTGCAGAGGTCGGCCTCGAGCGGCCCGAACAGCTCACCAGCGAGCTCTTTGCGGTCCGCGCCAGTTCGCTCCTGTCCGGCCGTCAGCCCGGTTGGTGCACCGGCTATCTTTCGGGCCTCCTGATCGGCACCGAAATTGGCAGCCGCCGTGCGCTGATCGGCGAACAAACCGTTCCCTTGATCGGCGCCCCCGCGCTCTGCGCCCTTTATGCCGAGGTGCTCGGCATGATCGGGGCACAAGGCGAAGCCGTGGATGGAACCGAAGTGGTGCTCGCCGGCCTTAAAGCTGCACGTGCCTTTATCGTCTGATTGGAGACCCCATGCCCCACCGCCACCTCATCGCGATTCTGCGCGGCATTACCCCGCCCGAAACGCTGGATGTGTGCCACGCCCTTGTTGCGGCCGGCATCACCATGATCGAAGTGCCCCTCAATTCCCCCGACGCCCTGACCAGCATTGCGCTGGCGGCCGAGGCGCTCGGGGATGACGTGATGGTGGGTGCGGGCACCGTTCTGAACAAAAAGCAGGTTTGGGCCGTCGCCGATGCCGGCGGCACCTTTATTGTATCCCCGGATACCAACCGGTCGGTTATAGAAGAAACGGTGCGCATTCAGCTGGGCTCCTATCCCGGCGTGTTCACTCCCAGTGATGCGTTCAAGGCGATCAAGGCGGGCGCCACCGGGCTCAAGTTTTTCCCCGCTGAAGTTCTGGGCCCGCGCGGCATCAAGGCGATGAAGGCGGTCTTGCCGCCCGAGCTGCCGCTTTACGCGGTGGGCGGCGCCAAGCCGGACAACTTCGGCGAATATTTCGCCGCCGGTTGCAGCGGTTTTGGCCTGGGCACCTTTTTATACAAGCCCGGCAGCACCCCCGCCGAAGTCGGCCAGCGCGCCGCCGAGGCGGTATTGGCTTATGATGGAAGGACTACAGCGTGACGCAAACGGCGAGCCTGCTGATCGACAGCAAATGCGCATTGGGCGAGGGCCCATTCTGGCACCCGGACCGCCAGCAGCTGTTTTTCCTTGATATCAACAATCAAAAGCTCTTCGCCACCTCAGCTCGGGGCAATGTCGAAGTGAGCTGGAGCTTTGACGAGAACGTCGCCGCGGCTGGCATCATCGATGCCGACAACCTGGCACTGGTCACCGAAACCGGGCTCAAGCGCTTCAATCTACAGACGGATGAGCAAAGCCTCATCATTCCGCTCGAAGCAGACGATCCGCTGACGCGCGGCAATGACAGTCGGGTGCATCCCTCGGGCGCCTTCTGGATTGGAACCATGCGCAAGGAGGAAGAAGCGCCGGGCGGCAAGCTCTATCATTACCGCGCGGGTCAACTGAGCGTGCTGCGTTCCAACGCCTCGATCCCCAACGCCACCTGCTTCACGGCCGATGGGCGCACCGCTTACTGGACCGATACCCCCACCAAAAAGATTCTCAGGGTACAGACCGATCCGGCCACCGGCATGCCGGTCGGGGAATGGTCGCTCTTCGCCGATGTCTCGGACGGCCGCGGCTTCCCCGACGGCGCGGTGGTTGATAGCGAAGGCTATCTGTGGAATGCGAAATGGGGCGGCGGCTGCGTCGTGCGGCATGCGCCGGATGGCTCGATCGACCGGATCATCGAAGTGCCGGTCTCGCAGGTCACCTGTCCTGCCTTCGGCGGCCCCGATCTCAAGACCCTCTTCATCACCACCGCCGCCAAGAATCTAAGCGCTGAACAGCTGGCTGCCGAAAAGGTGGCCGGCGGGGTCTTCTCGATCCAGGTGGATGTGCCCGGCATCCCGGAGGCGCGCATCGTCCTCTAGCCTGCCCCTTATTGTGACCTCACGCGCCAGGGGCGCGTGAGGTTGGGCACGGCAGTCCGCACGACAAAGCGCTGCTCTCCATCCTCCCATTTTAACCAGTGCACGCCGCCCCTTGCGAGATCGTCGCGGTCGATCACCTGGGCCTGCGCCCGGCAGGCAATCGGCGCCCGCAACCGCGTCACCACCAGATCGTGGCGGGCGCAATCTTCGGCGAAGGCGCCGACATCACGCACCACCGCCACCCCAAATTGCTCCGTCGCGACCACGCAACCGAGGCTGTCGCAGCGAGCCGCGTCGATGACGGGCGCAATTTCTTCCTGGTAATGTTGACCCCAGACGTCAACGGCAAAGCTGCCTGCCCGGCCGGTAAGCAGCCCCAGCCCGGTCTCGCTGCGCACCGCGACGGCTTGGGTCGTATCGGCAACCAGCACATCGGGGCGCTGATCGAGACCAAACAGCAAGATTAATGGGATCGCCGCCACCGGAGCAAGGAAGCGCCACCGGCTGGGAAAGAACGCAAACCAGGCGAGCGCCGCTAACCCCAGCAGCAAGGCGGTTGAGGTCAGCAGCGGATTGCCGGTGAGCCCCTCGCTCCAACCCGCCACGAGGACCGCGCCGTCCACCATGCGATCGATGCCCCAGCCCATCACCGCAACAAACGGCGCTTCCAGCCCGAGCGGCATCAGCAATACCGAGAGGACGCCAAAGGGCATGATGACGAGGCTGACCACTGGCAACACCAGCACATTGCCGATCACCCCCAGGGGTGCGGTCTGCTGGAAATGATAGGCCGAGAACAGCAAGGTGGCGGTGCCGGCGATGACGCTGGTCAGGGCGGCGGTCCCCACCGAGACGATGAGACGGGCAATACCCGCCCGGTGCACCGAGGGGGTTCTTCGGGGCAACTCATAAATGCCGATCAGCGCCACCACGGCTGCAAAGGACAGCTGGAAACTGGCCCGAAACACACTGGCGGGATCGAGCAGGATCACCACCAGCGCCGCAATGGCAACATTGCGCATGGTCAACGCCCGCCGCCCCGCCAGCACCGCGCCAAAGATCAGGGCCAGCATGATAGTCGAGCGGAGTGCCGGCACATTGGCCAGCCCGCCCGCCAGCAGCAAATAGCTGAAAGCCGCAGCAATTCCGGCCACCGCCGCGAGCTTCTTGACCGGCCAGCGCACGGCCAAACCGGGAAGGCTCGCCAGCAACAGCCGCACCAACCAGAACACGCCGCCCGCGACGATCGACAGGTGCAGCCCGGAAATCGAATAGATATGCGCAAGGCCCGAAGCTGCCATCACGTCACGCGTTTCGTCGGTAATCGCGCTCTGATCCCCCACCACCATAGCGCGGGCAATGGCGGCCGAGGCGCCTTCCATCTGTTCGTCCAGCCGGGCGCCGATCGCACGTCGCAGATCCTCGACCGAACGGCCCAGATTGAAGTCCGTCGCCTCAGCGACACGCGTAATCGCACCAGTTGCATTGCCATAGGCGCCGATCCCCGCAAAATAGGCGTGAAACTGCCCGTCAAATGCGCCGGGCAGCACTGGCCCCGGCACTGGCGCCAACCGCAACTGCCCCCGAACGGTGTCACCCGGTTGCAGCGGCGGCTCGGCCGGGATCAGCAATCGCGCCTTGTTGATCGGCGCCGATGGCGCTTCTCCCAACGGCCGCAAGGCTGAAACCACGACGCGGCGATCCTCTTGCGTCGCCGAAAGGATCTCGTCGATGACTGCCTCGTATTGCCCGTAAAGGGGGAACGGCAGCATGCCCGTTCCCCACAGCGCGCCATGAACCGGGAGAAGGCAAAAACCGCCCCAGAAGGCCGCAAACAACACCGCCAGCCGCAAGGCCGCCAGATTGCGCAGCGCCAGGCACGCCCCTAGGCAAGCGGCCGCGCCGACCGCCCCGAGTGCCGAGCCCGCCGGTTCAAACGGCACGCCCGCATAGCTGACCAGCCCGGCAATGGCAGCAAAAGGCAGGAGCACAAACACCCGTCGACCCGCCAGGGCCGCCTCCAGGGCGCGGACAAATAATAGACGTTTGGTTGCTACGACGGCGGGCAATAGCTTGGGCGAGGGAAGGATCGGGCCAGCCTGCACCGGCACCGGCGCAAGCTCCCGCGTCTGCTCCAGCGCCCCCGTGCCCTGCACCGCGGCGTCCCCTCTACTTGCGCTCGTGCTACCCTATGCTACACACGCTACCAAACCTCGTCCAACCGTTCCGGTATTCATGTCTAAAGTCGTTACCCGCTTCGCGCCTTCCCCCACGGGCTTCCTCCATATCGGCGGTGCGCGCACGGCGCTGTTCAACTGGGCCTTTGCCCGCAAGCACGGCGGCACCATGCTGCTGCGCATCGAGGACACCGACCGCGAACGCTCCACCCAGGCCGCTGTCGAGGCGATCAAGGATGGGCTGTCCTGGCTTGGGCTGCACTGGGATGGCGAAGCCATTTCCCAGTTCGAGCGTGCTGGCCGCCACGCCGAGATCGCTCATGAGCTGATCGCCAAGGGCCATGCCTATAAGTGCTATTGCTCCCCGGCCGAACTCGACCAGATGCGCGAGGAAGCCCGCGCTGCCGGGAAGCCGCCGCGCTATAACGGCTATTGGCGCGACCGGGACCCGAGCGAAGCCCCTGAAGGCATTGCCCCCGTAGTGCGCATCAAGGCGCCGCTCTCGGGCGACATCGTGGTCAATGACCATGTGCAGGGCAAGGTCGTGTTCAAGACCGAGAACCTCGATGATTTCATCATCCTGCGCTCGGATGGCACCCCGACCTATATGCATGCCGTGGTGGTGGACGATCACGACATGGGCGTCACCCACATCATCCGTGGCGACGATCACCTCACCAATGCCGCCCGCCAGATCATTATCTACAATGCGATGGGCTGGACCGTGCCGGAGATGGCCCACATCCCGCTGATCCACGGCCCGGATGGCGCCAAGCTCAGCAAGCGGCACGGCGCGCTGGGCGTAGATGCCTATCGCCAGATGGGGTATCTGCCCGAAGCTCTGCGCAACTATCTCGCGCGTCTCGGCTGGAGCCATGAGGACGACGAGATCTTCTCGACCGAACAAATGATCGAGTGGTTCAGCCTTGAAGGGCTCAACAAGGGCGCCGCGCGCTTTGACTTCGTCAAACTCGAAAACATCAACGGCCACTATATTCGCGAGGCCGCGCCCGACTATCTTTATGATGTCATGATCGCCACGGCCAAGGAAGTTGGTCGCACCGTCGACCTTGAGGGCCTCACCGCCAACAAGGACACCGTGCTGGCTGCCTTGCCCGAGCTGCAGCCGCGCGCCAAGACGGTCCTTGAGCTGATCGACCTGGCGCAGTTCATCTATGCCACCCGCCCGCTCGCCATCGACGCTGCAGCTTCGGCGCTGCTCACCCCCGACTCACGTGCGGTGCTGGCCGATATGGCGAGCACGCTCGAAGGTCTTGATGACTGGTCGGTGCCGGCCATCGACGCCGCCATGCGTGCTCTGGCTGAAACAAAGGGGCTCAAGCTCGGCAAGCTCGCGCAGCCCTTGCGCGCAGCGCTCACCGGCCGCACAGTTTCCCCGGGAATCTTCGAGGTGATGGTGCTGATCGGGCGCGAAGAAACCATGGCGCGGCTGGGCGACCAGGCTGCTCAAAGATAACAAACCAATCGGGTAAGTACTGCTTACCCTTAGTTGCGGCGACCGGGGCGAACTGCTACCCCACACTACAACTGAACAGGCAATAGCCGGCCCCCTCTGCGGTGTTTTCTGCACTCCAGGCCGCGGGCCATCGAGGAGAGTTAAATGACCGATCCAGTCGCCAAGCTCACTATCGGGGACCAGACTTTCGAGTTCCCGGTACTGTCAGGAACCGTCGGCCCCGATGTGATCGATATCCGGTCGCTGTATTCCAAGACGGGCATGTTCACCTACGATCCCGGCTTCACCTCCACGGCCGCCTGTGACAGCGCCATCACCTATATCGATGGCGACAAGGGCCAGTTGCTCTATCGCGGCTACCCGATCGACCAGCTTGCCGAAGGCAGCAACTATCTCGAGGTCTGCTACCTCCTGCTCTACGGCGAACTGCCGAGCAAGACCGAACTCAATGACTTCGAAACGCTCGTGACCCGCCACACCATGGTGCATGAGCAGATGCACTATTTCTACCGCGGCTTCCGGCGCGATGCCCACCCGATGGCGATCATGACGGGCGTCGTTGGCGCCATGGCCGCGTTCTACCACGACTCGACCGACATCAACGATCCGCAGCAGCGCGAGATCGCCTCGATCCGCATGATCGCCAAGATGCCGACCATTGCGGCCATGGCCTACAAGTACTCGGTGGGCCAGCCCTTCGTTTACCCGCGCAACGATCTCGATTACGCGTCGAACTTCCTGCATATGTGCTTCTCGGTTCCCGCCGAGGAATACAAGGTCGATCCCGAGATCGCCCGCGCCATGGACCTGATCTTCACGCTCCATGCCGACCACGAGCAGAACGCCTCGACCTCGACCGTGCGCCTGTCGGGTTCGTCCGACGCCAATCCATTCGCCTGTATCGCTGCCGGCGTTGCTTGCCTTTGGGGCCCCGCTCACGGCGGCGCCAATGAAGCGGCGCTCAACATGCTGCGCGAAATCGGCACGGTCGACCGCATTCCGGAATATATCGCGCGCGCCAAGGACAAGAGCGATCCGTTCCGCCTGATGGGCTTTGGCCACCGCGTCTACAAGAACTTCGATCCGCGCGCGACCGTGATGCAGGAAACTGCCAAGCGCGTGCTCGCCATCCTCGGCGTCGAGAACAACCCGACCCTGCAGGTCGCCCAGGAACTGGAGCGCATTGCGCTTGAGGACCCCTATTTCGTCGATCGCAAGCTCTACCCCAATGTGGACTTCTATTCGGGCGTGATCCTCGACGCGATCGGGTTCCCCACCTCCATGTTCACCGTGCTCTTTGCCGTGGCTCGCACCGTCGGCTGGATTGCGCAGTGGAAGGAAATGATCGGCGACCCGCAGAAAAAGATCGGCCGTCCACGCCAGCTCTATGATGGCGCCCCTATGCGGGACTATGTCTCGATCGAAGGCCGCTAACCGGCGCTGAGATGAGCCAGGATCCGGTCAGCTGGATCCTGGCGCGCTATGCCGGGGACGCCCTCGGTCATCAGCTTGCGAAGCTCGCCGAAAGCCACTTGCTGGGCCTGGCGGGCTTCTTTGCTGTCGAGCAGCGCTGTGGCGTGATTTACCAGCATTTGGGGTGATGGTTCGGTCATCACCAGCTCGTCGAGCACCGCACGCCCAAGGATGATATTGGGCAGCGAGATCATTGGTCGGCCCAGCTTGCCGAACACCCGCGACTGATGCTTGTCCATCACATAGGTAACGACCATGGGCACGTTCGAGAGCGCCAGCTCCAGCGTCGCCGTACCCGCCACCGACAGCGCCAGCACCGAGCGGCCATAAAGCTCCACCCGCTCCGCCCGGTCGCTCGTCACCGTTACCGGCACCGACCAGTCGGCGACTTCATCAACGAGGCGCGGCTTGAGCGTAGCCAGCGTAGGAATTGTTATCCCCGTCACCGCCGGATGCTGCGATAATTGCTCCACTGCCGTTTTGAACAAGGGCAAGTGCCGGCGCAGTTCACCGTCGCGGCTACCGGGCAGCAGGATAAGTTCGCCGCGCTCCGCAGGAGCTCTAACCGGCCGACCTTCGGCCAGTGCGGGGTGCCCCACATAAGCGGTAGGTGGGCCACCGAGCCGCGCCATCACTTCGGGCTCGAAGGGCAGCACTGCGAGCACTTCATCGAACAAGGGCTTGAGCTTGGCGGCGCGATGCGGCGCGCGGGCCCATACCGAGGGCGCAACATAAAGGATCAGCGGTTTGCGATACCCCATTGCGCGCAGCCGCCGCGCCACAAGAGCCGAAAAGTCCTGCGCGTCCACCAGAACAGTCACATCAGGCGCCGCAGCGCGAATTGCCCGCGCTGTCTGCTCCACCCGCCACAGCAGCAGCGGCAGCCGCTTGAGCACATCCGTAATGCCCATCACCGCCAGATCGCTCATCGGAAACATCGAGCGCAACCCAAGCGCCGTCAGTTCGTCGCCCCCGACGCCACTGAGGTCGAGCGGCCCCCGCGCCTGCAAGCGCCGCACCAGGTCGGCGGCGATGCGGTCTCCCGAAGGCTCGCCGGCCAGCATGAAGAGCTTGAGCGGCTTACGCATCGGCCAGCTTGATGCCGATAACGCTTACCCCGTGGCGCGCCGCCGCCTCGACAAGCGCCGCCCGCTGCAGCACAAGACTGCGGCCGGCCTCCACGGCAATCACCGAGATGCCCGCCGCTGCACAATTGTTCACCGTATCCGGCCCGATCGCCGGCAGATCGGCGAAGGCGGGCTGCTGCGGCTTCATCGCCTTGGCCAGCACCATGGGCGTACTGCCGTCCCCCGCCAGCCCAGTGCGCCGCAGTTCGCCAATTCGAGCGATAAGCGCATCGGTGCCGCCGATATCCTCTACCGCAATAACCCGACGCCCCGAGGCCACGGCCGCTTGCCCGATATCGAGGCCGCCGATCGCGCGAGCGACGCCCAGCGTGTAACTTGCGGCCAGAACAGCCTCATCTGCAATCCCCGGCCCGGCAATACTGCCTTCCGGGGCCAACAGGTCGGGGGCCAGTTCATGCACACCGATCAAATCGGCACCTGTCATCTTCTTGAGTACGGATCCAATCGCCGCCAGTTCGGCGTCACCGACCGGCCCCGCCTCACCACTTGGCGAGGGCGCACCATTGCCATTGGCAAATCGGATCAGGCCTTCCCGTGCCTTGTCGGGCAAGTGAATCCCGCCGGCAAAGGCGATATGGGTCGTACGAAATACCTTGAGCGACCAGATGATCCCTAGGGGATTATCGAGCTTGGCCTCCACCATCTTGATCTTGGCCAGATCGGGCCGCGGGGTCAGCGCCAGCAACTGCACCTTGTATCCGACTTCAAGTGCGGCCTGCACGACATGGGGCACCAGATCTCCGGAACCCGCAAAGATCGACAATCGCCGCGCCGAACGCCACATCACTCGGCCGAGTGGCCGTTCCGCGGCATCAGGATCGGCCGATCCGAGGCTGCGCCGATAAAGGTCACGACGTCCTGCACCAGCTTGTCGTCCTTGAACAACTCGGCGGCGTCCTCGACGCGCTCGCGCAACGTACCCTCGTTGGAAAAGATCATGCGGTAAGCCGCGCGCAAGCGGTGGATCGCCTCCCGATCGAACTTGCGGCGCTTCAGACCCACGAGATTGAGCCCCGCCAGCGATGCGCGGTTGCCGACCGCCATGCCATAGGGGATCACATCACCATCGATCATCGACTGGGCGCCGATAAACGCATGGTTGCCGATCCGGGTGAACTGATGCACCACGCAGATGCCACCGAAGATTACATTGTCTCCGACATGGCAGTGCCCAGCGATACCAACATAGTTGGCCATGATGACATTGTTGCCGATGATGCAGTCATGGGCGACATGGGCATTGGCCATGATCAGGCAGTCATTGCCGATCTGTGTCAGCATGCCGCCATTCTCGGTGCCGGGATTGAGCGTCACCGCCTCACGGATGGTGCAGCGCTCCCCGATCACGAGGCGCGATGCCTCGCCGTGATATTTCAGATCCTGGGGCACGTGCCCCACGGAAGCGAAGGGAAAAACGCGGGTGTCAGCCCCGATTTCGGTGTGGCCATCGACCGACACATGCGAGATCAGCTCGACATTGTCGTGCAGCACCACGAACTCGCCGACAATGCAGTAGGGACCGATCTTGACCCCCTGCCCCAGTTGCGCGCTGGGTGCGACGATGGCGGTGGGATGCACAAAGGCTTGAGTCACGAAGTGGCCTCGACAATCATTGCAGTAATCTCGGCTTCGGCGATGACCGTGCCATCGACAATCGCCCGCGCCTCGTAGCGGCCGACATTGCGGCGGCGCTGGATCTTGGCGATGTGAAACTCGATCTTGTCGCCTGGAATCGCCGGCTTGCGGAACTTGGCCTTGTCCACGCCCAGCATCAGCACGATGTTCTTCCGGCCCGTGCCGGAGTCATGCTTGATCACGATGGCGCCGGCGGTCTGCGCCATGCCTTCGATGATGAGCACGCCCGGGAAAATCGGGTTCTCAGGAAAATGACCCTGGAAGATGGGCTCGTTGAAGGTGACGTTCTTGATGCCCACGGCCGTTTCGTCGCCGTCGATGTCGATGATCCGGTCGATCATCAGCATGGGGTAGCGATGCGGCAGGCTCTTGAGGATTTCAGCCAAGCTCATGGCCCCGAGCTCGGTTGCAGTAGTCACGTCCTCAGTCATGCCGTCTGTCCCCCTTGGTCAATTTACGCATGGTGGCGATCTCGCGCCAAAAGTCTCGAATGTCCTGCGCCGGCGCCCCGGCGAGCTTGGAGCCTGCGGGCCAGTCCTTGGTGACCGCAGCGCGGCCATGTACGACCGAGCCGGCGCCAATGGTCAAGTGACCCGAAGTGCCTACCCCGCCGCCCATCAATACGCCGTCCTCGACCACCGTCGAGCCGGACAATCCGGACATCGCGGCGATGAGGCAGTTGCGGCCGATCCGGCAATTATGCCCGATCTGCACCAGGTTATCGATCTTCGTGCCCTCGCCCAGGCAGGTGTCGCCAAGGGCCCCGCGATCCACGGTGGAATTGGCGCCGATCTCGACGCGATCCTGGATCAGCACGCGCCCGAGTTGCGGCAATTTGCGGTTCGTCTGGCCGAAGTCAAGCCAGCCAAAACCTTCGGTGCCGATGCGTACGCCCGAATGCAGCACCACGTCATTGCCGATATGGGCGCAATCAATAGTGCAGTTGGCCGCGATGGCACAATTGCGCCCGATCGTCACCCCGGCCCCAATAACGGTGTTGGCGCCAATCGTGGTGCCCCGCCCTATCTCGACCCCGTAGCCGATCACGACATTGGAGCCAATCGACACCTCGAGCTCGAACACCGGCGCCCCCAGATCGGCCCGTTCCGCGGCCATCACGCCCCGTGTGCTTGCGGGATAGAGGTAATCCAGGAAATCGGCAAAGAGGTGGTGCGGCTTGGGGGCCGTTATCGCTATGACGCCCTCCGGTACGGCGTCGCGCAGTTCGGCCGAAACAATGACCGCCCCGGCGCTAGTGCCGCGTAGCTGCTCCAGATACGAGCTGTGCGCCGCCAGTGCAACATCCCCGGGGCCGGCGAGCTCCAGCTCGCTTGCACCGGTTACGATATGACCGGCGGCTTCTTCGGATAGACCGGCAAGCAGGTCGGTCCGGCCAAGGCTGGACAGAATGGTGCCGATGGAGGCGGGACCGGAAAAACGGTGAAAGCGGGTGTCGACCATTATGTCACTTAAAAAAGCAAAGAGCCGCGGCGCTACCGCCCCGCGGCTCTTAGAACTGTTTCACGCCCGGGCGACTAGAGCAAGGTCGACAGGGTCAGCTGGAACACCTGGGTGCGATCGGCCTCGGACTTGCTGAGCACGTGGGAGAAATCGCCACGCAGCGGACCAAATGGCGAGTCCCAGATCAGCGACGCACCGATGGAGGTCCGCAGCGGCTCGTTCTCGCTGCCCGGGTCCACAGGGTTGCCCTGCGCATCGGGGATACCATCCACCCATGCAGCGTCAGCCCAGACGGCGCCGCTCACACCATAGCTCTCCGGCAGAACCGGGATCGGGAACTGAACTTCGGCAGAAAGACCGGCATACATGGTCGCACCGAGATATTCGCCGCTTTCCAGGCGCGGCCCAAGGCCACGACCTTCGAACCCACGGATCAGCTGCGAACCGGGCATGAACGCCTCAAGCGGGCTGACTTCGCCATCGCCCAGAGCGTGGACGATACCGGCCTGGCCCTTGACGCTGGCCACGATCCCGCTGTCATCGAGCAGCGGCACAAAGTAGCGCCCACGAGCCTCGGTCTTCACCAGGTTGTAGTCCCAGCCGATATATTGCTGGGTGAAGGTCGCATAAAGGCCCTCGGTCGGCTTCTTGACGCTATCAACACCGTTCCAGGTGAGGGTGTAGCCGATAAAGGCCTTGTAGAATTCCTCACCATCATCGAACAGCGCCGAGTTGTCGGGATCTTCGTCCACGACGACCTTCTGTTCGATACCGGTAAACACTGTACCCGAGAGGTTGCCAAGGATCGGGGCGCCGAAACGCACCTGGCCGCCGGTAGAGGTAAAGCCGTAGAAGTTCCGATCGGTCTCATCGACGATGCGGTGATAGGCATCAACGCCCGCCGACACCTGCAGACCCATGAAACGGGGCTCGGTGAAGGAGAAGTCGAAGGTCTTGCCCGATTCCGAGGCACCAACAGCGGCACGCAGATACTGGCCACGACCAAGGAAGTTACGCTCGGTCAGCGAGACCTCGCCCAGGATACCTTCGGTGGTGGAGTAACCGGCCGTGGCACCGTACTCACCCGTGGAGCTCTCGGTCACAGCGATATTGACGATGACCTTGTCGGCGGAAGAGCCGGGCTGGGTCGTCACTTCAACAGCTGAGAAGTAACCCAGATCCTGGATTTCCTTGCGACCGCGAACCAGCAGTGCACGGTTGAAGGGGTCGCCTTCAGCGAACTCCAACTCACGACGGATCACGAAGTCACGCGTCTTCTCGTTGCCGGTGATGTTGACGCGCTCGACATAAACGCGAGCACCCTCATCCACCAGGTAGGTAACGTTGAACCGGCCATTTGTGACGTCACGATCCATACGGGCGCGGACGTCAGCAAAGGAATAGCCCTGCGCCGTGGCTTCATAAGCCATGTCTTCGATGGTGCGCTGCAGATCCGTAATGGAGTAGCGACCACCCTCGTTCGTACGCACAGTGCTGGTCAAAGCCTGCGTATTGAGCCCCTCGATGCTGGTCTCGATGCCAACATTGGCGAACTCGTAGCGCTGACCTTCATTGACGGTAAAGTTGATGAAGTAGGCATTACGGGCAGCATCATACTCGCCGACCGAAGTAACCTGCGCATCGGGATAACCGCGATTGGCGTAGTACAGGCGGATCAACTCACGGTCGACGGCAATCCGGCGATCATCGTAGGAGTCATCCTTGAGCAACCAGCTCAGGAAGCCCGTTTCCTTGGTCGTGATGGCGCCCTTGAGGTTGCCCGTGCTGAATGCATTGTTGCCAGTGAAGTTGACGGCGGCGATGCCAGCACGCTCCCCTTCATTGATCACGAAGGTAACCCGCACCCGGCCATCGGCGATGGTTTCAGTCCGCGCTGTCACACCGACCGACATGAAGCCGTCGGCGTCATAAGCCTGACGGATGCTTTCAATGTCGGAAGCAAGACGCTGCTGGGTGAAAACACCGGAGGCGGACACATCCACCATGGCCAGCAACTGAGCGTCCGAGAAGCGGCGATTACCTTCGAACAACACCGAGCCGACCAGTTGCTCCTGAGCCTGCGCCGCGACTGCGCCGATAAGCGGAACACCAGACCCGATAACAGGAGCTGCAGCACTCAGGATTGCGAGCGCCACGCCGCGCATAAGCTTCGATTGAGTCATATTAATTTGCCTTCTGCGACCGGCTCGGGGACTCGCCATGCACAGCAATCCCCCCAGCCCACTCCATTGAACCGTTTTACCGGTTATTTAACCAAGGACAAGGCTAAAGCCGCGACGCGGTTAGCAAATGCTTGGATGCCTTGTATTCGTGCAACACCTTGAGAACCAAGGTTAAGAAGCATTAACCCAGCGTCCGCAAATAGGCGAAGAGCGTATCGTTAAACAGCGTGAAGACCATTAACGCCACCACCAATGCGAAGCCGAATCGGAAGCCTATTTCCTGAACTTTAATGCTTAGTGGTCGTCCCCGCACTGCCTCAACGAGGTAATATAACAGGTGTCCACCATCGAGCATGGGAATCGGCAGCAGGTTGAAGACGCCGATGTTCAGCGACAGTAGCGCCATAAGGTTAATCAGAGGGATGATGCCGAGTGTGGCCACCTCCCCCGAAACCTTGGCGACTTTTACGGGTCCGCCGAGTTGCTCGACATCGCCCCGCCCGACAAAGAAGTCCCCCAGGAACGCGCCCGTGCGCTGGATGATGAAGCGGATTTCCTCAAAGGTCATCCCGATCGCTTCCACCGGACCGGGCCGGTAAAGCGTCACCTCGGTTTGCTCGACATCACGGCTGACGCCGATGCGGCCGATGCGCTGGTTGTTGCCGAAGCGGTCCTGCACATCCACGGCCTCGGGAACGAGGACAAGGCTTTGCGGCGCGCCGTTGCGTTCGATCTCGAGGGTCACCTGGCGCTCGGGGCTGGTGGCGACGAAGCGTTGGAAATCCTCGAAACCGCGCACGGCATAGCCATCAACACTGGTGATCACATCGCCAGCCTGCAGTCCTGCCGACTCGGCGACCGACCCGGCAATCACCTCGGTGATCACTGGCGGAATGGTATAGCGTCCATAGCCCAGCAGCAGGGCATAAAGGATCAGGAAGGTCAGCAGTATATTGGCGATCGGCCCCGCAGCGACCACGGCAATGCGTTGCCAAACATTCTTGTTCTGAAATAAATGAGGCGCCAGCGCCGGGTCAACCTGTGCGAGGGCCTCCGGATCCGGAACGCTTGCAACATTCATGTCGCCGGTGAACTTCACATAGCCGCCCAACGGAATGGCCGAGATCCGCCAGCGCGTCCCCGCCCGGTCGTTCCAGCCGATCAGCTCCGGGCCAAAGCCGATGGAAAATGCATCCACGGCCACACCATTCCAGCGCGCGACCAGGTAGTGGCCCATCTCATGAACGAACACGATCACGGTCAGAACGACCAAAAACGGAATCACATAGGACAACGGCCAGGCCACAAAATCGAGCATTGAATACCTTGTTCCGGCGGCGGCGTCTGGTTCAACCTACCAGTAGAGGAGCCCTTCGGCTACCGCGCCCCAACCCGCATGCATTGCGCCAATCGCAACAACCAGCAGCACACTCAATGTCAGGCTGTCCAGGCGATCCATCAAGCCCCCGTGCCCGGGAATAATGTCGCCGCTGTCCTTTACCCGGAAGTGCCGCTTGACGGCGCTTTCGCACAGATCGCCCAATTGCCCAAGAACGCTGATTGCGGCTGATAGCAGCAGGCCGATCCACCATGGTGAGTCCGAGACCAAAATCCAGACCACGAGCCCGGCTGTTGTGCCGAGTGCCAGGCCGCCCAGAGCGCCGGACCAGGTCTTGGACGGCGAAATATCGGGCGCAAGCTTCTCGCCACCGATCTGGCGACCGGTGAAAAAGGCGGCGGAATCGGTCATCCACACAACGGTGCCGAGGTAAAGGCCAGCCCAGACACCAGAGAAACTCGTCCCCCTGAGTGCCTGGGCGGCAATGATGACGGCGCCAAACAGCACCAGCCCTGCAACTCGCCACCACATGCCCTCACCTCGGGCCAGCAAGGCAAGCACGCAGGCAAGGGCAATGATAGCAATCGACGCCGAAATTCCAGCGAAGGGATAAACCAGACCCGACAATGCCACAGCCGCAATGAGCATCCAGCCGAAAGGCGTCAGCGGCGCCCGGGAAACCATGGTTTCCCATTCGCGATAAGCTCCGGCAAACACAAGGCTAACAACAAGGGCAAAGAAGGCGCCCCCGATGTAAAGGGCAGATGCCGTCAAGGCGATCAACACCACGGCAGACCCAATGCGGGGCCCCAGATCAGCCCAGACCCGACGGCGCGGCGGCGAAGGCTGTCCCAAAGGGGCGTCCGGCATAGTCATGGCCCAGCAGATCCGATCCCACCGAAACGCCGATCGCGCAGCGAGAAAGTTTGGAGAACTTTCAGGAAACTCTCTTCCCCAAAGTCGGGCCAGTATTCGTCCACAAAGACGAACTCCGAGTAGGCGGCCTGCCACAACAGGAAGTTGGAAATGCGCTGCTCGCCGCTGGTGCGGATGATCAAGTCAGGGTCCGGAATGCCGGCGGTGTAAAGTGCACCGGCAATGGTTTCCTCGGTAATGTCCTCCGGCGACAAGCGTCCCGCGGCGACTTCCCTGGCGATCCGGCGCGTCGCATTGGCGATCTCTGCCTTGCCGCCATAGTTGAACGCCACAATCAGGACGAGGCCAGTGTTGTCGCGCGTCTTGGCTTCGGCATCGTCAATCAACCGAACCAGCGATGGCTCCAGCCCTGCCCGGTCGCCAATGATGCGTACCTGCACATTGTTGCGGATCAGGCGCTGCAAGTCAGAGGCAACGAAGCGCCGGAGCAGGTTGAAGATAAAGGCGACTTCTTCCTTGGGGCGGGTCCAGTTCTCGGACGAAAAGCTGAACACCGTCAGGTGCGGCACGCCATAGTTGATGCACAGCTCAACCAGGTTGCGCAGCGACTTGACGCCTTCGATATGCCCCTCGGTGCGCAGCTTGCCACGCGCCTTGGCCCAACGGCCATTGCCATCCATGATGACGCCGAGATGCACAGGGATGCGCAGGCGCGTTCGAGGCGCGAGTTCGGCGGTGATAGCGGGTTCGCTGGACATCTACGCCCTCCCGGCGCAGTGCAAGACCGTCAGACCTGCATGATTTCCTGTTCTTTGGTCGCGACGACGGCATCGATCTCCGCCACGGCGGCATCGGTAGCCTTCTGCACCAGGTCGGATTGCGTGCGAGCATCGTCCTGGCTCATGTCACCGTCCTTTTCGGCCTTCTTGAGAATGTCCATGCCATCACGACGGATGTGACGCACGGCCACGCGGGCCTGTTCGGCATAATTGTGGGCAACCTTGGTCAGCTCGCGCCGACGCTCTTCATTGAGCTCTGGTAGCGGAACGCGGATCACCTGGCCTTCCCCGATGGGGTTCAGGCCCAGGCCGCTGTCCCGGATAGCCTTCTCGACGGCGTTAGCCATCGAGCGATCCCAGACCTGGACGCTCAGCATGCGGGGCTCGGGCACGGTCACGGTGGCAACCTGGTTCAGCGGCATCCGCGAGCCATAGGCTTCCACCGACACCGGCTCCAACAAACTGGCGCTAGCGCGACCCGTGCGCAATCCGGCAAGTTCCTCACGCAGGGACGTGATGGACTTCTGCATCCGGTTCTTGAGATCACTGAGGGAGTAAGTGGCCATGATGTGCGTCCTTATAGGCTATTTAGCTTTACCGACTCGTGTACTGCGAGCCGTGCCAGCTAGAACGCCGGACAGACCTTCCTGGTCGTCCAGCGCATAAACGATTATTGGCAATGCATTGTCACGCGCAAGCGCGAAGGCGGCGGTGTCCATGACTTTGAGGTTGCGGCTGATCACTTCGTCATAGCTCACGCTTTCATAGCGCGTGGCCAGGGGATTCTTCTTGGGGTCCTCGGAATAAACCCCATCAACCTTGGTACCCTTGAGCAGCACGTCGCAATCAAGCTCGATCGCCTTGAGCGCAGCAGCGGTGTCCGTGGTAAAGAACGGATTGCCGGTGCCACCGGCGCAGACCACCACATAACCCTCATCCAAAGCAGCCTTGGCGGCGCGTGCGGTGAAGTTATCGGCGACCGATGGCATGGTGAGGGCCGAAAACACCTTTGACTTCACGCCCTGGCGGGAAATGGCATTGGAGAGCGCGAGGGAATTGATCACCGTGCCGAGCATGCCCATCAGGTCAGCGGTGACGCGATCCGTCCCATCGGCAGCCACGGCCATGCCACGGAAGATGTTACCGGCGCCAATGACAATGGCGATCTCCGTCCCGCCCTTGGCGGCATCGGCAATCTGGCTGGCCACGGAATGGAGAAATTCAGGCTCGATGCCGAAGGACTGATCGCCAGCTAACACTTCGCCCGAGACCTTGAGCAAAATGCGTTTGTAGCCGGTCATCGGCAATTCCTTCTGCAAAAAACAAGGGAGCCGAAGCAGCCTGCTACCCTATTGCACAGCTGTGAGCGGCGGGGAAGCGGGCGTGATGCGGATTTGAGCGTGTCGGCATACGCGAAAGAACGGAGGCAGGCCCCTACGAGGGCCCGCCTTCGCCCGGTTATTACTGAGCAGGCTGCTCGTTCTTGATGCCAGCGGTAGCGGCAACTTCGGCAGCGAAGTCGGACTCGACCTTCTCGATGCCTTCACCCAAAGCGTAGCGGATGAACTTGGTCAGCTTGATCGGCGCGCCGACAGCCTTTTCCGCGTTCTTGATCGCATCGCCAACCTTGGTTTCGCCGTCGATCACGAAGGTCTGCGCCAGCAGCGTGACTTCCTCGTAATACTTGCGCACGCGGCCTTCGACCATCTTCTCGATGATCTCGGCTGGCTTGCCGCTTTCGCGGGCCTGCTCGGCAAAAATCGTGCGCTCGCGCGCCACGACATCCTGATCAAGGTCGTCGGGCGAGATCGAGAGCGGGTTGGTGGCGGCAATATGCATGGCGAGCTGCTTGCCCAGCGTTGCCAAGGCAGCCTTGTCACCGGTGGACTCAAGGCCAACCAGAATGCCGATCTTGCCCATGCCAGGCTTGACGGCGGAGTGCACATAGCTTTCCACCACGCCATCGGAGACCGCCAGGGTTTCCGTGCGGCGCAGATTCATGTTCTCGCCGATCTTGGAGATCGCTTCGGTCAGTTCAGCCGAAACCGAATGCCCCGAGCCGGGGAACGGCATTTCGCCGAGCTTGACCACGTCGCCGTCCGCATCGAGTGCGAGCTTGGCGATATTGCCAACGATGTTCTGGAACTGCTCGTTGCGAGCCACAAAGTCGGTCTCGGAATTGACTTCGACCACAGCGGCCTTGTTGCCGCTGGTGGCGACGCCGACGAGACCTTCAGCGGCGACCCGATCAGCCTTCTTGGCAGCCTTGGCGAGGCCGCGCGTGCGCAGCCAATCGATCGCGGCTTCCATGTCGCCATTGGTCTCGGCCAATGCCTTTTTACAGTCCATCATGCCCACGCCAGTCGCCTCGCGGAGCTGCTTGACCATGCCTGCAGTGATTTCCATAGGGTTCACCCTTTGGCGGCCTCACTGGGAGGCCGCGTTCTTTGGTTCAAGATGAAATCCAGCGCGCTGGATCAGTTGGCGGCGGCGGTCTCTTCGGGGAGATCTTCGGCCGGAGCCTGGTCGGCTGCACCAAGATCTGCACCCAGAGCGCTTGAAGAGCGGCCGATGCCGTCGATCGCAGCCTTGGACACGAGCGACACATAAAGCTCCAGCGCACGGCTGGCGTCGTCATTGCCCGGAATCGGGAAATCGACGGTGTCGGGATCACTGTTGGTGTCGACGATAGCGATCACCGGGATGCCCAGGCGGCGAGCTTCCTTGATGGCGTTCGCTTCCTTGTTGGTGTCGATGACGAACAACAGGCTCGGAACATTGCCCATGTCCTTGATGCCGCCAAGGTCACGCTCCAGGCGCTCCTTTTCGCGGCTCATCATCAGGCGCTCTTTCTTGGTGCGCAGCGCAAGCTCGTCTTCGCTCATCGCCTCAAGTTCGCGCAGACGCGAGATCGAGTTCGAAATGGTCTGCCAGTTGGTCAGGGTACCACCGAGCCAACGCGAGTTGACGTAGTACTGCGCCGACTGCTTGGCCGCATCGGCGACCAGCGGGGCGGCCTGACGCTTGGTGCCCACGAACAGAACACGGCCGCCGTCAGCAACGGTGTCGCTTATCAGCTGCAGGGCGCGGCTGAGAGCCGGAACAGTCTGGCTCAGGTCGAGAATGTGGATGTCGTTGCGAACACCAAAGATGAAGCGCTCCATCTTGGGGTTCCAGCGGTGCTTCTGGTGGCCGAAGTGGACGCCTGCTTCGAGCAATTGACGCATGGAGAAATCGGGCAAAGCCATGATGGCTGCTCCTTGTTTACCGGTTGATGCCGCCACGAGATCTTGCGGCGGGTTGCCCCGCCACCGGATGGCCTTCCAGAGGAAAGCCGGCCTCGTGTGTGAAATCGCGCTGGCCGCAGCCAGACACATGCGCGGATATAGGGGAGGATAGCCGCAAAGGCAAGCACCAGTCTGTGCCGTGGGCCCCATGCGGCACCATGGCTCGGGCCTAATGCAGCCTTACATCCGCGACCCCCTCGAGCGCCTTGATGCCAATGGCGATCTCGGTGTTGAGGCGGTAGCCCCCTGGCAGTTCGATCTCGTATTCGCGTTCGCCCCCACCGCGGACGACGACAAAGTTGACCGAGCCTTCCCCGCCCCGCTTGAGCTGGGCGCTGATTGGCCCGAGGCATCTCGCGTCGTCAGCGAAGACGGTGAGGCGCCGATCCACTTTTTCCGCAACCCCTTCGATCGCCTCGGCGGACAACAACCTGAGGCTTACACCGTCGGCTCGCTCGTCGGCGCCGACCTGCAGGATCACGGATTTGCCGGGCTGCAGCACGCCGCCAAACTCGTTGATCTGTTCGGAAAAAGCGATGCACTCAAAGGTGCCGGTCTGGTCCGACAGGGTCAGGATCATCATCGGCGTGCCCTTGCGGGTTCGGCGATCCTGGCGGCTCGCGATAGTACCCGCGAGGCGTCCCGCCGACGCCCCATCCTTGACTGCACGCTCGAAATCGCTCCAGCGCTGCACACGAAGCTTTTCGAAGAGGTCCGAATAGGCGTCCAGCGGATGAGCCGAAAGGTGAAACCCGATCGCGGATAGTTCACGGTCGGCGCGCTCGGTGGAGTTCCACGCCGGGATCCCCGTGGGCAGTCGGAACGGTTCGGGGCCCGCAGAATCGAACATGTTCCACTGCCCTTCATTGCGCTCACTCGCCAGCGCCTGGGCGGTGCCGATCACAGCATCCATGGCGGCGAAGGCAACTTCGCGGCGCGGCACCAATTCATCGAAGGCGCCGGCATTGACCAGCGTTTCCAGCGTGCGCTTGTTGAGCACCCGCGGGTCGACCCGTCGGGCAAAGTCGCCCAGGTCCTTGAAGGGCTGGTCGCCGCGAACTTCCACAATATGCTCGGCCATGGCCCTGCCGACGCCTTTAACGGCGGACAGACCATAATGGATGCGATCGTCCTTCACCGCGAAGACCACTTCCGACTTGTTCACGCAAGGTGCCACGACTTCTATGCGCTTCTTGCCCGCCTCGCGGCGGAAGTCGGACAGCTTGTCGGTCTGCGCCATGTCGAGGGTCATGGAGGCGGCATAGAACTCGTGCGGATAATGCTCCTTTAGGTAAGCCGTCTGGTAGGACACCCAGGCGTAAGCGGCGGCGTGGCTCTTGTTGAAGCCGTAATTGGCGAACTTGGCCAACAGATCAAAGATCTGATCGGCGAGCGCTTCGCTGACGCCCTGCGGGCCCGAGCCTTCGCGGAAGCGGATGCGCTGGTTATCCATCTCCGCCTTGATCTTCTTGCCCATGGCCCGGCGCAGCATGTCAGCTTCGCCCAGCGAATAACCCGACAAGAGCTGGGCGATCTGCATCACCTGCTCCTGGTAGACGATGATGCCATAGGTTTCGTCGAGCACTTCGCTGAGCTTGGGATGGGGGTATTCGACCTCCTCGCGGCCGTGCTTGCGGTCGATGAAGCTCGGAATATTGTCCATCGGACCGGGCCGATAAAGCGCGTTCATCGCGATCAGGTCTTCAATGCGGTCGGGCTTGAGGTCCATCAAGGCGCGGCGCATGCCGGGCGATTCAAACTGGAAGATGCCGTAGGTGTCGCCGCGGGAATAAAGCTTATAGGTCGCCTTGTCGTCGATCGGGATGGCGTCGATGTCGAGCTCGACCCCGCGCTTCTTGACCATGTCCACGGCATAACGGATCGTGGTCAGGGTCTTGAGACCCAGGAAGTCGAACTTCACCAAACCCGCCGGTTCAACCCATTTGAGGTTGTATTGCGTCACCGGCATCGCCGAGCGCGGATCGCGGTAAAGCGGCAGCAGTTCTTGCAGCGGCCGATCCCCGATCACGATGCCGGCGGCGTGGGTCGAGGCATGGCGGAACAGACCTTCAAGCGACTTGGCGATCTCGACGAGTTGGCCAACCGTCTCGTCGTCCTCCGCCATCTGCTTGAACTGCGGCACCTCATTCATGGTGCGCTCGATGGACCACGGGTCGGCCGGATTAGCTGGCACGAGCTTGCAGATGCGGTCCACCTGGCCATAGGGCATCTGCAGCACGCGACCGACATCGCGCAGCACGGCGCGGGCCTGGAGCGTACCGAAGGTAATGATCTGAGCGACTTGGCTGGCGCCATACTTGCGCTGCACGTAGTCGATGACCTCTTCGCGCCGATCCTGGCAGAAATCGATATCGAAGTCGGGCATGGAAACGCGTTCCGGATTGAGGAAGCGTTCAAACAGCAGATTGTAGCGAAGCGGATCGAGATCGGTAATGGTGGTGGCATAGGCAACCAAGGAACCGGCGCCCGAGCCGCGGCCTGGGCCGACGGGGATGTCGTGGGCTTTCGACCATTGGATAAAATCGGCCACGATCAGGAAGTAGCCGGGGAACTTCATCTTCTCGATGATGCTGAGCTCGAAATCGAGCCGCTCGCGATATTCGGTTTCGCTCTTGCCAGGGGCAATGCCGGTAGTCGCAATGCGCTTGTCCAGCCCCTCAACGGCGATGCGGCGCAACTCCGCCGCTTCCGCTGCCACAACTTCGTCTTCGGTGGCGTGCGAACCGGCGGCAAATTTTGGCAGGATGGGCCCACGCGTGCGCGGCCGATAGGCGACCCGGCGAGCGATCTCGATGGTCGAATCGAGTGCTTCGGGCAGATCGGAAAACAGCTCCGCCATTTCGGCGCGGGTCTTGAAATAATATTGGTCGTTGAGCTTGCGGCGCTCTGTTTGCGCCAGCACCGTGCCGCCGGCAATCGCCAGCAGCGCGTCATGGGCCTCGTACTCCTTGGCCGATTTGAAGAAGGGCTCGTTGGTTGCAACCAGTGGTATGCCATGGCGGTAGGCATAATCGATGAGTCGCGGCTCGACCGACGCCTCCACCGCCCTGCCATGGCGCTGCAGCTCGATATAGAAGCGATCACCGAATAGGTTGGAAAGTCGATCTAGTCGAGCGAGCGCATTGTTGTCCTGGCCCATGGCGAAGGGCATGTCGATGGCTCCTTCGGGCCCGCCTGATAGGCAGATCACCCCTTCGAGCCCTTCGGGGCTGAGCCAGTCGAGGCGCGCGCTGGCATTGCCGCCCTCCCCTTCCAGGTAGGCACGCGACACCAGTCGCGACAGATTGGCATAGCCAGTTTCGCTGGTGGCCATCAGCACAACGCTGGATTTGCCGGCCCAAGCCACATGGCCGCGTTCGCTCACGCGCTCTTCGGCCGCTGCGAAATCGAATGGGAGCTCCACCCCGATCAGGGGCTGAATGCCCTTCTTGCTGGCCTTCTCGGAGAATTCCAGGGCGCCGAACAGATTGCTGGTATCAGCAATCCCCAATGCGGGCTGGTGGTCCTCCTTGGCCAGCTTGAGAATGGTCTCAAGCTGCAGCGCGCCTTCCAGCAGCGAAAAGGCAGAATGGACGTGAAGGTGAATGAAACCGGGGCCGCTCATGCTCGTCTCCTAGGCCGTCTTTGTGACAGCCTGCGGGCAGCGGCGGAACCCATTGCGGTGCCGTTGCCCACAACAAGCCTCACACGAGTCGGCTGACGATATCCATCCAGGTGAGCGAGCCAATGGTGAAGGCGCCGAGAGTGACGAACGCGGCCAAATCCTTGATGAAGGTGATCATGTCGGTGTCTCCGTTGAATGCCCTCCTTGTATGTTCTTGTTTTGTTCTTGTCGAGATTGAACTCCGTGAACAGCGTGGATTGCCGCTGATTGGTTAGCTGATCGTTAAGGGATGAACGGGCGAGCGAGGTCCCCGCCGGTTGTTAAGGCGGGAGAAGAAGCTGCGCGTAACCATTCAGGCGGCCGCCAAATGGCAGAGGTTCAGAAGGCAAACGCCCCCTCCCCGGCCTGGCCGAGGAGAAGGAGCATCAAGCGTCGGCGGCCGAGGCTAAAGCGTGTGTTCGACGACCAGACCGCCACGCAAGGTGACAATGCGGTCGGCCCTGCGAGCAAGGTCATGATTGTGGGTGGCGATCAAGGCCGCGGCGCCTTCGTTGCGGATGAGGGAGCGCAACGCTTCGAACACCAGATCGCTGGTGTCCGGATCGAGATTGCCCGTCGGCTCATCGGCAAGGATGACCTTGGGGTGGTTGGCTGCGGCTCGGGCAATCGCGATGCGCTGCTGTTCGCCGCCCGAGAGTTCGGCCGGCCGATGGGTCGCCCGTGGCTTTACGCCAAGCAAGTCGAGCAGTTCCATCGAGCGGGCCTGTGCCTCCGCGCTCGTCTTGCCCGCGATCAGCTGGGGCATGGAGACATTCTCCAGCGCCGTAAACTCGGGCAGCAGATGATGGAACTGGTAGACATAGCCAACTGTCGATCGCCGCAATTGCGTGCGGCCACGATCACCAAGCTTGCTGGTGCGGATGCCGGTGATCTCCACCTCGCCGCTTTGCGGCGACTCCAGCAGCCCGGACAAGTGCAGCAATGTGGATTTACCCGCACCCGAGGGCGCGACGAGGGCAACCAGCTCGCCGCTCTCCACCGTCAGATTGGCGGCTTCGAGCACGCGAACAGTCGCGTCGCCCTGGCCATAATGGCGGTGAACATCGGTCAGGACGAGGTGCGGTCTACTCATAGCGAAGCGCCTCTACCGGATCGTATTGGGCTGCCCGCCAAGCGGGATAAAGGGTGGCCAAGAAGCTCAGCGCGAGCGCAAGGCTTACCACGATGGTGACTTCCAGCGGATCGGTCTTGGACGGCAAGGACGACAGAAAGAACACCTCAGGTGGGAAAATCGCCACTCCGAGCGTATTGGAAATAAACGCTCGCAGCGGCTCGGCATTGGCAGCAATGATAAGCCCCAGAACGGTTCCGACCACCGTTCCGATCACCCCGATCGTCGTGCCTGTGATGGAAAAGACCCGCATGATGGCGCCCCGCGTCGCGCCCATGGTGCGCAGCACCGCGATATCGGCGCTCTTGTCCTTCACCAGCATGATCAGGCTCGAGATAATGTTGAAGGCCGCAACCACGATGATCATCGAGAGGATGGTGAACATCACCACGCGTTCGACCTGAAGGGCCGAGAAAAAGGTCTCGTTGCGCTGCTGCCAGTCGGTCAATACCAATGGACGACGGTCCGGATCAGAAAGCCGCTCGCGCATCAGCGTGACGTCATCGGGATTATCGATGAAGATCTCGGCGGCCGTTACGCGCGGCACCCGCTCAAAGGCGGCATCGATTTCCGCATCAGTGGCCATGGGTCCGAGCGGGGGCTGTCCGGGCTTGAGCACCTCGTCTACGAGCTTGAAGTAATCCTGCGCGGGCTCCAGCGGCATATACATGAACAGCGAGTCGAACTCGATCATGCCCAGATCAAAGATGACGCTCACCGGGTAGGAGCGGATCTGGGGCGTGCTGCCAAATGGCGTCATCGCCCCATCCGGATTGATGATGGTTACCTGGTCTCCCAACGACAAGCCAAGCGTTTGGGCCAGGCGGTAGCCAATGGCAACGCCACGGCCCTCATCCCAGCCATCCCAGCCGCCTTGCTCGGCGGCCTGATACAACAGGTCCAGCTTCTGGATGTTCTCCAGGTCCATGCCGCGAACGCTGACCCCGGTGGAATTGCCGCGCCCGGATGCCAGCACCTGCCCTTCCACGAAGTAAACCGCGAAGTTCACCCCTTCGACCTCTTCAAGATCCGCGATGGCAGATTTGTAGTCGGTGAACTCACGCTCGATCGGGAAAGCCGTGAAGTGGCCATTCAGCCCCAGGATCTTGGTCAGCAGTTCCTCGCGAAAGCCGTTCATCACCGACATGACCACGATCAGCGTCGCAACGCCGATGGCGACGCCAACCATGGTCAGGCTGGCGATCACGGAGATGAATGCTTCCTTGCGGCGGGCGCGAAGATAGCGGCCGGCAATCATCCATTCGAAGCGGGAGAACGGGCGCGTGCCGGCGCTCACGGCGGGCTGGACCTGATCGGTCAAATGTCAGTCTTTCTTTGCGGTTCAATCAGCGAGCGGAGCCGCTCGACGGCGGCGGCGATAGGCAGCGTCTCGCGCTCGCCGGTCTTGCGATGCTTGATCTCGGCCTCACCCGATTTAAGCCCGCGGGGCCCAAGGATGATCTGGTAAGGAATGCCGACCAGATCGGCGGTAGCAAACTTACCGCCCGCTGGCTGATCGCGATCGTCATAGAGCATGTCGAGACCCGCTGCCTGCAACTCGCCATAAAGGGCGTCGCAGGCTGCATCGCATGCCGCATCGCCGGCCTTGAGGTTGATCAGCACGGCCTCGAAGGGCGCGACGCTGACGGGCCAGATGATGCCGGCATCGTCATGGCTGGCTTCAATGATCGCGGGCAGCAGACGGGTCAGGCCAATGCCATACGAACCCATATGCACGATGGTTTCCTTGCCGTCGGGTCCGGTGACGCTCGCCTTCATTGGCTCGGAATACTTGGTGCCGAAGTAGAAAATATGGCCGACCTCGATGCCACGCGCGGAAATGCGCTTGTCCTCGGGCACCTGGGCCTCGTAATCGCCCATGTCCACCATCTCCTCGGTGGCAGCGTAGAGCGAAGTCCAGTCGTCGACGATGGGGTTGAGGTCGCCGCGGAAGTCGGTGTCCTTGGCCGGAATCGGCTTGTCCAGCAGGTCGCGGTGGCAGAACACCTGGCTTTCGCCGGTTTCGGCCAGGATGATGAACTCATGGCTGAGATCGCCGCCAATCGGGCCGGTATCGGCGCGCATCGGAATTGCGGTGAGCCCCATCCGGGCATAGGTGCGCAGATAGGCGACGAACATGCGCTGGTAAGCCCGTACGGCGTCTTCCTTGGTCAGGTCGAAGCTATAAGCGTCCTTCATCAGGAATTCGCGCGAACGCATGGTGCCGAAGCGCGGGCGCACCTCGTCGCGGAACTTCCACTGAATGTGGTAGAGGTTGAGCGGCAGATCCTTGTAGGACTTCACATAGGCCCGGAAGATGTCGGTGATCATCTCCTCGTTGGTGGGGCCATACAGGAATTCGCGCTCATGCCGGTCCTGGATGCGTAGCATTTCCTTGCCGTAAGCATCATAGCGGCCGGATTCCCGCCACAGATCGGCGGACTGGATCGTGGGCATTAGCAGCTCCACGGCGCCGGAGCGGTTCTGCTCCTCTTCGATGATGCGCTGCACCTTCATCAGTGCCTTGTAGCCAAAGGGCAACCAGCTATAGAGGCCCGAAGCCTGCTGGCGGATCATGCCGGCGCGCAGCATCAAACGATGCGAGACGATCTCGGCTTCCTTGGGAACGTCACGGAGCACTGGCAGGAAATAGCGAGACAGGCGCATAGCGACTCCGAAACATTAAAGCGAGGCAAGGGCTTGCTTGATGCCTATTGAAGGGCCGCGCGTCCATTCAATTCAAGCATAGAAGGCATGCAGAATCTGCGTGACAGTCCTACAACAACTTGTTAGGTTCCCTGTCAATAAAGCAAAGGCGGTTCACACCGCTAGACGTCGGCAGCGTCAGGGAGGAGCGTTGGCAGCCGCTTTCGAGCGAGCCTAAGACCAGCGTATGTCGTCAAACTCAAACAAGCAGGGCCATGTGCCCTGCTTTTTTGATTCAGTCTCCTAATCGCGCTACCCGCAAGACTAGGGTGGTGGAACTGCTTGCCGGCGCCAGTTCCGGTCATCGGCTCATCTCATCACCATTCAGTATTAATGTCCCTCGATCGAACCGGCGCACTCAGCGGTTCCAGTAGTCGTGCAAGATACCGTTGTTGACACCCCAGAGCAGCAAGGGCGTTACCACTGCAGCAAGGAGGGTCGCCACGATTACCTTGCGCAACAAGCGCGGCACTGCCGGCGCACCTGGCTCGGTGCCAGGCGTCACATTGCCAATCTCATGCTGGCTTTGTGTGCCGATGGGCAGCACTGCGACAAAGCAGAGCCACCAGACGACAAAGAAGACAGCGAGGATCGAGCCGATCGGCATGGCAATGCTTCTTTCCTGTTGGCCAACGAGACATGCGCGCGGCCGGTACTAAAGTCGAGGGGGCAGAATGCCGCCCTCAAGCTTCAGTTCGGACGATCATACCCGGTGCACGAACACCGACACATTGGGCTTGCGGCCCCAATAAAGGTTCACCTCGTTGCGGATCGCCTTGAATATCGCCGAGTTGAGCACTTCGGCATCGCTGCGCCGCTTGGGGGGCATGCTTTTCAACACGCCGGCAATCGTGTCCTCGACCAGATCGGTCAGGGATTCGTCCTCGGTCTCGGGCAAACCTTCAACAACCAGGTCAGGACCCGAAACGATCTGGCCATTGCTGCTGACGCAGAGGCTGACCACCACATGGCCGCCAAAGGACAGGCGGCG
Organism: Devosia sp. Z11_6; assembly: GCF_058133665.1. Classification (NCBI taxonomy): domain Bacteria; kingdom Pseudomonadati; phylum Pseudomonadota; class Alphaproteobacteria; order Hyphomicrobiales; family Devosiaceae; genus Devosia; species Devosia sp. Z11_6. The sequence goes on from NZ_JBYUNQ010000003.1 coordinate 162,633, forward strand.
CCGACCCTTGACGCCGGATTCCTCAGGCGTGCACAGCACCAGACCGTCGAGATAAAGCTCGCCGGTGCGCACTTCGGCCGGAAAGGCCAGCGGCTCGGGGAACAAGCGCACCATGTCGCCATTGCGCGCATCGATCACATTGGGAATACCTGACTCCCGACCAAGCTTGGCATGCGCCTGCAGATGCGCCGCCTCGCCATGCACTGGCACCAGCACCTCGGGCTTGACCCAGGAATATAGCTTTTGCAGCTCGCCACGGCGAGGATGGCCCGTCACATGGACCAGGCCATTGTTCTGCGTGATCAGCTCCACGCCCTTGTCGATGAGGAGGTTCTGGATATCGATCACTTCGCGCTCGTTGCCGGGAATGGCCCAGGACGAGAAGATCATGCGATCGCCCGCATTAAGCTCAATGACCGGGTGCTCGCCCCGGGCAATGCGAGCAATGGCCGCGCGCGCTTCGCCCTGCGAGCCGGTGCAGATCAAAACGACCTTGTCGCGCGGCAGGCCACGATAAGCATCCTGGTCCAGCAAGGGCGGCAGACCTTCGAGCATGCCCAGCTCGCGGGCAATGCCCATGATCCGGTGCAGCGAACGACCCGACAGCACGACCTGACGCCCCGCCTTTTCAGCGGCGCGTACGATTGAAACAACCCGGCCGACATTGGACGCAAAAGTCGTGACCGCGACGCGATTTGGTGCATTGGCGATCAGCGCTTCGAGGTTGATCGCGACCTCGGCTTCGCTCGGGCTTTCGCCCTCCTTCATTGCGTTGGTCGAATCGCAGACCAAAGCAAGCGGCGTCGAGGTATCCTCGCCAATAGCCTGCAGGCGGGCAAAATCGGTCGGCTTGTTGATCACCGGCGTAGGGTCGAGCTTCCAGTCACCCGTGTGCAGCACGCGACCGATGGGAGTCGAGATCAGCAGCGCATTGCTTTCCGGGATCGAGTGCGCGACGTTGATGGCCTCTATGGTGAACGGGCCGACATTGAACGGCTTGCCCGGCTGCATGATGGTGACATCGACATTTTCTACAATGCCATCCCCTGCCCGCTTGGCGGCCAGCATAGCGGCAGTAAAGGGCGTGCAGTAAACCGGCTTTTCAAAACCCGGCCACAGATCCAGCACAGCGCCGTAGTGATCTTCGTGGCTGTGCGTCAGGATCAGTCCAAGCACGTCATCAGCGCGTTCTTCGAGAAATTCGGGATTGGCCATGATCAGCTCGATCCCCGGCAGATCGGGACCGCCGAAGCTGACGCCGCAATCAACAACGATCCACTTGCGTGAGCGCTCAGGGCCAAAGCCATAGGCGCCCATATTCATCCCGATTTCGCCGACGCCGCCGAGCGGCACAAAAACGAGTTCGTCCCTTTGGTTTTGAGCCATGGGCTATTCAGTCCTTTCTTGGCGCGGCGCGCGGCGAACTTTGGCCACCGGTCGTCAACGCATATATTTGCGGTCAGCTCTGGGCGCTGGCCGTTGCCCCAAAGTGTACGTCGCCAGCCGTGATGGCGATGCGACGATCGTCAGGCGCGCGCACAATCAGGCGTCCGCTGCCATCGATGGTTTCGAAAACGCCCCGCAGGACCTCTCCGTTCTGATTTATTGCCACCGGAGCCCCAATCCCGGCAGCGGCGGAACGCCACTCCTCAAGGATTGCTTCAACGCCGCGGCCGTCATCCCACAGCCTGAACGCTTCAACCCACGAATCGCTCAAGGCCGCAAAGACCCGCTCAGCCGACTCGGGCGCGCCAAGTTCCAGCAGGCTCGTGGCGGGATAAGGCAGCCCGGTCGGCGCGGCAACCACATTGACGCCGAAGCCGATCACGACCGCCTGCCGCCCGTCGGGCGCCTTACGACCCTCCAGCAAAATGCCGGCGAGCTTAGCACCATCGGCCAGCACGTCATTGGGCCATTTCAGTGCTATCCGCGCGGGCGCACCACTTGCAGTGCCATCGGCACCATCGAGGCCGATCCGCAATCTGCCGGCCGGCAGCAATTGAGCAAGTGCGCGGTTCATTGCCACCCCGGCTACGAAGCCGAGTGTTGCAGCCAAAGTGGGGTCGGCTTCGGGCACGATCAAGAGCGTGGCGGCCAGATTACCAGCCGGGGACTCCCAATGCCGTCCACGGCGCCCCCTGCCTGCTGTTTGCTGACGGGCAGCGAACCATAACCCACCGGGATCGCCCGCCCCCGCGGCGGCGAGCGCCTCAGTATTGGTTGAGCCGATCGAGTCAAATCCGCGCAGGCGATACCCTGCCGCCCGCGCGGAGCCACCAAGAACGAACGACGTCACCTAGAACAAGCTTCCAGCCGCAGCATTAGCGGCAGAGGCAAGCGAATTGCCCAGCGTGAAGTAGTAAGTCACGACAAGGAAACCGCTTGCCGCCATGATCACGGTCAGCTCACGCGGCGCCGCTACAAACTGGCGCGTCGGTTCGTCGAAATACATGGTCTTGATCACGCGCAGGTAATAATAGGCGCTCACGGCTGAAGCCAGCACGCCGATCACGGCCAGCACGAAGAGCTGCGCCTCGATGGCCGCAAGGAACACATACCACTTGGCGAAGAACCCGGCCAACGGTGGTAGGCCGATCAGCGAGAACATCAGGATCGCAAAAATGGCCGCCACAAAGGGCCGAGACTGTGCCGCACCGGCAAGGTCATCGATGTTTTCGACGTAACCGGCTTCGGTGCGCAGCGACAACAGGCAAGCGAACAGCCCTACAGTCATGGCCAAATAGATTGCCATGTAGATCGCGACGCCTTCCACCCCAACCTGCGTGCCGGAGGAAAGCCCCACAAGCGCAAAGCCGACATGGCCAATGGATGAATAGGCCATCAGGCGCTTCAGCGACTTCTGGCCAATGGCGGCAAAGGATGCCAGCACCATGGAGGCAATCGACAAGAAGATCACGATCTGCTGCCAGTCGCGGGTGATGGGCTCAAAGCTGTCCATCACCAAGCGAACCATCAGCGCCATGGCGGCGACCTTGGGCGCACCGGCCATGAAGGCGGTAACCGGGGTCGGCGCACCTTCATAAACGTCTGGCGTCCACATATGGAACGGCACGGCAGACATCTTGAACGCGACGCCCGCGAGCAGGAACACCAGGCCGAAGATCAGCCCGATCGAGCGACCTTCGTTGGCGATCGCGGCAACAATACCCTGCAGATTGGTTTGGCCGGTGAAGCCATAGATCAGCGAGGCGCCGTAGAGCAGCATGCCCGAGGAGAGGGCACCCAGCACGAAGTACTTGATGCCCGCCTCGGTGGCGCGGCTATCGTCGCGCTTGATCGCAGCGAGCACATAAACCGCCAGCGACTGCAACTCGATGCCAATATACAGGCTCATCAAATCGTTGGCCGACACCATCACCATCATGCCCAAAGTGGCGAGCAGGATCAGAATGGAATACTCGAACTTGTGCGTGCCGTTCTCGTCAGCGTGCGGCCACGACATCATCAGCGCGAATGCCGAACCAACCAGCACCAGTGCCTTCATGAATCGGGCAAAACCGTCCTGGATGAAGACGCCATTGAACAGCACGCCTTCAGCAGGCTGGAACACGACGAGCGCCGCCGTTGCCACCAGCAATACAACGCCCAGCATGCTGACCAGTGAAGAACGTTCTTTGTTGAGGATGACACCGACAAGCAGCAGCACAATTACGCCGACTGCCATCAGCATCTCAGGATAAGCGGGAGCCAGGCTCGCGAAATCGATGACGTCTGAGTTCACGGGGTTCCCCTCCTAGTGGGCAACAGCCACTTCGGCCGGCGCAGCAGCGCCGATCGAGGCGGAATAGTGGGCAACCAGATTGTCGACCGCGGCCGCGGTAGTATCGAGAATGGGTGCCGGATAGAAGCCGAAGAAGATGATCAGCGCGATCAATGGGTAAAGCGTCAGTTTTTCGCGCAGGTTGAGGTCGAGCATACCCCGCAGCGTTTCCTTGGTGAAGGCGCCAAAGATCACACGTCGATACAGCCACAGCGCGTAGCAAGCCGACAGGATAATGCCGAAGGCCGCGAAGAACGCCACCCAGGTATTGACCTGGAAAGCACCCATCATGGTCAGAAACTCGCCGACAAAGCCGGACGTGCCGGGAAGGCCGACATTGGCCATGGTGAAGACCATGAACGCCACGGCATAGCGCGGCATGGGCGTAACCAGCCCACCATAAGCGGCAATGTCGCGCGTATGCAGCCGGTCATAAATGACGCCAACCGACAGGAACAAGGCACCCGAGACCACGCCGTGCGAGAGCATCTGGAAGATGCCACCCTGGATGCCGAACTGGTTGCCGGCAAAAATACCCATCGTCACAAAGCCCATATGGGCCACAGACGAATAGGCGATCAGCTTCTTGATGTCCTGCTGCACGAGGGCGATCAGCGAAGTGATGATGATCGCCGCCACCGACAGCACGAAGATGACATTGGCAAACTGTGCCGAAGCATCGGGGAACATGGGCAGCGAGAAGCGCAGGAAGCCGTAGCCACCCAGCTTGAGCAGGATTGCCGCAAGGATCACCGAGCCAGCGGTCGGCGCTTCGACGTGCGCTTCGGGCAGCCAGCGGTGAAACGGCCACATCGGCATCTTGACCGCGAGCGAAGCGAAGAACGCCCACCACAGCCAGGGCTGCATCTCGATGGGGAAATCATGGGTCAACAGGCGCGCGATATTGGTGGTGCCGGCACTCCAATACATGGCCATCATGGCCAGCAGCATCAGCACCGAGCCGACAAAGGTGTAAAAGAAGAACTTGTAGCTGGCCTGGATCCGGCGCTTGCCGCCCCAAATGCCGATGATCAGGAACATCGGCAGCAAGGTGCCTTCGAAGAACACATAGAACATGGCCAGATCGAGCGTGGTGAAAACGCCGATCATCAGCATCTCGAGCACGAGGAAGATGCTCATATATTCCTTCACCCGGAAGGAAATCGACTCCCAGCTGGCCAGGATGCAGAACGGCATCAACAATGCCGAGAGCACCACAAACAGCACCGAGATGCCGTCCACGCCTACGCGGTAACCGATATTATCGCCAATCCAAGGGCGGTCGACGACGAACTGGAAACCGGGATTTGCCGGGTCGAACATCGACCACATCCACAGCGACAGCACGAAGGTCACCACCGTGGTCGCCAATGCGGTCCAGCGGATCGCGTCGAACGCCGTCCTGGGCATGAAGAGGATCGCCACTGCGCCAAAAAGCGGCAGGAAAGTCAGGATCGTCAGGATAGTGTTGGCGAAGGTCATCAGATCAGTCCCCCGGCCGCAATGGCCCAGGTCAAAAGCGCCGCAATGCCGATCAGCATCACAAAGGCGTAGTGGTAGAGATAGCCGGACTGGAGCTTGACGACCCATGAGGTGACGTTGTTGACCCGCCGTCCAACACCTTCGGTCAGCTTGGCATCGATCAACCAGTCATCAAAGCCATGCCAAAGCGCGCGGCCGATCCACAAGGCAGGACGCACGAAGATCGTGTTGTAGAGCTCGTCGAAGTACCACTTGTTGAGCAGGAACTTGTAGAGGCCAGGATTGGTCTCAGCGAGCCGGCGTGGGGTTTCAGGCGAGCGGATATACATATACCAGGCCGTCACAAACCCAATGATCATCGCGAAAGTGGCTGACCACTTCACCCACAATGGCACATGGTGCGCAGCCTCGATGATCTCAGGCTCAATAACGACCGAGCCGGCGAAGAAGTGTTCGATATGGCCCACGTCATGGAAGAACATGCCGTAGAACACCGCACCCGAGAACACTGCGCCAACTGCGAGCACATATAGCGGCACCAGCATGACATTGGGCGCCTCGTGGGCGTTGTCATAAGCACTGCCGTGATGACCATGAGCATGATCGTCATGGGCAGCATGCGCATCGCTGGCCGTCGCCGGCTCATGATGGGTTTCGGGGTCGCTATGCTCTGGCTCGGGATGAGCCGTCAGCGCATGCTGGGCATCGCGGGGCGAGCCGTGGAAGGTCAGGTGAATGAGGCGCCACGAGTAAAAGCTCGTGAACACGGCCGCGATCACCAGCAGCCAGAAGGCCATCGAGCCCACATTGCCGCCATAGGCGTAAGCCGCCTCGATGATGGAGTCCTTGGAGAAGAACCCGGCAAAGCCGATGAACTCGGTGCCCGGAATACCCACACCCGTCAGCGCCAGGGTGCCGATCAGCATCATGGCATAGGTGATCGGGATCTTCTTGGCGAGGCCACCCATGTTGCGCATGTCCTGCTCGTGATGCATGGCGTGGATCACGGCGCCCGCACCCAGGAACAGCAATGCCTTGAAGAAGGCGTGCGTGAAGAGGTGGAACACGCCGGCCGTATAAGCCCCAGTCCCCAGCGCCACGAACATGTAGCCCAGCTGCGAACAGGTGGAATAAGCGATCACGCGCTTGATGTCGTTCTGCACCAGACCGACCGTCGCGGCAAAGAACGCGGTGATCGCGCCGATGACGATGATGAAGGTCAGTGCCGTCGGCGAGGTTTCGAATAGCGGCGACAGCCGTGCAACCATGAACACGCCGGCCGTCACCATGGTCGCGGCATGGATCAGCGCAGACACGGGCGTTGGGCCTTCCATGGCGTCGGGCAGCCAGGTGTGTAGCAGGAACTGCGCCGACTTGCCCATGGCACCCATGAACAACAACAGGCAGATCACCGTCATCGCATGCAGGTCCCAGTTCAGGAACCGCATGCTCGCTTCGGCTGCCTCTGGGGCAGCATGGAACGCGCTGTCAAAGTCGAGATGGCCGAGCACCATGAAGGCGCCAAAGATGCCGAGCATGAAGCCAAAGTCGCCTACGCGGTTGACGATGAAAGCCTTCATGGCGGCAGCATTGGCCGACGGACGGGTGTACCAGAAGCCGATCAGCAGATAGGAGGCGAGGCCCACGCCTTCCCAACCGAAGAACATCTGGAGGAAGTTGTCGGCGGTCACCAGCATCAGCATGGCGAAGGTAAAGAGCGACAGATAGGCGAAGAAGCGCGAGCGATGCGGATCCTCGGCCATGTAACCAATCGAATAAACGTGCACGAGGCTGGAAACGGTGGTGACGACCACCAACATGATAGCCGTGAGCGTGTCGACGCGCAGCGTCCAGTGCATGTTCATGCTGCCGACCTGAATCCAGCGCATCAGGTCGACCTTGAGCACCGCGGCGTGGCTGCCTTCGGCAATCTCGGCTCCAACCAGCCCGCCGCCAAAGGCGATGGGCAGGAAGACGATCCAGCTCAGCACTGCGGCAATGATCAGCAAGCCGGTGGTGATGAATTCGCTCGGCCGATGGCCGATAATACGGCCCAGCAGGCCGGCAATGAGGGCGCCCGCGAGGGGCAGGAAAACAATCGCTTGGATCATAGCGGTGCTGCTTAGCCCTTCATCTGGTTGACGTCTTCAACCGCAATCGAGCCGAGATTGCGGTAGAAAATTACGAGAATGGCGAGGCCAATGGCCGCCTCGGCAGCCGCCACCGTCAGGATCAGCAGCGCAAATACCTGCCCCTGCAGGTCGCCCAGATGCGCGCTGAAGGCCACGAGGTTGAGGTTGACCGCCAGGAGGATCAACTCGATCGACATCAGAATAACGATGATGTTGCGGCGGTTAAGGAAAATGCCAAACACGCCCAGCGTGAACAGGATTGCCGCGACGGTCAGGTAGTGACCGAGGCCGATTGCCAAGCCCATGATTACTCCTACAGCCCTTGACCGCTTTTGACTTTGACGACTTCCAGCGTGTCTGCCGGCTGCCGATTGACCTGCACCGACGGATCCTGGCGCTTGATGCCGGGCTTGTGGCGCAACGTCAGCACAATCGCACCGATCATTGCCACCAGCAGAATCGCGGCCGCGCCCTGGAACAGGAACACGTAGCGCGTATAAAGCACCTGCCCTAATGCGCGCGTATTTTCAACGCCCGCGTCGATCGGCAAGGCGCCAATTCCACCTGCTTCTGGTGCGATCCAGGAGCTGCCGGCCACGAGCAGGAGCTCGAGCAGCAATACGATCCCCACAAGGACGCCGATCGGTGCATATTGCAGCGAGCCGCGGCGCAGGTCCTTGAAGTCAACGTCCAGCATCATGACGACAAACAGGAACAGCACTGCCACAGCGCCGACATAAACCACGATCAGGATCAGGGCGAGGAACTCGGCGCCGGCCAGCATGAAGAGGCCTGCAGCGTTGACGAACACCACGATCAAAAACAGCACGGCGTGCACGGGATTGCGCGAGGACACGACCATGAACGCCGAAGCGATCGCCACGACCGAGAAGAGATAGAAAAAGAACAGGGGAAGGCTCATCCGGTCTTCCTTCAGCGATATGGTGCGTCGGTGGCGATGTTGTGAGCGATTTCGCGCTCCCAGCGGTCGCCATTGGCCAGCAGACGCTCCTTAGAGAAGTAAAGCTCCTCACGCGTTTCGGTGGCGAACTCGAAATTGGGGCCTTCAACGATCGCATCTACCGGGCAGGCTTCCTGGCAGAAGCCGCAATAGATGCACTTCACCATGTCGATGTCGTAGCGCACCGTGCGCCGGGTGCCGTCATTCTGGCGGGGGCCAGCTTCGATGGTAATGGCCTGTGCAGGACACACCGCTTCACACAGCTTGCAGGCAATGCAGCGCTCTTCCCCATTGGGGTAGCGGCGCAGGGCATGCTCGCCACGGAAGCGCGGACTTACGGGGTTCTTTTCGAATGGGTAGTTCACCGTCGGCTTGGGCGTGAAGAAGTAGCGCATGGCAAGGAAGAACCCCGTCACGAACTCCTTGAGCAGCAGCGAATTTACAAATCTCAGGGCGTGCATCAGGCAACCCCTCCATGCCAGCCCCAGCCAGTCAGCTGCAGGACGAATGCGAGAACAATGACCGAAACCAACGAAAGCGGCAGGAAGATCTTCCAGCCCAGCCGCATCAACTGGTCATAGCGATAGCGCGGCACGATGGATTTGGTCATGGCGTAAAAGAAGAAGAAGAAACACACCTTAAGCACGAACCACACCGCACCCGGGATCCAGGTGAAGGGCGGCAGGTCGATCGGCGATGTCCAGCCGCCCATGAACATGATGGTCATCAGCGCGCACATCAGGATGATGGCGATATACTCGCCCAGCATGAACAACAGGTAAGGCGTAGAGGAATATTCCACCATGAACCCGGCCACCAGTTCCGACTCTGCTTCGGGCAGGTCAAATGGCGGGCGGTTGGTTTCGGCTAGAGCCGAAATCATGAACACGATGAACATCGGGAACAGCGGCAGCCAGAACCAGTTGAGGAAGGTCAGCCAGGGCAGCCCGATCATGTGCGCCAGGCCCATCTCATACTGCGCCTGCACGATATCGGTCAGGTTGAGCGAGCCCACGCAGAGCAGCACCGTGATGATCACGAGGCCGATCGAGACTTCGTAGCTGACCATCTGCGCCGCCGAACGCAGCGCGCCCAGGAACGGGTACTTCGAGTTCGAGGCCCAGCCGCCGATGATCACGCCGTAAACGCCGAGCGAGGAGATCGCGAGCACGTAAAGAATGCCCACATTGATGTCGGCAATCGCCCAGCCGGGGCTGATGGGAATAACCACCCAGGCCGAAAGCGACAGGGTCGCAGTGATCAGCGGCGCCAAAAGGAACATGAGCTTGTCCGACCCAGCGGGCAGGATAGGTTCCTTGAACACGAATTTGAGTAGGTCGGCAAAGCTCTGCAGCAGGCCAAACGGGCCCACGACATTGGGGCCACGGCGGATCTGCACGGCCGCCCAGATCTTGCGGTCGGCGAGCAGGATGAAGGCGGTGAAAATCAGCAGCGTAACGAGGAGCAGCAGCCCCTTATACACGAAGCCGACCTGGGTCCCCCCGAGGAAGGGCACGCCAAGCAGGTAGTCAAGAACGGCCATAACAGAGTCCATAGCGCTCCCCTACTCCGCTGCCTGACGCAGGCCGGCGGCCATGGCAGCGCATTCGCCCATGGTTGCCGATGCGCGCGCGATCGGGTTGCTGAGATAAAAATCACTGACCGGAGAAGCAAAGCTGAGCTTCTTGCCGCGGGTCGAGCCCTTGGCCAGCTTGGTGATGTCGGCCAGCTTGGTGGGCGCAACATCATCGATCCGGGCCAGATGCGGGTATTCAGCATAAAGCGCGGCGCGCAGCTGCGGCAGCGAATTGAACGGCAGGGTCACGCCGGCAACCGCCGAAAGCGCCCGCAGGATGGCCCAGTCTTCCTTGGCCTCACCTGGGGGGAACACGGCGCGGTTGGTGACCTGCACCCGCCCTTCCGTGTTGACATAGGTCGCGCTCTTTTCGGTATAGGCGGCGCCGGGCAGGATGACGTCGGCGCGGTGAGCGCCATTGTCGCCGTGGGTGCCCAGATACACCACCATGGTGTCGCCAAGACCGGTCAAATCGTGTTCGTCGGCGCCCAGCAGGAACAACACGTCAACGCCGCCCGCCAGCATGGCCGCCGTATCCGCAGCGCCCTTGGCGGGCACGAAGCCGATATCGAGAGCGCCAACGCGAGCCGCTGCATTGTGGAGCACGGCAAAGCCGTTCCAGCCCTCGGCCAGTTCCGGATTGCCGGTGGCCAGCTGCGCGGCCGCAGCCAGAACATCGGTGGTCGCAGCGCCTTCGCCCACGATCACGAGCGGCCGCTTGGCTTGCTTCCAGGTATCGGCAAAGGAGCCGAGGCCCGCAGCCAGGTCCAGCAGCGTGTTGTTGCCCGAACCGAGATGCTCGTAGGTATAGGTCAGGTCAGCGGCTTCCCCGATCACGCCAATCGGCAGGCCGGTGGCACGCCACACCTTGCGGATGCGGGCATTGAGCACAGCCGCTTCACGGCGGGGATTGGTGCCGACGAGGAGAATGGCGTCAGCCTGCTCGATCCCGGCAACGGTGGGATTGAACACATAGCTGGCGCGACCGCCGGCAGGGCTCAGGGCCGAGCCAACCGGGCGCGCATCGATATTGCTCGAGCCCAGCGAGGCCAGCAGCGTCTTGAGCGCAAACATCTCCTCGACGCCGGCAAGGTCGCCGGCAATGGCGCCGATGCGCACGCCCGGCTTCTTGACGGCCTTGGCAACGGTCGCGAACGCGTCTTCCCAAGTGGTCGGCGCGAGCTTGCGGTTGCGCCGGACATAGGGGCGGTCAAGGCGCTGGGACTTGAGCCCATCCCACACATAGCGGGTCTTGTCGGAAATCCACTCTTCGTTGATCGCCTCGTTGACGCGCGGCAGGATGCGCATCACTTCGCGACCACGGCTATCGACGCGGATGGCCGAACCGAGCGCATCCATGACATCGATGCTCTCGGTCTTGCTCAATTCCCATGGACGGAACGAGAAGGCATAGGGCTTGGAGGTCAGTGCGCCTACCGGGCACAGGTCAACCACATTGCCCTGCAACTCGCTCGACAGCGCCTTTTCCAGATAGGAGGTGATCTCCGCGTCCTCACCGCGACCCAGCAGGCCCATCTCGGCAATGCCGGCCACTTCGGTGGTGAAGCGGACGCAGCGCGTGCAATGGATGCAGCGGTTCATCGAGGTCTTGACCAGCGGCCCAAGATACTTGTCCTCGACCGCGCGCTTGTTTTCGGCAAAGCGGTTCTTGTCGACGCCATAAGCCATGGCCTGGTCCTGCAGATCGCATTCACCGCCCTGGTCGCAGATCGGGCAATCGAGCGGATGGTTGATCAGCAGGAATTCCATCACGCCTTCGCGGGCCTTCTTGACCATTGGCGTGTTGGTGAACATTTCGGGCGGCTCGCCATTGGGGCCGGGCCGCAGGTCCTTCACCGCCATGGCGCAAGAGGCCTGGGGCTTGGGGGGGCCGCCCTTCACCTCGACCAGGCACATGCGGCAGTTGCCGGCCACCGACAGGCGCTCATGGTAACAAAAGCGCGGAATTTCTGCGCCGGCCGCTTCGGCAGCCTGCATCAGGGTGAAGTGATCGGGAACTTCGACGAGCTGGCCGTCAACCTTGATATTTGCCATCGAGCCCTACTCCGCCGCGATCGACGGCACGGCGCCGTCAGAGGTGGATGAATATGTGTACTGGTCGATCCGCTCTTCGATCACATGGCGGAAGTTGCGGATCAGGCCCTGGATCGGCCAAGCCGCGGCGTCGCCAAGCGCGCAGATGGTGTGGCCCTCGATCTGCTTGGTCACTTCAAACAGCATGTCGATCTCGCGCTTCTGGGCGCGACCTTCAACCATGCGATCCATGACGCGCATCATCCAGCCCGTGCCTTCGCGGCAGGGCGTGCACTGGCCGCAGCTTTCGTGCTTGTAGAAAGCGGCAAGGCGCCAGATGGCCTTGATGATATCCGTCGACTTGTCCATCACGATGATGCCGGCGGTGCCGAGCGAGCCGCCCACTTCACGCAGGCCATCGAAGTCATAGATGGCGTGGCGGATCTTTTCGCCGGGCACGCAGGGCACGGACGAGCCGCCGGGGATCACGGCGAGCAGATTGTCCCAGCCGCCACGAATGCCGCCGCAATGCTTTTCGATGATTTCTTCGAAGGTGCAGCCAAGGGCTTCCTCGAAGGTCGCGGGCTTGTTGACGTGGCCCGAAACGCACATCAGCTTGGTGCCGGTATTGTTGGCGCGGCCGATAGAAGCGAACCAAGCGCCCGAACGACGCAGGATTTCGGGCACAACGGCGATGGACTCGACATTGTTGACCGTGGTCGGGTTGCCGTAAACGCCCATGCCGGCGGGGAATGGCGGCTTGAGCCGGGGCTGGCCCTTCTTGCCTTCCAGCGATTCCATCAGCGCAGTTTCTTCGCCGCAGATATAGGCGCCCGCGCCGTGATGGACGATGATGTCCAGGTCCCAGCCATGAATGTTGTTCTTGCCGATCAGCTTGGCGTCATAGGCCTCCTGAACGGCCTGCTCCAGGTGCTGCCGCTCGCGGATGAATTCGCCGCGCACATAGATAAAGGCCAGGTGCGCATCCATGGCGCGGGCCGCCAGAAGGCACCCCTCCACCAGATGGTGCGGATCATGGCGCAGAATATCGCGGTCCTTGCAGGTGCCGGGCTCGGATTCATCGGCATTGACCAAGAGGTAATGTGGGCGCCCGTCAGACACCTTGGGCATGAAGGTCCACTTCAGCGCCGTCGGGAACCCAGCCCCGCCGCGGCCGCGCAAGCCAGAAGCCTTGACCTCGTTGGTGATCCAGTCGCGGCCAGCATCGATGAACTCGCGGGTGCCTTCCCAGGCACCGCGCGAGCGCGCACCGGCCAGTGTCCAGTCGCCCTGACCATAGAGATTGGTGAAAATGCGATCTTTGTCAGCGAGCACGATTATGACTCCGACTTGTCGTCGTTGGAGATGTCGCCGCCATGTTCCACGGTCGGCTTCAAATCCTCGGTTTTGGGCTTGCGGCGCCGGACGGGCTTTTTGGCCGCAGCATCAACGGCTGCCGCGTCTTCCCCGCTCAACTCCTTGCTGTCGACCACCGTGCTGCCGGAGGTCGATTCTGCTTCTTGGGCATCTGGCTGCGTACCGCCGCCGGCGGCGCCGTCGCTGCTGCCCGAGCGGCTTTCCTTGCCTGGAGCCTTGCCACCGTCGATCTTGCTGGCGTCGCTTTCCGCGCCAGTGGCGTCAGGCCGCATCGCCTTGTTGGGCTCGCCATCGGCATTGGCTTCGCGGTCGAATTCCTTGCGCTCGGCTTCGGCATGGGCCTGTGAAACCTTGCCCTGGGGCGCCGGTCCCTTGAAGGCAGGTGCAGAGTCTTCGTTGACATCACGCGGCTTGGCCGCAGTGGTCGGCGCCTGGGGCGCTGCCGGCTTGGGTGCAGCAGGCGCGGCACCTGCCGGTGCGGCAGCGTCGGCCGGAGGCGCTGGCGGCACGAACTTTTCGCGCTTCGCGGTCGGTGGCTCGTTGAGCGTCGTGCGTCCGCCTTCGGCCGCGGAATTCAGCCGCTCGATCTGGGTGCCCGTCTTGATGCTGGCGCCCTGCCCCGCCGCAAAGGCATCGACGATCTCTTCGAAGCGCTCTGGGCTCAGGTCTTCGTAGGTGTCGTGGAAGATGGCGACCATGGGAGCATTGACGCAGGCGCCCAGGCACTCGACCTCTTCCCAGGACATGGTGCCATCCGCATTGGTATGGCGCTGTTCAGGATGGATCTTGCTTTTGCACACCTCAATCAGCGCTTCCGAACCGCGCAGCATGCAGGGCGTCGTGCCGCAAACCTGAATATGGGCGCGGGTGCCGACAGGTGCCAGTTGGAACTGCGTATAAAAAGTCGCAACTTCCAGCACCCGGATATAGGCCATGCCAAGCATATCCGCGATCGTCTCGATCGTGGCCCGGGTGACCCAGCCATCCTGATCCTGTGCCCGCATCAGCAGCGGAATCACTGCCGATTGCTGGCGTCCTTCGGGATAAAGGCCAATGGTGCGTTCCGCCCAGCGGGCGTTTTCCGAATTGAACGCGAAAGAAGCCGGTTGAACCGACTCGTCTGCAAGGCGACGCGCAACCATCAGCGATCAACCTCTCCGAACACGATGTCTAGTGAGCCCAGGATCGCCGAAACGTCCGCCAGCATGTGGCCGCGACACAGGAAATCCATGGCTTGAAGATGGGCAAAGCCGGGAGCCCGGACCTTGCAGCGATACGGCTTGTTGGTGCCATCCGAGACCAGATAGACGCCGAACTCGCCCTTGGGCGCTTCCACGGCGGCATAGACCTCGCCGGCGGGCACCTTGAAGCCCTCGGTGTAGAGCTTGAAGTGATGAATCAGCGCTTCCATCGACCGCTTCATCTCACTGCGCTTGGGCGGCACGACCTTGCCGTCGAGCGCAGCGATCGGACCCTTGCCTTCGGGGGCATTAAGGCGATCGATGCACTGCTTCATCAGCGAGGTCGACTGGCGCATTTCTTCCATGCGGATCAGGTAGCGATCATAGCAATCGCCATTCTTGCCGATCGGAATGTCGAACTCGAGCTCTTCGTAGCACTCGTAGGGCTGGCTCTTGCGCAGGTCCCAGGCAGCCCCGGCGCTGCGCACCATGATCCCCGAGAAACCCCAGTTCCAGGCATCCTCGAGCGACACGACACCGATATCGACATTGCGCTGCTTGAAGATACGGCTGTCCGTCAACAGCGTGCCGATATCCTCGAGCGCTGAAGGGAAGGTCTTGGTGGCAAAAGCCTCGATATCGTCGATCAGGTCCTGCGGCAGGTCCTGGTGCACGCCACCAGGGCGGAAATAAGCGGCGTGCAGGCGACTACCCGACGCGCGCTCATAAAACATCATCAGCTGTTCGCGCTGCTCGAACCCCCAAAGCGGCGGGGTAAGTGCGCCGACGTCCATGGCCTGGGTGGTCACGTTCATCAGGTGCGACAGCAGACGGCTGATTTCGCAGAACAAGACGCGGATCAGTTGCGCGCGGCGCGGCACTTCGATGCCGAGCAGCTTTTCCACTGCAAGGCAGAAGGCGTGCTCCTGGCTCATCGGCGCCACATAGTCGAGGCGATCGAAATAGGGCACGGCCTGCAGATAGGTCTTGTGCTCGATCAGCTTTTCGGTGCCGCGATGCAAGAGGCCAACATGTGGGTCCACGCGTTCGATGATTTCGCCATCAAGCTCAAGGATGAGGCGCAGCACGCCGTGCGCCGAAGGGTGCACGGGACCGAAATTGAGGGTGAAATTGCGGACTTCGGCTTCTAAAGTCATTGCTTCGCCTTCTCGTCGCCCGGCAGCACGTAATCGGTGCCTTCCCAGGGCGACAGGTAATCGAATGAGCGGAATTCCTGGTGCAGCCGGACCGGCTCATAGACCACCCGCTTGCGCTCCTCATCGTAGCGAACTTCGATGAAGCCCGTGAGCGGGAAGTCCTTGCGCAGGGGATGACCGTCAAAGCCGTAGTCAGTCAGCAGTCGGCGCAGGTCCGGATGGCCCGAGAACAGCACGCCGTAAAGATCATAGGCTTCACGCTCGAACCAGTCGGCGCCCTTGAACACGCCCGTGATACTGGGCACCGGCACGATGTCGTCGGCGGCCAGCTTCACCCGGATGCGCAAATTCGTATAGGGGCTGAGGAAGTGGTACACCACCTCGAAGCGTTCCTCACGCTCGGGGTAGTCGGCGCCGCAAATGTCGATGATGCTGACCATCCGGCATTGCGGGTCGGTGCGCAAGAATTCAGCTACCGCCACAATCGAGTCGCGCTCGACCATAACCGTCAGTTCGCCAAAAGCGATAGCGGTCTCCAGCACGGCGCTGCCAAGCGAGCGCGCTACATGCTCGCCCAGGGCGGCGAGTGGATCGACCTGGATTGCCTCGTCCATACCCAAAAGACCTTATCGCTCGATGGTACCAGTGCGGCGGATCTTCTTTTGCAGCAGCAGAATGCCGTAAAGAAGCGCCTCCGCGGTTGGGGGGCAGCCAGGAACATAGATGTCGACCGGCAGGATGCGATCGCAGCCACGCACCACCGAATAGGAATAGTGGTAGTAGCCGCCGCCATTGGCACAGGAGCCCATGGAGATCACATAGCGCGGCTCCGGCATCTGGTCATAGACCTTGCGCAGGGCCGGAGCCATCTTGTTGGTCAGCGTGCCGGCGACGATCAACACGTCGGACTGGCGTGGAGACGCGCGCGGGGCGGTACCGAACCGCTCCACGTCGTAGCGCGGCATTGACATCTGCATCATCTCGACGGCGCAGCAGGCCAGGCCCGTCTGCATCCACATCAGCGAGCCGGTACGTGCCCAGTTGATCAACTGGGAAACGCTGGAAACCAGGAAGCCCTTGTCGGCCAGCTCGTCGGTCACATCCGTGAAGAACGGATCGTCGGCACCGGCCGGCTTGTTGGTGCGCGGGTCGATCAGGCCGCTGGGACGAGGCGTCACCAGCGTGCCGTTGTTTTGTTCACTCAATCCCATTCAAGTGCACCTTTCCGCCATTCATAGAGGAAGCCGACGGTCAACACGCCCAGGAAGATCATCATCGACCAGAAGCCGAACCAACCCACATCCCGGAAAGCCACGGCCCAAGGGAACAGGAACGCAACTTCAAGATCGAAGATGATGAAGAGAATCGAGACGAGATAGAATCGCACATCGAACTTCATGCGGGCGTCGTCAAAGGCATCGAAGCCCGCCTCAAAGGCCGACACTTTTTCCGGATCGGGACGCTTCACTGCAATCAGGAAGGGCGCGATCAGCAGTGACATGGCGATCAAGCCAGCCAGACCGACAAAAAGCACGATGGGCAGGTAGTTGCTGAGCAATTCAGTCATGCGGCAGCCTGTGTTCTAGACCCGACCGGGCGGTCGGTTTGCGCGCCGGCAGCGCAAGCAATTGGGGCGAGCGGCGCGGGGCGAAATTGATGCCTCCGCTTAGACCTTCCTCAGGGTTGTTTCAAGGGAAAGAAAATGTGAGGAAGCAGATCATGTATAGAGCGAACAAAACGCCTCGGCGTTTGCCGTCCTTATCTAGTCAGCCATAGGCAAAAGAAAAGGCCCCGCAATGCGGGGCCTCAACACTAGACCGTCATCAGACAGTCGGCATTCTTAGAAGTGGTAGAACACACCAACGGTGGCCTTGCCAGCAGCGAAGAAGTCGTCGTTGCCGTCGATGTCATCGTCGTCGTCCAGGTTGCCCAGGCCGAGAACTTCACCACGGAGCGACACGGAGTCGGTCAGGGCAACTTCAACGCCAGCGCCGAGAGCGTAGACGCCCTGTTCGTCGTCGCCACCAACGGTGGAGCCGAGACCACCAGCTGCGTAGATCAGGACCGAGTCGGTCAGCAGGGCGCCAACGCGACCAAGGGCCAGGATCAGGCCAGCATCATCGTCGCCGTCCAGGAACAGGTAATCAGCCTGCAGCTCGATACCGACAACGATCGGATCGGCAACGGTGAAGTTCACACCGATGATACCGCCGACCAGGCCGGTGGTGTCAACGTCGTCGGCAAAGATGCCGCCGGCTTCGATACCAGCATAGAGGCCATCCCAGCTGAAGCCGGCAGCTTCATAGATTGGCTCTGGGGTGGTTGGGATGATGAGATCGGCAGCCTGCGCGCCGACCGAAGCAACAACGGCGATGGAAGCGCCAAGGAGAAGAGAACGAATGGCCATTAAAGCCCCCATATCAAGGAAGAATACGAGAGTAGTGGGGCAAGTACAGATTCGCCGCAAGGGCGATTGTGGCCTTCCGGGCGGGTCAGGCAACGCTTGTTGGCAGCTGTTGCACTAAGGCCGCACTGTGGCAGATCGTGTTAACACCTTGTTAAAACCAAAACGGCGAACCGCGGTGCGGTTCGCCGAATTGGGTTTGCAAGTTTGTGCTGGCAGGGCGTCACCGCCCTGCCCGCTTGCAGATCTTAGAAGTGGTAGAACACGCCAACGGTTGCCTTGGCAGCGTTGAAGAAGTCGTCGTTGGAATCGTCGTCGTCGTCGAGCGAGCCGAGACCAAGAACTTCACCGCGCAGCGACACGGAGTCGGTCAGAGCAACTTCAACGCCACCGCCGAGAGCGAAGACGCCTTCTTCGTCGTCACCGCCAACGGTGGTGCCAACGCCGCCAGCTGCGTAGACCAGGACCGAGTCGGTCACAACGGCGCCAACGCGGCCGAGAGCCAGGATCAGGCCGGCGTCATCGCCGTCCAGGAACAGGTAGTCAGCCTGCAGCTCGATACCGACAACGATCGGATCGGCAACAGTGAAGTTCACACCAACGATACCACCGACCAGGCCGGTCGTGTCGACGTCGTCGGCAAAGATGCCGCCGGCTTCGATACCAGCATAGAGGCCATCCCAGCTGAAGCCAGCAGCTTCATAGATTGGCTCTGGAGCGGTTGGGATGATGAGGTCGGCAGCCGAAGCGCCAGAAACGAGGAGCGCCGTAGCGGCGACACCGAGGGTAAGCGAACGTACAAACATAATCTTGCACTCCCATAGAGTTAACCGTAGTCGACGGCTTAGATGCCTCACTACAATGCGCGAGGCAACCCTATGGTGACCCAAAAATGGCACCGCAGCTAACACCTGGTGACCATTCGGGGGTCGGTGTTGCCAGAATACCGCGCTTTTGGCTCAGTTTGATACAACTGGGCAGGCGGCAGCAAGAATTCTGGCGGCAATGTGTCACAACCGAGGCAGCTTGGCGACTCAAATTGTGAAGAATGCAGGCAGATTCGCGCGCTCACCAGCAAATGGGGCACTCAGAAGTGGAATCGCGCCCCGAGGGTGACCTGATCGCTTGATTCCTCTCCTGCGATCGGGAACCCATGCAGATACTGCGCCTCGACCGTTACGCTGTCGCTTACCGCGAATTCGAGGCCTCCACCCAGCAGCACCTCTTCCTGTTCGGGCGCGCCCAAGTCGATCCCATAGCCTCCGGCGGCATAAACCAGCACGTCATCGGCGACGATCAGGCCGGCGCGGCCCAGGATCTGCCCGTAGCTGGTTCCCCCCACATCCCCGGAAAGCCCCTGCACGGAGACTTCCGCCCCCACGAGATAGAAGTCGAACTGGAGATTGACGCCAGCCTGGATGCCAAGCATGGCCTGGGTGTCCGAACCGGTGGCGCGCGCGCCACCATAGATGCCAGCGTAAAAGCCGCTCCAATCGAATGGAGCCTCTTCATATAAGGGCAAGGCGGCCGGGGTGCTGGTTTCCACGAGGATCGGATCAGCCGCATGCGCTGCGCTCACCCCGAGAAGGGTCAGCAGCACCGGTACAATCAGCTTTCCCGTTCTGGCCATGGCGTGCGTCCTTGCCTGGCCAACCAACGTGGCGGCCACGCAGCAGTTCCTCTGCCCGGCAAATGTGCTCTTTATAGGGTACCCACGAGTACGGGCTCCTCGCGGAACCGCTCGGGAAAGAGTGCCTTTAGCGCGGTGATCTTGGGCAGGTCATGCACCGCAATGTAGGGCCAGGTTGGATTGAGCGTCAGAAAGTCCTGGTGATATTGCTCGGCCGGGTAGAACGCCATCAGGGGCTCCAGCGTCGTGACGATCGGGCCTTCGAACAGTTCGGCACCATCAAGCTGCTTGATATAGGCAGCCGCGATTCGCTCCTGCTCAGGGTCTTGCACGAAGATGGTCGAGCGATACTGGGTGCCGTGATCGGGACCCTGGTAGTTCAGCTGCGTGGGATTATGGGCAACCGAGAAATACACCTGGAGCAGATCGCCATAGCTCACCACGGAAGGGTCATAGGTCACTTCAACCGCTTCGGCGTGCCCCGTGGTCCCGCTGCTGGTCAGATCATAGGTCGCGGTTTCGGCCGCGCCACCGGAATATCCCGATACAGCCTTGGTAACGCCCTCCAGGTGCTGGAACACCCCCTGCACACCCCAAAAGCAGCCGCCAGCAAAGACTGCCACGGCGGTGTTGCCGGTTTGGGTCAAGTCGACCGCAGGTGGGGGAATCTCCACTGCCTTTTCCTGCGCCATCAGCGGGGCGCAGAACCAGGCTAGGGCTAGCAGGGGCAATATAAAGAGAGTGGCCCAAAATCCGGTTGAGCCAGAGGCACGCAAGGCAGCAGCGGAACGGTTCGATGGCACGGGATGATCCTCTCGGGCGGCTGGGCCGCATTGCCCAACAATATGGAGCCAGCCACGCCAGAGTTCACGGGGCTCACCACAAGGTGAAATTGCCGCCCGGCTAGGTCAAGGCCGCGGCCGCCTGGCGAAGATCGGGCGCGTCAATGCGCCGGTAGCGCGCCTGCACCAGACCGTAAAGCCCGAACGCCACGAGGCCCAGCGCAGCAAGACCATAGAGAATGCGGCCGAACGGCAGGTGGCGGATATAATCGAGTGCTTCGGTTGTGCTTCCAGCTTGCTGCGGATCGACCGCCAGCGCGGCAAACACGAACAATACGCCCACCACTGCAAACAGGACGCCCCGCGCTGCTAGGCCGAACAGGCTCACTGCATGGATCTTGCCGGCATGTTCGGCCGGAATGGAAAGGCGGTCTTGGTACTTCTGGGAGTAACCGCGCCAAATCTGGAACAAGCCGCCACCAATGATGGCGATCCCCACCGCGCCGACCAGCCAGCGGCCGAAAGGTTGTCCCATCAACCAGGCGGTCATGCTGTCTTCGCCGTTGGAGCCGCCCTGCCCACCCGCTCCCAGGGCGAGGCTTGCTGCGGCGATCGCCAATGTAGCGTTACCCGCCGCGCTGATCAGGCTGGCGGCCCTGGCGCCCAGACCCTTGGCATCGCTGCCGTGGTGATCGGCATCGAGAAAGGCCTGCGCCAGCCGCCACGCCACATAGCCAAACAGGCCCACCGCCACTGCGCTCAGCAGCACTCGCCCAAAGGGCGCGCCCAGGAGGTTCCCCAAAGCATTCTCGTTACTGGCTTGCTGGCCTGCGCCATAGAACGCGCTGGCGAGCGCCAAGCCGCCGAGCAGGACATAAACAATCCCGCGCGCCGCATATCCCCACCGCGCCAATAACTCGAACTTGTTCTTCATGCCGCTCTCCAAATCAGGCCTGAGGAACTGCCTGCACGCGAGCAGGTTCCCTTCGCCGATCTCGGGGAGCGCACTGGCTGCATCAAAGGGACTTCTACCCATTGAACGCCTGGCAAAGCCCGAGGTGATGCTCTGCGAGCAGTACCGCTGCTGATTGGCCACCTGGGGTGACGATCGGCGACAACCTCAAGAACACCGCCTAGCGCGCCGGACCCAAGCTCCCTCGCCTCA
This sequence comes from Devosia sp. Z11_6, assembly GCF_058133665.1. Classification (NCBI taxonomy): domain Bacteria; kingdom Pseudomonadati; phylum Pseudomonadota; class Alphaproteobacteria; order Hyphomicrobiales; family Devosiaceae; genus Devosia; species Devosia sp. Z11_6. The sequence continues at coordinate 184,295 of NZ_JBYUNQ010000003.1, forward strand.
GCTATGCTGGCTAATCACCTAATGACTTTTGTGGAGTGGGTGAGCGCGGAAAAAACGCCAATTCTGGGCCGGTGAACTCACCGAATGAACATGACTGAACCGCTCACCAAAGCTCAGGTCTTTCAAGCCGCCGCGACCGTTGCCAGTGGCTATTTCGCTGGCAGTCCCACCGCTTTGGCGGAGGTTGGGCCGGCCTTTGCCAAAATTCTCCAGATCGTGGCTGCGGCCGGCGGTCCGGGTGGCAATATCTCGGGCCTCGAGCCCGCGGTCCCGTTCGATCAATCCATCAAGCGCGACTTCATCATCTGCATGGTCTGCGGAAAAAAGCTGCGCAGCCTCAAGCACCATCTGCGCTCGCTCCACAGCCTCACCCCCGAGCACTACCGCTCGATGTGGAACCTGCCCGACAACTATCCGATGGTCGCCGAAGAACTGTCACTGGTGCGCTCCGACATTTCGCGCAAGACCCAGGCCGACTTCAAGGCCGCGCACGGCATGTCCCTGCCCCGCGCCAAGCCACCGCGACGCCGGCAACGCAGCGCCTAGGCAGGCACCACAGCCCAAAAAGACAAATTCTAGGCGTCGCAGAAGCCCGAGAATATCTGTAATGAAGGGGATCGGGCCACCTGCCCGCACAACGCGCCCCCTTCCAAATTCTCGACAAGATCAAGAAGAAGGGTGGCGCGAGAGACGGGGCTCGAACCCGCGACCTCCGGCGTGACAGGCCGGCGCTCTAACCAACTGAGCTACTCCCGCAGCGGCAAACTGTCTGTCTGCGCAACGTGTGGTGGATGTACCCAGCGCCCCCTGCCAAGTCAAGCAGCCAAAACCGTTTCGGCGAGAAATTTCGCTTGGCCTGCAGCGCTGTGGATAACTTTGCGCTCGCGCTACCCGAGCCTCGCCGGCCTTCTGTCACCCCTCTGCAAAAGGCGCCGCAGATCAGCCCCGGATGTCTCAAAACAAATCTTCCCGCGGCTTGGCGCGAGCGACGGCGCCGGCATGAACTGCCCAAACAAAGTGCTGGCTTGCACACGTCCGCGCCAAACAAGCCGCCGGCCGTTTTCTTGGACCGTATCAGACAGCCCTAGCCGTAGCGCTGCTTTCCAGGCGCTGCAGTCGGCAAAATTGCTTGCCGCAACACGCCCGCACCCTCACGCCAATGGCCTCAGCTCACCTCGGGCGGTGGGACACAAAAAGAACCGGTCCGCCGATCCGGGATCGACATTTCCGTCAGGAAAGCCCGATTTTTCCGTCGCCGTGCCATCCAACGCAGCGAATCTGCGCGGAATCAGCCGCGCTGCCCCCGACTCGCACCGCGTCGGCTCAATCGGTCGCCCGGCCAAGAGGCTAAAGCTTGAAGCGCAGGCCTAGCGTCGCCGCGTTGGACCCGTCGATCTCGGCGATCACTCCATACCCTCCGGAGCGGTGATGAATGCGGGCAAACATTTCGAGGTCCGGGAAGTCGGCATGCGACACGGCAATTTCCGGGCCCATATAAAAGAGCACCGGTACGTTCCGGTCTATCCAGTCGGCCCGCTCCTTTTCAACGCCGATAGTGTCGGACACCATCGAGATGCCGCCGGTGATCGCTGGCGAGATGGTGACATCGCCGATGGTCACGCCATCGTTCTTGAGCACCACCCCCGTCCAGATCTCGGCTGATGCTTCCTGCCCCACCCGCATCCCCACCCCAAGCTCGAGGCCAAAGTGAAAATTGGCCGGCAGGTCGGCAACAAAGGTCTGGTAGCCTGCCCCCACGAAATAGTTGTCTTCATAATGGGGCCGCCAGAACGCGGCAGTTTCCCAGACCCACTCGTCCTGAAAGCGTCCCCCGAAAATAAAGACGTTTGAGCCATCGGTAATTGGTCCGGCATAGCTCGGCGCTGCTGACAATGCAGCCACGGCAATGCAGGCCCCGATTTTGGCACGGTACATATGCAATACTCCGCATGCCCCCCGCCCAACCGTACCGGCTACGCCGGCCATGGGCAATAAATCTCCCGGTGATTGTGAACGCATAAGGTAAAGCTGGCGTTCTGCCTTGGGGACTGGCGCCACTGCCACGAGCGCAGCCCACTGCTTGATCACCATTTCGGGGGAACAGTGTCTGGGAAAACGGCGCCACAGCGAAAATGCCGCCCGCTGCTCCTGGCCGTATTTCGGATGCGGTCCATCCCTGCCGCTGGGGGAGATAATCGCCCCGCCAGGGTCATGATCTCGGGTTGGAGCGGGGCGGCCGGGCCCAAGGACTGGTCGGGGTGCCAACAAGTTGCAGGGCAGGACAAGCGCTTCCGCGACAATGTTTCGGGTTGCGCTGAGCTGCTACTCCAGTAACAAGCATCTGGTATCCCAGCCTCCCCCCAAAACCACTCAAAGGTGCCCGCCCGGACAATGACCCCGTCTGTTTTGCTGATCGCGGTTCTGCTCTTGCCCTTCATGGCTGCTATTGTCGCAGCGGTGTTGCCCTCAAATGCGCGGAACGCGGAAGCGTGGCTGGCGGGTGCCGTGGCGGCACTGGGCTTTGCCGCCATGGTCTGGCTGTTTCCCCAGATCGGCGATGGCGATGTGATCCGCCACGAGATCAGCTGGGTGCCGGCACTCAATCTCAATCTCGTGCTGCGGCTGGATGGGTTTTCCTGGCTCTTCGGGGTTCTGGTCACCGGCGTCGGGTTCCTGGTGGTGCTTTATGCCCGCTATTACATGTCGCCCAATGACGCGGTGCCGCGCTTTTTCGCGTTCTTTCTGGCCTTTATGGGCTCGATGCTGGGCCTGGTGCTCTCGGGCAACATCATCCAGATGGCAGTGTTCTGGGAGCTGACTTCGATCACCTCGTTCCTGCTGATCGGGTACTGGTTCCATCTCGGGCAGGCGCGCGACGGCGCCCGCATGGCCCTCACCGTCACCGGACTGGGCGGCCTGTGCCTGCTCGTCGGCATGCTGCTGATCGGCCATATCGTGGGCAGCTATGACCTTGATGTGGTGCTGGCTTCGGGCGATACGATTCGCAATCACCCGCTTTACCTGCCTACCTTGCTGCTGGTGCTGATGGGGGCGCTGACCAAATCGGCCCAGTTCCCGTTCCATTTCTGGCTGCCCCACGCCATGGCGGCCCCCACCCCCGTTTCGGCCTATCTGCACTCGGCGACCATGGTGAAGGCGGGCGTGTTCCTTCTTGTCCGCTTCTGGCCAGTTCTGGCCGGCACCGACCAATGGTTCTGGATTGTTACCTCCGCCGGACTGATCACCTTGGTCTTTGGGGCCTTCGTCGCCATCTTCCAGACCGATCTCAAGGGCCTGCTGGCTTATTCAACCATCAGCCATCTCGGCCTGATCACCGCCCTTTTGGGCATGTCGACCCCGCTCGCGACCGTGGCAGCGATCTTCCACATCGCCAACCACGCGACCTTCAAGGCTTCGCTGTTCATGGCGGCCGGCATCATCGACCATGAAACCGGCACCCGCGACATCCGCAAGCTGAGCGGCTTGTTCCGCTACATGCCCTTTACCGCCACCCTTGCGATGGTCGCCAGCGCCGCCATGGCCGGAGTGCCGCTGCTCAACGGCTTTTTGTCCAAGGAGATGTTCTTCGCCGAAACGGCGCAGCGCGACGCCAATCCCTTTGTCAACATTGCCCTGCCTGCTGCCGCCATTCTCGGCAGCCTCTTTGCCGTGACCTATTCGTTGCGCTTCGTGCTGGGCGTCTTCTTCGGTCCCCCGCCGCAGGGCTTGACCAAAGTGCCGCACGAGCCGCCGGCGCTGATGCGCCGGCCCATCGAAATTCTCGTTCTGCTTTGCCTTATCGTGGGCGTAGTTCCCGGCATCACTATCGGCCCCTATCTGGCTGCGGCCGTGGTTTCGGTCACCGGCCCCGACACCCCTTATTACAGCCTCTCGGTCTGGCATGGCTGGAACTTTGCTCTGTTCATGAGCCTGATCGCCCTGGTCGGCGGCGCCCTGCTGTATTGGGCGCTCCATGCTTATCTGCAAAAGGGCATCGAAGGTCCCCCGCTGCTGCGCCGGCTCAAGGGCAAGCGCATCTTCGAGCGCATCATGCTTACCGTCACCTCCAAATGGGCCCGACGGCTGGAAAGCTTGTTCGGCACGCGTCGGCTGCAGCCGCAATTGTTTCTGCTGTTTTTCGCCGCCACGGCAGCTGCAGCCGTCATCCTCACCGGCCGCTTGGGACGGCTCGAACTGCGGCTCGATGGGTTCGATCCGGTGTTCGCCCTGCTTTGGCTCATCGGCATCGTTTGCGCCGTTACCGCCGCGCAGCAGGCCAAGTTCCACCGGTTGGTGTCGCTGGTTCTGCTGGGCGGCACTGGCCTTGTCACGTGCATGACCTTTGTTTGGTTCTCCGCGCCCGACCTTGCCGTCACCCAGCTCCTCGTCGAGATCGTCACCACCGTGCTGATCCTCCTCGGCCTGCGCTGGCTGCCCAAGCGGGTCGAGGACATGCGCGACGTGGTGGTCCTGCGCCGAGCCCGCTTCCGCCGCTATCGCGATCTCGCCCTGTCGCTGGTGGCAGGCCTCGGCCTGGGGTTGCTTTCCTATGCGGTGATGACGCGCCAGCTCCCCAACGGCATTTCCGAGTTCTTCCTCGGAAACGCCTACAAGCTTGGCGGCGGCACCAATGTGGTCAATGTCATGCTGGTGGACTTCCGCGCCTTTGATACGCTGGGCGAAATTACCGTCCTGGGCATTGTAGCCGTCACGGTCTTTGCCATTCTGCGCCGCTTCCGACCTGCGGCCGACTCGATCGACAAGCCCGAGCAACAGTTGATCCAGAATGCCTTCGATGACCGGGCGCCCGAGCGCAGCCCGGGCGACACAGTCAATGAATACCTGCTGATCCCCGCCGTGATCATGCAGTGGATGTTCCCCGTCATCATCGTTCTGGCCCTGCACCTGTTCCTGCGCGGCCATGATCAGCCCGGCGGCGGCTTTGCGGCTGGCATCGTCATGTCGATCGGCTTCATCCTGCAATATATGGCAGGGGGCACGCGCTGGGTGGAGGACCGCCTTCGCATCTTGCCCGTCCGCTGGATCGGCAGCGGCCTGCTGCTGGCGCTGCTGGTGGGCATGGCTTCCTTCGTCTTTGGCTATCCCTTCATGACCACGGCATTCCAATATGCCGACCTGCCGCTGATAGGCCGAGTGCCCTTGGCAAGCGCGCTGTTGTTTGACCTGGGGGTCTTCAGCCTCGTGATCGGCGCCACCGTGCTGATCCTGATCGCCCTTGCTCACCAGTCAATTCGTTCGCCCAAGCCCGCGCGGCGCCCCGTGCCGCCGGTGCCCGAAGCGGAAGTGTCGGCCGATGCACCGGTGGAGGCGCGCTGATGGAACTCGTTCTTGCAATCAGTATTGGCGTCTTGGCCAGCTGCGGCGTTTACCTGATGCTGCGCCCGCGCACCTTCCAGGTCATCATTGGCCTGTCGCTCCTGTCCTATGCGGTGAATCTCTTCATCTTCGCCATGGGCCGCCTCAAGATGAACGGCGCCCCCGTTCTGGGCAAAGATGGCGTGGTCGACCCCAGCCTTTATGCCGACCCGGTCCCACAAGCTTTGGTGCTGACGGCCATCGTGATCGGCTTTGCCATGACGGCGCTGTTTCTTGTGGTGCTGCTGGCCGCGCGCGGCTTGACCGGAACCGACCATGTCGACGGGAGGGAGCGGCGGTGACCGGCTTTATCGATAACCTGATCATCCTGCCCATCCTGTTGCCCATGGCAACCGGTGCGCTGCTGCTGATGTTCGATGATCGCCTGCGCAATGCGCGGGCGCTGGTCAGCCTCGCCTCGACAGTCATGCTGCTGGTGGGCTCGGTCCTGCTCGTGATGCAGGCCAATGCCCAACCCACCGGCGCGCTCGCCGTTTACGAGCTTGGCAACTGGCCGGCCCCCTTTGGCATCGTCCTTGTAGCCGATCGCCTTTCGGCCATGATGGTGCTGGTGACCGCGATCCTTGGCATCTCGGCGCTGGTGTATTCCCTTGCCCGCTGGCACTCCGTGGGCAGCAGCTTCCACAGCTTGTTCCAGTTCCTCTTGATGGGCGTCAACGGCGCCTTTCTCACCGGCGACGTCTTCAACCTCTTTGTGTTCTTCGAGGTGATGCTGGCCGCCTCCTATGGTCTGGCCCTGCACGGCCAGGGCGCCGCGCGCGTCAAGGCCTCGCTGCACTATATCGCCGTCAATCTGGCTGCCTCCTTTCTGTTCCTGATCGGGGCGGCGCTGATCTATGGCGTCACCGGCACCCTCAACATGGCCGATCTTGCGAGCAAGGTCGCCAACATCGCCGAAACGGATCGGGGCCTGCTCGAAACCGGCGCGGCCATTCTGGGCGTAGCCTTCCTGATCAAAGCCGGCATGTGGCCCCTGGGCTTCTGGTTGCCCACCTCGTATGCCGCAGCCGCCGCACCCGTGGCGGCGGTGTTTGCGATCATGACCAAGGTCGGCGTTTACGCCGTGTTGCGGATCTCAACCCTCGCCTTCGGGGCCGAAGCGGGGGTTTCCGCTGGCTTCGGAAACACCGTTCTCTTGGTGGGCGGCCTTGCCACTCTCGCCTTTGGGACCATTGGCGTGCTGGCCGCCCAGACGACGTCCCGGCTCGCCGGTTACAGCGTCCTTGTCTCTTCGGGCACCCTGCTCGCTACCATGGGCATGGGCAATGCAGGCGCCACCAGTGGCGCGCTCTTTTACCTCGTCGTCTCGACCCTCGCCATCTCGGCCTTCTTCATGCTGGTGGAACTGCTCGACCGGGTGCGGATTGAAGGCGCTGATGTGCTCGCCGTCACCATGGAAGCCTATGGCGATGACGAGGAAGGTGATGAAGAAGACGAAATCGGCGTCGCCATTCCCGCGACCCTCGCCGTACTCAGCATCAGCTTTGGCCTTTGTATCCTGCTGATCGCCGGCCTGCCGCCGCTGGCCGGTTTTGTGGCCAAGGTCGCGATCATCTCCGCCATCTTCAACCCCGATGGCCTTACTCAAACCGCGCCCATTCCACCCTCCGCCTGGTGGCTCACCGCCTTGCTGATCTTTTCCGGTTTTGCGGCGCTTGTGGCGCTGACCCGCACCTGGATCAACACCTTCTGGGCCACCATGTCCGAACGCCCAGCGCCGGTCCGGGTGATCGAGATCGCCCCGGTGCTCCTGCTCCTCTGCCTCACTGTCGCGACCACCATCCTGGCGGGACCTGCCCTTAGCTACACCCAGGCCATCGCCGACCAGCTCTACACCCCCGCGCCGGTGATCGAGGAAGTGCTGGAGCCACCGGCGCCCGGTCAGCTGGTGGAGGTGGTGCCATGAGAAAGCTGCTGCCCTACCCCATCCTGTCGCTCAGCCTTTTGGTGCTGTGGCTGCTTCTGCAGCAGTCCCTTGGCCTCGGACAAATCCTGCTTGGCGGCGTTATCGGCGTGCTGGCCGCCCGTGCCTTTGCGGCGCTTGAGCCGCAACAGCCCCGCGCCCGTAAGCTCGGCAGAATTTTCCGGCTCGCCGCCTATGTGGTGGTTGATGTGATGCGCTCCAACCTTGCCGTCGCCAGCATCGTGCTGCGCGATCGGCACCACCAGCAAACCGCTGGCTTCGTCGTCATGCCGCTGACGCTGCGCGACCGCTCAGGCCTTGCCATTCTCGCCTGCATCATCACCGCGACGCCTGGCAGTGCCTGGCTCGAATATGACGCTGTGCATGCCACCGTGCTGATCCATGTGCTTGACCTCGTTGATGAAGCGACCTGGATCGATACCATCAAGAACCGCTATGAGCGTTTGCTGCTGGAGATTTTCCAATGAGCGCAGCCATTCTCCATTGGTGCCTGTTGCTGTCGCAATTGCTGGTCGGCCTCGCCTTGATCCTTGCCACCTACCGGATGATCCGCGGGCCCCGCGCGCAGGACCGCATTCTTGCGCTCGATGCCTTTTACGTCGCCGCCATGCTCATGCTGGTGCTGTTCGGCATCCGCATTGGCTCCAACATTTATTTCGAAGTGGCTCTGCTGATCGGGGCCCTGAGCTTTGTCGGCACCGTCGCCCTGGCCAAGTTCCTCATGCGCGGCGAGGTCATTGAATGAGCGAAATTCCTGTTTGGCTCGCGGTCCTGGTTGGCGGCCTGTCCATTCTGGGCGCCGCCTTCACCCTCCTGGGCTGCATCGGCTTGGCTCGCTTTGACAGCTTTTACGCCCGCATCCACGCGCCGACCCTGGGCACGAGCCTTGGCAGCATCGCGATTCTCCTCGCCTCGATAGTCTACTTCACCGTGTCGGCCCAGCGCCCGGCCGTGCATGAAGTGCTGATCCTGGTGTTCGTGTCGATCACGACGCCCGTTACCCTGATGCTGCTGGCCCGCGCCGCGCTGTACCGCGACCGCGCCGAACGCAGCGGCGACGTTCCGCCGCAATGGGGCCAGGATATTGTGGTGGAACGCACCGACGCCCCGACCGAGGGCTGAGTTCCCTTCGCTCTGCGCCGCTGCCCTCCTGAGCGGCACGGCGTCCCACACTGGCTTGACTTTAGTTCTGTTGCGCCTACCTTGGGCGTATGAACCCTTGTTTCAACATCCTCCACGCGTTTGCTCGCCGGGCCACTCCGGTCGAAGGATAGTTGCCCTAAGCCTGGCGCTTCGTCGCAAGGTTTAGGGATAGGGATTTTCCACAAGTCATTGTTATAGCTTGCTGCGCAGGGTCTTTTCAGATCTGGCGCTGCTTGCTGCTATTTACGCGGAGAAGCGTCATGCGCACCCACAATCTACGGCCTGCTCTCACGGTGGCTCAAACCGAACATCGTCAACTGCTGGCCCTCGCCGCTTCAGGCGGCGGCTCGCTAAGCGCTGCGGCCGAACGTCTCCTCGAGGAGATGGAGCGGGCCCGCGTCGTGCCCGACGCCAAGCTGCCCAAGGACATCGTGCGCATGGGCTCCACGGTTCAGTACCGCACCGACCAGGACGAGGTTGTCGAGGTCACCCTCGTCTACCCCGCCAAGGCCGATATCTCGCAGGGCCGCATTTCCGTGCTGACCCCCGTGGGCGCGGCGCTTATCGGCTTGCGCACCGGTCAGTCCATCACCTGGGAAACCCGCGACGGACGCAAGCATGTGCTCACCGTCATGTCCGTCATCCAGCCCGTCGATGAACCTGCGGAGGCCTAGATGCGCCCGTCTTTCCCAGCGGTACGGCACACCCAAGCAAGACCTTTTCCCCTGATCCGCTAGGCATCGTCCTCCGGGTCAGGGGTCTCGTCTGCTGCCAATCCCCCTTGTTCTGGAGTTTCTCATGTCCGACCAGCTCGCGTCCGACCAACCCGAAATCATTTTGACCGCCAAGGATTTTGCCCTGCTGCAAAGCCTGTTGCACGAATATGGCGAACCCTTTGCGGGTGCGGCGGAAATTATCCGCCATAAGCTCGGCGTCGCTCAGGTCATGTTCCCGGCCGATATCCCGGGCGATGTGGTCACCCTCAATAGCCGGGTGCGCTTTCGCGTCGGCACCGCGCCCACCCAGGATCGCTCCCTCGTCGCGGGGCCCAGCGAAGAAGTCTATGGCCTCACCGTGCTCCTGACCGTGCCACGCGGCCTTGCCCTTTTGGGTGCAAGGGCGGGGCAAACGGTGCAGGCCCGTCGCCGCGACGGCTCGGTGGAAAATCTCGTGATCGAAGCCGTGCTGTTCCAGCCCGAGCGCCGGCGCTCTTCGCCACCCTTGCAGGTCGTCGCTCGCAACGAGGCCACACCCTCCCCGCTCGCCCCCCGCAGCCCGTCCTCGCGCTTCGTGCCTGCGGGCGATGATCCCGGCCCGAGCGCTGCCTGATCGCCCAAGAGGCACAACCACACTTCAATCATCTGGAGGATGACATGGGTATTTTCGGATCCGATCTTCCCCCTATCGTGGTGGGTGAAGCCGATCGTCACGATCTGCTGGTTCTGGTCATGGGCGGCATCGGCCACAGCCCCGACCAGGCCGACGACCTGCTCTACGAACTCGGCCGCGCCAAGCTCGTCGCCGACAAGCGCCTCCCGCCCGATGTGGTGCGCATGGGTTCGCGCGTGGTGGTCAGCTTCAACGGCGCGCCCCCGCAAAGCGGTGTGCTCTCCTATCCCCGCCAAGAAGGGCGCGAGCGCATCTCGATCTTCTCACCCCTCGGCACCGCCCTAATCGGCCTGCGCGCCGGCCAATCCATGCGCTGGACCGACCGCACCGGCCAGCAACACGAAATCCGGCTTTATTCGGTCAGCAATCCTGGCTAACCCGCTCGGGGGCGGCACCCCGCCCCGGGTACCTTGGCTGTGATAGCCGCCCTCGCCCTTCGAGGCCGCTACGCGGCACCTCAGGATGAGGGCTCATCGAGGTCCCGCAACCGACCAGATCTATCCGAAGCCCTCATGGTGAGGTGCGTAGCGTAGCGTAGCCTCGAACCACGAGGGCGGCCATCACCAGTCCCTGCGGCGCCACCCCCCACAAACTTATCCCCGCCCCCGAAAACCTCAGGCACAATCCCCCTTGTTCCCGGGCAAGCTGCGCGGTCGCGACGAACGGTCGGTGCGGGAATATCGGATGGGTTTGGGGTCGCCCAAATTCCTTCGGGACGAGGATGATCCGGGACCGATTTCATCCCCCGGTCCATGAAGCCCCAGGGCTTCTGGCGTTTGGCACGGGTCTAGCCACGGACGGTCCTCACCGAAGAGTCTCCGATAGAGCATGGGGCGAAGCTTGCTTCACCTTCTACCTTCCGCCGGACGACCGGCACCGAGGCGAACTTCGCCCCATGTCGCAGCATCGCTGCGCACCCGCCTGCCCCATACCCGCACGGCCCAAGGCCGGTGCGGCTTTAGCTGCACCGGCCCGGTTTCGCCGGCTGGCAGCAGGCACCAAGAAGTCGCCTGCTGCCCTGCTGCCCTGCCGCGCCGACTACCAGGGGCGCTCTTCCAGTGCCACGGTCTTGTCCATGGGCATGCCCAGCTTTTCATAAAAGGCCCGGCGCATGCGACGGTCCTTGTCCTGCACTCTCCAGGCCCGCTTGGCGACTTCCTCGCCGTCTTCGTGCGGTCTATCTGATCGAGCACCATCGCGAACTGCTCGCGGCAGTGGTTGCCCGAGATGCCGACAGCGCTGATCAGTTGCTGATGCACCATTTCGAAATCGGTTCCGAATTCCAGCGGCGTGCCGGCGCTCGTTGATGCTGCCGGCCATCACGCGGGCCGCCGACGGCCAAGTCAGACATAGGTTAACGCGTTCATTTAACCTAGGTAGTAGAACGGTCAAGTTGTTGATTGATCTTGGTTAGTCCGGCAACTCCGCCTGCCGGCGGTCCGTTGATCGGACATGAATACGACTATCGCCGAACCCTGCCGTAAAGCCTTCCTGATCGTCGATGATGAGCCACTTGTTCGGCTCGAGCTTGGAGACATTGTCCGCGATTGCGGCTTGGAGGCCTGGGAGGCCGCCAACACCGCCGAAGCTTTGGCCCTGCTCGAAGCGGACGCGTCCAAGGTGATCGGGTTGATCACCGACATCAACATGCCAGGCACCCGCAGTGGGATTGCTCTGGCCAACCATGTCGGCTGCATCTGGCCCCATATCAACATCATCGTCGTGTCGGCGGTTCGCCGGCCACTGCCGGGTGAATTGCCGTTTCTGGCGAAATATCTCGCCAAGCCGGTGCCAACCACCAAGCTCGTATCGACCATACACGAACTGGTCCCGCACTGAGCCGATGGGCGTGACCGACAGCCAGCCGTTCTATCGCGCCCAGCCGGTGCCCGGGCGCGACCTCACCCTTTGTTGGAAACCAAGCCATGCGGGATCAGTCCCTCCAGTTTTTACGCGATCTGGTGCAAACGCCTTCCCCGAGCGGTTATGAGCAGCGCGTTGCCCAGCGCTACCGCAGCTATGTCGAGCCGCTTGCGGACGCGGTGTCCGTTGACCTGCATGGCAACGTCATTGCCGCTCTCAACCCGGCCGCATCTACCAAGATCATGCTGGCCGGCCACATGGATGAGATCGGCTTCATCCTACACTATATCGGCGAGGAGGGGCTGCTGTATTTCAGCGCCATCGGCGGGCATGACAGCGTCATCCCGGTTGGCCAGACGATGTGGGTCCACGGCCGCAACGGACGCGTTGCCGGCGTTGTTGGTCGTAAGGCCATTCACCTGATGGATCCGGACGAGCTCAAGGAGAAGCCCAAGCTCAAGGAGCTCTGGATCGACATCGGCGCCGGCTCGCGGGCCGAGGCGCAGGCGGTGGTCGCGCTTGGCGACGTGGTCACCTACCAGCAGGAGTTTCAGCCATTGCTGGGCGACCGGGCGGTCGGCCGCGCTTTTGACAACAAGGCGGGCCTGTTTATCGTGGCTGAAGCCCTCCGGCTGCTGGCGGAGAACGGTGGCCTCCACCCCGAGGTCGGCGTTTATGCGGTGGGCACCGTGCAAGAGGAGATCGGTTCGCGCGGCGCTCGCACCGCCGCCTTCGCCATTGGGGCGCAAAGCGGGATTGCCGTGGATATGGAACATGCCATTGATTACCCTGGGGTGAGCCCGTCCCAGCACGGGCAACTCGAGCTGGGCAAGGGCCCAACAGTGTCCCTCGGCGCCAACACCAATCGCGTCCTGTTCGACCTGGTGACGCAGGCCGCCGAACGGGAAGCTATTCCCTACCAGGTGCAGGTCGTGCCGGGCGCCACCCCGACCGACGCCAACGCTTTGCAGCTCAACCAGGCCGGCATGGCCACGGGCCTACTCGGCGTGCCATTGCGCTACATGCATACGCCGGGCGAGGTGGTCAGCCTCACCGATGTCGAGCATTGCGCGCGCTTGGTTGCCGCTTATTGCCGGATGGTCACGCCGGAAACCGACTTCACCCCGCGCTAAACGGGGGGATCCCGGCTAGGAAAGCTTTTCGACCTCGCCGCCATCCTCGACCCAGTCCTTGAAGCCACCAAGGTTAAACACTTGCTGATAGCCCATATCCTTGAGGGTCTTGCCGGCAAGGGCCGAGCGGCCGCCGGAGGCACAATGCAGGATCACCGGGCGGTCCTTGGCTAGGTTGGCGTCATGATATTGCGTCGCCTCGTCGGCTCGAAACTCGAGCATCCCACGCGGGATGTGGACGGATCCCGGGATTTTGCCGCTGGCCTGCAGCTCGGGCATGTCGCGCACATCCACGATCACCGCATGCTCTTCGGCAACCATCCGGCGCGCGTCCTCGGGCGATATCCGTGGGACTTCTGCATTGGCCGCCGACAAAAGCTCTTTCACATTGGTCGTCATCGCGTCCTCCTCTTGATCGATCAGGCGCAGCCTACGCCTCTGCGCCATGCGAGGCCAGTCACCCCGTCGGGAAGCCCACCCGCCCGGCCACCACTGCCACCTCCTCGGGGAACCTGCCGCATTGACCCGCCAGGAGCGAAGGGCCTATTGCTCGCATCATGTCCCGACCAGCCGTAACGATCCGCCAGGCACGGCTTGAAGACCGGCCGCTGCTGAACCAGGTGATGCTCAATGCTTCGCTTGCCGTTGAAACGGGCGAGGTGCTGCGCCGCCTGACCGAAGCGCCAGGGCATTTCCGGATCGACGAAGATTTGCTCCGTCACGGCCAGATCGTCGTAGCCGAAGCCAATGGGGCGCCGGTAGGCTTTGCCGCCTTCAGCATCGGGGGCAGCGAGTTTGCCGAGCTGGCCGGCATGTTCGTTGATCCACCTTATTGGCGCCGCGGCATTGGCCGGCAGATCCTCGAGGCGGTTGAGCGCGAGCTGCTGATGCGGCAAGCCACCGGCATCCGGGTTGTGGCCGGCACCACAGCAGTGCCGTTCTACCAGGCACAAGGTTTCACCGTGGTCGGCAAAGAAAAAACCCCGCTTGGCCCCGTGGTGCCGGTGATGACCAAATCCATCGGCTAGCGCCACAACGGTTTCCCGCTCCGTTCAGGCGCGGTTCACCTCACCCCTTCTAGTGTCGGCGCAAAGAGGAGGTAGCCATGTCCAAGATCAAGCTTTTGCTTATTGCCGGCGCGACCGCGCTGTCGGCCTTGCTGGGCTCGGGCGTCACCGCGCAGGCTCAGGTGGTGCAAGGGGAGGAACATTGCGTCGTCAACATCCCCGCCACTGATGCGCTCAACGTCCGCTCCCGCCCGGGTACCAGCAGCCGGGTCGTGACCACCCTGCCCTATGGCAGTTGCGGGGTCATGGTCATGGCGGCATGCCAGGGTTCATGGTGCCCCATCGAGGACGGGCATTATTCCGGCTGGGTCAACCGCCGCTATATATCCATGGTATCGCCGGCAATCTATTGCGTCACTGGCGTTGCGCGGAATGACGTCCTCAACCTGCGCGCTTATCCCTCCCCAAGCTCGCGCATCCTGGCGGGCCTTAGCCCACGGCAATGCGATATCGCCTTCCTGCCCTATGCTGTTGGCAGCTGGCAGAAGGTGCGGGCCGCTGGCTGGGAAGGCTGGGCTAACCGCCGCTATTTGTCAGGCCAGTGAGGAACACTGGGGCATCTCCTCGCCCGCGGCTTTATCGCCCGTTTGATGTAGATGCTCTCGACCTGTTGAACTTAATTTTCGTTCATACCCGAACGATTTATCCCCCGCGGCATTCCCTAATCATCGCGGTGGGCGAACAAGGAGCAAAAAACATGAAAAAGATTATGGCGGGCGCCTGCGCCGCTCTTATGGCAATCACCAGCTTTGGCGCAGCAAGCGTCCCGGCAGCAGCACAGCCGCTGCAAATCACTTCCGAAGCGCAGTTCCTCACTGTCCAGAACCGTGGATGGGATCGCGGTCGTGACCGTGACCACCGCCGTGGTGGCTTCGAGCGCCGTGGCAACTATGGCTACTATAATGGTCACCGTGGCTCGCGGGAACGCCGCTCGGGCTGGCGTCAGCACAACGGCTACTGGTTCCCACCGGCGGCCTTCATCGCTGGTGCCATCATCGGTGGTGCGATTTCCAACCAGAACAACAACAACAGCAATTCGGGCCCGGTCCGCATCACCCGCGAGCATCTGCGCTGGTGCGAAAGCCAGTACCGCTCGTACCGCGCTTCGGACAACACCTTCCAGCCCTTTAACGGGCCGCGCCAGCAGTGCGTATCCCCCTATATGCGCTAAGCGCGTCTAAAATCCTCCAGCAAGGCGGCTCTTCGGAGCCGCCTTTTTTGTTTTGGCGGAGCTTACCGCGTCACCTGAACACTGGCGATCCGGAACCAAAACTGCCGGTCCGCCGCCGATTGATCCTTCCGGTGTGCATGTCGGTGCGTGCGGGCGATCAGCCCTAGACGGCGCAGCACCGGTGTTAAAAACTTGCCCCTCCGTGCTAGACTGCAGCTTTGGAGTGAGCATGAGTACCAGCGAGCAGCACGAATATCGGGTGGAATCCTACAACACCGATCCTGAGGGGCGCGCCCAGCAGTCGGAGGTGAGCACGGTATTTGCCTCCACCCCCGAAGCGGCCGCAATGAAAGTGCTGCACGAAGAACTGCACACCATCGGCGATATCACCCGCCTGCGCGCCCGGGTGACGCAACTCAACCAACCAAGCCCGGATCGGGTAACGACGCTTTACAGCAAGGCGTGATCGCTAGTCCGCGTCCGGGAAACATCGGGCGCTAACCTGGGCAGCAATGGCCGAACCCTCCCTTTTTGTCGCGCATTTTGGCCGCTAAGGAGGAGATCCAAATGCCGACACTCGACGACGAAGACATCAAGCGCCGCGCGCACCAGATCTGGGAACGGGAAGGCCGCCCCGAAGGACGTGAGTTCCAGAATTACATGGATGCCGTCGCGGAAATGACGGCGGAAGACGAGAACAGCTCGGATCGCCCGACCCAGGCGCCGTCCGGCCTCAGCACCAATCTGCAGCCCGGCGGCATTGCGCCGGTCGGCGGGGCTCCCAACGTGGGTAGCATTGGCACCGGTGGCGGCCAAACCGCTGGCAACGCCACCGGCACTGCGCGGGGTGAAAATTCCGAATAGCGGCAGGGTGCCCTTCTCGCGGCGGCCGCGCCAGGGCGCCTAGCCCGCGCCCCTTGCCCGCTCCGTTTCGCCGCGGAGCGAGCGAGGCACAATCCTTAAGGATAAGTCCCGCCTTGCCCAGGTAGGAGCGGAACCAATGGTTTTCGCCCTCCGTTTGCCTGCATTGAGCCGAGGCGCACCACGCCCTGCCATTCCTTCAATCATCCAGTGATGACCCGTAGCGCATCGACGTAGACTTCGTTGTCCAGCTTAGCTTCAAGGTGGGATGAATGTCAGGAAACCAGGCCAGCACACCGCCCGAGCGCAAACCGCCCGAGCGCACGCCGACGGGCACCAAGCCGCAGCCGACAATGCCATCCAGACGCACTTGGCTGTGGTTCCTGGCGCTGCTGGCAATCAACTATCTCGTCGTCAGTTTGTTGTTTCCGGCGCCCGGAGCCCCCGAGCCGATCTCCTACACGACCTTCCGTGCGGAACTGGCGCGCGACAATGTGGAAGCCATCCATACCCAGGGCGACCGGGTCGAAGGCAGGTTCAAGGCGCCCATCGAATGGGCGCCGCCCGCCACGGAGGGGCAACCCGCCGGCACCCCGCGCACCATTCAGGATTTTACCACCATCCTGCCCATGTTCGTCGACCCAGGGCTCGATACCGAGCTGATCGAGCATGGCGTGGATATCCGCGCCACCCCGCTCCAGACCGAACCCAATCTGTTTGTCACCCTGCTTTACGCCTTCGGGCCGGCCCTGATCATCATCGGGCTTTATGTCTGGCTGTTCCGCCGCGCCGCCAAGCAAGGGGGTGGCATGTTGGGCGGCATGGCCGGTATATCGGGGATCGGCAAAAGCCGGGCCAAACGCTTCGACAAGGAAACCGACAGCAAGGTCACCTTCAACGATGTTGCGGGCATCGAGGAAGCCAAGAACGAACTGGTGGAAATCGTTGATTTCCTGCGCAATCCCGCCAAATACACCCGCCTCGGCGGCACTGCGCCCAAGGGCGTTCTGCTCGTTGGCGCGCCCGGCACCGGCAAGACACTGCTCGCTCGCGCCGTGGCCGGAGAAGCCGATGTGCCGTTCTTTTCCATGAGTGGTTCGGAGTTCGTGGAAATGATCGTGGGCGTTGGCGCCGCCCGCGTGCGCGACCTGTTTCAGGATGCCCGCAAACATGCACCGGCCATCATCTTCATCGACGAGATCGACTCCATCGGTCGCGCCCGCGGCCAGGCGGTGCTCGGCGGCGCCAGCGAACAGGAGCAGACCCTCAACCAGATCCTGACCGAAATGGACGGTTTTTCCAGCCGCGAGGGCATCATCGTGCTCGCCGCCACCAACCAGCCCGACGTGCTGGACCGCGCCCTGCTCCGCCCCGGCCGCTTCGACCGCCGTGTCGTGGTCAATCTTCCCGACAGCAATGGCCGCGAAGCGATCTTCAAGGTGCATACCCGCAAGATCCCCTTGGCGGCTGATGTGGATCTTGCCCATCTCGCCAAAACCACGCCCGGTCTGTCGGGCGCCGATATTCGCAACCTCGTCAACGAAGCCGCGCTCCTCGCCGCTCGCCGCGAAGAAGAAGAAGTGCATCAAAAGGACTTCATCGATGCGCTTGAAAAGATCATCCTGGGTCCCGAACGCCCCATCATCCTGAGCGAAGCCGACAAGGAGCGCGTCGCTTATCACGAAGGCGGCCACGCCATTCTGGGCCTCGTAGTCCCAGGCGCCGACCCGGTGCAGCGCGTCACCATCGTGCCCCGCGGGCAGGCGCTGGGCGTGACTTATCAGCGCCCGCTCACGGACCGCTACAACTACCCAGAGAGCTATCTCCTGGCCAAGATCGTGGGGATGCTGGGCGGGCGGGCCGCCGAAGAAATCGTTTATGGCACCCGCACCACGGGCGCGGAAAACGATATCGAGCAGGCCACCCAATTGGCCCGCCAGATGGTCACCCGCTGGGGCATGAGCGACAAGCTCGGCATGGTGCAACTGGCCCCGCGCCAGAACGCCTGGACTGGCCAGGGCATGCTGGGCAATGACAAGCCCTATAGCGAGGAAACCGCGCGGCTGGTGGACTCCGAAGTGCTTCGGATCATCAATGAGTGCCATGAGCAAGCCAAAGCCCTGTTGCGCGAACATCGCGGCAAGCTCGATGCCCTTGCCCACGCCCTCCTGGACCGGGAAACGCTTGACGAGCACGAGATTCTGGCCGTCACCGGCCTTTCCGGGGAAACCAACCAGCCAGACCAGCCGCCCCAGGAAGCGCTGACACCCGCTGGCGCCGACTAGATGGGGCTGCAGCCCCGCGCAAAGGAACCCTCATGGCGGCGCATCGGGAAGACCATGTTACCAATCGGATCGGCTGGCTGCGTGCCGCAGTTCTGGGCGCCAATGACGGACTGCTTTCAACGGCTAGCCTCGTTGCCGGTGTGGCCGCCGGCTCGGGCGACAGGACCGCTATCCTCCTCGCCGGACTGGCCGGGGCGATCTCGGGCGCTTTGTCGATGGCGGCAGGCGAATATGTTTCGGTCAGTTCGCAACGCGACGCCGAGCGCTCGGACCTTGCCCGCGAAACCCAGGAACTCCAAGCCGACCCCGAAGGTGAACTCAACGAGCTCACTGCCATCTATGCGTCGCGCGGGCTTGATGAAGCCCTGGCCCGCACCGTCGCCACGCAGATGATGCAACACGACGCGCTGGCCGTGCATGCCCGCGAGGAACTCGGCATCGATCAGGGCACCCTGGCTCGCCCGGTGCAGGCCGCCGCTGCTTCTGCCGCCAGTTTTGCCGCCGGCGCCATCATCCCCGTTGCCACAGCCTATTTCGCCGCTGCCGGTCAAACCCTGCTGCCGCTTTATGCGGTAACGCTGGCAGGGCTCGCTCTTCTGGGAGGGCTTGGTGCCTGGGCCGGCAAAACCCCGATCTTCATGCCCATGGTGCGGGTGGTCGGCTGGGGGGCGCTCGCGATGGTGATCACCTCGGCTGCCGGCTGGCTCTTCGGCGTCGCCCTTTAGCTGCCGGCGGCCCCGGGGCCACAATGCAGAGCCGGTAATCAGCCCGGCAAAAGCGCTTTTCGGCAAGCCCTTGCGCCGGGCCATCACCCCGGCGTCGCCGTTATCCATCATTGGCCGGCTTTGCCGGTGCCTTGATGCCGGCCAGCGTGAGCGTGCGCTCCAGCAACTGCTCGTAGATCGGTCGGCCGCCCAACCACTGCGCAGCCAGATTGGCTGCAAGGCAGGTGGTCAGCAGCGGCACCGTCGACTCGTAGGCACCGGTGAGTTCGAGCGTCAGCACCACCCCCACCATCGGCGCGCGGACCGAGGCGGTGAAAAGTCCGCCCATTGCGGCAATGGCAAAGGCCGCCGGCACCACGCCGGCATCGGGCATTGCAGCACTGGCAAGGGCGGCGAAGGCCAGCCCAACGCATCCCGCCAGCGACAGGATCGGCGCGAAGATCCCACCCGGCACGCCCGTTGAATAGCTACCGACCGTGGTGCAGAACCGCGCGGCCGCCAGGGCCAGCAGCACCACCACGCCGGGCTGCTCACGCACCAGTGCCGGGATCAGCGCTTCTCCGCCCGTCACCGTTTGTGGAAACAGGGCCAGCAGCGCCCCCACCAGCAGCCCGACCACGGCCGGGTATAGATAGGGCGCCCGTTCCTGCGCTGCTCCGGCAAAAGCCAGGGCCTTGAGGATGCAAGCGTTGAGCGCGACGCCCACACCACCAAGCACACAGCCGAGCAGCACGAACAAGGGCAGCATGGGCAACGGCACTTCCGGCGCAGCGAGCGCAAGGTCCGGAACAGCACCGCCGATCCATTGGGTCACTACGGTGGCGAGCAGCGCGGCAATGATCACGCCCATATAGGTGCTATAGCGATAGGGAAATTGCCGCCGCGTTTCCTCGATCACGAACAAAACCGCGGCAATCGGCGAATTGAAGGCACAAGCCAAGCCCGCGGCCGCGCCCGCCGCCAGCAAGCCGCTGCGCTCCGTGGCCGTCAGCTGGAAGCGCGCCGAGAGCATCGCCGCCACCGACGCGCCGATATGGATGGTCGGCCCTTCGCGTCCCAGCACCAGCCCCGAGCCGATCGCCGCCGCACCGGCGAAAAACTTGATCGGCAGCACTCGCGTCCAGTGGATCTCGCGCAGGCCATCCATCGCCCCTTCCACTTCCTGGACACCGCTGCCGCTGGCCTCGGGCGCCCAATGGCGCACGAGCGCCACAGCTGCCACCGTCACTGTCATGGTGATCAGCGCTGCCGCGAGTACCAGCAGCGGCCCGTCCACAATTTGGCGCAGCTGCGCGGGCCATTGCAGCAGGGCATTGATCGCGAGGTGGAACATCGACCCGATCGTCCCCGCGATGATCCCCACCATCACGGCCAGGGCGAGATACCGCCGCTGCGCCCGGCGCTCGTCGGGTCTGGATCGTGCTGGAGCAGGATAGTCCATGCGTCCACCCCTCCGGGCCAACACTGCGGCGGCCCGCAGCTTCAAAGGCTGGCCAGCTCTGAAGGGTTACGCGCGAGGGCGGGAAACGAACCCCCTGCCGCGACAAGTTTGTTTAACCATGGTTTCCACTTCCATTCGCGCAGCCAGCATCCGCGCGCCGCCCTCCGGAATTCGAGGCTCCGCTGTGCACCCCACCACAAGGGCTCCGGAGGTCCAAAATGCGCGGAACTGCGCGGGAGCCCTCATGGTGAGGTGCGAAGCGTAGCGCGGCCTCGAACCACGAGGGCGGCCATCACCACCCCCAAAAACTTATCCCCGCCCCCGAAAACCTCAGGCACAATCCCCTTGTTCCCGGGCAAGCTGCGCGGTCGCGACGAACGGTCGGTGCGGGAATATCGGATGGGTTTGGGGTCGCCCAAATTCCTTCGGGACGAGGATGATCCGGGACCGATTTCATCCCCCGGTCCATGAAGCCCCAGGGCTTCTGGCGTTTGGCACGGGTCTAGCCACGGACGGTCCTCACCGAAGAGTCTCCGATAGAACATGGGGCGAAGCTTGCTTCACCTTTTATTTCCCGCCGGACGACCGGCACCGAGGCGAACTTCGCCCCATGTCGCAGTTCTTGCTGCGATGCCCGCCTGCCCCATACCCGCACGGCCCAAGGCCGGTGCGGCTTTTAGTGCAGGCGCGTCAGCTCGCTGCCGCCACAATGTGAGCACTCTGCCCAATGGTTCGGCACCGCAACTTCTTGCTCAACCCGAAGGCCGATTCTGATTGACTTGGCTCCAAGCCGGTGCTGCACTGCCAAGAACATAAGCCTTGCGGGCATTTGCGCCCCATTCGGACGACCATCTGGCCGCCGGGTGGGGCTTTTTTGTTTTGGAGCCTGGTTTGTCCGTTCTCGAACAAACTGTGACAGTTGGCCTACTGTTCTCCACCACCGGCGCCTATGCGGCGCTCGGGCGCGAAGGCCTTGCCGGGGCGCAGCTCGCCGTCCAGGCGCTTAATGCCAGCGGCACCCTGCCCTTCCGCATTCTGGCCGAGCATCGCGATCCGCATGGCATCACCGAGCGCTATGCCGGCATGGCGGCGGAGATCATTGCAACCGGCGCCCGCCATATCATTGGTTGCACCACCTCATGGAGCCGCAAGGAAGTTATCCCCGTGCTCGAAAAGCACGACGCAACCCTCTGGTACCCCTGCCCTTACGAGGGCTTTGAGTGCAACGAGCAGGTGGTCTATCTCGGCGCCTGCCCCAACCAGCACATCCTGCCGCTGCTGCAGCACATCCTGCCCCGCTTCGGCAGCAACGGCTATCTTGTGGGCTCCAATTATATCTGGGGCTGGGAAACCAACCGCATCGCCCGGGACATCATCGAGCAATCCGGCGGCTCCGTTGCGGGTGAACGCTATGCTCCCCTCGGCGACGCCGATCTCGGCCATATCCTGCGGGACATCCGTCTCAAGCGCCCTGACTTCGTGCTCAATACGCTGATCGGTCCATCTTCCTATTCGTTCCTCGAGGCGTATCATGCCCTGGGTGAGGCCGATCCCGATTTCTCCATGGAGAAGCGCCCGGTGGTGAGCTGCAATCTGGCCGAAGGGGAAGCGGCGCTGCTCGGCCACAAGGCCGCGGGGCTCTACACGATCGCCCCCTACTTCCAGGCCCTGCCGACATCAGCCAACCAGCATTTCCTCGGTAAGCTTGACGCCACCAGCCAGCCGGTCTCGGCCTTCTTCGCCCAGGCCTATAGCGCCGTGCAGCTCCTAGTCGCCGGCCTCGTTGCGGCGGGCGAGGAGGACGGCAAATCCGTGCTCGCGTCGCTTAGCCAGGCCACGCCCTCCACCCCCCTGGGGCCGCTGCAAATCATGGCTGCCAACAACCACGCCGTTCTCACCCCTCACATGGCCCGGGTCACCGCCAGCGGCGCGCTCGCCATCATCGAGCAGCGCGACGAGCCGATCGCACCCGACCCCTATCTCGCCCATACCAGCCTCGTCGTTCCCGCCGCGGACCGGGTGCGCGCCGGCAGCAATTTGCGGGTGGTGAAATGAGAACGGCCGATCTCACCCCCAATTTCGTCGGCCAGCGCGCCGCGATCCTGCACCGCCCGCACGCCGTGGTCGACGCCATTGTGCGCCAGCTCGAACAGCTGGGCATCCGCCCAA
This sequence comes from Devosia sp. Z11_6, assembly GCF_058133665.1. Lineage (NCBI taxonomy): Bacteria > Pseudomonadati > Pseudomonadota > Alphaproteobacteria > Hyphomicrobiales > Devosiaceae > Devosia > Devosia sp. Z11_6. The sequence continues at coordinate 206,863 of NZ_JBYUNQ010000003.1, forward strand.
CCGTGTGCTGGCCCGAACTGGCGCCCGACGCCGCCAGTGCCCCCATCGACCTGCTGTTTTTCGACGCCGACATGGGCCATGACGGGCAGTTCCCCTGGCCGGCCGGCACCGCGCCCATGCCCACCATTGCCCTCATTGGCTCGGAAGCGCCGGGACGGCTCGCCTGGGCCCTCCGGCAAGGCGCCGATGCGCATCTGCTCAAGCCGGTGGGCAGCGGCGGCATCTATGCGGCACTCGTGATCGCCACATCGGCCTTCCGGCAGCGCACCGCGCTCCAGGCCGAACTGGCCGGACTACGCGACCAGCTCGCCGGCCGTCAGGTGGTAGCCGAAGCCACTGCCCAGCTGATGGTCGCAGGCGCGGGCACGGCCAGTGCGGCCTACGACATCCTGCGCCAGATGGCGATGAGCCAGCGCGTCACCATCGAGATCATGGCTGCCCGCTTGGTGCACCAGGAAGGGGAGCACAGTGACCGACGTTCTCGCGCCTGAACTGGCAACCGGAGGCGTTCCCGCCGCGCCGGTCAAGCCCGCTTCGGTGCTGTCCCAATTGCTCCATCGCCCGCTCGCCGTGATCGGCCTCCTCATCATCACCCTCGTCGTCGCGGCCGCGGTCTTTGCCCCATTTGTCGCCCCCTATGATCCGGGCGAGCAGTTCTTCGAGGGCCTCACCATCGAAGGCGCCCCGCTGCCGCCCAATGCGCAGTTCTGGTTCGGCACCGATCTCCTCGGCCGAGATCTCCTCAGCCGGCTCATCTATGGCGCCCAGACTTCGCTCACTATCGGGGTGGTCGCCAACGGCATTGCCGTGACCATCGGCGCCCTAGTCGGGATCACCGCCGGCTATTTCCGCGGCATCATCGGCACCGTCCTCATGCGCTTCACCGATCTGATGATGAGCTTTCCCGCCCTGCTCCTCGCCATCGTGCTCGCGGCGATCTTCCGCCCGAGCCTCTGGATCGTCGCCATCGTCATCGCCATGGTCAACTGGGTGCAGGTGGCGCGCGTCCTTTACGCCGAAACCAGCTCACTGGCCGAGCGCGACTTCATCACCGCCGAACGCTCGCTGGGTGCCGGCTCGGCCCTCATCCTCTTCCGCCACATCCTGCCCCATCTCGTGTCCACCATCATCGTCTGGGCGACGCTGGGGATCTCCACCACCGTGCTGCTGGAAGCAACGCTGAGCTTTCTTGGCGTCGGGGTGCGGCCGCCCACCCCCTCCTGGGGCAACATCATCTTCGAGAACCAGAGCTATTTCGCCTCCGCGCCCTGGCTCGTTTTCATCCCGGGCTTTGCCATCATCCTCCTGGCCCTGGGCTTCAACCTTGTCGGCGACGCCCTGCGCGACATTCTCGATCCCACCTCGCGGGGGCGCCAGCCATGACGCTGTATGTGCTTCGGCGGTTGCTGCAGGCCGTGCTGATCCTCTTTGGCATCAGCCTCATCACCTATGCCCTGCTTTATCTCCTCCCCGCCGATCCCGTGCGCCAGATCGCCGGCCGCAGCGCCACCGCCGAAACGGTGGAAAGCATTCGCCAGCAATTGGGCCTCGACCGGCCCGTTTACGAGCAATACTGGCGCTATCTCACCGGCCTGCTGCAGGGCGACCTCGGCCGCTCCTATCTGCAGCGCACCGAAGTCGCTGATCTCATCGCGTCGCGCTTGCCGGCAAGCCTTCTGCTGATGGCCGGCGGCATTGTCTGCGAACTGGTGATCGGCCTCACGCTGGGCGTGCTGGCCGCGGTGCGCCGCGGCTCGGCCTTCGACAACACCCTGATGGTTGCCTCATTTGTGGGCGTATCAGCACCCCAGTTCGTCGCCGGCATCCTGCTGCTTTATGTGTTTGCCGTGCAGCTGGGCTGGTTCCCCATCGGCGGCTACGGCACCTTCCAGCATCTGGTGCTGCCGTCCCTGACCCTCGGGCTGCTCGGCGCCGGCTGGTATGCGCGGATGATGCGCTCCTCCATGATCGAGGTGCTGCGCCAGGATTTCATCCGCACCGCCGAAGCCAAGGGCATCAAGCGCCACCAGGTGCTGCTGCGCCACGCCGTCCCTAACGCCATCCTGCCGATCCTCGCGATGATCGGCATCGATATCGGCATCTTCATGTCCGGCATCGTCGTGGTGGAAAGCGTCTTTAGCTGGCCCGGCATCGGCCAGCTCGCCTGGCAGGCGATCCAGCGCGTCGATATCCCCATCATCATGGGTGTGACGCTGGTTTCCGCCTGCGCCATCGTCATCGGCAATCTGCTCGCCGACCTTGCCGCCCCCTTCATCGATCCCCGCATCAAGCTGCGCTGAGCGAGGATCCAAGTGCCTGTTCAAACAAACGCCGTTCCAGGGAGAAACCACAAGATGCGCAAATCACTGCTGGCGGGGGTTGCCTTCGCCGTCCTTCTCGCCGCCTCACCCACAATGGCGCAGGACGCCAAGCAGGGTGGCGCCATGATCGTCACCTATCAAAACGACGTGGCGACCCTAGATCCCGCCATCGGCTATGACTGGCAGAACTGGTCCATGATCAAGTCGCTCTTTGATGGCCTAATGGATTACGAGCCGGGCACTTCGACCCTGAGCCAGGGCCTCGCGGAAAGCTATGAACTGTCCCCGGACCAGCTGACCTATACCTTCAAGCTGCGCCCCGGTGTCAAATTCCACAACGGCCGCGACATGACCGCGGATGACGTGAAATACTCGTTCGAGCGCGTTACGAACCCGGCAACGCAAAGCCCGGGCGCCGGCTTCTTCGCCTCCATCGAGGGCTTTGATGCCATGGCGGCCGGCGAAGCGACCGAGCTTGCGGGCGTAACGGTGGTTGATCCGCTCACGGTCTCGGTCAAGCTCACCCGCCCCGATGCCACGTTCCTGCATGTCATGGCGCTCAACTTCGCCTCCATCGTCCCCAAGGAAGCCGTCGAGGAATGGGGCGCCGATTTCGCCACCCACCCCGTCGGCACCGGCGCCTTCAAGCTGGCGGAATGGACGCTGGGCCAGCGCCTCGTTTTCGAGCGCAACACCGATTACTGGGAGCCGGGTCTGCCCAAGCTCGACCAGATCACCTTCGAGGTCGGCGTCGAGCCCAGCGTCGCGCTGCTCCGCTTCCAGAACGGCGAGATCGACATGCCCGGCGACGGCATTCCGCCCGCCCAGTTCGTCCAGGTCAGCCAGAACCCCGATTATGAAGGCCTCATCGTTGAAGGCGGCCAGCTTCACACCGGCTATATCACCCTAAACGTCACCCAGCCGCCCTTTGACGACCTCAAGGTGCGCCAGGCCGTCAACATGGCGATCAACAAGGATCGCATTGTTCGTGTGATCAATGGCCGGGCCGTTCCCGCCAACCAGCCCCTGCCCCCGACCATGCCTGGCTATGCGCCGGACTATGAGGGCTATGCCTATGATCTGGAAGCGGCCAAGGCGCTGCTGGCCGAAGCCGGTCATCCCGATGGATTTGCCACAGAGCTCTTTGTCTACAACACCGATCCCAATCCGCGCATTGCCCAGGCCATCCAGCAGGATCTGGCCGCCATCGGCATCACGGCCGAGATCAGCTCCCTCGCCCAGGCCAATGTGATCGAAGCCGGCGGCAACGGCTCGGCCCCGATAATCTGGTCGGGCGGCATGGCCTGGATCGCCGACTTCCCCGATCCCTCCAACTTCTATGGCCCGATCCTGGGCTGCGCTGGCGCCGTTGAAGGCGGCTGGAACTGGTCCAAATACTGCAATGAGGACCTCGACGCCCAGGCCGTCGCCGCTGACTCCGTGACCGATCCGGCCAAGCAGGCCGAGCGCGAGCAGATGTGGCGTGACGTCTTTCTCGGCGTGATGGAGGACGCCCCCTGGGTGCCCATCTTCAACGAGCAGCGTTTCACCCTCCGCTCCGAACGCCTGGGCGGTCCCGACGCCATTTTCGTCGACCCCGTCCATATCCCCGTCCACTACGATCACGTGTTTGCCAAAGATGTGCAGTAACTGCGACTACACCATTCACCGCGCGCATCATCATTTCGGGTGGGATCGTTCGATCCCGCCCGTGCAAACGGTGGCGCCCGGTTCAACTGTTCTGTTCGAGTGCCATGACAGCGGCTCGGGTCATTTTACCGCCGACAGCACCGTGGCCGATGTCTCCACGCTTGACTTCTCGAAGGTCAATCCCGTCACCGGCCCCATCCTGGTCGATGGCGCCCAGCCCGGCGATGCGCTCAAGATCACCATTGATGGCTTCCAGCCCTCGGGCTTTGGCTGGACGGCCAATATCCCCGGATTTGGGCTCCTCGCCGATCAGTTCACCGATCCGGCGCTACTGCTCTGGAAGTATGATGCGGCATCCATGGCGCCCACCCTTTATTCCGACAAGGGCAAGGTGCCGCTCAAGGCGTTCCCGGGCACGATCGGGGTGGCGCCGGCCGAGGCGGGCACCCATTCGGTCGTGCCGCCGCGCCGCGTCGGTGGCAATCTCGACATCCGCGATCTCAGCACTGGCACCGTTCTCTACCTGCCGGTCGAGGTGGAAGGCGCGCTGTTCTCGGTGGGCGACACCCATGCCGCCCAGGGCGATGGCGAAGTTTGCGGCACCGCGATCGAGAGCCAGATGAACATCTCGCTCAAGTTCGAGCTGATCAAGGGCGCAAACCTAACCTTCCCGCGCTTCACGACGCCGGGCCCGGTCACCAACCATCTCGACATCAAGGGCTATGAGGTCACCACCGGCATCGGACCCGACTTGATGGCCGGGGCTCGTGCCGCCGTTGGCAACATGGTCGACCTGCTCGGCAAGCTGCACGGGATCAGCGCGGAAGACGCCTATATGCTCTGCTCGGTATGTGGGGATCTGCGCATTTCCGAGATCGTCGACATGCCCAACTGGGTCGTTTCCTTCTACTTCCCCAGGATCGTCTTTGAGTGACACCCTGCCCAGCCATCGTGGCAACCCGCACGCCCGCTCTCCCCTTCCCGGGGAGAGCCTAGCCATGGCCGCGCCGCTGCTCGCCCTGTCCGATCTGGTGATTGAAACCGCGGGGCCGCACCCGACGCGGCTGGTGGATGGGCTCTCGTTCACCCTCGAGCGCGGCAAGACCCTCTGCATTGCCGGGGAAAGCGGCTCGGGCAAGTCGCTGACGGCATTATCGCTGATGCGCCTGCTCGGCCCCGGCCTGCGAGTCAGCAGCGGCACCGCTCTCCTCGACGGCCAGGATCTGCTTAAACTAACACCTGAACAGATCCGGCAGGTCCGCGGCCGGCGCCTCGGCATGATCTTTCAGGAGCCCATGACCTCGCTCAACCCGATCCAGACGGTCGGGCAGCAGTTGGGCGAGGCCATAAATGCTCATCAGCGCCTGAGCGCCGCCGACACCGCCCGCCGGGCCCGCGAACTGCTCGACCAGGTGCAGATCCCCGAACCCGCCCGCCGGCTCAAGCAGCATCCGTTCGAGCTCTCCGGCGGCATGCGCCAGCGCGTGATGATCGCCATGGCGCTGGCCCAAAGCCCCGACCTCATCATCGCCGACGAGCCCACCACCGCCCTCGACGTCACTGTCCAGGCGCAAATCCTTGCCCTCTTGCGCAAGCTGCAGGCCGACACCGGCACGGCCATCATCCTCATCACCCACGATATGGGCGTGGTCGCCGAAATGGCAGACGACGTGCTGGTGATGCGCAAGGGCGTCATGGTGGAAAGCGGCACAGTGCGCCAGATGTTCTCGTCGCCCCAGGCGGACTATACCCGCGCCCTGCTTGCCGCCGTGCCGCGCCTTGGCGAGATGACCGGCACCACCGCCCCCAAGCGCGCCTCGGCTCCGGCGCCAGCTGAGAAAATGATTCAACCGGCTGGCAGAGTCGTTGAGGTAAAGGACCTAACCGTCCGCTTTGACATTCGTTCTGGCCTCTTTGGTCGCGCCGGGCAACGCGTCCACGCCGTTGAAGGCATCTCATTCGGGCTCGATGCGGGGGAAACCCTGTCCCTTGTCGGGGAAAGCGGTTGCGGCAAGTCCACCACCGGCAAGGCCTTGGCCAATCTCGTGCCCTTCCGCGGCGATGTCGTCGTCAATGGCTCCAATCTCAAAGGGCTGTCTGCTCGCGCGATGAAGCCGGTGCGCCGCGACATCCAGATGATCTTTCAGGATCCCTATGCCTCGCTCGATCCCCGCATGCGGGTCGGTGACCTCGTGATCGAGCCGCTCCATATCCATGGGTTGGCGCAAGGCAGCGAACTCCAGGACCGCGCCGCCGAGCTTTTTGACCAGGTCGGCCTGCCGCGCGACGCCCTGCGCCGCTATCCGCATGAATTTTCGGGCGGCCAGCGCCAGCGCATCTGCATTGCCCGCGCCCTGTCGCTGCAGCCCAAGGTGATCATTGCCGACGAAAGCGTTTCCGCGCTTGATGTTTCGGTGCAGGCGCAGGTGCTCGATCTGCTGCAGGATCTGCAAAGCCGGTTCGGCATCGCCTATCTTTTCATCTCGCACGACATGGCCGTCGTCGAGCAGATCAGCCACCGCGTTGCGGTGATGTATCTGGGCCGGTTCGTCGAGATCGGCACGCGGGCGCAGATCTTCGAGAACCCCCAGCACCCCTATACCAGGCGCCTGCTGTCGGCGGTGCCGATCCCCGACCCCGCCCGCGAGCGGCGGCTGTATCTGCCCTTTGGCGATCTGCCCAGTCCTGTCCGCCCCCTTGGCTACGAGCCGCCGCCGGTCAACTGGCGCGATCTGGGGCACGGCCATCTTGTTGCCGAGGAAGCGGCATGATCTGCCGGACTAGGCCAGCGCCTTGGACTTGATGCGGCTGAACTCGTCTTCCGAGATGACGCCCGCTTCGCGCAGGGCATGGGCGTCGGCAATTTCGGTGGCCGGCGAACGGCCAGCAACCGAGCGGATATAGTTCTCCGTCTCGTCGCTCATGCGCTGCAGGTCCTGGTTGCGGCGGCTCGTCATCCCGCTGCCGCGCACCACCAGGTAAACCAGCGCCGTCAGTACTGGAAAGATCAGCAGCGCGATGATCCAGACGGCCTTGGCAAAGCCGCTGAGGTCACGGTCCCGGAAGATATCGGCGATGATCTGGAACAGCACCATCAGGTACGAGATCAGGAAAAAGCTCCAGAGGATCAGCCACAGGAACTCCCAAAAATCGGAAGACATTTGCTACCTCGCAAACACTGGTTTGGTCTCTCACCATTCCATTGCCGGGCTCTAGCGTCTTGCTCCAAAGCTGATCGTGCCTATTGGCGCGTTAGTGGGAACAAGCAAAGAAGCGTCGATTTCTTCGATGCTACTGCGCCGCCTGTTCCGGCTGCGCCTCTTGCCCTGGCAAGCAGAACGCCGCGAGGGAACGCTGCATGACGTTGCGATCCAGGCCCTCCCCGATCACGACAATCCGGGTTCGCCTGACACCATCGGGCCAGTCGGGCAGATGCAGCGGCTTGTGGATGAGGTGCTGCACGCCATGGACGACAACCGGCGTTTCCGCCCCCTCGATGTCGATCAGCCCCTTGAGCCGCAGGATCTTGCGCCCATGGCTATGGATCAACATGGAGAGCCACAGGGCGAACCGCGGCCAGGCGATCGCCTGATCGGCTTCCAGCACAAAGGTGCCGATAGTGCCGTGCTGGCTCGCCGCGTGTCCGTGATCCTGCCCTCCATCAACGCCGAGCCAGGGCGCTACAGCTGCCACCCGGCTGGCGGGGTCGTTGAGCGTATCGAGCAGCAAAGCTTGAGCTGGCTCCCCCATCTCGTCGAGCACCATGACATTGGCGGCCCCATTGATACGGGCCAACTGCTGCCGCAGAACCGTCAATGCCGCCGCGTCCGCCAGGTCACCCTTGCTGATGATGATATGGTCCGCTACCGCCACCTGGCGCCGGGACTCCGCAAAGCCCGCAAGGTTGGCCGCCCCATTGGGCACATCCACCACGGTTATGACATTGCCCAGCCGCAGATGATATTTCAGCATCAGGTCGGCGCTGAGCGTCGCGATGATCGGCGCAGGATCGGCCAGTCCCGTGGTCTCGATCACGAGCCGGCTGAACGGCGGGATCTCCCCCCGCCGCACCCGCTCGAACAAGGACAAGATCGTGTTCTTGAGATCGACCCGGATAGTGCAACAGATGCAGCCGCTTTTGAGCAGCACCACACCATCATCAACCGACTGCACCAGCAGATGATCGATCCCCACTGCGCCGAACTCGTTGATGATGACGGCGGTGTCGGCCAGCGCCGGTTGCGCCAGCAGCCGGTTGAGCAGCGACGTCTTCCCTGCCCCCAGAAAGCCAGTGATGAGATTGGCGACCACCGGCTCCCGAACGCCGCTCATCGGCCCCTCGCCTCTAGTTGCGCCAGCACCGCCGGGTCGAGCGGATCGCAGGGCCGCCCGATCAACTTCTCCGCCTCTACCCAGACGGCGCCGAGATTGTCGACCACCGCCATCTTGCCGGTTCGGCTGCGCAGCGTATAGCGCCCCGCCCAGCTCTCGAGCTTGAGGCCGAACAGTGCCAGCACGTCGTTGGCCGCCACCGCCCGCAGGTGCCGATCCGCTGCGGGCCGGGTTGCACCCGAGGCTTCACCGGGCCCGCTGGTCCAGTGGTCGGCATGATTGAGAACGCCGCATAACCCGCACATGCCGCCTCTCCTTTTTCCCGCCGATCAGGATTGCGGCCGCGCCGTGCCGCTCTTGGGGTAGCGCTGGGCGAAATCGGCCGCAATCTCCTCCATGGGCACGAACTTCACGCCCTCAAAGCCCTTCATGTAGTTGAACAACCGCTCATGCATCTTGAGCACATGCGGCTTGCCCGACACATCGGGATGGATGGTCAGCGGAAACACCGCATAATCATAGTTCTCGTAGACCCAGTCGAACTGGTCGCGCCACATCTCCTCGATATCGCGCGGGTTCACAAAGCCATGGCTGTTGGGCGAAGCCTTGATGAACATCATGGGCGGCAGGTCGTCCAGATACCAGGAGGCCGGGATCTCGATGAGGTCGGTCTCTTCGCCTTGCGTATAGGGCTTCATCCAGGTCGAGGGATGCTGGGAATAGTCGATCTTGGTCCACTGGTCCCCAACCGTCACATAATAGGGGTGGTGGTCGTTGTGCATCAGGGAGTGGTCGTAAAGAATGCCCTTCTGTTTGAGCAGCTCGTTGGTTTTGGAGCCGAACTCCCACCACGGCGCCACATAACCGCGGGGCGGCTTGCCCGTCAGTTCGGTGATGAGAGCGACGCATTTGTCGAAGATCGCTTCCTCCTGCTCGGGGGTCATGGCGATGGGGTTCTCATGGCTATAGCCATGCATGCCCACTTCATGGCCCGCATCGGCCACGGCCTTCATCTCCGCCCGGAAGGACTCGATGGAGTGGCCGGGAATGAACCAGGTGGTCTTGATGCCCCATTTCTCGAACATGCGCAGCAGGCGGGGTGCCCCGACATGACCGGCAAAGGCGCCGCGCGAAATATCGCAAGGGCTATCTTCGCCGCCATACGAGCCGAGCCAACCTGCAACGGCATCCACGTCGATCCCATAGGAAACGAAGATTTCCTTAGCCATGTCCTATCCTTCCCAGATGCAGTTCCAAGTGCTTCAACGGTCCAGTTGGGATTGAGTATACAGGCCAGTCTTTCCGGGGAAACAGCAAGATCGCTATGAAATCGGGCAAAGCGTCACAAAGTGTAGGCTTTGGCAGCCGGCAAACATTAATGCCCGGCCAGTGACAACGGTGTATATGTTGGCTCGGCTATTTGGTGCGGAGAAGTGTTTGCCCGATGAGTGCGGTTTGCTTGATCACCACCGGAGGCACGATCGCCTCGCGCCGCAACGAGACCACCGGTAGTGTAAACGCAAGCATTGGTGCCGCCGATTTGCGCGCCACCCTGCGTGATCCGCTCGACGGCATAGATCTGCAGGTCGACGAATTTTGCAATGTCGGCAGCTACGCCTTTGATCTTCCGCTCGCCTTAGCGCTCGCCCAGCGCATCAATGAGCGCTTGGCCGACCCGGCCTGTGACGGCGTTGTCGTGACCCACGGCACCGACACGATGGAAGAAAGCGCTTACATGGCCGACCTGCTGCTCGCCTCGGACAAGCCGGTAGTGTTCACCGGCGCCCAGCGCGCGGCCGACCAGCCCGACACCGATGGTCCACGCAACATCGCCGACGCCGTCCGGCTTGCCGCTTCACGGACTGCCCGGGGTCTTGGCGCCACCATCTGCTTTGAGGGGGAATTCCACGCCGCGCGGGACGTCACCAAGACCCACACTTCACGCGTTGACACTTTCATGTCGGGCGAACATGGCAAGCTGGGCGAAGTCGATGGTCAACACGTCGTGGTGCAACGGCGGCCAACGCTGCGCCGCTCCTATGCACCCACTTCGGTTGAGCCCGATATTGAGCTGATCAAGCTCACCATGGGGGCGACAGACCGATATATCCGCTATGCCGCCGACAGTGGTTGCAAGGCCATCATCCTCGAAGGCTTTGGTGTCGGCAATGCGACCCCCGCCATCGCCCAGGCCGCCGCGCAGATCGTTGCAGGAGGAACACCGGTGATCCTTACCTCGCGGTGTCCCCGCGGACGGGTGAAGCCGGTTTACGGCAATGGCGGGGGCAAGGATTTGTTTGATGCCGGCGTGATCTTTGCAGGCGACCTCAACGGCGTCAAAGCCCGCATCCTCGCCTCGGTCCTGCTCGGCGCCGGAGCAGACGTCGATCTGCGCACCGAGATGGAGTTCCTCGGCGGCTAGCTGGGACGCACGGGTGCCGGACCGGTGTGATCCCGGGCGCTCGTGATCCGCTCCGCTTGACGCATCGCATCACCGGTACGAGCGCCGGCAGACTCGCCCGCCAATGCAACTAACTGATGGCGGGCACCGTAGCTCTGCAAGCCTCGTGTGATCTCAGGTCGGGGCTTTCCGTCCAGGTTGCGCCTGCCTAATTCGCCGCCGCAGAACGATGTGGTAACGCATTGGACTTCCAATATCAGTTGAGACCATAAATGGCTGCCCCGACCCCAGCAGACAAGCCTGATCGCAAGCGCCGCTGGTCCTGGTGGCAGGTGCTCCTCGTCGTCGCGGTGCTCGCAGTTGGCCTCTATGCGGCTCTCGCGCGTCCCTGGGAGCCAAAGCCCGCCCCAGTCGCGGTAGAAAACCTCGCCATGGGGCCGTTCTCCCAGGTGCTCGCCGTCAATGGGCGTGTCGTGGCGCGCGAAACGGTCACCGTGCGCTCGGCAGTGTCTGCCTTGGCGGTTGAGGTTCTGGCCAGCGAAGGCGATCTGGTGGCGGCCGGCGATGTCTTGGTGCAACTCGAGACCAGCCAGCCCCAAACCCTTGTGGGCCAGGCGCAGGCGGCGCTTGATGCGGGGATGGTCAGCCAGGCCCAAGCCAAAGCCAATGCAGATCGGGCGATTGCCTTGGGCGAAAATGCCACCCGCTCGGCCCGGGAGGACGCCGAACTGGCGCTTTCGGCCGCGACCAATGAGGTCGCCCGCCTGCAGGCCGCGCTGGAACAGGCGCAAAGTCAGCTCAAGCAATACACGATCGTGGCGCCGCTAACGGGCACGGTGCTGGATCGCAATGTGGATCGGGGCCAATTGGTTGATCCGCAAACCGAGCTGTTCATCATCGCCGATATCGCCGACTTGCAGGTCGAAACCGATATCGACGAGCTCTACTCCTCTCGGATCAGAAGCGGGCTCAAGGCACTGCTCAAACCCGTCGGCGATACCGTGCCCCAGCATGGCAGTGTCGTTTTTGCCTCCCCAACCGTTGACCCGGCGACCGGCGGCCGTCCAATCAAGCTCGCATTCGACCAACCGGTGGAGTTGCCGGTGGGCCTGACCATCAACGCCAATATCATCGTGTCGGAAACCGATGCCGCCCTGACCGTTCCCCGCGGCGCCATTGTGACCGAAGGCACCGACAGCCATGTGCTGGTGTTGGAAGATGGCGTCGCAATGGTGCGCCCGATCGAGTTTTCCGATTGGCCTGCCCAACGGGTCATCGTCACCGCCGGTCTCGATGAAGGGGATCAGGTGATCCTCGACCCCACTGCGGTGCAACCCGGTCAAAGCGTAATCGCGGAGTAGTGCGATGCTTTATGGCCTCAAGATCGCCCTGCGCTACCTGACGGCCAGCAAGGCGCAAACCAGCCTCTTGATTGCCGGCGTTGCGGTCGGGGTCTTTGTCTTCATTTTCATGAGCGCCCTGATTGGCGGGCTCGCTGTCTTTCTGGTGCAGCGCACTGTCGGTGACATCGCCCATGTCACCATCGAAGCGCCCGACAGGAACCCGGCCGTGCTGGTTCCCGAGGTCGCCGGGCCATTGGTGGTGGAGCAGCGTGCCACCAGCCAGCGCGCGCAATTGCGCACCGCCGACGCGTTCCTGCCCACCATCGAGGCTATGCCCGGCATCACCGCGACATCCCAACAGATCGTAGGCAACGGCTTCCTTGTGCGCGGCCTCGTCACCGCTCCTGTCAGCGTGGTCGGGGTCGAAGCCAACAAGGTTTCGGCAATTGCCGATATCGGGGGCGCGCTGATCGAGGGCAGCACCGATCTGACCAATACTGGCATCATCATCGGCAGCATGCTGGCCGATGATCTCGGCATCGGCATCGGCCAGGTGGTGCGGCTTGAATCCGAGCGCGGCGTCGAGCGGCCGCTGGTGATCAGCGGTATTTTCGAGCTGGGCGTCGAAAGCCTCGATCGCCGAACAGCCATTGTTGGCCTTTCCACCGCCCGGACCCTCTTTGCGCTGCCGCAAGGGGTATCACGCATCGAAATCAAGCTCGACGATCTCAACCAGGCCAATGCCTATGCTGCCCGGATCGCCGCTGAAACGGGCCTAAAGGCGACCCCTTGGACGCAAGGCAATGCTCAATTGCTCGACGGGCTTCGGGCGCAATCCAGTTCGGGCAATCTCATCAAGGCTTTCGCCTTGATCACCATCGTTATTGGCGTGGCCAGCGCACTGCTGCTCTCGACTTATCGGCGCCGGCCCGAGATCGGCATCATGCGGGCGATGGGTGCCAGCCGAGGTTTCGTCATCTTCGTCTTCGTCACCCAGGGCGCGCTGATCGGCATACTGGGCGGTTTAATTGGAGCGGGGCTTGGCTATGCCGTGCTGTCGCCCTTCCCCGTGCCTGAACTCGCGCCTCCCGGCGGTTTGCCGGTGGATGTGCGCCAGGGTGCCTATGGCCTTGCGATTGCCCTGACCGCCATTGGCGCCATCGTCGCTTCGATCCTGCCAGCCCGCGCCGCCGCCCGGGTCGATCCCGTCTCGGTGATCGGCCAATGAGTGCGCTCTTGCAAGTTCGGGATCTGGTCAAGACGTATGGCGAAGGCGAGGCCGCAACCCGGGTGCTCAAGGGTGTCAATTTGCAACTGGAAACCGGCGAGTTGTCGGCGCTGCTCGGCCCATCCGGCTCCGGCAAGAGCACGCTCCTCACCATCCTTGGCACCCTGATGCAGCCCACTTCCGGGCAACACGAAATGCTCGGTGAGGATCTCACCAGCGCCGGCGATCGGGACCTCACCGAGTTCCGCAATCGCCATATAGGTTTTGTCTTCCAGTTCCACCATCTGCTGCCCGATTTCACCGCGCTCGAGAACGTCATCTTCCCCGCGGCCGTGCATGCCGGGCGCGAAACGGCCGCTGCGCGTCAGCGCGGCCGTGAACTCCTTGTCCGTGTCGGCCTGGAAAGCCGCATGGATTTTCTCGCGACCAAGCTCTCGGGCGGGCAAAAGCAGCGGGTCGCCATCGCCCGCGCCCTCATGAACCAGCCCGAACTGGTTTTGGCCGATGAACCCACCGGCAATCTCGACCGGGAATCCGCCATGCAGGTCATGGAGTTGATCCGCGAAATCAACGAAAAGGAGCAGACCACCTTCCTGATTTCCACCCATGACGAAAACATCGCCGAGCTCTGCAAGCGGCGCATCCGCGTGTTGGACGGACGAGTGGAATAGCCGCCGGTTGGCTCAAACTTGAATCGAGCTTCTCGCCAATCACGCCGCTGATTACCCGCACACCATAAGTGTCTATTGAGCCCAGTAGGGAAGACTCCGTTCGATCTCGGCTGCCTGCTTGCCAACAAATAGACCCGGAGCATAATTAGCCGCACGACTGGCAGAACCGGATAACTGCTCGTGACCGGTGGCGCGTCCGAACCGGTATGGTGCCGCCCCCCGGTTCACCATCGATCAACGGGTGGCTCCTTACCTGGATCGGCACCAATGCCATGGACCCGCTTGCCAAGCTGAAATTGTATCTCGTTTCGTCGGATCCCGGGCATGTGGGACTTCGCATGGGCGTGCGCGTCATGCTGACCGTCGCTGCAGTCTGCCTCGCCCTTTTCGTTTTGGGTCGCTGGGTCCCCATGAACGCGCCCTCCTATGTGCTTGGCATGATCACGGCGATCCAGGGGGCCGCCCAAATCAATGATCCCACAATTGGGGAACGTGCCGTAACCCGGGTCTATGCTGCGCTGGGCGGTTTCATCGCCATTGCCGGCATATCGCTGGTCGAGAGCTCCTTGGTTCTGGTCGACCTCTGGCTCCTGATCGTCATCTTCGTTGCCACCTATTCGCGCCGCTTTGGTCCCCGCTGGCAGGCGGTTGGCGTGTTTACCTTCATGTGCGGGGTGGTCGGCGCATTCCTGAGGGCTCCGGAACGCGATCTGGTGGAGATCGCCCTTGCCCTGCTTGTTTCCGGCGTGGTTGCGCATCTCGTGCGCAACTATGTCGTGCCGGAAAGGCCATCGCGTGACTTCCGCCGCGTCGTTGCTGGTACCCTTTCGCTATCTCAGCAGCTGCGGCAGCTAATCGGGGCGGTCAGCGCTACACAGAAGGACATGCGCTGGAACGATGCCCTGCTGATCGCGGGTTGGCTGCGCAGCGACATTCGCATGTGCCAGAACTACTTGCCCTTGAAGATGGAAGGGCCCCACTCCGAGCGGAACTCGGACATCGTGCTGCGGCTGTTGGATTTGCAGCTGGCGACCGAGACGGCGCTGGACGCCTCCTCGGCCAGCGCCTTGCGCCGACCGGAAGCGGATTTGGGGAGTGTCAAGCGCGAGCTGGACGAGATGCAGGAGGCCGAGCGGCGGTTGCAGGACGCCGTTGCCCAGTTGCCGGCCTCCTTCCCCCAGGGCGCGAGTTCGGTTCCGCGCATGCCCCCGGCCAAACCGCTGCCGGCCCGGGGCGAATGGCTCAACGACCCGCAGTTTCGCCTCGCCATCCAGGTGACGCTAGCCTGTGCGATCGCCATGGTCGGCGGACGAATAATCTCCTCGGACCGCTGGTTCTGGGCAGTCATGGCCGCATTCCTGATCTTCATGAACACCCAGTCGGCGGGCGCCGTGGCAGTCCGGGGCATCAGCCGGGCCATGGGCACTCTCGCCGGCATAGTTCTGGGTATCGGCCTCGCTACGCTCGTCCGTGGCGATCTCTACCTGACCATTCCCCTGGTCGGCATCTCCATTTTCGGTGCGTTCTATCTGGCGCGGATCTCCTATGTGGGGATGAACATCTGCATCAACGTGGCGATTTCGCTCATCTACGGCCTGGTGGGCATCTTCAGGCCCGAACTCCTCGTTCTTCGTTTGGAAGAAACTGCGATCGGCGCGGCTGCGGGGATTTTTGCGGCGCTGGCTGTGCTGCCGGTCCGAACGGCCAGTACGGCGGATCGAGCGATGAACCGCCTTTATCTGTCCCTCAAGCAGCTCACGGCGGCGATCATCAACATAGGGGCGGACCAGCAAAATCAGTCCATGACCGCCGCCGCCGGCGCCGTCGACAAAGCCTTCGCCGATGTGGTGAAAGCCTATGATCCCATGCGCAGTTTCTGGGCCATGGGCACGGCTGAAGCCAAGACCCACAATCCTTTGAGGCGAGCCTATCTTCTCGCGCATGCGGCGCATCTGCTCGAGCACAGCTTCCGCCAAACCCGACCCACTGACACAGAACTCCAGGAGCTTGCGGCGATACAGGACCGCTTGGCGATCATTGCGGGCGAAGGCACCGCCGCCGATCTGCCCGCCTCGGCCGCTGACGATAGCCTCAAGGAGCACGAGACCGAGCTCGCCATTGCTGACGAGCCAGTCAGGTATGCCCTCGAGATCATGTCCGAGATCCTGCGCCAGGTCGAAGCTGGCGAGTGATAAGGTCCGTCAAACAATCAACAGCCAAGCCGCGGCCATGGCCATGGTCAGCACGGTGACGATCGCACCCGCCTTGGAAAACTCGGCAAAGGAAATCGTGAAGCCATAATCCTTGGCGCGCTCCACCATGATGATGCCGGCGAGGCTCCCGAACACCACGAGATTGCTCGAGAAGTGCGTGCCCAACGACAGCGCGGCCCCGTATTGTGCGTTCCCCTCTGAATGCAGGTAAGGCACCAGCATCATCACGGCTGGGTTGTTTCCCACAATGTTGCTGACGATGCTGCTGACCCAGAACAGGGTGAAAGGCTGGTCAAGATCGATGCCGCCATGAGCCAGCTGCGCGAGCAATCTCTGGGGGAGCCCGGTGGCCGAAACCGCGGCATTGACGACAAACAAGCCCATGATCAGCAAGAGCAGGTCGCCATCGACCTCCTTGAGCATGTCCCGGGAGGAAACGCGCCGGCTCAGCAGGAGCAAACCGGCAGCGGTTAACGCGATCAGTTCGCGTGGCCATGGACTGAAGATGAAGGCGATCACCACGGCCAGCGCCACCAACACGGCCTTCGCCGTTTCTCCCACCGAGAACGGCGTGCTGGCAAGCTCGTCCACCGGCCGCTTCTTGTCGGCGGACTGAGTGAGTTGCCAGCGGCCGCGATACAGCCAACTCACCACGATCCAGATGATCGGCAATGACAAGAGCGCAGGGACCGCAGTGATCTCAGACACGCCGGCGAATGACAGGTTCAGCTTCTGGGCGGCGATCATGTTCTGGGGGCTGCCAATGATCGTGCCGGACGCGCCAGCATTGGCCGCAAAACAGAAGCCCAGCAGAAAGGGTATCGGATTAAGCTTGCGGTTGAGGGTGATGGAAATCAGCAGCGGTGTCATGGCGACGGCCACCACGTCATTGGTCAGGAATGCCGCCAACAGCCCTCCCACCACGATGAGGATCGCCAGCAAGGCCCCCGGCGACACAGACGCGCCCGCCACTTTCCGCGCCGTCCAGCCATAAAAGCCCGACACCACGAAGGCGGCGGAAACCACCATAAGGCCAAAGAGCATCCCAATGCTGGAATAATCGATGGAGTCCCACGCGTCCTTGGGGTCAATACTGCCCGCGGTCATCATGGCCAGCGCGCCGATGATAGCCGCGCCAGTGCGATCCACCTTGAGGCCCGGCAGGCCCCCTAGTGCCATGGCCAGGTAGACCAGAAGAAAGATCAGGATCGTGAGGTCCATGGCGGTCTGGGTCCATCTAACCGGAGTTGAGCTTGCTGCCGGAGCGACTGCCCGGCAGCGCTTGGCGCCGCCTAGTTGTCCGTGCCCGATTTGATGTTCCACAGGCTGTAAGCCTGCTCGCCGTAGAGCTGTTCATCCAGCCCTTGCCGTTGCACCTCTTCTGGCACACGCAGCTTGCCGAAGCGGTCGATCAGGCGGAGGATGATGCTGGTGACCACGGCCGCATAGATCACGACAATCAGGATGCCCAAGGCCTGAACCAGCAGTTGGCGCGGTCCGGCCGAAACGGCATTGATGTGAGGGCTCGCGAGCAGCCCGATCAGAAGCGAGCCGGTGATGCCGCCCACGCCATGCGCCCGGAAAACTTCCAGTGTGTCGTCGACCTTGAGCCAGGACTGGATGTATTTGGCGAAGTAGCAGGCGGTGGCGCCTACGGCGCCGATCAGCAGGGCGGCCATGGGCTCCACATAGCCCGAGGCAGGCGTGATCGTTGCCAGACCGGTGACGGCACCAACGAGGAGGCCCGAGAAGGTCGGGTGCCCGGTTTCGCGCCATTCCCAGAACATCCACACCAGCATGGCGACTGAGCCGGCCAGCATGGTGTTGGTGAAGGCATAGGCCGCGAGCGCGTCGGCGCCATAGGCTCCTCCGGCATTGAAGCCGAACCAGCCAAACCAGAGGAGACCGGCACCAAGGGCAACGAGCGGCAGGTTGGCCGGAGCTGATTCTCCCCCCGCAGTGGCGCGCCTGCCCAGATAGCGGGCTGTGACCAGCGCCGATACGCCGGCCGAGGCATGGATCACGATACCGCCGGCAAAGTCGACGACACCCAGGCGGGACAGGAACCCGCCGCCCCAAATCCAATGCGCAACCGGGAGATAGACGATGATGGTCCACAGCGCGATAAACCAGAGATAGGCGCCGAACCGGATCCGTCCGACAAAGGCCCCTGTCATCAAAGCTGGCGTGATGATGGCAAACATCATCTGGTAGCCAAAGACCAGGATGAATGGCACATCGCCGGCATAGTTGGCGTTGGGCTCCACCCCCACATTGAACATGCCGAAAAAGCTGCCGATATTGCCGATCATTCCCCCAAGGGAAGGCCCGAAAGCGAGGCTGAAGCCGCCAAACACCCAGATGATCCCCACGACCCCGATGCAGATGAAGTTCTGGATCATGATGGAGAGAACGTCGCGTTCCCGCACCAGCCCGCCGTAAAACAGTGCCAGGGCCGGCGTCATCATCATGACAAGGGCAGTGCAGATGAGCACAAAGGCGGTATCACCCGGGTTGATGGCACTCATGGCTGTCTCCGCCCTCGCATTGATCGTTATGAACTAGCACCCCCCCGATGCTCACGACTTGTCATCTATCAAGAAGTGCGCTTGCACGGGCTTGTGCGGATGCGGCGTTGCGCGGCTTCTGGGCGCAATGAACAGATAAAGGGCGAGGACATAGGGTGCCGTGTAGGACGGCAACCCGGTAGGCGCCATGATGACGTCGAAGGCGGCCTGCAAGAACACAGTGGCGATCGTCGCGAGGACCGCATAGGCCGCCACCGGACCCGAGGGCTTGAGGAACACCGTGCCAATGGCAATGGCGGTCAGCACCGGGCTGAAACCATAAAGCCCCTGCGACACCACCGACGGGTCCGCTCGCATCATGATGGCGGTGGCGAGCGCGATCAGCGACCCGGCAATAGCCGCGATCCCGGCAGGTCGCGAGGCAATGAAAATCCCGACCAGGATAATGACGCCGCTCACCCAGCTGCCGAGCAGATAAACCTGCCCAATATTGCGGAAGAAGATCTCGCCGAACTCGAGGGCGCCGGGGATGGCGGCGGCGCCCGAGGCATAATCGGTCGCAAGCTTTGGCGTCTCCCCCACCACGTGAAGCGAGCCGAAACTATAGGCTCCAGCGAGCAACAGCCACGCCGTCAGCACGAACGGACCCGTCGAGCCTGGAATGCCCCAGCTCCTCGTGAGCGTGGCGCTGAAGGCACTGGTCACCACGGTGCTGATTGCGGCACCGACAATGATGTAGAACCAGAGTTCTGGTGACACAGCGATAAAGGTTGGCAGCGCCACGCCGACCAGGATGCCGTTGAAGCCGAACAAGCCCGAGCGGTAAGAATCGGGGTCCGCCTCGAGCACCTTCGCCATGGCGGTCGCAACAACCACGCCCAGAACGGCGCCCGCCGTGATTGCCCATTGCCCCGTGTCGTAAGAGGCGTACGCGATCGCTATGAAGAACAGCGCTCCGGTGAGGGCATTCTCCATGAAGAACACCTGGCCCGCCCCTTTGAGGCAGACCAAGCCGAAATTATCCTTGCTGATGCTCATGGCCGAAGCCCTCCACCCTCACCGCCACAGGAACTGTTCAGGTAGGGTGCGGCCGCGCGCCTCCTCTCGGACGACGCGCCAGAACCTCCGGACCTCTGCCCTCACGTCGTAGCTTTCCACGCCAACTGCTCGAAACATCAGGCCGGCCGCATTGGGCAGCATGGAAACGCCGGACATGGCCCGGGGGCCATCGGCTGTGGCATTCACCTCCACCCGCTCCCGAATCCGGGCTGCCGTTTCCCTTGGCGTAAGGCACACCACATTGGCAAAGGCGTCATAGCCGGCGCTTACGGCGGCAAGATCGAGGGTGTCGTTGTCTTTCTCGATCAGAAGCTTCTCGGTGAAGATCAGCTTGCCGCCGGGCCGCCTGGCGCAGACCTGCATGGAGAGCAGGTCGAGACCGAACCGCTCGGAGGCATGGTGATGCTTGCGCCCGCTCATCAGCATCTCGCCATAGAGCAGCGTCGCGCTCTCATCGATGACGATGTCGGTCTGGTTGATGTAGCGGGAGTCCCGGTAGGGAATGGTGAAATCGGGCAGGTATTCCAGATAACTGCCCGCAGCCAGCGTGAGATGCTGGTGTTGCGAGGCATAGTTGGCGTCCATCCGGTGGATGCGGTTGGCCCCCTGCGAGGTGACATGGGCGCAGGCGCCCTCCCCCACATCGATGCTGATCCGGTAGCGATCGCCCTGGAGCACGCCACCGCCGATCGAAATGATCGAGCAGATCGGCAGCTCCGGCATGGCTTCGTCCCAGTAAAGGGCCTGCTGCACGAGGAGCGGCGTCACGCGATAAAGATCGTGCAGGATCGAGCGCCCGTTCCGGAGCGAAAAGCCCAGCCGCAGCTCCCCTATCTTGCCCGGCCCCGCAGCGCGCATCTGCGCCGGCTCGGTGTGGAACCCGTTGAGCTCGCGCGCCGCATCCAGCCGCAACAATGACTCGTGCAGGCCCATAGCCCTACCCCGCCGCAGCCATTGGCGTCGGTTTGACGTCGAACAGGGCCATGTCCATGATCAGATCCATGAGCCCGTCCACCCCTTCCCCGGTCTTGCAGTTGGTGAAGACGAAGGGCTTGCTTCCCCGCATCAGCTTGGAGTCGCGGTCCATGACCTCAAGGCTCGCACCCACATAGGGGGCGAGATCGGTCTTGTTGATCACGAGGATGTCGGACTGGCACACGCCGGCGCCGTTTTTGCGCGGGATCTTGTCGCCCGCCGCCACGTCGATGACATAGATGTAGAAGTCAGCCAGCGCCGGGCTGAAAGTCAGGGTCAGGTTGTCGCCGCCCGATTCAATCAGCACGACATCGCTGTCGGGATAACGCTGCTCGAGCTCCTCTACCGCGGCGATGTTCATCGAGGGGTCTTCGCGCACCGCCGTATGGGGGCAGGCACCAGTCTCGACCCCGACGATCTTTTCCTCGACGAGGATGCCGTTGAGCGTGCGCCGGACCTGCTTGGCGTCCTCAGTCGTCACCACGTCGTTGGTGATGATGAGGGGCCGCACGCCCATCTCGATGAGCCGGGGCGTGATGGTTTCGATGACCGCCGTCTTGCCCGAACCAACCGGGCCGCCAATGCCGATGCGCGTGATCTTCTTCATATCCTGCTCCTTGGTCGGCCGTTTCAGTTCATGAACAGCCGCAGATGAGTTCTGGTGTGATGGGCCACGACGACGTCGTAGACCGGGGCAAAGCTCGACATTTCCTCGAGCTCGAGCGTGTTGATGGCCTGGTAGTGCCGCTCCACTGATCCCTGGGCGTCAAAGAGAATGCCCTGCGTCGTCAGATGATCGATCCGCATCAGCCGCAGCGCAGCGTTGAGGATCATCGACGACAGCCCGTATTGATGCAGGGTGAAGGCTTCGGCCTCGTTGACGCCCATTCCGGCAAGGCCGATAGCCTGAGCCACGGGAAAGCACCCTGGGGTCTGCTTGCTGTTGATGTCGTCGAGCCAGCGCTGCAGCAGGGGCACATGCGTGATCGCCAGCGCCAATTCGGCAAACTTCTTGCCCATCCGCGAGAGCATCAATTGCTGCTCTTCGCCGATCCGGCGGATCCATAGGGCGTCATCGGCCTCGAGGAGCCTGTCATAATCTCCGGCACTCGCCGCCCGATGCGCATGCAGCAGCGCGACCCCATCGCTATGGGCTGCCTGGCGCAAGATGACCTCCAGATAGTCCTTGAGGCTCTGGGGATCGGTGACGATCTCCAGCTGCACCGCCGATTCAAGCCCCTGCGAAAACGCAAAAGCCCCGACCGGCAGCGTGGAGTCGGCAAACTGCAGCAGTCGCGCCAGCCGACCCATATCCGAGGCAAACCAGTTAGCTCCCGCGTTCATAGAAGCACGCCGTGGTCATGCCGGTGGCCGTGGTGATGGTTGTGATCATGGTGGTGGTCATGGCCATGCCCGTGATCTTGGTCATGGCCGTTGGCCTCTTGGTCATAATGTTTGTGCGGTGACGCGTCCGCCCCAGCGAACAACAGACGCGCTTCGCTGGGATCGAGGCGCTCGGCGACTACCTCGCCCGGCTCGAAATGCATGGTGGCGTGCCGGAAGGCATGGGTGCGCATCACCGAGGACATCACCTTCCGATCCACCGAAACAGGCACATAGATCGTCGTGCCCTTGATCACTGCGGGCCAATGCTGGTTGCCCAGCCCGTGGCCTAGTTCGAAGCCGATGCTGAGGATCTCGGCGGCCGAGATGCCTTCGAAGTCCTCCATTTCGATGACCATCACCTCGCGCATGGCAATGGTCGCCACCACGATCCGGCGCGCGACGGGGTCGTGATAGAGCACGTCCCCGTCATGCAGATGTTCTGAGCGCGGCAAGGAGATCGCCAGTTCCAGCCCACTCTCGGTGCGCTTGCGCAGCCGGCTCTTGGGCGCTTCCCATTGTTCGAGCACCAGTTGCTCGACCTCGGCACCCTCCCAGTTCCGGTCCTTGATATTGCCAAGCGTTTTCTCGATCAGGATCATCGTTCCCTCCACTTCATCCCCAAACAACCCGTCGCTGCGTCAGCTGAAGAAGTGCAGCTGCGCCAGCGGCAGGCTCGTGGCGGGCTCGATGGTCGCGTGCACGCCATCCACCGTCACCGCATAGGTTTCCGGGTTCACCTCGATCACGGGCAAAGCACTGTTGCGAACCATGTGCGCCTTGCCGATGGTCCGGGTGGCGTAGACCGGCACAACGTTGGACTTGAGCTCGTAGCGATCCACGATCCCGTCGTTGAAAGCCGCGTTGGAGGTGAAGGTGACGCGGGATTTCGGCAGCGCCGATCCTTGCCCGCCAAACATGGGTCGGTAGCTCACCGGCTGGGGCGTGGGCAGTGAGGCATTGGGATCACCCATTAGCCCCCAGGAGATGAAGCCGCCCTTGATCACCATCTTGGGCTTGGCGCCAAAGAAGGCTGGCTCCCACAGCACCAGGTCCGCCATCTTGCCCACCTCAACCGAGCCGATCACCTGGCTGACGCCCTGCGCGATCGCGGGATTGATGGTGACCTTGGCGACGAACCGCAGCACGCGCTCGTTGTCGTTGTTGGAGCTGTCGCCCGAATAAGGGCCACGCCGCTGCTTCATCAGATGGGCGGTTTGGACCGTGCGCATCCAGCACTCGCCAACGCGGCCCATGGCCTGGCTGTCGCTCGAGATGATGGAGATGGCGCCAAGATCATGCAGCACGTTTTCCGCCGCGATGGTCTCGGGCCGTACCCGGCTTTCGGCGAAGGCCACATCCGTCGGGATCTTCGCACTGAGATTGTGGCAGATCATCGTCATATCAAACAGTTCCGCCTGCGAGTTGATCCCGTATGGCAGGGTCGGATTGGTGGAACTGGGCAACACATTGGGCTGCCCGGCGACGCGGATGATGTCGGGGGCGTGGCCGCCGCCGGCGCCTTCGGTGTGATAGGTGTGGATCGTGCGCCCTTCGAACGCGGCGATCGTGTTCTCGACGAACCCGCCTTCGTTGAGCGTATCGGTATGGATGCAAACCTGCACGTCCATCCGGTCGGCAACCGTCAGCGCCATCCGGATCGCGGCGGCCGTACTGCCCCAGTCCTCGTGGATCTTAAAGCCCATGGCTCCGGCCCGGATCTGCTCTTCGAGCGGTGCCGGCGAGGAGCAGTTGCCCTTGCCCAAGACCCCGGCATTGACCGGCCAGGCATCAAAAGAACGCAGCATCATCTCGATGTTCCAGGTGCCGGGCGTGATGGTGGTACCATTGGTGCCATCGGTCGGCCCGACGCCACCGCCAAAGAGCGTGGTGATGCCGTTGCTCAGCGCCGCTTGCGCCTGTTGGGGCGAAATGAAGTGCACATGCGCGTCAATGCCGCCGGCGGTGAGGATCAGGTGCTCGCCTGAAATGGCGTCGCATCCTGGCCCCAGCGCCAGGCCGGGCGTGACCCCGGACATGACGGAAGGGTTGCCCGCCTTGCCGATGCCGCAGACCACGCCGTTCTTGATGCCAACATCAGCTTTGATGATGCCCTGGATGGCATCAATGATGGTCACATTGGTGATGACCAGGTCCGGTGAGCCGGCGGCGCTTGTGAGCTCGTTGTCAAAACCCATGCCGTCGCGCAAGGTCTTGCCACCGCCATATACGGCTTCCTCGCCATATACCCGCAGGTCCTTCTCGACCTCGACGTAAAGGTCGGTGTCGCCGAGACGGATTTTATCGCCAGTGGTCGGACCATAAAGGTCCGAATATTGCCGCCTTGAGATCTTCGCCATGGTGTGACCCGTTCTTGAAGTAGCTGTTCAAATTATTGGGGGGTGTTCTTGAAGCCGTAGCGCTGGACCCGTTCCATCGCGTCAGCCAGGCGGGGCCGCTGGTCGTCATAGCTCTCATCGCCGACCCAGCCATTGACGAGGCCATTGAAGCCGATGACGCGCTGCTTGCCCTGAAAAGGGATCAACACCACTTCCTTTTCGTCGCCGGGCTCGAAGCGCAGCGCGGTCGTGGCCGGGATATTGAGGCGCTTGCCGAAGGCCTGTTCGCGGTCGAACTCCAGCGCGGAGTTCACTTCGAAGAAATGGAAGTGGGACCCGACCTGGACGGGCCGGTCGCCAGTATTGCGGACCTTGAGCGTATTGGTCGGGTAGCCGGCATTGATCTCGATCTCGCCATCCGCGAGCACCAGCCCGCCAACAGGAGTATTCGTGGTCTCGGTGGCCATTGAACCACTCCTTTGCTTATTGGATCGGGTCGTGAACGGTGACGAGGCGGCTGCCATCGGTGAACACCGCTTCGACTTGGACGTAGGGGATCATGTCCACGACACCCTCCATGACGTCCCCGCGGGTGATGGCTTTGCGCGCAATTTCCATGACTTCCTCGAGCGTCTTGCCGGCGCGGGCATTGTCGAGCGCGCTGGCGGCGATCAAGGAGACGGCCTCGGGATGATTGAGCTTGAGCCCATCATCCTTTCGGCGCTGCGCGACCATGGCCATCATGTAGATCATGAGCTTGTCGGTCTCTCGCGGCGTCAGGTGCATCTCTAACCTCCGACATGGGTGAATTCTGGCGACGTCGTCTCGTCTTAGGCTGCAACAGGCTGGCTGCCACGCCCCGATAAAGAACAACGCCCATAAACAAAGGGTATGCCTCGCCATCGTGTAAGTAAATCTGCAACCCGACTGCTTCGGGCGCGATGCTGAACGCGTACTGAACACAGAACAACAGCAATATAAGAAGTTCTATTTTGTCTTTGTCGCCGTTTTGTTTGGCATTGTCTCGGTTGCGATACGAGCTTCATGCATGTTCATCCGCGATGGACACGGTGACATCGCACGACTTATATTCACGTCTTGCAGTTGGAGAAGAACTACGGACCCGCAGTCGCGGGAGTCAGGTGCCGCCGTCGCTTTGCCGGCTCAGCATCTCGCCAGCCCTCAACCCAAGCAGCACCGCGACAAAGCCAATGAGAAGGCTCAACACGGCGTAGAGCAGGCCCACGGAGAGCCCGATCGTTGAGGTCGTGAGCAGCACAAAGGTCGCGTAAACAAAGCTGGAAAAGGTGGACATGCCACCCGTCAGGCCCGTTCCGACAAAAAGGTTCGCTCGCGTCCCGATCGCGCCGTGCGAATGCAGGCCGTTCACCATCCCTAGGACAAAGGACGCCACGATGTTGGCCACGAAGATGGAATAAGGAAAGCCATCGCGCCCGGTCGGCACCCAGAGCATGAGCAGTTCCCGGATGGTCGCCCCAACGGCGCCGCCCAAGAATACCAGGATGACCGTCAGGACCAGGCCGCTGTCCTGTTTGCTTTGTTCGTTGGAAGCCATCAACCCAACTCCATCTGCGGACTTAGCCAGCAAGCCGCGCCAGCTGCGCGCCGGCACCTGCCGCGAGAATGCCCAGAACCACCGAGCCCAGCAGATAGCCGACAGTCTTGCCGGGGCTGCCGGAGTGATAAAGCTTGGCGGCATCGAGCTGCATGGTGCTGAACGTGGTGTAGCCACCCAGAATGCCCGTTAGGACGCCCGCGTTCAGCAGGCTCCCATAGCGGTCATGCCACTCCACCGAGAACAGCACTGAAAGAAGACCGATCACGAAGGCACCGGTGACATTGATCAACACCGTCGACCATGGAAACCCACCTGGCCCCTGCTCCTTGACGAGCTTGCCCACAAGCCACCGGAGCACCGATCCAATACCGCCACCACCGGCTACGAAAACAAGGTCAGAAAACTGCATTGTGTCGATCCGCTGGTGATATCGGCGTGGTTCGAGCGACCGAGGCGATCCGCTGGTTCGGCAACTCGATGCGTTTGATCACTATGCTCCGGAACACGCCGCGGGATTTGACCACCGTCAAAAGTGCTCCGCACGAAACGACTATAGCTTGCGCGGCGGGTCGGGCGGCTGCGGCTGGTGTGCAGCTGGCCCTCTTTGATCGAGGTCGAGTTGGGGTGATAATAATCGAGAGCACCCCGCTTAACGCCTCCAGATCATTGGAAAGAAGTGCGGAGTATCAAGATCAACACACCAGTCGATTTTACTTGTTGTGGACGGAAAATCAAAAGAACTCCCCCACACCCTCTGAATAGAAGTTGTCCCACTTAGATTCCCGGGCGGACCAAGAACAGGAGACACGTCCATGGCATTCAAATCAGCAATCCGGGCCGCGGTGGCGGCGGTTGCCTTGCTTCCAACGGCAGCGTTTGCCCACCCCGATATCGGGGAAAGCAGCGGCATCATGCACGGCCTCGCGCACCCGGTTTCCGGGCTCGACCATATTCTGGCGATGGTGATGGTGGGCGTGCTGGCCTATCAACTTGGGGGCCGGGCCTTGTGGCTGGTGCCGGTCACTTTTGTTGCGGTGATGGCGCTGGGTGGCGGTTTGGGCATCGTCGGCATCCAGGTGCCAATGGTCGAGTTGGGCATCGCCCTTTCGGTAATCGTATTGGGTGCCTGTGTCCTGATGAACATCAAGGCGCCTGTTGCCCTGGCGATGGGGCTCGTGGGCTTCTTCGCCGTCTTCCACGGCTATGCCCACGGCGCAGAAATGCCGGCAGGATCGGGTGGACTCACCTATGCCGCTGGCTTCCTTGTCGCCACCGCGCTGCTGCATGTAGCGGGAATTGGCCTCGGCTTCCTCATCGGCAAGGCTGGCGACAACTACGGCTCCGCCGTGGTCCGCTCGTCCGGCGGTCTCGCAGCAGTTGCTGGCCTCGGCATCCTGACCGGCGTCTTGTGATCGCCTGACCCCCTCCCGATCTACCGCGGCCAAGGGAGTTCATTATCTTAGTCGTTGCAAGGCTTCCTCTCTCCCAGGGGAAGCCTTTTGCGTTTCAGAGTATCGCGAGCAGACATCCCGGGTCCCGCGGTGACTTGATGGAAGTCAAAGCCGCCGACGCCGCGACAGGCATGATGGTGGTCCAACCCGACGCCCGCTAAGCCAAACCAGAGCTCCGCCGCTGCTATGGCTCCATCCTCGGCGTTTGGCTGCCCCGAGCGAGGAGCGAGCAAGATGATCATCTCCGCCGATAAGCTGGCTCTCGACCCGGCCCTGGAGCAGCCCGACGCGGTGGTGGATGCTCTGGGAAGCGATCCCGAGCGCGGTCTTGCGCAAGGGGAGGCGCAGCGGCGACTAGAGGCGAACGGCTCCAACGAACTGCGTGCGGTTGCACCTGTACCGAACTGGCGGCGCTTCTTGAGCCAGTTCGAGGACCCGTTGATTTACCTGCTGCTCCTGGCAGCCCTGGTTTCATTTGCCGCGTGGCTGCTCCAGGGGCATGAACCTCTCCCCATCGACGCCATCGTCATCGCCGCAATCGTGCTGCTGAACGCTGTGCTCGGCTATATCCAGGAGACTCGGGCAGCGGATGCGGTGGCGGCACTTGCCAGGATGACGGCCGTTACCTCTTCGGTCATTCGCGACGGGGAACGGCGGCGGATACCCAGCGCCGAGTTGGTGCCCGGCGATCTGCTCCTGCTCGAAGAAGGCGATGCTGTGGGCGCAGACGCCCGCCTGATCCAGGCGGCTGCGCTGCGCGCTCAGGAAGCCTCCCTCACCGGTGAAAGCGCTTCGGTCGCCAAGAACACCCGCCCCCTTGAGGCGCCAGCCCCTCTCGCTGAGCAGACCTGCATGGTTTTCAAGGGCACCGCGATCACGCAAGGCAGTGCCCTTGCCGTCGTAACGGCAACCGGCATGCAGACCCAGATGGGTCTCGTGGCCGGCATGCTCCACGCCACGCCTGAAGACCAAACTCCGCTAGAGCGAGAAGTCTCGCGGCTGGGGCGCACCCTTGGTCTGGCGGCGGTCGGCATTGCCCTGGTTGTGGTCGCCACCATCATCGCCATCTCCGGCGTAAACAGCCCGGACGCTCTTGTCACGATCATGCTGTTTGGTGTGTCGCTCGCCGTGGCCGCAGTCCCCGAGGGCTTGCCGGCCATCTTGACGCTGGTGTTGGCCTTGGGAGTGCAGCGGATGGCCACGCACAAGGCTGTTGTCAAGAACCTCTCCTCAGTCGAGAGCCTGGGTTCGGCAACCGTGATCTGCTCAGACAAGACTGGCACGCTGACCCAGGGTGAGATGACCATCGAACGTGTGGCCACGGCTTCGGGCGTCACCCACATTACCGGGGTCGGTTATGAGCCGCGGGGACAGGTGCTCGGGCCGGGGAACATAGCGCCCGAAAGCCAGCTAAGGGCGGAGCAGATTGTGGTGATCGGCGGCGGCAGCCTTGTCAACAATGCCGCGCTCCGGCAGATCGATCAAGACCGCTGGGAGGTCGAAGGCGACCCCACCGAGGCAGCTTTCCTCGTGGCGGAAAGGAAGTTCGGCATCCACGAGCGCCGGCGACGGCGGTTTCGTCGCATCCGAGAGATCCCGTTCACCTCCGAGCGTAAGATGATGTCCACGATCGCCAGTGATCGCGAGTGGGGGGATCAACCGGTTCTCGTCGCCAAGGGTGCGCCTGACGTGCTGATGGCGCGCTGCACACAGATCCGCGTCGGTATGGACACATTTCCGTTTGAGGCAATGCGACGTCGGCGAGCCCAAGCCGATATCGAAAGGATGTCAGCCGACGCGCTCCGCACTCTCGCGGTAGCCTACAAGCCACTGGAGCGCAGCGAGCAACAGGAGGACCTCGAGGCGCTTGAACACGACCTGATCTATGTCGGCAGCGTGGGCATGATCGATCCGCCGCGCGAGGAAGCTGCTGCCGCCGTGGCCGAGGCCCACGGTGCTGGCATCCGGGTCGTTATGATCACCGGCGATCATCCGAGCACGGCCCTGCGCATCGCCTCTCAGCTCGGCATCGTTGATGCCGACGCTGCCGTTCTGACTGGGGGCGAGCTTGACGGCATGGATGACGCTGCGCTGAGCGCCGCCGTACGCAGCACGTCGGTGTTCGCGCGCGTGGCCCCCATCCACAAGCTCAAGATCGTCGACGCCCTGCAGGCGGATGGCGAAGTGGTGGCGATGACGGGTGATGGGGTCAACGACGCCCCTGCCCTAAAATCCGCTGATATCGGCATTGCCATGGGCATCGCCGGCACCGAGGTGACCAAGGAAGCCGCTGAAATGATCCTAGTGGATGACAACTTCGCTACCATTGTGCGGGCCGTGCGCGAAGGCCGGGCAATCTTCGAGAACATCCGCAAGTTCCTGCGCTATCTGCTATCCTCCAATATCGGGGAAGTGCTCACCGTGTTCCTGGGCGTAGTCGGCGCGAGCTTTATCGGGCTCGATGCTGCAGGCGAAGGTCTGGTGCTGCCGCTCCTCGCCACCCAGGTCCTGTGGATCAACCTGGTTACCGATTCGGGCCCGGCGCTGGCCATGGGGCTCGATCCCGAGACGGACGACGTCATGGCTCGTCCGCCACGCTCCCCAACCCAGCCCGTAATCGACCGGAGCATGTGGGCTGGCGTGCTTTATAGTGGCGTCATCATGGCCGTGACGAGCCTGTTCGCCATCGACTTCTACTTACCCGGCGGCTTTGTTGAAGGAACCGCCTCCCTCGAGGAGGCACGCACCGCCGGGTTCACCGCCCTGGTACTGGCGCAACTCTTCAATTGCTTTAACACCCGTTCAGATACCGCCAGCGCATTCCATCACCTGTTTCTCAACCACTGGTTATGGGCTGCAGTGGCATTGTCGCTGCTGTTGCAGGTGGCGGTGATCCACGTATCGGCGCTGAACTACGCCTTCGGCACCGTCCCCCTGACCTTCGAGCAATGGCTCTTCTGCACGCTTATGGGCAGCATGGTCCTTTGGCTCGGGGAAGCGCGAAAATGGGTCAGCGCTCAGTTTGGGCAGACTGGTGCTTCTCGTTTGCAGTAGATCTCACCGCAAGGCTGCAGAGGAGTGACCAGTTCTCAGCGCATCTCAGCCAAAGCGGCGCTGATGTCCCGCTCCAGCAGGTCCAGTTCGTTCAGCGCGATATCGATCCCTCGCGCCAGATCGTCGGACTTGGTCGGGACGAGCGCAGTAGCCTCAGCCAGAGAGGTCCGTTCCGACCGGATCGCGTCAAGGGTCCGCGTGGCAGCAGCGATCTGGTCTGCATCATGGGTGCCCACCTGCCGACTCTCACTGCCAGCGCCCACGAAGTGAACGGCATCGGCGGACCATGTCCCTATGGACTGCCGCACAAGTTCAAACTGCATCTTGAGATCGTCTTCCGTCATCGCCACTCCATGGGTTGCTCCCCCTGAACGGCTGCAGCCCGGATGAGTTCAACAGATGCTTTGATGATGCTGTCAGTTCCTGCTGACGCATGGCCCGCGAGGACAACGCAAGGCTACTCCCATGTCCTGCAGGCGAGCGGTGGTCGCTAAACGCTAGAGGGAGGTTGCGAGAAGGGGAATGGTGGGCGATGACGGACTCGAACCGCCGACATCCTCGGTGTAAACGAGGCGCTCTACCAACTGAGCTAATCGCCCACAGGCCGTTTGGCCGGTGCAGGGCATTGATTAGGGTGCGCGACCGGGCGCGTCAACCGCAAATCCCCAAGAAAAAGGCCCCGCCGCGAAACGCAGGCGGAGCCCCAAGAAGTTTTCAGGCTCAGGCGGGGTTCAGTGCGTCCTTGAGACCCTTGCCTGGCTTGAACTTGGCCTGGTTGGACTCAGGAATGCTGATCTCGGCGCCGGTCGCAGGGTTGCGGCCGGTGGATGCCTTGCGGCGCGAGACGGCAAAGGTACCAAAACCCACGAGACGAACTTCGTCTCCAGCCTTGAGGGACTCGGCAATGGCTTCGAACACTGCATCCACGGCCTCGGCAGCCTGTGCCTTGGTAATCGTGGCCTTGTCAGCAACGACGCCAACCAAATCGTTTTTGTTCATAGCGTTTCCTCACAGAGAATGGCCGCCGTTGCCGGCGAGCATGGAAATGGCGGCACCCTTGGGCGATTCCGCCCAGGACGCAAGGCAGCCGGGGCTTTTCCTGACTGACGCGCTCAAGCTGTTAATGAACGGGAAAATCGGGGTGGGCAAGACTTCCACCGCGCTTTTCCGAGGGAAAAATCCCCAGAATCGCCCGGTTACGCCCCCGCAGGAGCCAGCTTGCGCAGCCCGAACATGAGCGGCAGCGCCAAACAATAGATCACGGCTCCGATCAGCCAGATTCCCCCGGGCCACTCCCCCCGGACCCCGGCATAGGCGAGGCTGAAAAACAGTGGCCCGAACACCGAGGTCAAACTGACCAGACTGGCCAGAACGCCCTGCAACTGGCCCTGCCGCTCGGCATCCACCTGGCGCGTGATCAGCGACTGCAGGGCGGGCATGCCGACGCCGCCCACGGCAAACAGCGGCATCAGGGCGAACATCACCCAGCCCTGGCCCGCAAAGGCGAGCACAACGAGGCAGAACACTTCGGCCGAAAAGCCGATCAGCAGCGATGCGCGTTCGCCAAACCGTGTCACCACTGGACCGGTGAGAAACGCCTGGGCGCCGGCATGGAAGACGCCAAAGGCGGCCAGCGATAGCCCGATGGTAAGCGGGCTCCAGCTGAACTGATCTTCGCCGAACAACACCCAAACGACGCCGTACATCTGACCGACAAACATCATGATCATCAGAATGGCAATCAGCGGGATCAGCGCGCGAAAGCTCAGCGCCCAGCCTAGCGGCAGAAACGGGTTCAGCGTAGTCCAGCTGAACCGGGCCGTGCCACGCACATGGTGCGATTCAGGCAGCACGAAGAAGGCCAGCGCGCAATTGAGTGCGTTGAGAAGAGCCGCGGCGATGAATGGCGCCCGCAGCCAATATTCCCCCAATACGCCGCCCAGCACCGGCCCGACGATAAAGCCGATTCCCCACATGGCATGGAAATAGCCAAAGCGCCGCGCGCGCTGATCTACGGGAGATATGTCGGTGATATAGGCCGAAGCCACCGCCATGTTGGCCGCGGTGATGCCGGCGATCGCCCGCCCGACCACCAGGAACAGCAGGTTGGGCGCCAAGGCCATCAGCACGTAATCGAGCGCCGCGCCGCACAGCGACAGGATCAACACCGGGCGGCGCCCGAAGCGGTCGCTGAGCACGCCGAGAATGGGCGAACAGATAAACTGCATGGTCGCATAAAGGGCGATCAGCAGCCCGTAGAGCAGCGTCACATCGCCCTGATGGGCCACCTCGCGCAGCAAGCTGGGCAGGATAGGCGCAATCAGCCCGATGCCGATGGCGTCCAGCGTCACTGCTGAAAGGATCACGACCAGGGGTTTGTTCATGCGGCAGGTTCCGGGGGCACGGCGGCGGGCAGCCTAGTACATCCCAAACGCATGACAATGCATGTCAGCAGCCAAAAAAAGGCGGCGGCCCCGATGGGGACCGCCGCCTTGTTTACTCTTGCGCCAGTGCTTAGTGCAGGCCCCCAGTGAGGCCCTCGTCAGCGGCTTCGACCGTGGTCGACACGGCCGGAACCGTATCCTCGAAGTTCCACTCAATCGCCTCGGGCTTGCGTACCAGGGCGCGGGCAATCACCTGATCCATCCGCGAGACTGGCACGATTTCCATGCCTTCCTTGACGATATCTGGGATCTCGGCGAGATCCCTGACATTCTCCTCGGGGATCAGCACCGTCTTGATGCCGCCACGCAGCGCCGCCAGGAGCTTTTCCTTGAGGCCACCGATGGGCAGCACCCTGCCCCGCAGCGTGATCTCGCCGGTCATGGCGACATCATTGCGCACCGGAATGCCAGTCATCACCGAAACGATGGCGGTCGCGAGGCCGATACCAGCGGACGGACCATCCTTGGGAGTTGCCCCTTCAGGCAGGTGGACGTGAATGTCTCTGGTATCGAACATCGGCGGCTTGATGCCGAATTCGATTGAGCGAGAGCGGACATAGGCGGTTGCCGCCGTCAGCGACTCCTTCATCACTTCCTTGATGTTGCCGGTAACGGTCATGCGGCCCTTGCCTGGCGTCATCACGCCTTCGATGGTCAGCAATTCGCCACCCACCGAAGTCCAGGCCAGACCCGTCACGAGGCCAACCTGTGGCTCGGCTTCAATCTCGCCATGCTTGAAGATATCGGCGCCCAGATACTGGGTGAGCTTTTCCTCGTCGATTACGATCTTCTTGACCTTGGTCTTGACGATCTCGGCCACGGCCTTGCGCATCAGCTTGCTGATTTCACGCTTGAGGTTACGCACGCCCGCTTCGCGAGTGTAGCGCTGGATCAAGGCGGTCAGCATCTCGTCGGAGAGTTCGAACTCGCCATGGGCCAGCCCGTTTTCCTTGAGGGTCTCGGGGATCAGGTGCTGCTTGGCGATCGCGTGCTTCTCCTGTTCGGTGTAACCCGACAGGCGAATGATCTCCATGCGGTCCATCAATGGCCCGGGGATGTTCAAGGTGTTCGAGGTGGTCACGAACATCACGTCCGAAAGGTCGTAATCGACCTCGAGGTAGTGATCGGCAAAGGTGTGGTTCTGCTCGGGATCGAGCACTTCCAGCAGTGCCGAGGACGGATCGCCACGGAAGTCCTGGCCCATCTTGTCGATCTCGTCGAGCAGGAAGAGTGGGTTGGATTTGCCGACCTTCTTGAGCGACTGGATCACCTTGCCAGGCATGGAGCCGATATAGGTGCGGCGATGGCCGCGAATTTCGGCTTCGTCCCGAACACCACCCAAAGCCATGCGCACGAACTCACGTCCGGTCGCCTTCGCAATGGACTTGCCGAGCGAGGTCTTGCCCACACCCGGAGGACCAACAAGGCACAGGATCGGGCCCTTGAGCGAACCGGTACGGCCCTGAACTGCCAGGTACTCGAGGATACGTTCTTTGACCTTGTCAAGGCCATAGTGATCCTCGTCCAGTACCTTTTCGGCCAGAACCAGATCGCGCTTGACCTTGCTCTTCTTGCCCCAAGGCAGGCCGAGCAGGGTGTCGAGATAGTTCCGGACCACGGTGGCTTCGGCCGACATCGGGCTCATGGCCTTGAGCTTCTTGACCTCGGCGTCAGCCTTGGCGCGAGCTTCCTTGCTCAGCTTGGTCTTGCTGATCCGGTCCTCAAGTTCGGCAATTTCGTTCGAGCCTTCCTCGCCATCCCCCAGTTCCTTCTGGATCGCCTTCATCTGCTCGTTGAGATAGTACTCGCGCTGGGTCTTCTCCATCTGCCGCTTGACGCGGGAGCGGATACGCTTTTCCACCTGCAGAACGCCGATCTCGCCTTCCATCAGACCAAGGATCTTCTGGAAACGCTCGGCAACGGAAACCGTCGACAGGAGGTCTTCCTTCTCGTTGATCTTGATCACGAGATGGCTGGCAATGGTGTCGGCGAGCTTGGAATGGCTCTCGATCTGGCCAACAGCGGCCACGACCTCGGCCGAGATCTTCTTGTTGAGCTTCACATAGTTCTCGAACTCGGTCTGGGCCGAACGAGCCAGTGCCTTAACTTCAGTCGCATCTTCCTCGGGCTCAGGCAGGATCGATGCCTCGGCCTCGAAATAATCGACGGTCTGGAGATAGCGGTCGATCGTGGCGCGGCTCAGGCCTTCAACCAGCACCTTGACCGTGCCATCGGGAAGCTTGAGCAGCTGCAAAACGGTCGCGATGGTACCAGTGGCGTAGATCTGGTCAGGGGCCGGATCATCGTCCTGGGCATTCTTCTGGGTCACAACAAGAATGTGCTTGTCGTCGCGCATGACCTCTTCGAGAGCCTTGACCGACTTCTCGCGGCCCACGAACAGCGGCACGATCATGCCGGGGAATACGACGATGTCGCGCAAGGGGAGGACTGGGTAAACCCGGTCACGGCTGGTGTCGCCAGCGGCGGGATTGACGTCCGTCATCTTTCTTCCTTTCGAGGGTGCGCCGAGGTGGGGTGATGGGTAGCGCACCCATTGCAGACAGCCCAAGAGGATGCTGGGCTGAATCTCATTAATAAATAGGTTTGTGCTGGCACGCCACAAGCTATTCTTTTCGGCGCGAGAGCCTTGAAAAAGAGCTGGGGTGTCCCTCGCCATCGGCGTTACCGGCGCCAGCGCGCCCCCTATCCATGACACCTATATTGGCTCGGGTTATCTGCAGTTCAATGCCATGGGGGTTACGTTTTTGTTAACCACGGACGGCTGCTTGCGTGGGGCACGGCAAGGAGCCGCAAACGAAAACGCCGGGCACAAAGCCCGGCGTTTCGATCTTGTATCGCGCCGGTGTTAGGCCCCGGCGGGCATGTCTTCCTTCTTGCGATCGGAATAGATGTAGAGCGGACGAACATCCTTGCCCCGCACCACTTCCTCGCTGATCACCACTTCCTCAACGCCTTCAAGCGAAGGCAGATCGTACATGGTGTCCAGGAGGATCGCTTCCATGATCGAGCGGAGGCCGCGAGCACCGGTCTTGCGCTCGATGGCCTTCTCGGCAATCGCCTTGAGCGCATCCTCATGGAAGGTCAGTTCCACGTCTTCCATCTGGAACAGGCGCTGATACTGACGCACGAGGGCGTTCTTGGGCGCGGTCAGGATTTCGATCAGCGCGGCGATGTCGAGGTCTTCCAGCGTCGCCAGCACCGGCAGACGGCCGATGAATTCCGGGATCAAGCCAAAGCGCACCAGATCCTCGGGAGCAACATCGGCAAGCACCTGACCAACGCGACGGTCGTTGGGATCCTTGACGGTGGCCGAAAAGCCGATGCCCGAGCCTTCGCCACGTGCCGAGATAATCTTTTCCAGACCCGCAAAGGCGCCGCCGCAGATGAACAGGATATTGGTCGTGTCCACCTGCAGGAATTCCTGCTGCGGGTGCTTGCGACCACCCTGGGGCGGTACCGAGGCCACGGTGCCTTCCATGATCTTGAGCAGGGCCTGCTGCACGCCCTCGCCCGAAACGTCACGGGTGATCGAGGGGTTGTCGGACTTGCGCGAGATCTTGTCGACTTCGTCGATATAAACGATGCCCCGCTGGGCCTTCTCGACGTTGTAGTCGGCGGACTGCAGCAGCTTGAGGATGATGTTCTCCACGTCCTCACCCACATAACCGGCTTCGGTCAGTGTGGTGGCGTCGGCCATGGTGAAGGGCACATCAAGGATGCGAGCCAGCGTCTGCGCGAGCAGGGTCTTGCCCGAACCGGTCGGACCAATCAGCAGGATGTTGCTCTTGGAAAGCTCGACATCCTGATTTTTGCTCGCGTGGTGGAGGCGCTTATAGTGGTTGTGGACAGCCACGGAGAGCACGCGCTTGGCGCGGAACTGGCCGATGACATAGTCGTCGAGCACCTTGCAGATATCGGCAGGGGTCGGCACGCCATCGGAGGACTTGACCATGGAGGTCTTGTTCTCTTCGCGGATGATGTCCATGCACAGCTCGACGCATTCATCGCAGATGAACACGGTCGGACCGGCAATCAGCTTGCGAACCTCGTGCTGGGATTTCCCGCAGAACGAGCAATAAAGCGTGTTCTTTGAGGTTTCGCCGTTCGTTGTCTCTTTGGACATCCAGTCACTCCCGGGGGCGGAACACCCCCAAAATAAGCGTTATCGGTGACGGTAACGCTCGAGCCTAAAGAAAGTCTAAGCCGAACCGACCTTAAAGGCCGATCCGGCTGGGTGCAATTGAACGCAAGTCACAGTTGCGGGCGCATGCTCATTGGTGTGGACAGCGGGGATCAAACCGCGTCCGGAACAGCGCGCTTTTCCAGAACGCTGTCGATAAGGCCAAAGGTCTTGGCTTCTTCGGGTGACAGGAACCGGTCGCGCTCAAGGGCGTGCTCGATTTCCTCATAGGTACGGCCAGTGTGCTTTTCGTAGATCTGGTTGAGGCGGCGCTTGAGGCC
Source organism: Devosia sp. Z11_6 (assembly GCF_058133665.1). Taxonomy (NCBI): domain Bacteria; kingdom Pseudomonadati; phylum Pseudomonadota; class Alphaproteobacteria; order Hyphomicrobiales; family Devosiaceae; genus Devosia; species Devosia sp. Z11_6. Next base: position 244,316 of record NZ_JBYUNQ010000003.1, read on the forward strand.
TTCAACTTCCTTGGCATGGATCAGGATGTCCGTCACCTGGCCCTGGAAGCCGCCGGAAGGCTGGTGGACCATGACGCGTGAATTGGGCAGCGAAGTGCGCATACCCGCTTCGCCGGCAGCAAGCAGAAGCGAACCCATGGATGCCGCCTGCCCCATCACCATCGTGGCAACGGCCGGGCGGATGAACTGCATGGTGTCATAGATGCTCAAACCAGCCGTCACCACGCCACCGGGCGAGTTGATGTAAAGCGCGATTTCCTTTTTCGGGTTTTCCGATTCCAGAAACAGCAACTGTGCGACGATCAGGCTCGCCATGTTGTCTTCGACCACGCCGGTCACGAAGATGATACGCTCGCGCAGCAGGCGCGAGTAGATATCGAAGGCGCGTTCGCCGCGGTTGGATTGCTCCACCACCATGGGAACAAGCGTGTTCATATAAAGATCGTGTGGATCTTGCATTAAGATGCCCCTTTGCTGTTCCGGATCGCGTGGAAAACCGGTCAGCCCTCTTGGTTGAAACACGGTCCGCGTCCGAAAACCGGACATCCAGGGTCCGGGGACCGTGCCATTGAAACTCGAATCAGCGCGACAGCCGATTGCAGACCATGCCGCATGAACGCGCGGTAAGGCCAGAGATAGGCGGCATTGGGGCGCGGTTCAATAGTCGAGCAACGCACAACGCATCCAAGGTAAATGGCTGGGTGGTCAGGAGGCGAATTCCACCGCCACACCGCGCTTGCGGAAATAGGCCTGCATGGTCTTGCGCCCCTGCCGGTTGTTCTGCGCCAACTTGGCGGGTTCGAAGGTCGCAGCCTTTAAGCCCTCGCGGTCCAGCGCCCCCTTGAGCGCGGCAATGTGAAGATCGATATCCTCGTTGTTGGCGCGCAGCGAGGCATAAACATTGTCCATGGCTTGGCTGAGGGTCAAATCGCTCATCGTGGCCTTCCTTTAGTGTTGGCGCAATGGGTTAGCGCATTTTGCCGCCCGCGCAAGGGCCAAGCTCAGCCAGCCGGTGCGCTCAGTGCGCGCAGCACCCCCGGAAGCAGCCCTGGCAGGTCTTCGCTCAGCATGCCGGGGCCACCAAAGTGGTTGGCAGCTTCAGCGTGCAACCACACGCCGGCCGCCGCCGCTTCCCAACCGGGCATGCCCTGCCCCATCAGACCAGCAATCATCCCCGCCAGCACATCGCCTGAGCCCGCGGTTCCGAGCCAGCTTGGTGCATTGGCATTGATCACAGCCCGCCCATCCGGCGCCACCACCACCGTATCGCTGCCCTTGAGCACGACGACAGCGCCTGATTGTGCCGCAGCAACTCGCGCCCGCTCTAGCTTCCCACCAGCCAATTGCCCAAACAGGCGCTCGAACTCACCTTCGTGCGGTGTTACCACCACTGCCCGCTCAGGATTGGCCCGCACTGCCGCAAACAGTCGCTCGGGTTCATCGGCAAAACTGGTCAACGCATCGGCATCCAGCACTGCCGCAGCGCCCGAGGCGAGCACGGCCAGCACATTGTCCGCAGTTGTTGGGCCCACCCCTGCTGCTGGCCCCGCCACCACGGCATTGATCCGCTTGTCCTCCAATAATTGCGCCAATGCCTGCGGGTCCGCGGCCGGCTTGAGCATGATGGCGGTGACATGCGCCGCATGCACCGCCAGCGCCTCGGGCGTACCGGTCAGCGACACCAGCCCCGCCCCGGCACGGAAGGCCCCCAGCGCTGCTAGGCGCGAAGCCCCGGTTTGCAGCGGCTCGCCCGACACCACCACGCAATGGCCGCGGTGATATTTGTTGCCCGCGGGCTCATCGACCGGCAGCGACCAAAGCGTTGGACCATTCTTCCAGGTCTGCGCATCGATGGGCCCCAGCACAGCCTCGGGGATGCCGATATCGCCCAGCACCACCTCGCCGCAAAGCGCGCGTCCGGGCAGCAGCAGGTGACCCTGCTTGAGCCGGAAAAAGGTCACCGTCGTTTGCGCCTTGATGGCGATGCCGCGCACCGCGCCCGTCGCCCCGTCAACCCCACTCGGAATGTCGATGCTCACCACCGGCAACCCGCTGCCGTTGATGATCTCAAAGAGGCTATGCAGTTCGCCGGCCACGTCGCGATCAAGTCCGGCGCCGAGCACCGCATCCACGATGAGGTCGGCTTCCGAAATGTCGCTTGGCGAGGGCCGCTCGATGCGGCCGGTCCATTGCGCCGCCATTTGCGCCGCATCGCCCCGCAAGGCTTCGCGCTCGCCCAGAAGGCGCAACTGCACCGGCCAGCCGCGCTGCTTGAGCAGCCGCGCCACCACAAAACCATCGCCACCATTATTACCGGGGCCGCACAACACCAGCACCGAGCGCTGGTAGTAGCGCTCGACGATTGCGTCAGCCACCGCCTGCCCTGCAGCTTCCATCAGCCGCAGCGTCTTGATCCCCGCTTCCGCGGCGGCTCGGTCGGCCTCGCCCATTTGCCGCGGTGTAAGCAAAACATCGGGGTGGGCGCTGGTCATGGTGCGGCTCATGCGGGCTGGTGGACAGGCTGACAAAAAAGCCGCCCCGAAGGGCGGCTCTGGTGAAGGGCTGCGCCCTTAGTGATGGTGCTCTTCGGGGACATCGTCCTCGTCGGCCTGGATCAGCTTGGCCAGTTCGGCGCGGGTCATGGTCTGCTCGGTCTGCTCGGCCAAGCCCATGACATAGTCAACGACCTTGTTCTCGAACACGGGAGCACGAAGACCGGCAAGCGCCTGCGGGTTCTTGCGGTAGTAGTCGTAGACCTGCTGTTCCTGGCCGGGGAAGCGACGCACTTCGGCGATCAGCGCCTGCTGGTGCTCTTCGTCGGTGACATTGACTTCGTTCTTGTTGCCGATTTCGGCGACAACCAGCCCAAGGCGCACGCGACGCTCGGCGATCGTGCGATACTGCTCGCGCGCGGCTTCTTCCGTGGTGCCCTCGTCTTCGAAGGACCGACCGTGGTGCTCGATTTCGTGCACGACGCGGTTCCAGATGGTGTTGAACTCGGCATCAACCAGCTGGGCAGGAACGTCGAACTTGTGGCCTTCATCCAGGGCATCCAGGATCTGGCGCTTGACGTGCTGACGGCTCATCGATTCCAGCGCGGACTGCATCTGCGACTTCACAGCGTCACGCAGTGCGGCAACATTCTCGAGGCCAAGGCGCTTGGCGAACTCGTCGTCCAGCTCGCCGGTGTTGGGGCCATCGATATGCAGCACGGTGACCTCGAAGGTCGCCTTCTTGCCGGCCAGTTCGGCGCTCTGGTAGTCCTCGGGGAACGTGACCTCGATCTCGCGGGTCTCGTTCTTCTTGAAGCCGATCAGCTGCTCTTCAAAGCCGGGGATGAACTCGCCAGCGCCAACCGTCAGGTGAGCGTGGTCGGAGGTGCCACCTTCAAAGGGTTCGCCCTCGATCTTGCCGACAAAGCTCAGGCCCAGACGATCGCCATTTTCCACAACGGCGTCGTCGCCCTTGTCGGTGTAGCCGCGGTTCTGGGCGAAGACGCGATTGACCTCGGCGTCAAGCTCTTCTTCGGTGATCTCGACCACTGGCTTGACCAGCTTGATGCCATTGAGGTCAGACAGCTCAACCGGGGGCAGGATCTCGTATTCAACTTCAAACGCCAGGTCGGCCTTGCCGTCGAGCACGTCGTTGATCACGGCCTGATCGTCGGGCAGGTCAACCTTGGGCTGGGCAGCCGCACGCTCGGAGCGCTCTTCGAGGGCATCGGACACGGTGGTGTTGATGGCGTCGGTCATCACTTCGGACATGGCCGAGCGGCCATACATCTTGCGCAGGTGAGACATTGGCACCTTGCCGGGACGGAAGCCCTTGATGTTGGCCTGGCCCTTGAGCTCTTCGAGCTTGGCATCAAGGCGCGTCACCAGGTCCTGGGCTGGAATGGTCACGCTCAACTTGCGCTTCAGGCCCTCATTGAGGGTTTCGGTAACCTGCATTCGGTCTTCATCCCGTTTTGATTGGTTTGGGCCAGAGAGTATATGGTGCGGGTGAGAGGGGTCGAACCTCCACGCCTTGCGGCGCTGGAACCTAAATCCAGTGCGTCTGCCAGTTCCGCCACACCCGCTAAAGTCCCGCTGGCCGGGTTGCGCGAGGGTCTAGCCTAAGATGAAACGGCAGTCAAAGCTTGATTGCGGCCGTTGCGGGCTCGGCTCGCCCTCTTGCGAACCTGTCGCCTGCCCGCTTTTTGTGCATGGAGCACCAAAACTGCTCATTCTCCGACCCTGCGCGTCCGCTTTCCCCATAGGTTTCGCCGCAAAGGACGGCAAAAGCTTACGTTTTGGGCTTTCCCTTTGGGTTGGCACGGGTCATGCATACTGTGAGGCGGTACCAGCCTATCGTAGCAAGTGGAGGCACACGTGAAAAAGATCGAGGCCATCGTAAAGCCGTTCAAGCTGGACGAGGTCAAAGAGGCCCTGCAGGAAGTCGGCCTGCAAGGCATCACGGTGACCGAAGCCAAAGGCTTTGGGCGCCAGAAGGGTCACACCGAACTCTATCGCGGCGCCGAATATGTGGTGGACTTTCTGCCCAAGGTCAAAGTCGAGGTCGTGTGCCCCGACGAGCTGGCCGAGAAGGCAATCGAAGCGATCCGCAATGCAGCACAAACCGGGCGCATCGGCGATGGCAAGATCTTTGTCTATTCCATTGAGCAGGCCATCCGCATCCGCACCGGCGAATTTGGCGACGACGCGCTTTAAGCAGCGCGCGAGACCATCAACCAACATCCGATCCAAACAGGGGAAGACTTAATGACTACCGCAAGCGATATCCTCAAGCGCATCAAGGACGAGAACATCAAGTATGTCGACCTGCGCTTTACCGACCCGCGCGGCAAGCTGCAGCACGTCACCATGGACGTGAGCGTCGTCGATGAGGACATCTTCGAAGAAGGCACCATGTTCGACGGCTCCTCGATCGGTGGCTGGAAGGCCATCAACGAGAGCGACATGGTGCTGATGCCCGATCCGAACTCGGCCTATATGGACCCGTTCTTTGGTGCATCGACCCTCGCCATCAACTGCGACATTCTCGATCCCCTGACCTACCAGCCCTATACCCGCGATCCCCGCACCACCGCCAAGAAGGCCGAGGCCTATCTTAAGGCGTCCGGTATTGGCGACAGCGTCATGTTCGGCGCCGAGCCCGAATTCTTCATGTTCGACGATGTGAAGTATTCCAATACCCCCTTCAAGGTTGGCTTCGAGGTCGATCATCCCGAGCTACCGTCCAACAACGACACCGCCTATGAAGGCGGCAACAATGGCCACCATATCGGCCTCAAGAAGGGCTACTTCCCCGTGCCGCCGCTCGACAGCGCGCAGGACATCCGCAGCGAAATGCTCGCTGCAATGGCCGACATGGGCGTTGTGGTTGAAAAGCACCACCACGAAGTGGCCTCGGCTCAGCACGAACTCGGGATCAAGTTTGCCCCGATGATCAAGGCTGCGGACGACGTACAGATCTACAAGTATGTCATCCACCAGGTTGCCAACGCTTATGGCAAGACCGTGACCTTCATGCCCAAGCCAATCTTTGGCGACAACGGCTCGGGCATGCACTGCCACCAGTCGATCTGGCGCGACGGCAAGCCGCTGTTTGCTGGTGACCAGTATGCCGGCCTCTCGATGGAAGCCCTGTACTACATCGGCGGCATCATCAAGCACGCCAAGGCCATCAACGCCTTCACCAACCCCACCACCAACAGCTACAAGCGCCTGGTGCCCGGTTTTGAAGCTCCGGTTCTGCTGGCCTACTCGGCCCGTAACCGTTCGGCCTCTTGCCGTATCCCCTTCGGTCAGTCGCCGAAGTCCAAGCGCATCGAGATCCGCTTCCCCGATCCGCTGGCGAACCCATACCTGGCCTTCTCGGCCATGCTGATGGCTGGCCTCGACGGCATCAAGAACAAGATCCATCCCGGCGATCCGATGGACAAGGACCTGTACGAGCTGCCCCGCCAGGAGCTGATGCAGATCCCGCATGTTTGCGGCTCGCTGCGCGAAGCCCTCGACAGCCTCAACAAGGATCGCGAGTTCCTGCTGGCTGGCGGCGTCTTCGACAACGATCAGATCGACAGCTATATCGAGCTCAAGATGACCGAAGTGATCAAATTCGAGCAGACCCCGCATCCCGTCGAGTACGAGATGTACTACTCGGCCTAAGCCGAACACCAAAACTGGGAAGGGGCCGCGAGGCCCCTTTCTCCTATCGGGAGAGCCCCTGCCCTAGCGTTTGCTCGCCTTGGGCGGCAGCAACATCTCTTCCAGCCGATTTGCATCCTGGATCTGGAGAAACTGCAGGGCAAAGCCCTCAGCCGTGTGGCGCACGACGCGGCCGATCATGCGGCCCAGGGCGACAGGTGTGCCGATACCGGGCCGGCACGCGGTCAGCACGGCAGCACCCGAGCGGGAAATATCGGCCACCACGCAGTGCTCCTGCTCTCCGCTGGGCAGCGTCACCATGCTGGCCGCGTTTTCCGGAACGACGCGCGGAAATTCACGAGCTTCGGTCAATCCGCCTTCGCTCAGGCGCTTGTGCCAGACTATCTTGGCTGCAAGGTTCTCCCGCTCGGCCTGACCAAGCTCGAACGCCATTTCAAAGCCATCCGGCAGCCCCCTGCAGACTTGGGCAGGCAGAATGCCGAATGCATTGAAGTAGACCGAAACGCGCTCGCCCTCAAAGCCCAATACCGGCGCTTTGATGACCGCGTCGTTGGGCGAGATCGAGCAGAGCCGGCACGCGAAAACCGGCAAGCGCTCGATGATCCTGCTGCGTTTTTCGGTTATGGCGTAGCGGCCCGGCAGGTTCGCGGTCAGGCGGAGTTCCTGACGGTCGAACACGGACTTGAGCTGTGGCACAAGCTTGTCCAGATTCGGCAGCACGGTGAAATCCTCCGCGCAGCGTCATTACTTGTGTTAACTGCGCAGAGTTCAAGTCGCACCGGCCGGCACCCGTTCCCCGCAAGTCTGGGGCAGGCTTCAGCGCGGGTTAATGCCCGCCCAAGAATAAAGCTGAAAGGCGGGGCAAGGGATCCCGCAAGGCGGGATTGCTGCACACTAGACCAGATAGAACAGCGCTGAAACTAACGCCAGGACACCCCAACGGGGGGCAGACAGATTGACCAGCCGGTACGCAATACCTGATCCGGCATAAGGCCAAACGTCGATAGCAACCGAGCTTATCGGGACCGCTTGATACGCAGTACGACAATCCCTTTGAGCTCGCATACGGCAACTCCAAACACAAAACCGTATGACCCTTGTTCTAGCAGCGCGCCTTTAAAAAAGTGCTGCCAAGAAGCAAAGGCTTGGTAAATGCGTCGCCCGATACTGGGACAACTCCCGCCCGCTATTGCGCGGGGCGCAGCCGCTCGACCGATTCGATCTCGGCAGTGCAGTAGTTGTAGTCGAGCAGATAAACCCACCCGTCGCGGGTCGCCCGCACTTGGATATGCTCGTCATAGGGTACGTTGAGGAACACATCGCTATAGCCCTGCGCCTCGACCGACTGGCGAACCTGGCGCTCATCAAGGCACAGCATCGGGCCAAGAAGAAAATCGCGCTCCTCGTCACCGAAAAAGATCCCGAACTGCGCCTGTGCCGGCAGCGGGGCCACGACCACACCAAGCGTCAAGACCAGTGCCATCAGAGTTGGCAGCGCTTTGTTCATGGCTTTACCTTCGGTCCTGTCGCAGCTTGCAGGTCAATATGTTTCACCAACGTCAACCGCCAATGGGCAGTTGCCGGGTGTTCGCTCACCGATCATTGAGGGATCTGTGGTTAAGCTCGCCTGCGGCAAGCGGCGGCTTGCGCGAGCCGTTCAGATTTCGTTCATGTACTGTTCATCTGGGGAAAGCGCCTTACATGAATGGGGCGGGCGCGCTTGCGTAACCGCAATATGGTACCAACAGTGAACACGCCGATTCGGCAGACGGGGAACATGTCGGAAGTCGAAGACCTTTTTGCAGCTGCAGCTGAGTTAGCAAGTGCACCCGCGCCTGTTGAGCGTAGCCGGCCAGCTGCGCGCCAAGCTCCCGCCCAGCACGAGTATTCCGCCGCAGATATTGAGGTTCTAGAAGGACTGGAGCCGGTTCGGCGCCGTCCAGGCATGTATATCGGTGGCACCGACATCAACGCCCTGCACCACTTATTTGCCGAGGTGATCGACAACTCCATGGACGAGGCAATCGCCGGCCACGCCAGCCGCATCGAGGTCCATCTGGGCGCCGACGGTTATATCACGGTCTCCGACAACGGCCGCGGCATCCCGGTCGAAACCCACCCGAAGTTCCCCAATCGCTCCACGCTCGAAATCGTCCACACCGTCCTGCATGCCGGCGGCAAGTTCGATTCCAAGGCTTACGAAACCTCTGGCGGCCTGCACGGCGTCGGCGTTTCCGTGGTCAACGCCCTCTCGGACGACATGGTGGTGGAAGTCGCCCGCGAGCAGCAGCTGCACCGCCTGCAATTCTCGCGCGGCAAGCCGGTTGGCGAGATCCAGCATCTGGGCCGGATAAATAACCGACGCGGCACCACCACGCGCTTCCATCCCGATCCGCAGATCTTTGGCGACGGCGCCCGCTTCTCGGCCGCACGCCTGTTCAAGATGACTCGCGCCAAGGCTTATCTCTTTGGAGGGGTGGAACTACGCTGGAGTTGCGACGAGGAATTGGCGAGCGACGACGCGCCAGCCCGTGCGGTCTTCCACTATCCCGGTGGGTTGCGCGACTTCATGGCCGACCGGATTGCCGGACAAACCCGGATCGTCGATGATATATTCTCGGGAAGCCACGGCAAGCCCGGCACACATGGCGCAACTGAGTGGGCCATCGCCTGGACCCTTGGAGATGGCGGGGTTGCTTCCTACTGCAACACCGTGCCCACCCCCGATGGTGGCACGCACGAAACCGGCTTGCGGACCGCCCTGCTGCGCGGTCTCAAGAACTATGCCGAACTGACCAAGAACAAGGCGGCCGCCAACGTAACGGCCGAGGATCTGTTTGCGCATTGCAACGCCATGCTCTCAGTGTTTGTCAGGGAGCCCGAATTTGTCGGCCAAACCAAGGACAAGCTCGCCTCGGGTGAAGCAACCCGGATCGTGGACACCGCCATTCGCGATGCTTTTGACCATTGGCTGGCCGCTTCCCCCAACCAAGCTGGCAAGCTGCTGGACTGGGCGGTTGAACGCGCCGAAGAGCGCATGCGTCGGCGCAAGGAAAAAGAGATCGACCGCGCCAGTGCAACGCGCAAGTTGCGCCTGCCCGGTAAACTCGCCGACTGCACGCAAACCGCCGCTCAAGGGGCTGAACTCTTTATCGTTGAGGGCGATAGCGCAGGAGGCAGTGCGAAGCAGGCGCGCAACCGGCAAAGCCAGGCCGTGCTGCCCCTTCGCGGCAAGATCCTCAATGTGGCCGGTGCCAGCCGCGACAAGCTAGCGGCTAGCCAGATCATCCAGGACATCATCCAAGCGCTTGGCTGCGGCACCCGTGATCGCTATCGCGATGATGATCTGCGCTACGACAAGATCATCCTGATGACTGACGCCGATGTCGACGGCGCGCATATTGCTTCGCTGTTGATGACGTTCTTCTTCCAAGAGATGCCTAAACTGATCGAAGGCGGACACCTGTTCCTCGCCTTGCCCCCGCTTTATCGCATTAGCCAAGGCGCCAAGACGCTTTATGCTCGCGACGACGCGCACAAGAACGAGCTCATGGCCACCGAGTTCACGGGCAAAGGCAAGGTTGACGTCACCCGCTTCAAGGGCCTGGGTGAAATGCCATTTGCGCATCTTCGCGAAACAACCATGTCGCCCAAGTCGCGCACATTGCTGCAGGTCAAGGTGATCGACACGCAAGATGCAACGAAGTCCAGCGTCGACAGGTTGATGGGCAATCGACCCGAGGCAAGGTTCGACTTCATCCAAGAAAATGCGGCATTCGTCACCGACCTGGACGTGTAAAGCACCCAGTTAAGCTTATCGACCGCAAAGCCGTTGACTTGAAAGGGCTTTGCGCTATGGTCCGGCCCGCTGGAGCATTTTCCGGCTTGCCGGCATTTATCGCGGTCCCCCGGGGCCCATCGCTGGCGTGGCTGAAATTGTTTCAGGGCCATTCCGTCGCTTTGCAGTTCCTGCACTCCCGCCCGATTGGCCTGATGTGTGTACGCGGACGCGTTCGAGCTTAGCCCTTTTGGTCCGCAAGTGACGCAACTGTTCCGGTTCTGGGAACCGGTGCGACACCATTCCCGATGCACCGTTTCGAGCAGTTCGAACGGATTTGGCAGCGGGCAAACTTTTGAGTGGAACGACCGAATTTGAGCGACGATTTTTCCGGGCTTGGCCTGTCAACCAAGGTCACCGACGCGGTGACTGCCGCAGGTTATACCAAGCCGACCGAAATTCAGGCCCAGGCGATCCCGCATTTGCTGGAAAAGAAGGACCTGATCGGCATCGCCCAGACAGGTACCGGCAAGACGGCATCCTTTGTGCTCCCCATGTTGACGCTGCTGGAAAACGGCCGCGCCCGTGCCCGCATGCCGCGCACGCTGATCCTTGAGCCTACGCGAGAATTGGCGGCTCAGGTCGCTGAAAACTTCGAGAAGTACGGCAAGAACCATCGCATCACGATGGCGCTGATCATTGGCGGCGTGTCCTTCGAGGATCAAAACAAAAAACTCGACCGGGGTGTGGACGTTCTGATTGCCACTCCCGGGCGCCTGCTTGATCAAATCGATCGTGGCCGCATTCTCCTGACGGGTGTCGAGATCCTCGTAATTGACGAGGCGGACCGCATGCTTGACATGGGCTTCATCGACGATATCGAAAAGATCTGTTCGCGCCTGCCGCCGCGGCGGCAAACCATGCTGTTCTCGGCGACAATGTCCAAAGAGATCGAGCGACTGACCAAGAAGTTCCTCAAGGACCCGGTACACGTTCAGGTTTCGCGCCAGAGTTCAACGGCCGACACGATCGACCAGAAGCTCGTGAAGGTGTCCTCCAAACCCGAAGAAAAGCGCGCTTCGCTGCGTGCTCGCATTTCCGAGGGCGAAAACCTCACCAACGCGATTATTTTTTGCAACCGCAAGCGGGATGTCGCGACCCTCGCCCGCTCTCTGGAGCGACACGGCTTCAGCGTTGGCGCGCTGCATGGTGACATGGACCAAAAGAGCCGCACCGAAACCTTGGACGCTTTCAAGAATAATCGCTTGACGCTCCTGGTGGCCAGCGACGTTGCGGCCCGCGGCCTCGACATTCCCGCTGTCAGTCACGTGTTCAACTTCGACGTTCCCGTGCATGCCGAGGATTATGTCCACCGCATCGGTCGCACAGGTCGCGCGGGCCGTTCAGGCGTGGCTTATACCTTCGTCACCCCGGCAGACAGCAAGCATCTAGATGCCATTCTGAAGCTGATCCAGAAGCCGATTGAATGGCTAGATGTGCCCGAGAACGGGGCCGCCGAGCCTGAGGCTTCCGAAGAGCAGACGGAGGGGACCACCCGTACCCGTCCGCAACGCACGCGCCGCGGTGGCCGCCGGCCCGCAAGGTCCGAGGCGGAAGCGGCGGCACCTGAAGAGACGGGCGCGCAGCCGGCTGACGCACCCGCAACGGCTAGTCCTGCTGAAGCGGAACAGCCCGCCACGGAGCCGAACGAGGGGCGTGGTCGTCGGCCACGCCGTCGCGAAAAAGCGGAGACACAAGGTGAACGCGAGTCCAGGCAGCGCCCCAGCGCGCGTCGGCCTGCGCCGGAAGACCTTGGTGTGGATCCGCAGTCGCCCTTTGGCACGGATGGACCCATCCCGGCATTCCTGCTCCGGTCCACGGCTCGCTAGCCTCGATCTTCAGGCAACAGCTTTGGGGCGAAAGCCCCCTGCTCTGTTTCATGCTGCTACTGAAGTCATCAGCCCGCAAGTTTTCGCTTGCGGGCTGATGACGTTTTTGGCGCGACGGCCTAGGTGGTGGGAAGGAGTTCCACTCCGAGGCCCTCAAGCATCTCCCAATAGGCGGGATAGGTTTTGCTCGTGCAGGCTGGATCCATGATGGTGATGTCCCGGATCATAAGACCCGCCAACGCAAAGCTCATGGCGATACGGTGATCGTGATAGGTTTCAATACGTGCCGGGCGGGACTGACCAGCTAGATCTGGATCGGCGTTGACCAGGAGATCGTCCCCCTCCTCCACGGCTAGCCCGGGCTGAATCCGGTTGAGCTCATTGGCAACTGCGCTGATGCGATCGGTTTCCTTTACCCGCAGATTTGCAATTCCGACGAACCGGACCGGGTTCTGGTTGAAGGCAGCGACCACGGCCAGTGTCGGTACCGCGTCCTGCATCTGGGAGCCGTCGATCACCGCAGGCATATGCGGGAACTTCGCGAGCACCGCCTGTGCAGCAGCATCGGGCTGGGTGAACGCATCGGCAGACACACCCAGATCAATGCTGCCGCCGGTGAGAACCTCAATGCCCCACAGATAAGTGGCAGCAGATGCATCTGGCTCGACCTTGAAGTCAGTTGCCATGTAGCCGGTGGGTTGCACTAGCCACGCACCGTTACCGTGCTGCTCGACTCGAGCGCCGAAGGCCTGCATGGCGGCGAGGGTCAGATCGACATAGCCCCGCGCCCCGATATCCTGCCCAGCCAAGGCCACCTCGATAGGTCCGTCGCCGAAGGGTGCCGCCATCAACAAGGCCGAGACATATTGGCTTGATAGCGTGGCGTCGATTTCCACCCGCCCTCTACCGAACCGGCCATTGCCGTTGATGGTTATTGGCGGGCAGCCGGTGGGTGCAGTGGCATCGACGCCGAGCGATTGCAGCGCCTGAACCAGTGGACGGATTGGCCGCAAGCGCATGTCCGCGTCGCCGTCGACCACAACTGTGCCGTTGATCGTAGCGGCGGCCGCTGTCAGAAAGCGGGTAGCGGTACCTGCATTCCCAAGGAACAATGGCTCGGCTGGCGCCTGTAGTCGCCCGGAACTTGTGACCACGAAGCTGGTTGGATCGGGCTCCGCCACGTCAACGCCCATCTGGCGAAGAGCGGAGACCATCAACACTGTATCCTTGCTCTTGAGCGCCCCCGTAATCCGGCTAGTGCCGCTCGCCAAAGCACCCAGCAACAAGGCTCGATTGGTGATTGACTTGGAGCCTGGTGGCGAGACCTGCCCGATCAGCGGGTGACCAGGTGGAACGATGGTGAGTGCGGGCGGAAGTGGATGGCGCATGACGCCGCTGTTAGGACATCAGGCCGCGCGATGCAATCACGAGTCGATCCCAGGCGCGGGCTGATGCTAATCAGGCCCCCTCACGGGCCTCGGCAATAGCCTTGAGGTCTGCCGGCTTGAGCGTAACGCTTTCGCCGCAGCCACATGCGCCGGTTTGGTTAGGATTCTTGAAGGTGAAGCTCGAGCCCATCTTGGATTGCTCGAAATCCATCACTGTTCCCAGCAGGTACATAGTGGCTTTCGGGTCTACCCAAACGTCGACGCCATGATCGTTGACGTGATCATCGCCCGGCACCGGCTCGGAGACGTAGTCCATGGTGTAAGACACACCGGCGCAGCCGGCGTTCTTAATACCTACCCGCAGCCCGATAACCGGCTTTTCAGAGTCTTCGATGATCTCAGTGATGCGCTCGGCAGCGGCATCACTCAACGACATGATCTTGAAGGGCATGGGGCGGCAACCTTTATCGGTGTTTCACGATATATAGAACCTAACGTCGGGGATTACCACCAGTTCAACGCCACTTGAGCTTCCTCGCTCATGCGCGAAGCGTCCCACGGGGGATCAAACACCATGTTGACGGTGACATCCTGAACCCCTTCCACCGCGCGGGCGGCGTTCTCAACCCAGCCGGGCATTTCGCCGGCCACGGGGCACCCCGGTGCTGTCAGCGTCATGTCGATGGTGAGATTGCGGTTATCATCCAGATCGACCTTGTAGATAAGGCCGAGCTCGTAGATGTCCACGGGGATTTCCGGATCGTACACCGTCTTGAGCGCCGCGATCAGGTCAGCCGTAATTCGCTCGACCTCACCCTCGGGAATGGCTGAAGAGACGGTGGGATTGATCCGAACGAAGGTTTCGGCAGTGTCGTTGACGGCGGTAGCTTCGGCTTGTTCGGTCATAAGTGTCCTCGCGGCTTACGCGAAAAATTTCTGGGCGCGCTCGATGCCATCCACCAGCGCGTCAACATCATCAGTCCCATTATATAGGGCGAAGGAGGCCCGGCAGGTAGAGGTGACGCCGAAACGCTGCAGCAGTGGCATGGCGCAGTGCGTGCCAGCACGTACCGCAATGCCGTAACGATCAAGGATCGTAGCGACGTCGTGGGCATGCGCGCCAGCTATCTCGAATGAGAAGATGCCGCCCTTCCCCGCCGCAGTGCCAATCAGGCGCAGGGAATTGATGCGGCTGAGCCGTTCCTGCGCATAGGCGGAAACCTCCGCCTCATGGGCCGCAATGGCATCGCGGCCAAGGGCTTCCATGTAGTTCAGCGCGGCGCCAAGACCGATTGCCTGCACGATGGGTGGGGTGCCGGCTTCAAAGCGGTGGGGCGGCTCGTCATAGGTTACCGCTTCAGTGGTCACAGTCTCGATCATCTCGCCGCCGCCCTGGTAGGGCTGCATTTCGGCGAGCAAATCATACTTTCCGTAAAGCACGCCGATGCCTGTTGGCCCGTAGAGCTTGTGACCGGTCATCACATAGAAATCGACATCCAGATCCTGAACATCGACCGCCGTATGCACCGCCCCTTGGCTACCATCAACCAACACGGGGATGCCGTGGGCATGGGCGATCTCGATGGTCTGCTTGATCGGTGTCACCGTGCCCGTCACATTGCTCATATGCGTTATGGCGACCATGCGGGTCCGAGGCGTCAACGAAGCCGCGAAAGCATCGAGATCAAACGAGCCGTCGTCGTGAACATCCACCCAACGCAACACCGCACCCTTGCGCTCGCGATGAAAATGCCATGGCACGATGTTGGAATGGTGCTCGAGCATCGACAGCACGATCTCGTCGCCCTCCCCGATGCGCGGACCGGCAAAGGAGGCGGCAACAAGGTTAATCGCTTCGGTAGCCGAGCGCGTAAAGATGATCTCCTCGGCCCGCCCGGCATTAAGGAACTTGCGCACGGCAGCCCGCCCGCCTTCGAAAGCCTCGGTGGCGCGGTTTGCCAGCGTATGCAGGCCCCGATGAACATTGGCGTATTCGTGGCGGAACGCGTGGTCCATGCGATCTAGGACCTGCACCGGCTTTTGCGCCGAAGCGCCGCTGTCCAGGAACACCAGGCGCTTGCCGTGGATCTGCTCGGACAGGATAGGGAAGTCAGCGCGCACTTTTTCGAGGTCGAAGGTCATGGTTCAGCTTTCGTGCGGACAGCAGCCCGCGTGGCCCATCTCGACAAACAAGGAACAAGGTGTGGCACAACTCGTGTCACACCTCAGGGCACCGCCTACTGGGCGTTCAGCAGCCAAGCGTCAACAATGCCGTTCAGAACAGTGTTGAGCGCCTCATCCTCAATCGGATCGAGCACTTCGTTGAGGAAGCCACGTACGAGCATGGTCTCGGCCTGCGCCCGCGGGATCCCGCGGCTCATCAAGTAGAACAGCGAGTCCGCGTCCAGTTCGCCACAAGTGGACCCATGACCGCAAACGACGTCATCGGCATAGATCTCGAGTTCAGGCTTGGACAAGATCTCAGCCTGATCCGACAGCATCAGCCCCTGCATCATCATCTTGGCGTCAGTCTTTTGGGCATCCCGCGCCACAACGATCCGGCCCTGGAACACCGCCTTGGAGCGTCCCCGCGCAATCTGCTTGAACATTTCTTGCGAGGTCGTGTTCGGCACGGCATGGTGGACGTCGAGGGTGATGTCACAGTGCTTGCCGTCATCTACCAGGTTGAGGCCGGTGAAATCAGCATGGGCGCCTTCACCCGAGAAGCGCGCGAAAAGCTGCGTGCGCGAAAGCGCCGCACCCGAGTGGATCGCGAGCGTGCGCAAGTTTGCCGCCGGCCCAATCTCGTACTGGTTGGTGGCGAAGTGCGTTGCCGCACGTGCCGACAGATCAACCGTGATATGGGTCACGTTCGCGCCCGTGCCGACGGCAAGGAAGCCCGCGTGATTGCCGATATGAGCTTCGTTCGAGCCGAGATAGGTCTCGATGATCGTGACCATGGCGCTTTCCGCCACAAAGATCTTTACGGCGCTGGCGGAGTGAGCTGCCGGGCCATCGGAACGGCGATCAATATGGATGACTTGCTCGACCTCACCGTCGATGTGCAGGTTGAGGCTCTCGGGCGCGAGGGCGCTGTTGAGGTGAACCAACACATCATCGCGCGCGGAGAGCACATCTCCGTCCGACTTACCAACAACGACGCCTGCGGGAGCCGCTGGAGCGGCCTGAACGCGTCCATTGACGATCGTTACCTGGTAGGCGCCAGCAATCCGCAGCGCCGGTGCTTCGGCCGCATTAGCGGCCTCAGCCAGCGGCGGCACTGACCGCAGCAGGGATTTTAGATCGGTATAGTGGTAGCTTTCGACCCGGCGGGTCGGCAGTCCCGCCACCGTAATCCGCTCCGCCACCGCATCGGCACCAGCACCCTTGAGCTGGGCTATCAAAGTTTCTTCGGCGGCGCTCAGCCGCATTTGCAGGTTCTGTCGCATCTAGGCCGCCGCGGTATCGAAGTCGGCATAGCCCTTGGCTTCGAGCTGAAGCGCCAGGTCCTTGTCGCCGCTTTCAACGATCCGTCCGTCCGAGAACACATGCACGACATCGGGCACGATGTGGTTTAGCAGGCGCTGATAGTGGGTGATCACGAGCATGGAGCGGTTGGGCGCGCGCAGGGCGTTAACGCCGCGTGAGACCACCTGCAGCGCATCGATATCGAGGCCGGAGTCGGTCTCGTCGAGGATGCACATCTTGGGCTGGAGCAGCGCCATCTGCAGGACCTCGGCACGCTTCTTTTCGCCGCCGGAGAAGCCGACATTGAGCGGACGCTTGAGCATATCGCTATCGATATTGAGGTCGGTGCCGGCCTGCCGTACAGCGCGCATGAAGTCAGGGGTGGAAAGCTCCCCCTCCCCTCGCGCCTTGCGCTGGGCGTTCAGCGCCGCCTTGAGGAAGGTCATGGTCGCAACACCGGGAATTTCGATCGGGTACTGGAAGGCGAGGAACAGGCCAGCAGCGGCCCGCTCAGCCGGCTCCATGGCAAGGAGATCCTCGCCGTCAATCAGAACTTCGCCTTCCGTGATTTCGTAGTCTTCCTTGCCGGCCAGCACATAGCTCAGCGTCGACTTGCCTGAGCCATTGCGGCCCATAACGGCATGCACCTCACCTGGAGGGATCACCAGGTTCACGCCCTTGAGGATTTCGCGATCTTCGATGCGAGCGTGCAGGTTGCGGATTTCAAGAATGGGGGTAGTCACTGCAATTCTCCGGAATGGCCGGGGTCGCCCAATGGGCGCCGCCCGGATGAAAATGATGGTTAGCCGACGCTGCCTTCGAGGCTGATCGAGATCAGCTTCTGGGTCTCGACCATGAACTCCATGGGCAGATGCTGCAGCACATCGCGGACGAAGCCATTGACGATGAGTGCCACCGCTTCTTCCTCGGACAGCCCACGCTGCTGGCAATAGAACATCTGGTCGTCGGAGATCTTGCTGGTCGTGGCTTCATGCTCGAACACGGCCGTGCCATTGCGGCTTTCGATATAGGGCACCGTGTGGGCCCCGCACTTATCGCCGATCAGCAGGGAGTCGCATTGCGTGAAGTTCCGGGCGTTCTTGGCTTTCGCATGCGCCGAAACCTGGCCGCGATAGGTGTTGTCCGAGAACCCGGCAGCGATACCCTTGGAGATGATGCGGCTGGACGTGTTCTTGCCCAGGTGGATCATCTTGGTGCCGCTATCAACCTGCTGGTAGCCGTTCGAGATGGCGATGGAATAGAACTCGCCACGCGAATTGTCGCCGCGCAGGATGCAGCTCGGGTACTTCCAGGTGATCGCCGAACCGGTTTCCACCTGCGTCCAGGAAATCTTGGAGTTGTCGCCACGGCAATCGCCGCGCTTGGTGACGAAGTTGTAGATGCCGCCCTTGCCGTCCTTGTCACCGGGATACCAATTCTGGACGGTGGAGTACTTGATCTCGGCATTTTCCAAAGCCACGAGCTCGACCACTGCGGCGTGCAGCTGGTTCTCGTCGCGCATCGGCGCCGTGCAGCCTTCGAGATAGCTGACATAGCTATCCGCTTCGGCAATGATCAACGTCCGCTCGAACTGGCCGGTATTGCGCTCATTGATGCGGAAATAGGTCGACAGCTCCATGGGGCAGCGTACGCCCTTGGGGATGAAGACGAAGGAGCCATCGGTGAATACCGCCGAGTTGAGGGTGGCATAGTAGTTATCGGTCACCGGCACCACGGATCCGATATATTTCTGTACCAGTTCTGGGTACTCGCGGATCGCTTCGGAGATCGAGCAGAAAATGATGCCGACCTTGCTCAGTTCCTCGCGGAATGTGGTCACCACCGAAACGGAGTCGATCACGGCGTCCACAGCCATGCCGGGACGCTCGACGCCCGCAAGAATTTCGCGCTCGCGCAGGGGCACGCCCAGCTTGTCGTACATCGCGATCAACGCCGGATCGACTTCATCGAGGCTCTTGGGTGCCGGCGACGATTTTGGCGCCGCGTAGTAGTACATGTCCTGCAGATCGATCTCAGGATAGTGCACCTTGGCCCAGGTCGGCTCGGTCATGGTTAGCCAGCGCTGATAGGCATCCAGACGCCATTGCAGCATCCACTCCGGCTCGTTCTTCTTGGCCGAAATGAAACGGACGGTGTCCTCGCTCAAGCCTTTGGGCGACTTGACGGACTCGATCTCGGTCTCAAAACCATATTTGTATTTGTCGACGTCGAGCGCGAGCACCTGATCGACGGTTTCGCGATCGATGTTCTCCTTGAGCGTCGGGATGTCGTAGTCAGCCATATCGCTTCTCCTTTGCCCCGCAGCGATTCAAGGTCGCCGGGAGCCGTCTAATTTCTTGCGGCCTAAGCCGCATGTTCCTGCCGCGCCCGATGGCGTTGCAGGATTGTCCCAAATGCCGCGAGCAGCGCGTCCACGTCGGCCACCGTCGAGTTCCAACCGAGGCTGACGCGCAGGGCGCAGCCCGCAAGTTCGGGTGGCACACCCATCGCAGCCAATACATGGCTGCTCGAAACCTTCCCCGACGAGCAGGCGGAGCCTGATGAAACCGACAGGCCCAACAGGTCCAGCGCCATCATAGCCGTCGCACTCGCTACGCCCGGTGTGGCGAAGTTGCTGATACAGCCAACACGCTCGCTGCCAAACAGCACGGTCTCTGCTTCCAGCTTGCGCAGGCCTGTCTCTAGCCGGTTTGAAAGCTCCGGCACATCCGCTGCGGCATAAAGCGTCGGGAAAGCGCCAGCCGCTGCACCAAAGGCCGCAATCAACGCGGCGGCCTCAGTACCACCGCGGCGACCCTGTTCCTGACCGCCGCCGGGAATAAGCCGCACTTCATCGGCATGGCCCTTGACGAGAAGTGCCCCAATGCCCGCAGGCGCCCCGATCTTATGACCGCCTACAGCCATCATATCGGGTGCCGAGGCGGCAAAATCGAGGGGCAGTTTGCCAAACGCCTGAGCTGCATCGATAAAAAGCGTGTGACGTGTCGGCCCCACCAGAGCATTGATGCGGCTAACCGGCTGCACCACCCCGGTTTCGTTGTTGACCCAATGCAGCGCGACGAGCAGGGTTTCGTTTGCTGCGTCGGCTTGGGCCAGTTGGGCCGCGAGCTGGTCAAGGTCGATGCGGCCATCAGGGTCGAGGCCGATAACGCGCACCGGGAGTCCGGTTGCCGCGGCCGCTTTCAGCACGGCTGTATGCTCGCCGGCACTCACCAACACCGCACTTGCGGCAAAAGCACGCGCGCCGCCGACGATCGCTTGAGTAATGGCTTCGGTGGCGGAGCCCGTAAAAACCACCTGCCGACGCTCCGCACCGGCCAGTTGCGCGACCTGGTCACGAGCAGCCTCTATGAGATTGCGCAGCTTGCGGCCATGCCCGTGCACCGAGGAGGGATTGCCCGCAAGCTCAAGAGCGGCGACCAGCGCGTCGCGCGCCGCGGGGAGCAATGGCGCGGCGGCAGCGTGATCGAGATAGATCGCCGATTGTTTCATCAACTCGCCCTCGAGCCATGCCTCCGAGCATGGTTCACTTGCCGAGCCTGCAGGCCGCGATGACGGTCTGGGCCAAACACTTCTTGAAATTGCGCACCCACATTCTTTACAAGGGGCGCTCTCGGGCCGGAAACCCGGCGAAAACGAGTTTCGAATAATTCTAAACTGGTTTTACGAGCCATGTTTTATGGAGCGTGCGGGGCTTAGTCAAGCGCGCGCCCTGCAGAACCGATGCTCCGTCAGACCATATCAACAGAGCCGAAACGGCCGGAAAAGCAGTGTCATGCCAGAAGTGATTTTCAATGGCCCCGAAGGCCGCCTGGAAGGCCGGTACCAGCCAGGCAAGGAGCCCAATGCTCCCATCGCCATCGTGCTGCATCCGCACCCGCAATTTGGCGGGACGATGAACAACCAGATCGTCTACAACCTCTTCTATATGTTCGCTGAGCGCGGCTTTGCGGTGCTGCGGTTCAATTCGCGCGGCGTTGGCCGCTCGCAGGGCATGTTCGACCACGGCATTGGCGAGCTGTCCGATGCGGCGGCGGCGCTGGACTGGTTGCAGACCATCAACCGGGAATCGCGGGGCTGCTGGATTGCCGGCTTCTCGTTTGGCGCCTGGATTGGCATGCAGTTGCTGATGCGCCGACCGGAGGTGGAGGGCTTTATCTCGGTCGCGCCACCAGAAAATCTCTATGATTTCTCGTTCCTTGCCCCCTGCCCTTCATCTGGGCTGATCATTCATGGCGACAAGGACCGCGTGGCGCCGCCCAATTCGGTGCAGAAGCTGGTCGACAAGCTCAAGACGCAGAAGGGCATCACCATCGAGCAGCAGATCGTGGAAGGGGCCAACCACTTCTTCGAAGGCAAGATCGATGATCTGACCACGCGTTGCGCCGATTACCTCGACCGTCGCCGGCAGGAGATTGCCGCGGGTGGCGGGCGCTAGGCGGCTGAGTTAAGCCCCTGATAAAGAAGCGGTTTCTTGATGTCGAAGTTCAAGTCTGATTTCCTGCGCGTGCTCGATGAGCGCGGTTTCATCCACCAGATTTCCGATCCGGAGGGGCTCGATGCCCTGGCCCTCAAGGGACCGATCACTGGCTATGTCGGGTATGACGCCACCGCCACGTCGATCCATATCGGTAATCTGATCACCGTTACGATGTTGTATTGGCTGCAGGAAACCGGCCATCGAGCGATCAGCCTGATGGGCGGCGGTACCTCGATGGTTGGGGATCCCTCCTTCCGCGACGAGCAGCGCAAGCTGCTGACCGTCGAGCAGATCGAAGCCAATATCGCGAGCATAAAGCGGGTCTACAGCAACATCCTGCGCTATGATGGCCACAATCCAGCCATCATGATTAACAACGCTGAATGGCTTCTGAACCTCAACTATATCGAGTTCCTGCGTGATGTTGGCCGGCACTTTTCGGTCAACCGCATGCTCAGCTTCGACTCGGTCAAGCTCCGGCTCGATCGCGAACAGTCGCTGAGCTTTCTCGAATTCAACTACATGATCATGCAGGGATACGACTTCGTCGAGCTCAACCGCCGCTATGGCACCGTGCTGCAGATGGGCGGCTCGGACCAGTGGGGCAACATTATCAATGGCGTTGACCTCAGCCATCGAATGGGTGGACCGCAGCTTTATGCGCTGACGACGCCACTGCTGACCAAGTCGAGCGGCGAGAAGATGGGCAAGTCTGCCTCGGGGGCCGTGTGGCTGAATGGCGACCTCTTCAGCCCCTATGACTTCTGGCAGTATTTCCGCAACACCGAGGATGCGGACGTTGGCAAGTTCCTCAAGATCTTCACGCGGTTGCCGCTCGACGAGATTGCCAAGCTCGCAGCGCTTGGTGGGACCGAGATCAATGAGGCCAAGAAAGTGCTGGCCACGGAGGTGACCGCCATCGTGCATGGCCGCCAGGCGGCCGACGAGGCGGCGGCGACGGCCAAGGCGACCTTTGAAGCCGGTGCTATCGACCTGTCTTTGCCAACGGCCACGGTGTCGCGGGCGGAGCTGAACACCGGTGTCGGGATCTTGTCGGCGCTGGTGACGGCGGGGCTGGCGGCTTCGAACGGCGAAGCGCGCCGGCATGTGGCTTCAGGTGCGGTGCGCGTCAATGACACCGTGGTCGAGGACGACAAGCTGAGCCTGGGTGAAAACGCGCTGCTGGCCGAAGGGGTGATCAAGCTGTCCGTCGGCAAGAAGCGGCATGCGTTGATCAAGCCGGTTTAGGGCTTGCTACCAAGCCCTGAGAGCTCGAGATGGACCCCGGCTCGAGGCCGGGGTGAGACCGGCGGGTGTGACCGCTCAAGGGCTGAACTGAACATTAAAAACAAAAAGGCCGGGATCGCTCCCGGCCTTCGTTTTTGGGTTTGGAGGACTACTCCTTGTCGGCGGTAGCCTTGGGCTTTTTAGGCTTGGGCAGTGCCTTGGGCTTGGCGGGACGCGGGGGAACCGCGACGAGTTCGAGCTTGGCATCGGCCCCTTCGCCGACCACTGCGACCGTCACTGAGCCACCGTTGACCAATTCGCCGAAGAGTACCTGATCGGCCAGAGGCTTCTTGACGTGTTCCTGGATGACGCGACCCAGCGGACGGGCACCCATGCGTTCGTCGTAACCGTGCTCGGCCAGCCAATCGGCGGCTTCCGAGGTCAGGTTGATGGTGACGCCACGCTCGGCCAGCTGACCTTCCAGCTGCAGAACGAACTTCTCGACCACCCGACGGACCACTTCGCGCGGCAGGGGCGCAAAGGAGATGATCGCATCGAGCCGGTTGCGGAATTCGGGAGTGAAGATGCGGTTGATTGCTTCTTCATCGTCCCCGACTTCGCGCTTGCGGCCAAAGCCGATCGGGCTCTTTTGCAAGTCCATAGCGCCCGCATTAGAGGTCATGATCAGGATCACATTGCGGAAGTCGACCGACTTGCCGTTGTGGTCGGTGAGCTTGCCGTGATCCATCACCTGCAACAGGATGTTGTAGAGGTCCGGATGGGCCTTCTCGATTTCATCCAGCAGCACGACGCAATGCGGATGCTGATCCACCCCGTCGGTCAAAAGACCACCCTGATCAAAGCCGACATAACCCGGAGGGGCACCGATCAGGCGCGACACGGTGTGACGCTCCATATATTCGGACATGTCGAAGCGCAGCAGCTCCACCCCGAGCGTGTCGGCGAGTTGCTTGGCCACTTCGGTCTTGCCGACGCCGGTAGGACCGGTGAACAGGTAAGAGCCGATCGGCTTTTCGGGCTCGCGCAGGCCGGCACGGGCCAGCTTGATCGCGGAGGACAGTGCCGTGATGGCTGCATCCTGCCCGTAGACCACGGTCTTGAGGCTTTGCTCGAGGCTGCTCAGCAGTTCCGCATCGGACTTGCTGACAGATTTTGGCGGGATGCGCGCAATGGTGGCGATGGTGTTCTCGATATCCTCGACATCGATCACCTGCTTGCGCTGATCCTCGGTGAGCAGCATCTGGCTAGCGCCGGTTTCATCGATGACGTCGATCGCCTTGTCGGGCAATTTGCGGTCGTTGATGTAGCGGGCCGACAGTTCCACCGCCGCCTTGAGAGCATCGTCGGTGTACTTGATCTTGTGGAACTCTTCGAAATAAGGACGCAGGCCCTTCACGATTTCGATGGCATCGGGGATCGAAGGCTCGTTGACGTCGATCTTCTGGAAGCGCCGCACCAGCGCGCGGTCCTTTTCGAAGAACTGGCGGTATTCCTTGTAGGTGGTCGAACCGATGCACCGGATCGCGCCCGAAGCCAGAGCCGGCTTGAGGAGATTCGAAGCATCGAGCGCGCCGCCCGAGGTTGCACCCGCACCGATCATGGTGTGGATTTCGTCGATGAAGAGCACGGCATGAGGCAGCTTTTCCAGCTCCTTCATCACGGCCTTGAGACGTTCCTCGAAGTCACCGCGATAGCGGGTGCCGGCCAGCAGGGAGCCCATGTCGAGCGAGTAGATCACCGCTTCCTTGAGCACTTCGGGCACATCGCCCTCAACGATCTTGCGGGCCAGGCCTTCGGCAATCGCCGTCTTGCCCACGCCGGCGTCACCCACATAGATCGGGTTGTTCTTGGAGCGGCGGCACAGCACCTGGATGGTGCGGCGCAACTCGGCATCACGACCGATCAATGGATCGATCTTGCCTGCTCGTGCCTTGGCGTTCAGATCCACGCAGAAATCTGCGAGAGCCGAACTCTTGGCGTTGTCGCCCCGCCCGCCTTCGCTATTCCCTTCACCGTCCTCGGCACCACGCACTTTGCGCTCCTCGCTGGGACCAGACTTGGTGATCCCGTGGCTGATGAAATTGACCGCATCGAGCCGGCTCATATCCTGCTGTTCGAGGAAATAAGCAGCATGGCTTTCACGCTCGGCAAAAATGGCAACCAGCACATTGGCACCGGTGACCTCTTCGCGGCCAGAAGACTGGACGTGGATTACGGCGCGCTGAATGACCCGCTGGAACGCGGCAGTGGGCCGAGCGTCCTGGCCATTGGCGACGATGAGGCTGTCGAGTTCCTCATTGATGAAGTCCTCGAGATCGCTCTTGAGCGCGTCGACATCGACATCGCAGCCCGCAAGGACGGCAATGGTGTCCCGATCGTCGGTCAAGGCGAGCAGAAGGTGTTCGAGGGTAGCGAATTCGTGGTTACGCTCGCGCGCCAGGTTCATCGCCTGATGCAGAGCTTTTTCCAGTCCGCGAGAAAATGATGGCATGTGATGTTCCTATTGCTTTTCCATCACGCATTGCAGCGGATGCTGGTTCTTGCGCGCCGTATCCATGACGCGAGTGACCTTGGTTTCGGCGACTTCGTAGGGGTAGATGCCACACTCACCAACGCCCTTCTGGTGAACATGGAGCATGATGCGCATCGCGTCTTCGCGCGATTTGTTGAAGACGTCCTGGAGCACCAGGATGACGAACTCCATCGGAGTGTAATCGTCGTTCAGCAGCAACACACGATAAAGATTGGGCCGTTTGGTCTTGGGCCGAGTTTTGGTTGCGGTACCGGATTCCGTGCCGCCGGCATCCTTGTTGTCATCGCCGTCATTCGGACCGGCAGAGGTGAGCGGGCGCAGCCAAGTGGTGGCAGACGCCTCGCCGATGGGAGCAAGGAGATCGGGTAGTGTCATGGCAAGGCATCTGTCGTGAGAGAAACGAAGCAGCATGGTGGACCCATTATGTAGGAAAATTATGGGCGCTGTTAAGGGTCATCGCTTCTCATATTCGTGACCGGCAAAAAGACCTGATAAGAGGAGTTTTGCCCGCTGCCCACGCTGACGCCACATCATCTCCACATCACGGACAAAAAGCTGGGCATTTTACGGAATGGTAATACGCGAAGCCTAGGTTCGGGATTGTGGTGGAGACGGCGGGGGCACGTCGCCATCATTGTGTGAGTTGTGTACGGACGCTTTGACCGTCCGAGAGTGAAATTGGAGTTGCGGGTGGCTTTTCAGGCGAAATCCCCTTGGCGCGTCGTCCTCGTCCGCGCCTTTGCCGCTATAGTGGTTGCGCTTTCCCTTGCTCTACCTAGCGCCGCTCCCGCCCAGGCTATCGAGAACCTGCGCAAATATGCCGGCATCGTTGTCGACGCCAAGTCGGGCCAGGTTCTTTACGAAGAAGCTGGCGACGCAAGGCGATACCCGGCCTCGGTCACCAAGGTAATGACCCTTTACGTGCTGTTCCAGGAACTCTCGGCGGGCAATATCAAGCTGTCCACCAAGATGACGGTGTCCAAGCACGCCGCTTCCGCAGTGCCCACCAAGCTGGGCCTGCGCGCCGGTGCGACCATCACCGTGGAAGACGCGATCAAGTCGCTCGTGACCCTGTCCGCCAATGACATGGCCCGGGTGATCGCCGAGCACATCTCGGGTTCGGAAAGCAAGTTCGCCGAGCGCATGACCGCCACGGCGCGGGCGCTGGGCATGCGGTCCACGACCTATCGCAATGCCTCGGGGTTGCCCGACGGCGCGCAGATCACCACCGTGCGCGACCAGGCGATCCTCGCCATCGCAGTTTACCAGCACTTCCCCAGCTATTACGAATTCTTCCAGACCCGCTCGTTCTCCTATGGCAAGCGCACCTATGGCAACCACAACCGAGTGCTTGGCTATATGGGCGCTGTGGACGGCATCAAAACCGGCTATATCAATGCTGCCGGTTCGAACCTGATGACCGCCGCCCGCAAAGACAATCGGCATATCGTTGTGATCGCATTCGGGTTCAACTCGTCGGCCTCGCGCGACCAGAAGGTGCGCCAGCTCGTCGCCAATTACCTGCCCAAGGGTCGCAAGGGCAATTACCTGCAGACCGCCCAGATCCCGCAGCCGGGCCGCCAGGGCAATATCCAGGTGGCCGTGGCCCAGCCCAGCAAGCCAGTGTTCGTGATGCCCATGCCCCTGCCCGGCTTCCGCCTGGCCCAGTTGGTGGCGGCAAACGGTGCCCAGGCCCAGCCACGCGCTCAGCTGCCGCAACCATCTCAGGCGCCCGTCGTGGTCGCCAGCGCCGCGCCGGCACCGGTGCCGCCCGCCCCCATGCCGGCCGACCTGTCGCTGCAGCCTGCGGTGCAGGCCGCCAATGTGCTCGCTGCCCCTTCGCAGACGCCCCAGCCGGCCTATCCTTCGCAGGACGTGATCGGCGCCTGGCTCAGCGACTCCTATAATTTGGGTGCACCGCCTTCCGCCCTGGGCCACACCGTCCCGTCAGCGCCGCTGGCGCCTGAAGAGCGCATCGGCTCGGATGGCGTGCCGATCGATCCGGCGATCAGCGGCTCGGTGAAAGTGGCTGCTGCCAATGACAATGCGGTGCCGCCCGGCGGCTGGGTGGTCCAGATCGGCGCCGGCCCGAGCGAAGAAAGTGCCCGCGGCCTCCTGAGCGATGCTGCAAGCAAAGTCGGCCAACTCGGTGATTTCCGCTCCTATGTCGAGCGGTTCGAAAAGAACGGCAAGACCTTCTTCCGCGCCCGCTTCGTGGGTTTCGGGGACCGGGACGATGCGACTGCCATGTGCAATCAGCTCAAGCAGCAGAACCTGGCGTGTCTCGCCATGCAGAGCTGACGCCGGCCTAAACCTTCCGTTCGAGGCAGGACTGTTGTGCCGGCCCCGGATTCCCCATCAAGCAAATTGGCGCCTGTGTTTGGAGTAGTCCAATGAGCGAACGAACTGCCCTGCTGGACCTGGCCAGTTTCATTGGCCGCTCGAGCCTGGTGAGTGACGACATGACGGCCCGCAACCGGGTGCTGGCCGGCGTTGGCAAGCGCATGCAGTCGCGCCATGGCCGACGCAGCGTGGGCGAGCTGCTGGGGGTGGTGCTGGCACTGTCGGCCCGGACCCGCCGGATGGTGCAGGAGCCGGTCCGCATTGATCTGGATGTGTTCGCGCCCGGCGGCAAGCGCGCCGTACTGATCAGCTTTGGGGGGGACCGCTAGCGGTCCCCTGCCCTCAGGCGTGGCAAGGCACGGGCGTATAGCGCGCGTGCACTGAAGGGGGCGCGGCGACAATCTCGGCGGCAGCCCGATGGGTTTCAGCCCGGGCCTTTGCCGGCAGGTTCAGCGCGGCAACGAGACTGCGATACTCCTGGCGCGCCGTCATATGCGAGTTGGACGGCTGGCCGCCAAGCAATTCCTCATCGAGTGGATCAAAGACGGTCATGCCGCTGGCAAACAGCGAGCGGAAGATCACCCGCTCGCCGATGCCGTCCGACACCCGGCAGCCGAAGCGCGCCGCAATGCGATCGAGCATGCTCTGCACCTGGCGCGTATTGCGCGAGGACAGCATGGAGATGCGGTTGCGCACCAGAATCCAGTCGATGCTTTGGCCATCAATGCTGAGCCGCTCGGAGCGCGCGCGCTGCACAAGGCGTGAGTAATGGCTGGTTTCCACGGGCTCACCGGTAACGGCATCGGCACGGGCCAGCACGTTGAGGTCGATAAGGCTGTCATTGACCGGGGTGATCAGGGTGTCGGCTAGCGAATGGGCCAGCCGAGTCATGTTGGTGTCAAAGCCGGGCGTGTCGATGACGATGAAGTCCACGCGGTCCTCGACCTCGGCTATGGCCCGACGGAAGACGTCGAATTCGGCCCGATGGTTGTCCTTGACGGAGTCACCCCAGGCAGCCGGCAGGTGAAAATGCTTGGGGCTGGGTAGCGCCAGCTGGTGCTCGCTGTTCCAGGCACGCCGGTTGCGGACATAGTGGGTGAAGGTTTGCTGGCGGCTATCCACATCGATGGTGGCAACCCGGTGGCCCTGGTAGAGCAGGAAGATCGCCAGGTGAAAGGCAGTGGTCGATTTGCCCGAGCCACCCTTCTCGTTTCCAACCACAATGACATGTGCGCCTTGCCGTGCCATTCGCCGCTCCATCTTGGCCCCGAAAGACTCGGGCTCGCTCAATGGGCAGAGAAGCGCGCCTATGGTTAACAAAGCTTAAACAAGCGGCGCTGGACTGTACCAGCCCTGCTCACAAGCTTGGCAAGTGGCCCGATATCCCCAGGCTAAAGCAAACCGAGCCTGGCGAGATCGGCCGCGATCTGCAGGGCGCCGGCATTCTCGTTGGCACCGATATCGGGTGGAGCATCCTTTGGATCGAGATAGCGCCAGCCCTGGAACGGGCGCTTTGGATAGGGCACCGTACGAACCATGTCGCGGCTCATGATGATGTCGCAGCAGTTCTTGCCCTCCTCATCGGTGTAGGGGGCGAGCCTTAGGATGGGCTGCCGCAACACGATCGAGCCGGCGATCACCCAGTAGATGGAAGACTGCCCCTCCATCTCGGCCGCGCGGCGCGGCATCATCCGGGTGCGGTGGACATGCACGTCCTCGCCATAGTCAGCGCCCCACCAATGGGCCCGCTCATTGCGAAAGCTTTCCAGTTCCTCCACGCTGGCGACGCCAACGGACAACTTGACCATGTGGATCATGCGAGGCTTCCCCGGGGTGCCACGCCCTGGATGACATCGATCTCGTCGTCGTCAACGATCCACGGCTCCTGCAGAGCCAGGGCCAGCCATCGCTGAAAGGCGGGCAAGGCATAGATGGCGGCGACATAGTCGTTGAGGGTATCGGAAACGGGCAGAGCATAGGTGCGGATGCGGGTAGCGACGGGAGCGTACATGGCGTCGGCAGCGGTGAAGGCCCCGAAAAGAAAGGGTCCACCAGAGCGAGACAACAAGCCGCCCAGGGAATGCTCGAGCCGCTGCAGGTCCTTGGCGACCATGTCGGCACTGACCCGGCCCGGATGGCTGGCGCGCAGGTTCATCGGCGCGTAGCTACGCAAGGCGGTGAAGCCTGCGTGCATTTCTGCGGAAACCGCTCGTGCCCGGGCCCGGTCGGCGCGATCCTGCGGCCAGATCGGTTTGTCAGGAAAACAGTCGGCGAGATATTCGATGATGGCGATGGTTTCGGGAACCTGGAGATCGCCATCGATCAGCAGCGGCACCCGGCCCGTCGGCGAGCGCTGGGCCAGCACATCGCGGAAGCCTTCCCCCGCGAGTTGGAGCACTTCATCCTCAAATGGAATGTCGAAGTGAGCCAAAACCAGCCAGGGCCGCAAGGACCAACTGGAATAATTACGATTGCCGATCAGCAGCTTCATCGAACTCTCCAAAAAAGAAGGGCGCCCTTTGGCATGGGCGCCCTCCGAAATGCCTTGGGTGAAAAACTTTGGCGCTTAAACGCCCGCAACGACAGAGAAGACTAGTCCCATCGACGCCAGGCAAACCATGGTCCAGGTTGCCGCGCGCCACATAGCAGCTCTCGGATGAGTGCGCATTATCGCTCCTTAAAAGCCATTCACTCGGGGGTCGCACCCCAGCAGCAAAACGTTAACCCTGACGAATTGTTCTGGCAAGCGGCCAAACTGCAACACTCCGGTTCACAGCCTGCCCCACGCCAAAGATCGTACATGCTTAAACTTGGCAGGGAATGTCCCCGTTCCAAGCAAAGCTGTTGATAATTGGTTAAACTTTTACCGAATTTCAAAAGAGCCCGAACCACAAGCCGGCGATGCCCAGAAAAGCAAAGAAGCCGACCACATCGGTGATGGTGGTCACGAACACCGCGGAGGCGATGGCAGGATCGGCCTTGAGGCGATCCAGGATCACAGGGATCAGAATGCCGGCCGTGCCCGCCACCACGAGATTGATCACCATGGCCGAGCCGATCACCACCCCTAGCTGGACATCGCCGAATCGGGCCGCGGTGACCAGGCCCACCAAGATGGCGAAGATGACCCCATTGGCCAGGCCCACCACCATTTCGCGGGTGATCAGCCGGCGCAAGCGGCTCCCATCCAGCTCGCGCATAGACAGGGCCCGGACAGTCACCGTCATGGTCTGGGTGCCGGCATTGCCGCCCATGGAGGCAACAATCGGCATCAGGACGGCCAAGGCAACCATCTGCTCGATGGTGCCATCGAAAAGGCCGATAACGACCGAAACCAGCACGGCGGTAATGAGATTGATCACCAGCCACGGCACACGGCTACGAATGGTATCGACGGTGGAGTCGGAGATGTCTTCATCACCAACGCCCGCGAGCAGCTTAATGTCCTCGTCCGCTTCTTCGTGAATAACGTCGACGATGTCGTCGATGGTGAGCACGCCGACCATGCGCCCGCTTTCATCGACCACGCCCACCTCGACCAGGTCGTAGCGCTCGAAGCCGCGGGCGGCTTCCTCCTGATCCTCATCGGCCCGAACCAGAATCACCTGCGTATTCATGATCGCGTCGATCTTGGTCGATCGTGGGGAGCGCAGGAACTTGTCGAGAGGAATGGTCCCGAGCACCTTGTAGGCCGCGTCGACCACATAGATCTGGTAGAACTCGTCGGGCAGTTCAGCTTCGGTGCGCAGGTAGTCGATGGTTTGGCCGACCGTCCAGAAGGGCGGGATGGCGATGAAGTCGGTCTGCATCCGCCGGCCGGCGGAATCCTCGGGAAAATCGAGGCTACGCTTCAAGCTCAGCCGTTCAAAGGTTGGCAGTGCCGAAAGAACCTCGTCCCGGTCCTCCTGCTCGAGATCCTCCAGAATGGTTACGGCGTCGTCATTGTTGAGGCCGGTGACGCCACGGGCGATTTCGGCATTGGGAATCGCCTCCATCAGCTCGACGCGGATGCTCTCATCGACTTCTGTCAGTGCCGAAAAGTCGAATCGGTCCCCCAGAGTACGGACCAGCAAAATGCGTTCATCGGGGTTGAGGGTTTCGAGCACATCGCCGATATCGGCGACGTGCAGAGGCTCCATGACACTGGCGACGTCATCCGCCCTGCCCGCTTCCAGATAGGCGCGCAAACGCTCCAGCCAAAGCGGGCTGATGCGGTCTTCGCTGTTGCGAAGCGCGTCGGGATCAACCACGGCCTCAGGGCCCGGTGCGGTATCGAATTCTGTGCTCACTGGAAGCCCTTTGTGTCGCGAGTTTCGGGGGCGCGCCAAGCTGTAGCTAATCAAGGAGCGATGCGCCAGACTAGCCGTTGTTGTTTCAAGCACTGCGCAAGTGCAGTGCGGCATGACAAGGAAAACCGCGATGGCTGCTTCCGAAGCGCTCGACCAAGTCTTTGTTCGCATTGAGAGGATTGCCACCCAACGCGCGCTGCCCGGCGTTGAACGATCAACCAGCTATGGCACGCCGGCGCTCAAGGTAAACGGCGCCAGCTTCACCAGGCTCAAAGACGAGGAGACATTGGTGCTGCTGTGCCCCGAGGAGCAGAAGGCGCTGCTCATGGAGATATCGCCCGAGATCTATTTCGAGACCGACCATTATGTCGGCTGGCCGGCGGTGCTAGTCCGGCTGGAACGGATCAGCGATGAAGAACTAAGCCTGCGGCTGGAGGACGCCTGGCGCAGCAAGGCCCCTGCCAATCTTGCGGCGGAGCGCCCGTTGACGCCCCCGGCCTAACGGGGACCAGAAACAAGAAAGCCGCCCCGGAGGGCGGCTGTTCTGGTGTCACCCTGAAGGTGACTGGTGCGGTCGAGAAGACTCGAACTTCCACATCTTGCGATACAGCGACCTCAACGCTGCGCGTCTACCAATTCCGCCACGACCGCACGTCCTGGTAGAAGCACCGCCCTGGGGCGAAGCGAGACGGGGTTTAGCAAAGGTCCTTGAGAACCTCAAGCGCTTAAATTGCTTATCAAAGAGATCGGTGGAAAACCTACCCGCTCCCGGGCGGCTAAAAGCGCTTGCTGGCCTTGTTGCGGACCAGGACTTGGAGCTGCCCATTGTCGACGCTGACCTCGCCATGGGCTACGAGCGTGTTGTTGGCATAGATGTGCAGCGGGTCGCTTTCCAGCGCATCCAGCTCGATCACGGCGCCGCGGCCCATCCGCAGCAGATGGTGGATGGGCATGGTGGTCGCGCCCAGCTCCACCGTGATTTCCACTTCAATATTGTCGAGAGTGTTCATAGATATCGGTTCAACCCCTGCGCCGCAGAAAGGCGATCCTCAGCTCATCATGGTTAGTGAAGCGTTAACGGCACCCCAAGCTTGCGACAGCGCAAGCAAACTGCGACGCGCTGATTCTCGGCCTGTCGAGTGGATGATCTCGTCCAGCCCCGTCCCTTATCCCATGGCACTTGGGGCCATGCGCGACCGGGCTGCGGCAATCGCCGCCGGCACTGCCGAGGAGGCAGTGTGGTTGCTGGAGCACCCACCGCTTTACACTGCCGGCACCTCCGCAGTGGCCGCAGACCTGTTGACGGATCGATTCCCAGTGTTCGAGGCCGGGCGCGGCGGACAATATACCTATCACGGCCCCGGCCAGCGCGTGGCTTACCTGATGCTCGATCTGCGCGAGCGCGGTCGCGACATTCGCTGCCTGGTGCAGGGCCTGGAGGGCTGGGTTATCGACACGCTCGCTGCCCACAATATCGTCGGCGATCGCAGCGAGGGGCGCATCGGCGTTTGGGTCAAGCGGCCCGACAAGGGGGCGGACCGCGAGGACAAGATTGCGGCACTGGGGGTGCGGGTCTCGAAATGGGTGACGTTCCACGGTATCTCGCTCAATATTGCGCCCGATCTCAGCCACTACGGCGGAATCGTGCCTTGCGGGATCACCGACCAAGGTGTGACGAGCTTTGAAGATCTGGGGCAGCTGGTCTCAATGCCTGAGGTCGACATGGTTCTGCGGGCGCAATTTGAGCGCCGCTTTGGTCCAACGCGCGACGGCTCGGCAGAAGAGCTTGTGCCCGAAGGCATCACTGACCAAGTTGTGACTTAATCGAATCGCGCCAAGCTCGAGGAAACTGCAATGACGCTCGACGACCTCAAACGCCTGTTCAGCCGACAGACATTGTTCAGGCTGGACGCGATCCTGGCGCCCAAGCTGGTGCCCATCCTTTATGCGTTGGGCCTGGCGGGTATCCTGCTTTGGGCCATTAGCCACCTGTTCTGGACCTTTGGCTTTGGCTTCGGCAATGGGCTTTGGGGCCTGCTTGAGATTGCCGTGTTCGGCCTGCTGTTGTTTGTTGGCCTCAGGATTGGCTGCGAGGCGCTGCTGGTGTGGTTCAAGACGCATGAGGGGCAAACCGAGCCGGTGACCCGTTCGCGCTATTCGAGCTCGCTGCTGGACGAAGTTCGGGACGCAATTCGCGATCTTGCCGAAGCGGGCGAGGAACGGGAGTTCGTCGAGACCGACGAATATGTGCTCAATGCCGTGGATGCGGTGACGGAACCCGATCTTGAGCCGGAAGATACGCTGCGCTCGCCGGCGACCAGGGCTGGCGAAGTGTTCAAGCCGCGCCGCACCGCCAAGCGGACGCCCCGGATCGACAGCGAGGAATAGGCCGGCACGGCTTGTCGCAGGTGAAAAAGAGGCCGCCCCGAAATGATCGGGGCGGCCATGCTTTTCGCGGCGCGTCAGACGCGGCTGAGCGTGCGGTTGCGAGCGCGGGTATCGATGGCCCAATCGCCCGGGCCGGCAAAGACCAGGTAAAGGAAGATGAAGCAGTAAAGGGCTGCGGCATCGCCGCCATTACCCACTGGCCAGAAGTTCTGGGGGAAGTGGACCATGAAATAGGCCACGGCCATCATACCTGAAAGAACGAAGGCGACCGGACGGGTGAGGAACCCAACCAGGATCAGCAGACCACCAAAGGTCTCGAGAATGCCGGCAATCAGGAACAACCCTTCGGGGGTGCCCATGCCGGGAACGGGGAAACCAAACAGCTTTTGGGTGCCGTGCTCGATAAACAACAGGGCGGTGACGATGCGCAGCACGGCGAGGGCCTGCGGCGCAAAGGCGGAGAGACGATCGAACAAGTGTGCCTCCTTGGGGCAAGTGCTGCGCCGGTTTGACGCATTCAACCCTGCTAGCTTAGCCGCATCATTCTTAAAATCTGACCATATGCGCACACACTGTTCACCAACCGCACCCAACCCCGCACGTGGTGCAGGCCTGCTTCACGGCAGCGTCAAGGCCGGTTGATTGCGCTTTGGGCACAATTTCTGTATGAGGACGCCAATCCTTAACATCGGAAACCGTGCTCAATGAGCCAAGCGCCAAAAATTGGCCTCGTCAGCCTCGGCTGCCCCAAAGCCCTTGTCGACAGCGAACGCATCATGACGACGTTGCGCGCCCAGGGCTATTCGTTTTCCCGCGACTACCAGGGTGCCGACATCGTTCTCGTCAATACCTGCGGCTTTCTCGACAGCGCCAAGCAGGAAAGCCTCGAAGCGATCGGCGAAGCGCTCAACGAGAATGGCCGCGTGATCGTCACCGGCTGTCTGGGCGTCGAGGAAGAGCTGATCCGCCAGACCCATCCCAGCGTGCTCGCCGTTTCGGGCCCGCACCAGTATGAGTCGGTGGTCAATGCCGTCCACCAGCATTTGCCGCCGGTGCCGAACCGGTTCGTGGACCTGGTGCCCGAGGAGGGGCTGAAGCTGACCCCGCGGCACTATGCCTATCTCAAGATTTCCGAGGGCTGCAATAATCGCTGCTCGTTCTGCATCATCCCTCAGATCCGCGGTGACCTGGCCTCGCGCCCGGCTGCCGGCGTGCTGGGGGAAGCCGAGCGGCTGGTGAAGGGCGGCGCCAAGGAACTGCTGGTGATCTCGCAGGACACCAGCGCCTATGGCGTGGACCTGAAATATGCGACCTCAAACTATCGGGGCCGTCCGGTTGCCGCCAAGTTCTATGACCTGGCCAAGGAGCTGGGGGAACTGGGCGCGTGGGTGCGCCTGCACTACGTCTACCCCTATCCCCATGTGGACCAGATCATTCCGCTGATGGCGGAGGGCAAGGTGCTGCCTTACCTCGATATTCCGTTCCAGCATGCGTCGCCGAGCGTGCTCAAGAACATGCGCCGCCCAGCCAACCAGGAAAAGACGCTCGATCGCATCAAGCGCTGGCGCGATATCTGCCCGGATCTCACCATCCGTTCGAACTTCATCGTCGGCTTCCCCGGCGAGACGGACGAGGACTTTGAGTTCCTGCTCGATTGGCTGGAAGAAGCCGAGATCGATCGTGCGGGCTGCTTCAAGTATGAGCCGGTGACCGGCGCACCGGCCAATGAGCTGGTTGGCATCGTGCCCGACGAAGTGGCGCAGGATCGCTTCGAGCAGCTGATGGAAGTGGCGCAGAACGTTTCGACCGGCCAGCTGGCCAAGAAGGTCGGTCGCACCATCGAAGTGCTGGTCGATGATATCGACAAGAACGCCAACCGCGCCATCGCCCGCTCCAAGTGGGATGCGCCCGATATCGACGGGCAGGTCGTGGTCAGCGATGCCACCGGCATCAAGCCGGGCGATCTGGTACAGGTCGTGGTGACCGACAGCGACGAATACGACCTGTTCGCCGACCCGGTGCGCCCGAGCACGGTGGCGACCCCCGTGCGCTTCGAAGCGCCGCCGCAGGCATAAGGTCGAACAACTTTATCGCGCCGGCCGAAGCGCCGGCGCAATGTCTTTCCGGCAAACTGCCCTTCGGGTAAATCGCTCATCCGCGTCAACGCCTTAGGCTTTGACGCGGCTCGGCACAGCGTGCATCTGGGCTGTATTATTCCAGCGCAGCACACCGGAGCCAGCGTTCCCCATGAAGAAGATTCTTGCCGCAGCCATCGCCTCGCTGGCCCTGGCTGCAGGTCCTGCCGCGGCGCAGCCCACCGAAATCCTCAACGTGTCCTATGACATCGGCCGCGAGCTCTACGAGGCGGTGAACCTCGCCTTCGTGCCAAACTATGCGGAGAGCACCGGCACCACGCTCAATGTCAGCCAGTCCCATGCCGGCTCTTCGGCCCAGGCGCGCGCTGTCCTTGAGGGTCTGCAAGCCGATCTCGTTACCTTCAACCAGGTGACCGACATCAACATGCTGGCCCGGCAAGGCTTTGTGTCCGAGGACTGGCAGAGCGAGTTCCCCAACAATGCCTCGCCCTATTACTCGCTGCCCGCGTTTCTGGTGCGGGCTGGCAATCCCAAGAACATCACCGATTGGGGCGATCTGGCGCGCGACGACGTCAAGGTGATCTTCCCCAATCCCAAGACCTCGGGCAATGGGCGCTACACCTATCTGGCCGCCCGCGCGTGGGCGCAGGAAGAGTTTGGCGGCGACGAAGCGCAGGTCGAGCAGTTCCTGACCAAGCTCTTCAGCAATGTTCCCGTGTTCGAGACTGGCGGGCGCGCCGCCACCACCGCCTTTGTCGAGCGCAACCTCGGGGATGTGCTGATCACCTTCGAAGCCGAAGTGCAGGGCATCCGGCACCAGCTTGGAGTCGACAAGTATGACGCGGTGGTCCCCAGCATCAGCCTGCTTTCGGAATTCCCCGTAGCGGTGGTCGACAAGGTCGCTGACCAGCGCGGCACCCAGGAGATCGCCAAGGCTTATCTCGACTTCCTTTACACACCCGAGGGCCAGGAAATCCTCGCGGCTAACTACAACCGCGTCCATGACGAGACGGTCGCTGCCGCCCACAAGGCCGACTTTCCCGAAGTGCGGCTGGTGACGGTGGAAGAGGCCTTTGGCGGCTGGGACAAGGTGACGGCGGACCATTTCGCCGATGGCGGACTGCTGGATCGCGTGTTCCTCAACCAGTAATGCAGAGCCGGGCAGCGCCGCTTTGGCGGGCCGCCCGATGCCGAGGACCGTATGGCCGCCGCTTCCCGACGCAATAACCTGCTCCCCGGCTTTGGCGTAACGCTGGGGACCACCCTGCTCTATCTCGGCATCATCATCCTGCTACCCATCGCGGCCATGTTGCTGAAGGTGGCGGGGATGGGGCCGGCCGAGTTCTGGCGCATTGTTTCGTCGCCACGGTCGCTGGCCGCCTATCGGATCACCTTCTCCTCGGCGCTGGTGGCCACGGCGATCAATGGAGCCTTCGGCCTGCTGCTGGCCTGGGTGCTGACGCGCTACGAGTTCCGGGGAAAGCGGGTGCTGGATACTCTTGTTGATCTCCCCTTTGCCCTGCCGACCGCCGTAGCGGGGCTCGTTCTTGTGACCCTTTTTGCGGATAATGGCTGGTACGGGCAGGCGCTGGCGCAAATTGGGATCCAGGTCAATTACACCCAGCTTGGCATCATCGTTGCCATGAGCTTCACCTCCATTCCCTTTGTGGTGCGCACGGTCCAGCCCGTGCTTGAGGAAGCAAATCTGGAGCTGGAAGAGGCGGCGAGGACCTTAGGGGCGAAGCCATGGCAGGTGTTTGCCCAGGTTATCTGGCCGACCATTCTCCCCGCCTTCATGGCGGGCTGCGTGCTGTCTTTTGCGCGCTCATTGGGAGAGTTCGGGGCCGTGGTGTTTATCGCCGGCAATCTGCCCGGATTAACCGAGATCGTGTCCCTGCTAATCTATATCAGGCTCGACGAGTACAATTATGAGGGCGCAGCGGCGCTCGCCTTTGTGCTGCTGCTGACCGCCTTTGGCACGCTGTTCCTGACAAATGCACTGGCCGCCTGGCAGCTGCGCTACACAGATCGGAGCAAATCGTGAGCCGCTCTGTTCCGGTCCATCGCAGCCCAGGTGAAAGGCTGTTGATTGCCCTAGCCCTGGGGCTCTCCGGCCTGATTCTCGTTGTTCCCTTGCTGCTGATTTTCGCCACTGCGCTGCGCGAAGGAATTGGCGTTTATTTCAGCAACATCCTCGAGCCCAACACCCTTCACGCCATCTGGCTGACGGTGCTCACCGCTAGCGTTGTTGTGCCGATCAACATGGCATTCGGCGTGTGCGCGGCCTGGCTGGTGACGCGGTTCCGCTTTCCGGGGCGGCAGCTGTTAGTGACATTGATCGAGCTGCCGTTTTCGATCAG
Source organism: Devosia sp. Z11_6 (assembly GCF_058133665.1). NCBI lineage: Bacteria > Pseudomonadati > Pseudomonadota > Alphaproteobacteria > Hyphomicrobiales > Devosiaceae > Devosia > Devosia sp. Z11_6. The sequence goes on from NZ_JBYUNQ010000003.1 coordinate 282,767, forward strand.
CCCCATCGTGGCTGGCGTTACCTATCTGTTCCTCTACGGTGGCCAGGGACTGCTCGGACCAGCGCTACAGGGCGCTGGCATCCAGCTGATGTTCACGGTGTTCGCCATCTTCCTTGTCAGCCTGTTCGTGACGGCCCCCTTTGTGGCGCGCGAGCTGATTCCGCTGATGCAGCAGCAGGGCAGCGAGGATGAGGAAGCGTCGCTGTCGCTCGGCGCCAGTGGCTGGCAGATGTTCTGGTACGTCACCCTGCCTAATATCCGCTGGGCGCTGCTCTATGGGGCAGTGTTGTGCAATGCCAGGGTGATGGGGGAGTTTGGCGCGGTATCGGTCGTTGCCGGCTCCATTCGAGGGCAGACCAACACGCTGCCCCTGCAGATCTCTCAGCTGTTCAACGACTTCAACGTCACCGGCGCCTTTGCAGCCGCATCGACCCTGGCCCTGATGGCGGTCGTAACGTTGATCCTCAAATCGGTGCTCGGCCGTAACGCGGGCCGTGGATAGCGACCGTGTAAAGGTTCCACTCCGCAGGTGCGGCTTTTATTTTCCGGCTCTGGCATACAACGCCGGCCATGGGCGTTGCTCATGGCGAAATCCGGAGCCGATATGACCACACCGCAGATGTTAGCCTTCCTCGTTATTGGCGCCATGATGGTCGCCTTTATCTGGGGGAGGTGGCGATACGACGTTGTCGCCGTTGGTGCACTCCTTGCCGCCATGGCCGTGGGTATCGTGGCGCCTGAGGATGCCTTTAGCGGCTTTTCGGACGACATCGTCATCATCGTGGCCAGTGCCCTGATCGTCAGCGCCGCCATCGCCCGCTCCGGCGTCATGGAAGTGGCGGTGCGGCGCCTGGCACCGGGCTTGACCGCGCCACGCGCGCAATTGCTGTTGCTGGTGGTGGTGGTCACGGTGCTTTCCGCATTCGTCAAGAATATCGGCGCGCTGGCGATCATGATGCCCATCGCCTTCCAGATGGCGCGCCGCTCGGGCGTGTCGCCATCGCTGTTTCTGATGCCGATGTCGTTTGGCTCGCTCCTCGGCGGTCTGATGACCCAGATCGGCACCTCGCCTAATATCATTGTGTCGCGGGTGCGCGAGGAGTTGGTCGGCACGCCCTTCACCATGTTCGACTTCACCCCTGTGGGCGCGGCGCTCTCCGTGGTGGGTGTTGCCTTTCTCGTGCTGTGCTACCGCTTGCTCCCCGAGCGCCGACCGGCGGATGGCGGCATGGAAACCGCAGTCGACATCAAGAACTATACGACCGAAGCCCATGTGCTCGAGGATACCGGCGCGGTAGGGCTGCAGATCGGCGAATTGCAGGGGCTCGCGGACGGGCGGGCGATGGTGACGCGCATTCTCAGTGCTTCCGGACAGCGCCGTACACCCTTCCCGGACACCAAGCTCAAGGCGGGCGACACGCTACTGATTGAGGGTGAACCCGACGCGCTCGACAAGATGGTGGCGCAGGCAGGGCTTTCCTTTTCCGAGCGGCGCGACGCTATTGCCAATGCCTCCCAGGAAACCGGCACGATCGAAGCAATCGTGGGCGAGCGCTCGGACCTGATCGGCGCCACCGCGCAGGAACTGACGCTGTTCGATCGCACCGGGCTCAATCTTCTCGCGGTGAGCCGGCGCAATGAGCGCCTGACCGAGCGGCTGGGACAGATCCGGTTCCGCAATGGCGACGTGCTGCTGCTGCAGGGCGATCTCAACAAGCTGCCTGAATTGCTGCGCGAATGGGACTGCCTGCCCCTGGTGGAGCGTGGCTTACGCATTGGCAGCGTGCGCAACGGACTCGTGCCGCTCGGGATTTTGCTGGTGGCGATGGCAGCGACTGCCTTTGGAGTGGTGCCAGTAGCACCGGCGTTCTTTGCTGCGGCGGCCGCTATGGTGCTGACGCGCGCACTGCCGCTGCGGGAGGTTTATAATCGGATCGATGCGCCGATCCTGATCATGCTCGCTTGCCTCATCCCCGTCAGCGATTCGCTGCGCTCAACCGGCGGCACCGAGATCATCGCTGGCTGGCTTTCCGCCACCGCCAGCACCTTGCCGGGCTGGGGCGCTCTCGCCCTGATCATGGTTGCGGCCATGGCCGTGACCCCCTTCCTCAACAATGCGGCGACCGTTCTTGTGATGGCGCCGATTGCGGCGACCTTTGCGACCGATCTCGGCTATGCGCCCGAGGCTTTTCTGCTGGCGGTGGCCATCGGGGCCGGCTGCGATTTCCTCACGCCGATCGGACACCAGTGCAACACGCTGGTGATGGTGCCGGGCGGGTACAAGTTCAGCGACTATGCGAGATTGGGGCTACCGCTATCGCTGCTGGTGATTCTGGTCGGGGTGCCAATGCTGATGCTGGTGTGGCCGTTCTAACGAGCTAGCGTGCTTGAGCGGGCCGATGCTCACCGGTAAGTTGCGATACCGGAGACCGCGCCCTTCATGCACACATCCCACTCGATAGACCTGCCCGGCCAACCACCGCTCCTCCTGGGGCCCACCGCCAAGATCATGGGCATCCTCAATGTGACGCCTGATTCGTTTTCCGATGGCGGGCAACACAATCGGGTGGAAGCGGCTGTAGACCATGCCCGCGCGATGGTGGCTGAGGGTGCAGATATCATCGATTTGGGCGGTGAAAGCACCCGCCCCGGCGCGGCATTGGTTGGCGTCCAGGAGGAACTGGACCGGGTGATGCCGGTGCTCGATGCGCTCCGTGCCGCCCAAATCGGGGTCCCGATTTCAATCGACACCTATAAGCCGCTGGTTGCCGACCAGGCGATCCAGGCGGGTGCCGCGATGATCAATGACGTTCATGGCCTGCAAGGCGATCCAGAGATGGCTGATGTGGCGGCGCTGCACGGGGTGCCGGTGATTGCCATGCACTGGGACAAGTCGCGCGACCCTGACGACGATTTGCTGACTGCCATGCAGCGCTACTGGGCGCGAACACTCGCGATCGCCGAGGCGGCAGGAATCGGGCGTCAGCAGCTGATCGCCGACCCGGGCTTCGGCTTTGGCAAGAGCCTGGCCGAAAACTACGCCATGCTGACGCGGCTAGAGAAGGCGTGTTCCGCCGCGGACGGTTTGCAGTTGCCCATGCTGGTGGGGACATCGCGCAAGTCGATGATTGGCAAGGTGTTGGGCAACGAGCCCGAGGAGCGGCTCGCGGGTACGATCGCGAGCAATGTCTTGGCCTATAGCCATGGTGGCCATATCTTCCGGGTGCACGATGTGCGCGCGCATCGCGACGCGCTGCGCGTGGCGGAAGCGGCGCTATATGGCCCGCCGGCAGAAGGAAACAATTGAGATGAGCCAGCCATTCAGCGGCGACCGCATCATCCTGCGCGATCTCGGTTTTTACGGCTTCCACGGCTTGCTCAGCGAAGAACAAACGCTGGGCCAGCGCTTCTTTGTGGACCTTGAATGCGGGGTGGACCTGTCGGAGCCCGGCTATACCGACCAGATCGGCTCGACGGTCTCCTATGCCGAGATCTATGACGTGGTCAAAGCGGCCTTTGAAGGCAAGCGGGTCGATCTGATCGAGGCGCTGGGGCAGAACATCGTTGATGGCGTGTTCGCAGCCTTTGCCGATGTGCAGTGGATCGTGGTGCGGATCCGCAAGCCCGAGGCGCCGATCGCCATGGTGCGGGGGGAAGCAGCCATCGAGCTGCACCGCCAGCGGCCGGTCGCCTGATGGCACGGGCCTGGCTCAGCCTGGGCGCCAATCTGGGCGATGCACCCGCCAATCTGGCGGAAGCCGTGCGGCGAATTGGTGAAGCGGACGGGGTTGCCGTCGTGGCGCAATCGGGCATGATCACGACCAAGCCCTGGGGTAAGACGGACCAGCCGGATTTTTTTAATCTCGCGCTAGAGATCAACACCGCGCTGGAGCCCCTGCCCCTGCTCGACGCCCTGCAGGCGATCGAAGCGGTGATGGGGCGGGAACGGCTCGAGCATTGGGGGCCGCGGGTGATCGATATCGATATCGTCGCCTATGAGCGGCTGGAGATGGATACGGCAAGGCTGACCTTGCCGCATCGCTATGCCCATGAACGCGATTTCGTGCTGGATCCGCTGCGTGAAATTGCGCCCGCCGTTACGGAGTGGCTGACCAGCCGGCGCCGTTAGGGGCGCAGATGGTCCAGCACGCCGACGGCGGCATCGAACTCGATGCGGCGGCGGGCGCGGCGATAGGCGGCTTCCTCGTCCTGCCCCCATTGGCCGATCTGGAAATCCTCGTCGAGATGGGCGGCGGTCCAGACATGGTCGGGGGTAAAAAGCTTGTGCCAAAGGCCCAGCGCCAGCAGCCCCGAGCCGGTGAGACCGGTGATGGAGACCAGTGCCGTCAGCACCAGCAGGTTCTCGCTTTCGAGCTCTTCGGCGAGCCGGCTCAGCGTTGCTGCAGGTTGCTCCTGGTGCACAATGCCGACCGTGGGCTGGAAGCGGACGCCAAAATGGCGGGCGAGCGCCACGAGCGCGTTGTCCCAAACGGCTTCCTGTTCGGCCACCAGCTCGCGCGGCGCTTCGGCGCGGTAGAGCATCAGGTCGCCGCCGGCGAATTTGATGATCTCGGCGCGCAATGCGGGCACCAATTCCTCACCGCTTTCGATGGCTGAATTGATCAGGCGGACGGTGGGCATGGTGGTGGCGTCGATGCGCTCGCCCTGGGCCGCCCATTCCTCGGCCATGGTGGTGGCAATGCCAGCAGCGGGCACGACGATGGGCAATTTGCGCCCGGGCGTGCGCGTGGGGCGACCATCTAGGGTGACGACGAAGCCACCGTCAACCGGAGCGACGCCCACGTCCTTGTAGAAGCGGAGGGGCAGCTCGACCTTGTCGAGTTCCTGGGCGCGGCCATAGCCGTCATCGAGGTGCTTCTGGATGTCTTCAAGCTGGTCGCGCATGCTCTTGCTCCATCAGCTGTTCAATCGCGGCGTCGAGCTGATCAAACGTGTCGATCAGGATATCGGCTCCGGCCGCGAGCAATTCATCGGCTTCGTGATAACCCCAGCTAACCCCGATCGCCCAGGCGCCGGCGGCCTTGCCCATCTCGATGTCAAAGGTGGTGTCGCCCACCATGATCGTATCGGTAGCCAGGGCGCCGCGTTCGTTCATGGCGCGATGGATCATGCCGGGGTGAGGCTTGGAGGGATTGTGGTCGGGCGTCTGGAAGCTGACGAAATGACCGGCAATGCCATGCAGCGCCAGGATGCGCTCGACGCCAGCCAAACCCTTGCCGGTGGCGATGCCGAGTTCGGTATCGCTGCGCACGCGCAGGCGGTTCAAAGCATCAAGTGCGCCGGGGAACAACGCTTCGCGGCTGCTGTCGGCTACGAGCGAGGCGCGATAGTGGGCTTTGTAGGCGTCGACCATGGGATCGATGATGGCGGGATCATCATTGCCGGCCAGACGCCCCAGCGCCAGTGGCAGCGACAAGCCGATGACCCGGCGCGCTTCGGCTGGCGTGGGTGGGCGCAGGCCGGCATCCTCGAAAGTGCGGGCCATGTGCTCGGCAATCAGGGCCTGCGTGTCGATCAGCGTGCCATCCATGTCGAACATGACAAGGGTCATGCCGCTTCCTCCGGATCATCGCCCTGAACATCATAGCGGTCGGGATCAAAGCCGAGCGCCTCGAAGCTCTGACGCATATGGGGCGGCAGCGGAGCCGAGATATCGAGGCGCTTGCCACCACGCAGGGGCAGAGCGATGCGGCGGGCGTGAAGATGAAGCCCCTCCCCCAGCCCTTCGGCAGGCTGCCAGTTCTCGATATTGAAATAGCGGGGATCGCCGATGATGGGCGTGCCGAGCTGGGCCATATGGACGCGCAACTGGTGGGTGCGGCCGGTGACGGGCTTGAGGGTCACCCAGGCAAAGCGACGGCTCGCAGTATCAGTGGTGGAGTAATAGCTGGTGGAATGCTGCGCGCCGGGCGTGCCGTTGCGCACCACGACCATCTGCTCGCCATCGGTGGTCGACTGCTTGGCCAAGAAGCAGGAGATCTCGCCTTGGCGCGGCGTGGGATTGCCCGCGACGATGGCCCAGTAGATCTTGCGCGCCGAGCGGGAGCGGAAGACCGAGCCGAAGTGGCTGGCCGCTGCGTGGGTCTTGGCGACCACAAGACAGCCCGAGGTGTCGCGGTCCAGGCGGTGCACCAGCCGGGGGGCTTCGCCCTTTTTGTTGGGCAGGCTCTTGAGCATGCCATCGATGTGTCGCTTGGTGCCGCTGCCGCCCTGCACGGCAAGGCCGGCAGGCTTGTTGAAGACATAAATGTCGTCGTCCTCATACAGGATGAGGTCGCGCAGGAACTGCGCGTCGGCATTGCTGACCTTGGGCGGCCGTGGCGCTTCGGCATCGTCGATGGGCGGGATGCGCACGGTCTGGCCGGCCGAGAGCCGCGTGCTGGTTTGCACCCGGCCCTTATCGACACGCACCTCACCATTGCGGATCAGCTTTTGCAGCCGTCCGAAACCAAGCTGGGGGAAATTCTGCGCAAACCAGCGATCCAGACGCATACCATCTTCATCGCCGCTCACTTGGCGCTGCTGCACCGCACTCATGTCAGGCTGCCTCGCGTGACCAAAAGCCCCAGATACAGCCCCGCCACCGAAACAGCAACCGATGCCAGCACATAGAGAGCGGCCTGGAGGAGTGCGCCGCGCTCGATCAGCGTCAAAGTGTCCAGCGAAAAGCTCGAAAACGTCGTGAAACCGCCCAGAACGCCCACTGCGGCAAAGAGCCTCGCTTCCTCAGCCCAACTCGTGCTCCAGCGCACAAGCGAGCCCACCAGCAGCCCCATGGCCACAGAGCCCGCAATGTTGACCAGCAAAATAGCGAAGGGGAAGCCTGAGGGTAGCATACGCCCCAGAATCGTCGAGGCGCCGAAGCGCCCCATCGCACCCAAAGCGCCGCCGCAGGCAATCAACAGATAACCACTCATGCACTTGCTCCTTGCTCCCCATGGCGGTTTAGCCACAGTTCAAACAAATGCAAGAAGGCCGGTGTTGGCACGGGAACAGTTCCAAGTCTCAGCTATTGGGCAACAAAGTGACTGGGGCAGATAATGACCGTTTTTGATCAGGGGCTTGCGCTCGGCGTTCGTTCCATGGGGATGGCCCTGTCCATGCTGGCTCTCGCGGGATGCGTGAGCATCAGCAGCCGGTTGCCGGCCGTACCGGCAGCGCTGACCGAACAGGCCGGCATCCCGGGCTCGGCCATTGACGCCGATATTCGCTATTGGGGCGACGAAACCGCCGAGATGAAGGCCGCGGACCTGCGCGACGCGGGCGATGGCAGCATCGATTACCTGACGCTTTCGGGCGGCGGCATCAATGGCGCCTATGGCGCGGGCTATCTGGTGGGCTGGACGGCGCGCGGGGACCGGCCGCAATTCGAGGTCGTCACCGGCATCAGCGTCGGCGCCATGATCGCGCCCATGGCATTCCTTGGCCCGCGCTATGACAGCCGGCTGCAGGCGATCTTCGCCGATCTGGCGTTGCAGCGCTCACCCGCCCTCGACTTCGTTTCAGCCGTGCTGGGCGCGCCCTCGATCGCCAGCAACCGCCCGCTCATCAATGCCATTGCCCGCCTTGTCGATGCACAGGCCCTTGATGAGATTGCCATTGAGCACAAAAAAGGACGGCGCCTGCTGATCGGCACCACCAACCTGGATGCCGAGCGGCCGGTGGTCTGGGATATCGGCGCTATCGCCGCCAGTGCCATCCCCAACAAGCTGCGGCTGGTGCGCCAGATCATCCTGGCCTCGGCGGCGGTCCCGGGCATTTATCCGCCTGTGCTGATCAATGTTGCTGCAGGCGGCAGAGGCTATGACGAGCTGCATGTGGATGGCGGGGTGACGCAGAACCTGGTTCTGCTGCCCGGCGGCTTTGATGGGCTGCCGGGCGCCGCGTCCCGCAACCGGCACCTCTATGTCATCTATAACGGCACCATCGCTCCCACCCGCGAGCCGGTGCAGATGACCAGCGCCTCGATCCTGGGCCGTTCGATCCCGACACTGCTGAAGTATCGCGGACGCAGCGACATCGCCGTGCTTTCGTCCATGGTGGCGGAAAGCGGCATCGACTACAGCCTTACGGCCATTCCGCCGGAGTTCCCAAGCACGGATAATCTGTTCGGCAGCCCGCAGTGGCTGGTGGCGCTCTATAACTATGGCTTTGAAAGCGGCAAGGCCGGCGTGTGGCAGCAGGAGGACTAGTCGTCCTCCTCGCGGGCCCCTTTTTCGGCACGCAGACGGGCGAAATAGTCCAGCCGCTTACCGAGGTCGCGTTCAAAGCCGCGGCCAACCGGATGATAAAAGCTCTGCCGCCCAAGCTTTTCGGGGAAGTACTCCTGCCCCGAAAAGCCTTCCGGCGTGTCGTGGTCATAGATGTAGCCATCGCCATAGCCCGAGCCCTTCATCAGCTTGGTGGGCGCGTTCAGAATGGTCATCGGCGGCATGGGCGAGCCGGTGGACTTGGCAAGGCTGGTGGCTGCTTTGAAGGCCGTGTAGACGGCGTTCGATTTGGGCGCGAGAGCCAGGTAGACCACGACCTGTGCGAGGGCGAGTTCGCCTTCGGGTGAACCCAGCATCTGGTAAGCGTCGCGGGCAGCGACGGCCTGCGGCAGCGCCTGCGGATCAGCCAGGCCGATGTCTTCCACGGCCATGCGGATGAGGCGGCGGGCGAGGAACAGCGGATCCTCGCCAGCGTCGAGCATGCGCGCGAAATAGTAAAGCGCGGCATCCGGGTCCGAGCCGCGCACGGTCTTATGCAGTGCCGAGATAAGATTGTAGTGCCCGTCCTGAGCCTTGTCGTAGATGGGCGCGCGGCGCTGCACGACTGTCAGGAGGGCGGCGGCATCGAGAATCTCGCCTGGCTTGGCCGAGGCCAGTACTTCTTCCACCAGGCCCAGCAAGGCGCGGCCATCGCCATCGGCAAGGGTCAGGAGCGTCGCGCGGGCATCGGGCTCCAGCGGCAGTGCAGCGCCACCCAACGCTTCGGCACGCCCGACGAGTTTTTCCAGATCTTCGAGGCTGAGCGATTCGAACCGCAGGACCTGGCTGCGCGAGAGCAAGGCGGCGTTGAGCTCAAAGCTTGGATTTTCGGTCGTGGCGCCGACCAGCACCACAGTGCCGTCTTCCATCACCGGCAGAAAGCCATCCTGCTGGGCACGATTGAAACGGTGGATTTCGTCGACGAACAGTAGGGTCTTCTTGCCGGAAAGGCGAACGAAGCGCGCCCGCTCAAACACCTTCTTGAGATCGGCCACGCCGGAAAACACCGCCGAAATCTGCTCGAACTCATAGCCGATCTGATCGGCGAGCAGGCGCGCGACGGTGGTCTTGCCCGTGCCCGGAGGACCCCACAGGATCAGCGACCCCAGCCGGCCAGAGGCGATCATGCGGCGCAGCGTGCCATCGCGCCCGAGCAAGTGGGTCTGCCCGATCACCTCATCGAGGCTGCGCGGGCGCAACTGATCGGCCAGAGGGCGGGCGCGATCCTCGGCGGACTGGTCGGTCGGGGTGGCGAAAAGATCGGCCATGGGGCTCCTTTAGCCGCTGACAATGCTGCGCAACACCCGCCCGTCGCGCTGGAGGATAATCTGCCAAGTGCGGACGCGCTGCGCGACGGCACTGGTGAAGGCCTGCACAGTATCCATGCTGATATCGTTGAGCGACAGCACGATGTCGTCCACTCGCAAACCCATCTGATCGGCAGGCGAGCCGGGCTCAACCGCCGTAATCAGCACACCCTTGGCGTCGTAAGGCAGGTCCTTGGCTTCGGCAAGGGCCGGATCAAGCTGACGCACGCTGGTGCCGGCAAAGCGGGTGTTGCCACTGATGTCGGCGATCTTGTCCGGTCCGGCAGCGGGGGCAGTCTCGACAGTGAAGGCAATGGCCTGGGTGTTGCCGCCGCGCAGGCGCTCAAGCTGCGTCTGGGTGCCGATTGGCTTGGTGGCGAGGCGGAAGTTGAAGGCGCTGGGATCATCGACAGTGATGCCGTCCACCGACACAATCACATCGCCCGAGGCAAAGCCGGCGCGTTCGGCCGGCCCGCCGGGCGCTACTTCGGTGATGAGCGCCCCATGCGGTGCGGGCATGCCGAGGCTCTTGGCGATATCAGCGGTCACTGTCTGCATTTTGGCGCCAAACCAGGGGCGCACGATTTCGCCGCCAGCGACGCCGGCATCATCCACCAGCCGCGCCATGTTGGCGGGAATGGCAAAGCCGATGCCCACCGAGCCGCCGGTCTGCGAATAAATGGCGGTGTTGATGCCCACAAGCTTGCCGTCAAGATCAACAAGCGCTCCGCCGGAATTGCCCGGATTGATCGCCGCATCGGTCTGGATGAAGAACTCGTAGTCGCTGCTTTCCACGCCAGTGCGGGCCAGGGCGGAAACAATGCCGCTCGTCACCGTCTGCCCGACGCCGAAGGGATTGCCGATGGCGAGCACCAGATCGCCAACGAGGAGCCCGTCCGAATCGGCAAAGGTGATGGCGGGGAAGGTGACGGAAGCGGGGTCGCGCACGCGCAGGACGGCCAGATCAGTCTGGGCATCTTCGACGACGATGTCGACTGCAAACTCACGGCCATCGGAAAGGGCGATACGCACATCGGTGGCGCCCTCGATCACATGGCGGTTGGTGAGCACGACGCCGCTGGCATCCACAATTACGCCCGAGCCCAGCGAGCGACTCTCGCGCGGGCGGCTCTGGAACTGGCGGCCACCAAAAAAGCGCTGGAAGAATGGATCGCTGGCAAAGGGGGAAGTCGCCTGCTGCTCGATGCGAGTCGCATAGACATTGACCACCGAAGGGGCGACCGTCGCCACGACCGGCGCAAAGCTGAGCTTGAGCTGCCCCTCGCTCTGGGGCACCTGCCGGGTGGCGGGGGCCGAGGTCAGATCCTGGCTTTGCGCTACGGAGGCTTGCTGTAGTGGAGCCAAAGCAAATGTCCCGCCCAGAGCCAGAGCCCCAAGCACCAAACCAGCCCCGATCCAAGCCTGCACACGCATCAAGCAAAACTCCAGCAAAGGGTGCGGCCCAGGGGCCGCGGAGGGGCAGCGAAACGCCCAGACTTTGTCGTCAAAATGGCACAGCGGCCAGCAGATAAATCCAATGCAAATAAAGGTTTGAATTGGGGGGCCCGGCACCCTATATGCAGCGCTCACCTCCCCCCTCTCCCCTGTGCCGGAAAGGCAAGTCGTCAATGACCACTGAGCCGAAACACGTGTTTCCCAATACCTCCGCGCTGATCGCTGCGGAAGCTCCGGATTTTCCGGCATTTCTGTTCTCGGAGCGGGAGCTGCACAAGGCCACAAAAGTGTTTCGCAAGGGCTTTGACGGGCTGCTGACTTATGCCGTCAAGTGCAACCCTTCGCCCCACATCATTGCGCAGCTGCACCGCGAAGGGCTGAAGGCATTCGACGTTGCTTCCAATCGAGAGATGGAGCTGGTGCGCGACTATGCGCCGGGTGCAGCAATGCACTACAACAACCCGATCAAGAACAAGCGGGAAATTGTGCGGGCGTATGAGGAGTTCGGCGTTCGCTCCTTCACCATCGACCATCCCCAGCAGCTCGATCAGCTTGCCTCCGTGGTATCGCCCTCGCGCGACGTTGAGGTCACGACGCGCTTCAAGGCCGGCAAGGCGCTGAAGTCGTACGATTTCGGCATCAAGTTTGGCGTGATGGAGCAAGGCGCCGCCGAGATCGTCACCATGGTCGAGCAGATGGGCTATACGCCGAGCCTGTGCTTCCATGTCGGCTCGCAGTGCGAAGACGCCTATGCCTATGAGCGTCACATCGCGGCGGCATCGCGCATCGTGAACGAAGCGGGGATCGAGCTGAAACGCCTTAATATCGGTGGCGGCTATCCCGCCCCCTACCCGACCAGCGAAGCGCCGCCGATGGACTATTATTTCGAAACGATCTCGACCGCGGTCGAGGATCATTTCGGCAACAAGAATCGCCCTGAGCTGATCATCGAGCCCGGTCGGGCCCTCGTGACCTCGTCCACCTCGCTGCTGCTGCGGGTAAAGCATCAGCGTGGCGGCCAATCGGTTTATGTCAATGACGGCGCCTATGGCTCGCTGATGGAAGTGAAGTTCATGCACTTTACTCCCCCAGTGCGGGTGTGGCGCGGTGCGCGGGTGCACGACAACAATGCGGAGTTCTCTGAGTTCACCATCTGGGGCCCAACCTGCGACAGCTATGACGTGTTGCCCCAGGTGTTCACCCTGCCCGCCGATATCGATGAAGACGACTGGATCGAGTTCGGCCTGATGGGTGCCTATACCCAGGCCTCGCTGACCCCGTTCAACGGCTTTGACCGCCGTGACCAGTACTGGGTCGAGGAAGTCTACACCGGCAAGGATGTCCAGCCGGAGTAAGCGCGAAACAGCTGAACAAGGGCCATCCCAGACCATCGGGGTGGCCCTTTCGTTTGGGGGGAGAAAGATGCCGCAAGTGCCGCCACTGGCCGCCATGGGCGATCGCATCGTGATCATGGGGCCCAGCAATGCCGGCAAGTCGACGCTGTGCGTGGCCTTGGCCCGAAACCTCGAGGCTACGCCGGTGCACCTCGACCAGCTTCGGCACCTGTCGGGCACGGACTGGCAGCTGCGCCCGGATGCACAGTTTCACCAGCTACACGACGAGGCCATCCGGGGTGAGCGTTGGGTGATGGACGGCAACTATTCCGTATTGCTGCCGCAGCGCCTCCAGCGTGCTACCGGCGTCATCATTCTCGATGACCATTTCATCCGGCGCCATCTGCGCTATCTCAGGCGAACCTTGTTGCAGAAGCGCCGTGCCGGCAGCCTCGAAGGCAACAAGGACAGCGTCAAATGGGCGATGATCCGCTGGATCTGGAAGACACGGCGCAGCACTGATCGCCTGAACCTGCTGGTGGGCGAGGCCGGCCTACCCGTGGTGTTCTGCCGGAACCTCAATGAGGTGAAGGCGCTTTATTGTGCCTGGGCGCTCTGAGCCGGCGTGTTGGCGTCGGTCGGCTTTACCAAGCCGAGCCGGATCACGCTTTCGGCGGTGGCGAGAATGGCATCCCGCCCACTGATGAAGGGGCGGCCGAGCAAGCCTTCCCCTTTGCTGCGATCATAGTGTTTCTGGTTGCCGATATCGTTGATGATCTGGCGCGTCGGCCCGCCAAACCGCGCCAGGAGCTTGATCAACCAATCCGGCACCTGCTTGCGGGTAATGGCGCGGTCGGGATAGGCGCTGCGCAAAATTTCGGCCACATCGGGAAAGGGTACATAGTCCGAGGTTGCCAGATAACGGTGCCCGGCAGAAGATGGCTGCTGGAGCGCGGCGACGTGCATGGCGGCCACGTCGCGGACATCCACCACCGAAAAGCCATTGCTGGGCATGGCGGGCGTAGACCCCTCCAGGAGCCCCGAAACCATACGCAGGGACACACTGGCATCATCATCGAGCGCCGGCCCCAGTATCGCGCCGGGATGGATCGTGGTCAGCGCCAGGCGCTCGGAGCGCGCATAAGCCCAGGCGGCGCGTTCGGCCTTGGTCTTGCCCACACAATAAGCCCAGGTGAACTTCATCGCGGCGAGATCGGTGAAGTGCTCCTCGGTGTAAACCCGCTGGCCCGTGACATGCCCATGGCCATAGCCGACGGTGGCGATTGAAGACGTCATCACCACGCGTTTGACCCCCGTGACCACGGCAAAGCGCAAGACCCGCTCGGTGCCCTCTACGGCCGGGGCGATAACCTCCTGCGGATCTTTGGGTTCGATACCGAGGATCTGGGCTGCGACATGGACAATCGCATCCACCCCGATCATCGCGTCCCGCCAACCCCGATCGTGCATCAGGTCGAGCTTGACGAGTTGCAGGCGTGACAAGACCCCCTGCCCCAACTCGGCGGCGACAGTCTTGCGGACGGCCTCTGCCTTGCCTTCGGAGCGCACCGTGCCGCGTACGTCAAAACCGGCGCGCAGCAACTCGAGGACGGTCCACTTTCCGACAAACCCACTCGCACCGGTGACCAGGATCCGACCAGACTGCATTGCGGCACCCAAAACAAAAGCGGCCACGGAGTGAACCGCAGCCGCTTCTAAAAGTCTATGGGTCTGAGCGCTTACGCGGCTTCGGACTCGTCTTCGTCGCGATACTGTACCGGGCCGCTGTCCTGGCCCTTCGCATTGACGTCACGATCAACAAACTCGATCACGGCCATGGGCGCATTGTCGCCATAGCGGAAGCCGGCCTTCATGATGCGGATATAGCCGCCCTGACGCTCGGCATAACGCGGGCCAAGCACGGCAAAGAGCTTGGCGACCTGTCCTTCATCACGGATCTGAGCAATCGCCTGACGGCGAGCATGCAGATCGCCACGCTTGCCAAGGGTGATGAGCTTTTCGACGATCGGACGCAGGTCCTTAGCCTTGGGCAGCGTGGTGACGATCTGCTCGTGCTTGATCAGCGCGGCGGACATATTGGCGAACATCGCCTTGCGATGGCTGGCCGTACGGTTGAGTTTGCGGCCTGAATTACCGTGGCGCATGGTGGTCTCCTAAAGTGCTTGGCAGCGCGCGATCAATAATGATCTTCGTAGCGCTTGGCGAGGTCATCGATATTCTCGGGTGGCCAGTTGTTGACGTCCATTCCGAGATGAAGCCCCATCTGTGCCAGGACTTCCTTGATTTCGTTGAGCGACTTGCGGCCGAAGTTCGGGGTCCGCAGCATCTCGGCTTCCGTCTTCTGGATCAGGTCGCCGATGTAAACGATGTTGTCGTTCTTGAGGCAGTTGGCCGAACGCACCGAAAGCTCGAGTTCGTCGACCTTCTTGAGCAGCGCCGGATTGAAGGCCAGCTCGGGCACAGAATCCTGCGCCTTTTCCTTGCTGGGCTCTTCGAAGTTCACGAACACCGACAGCTGATCCTGCAGGATGCGGGCGGCGTATGCCACGGCATCATCCGGCGAGATCGCGCCATTGGTTTCCACCTGCAGCGTCAGCTTGTCCTTGTCGAGCGATTCACCGGCGCGGGTGGCATCGACCTTGTAGGATACGCGACGAACCGGCGAAAACAGGGAGTCGACCGGGATATAGCCGATCGGCGCGTCTTCAGGACGGTTCTTGTCGGCAGGCACATAGCCTTTGCCGGTGTTCACGGTGAACTCGATATTGATCTCGGCGCCATCATCAAGATGGCAGATCACGAAATCGGGGTTCAGCACTTCGATGTCGCCGGTGACCTTGATGTCGCCCGCGGTCACAGCGCCCGGCCCCTGCCGCGTGAGCTGCAGACGCTTTGGGCCTTCGCCGCCCATCTTCAACGCGATCTCTTTCACGTTGAGGACAAGGTCGGTCATGTCCTCGCGCACGCCCGGCAGCGAGGAGAATTCGTGCAGAATGCCATCAATCTGGATTGCCGTCACCGCCGCGCCCTGGAGCGACGACAGCAGCACGCGACGCAGGGCGTTACCAAGGGTAAGCCCGTAACCGCGCTCAAGCGGCTCGGCAACAACCGAGGCCACGCGCGCGTTATCGCTGCCCGAAACAATCTCCAGCTTGGTCGGCTTAATCAGTTCTTGCCAGTTCCTCTGGATCGTCACGGTTCTTGTCCTTTCAAAATCGCGGCCCTCGCCCGGCCGCACCGCCGCAAACGCAATAAGACTCCCGGCCGCCCCGGCCGGGAGCTCTTGACTGCTCTATTAAACGCGGCGCCGCTTGCGCGGACGGCAGCCGTTGTGCGGGATTGAAGTGACGTCACGGATCGAGGTGACGTTGAAACCGGCAGCCTGGAGAGCGCGCAGCGCAGACTCGCGACCCGAACCAGGACCGCGCACTTCAACCTCAAGGGTCTTCATGCCGTGTTCCTGAGCCTTCTTGGCAGCATCTTCAGCAGCGACCTGAGCCGCGTACGGGGTCGACTTGCGAGAACCCTTGAAGCCCATCACACCCGAGGAGCTCCACGAAATCGTGTTGCCCTGCATGTCAGCGATGGTGACCATGGTGTTGTTGAAGGATGCATTCACGTGAGCAACACCCGACGTGATATTCTTGCGCTCCTTGCGGCGGACGCGCGTGGTTTCAGTCTTAGCCATTTAATTCCTCTGATCGATATCTACGCTGCCGTCAGCCTTGGAGCGGCCCCGGCAGCTACATCGAAGAACCCCAAATGGGTTCTTACTTCTTCTTGCCGGCGATCGGCTTGGCCGGACCCTTGCGGGTGCGGGCATTGGTGTGGGTACGCTGACCGCGAACCGGCAAACCGCGACGGTGGCGCAGGCCGCGATAATTGCCCAGGTCCATCAGACGCTTGATGTTCATTGCCACATTGCGGCGCAGATCACCTTCCACGACATAGTCGCGGTCGATGGTTTCACGGATCTGGATAACTTCAGCGTCGGTCAGTTCATTGACGCGGCGCTCGGCTGGAATGCCAACCTTGGTGCAGATATCCTCGGCGAACTTGTCACCAATCCCGTGGATATACTGCAACGCGATGATCACGCGCTTATTCGTCGGGATATTGACGCCAGCAATACGAGCCACGTCTGCTCTCCTTCATTCAACACGGATACCATCACGGCCCGTGCCTTTAAACAACAAGGGACCGGATTTCGACCCCCAACCAATTGAGGAACCGAATCCAGCCCAATAATCTATGGAACTGACGCGGTTCTTTAAGGACTTGACAAGCCAGAGTCAACTGCCCTGCCAAATCTGCCTTCAGTGCTCGATGGCCGCCTTGATGGCATCGGTCACTGCGGTGACCGGCGCCATGCCGTCCACAGTTCGCAGTAGACCCTTGCCACTGTAATAGGCAACCAACGGCGCGGTTTGCTCGCCGTAAACGGCAAGGCGCTTGCGCAGCACGTCCTCGTTGTCGTCGGCGCGAGCGCCGCCACTTTCCTTGGCGCGATTAATCACGCGCTGGACCAGAACATCGGGATCGGCCTTGATCTCGACCACGGCGTCGAGCTCGACACCCTTGGCCGCCAGCATCTCACCCAAGGCTTCCGCCTGGGCAATGGTGCGGGGAAAGCCGTCGAGGATAAAGCCCGGCTGGCAGTCCTGTGCATCGAGCCGTTCAGCAACGATGCCATTGACGATCTCGTCGGAAACTAGATCCCCACGATCCACAATGGCCTTGGCCTCAAGCCCCAACGGGGTCTTGGCGGCAATAGCCGACCTCAGGATGTCCCCGGTGGAGAGCTGCGGAATTCCGTAGGTCTCCAGCAGGATTTTTGCTTGTGTCCCCTTGCCCGCTCCTGGCGGCCCCAACAGGATCAACCTCATCGACGTTTGCCCCCACCCAGACGAGACTTCTTGACCAGCCCTTCATATTGCTGCGCAATCAGATGGCTCTGGATCTGGCTAACCGTATCGAGCGTCACCGTCACCATGATCAGCAGCGAGGTGCCGCCGATGAACTGGCTCACCGCCAGCTGGTTGTGGATCAACTCAGGAATCAGCGCCACGACAGTCAGATAAAGCGCGCCGATCAGAGTGATACGAGTCAGCACATAGTCGATGTACTGAGCGGTCCGCTCGCCGGGACGAATGCCCGGGATGAAGCCGCCAGAGCGCTTGAGATTGTCAGCAGTTTCCTGCGGGTTGAAGACGATTGCCGTGTAGAAGAAGGCGAAGAAGATGATGAAGAAGGCAAAGAGCGCAAGGTAAAGTGGTTGCCCACGACCGAGCAGCGCCGTGGTCACCTGAAGCCATTGCGGCGCGTTGCCTTGAGCGGCAAAGGACGCGATGGTTGCAGGCAGCAGCAGGAGCGATGAACCGAAGATCACCGGGATCACGCCTGCCGTGTTGAGCTTGAGCGGCAGATGCGAGGTGTCACCCTGGAACATCTTGTTGCCGACCTGGCGCTTTGGATACTGGATCAGCAGCCGGCGCTGGGCACGTTCGAAGAAAACGATGAAGGCGATCACCGCGATCGAAAGCAGCACGATGCCAAAGCCAGCCAGGGGCGGCAAAGCACCGGTCCGGCTCAGCTCGAAAGTCTGAACGATTGTGGTCGGCAGGTTGGCGACGATACCGGCAAAGATGATCAAGGAAATGCCGTTACCTACGCCGCGTGCAGTGATCTGTTCGCCCAGCCACATCAGGAACATGGTGCCGCCAACCAGCGTGATCACCGTCGAGATACGGAAGAACCAACCTGGATTGAGCACAACGCCCTGGCTGCCCTCCAGTCCGACGGCGATGCCGTAGGCCTGAACGGCACAAAACACCACGGCAAGATAGCGCGTGTACTGGTTCATCTTGCGACGGCCAGCTTCGCCTTCTTTCTTGAGCGCCTCAAGACGAGGCGATGCGGTGGCGATCACCTGCACGACGATCGAAGCCGTGATATAGGGGATCAGGTTGAGGGCAAAGATCGCCATGCGTTCGACGGCACCGCCGGCGAACATGTTGAACATGCCGATAATGCCCTGCTGGGATTGTTCGAAGGTCGCGCGGAACGCGTCCGGATCAATGCCAGGAACGGGAATGAAAGTGCCAAGCCGATAAACGAGCAGCGCGCCCAGTGTGAACCAGATGCGCTGCTGAAGGGCCTTGGCCTTCGAGAAGGTCGAGAAGTTAAGATTACGAGCTAGTTGCTCGGCTGCGGACGCCATGCATCGCTCCCTATGGCTTTAAGGCCAGGCGCGTAAGACCGAGTGAGATCACTCGGCCTGTGCGTCCTCTGCCGTCGACTTTGCCTTGAGCAAATCGACCTTGCCGCCTGCAGATTCAATAGCTGCAAGCGCACCCTTGGTTGCATAATCAACCTTGAAGGTGACCTTGGAGGCGGTGAAACCCTCAGCACCGATCAGGCGCACGCCGTCCTTGACGCGACGGATCACGCCGGCAGCAACAAGAGCCTGAGCATCGACAATACCGGACACGTCCAGCTTGCCGCTGTCGATGTAGTTCTGGATGCGATCGATACGGATCTGGTTCCAGTCCTTGGGGTTCGGCGGATTGAAGCCGCGCTTTGGCATACGCATGTGAAGGGGCATCTGGCCGCCTTCAAAACCGTTGATCGCCACGCCTGAGCGTGCGGTCTGGCCCTTGCCACCGCGACCACCGGTCTTGCCCTTGCCCGAACCGATACCGCGGCCTACGCGGATACGGGTCTTGCTGGAGCCTGGATTATCACGAAGTTCGTTCAAACGGGTCATGGGGGACCTTCTTTCCTACTCGCCGATTACGCGGACGAGGTGCGGGAGCTTGTTGATCATGCCGCGCACTTCGGGCGTATCAATCAGCTCGCGCTTCTTGTTCATCTTGTTCAGCCCCAGACCGATCAGGGTTGCACGCTGCACCTTGTCACGGCGGATCGGTGATCCGATCTGCTGGACGGTAATGGTTTTGCCATCAGCCATTTTTAATCTCCGACTAGGTGGTGCGATTAGACTTCGACGGCAGCTTCGCCGCGGCGAGCCTGCAGTTCGGAAACCTTTAGGCCACGACGGGAGGCCACCGAGCGAGGGCTATCAACGCGCTTGAGCGCATCAAAGGTAGCCCGCACCATGTTGTATGGGTTTGCAGTGCCCTGCGACTTGGCAACGATGTCGTTGATGCCAAGCGTTTCGAACACAGCGCGCATCGGACCACCAGCAATGATGCCGGTACCCGGAACAGCTGCGCGCAGGATCACCTTGCCGGCGCCGTGACGACCCTGCACATCGTGGTGCAGCGTACGAGCGTCGCGCAGGGGTACGCGGATCATCTGCCGCTTCGCCTGCTCGGTGGCCTTGCGGATTGCTTCGGGAACTTCGCGCGCCTTGCCGTGACCAAAGCCAACGCGGCCCTTCTGGTCGCCAACAACAACAAGCGCTGCAAAGCCGAAGCGACGGCCACCCTTGACCACCTTAGCCACACGGTTGATGTGGACCAGGCGATCGACGAATTCGCTTTCGCGTTCTTGAACGTCTCTGCTCATAATGTTTTTCCTTGCCGTGTCTTAGAACTGCAGACCGCCCTCACGGGCTGCCTCTGCAAGGGCCTTTACACGGCCGTGATAGATGTACGACCCACGGTCGAAGACGACTTCGGCAACGCCAGCCTGGGTGCCGCGCTCGGCAATCAGCTTGCCGATCGCTGCTGCAGCCTCAGCGGTGCTGCCATTGGCAACACTGGACTTGATGTCCTTGTCGAGCGTCGAAGCGGCCGCAAGGGTGCGACCCGTCGTGTCATCGATGATCTGAGCGTAGATGTTCTTGTCCGAACGGAAAACCGACAGACGCGGACGACCGAAGGCACGAGCCTTGAGCGCCTTGCGGACACGGGCCTTGCGGCGCTCCGCACCTTTTGCACTAATAGCCATAGCTGGCGCTCCTTACTTCTTCTTGCCTTCTTTGCGGAAGACCTGTTCGCCCAGGTACCGCACGCCCTTGCCCTTGTAGGGCTCTGGAGCACGCCACTCGCGGATATTGGCCGCAACCTGGCCAACCTGCTGCTTGTCCGTACCGGTTACGATGATCTCGGTCGGTGCAGGGACAGCAAGCGTGATGCCCGCAGGGGCTTGGTAGATCACTTCGTGGCTGAACCCAAGCGAAAGCTTGATGTCCTTGCCCTGCATTGCAGCGCGATAACCAACACCCTGGATCGCCAGCCGCTTTTCAAAGCCCGTGCTGACACCGGTGACCATGTTCTGGATCAGTGCACGGGTGGTGCCCCAGGCAGCGCGCGCCTCACGGGTGTCGTTGGCCGGAACAACGGTGATGCCGTCGTCGCCCTGCTCAACATTGACAACTTCCATGAGGGGCAGGCTCAGCTCGCCCTTGGGCCCCTTGGCGGTTACGGTGCGACCATTGACGGTCACCGTAACGCCACTCACCGGTGCAACCGGTTTCTTGCCAGTACGTGACATTTTCAGTTCAATCCTTGAGTAATCGTCTTACCGTGGATCCAGGGCACAAGCCCTAGAACACGCGGCAGAGTACCTCGCCACCGACATTGGCGGCCTTGGCTTCGTGGTCGGCCATCACACCCTTGGGGGTGGAGAGGATCGACACACCCAGGCCATTCGCAACCTGGGGGATATTCTTGACCGACGCATAAACGCGTCGGCCGGGACGCGAAACGCGCTCGATGGTGCGAATCACGGGGTCGTTTTCGGCATACTTCAGTTCAATTTCGTATTCGGCAGCGCCGTTCTCGAACTTGGTTTCCGAATAGCCGCGGATGAAGCCTTCGGACTGAAGCACGTCCAGGACGCGACCACGCAGCGTGGAAGCCGGCGTGGACACGGAAGTCTTGCGGCGCAACTGGGCATTGCGGATGCGGGTCAGCATATCGCCGATGGGATCGGAAAAGCTCATCTCAGATTCTCCTTACCAGCTCGACTTCACGAGGCCGGGAATCATGCCCATGTTGCCCAGCTCACGCAGGGCAATACGGCTCATCTTGAGCTTACGATAGTAAGCGCGTGGACGACCCGACACTTCGCAACGATTGCGCACCCGCACCTTGGCGGAATTGCGCGGCAGTTCGGCCAGCTTCAACTGGGCCGCGAAACGCTGATCAATGGGGATCGACTGATCCTTGGTCTGCGCCTTGAGAGCTGCGCGCTTGCCGGCATACTGCTTGGCGAGCGCAACGCGCTTCTTGTTCTTTTCAATGGAGCTGGTCTTGGCCATGTCCTGTTCCTTATCCTTCCCCTGCCCGCTTACTGGCGGAACGGGAAGTTGAATGCCTTGAGAAGCGCGCGCGCCTCATCATCGCTCTTGGCCGTCGTCGCAATGACGATGTCCATGCCCCAGACCTGGTCAACCTGATCGTAGTTGATTTCCGGGAAGATGATATGTTCCTTGATGCCCATAGCGTAGTTGCCACGGCCGTCAAATGAATTCGGATTGAGGCCGCGGAAATCTCGCACGCGGGGCAGCGCAATGTTGACCAGACGGTCAAGGAATTCATACATGCGCGTCTTGCGCAGCGTGACCTTGACGCCCAGCGGCATGTCTTCGCGCACCTTGAAGCCGGCGATCGACTTGCGAGCATGGGTGATCACGGGCTTCTGGCCGGCAATCTTTTCCAGATCGCCCGCAGCGCTCTTGACCTTCTTGGTGTCGTTGACGGCTTCGCCAACGCCCATGTTCAGCACGATCTTGTCGAGCTTGGGCATTTCCATGACGTTCTTGTAGGAGAACTGCTCCTGAAGAACCTTGCGGATATTTTCTTCATACTCGGTACGAAGCCGCGGAATGTAAGCGGTCTCAGCCATCGATCACATCTCCGGTCGACTTGGCAACGCGCGTCTTGACGCCGTCGTTGATCTGGAAACCGACGCGGGTGGGCTTGCCATCCTTGTCGGCGAGCGCGATGTTCGACAAATGGATCGGGGCTTCCTTGGTGAAGATCCCTGCATCGGTCGACGCGGTCTGCTTGGTGTGGCGACGAACCAGGTTGATACCCTGGACCAGCGCCTTGGTTTCGGTCGGGATGACCTGCAGGACCTGCCCGGTCTTGCCCTTGTCCTTGCCGGCCAGGACGACGACCTTGTCGCCCTTTTTAATCTTGGCAGCCATTACAGCACCTCTGGCGCGAGCGAAATGATCTTCATGTGGTTCTTGGCGCGAAGCTCGCGCGGAACTGGTCCGAAGATACGAGTGCCGATTGGCTCTTTCTGATTGTTGATCAGAACCGCGGCATTCTTGTCGAAGCGGATTACGGTGCCATCGGGACGACGGATGTCGAACGCGGTGCGAACGACCACGGCCTTCATGACCTGGCCCTTCTTGACACGGCCACGTGGAATGGCATCCTTGACGGAGACGACGATGATGTCGCCGACCGAAGCGTACTTGCGGTGCGAACCGCCCAGTACCTTGATGCACATGACCCGCTTGGCGCCGGAGTTGTCGGCGACATCGAGATTGGACTGCATCTGGATCATGGCGTAGCACCTTCCTGAGCCGCGTCCTGAACCAGCGTCCAGCGCTTGTTCTTGGAAATCGGCGCACACTCTTCGATCCAAACGATCTGCCCGACCTTGGCCAAATTGGCCTCGTCATGGGCGTGATACTTCTTGGACCGGCGAACCGTCTTCTTCATCACGGGATGCGTGAAGCGGCGCTCAACGCGCACCACGACCGTCTTCTCATTGGCGTCGGAGACCACAGTCCCCTGCAAAACGCGCTTTGGCATGGTCGCGGCTCCTTACTTCGCTGCGTTCTTTTCGCCGAGGATCGTCTTGATCCGCGCGATGTCGCGGCGGACGGACTTTACCTGGGCCGGCTTTTCCAGCTGCTGAGTAGCACGCTGGAAACGCAGGTTGAACTGTTCTTTCTTGAGGTCGACGAGCTGATCCTTCAGTTCGTCTGCGGTCTTGCTCCGCACATCACTGGCTTTCATGCTCGCAGTCCTTAGTCGGCAATGCGGGTAACAACCCGCGTCATGATCGGAAGCTTCATTGCGCCAAGGCGCAGCGCTTCCTTGGCAACGTCCTCGGGGACGCCGTCGATCTCGAATACAATGCGGCCCGGTTTAACACGAGCAGCCCAGAATTCAACCGAACCCTTGCCCTTACCCATACGCACTTCAGTCGGCTTCTTGGAAACCGGCACATCTGGGAAGATACGGATCCAGACACGACCCTGGCGCTTCATCTCGCGGGTAATGGCGCGACGAGCAGCTTCGATCTGGCGAGCGGTGACCCGCTCTGGCTCAGTTGCCTTGAGGGCATACTGGCCGAAGGCAAGCTCGGTGCCGCCCTTGGCGACGCCGTGGATACGGCCCTTGTGCGCCTTGCGGAACTTAGTCTTTTTTGGTTGCAGCATAATGAACTAACCTTCTTATGCGCGTTCACGATCGCGGTCACCGCGATCAGGCCGCGGACCACGCTCGCTGCGTTCGCTACGCTGACCACCGGCATCGTTGCCTTCAGTCGCGCGACGCTCATGGGCAGTGGGATCGTGCTCAAGAACTTCACCCTTGAAGATCCAGACCTTGATACCGATGATGCCATACGTGGTTTCGGCTTCGGCAGTGCCGTAGTCGATATCAGCACGCAGGGTGTGCAGCGGAACGCGACCTTCGCGGTACCATTCGGTACGAGCGATGTCAGCGCCACCAAGGCGACCACCAACATTCACGCGGATCCCACCGGCGCCCATGCGAATTGCGGTCTGCACAGCACGCTTCATGGCGCGGCGGAAGGCAACACGACGTTCCAGCTGCTGGGCAATGCCTTGGGCAACGAGGGTCGCATCGGTTTCCGGCTTGCGCACTTCAACGATGTTGATGTGCACTTCGCTGTCAGTGTACTTCTTGACCTTGGCGCGGATCTTGTCGATGTCCGCGCCCTTCTTGCCGATCACGATGCCCGGACGGGCGGTGTGGATCGACACGCGGCACTTACGGTGCGGACGCTCGATGACGATCTTGGACACGGCAGCGGCCTTGAGGTCCTCGAGCAGAGTCTCGCGGATCTTGAGGTCTTCCTGCAGCAGCGAACCGTATTCGCCCTTGTTGGCGAACCAGCGGCTGTCCCAGGTGCGGTTGATGCCCAGGCGGAAGCCAATTGGATTGATCTTCTGGCCCATTATGCGGCCTCCTCAACTTGCCGGACGATGATCGTCAGATGCGCGAAAGGCTTCTCGATCCGCGACGACCGGCCACGGCCACGAGCCGTGAAACGCTTCATGACAAGCGAGTTGCCGACATAGGCTTCGGCGACGACGAGCGCGTCGGTATCGAGGCCATGGTTGTTCTCGGCGTTCGCGATGGCGCTCTCGAGCACCTTCTTGACCTGGCCGGAAATGCGCTTGTGCGAGAACTCGAGTTCGGCGAGAGCCTTCTCGACCTTCTTGCCACGGATCAGCTGGGCCAGAAGGTTGAGCTTCTGCGGGCTGATGCGCAGCATGCGCAACACAGCCTTGGCCTCGTTGTCCTTGAGCGAACGCTGGGTTTTTGGCTTGCCCATCTTACTTCCTCTTGGCCTTCTTGTCGGCCGCATGCCCGTAATAGGTACGGGTAGGAGCGAATTCGCCGAACTTGTGGCCGATCATGTCTTCAGTGACGTTCACCGGAACATGCTTCTGGCCGTTGTGGACGCCGAAGGTGATGCCGACAAACTGCGGCAGAATGGTCGAGCGGCGGCTCCAGATCTTGACCACATCGCTGCGGCCTGACGACTGGGCCTTCTCGGCCTTCTTGAGCAGATAGCCGTCAACAAACGGCCCCTTCCAAATCGAACGGGTCATGTTTTACCTGCCCTTCTTCACGTGGCGGCTACGAACGATGAACTTGTCCGTTGCCTTGTTGCTGCGAGTCTTCTTGCCCTTGGTCGGCTTGCCCCAAGGCGTAACCGGGTGACGGCCACCAGAGGTACGGCCTTCACCACCACCATGCGGGTGATCGATCGGGTTCATGGCCACGCCGCGGGTGACGGGCTTGCGACCCAGCCAACGCGACCGGCCGGCCTTGCCGAGCGAGGTGTTGGAGTGGTCCTGGTTGGAAACCGCGCCAACGGTTGCAAGGCAAGTGCCATGCACGCGGCGCTGTTCACCCGAGTTCAGGCGCAGGATCGCCCAACCCTGGTCGCGACCAACATACTGGGCATAAGCACCAGCCGAGCGAGCGACCTGACCCCCCTTGCGGGGCTTAAGCTCAATGTTGTGCACGATCGTGCCAACGGGCATACGCTCGAGCGGCATTGCATTGCCGGGCTTCACGTCGGCGCCGTTCATCGAAGAGATGACCTTGTCACCAGCCGACAAACGCTGCGGCGCAATGATATAAGCCTTCTCGCCGTCTTCGTAGATCACCAGGGCGATCCAGGCGGTGCGGTTGGGATCGTATTCCAGCCGCTCGACAGTGCCGACCGAGTCGAACTTGACGCGCTTAAAGTCAACCAGACGATAGGTCCGCTTGTGACCGCCGCCACGGTGGAACGCAGTGATGCGTCCACGGTTGTTACGGCCACCCTTTTTGGACAAACCCTCGGTCAAGGTCTTGACCGGAGCGCCCTTCCAGAGTTCCGAACGATCGGTCGTGATCAGCTGACGACGGCCTTCGGAGGTGGGATTGTAAGTTTTTAGAGCCATTTTTGTCTCTGTCCCTTAGAGGCCGGTCGAAATATCGATCGACTGGCCGTCGACGAGGGTCACGATGGCCTTCTTGACGTCGTTACGAACGCCGATCTTGCCGCGGAAACGCTTCACCTTGCCCTTGCGGACGAGGGTGTTAACTGCCTTGACCTTGACCTGGAAGAGCTGCTCGACGGCAGCCTTAATCTCGGTCTTGCTGGCATCGATTGCCACATCGAAAACAACCTGGTTGTTTTCCGAAGCCATGGTCGACTTTTCAGTCACCACTGGATTGCGGACGATGTCGTAAGCGCTAAGCTTGTTCATGCGAACCTCGCTTCCAGCGCTTCGAGCGCTGCCTTGGTCAGGACGAGCTTTTCACGCTTGAGGATCGAAACAACGTTGATCCCCTGCACCGGCAGCACGTCGATGTGCGGAATGTTGCGGGCGGCCAGAGCGAAGTTCTGGTCCACAGCCGCACCATCGATGATCAGCGCATTGGACCAGGCCAAGTTGCCGAACACGGTGCGAAGCGCCGCAGTCTTGGGAGCAGCAGTCGCAACGCTATCCAGGACGATCAGATCGCCTGCCTTAGCCTTGGCCGACAAAGCATGCTTGAGTGCCAGGGCGCGGACCTTCTTGGGAAGATCGATCGCATGGCTGCGCGGGGTCGGACCGAATGCACGGCCACCACCACGGAACTGGGGAGCCTTGCGATCGCCGTGACGGGCGCCGCCCGAACCCTTCTGCTTCACGAACTTCTTGCCCGTGCGCACGCCTTCCGAACGATGCTTGACATCGTGCGTGCCGGCCATGGCCTTGAGCTGCTGGTAGCGAACCATGCGGTGCAGGATGTCCTGCCGCACTTCGAGGCCGAACACGTCGTCAGCAAGCGTAACGCTGCCGTTCGACTGGCCATCAAGAGTGGTTACCTGGAGTTCCATTTATACTGCCTCCCCCGCAACATCAGCGGCGGGCTTGAACGAACCGGGGAAAGCCGCATCCTTGGGAGCAGGCTTCTTGACGGCGTCCTTGATCATGATCCAAGCGCCCTTGGCGCCGGGGACCGAACCCTGGATCATGATCAAACCGCGCTCGACATCGGTCTTGACGACCTTGAGGTTCTGCGTGGTGATGCGACGATCGCCCATATGGCCCGGCATCTTCTTGTTTTTGAAGGTCTTGCCCGGGTCCTGACGGCCACCGGTCGAACCGATCGAACGGTGCGACACAGACACACCGTGGGTCGCGCGCAGACCACCAAAGTTCCAGCGCTTCATACCGCCGGCAAAACCCTTACCAATCGAGGTGCCGGTGACATCCACCAGCTGGCCTTCGACAAAGTGGTCAGCCTGCAGCTGCGCGCCGACCTCGATGAGGTTGGCCTCATCAACGCGGAACTCAGCGACGTGGCGCTTTGGCTCGACCTTGGCAACGGCGAACTGGCCGCGTTCTGCCTTGGTCGTATTCTTGGCTTTCGCCTGCCCAGCACCGAGCTGCAACGCCACATAGCCGTCTTTTTCCGCGGTCCGCTGACCTACCACCTGGCAGTTCTGCAGCTCAAGCACCGTGACCGGCACATGCGCGCCGTCATCGGTGAAAATGCGGGTCATGCCCAGCTTCTGTGCGATCAATCCAGAACGCATCGGTTTAAACCTTTTCAAACTGGCGCTGTGCCGGGTCATTGTTTCCCAAGAGGACCCTGTTGGCGGCAAGCGCGAAAATTATGTCACTTAGAGCTTGATTTCGACGTCCACACCGGCGGCGAGGTCGAGCTTCATCAGTGCATCAACCGTCTGGGGAGTCGGATCCACGATGTCGAGAAGACGCTTGTGGGTCCGGATCTCGAACTGCTCGCGCGACTTCTTGTCGATGTGCGGCGAGCGGTTGACGGTGAACTTCTCGATCCGCGTCGGCAGCGGAATTGGGCCGCGTACCTGCGCGCCCGTACGCTTGGCCGTATTGACGATCTCGCGGGTCGAGCTATCGAGCACACGATGGTCAAAGGCCTTGAGCCTGATGCGAATATTTTGACCGTTCATCTTGTGAATCCTGACAGAAATGGACGCGGCGCGCGTCAATCCGCGCGCCGCGAATAAACAGTCGCTCTTACTTAAGGATCTTGGCGACCACGCCGGCGCCGACGGTGCGGCCACCTTCACGGATAGCGAAGCGGAGCTTCTCTTCCATGGCGATCGGAACGATCAGCTGAACGTTCATGTTGATGTTGTCGCCAGGCATAACCATTTCCGTGCCTTCCGGCAGGGTCACGATACCGGTCACGTCGGTGGTCCGGAAGTAGAACTGCGGACGGTAGTTACCGAAGAACGGGGTGTGACGGCCGCCTTCTTCCTTGGTGAGGATATAGGCCTCAGCAACGAAGTCGGTGTGTGGGGTCACGGAACCGGGCTTGCACAGAACCTGACCACGCTCCACCTGGGTGCGGTCGATACCACGGATCAGCGCGCCGATGTTGTCGCCAGCCTGGCCCGAGTCGAGCAGCTTGCGGAACATTTCGACACCGGTAACGGTGGTCTTCTGGGTTGCCTTGATGCCGACGATTTCGACTTCTTCGCCAACCTTGACGATGCCGCGTTCAACGCGACCGGTCACCACAGTACCACGACCCGAGATCGAGAACACGTCTTCGATCGGCATCAGGAACGGCTGGTCAACAGGACGCTCTGGCTGCGGGATGTACTCGTCAACGGTCTTCATCAGCGCCAGAACGGCGTCGTGACCAAGAGCCTTGTCCGAGTCCTCGAGAGCGGCCAAGGCCGAACCCTTGGTGATCGGGATATCATCGCCGGGGAATTCGTACGAGCTCAGGAGCTCGCGGACTTCCAGCTCAACCAGCTCAAGCAGTTCCGGATCGTCGACCATGTCGCACTTGTTCAGGAACACCACGAGAGCAGGCACGCCAACCTGACGGGCCAGCAAGATGTGCTCGCGAGTCTGGGGCATTGGGCCGTCAGCAGCCGACACGACCAGGATCGCGCCGTCCATCTGGGCTGCGCCGGTGATCATGTTCTTCACATAGTCGGCGTGGCCGGGGCAGTCCACGTGAGCGTAGTGCCGATTGGCAGTCTCATACTCAACGTGAGCGGTGTTGATGGTGATGCCACGGGCCTTTTCTTCGGGCGCCGCGTCGATCTGGTCGTACGCCTTGAAGGTCGCGCCACCGGTTTCGGCCAGAACCTTGGTGATGGCTGCGGTCAGCGAGGTCTTGCCATGGTCAACGTGACCGATGGTGCCGATGTTGCAGTGAGGCTTATTGCGGGAAAACTTTTCCTTGCCCATTGCTTCTCTCCGTATCGGTTAGCCCTGCGGCCAACCTAGTTTCAGTTTCTTGTTTAGGCGTACTTGGCCTGGACTTCGTCAGCGACTGCCTGTGGCACTTGCTCGTAGTGGTCGAACGTCATCGTATATTGTGCACGACCCTGGCTCATGGAGCGCAGCGAGTTCACATAGCCGAACATGTTCGCGAGCGGCACATAGGCATTCACCACCTGAAGGACACCACGACTCTCGGTTCCATGAATTTGGCCCCGACGGGAGTTCAGGTCGCCGATGACGTCGCCCATGTAATCTTCCGGCGTGACAACTTCAACCTTCATGATGGGCTCCAGGATTTTTGGAGCCGCTTTACGAAGACCTTCGTTGAAACCAGCACGACCGGCGATTTCGAATGCCAGCACCGAGGAGTCAACATCGTGGTAGGCGCCTTCGGTCAGCGTCACCTTGACGTCCACGATCGGGAACCCGATCAACGGACCAGCAGCCATCACCGACTTCACGCCCTTTTCGACGCCCGGGATGTATTCCTTGGGCACCGAGCCACCAACAACGGCGTTGACGAACTCAAGACCCTTGCCGACTTCACCTGGCTCAACCGTCAGCTTGACACGAGCGAACTGGCCCGAACCACCCGACTGCTTCTTGTGGGTATAGTCCACATCGGCCTTGCGGGTGATGGTCTCACGATAAGCCACCTGAGGCTGACCGATATTGGCTTCCACCTTGAACTCGCGACGCATGCGATCAACGAGAATGTCGAGGTGCAACTCGCCCATGCCCGAGATGATGGTCTGACCCGATTCTTCGTCAGTCTTGACGCGGAACGACGGATCCTCGGCAGCAAGACGATTGAGCGCAAGACCCATCTTTTCCTGGTCGGCCTTCGACTTCGGTTCAACCGAGATATCGATAACCGGCTCGGGGAAGATCATGCGTTCAAGGATAACCGGAGCATTCTGCGCGCAAAGCGTATCGCCCGTGGTCGTGTCCTTGAGGCCAACGATAGCGACGATGTCGCCAGCGAAGGCTTCGGTGATCTGCTCGCGGCTGTTGGCGTGCATCTGGAACATACGGCCGACGCGTTCGCGCTTTTCCTTGACCGTGTTTTCCAGCATTGCGCCCTGCTCGATGTGACCCGAGTAGATGCGGCAGAAGGTCAACGAACCCATATGCGGATCGTTGGCAATCTTGAAAGCCAGCATCGAGAGCGGCTCATTGTCGTCGGCGTGACGCTCGATCGGTGCCTCCGTACGGGCATCGATACCCTGGATGGCTGGAACGTCAGCAGGCGACGGCAGGTAGTCGATCACGCCGTCCAGCAGAGGCTGCACGCCCTTGTTCTTGAAGGCGGAGCCCGCAAAGATCAGGAAGAACTTCGCATCGATGACACCGCGACGGAGCAGCCGGCGGATCGTATCGTTGTTCGGCACTTCGCCGTTCAGATACGCTTCCATGGCGTCGTCGTCGAGTTCAACCGCGGCTTCGATCAGCGCTTCGCGATACTTCTCGGCTTTGTCCTTGAGGTCTTCGGGGATCTCAACAACGTCCCACTGGGCCCCAAGCTCTTCGTTGCGCCAGACCAGAGCGTTCATCTCGATCAGGTCGACAACGCCCTTGAACTCATTCTCAGCGCCGATCGGCAGCTGCACCGGAACGCCCTTGGCACCAAGACGCGAACCGACCATCTCGACGCAGCGATAAAAATCGGCGCCGATCTTGTCCATCTTGTTCACGAAGATCAGACGGGGAACCCGGTACTTGTCGGCCTGACGCCAAACGGTCTCAGTCTGTGGCTCAACACCAGCATTGGCGTCCAGCAGGGCAACGGCACCGTCGAGCACACGCAGCGAACGCTCAACTTCAATGGTGAAGTCAACGTGGCCGGGGGTGTCGATGATGTTGAAGCGGTGCTGGGTACCGTTCCGATCTTTCCAGAACGTGGTCGTGGCAGCAGACGTGATCGTAATGCCGCGTTCCTGCTCTTGCTCCATCCAGTCCATGGTCGCGGCGCCGTCGTGGACTTCGCCGATCTTATGGGACTTGCCGGTGTAGTACAGAATGCGCTCAGTCGTAGTCGTCTTGCCAGCATCGATGTGCGCCATGATGCCGAAGTTACGATAGAGCGGAATTGGATATTCGCGTGCCATAGGGCGCTCCTACTACCAGCGGTAGTGCGAGAAGGCACGGTTGGCGTCAGCCATACGGTGCGTATCTTCGCGTTTCTTGACGGCCTGACCACGCCCGTTCACAGCATCCATGAGCTCGCCAGAAAGGCGCTCACGCATGGTGTTCTCACCGCGCTTGCGGGCCGAGTCGATCAGCCAGCGAATGGCAAGAGCCTGCTGACGGTCGGCACGGACTTCGACGGGAACCTGGTAGGTTGCACCGCCAACACGGCGCGAACGAACTTCGACAGCCGGACGGATGTTGTCGAGCGCGGTATGGAAAACCGTGATCGGGTCCTGCTTGATCTTGGCTTCGACGATGTCGAACGCACCATAAACGATGGACTCGGCAGCGGACTTCTTGCCGTCCTTCATCAGGGAGTTCATGAACTTGGTTACGACGAGATCACCGAACTTGGGATCAGGGATAACGTCACGCTTTTCTGCGCGGTGGCGACGGGACATGACTCTCTCCTTACTTCGGACGCTTCGCGCCGTACTTCGAACGACGCTGCTTGCGGTCCTTCACGCTCTGGGTGTCAAGGACACCGCGGAGCACGTGGTAACGAACACCCGGAAGATCGCGAACACGACCGCCACGGATCAGCACAACCGAGTGCTCCTGGAGGTTGTGGCCTTCGCCCGGAATGTACGAGATCACCTCGCGGGAGTTGGTCAGGCGCACCTTGGCGACCTTGCGAAGGGCCGAGTTCGGCTTCTTCGGAGTGGTCGTATAGACACGGGAGCACACGCCGCGCTTCTGCGGATTGGCTTCCATTGCGGGAACCTTGTTCCGCTTGGGCTTGCTGGCGCGTGGTTTGCGGATCAGCTGATTAATGGTCGGCATTGAGCTCTTTCCATCGTCCAAATTCATTTCGATCGTGACAAGCAAACCAAAATAGCGCTCACCTGACCCCCTAAGGGGTATGGCGGCGCCTCAATTGCAGCGGACCACGCGCCATCAAAGGCGGCAGTCATGCGCACAAGGATTTACTTCGTCTATCTACCCACAGTGTGTTTGAGTGTCCTGGATGCCCGCGCTAGGTGGCAGGTACCCGAAGCGACAATCACGACCGACCGCTAAGGTATGGGCTGTTTAGAGGCGGAGAGTCGTTCCGTCAAGGATTCTTTCGGGATTTTGCGCATTGGAGGCATGCGTCAAATATTCAGTATGTTGGCATTTGCGACCTTCATGGCGGTTCAACCATGCTTCTCCTTTCGGGCGCCACGCCCTTCCTCCAAAGCAGTGAAAGTGTAGTGTTCGATCGAGCAACAGCCCCTTGGCTGTCAGCCCACCATGGAGGTTTTAATGAGAGTTATAGCAAAGACTGCCGGCGCATTCATGGTGCTCGCCTTTACCGGCATTGCCACAGGGCAAGAGGCGATTACCGGGGCCAATGTGGATGCGGTTCGAGCGGCAGCAACCGAGTACGGTACAGCAGTCCTCTCGGCTCAGCCCAACGGGGATCCACTGATCAATGGCAAGATCGGAGAAGTCGGCTATCAGATCTTGTTCCGCAACTGCACGGACAATGCCGACTGTGAGGACATCAACTTCTTTCTTGGCTTTGTTGATGTGAAGCCAACGCTGGAGGTGATCAACGAGTGGAATGCATCCAAGCGTTTTAGCCGGGCCTACCTCGACCAGGACAAGGACGCGTGTGTCGAGATGGACATCGATCTGGTCGAAGGGGTGAGCCCGGCCTACCTCAATTCGCAAATAGCAATCTGGACCATGGTGGTCGAGCAATTCGCAGATCACGTCGGTTACACGGCGCCGTCCTAGGCCCTTAGACCGCTGCCCTCGCCTCGTTCGCCATCGTTGAACCGCCACTGCGGGAGCGAGATGTGCAGCTGGCATAAAGAAAGGGGGCCTTGCGGCCCCCTCCCCTAAATCGCAGTAGCTGGTCTTACTCGGCTGCTGTTGGCGCCGGGATCTGGACGGTCGACGCCTGGCGACGGCGCTCCTCGAGGATAAGGTCGTCGCGCTTGGCGGCGATCATCCGTGCAGAGGAGATACCCGCGCCGGTGCCGGCTGGGATCAGACGGCCCACGATCACGTTCTCCTTGAGACCCTCGAGCAAATCGGCCTTGCCGGAAACCGCTGCTTCCGTGAGAACGCGGGTGGTTTCCTGGAACGAGGCTGCCGACACGAACGAGCGGGTCTGGAGCGACGCCTTGGTGATGCCGAGCAGGACCGGGTTGGCGGTTGCCGGCTTCTTGCCTTCGCTGACCAGCTGGTCGTTGAGTTCGTCGAAATCCAGCTTGTCGAGCTGCTCGTCCTTGAGCAGGCCGGACTCACCGGGATCCACGATCTCAACCTTCTGCAGCATTTGGCGAACAATCACCTCGATGTGCTTGTCGTTGATCAGCACGCCCTGCAGTCGATAGACCTCCTGGATTTCATTGACGAGGTAACGAGCAAGCTCTTCCACGCCCTTGATGGCTAGGATGTCATGCGGCGCCGGGTTGCCGTCGAGGATGTACTCACCCTTTTCGATGGCGTCGCCTTCCTGAAGGTGGAAGGGCTTGCCCTTGGGGATCAGGTACTCGACGGGCTCTGCACCTTCCTCATGCGGCTCGATGATGACGCGACGCTTGTTCTTGTAGTCGCGACCGAACCGGACGGTACCATCGATCTCGGCGATGATGGCGTGGTCCTTCGGACGACGAGCTTCGAACAGTTCGGCCACACGCGGCAGACCGCCGGTGATGTCCTTGGTCTTGGCCGATTCCAGCGGAATACGGGCCAGCACGTCACCGGGCGCAACCTTCTCGCCGGGTTCAACCGCAATGACGGCATCAACCGAGAGCAGGTAACGAGCGTCGCCGCCACGTTCCACCTTCTGCACCACACCGCCTCGGGCAATGGCAATCGCAGGCTTGAGGCCCTCGCCACGCTGGTTGGTGCGCCAGTCGATGACAACGCGCTTGGTGAAGCCGGTGGCTTCGTCGGTGTTTTCCGCAACCGAGGCACCATCGACGAGATCTTCGAACACGACCTCGCCTTCAACTTCGGCAAGCACTGGACGGGTGTAGGGATCCCATTCAGCCAAACGCTGACCACGCCGCACCGTGTCGCCTTCAGCCACGAGGAGCTTGGAGCCGTAAGTCACCTTATGGGTAGCCCGCTCCTTACCGTCGGCATCGAGGATGGCCAGCGACACGTTACGCGACATCACCACATGGCGACCGCCCTCGATCTTGGCGAGGTTCGGATTACGAACGGCAATCGTGCCTTCCGCGCCTGCCTCAAGGAAGGAGGAGTCGACCACCTGCGCCGTGCCACCAATGTGGAACGTACGCATGGTGAGCTGGGTACCGGGTTCACCAATGGACTGAGCAGCAATAACGCCAACAGCCTCACCCATGTTTACCGGCGTACCACGGGCCAAGTCACGACCATAGCAGGCCGCGCAGGTACCCTGACGCATGTCGCAGGTCAGCGGGGAGCGAATCCGGATCGACTGGATGCGCGCTTCCTCGATGATGTCGATATGCTTTTCTTCCAGCAGCGTACCCTTGGTGGCGATCAGATCACCGGACAGCGGATGGAAGATGTCGTCGGCAGCGGTACGACCAAGTACCCGCTGGCCGATGGAAGCCACGATCTGGCCGGCATCGACAATCGGCTCCATGGTCAGGCCACGCTCGGTGCCGCAATCGTTTGACACGATGATCGCGTCCTGCGCCACGTCCACCAGGCGACGGGTGAGATAGCCCGAGTTCGCGGTCTTCAACGCCGTATCCGCCAGACCCTTACGGGCACCGTGGGTGGAGTTGAAGTATTCGAGAACGTTGAGGCCTTCCTTGAAGTTAGCCGTGATCGGGGTCTCGATGATCGAGCCATCGGGACGGGCCATAAGACCACGCATGCCGGCCAACTGCTTCATCTGCGCTGGTGAACCACGCGCGCCTGAGTGGCTCATCATGTAAACGGAGTTGATGGGCTTTTGGCGGCCGGTTTCTTCGTCGATTTGGACGGTGCGGATGGCTTCCATCATCTTTTCGGCCACGGCGTCGCCGCATTTGGCCCAGGCGTCAACGACCTTGTTGTACTTCTCGCCCTGAGTAATCAGGCCGTCATTGTACTGCTGCTCGAACTCTTCGACTTGCTTACGGGCAGCTTCCACGATCGTGTACTTGGACGCCGGGATCACCATGTCGTCCTTGCCGAACGAGATGCCAGCGTCGCAGGCGTTCTTGAAGCCGAGCTGCATGACGCGGTCACAGAAGATCACGGTCTCCTTCTGACCGCAGCCACGGTAAACCGTGTCGATCATCTTGGAGATCATCTTCTTGGTCATCAGCTGGTTGGCCGTCGAGAACGGCACCGCCGGGTTCTTGGGCAGGATCTGCCCAATCAGCATGCGGCCAGGCGTAGTTTCCACGATCTCGGTGGTCTTGTTACCCGCTTCATCGAAGCTGGTGACACGGCCTTTGATCTTGGTGTGGAGGGTCACGACCTTGTTGTCGAGGGCATGCTCGAGCTCGGCATAAGAGCCGAACACCATGCCTTCACCCGGCTCCTTCTCGTTCATCAACGAGAGGTAGTATAGGCCCAGCACGATATCCTGCGAGGGCACAATGATCGGCTGACCATTGGCGGGGTGCAGAATGTTGTTGGTCGACATCATCAGCACGCGCGCTTCCAGCTGCGCTTCGAGCGACAGCGGAACGTGCACGGCCATCTGGTCACCGTCGAAGTCGGCGTTGAAAGCCGAGCAAACGAGCGGATGCAGACGGATGGCCTTGCCTTCGATCAGAATGGGCTCGAAAGCCTGGATGCCAAGACGGTGGAGCGTGGGCGCGCGGTTCAGCAGAACCGGGTGCTCGCGGATCACTTCGTCAAGGATATCCCAGACTTCGGGCTTTTCCTTCTCAACCAGCTTCTTGGCCTGCTTGACCGTCGAGGAGAAACCCTTGGCCTCAAGGCGCGAGTAGATGAAGGGCTTGAAGAGCTCAAGCGCCATCTTCTTGGGCAGGCCGCACTGGTGCAGCTTGAGGTTGGGACCAACGGTGATGACCGAGCGGCCGGAATAGTCGACGCGCTTGCCGAGCAGGTTCTGGCGGAACCGGCCCTGCTTGCCCTTGAGCATATCGGACAAGGACTTGAGCGGACGCTTGTTGGCACCGGTGATGGTGCGGCCACGGCGGCCGTTGTCGAACAGCGCGTCCACAGCTTCCTGCAGCATGCGCTTTTCGTTGCGGATGATGATGTCGGGCGCACGCAGCTCGATCAGGCGCTTCAACCGGTTGTTGCGGTTGATGACGCGACGATAAAGATCGTTCAGATCGGACGTGGCGAAACGGCCGCCATCCAGCGGCACCAGCGGGCGCAGCTCGGGCGGAATCACCGGGATGACGGTCATGATCATCCATTCGGGCTTGTTGCCCGAAACGATGAACTGCTCGACGATCTTGAGGCGCTTGGCCAGCTTCTTGGGCTTCAGCTCAGTGGTCGACTCGGCAATTTCGACGCGCAGGTCAGCGGCGATCTTTTCGAGGTCGAGGGCGAGCAGAATGTCGCGGATGGCTTCAGCGCCGATCTTGGCGGTGAAGCTGTCGGCACCGTATTCGTCCTGAGCGTCCAGGAACTGCTCTTCGGTCAGCAGCTCGTGCTGGGTGAAGGGGCTGAGGCCCGGATCGAGAATAACGTAGTTCTCGAAGTAAAGAATGCGCTCGATGTCCTTGAGCGTCATATCGAGCAAGAGCGCGATACGGGACGGCAAAGACTTCAGGAACCAGATGTGAGCAACGGGCGCGGCCAATTCAATATGGCCCATGCGCTCGCGACGCACGCGGCTGAGGGTCACCTCAACACCGCACTTTTCGCAGATGACGCCCTTGAACTTCATGCGCTTGTACTTGCCGCACAAGCATTCGTAGTCCTTCACAGGGCCAAAGATGCGCGCGCAGAAAAGACCGTCGCGTTCAGGCTTGAACGTACGATAGTTGATGGTCTCGGGCTTCTTGATCTCGCCGTAGGACCAGCTCAGGATCTTCTCGGGCGAAGCGATGGAGATCTTCATCTGATCGAAGGTCTGCACCGGGACAGCCGGATTAAACGGGTCCATGACGTGGGAATGATGGTTCATTCAAACTCTCCTCTACCCGCCCAGGCCGTGGTTTCGCCACAGACCTGAACGGATGATGAACGGGATGGGGAAGTGCCGGATTATTCCGCCGCTTCCTGAGGAGGTGCGAGCTCCGCTTCGGCCTGACCGAGGTCGCCGCCGAGGTCGCGCATGTCGAGTTCGACATTGAGACCGAGCGAACGGATTTCCTTGACCAGAACGTTGAAGCTCTCGGGGATGCCCGGCTCGAACGTATCGTCGCCGCGCACAATGGATTCATAGACCTTGGTACGACCGGTAACGTCGTCCGACTTGATGGTGAGCATTTCCTGGAGCGTGTAAGCCGCGCCATAGGCTTCGAGAGCCCACACTTCCATCTCGCCGAAACGCTGTCCGCCGAACTGTGCCTTGCCGCCCAGCGGCTGCTGGGTAACCAGGGAGTACGGGCCGATCGAACGGGCGTGGATCTTGTTGTCCACCAGGTGGTCGAGCTTGAGCATATAGATATACCCAACCGTCACCTGCCGATCGAACTGCTCGCCCGAGCGACCGTCGAACACGGTGGACTGACCCGAGCCCTTGAGCCCTGCCCGCTCCAGCATCTCAACGATGTCGGCTTCCTTGGCGCCATCAAACACCGGGGTCGCGATCGACACGCCCTTCGAGAGGTGTTCGCCGAGGCGGATCAGACCGTCGTCATCGAGATCGGTGATGGATTCATCGCCGGCAAACAGCGCACCCACTTCCGCACGCAGCGGCTTGAGGTCACCCTTTTGCTGATAGATGCGCACCATCTCGTCGATCTTCTTGCCCATGCCGGCGCAAGCCCAGCCCAGGTGAGTCTCGAGGATCTGACCCACATTCATGCGCGAAGGCACGCCGAGCGGGTTGAGCACGATATCCACCGAAGTGCCGTCTTCGAGATAAGGCATGTCTTCGATGGGCACGATGCGCGACACCACACCCTTGTTGCCGTGACGGCCGGCCATCTTGTCGCCTGGCTGGATCTTGCGCTTGGTCGCGATGAAGACCTTGACCATCTTCATCACGCCCGGAGGCAGTTCGTCACCGCGCTGCAGCTTGTCCACCTTGTCGATGAAGCGCTGCTCGAGCAGACGACGGCTTTCCTCGTACTGGGCGTGCAAGGCTTCCATCTCGGTCATGACCTTGTCGTCATCAACCGCGAACTGCCACCACTTGGAGCGGGGCTGGGCCTCGAACATCTGGTCATTGAGGCGGGTGCCGACGACATAGCCCTTCGGGCCAGCAGTGGCAGCCTTGCCAAACAGCATTTCCTTGAGACGCGCATAAACGTTGCGGTCCAGGATCGACTGTTCGTCATCACGGTCCTTGGCCAGACGCTCGATTTCCTCGCGCTCGATGGCCATGGCGCGCTCGTCCTTGTCGATGCCGTGGCGATTGAACACGCGCACTTCAACAACAGTACCAGCATCGCCGGGCGGAACGCGGAGCGAGGTATCGCGAACGTCGGAAGCCTTTTCACCAAAGATGGCCCGGAGGAGCTTTTCTTCCGGCGTCATCGGCGACTCGCCCTTGGGCGTGATCTTGCCCACGAGAATGTCGCCCGGCATCACTTCGGCACCGATATGGACGATACCGGCTTCGTCGAGGTTCTTGAGCGCTTCTTCCGACACGTTCGGAATGTCGCGCGTGATTTCCTCAGGACCAAGCTTGGTGTCGCGGGCCATAACTTCATATTCCTCGATGTGGATCGAGGTGAAGACGTCCTGCATCGCGATCTTCTCGCTCAGCAGAATGGAGTCTTCGAAGTTGTAGCCGTTCCAGGGCATGAACGCGACGAGCACGTTGCGGCCCAGAGCCAGATCGCCCAGTTCAGTCGAGGGACCATCGGCGATGATGTCGCCCTGGTTCACATGGTCGCCGACGACCACCAGCGGACGCTGGTTGATGCAGGTGGACTGGTTGGAGCGCTGGAACTTCATCAGGTTGTAGATGTCGACGCCAGTCTTGCTCGCATCGGTTTCTTCGGTCGCCCGAATAACGATACGGGTCGCGTCCACCTGATCGACGATGCCCTTGCGCTTGGCCACGATGGCGGCGCCGGAGTCACGGGCAACCACAGCTTCCATGCCGGTGCCGACAAACGGCGCTTCAGCGCGCAGCAGCGGCACAGCCTGACGCTGCATGTTGGAGCCCATCAGAGCACGGTTGGCGTCGTCGTTCTCGAGGAACGGGATCAGCGAGGCGGCAACCGACACCATCTGCTTTGGGGAAACGTCCATCAGATCGACGTTTTCCTTGGGCGTCAGGCCGTTGTCGCCAGCATGGCGGGCAACCACCAGGTCATGCTCAAGCTCGCCGCTTTCAGTGAAAGTGACGTTGGCCTGGGCGACATAGTGCTTGGCCTCTTCCATGGCGGACAGATAGACCACGTCGTCGGTCAGCTTGCCGTCGACGATCTTGCGGTACGGGGTTTCGATGAAGCCGTATTTGTTGACGCGCGCAAAGGTCGAGAGCGAGTTGATCAGACCGATATTGGGACCTTCAGGGGTCTCAATCGGGCAGATACGACCATAGTGGGTCGGGTGCACGTCGCGCACTTCAAAGCCAGCACGCTCACGGGTGAGACCACCAGGCCCAAGAGCCGACAGGCGGCGCTTATGGGTGATTTCCGAAAGCGGATTGGTCTGATCCATGAACTGGCTGAGCTGGGAAGAACCGAAGAACTCGCGCACGGCGGCGGCCGCCGGCTTGGCGTTGATCAGATCCTGGGGCATGACCGTGTCGATTTCGACCGAGCTCATGCGCTCCTTGATGGCGCGCTCCATGCGGAGCAGACCAAGACGATAGGAGTTTTCCATCAGCTCGCCGACCGAGCGCACGCGGCGATTGCCGAGATTGTCGATGTCGTCGATTTCGCCACGGCCGTCGCGCAGATCCACGAGGGTGCGCACGACTTCAACGATGTCTTCCTTGCGCAGGGTGCGCATGGTGTCGGGAGCGTCGAGCTCAAGGCGCATGTTCATCTTGACGCGGCCCACGGCGGACAGGTCATAGCGCTCGCTATCAAAGAACAGCGACTTGAACATGGCTTCGGCGGTATCAACGGTCGGCGGTTCGCCGGGACGCATCACGCGATAGATGTCGAACAGCGCGTCTTCACGCGACTCGTTCTTGTCGATCGCAAGCGTGTTGCGCAGGTAAGCGCCCACATTGATGTGGTCGATATCGAGCAGCGGCAGCTCATCGAAACCGAGGTCAACCAGGGTGGCGAGCACCTTCTCGTCCAGCTCGTCGCCAGCTTCGGCATAGATCTCGCCGGTCTGGAGATTGACCAGATCCTCGGCCAGATACATGCCGTAGAGATCGGCATCGGTGGCCAGCAAATGGGTCAAACCATTCTCGGCAAGCTTCTTGGCCTGACGTGCGGACAGCTTCTTGCCGCCTTCATGGACGACGTCGCCGGTCTTAGCGTCGATCAGGTCATGGCTAGGCTTGGCACCCTTCCACTTCTCGGCGTCGTAAGGAACCTGCCAACCGCTCGCGGTCTTTTCGTACTGGAGCGTGGTGTAATAGGTCGCGAGGATTTCCTCGGCATCCATGCCGAGCGCCTTGAGCAGCGAGGTCACCGGGATCTTGCGACGCCGATCGATACGCGCATAGACGATGTCCTTGGCGTCAAATTCCAGATCGAGCCAGGAGCCGCGATAGGGAATGATGCGGCCTGCGAACAGGAGCTTGCCCGAGGAGTGGGTCTTGCCCTTGTCGTGATCAAAGAACACGCCAGGCGAACGGTGCATCTGGGAAACGATGACGCGCTCGGTACCGTTGACGATGAAGGTGCCGTTGGAGGTCATGAAGGGCATGTCGCCCATATAGACGTCCTGCTCCTTGATATCCTTGACCGAGCGGGCGCCGGTTTCCTCGTCCACTTCAAACACGATCAGCCGCAGCGTCACCTTGAGCGGGGCAGCGAAAGTGATATCGCGCGCACGGCACTCGTCGATGTCGTATTTGGGCTGCTCGAATTCGTATTTCACAAATTCGAGAGAAGCGGTGTTGGAAAAGTCGGTGATGGGGAACACCGAACGAAATACGGATTGAAGCCCTTCATCGGGACGGCCGCCTTCGGGCTCGTCTACGAGAAGAAACTGATCATAGGAGGCCTTCTGGACCTCGATCAGGTTGGGCATCTCCGTGACTTCGCGAATGGAACCGAAGGACTTGCGTACCTTGCGGCGGCCGTTGAACGTGGTAGCCATGAAAGCTCCTGTTTCTCTGCGATTGTCTCGGAGGCACCTAGCCAAAGCCCCGACTATCAGCCGTCGGGGATCGGGATATGTGCCCTTGTGGGGTCTAGTCGTTTAGGCTCAGCGATGGCTCAAGGCCCTGCCCCAGCCATGGGAAGGGAAGACATGAAACGTCAAACAACCCCATGGCCAATAACCATGAGGTTTCGGGACGTCAGCGTGCCTCAGACATCGAAATCGTCATATGTTCCGCAAATTGGCGCCAGGACCTATCCAACCGGTCCGGCGATTCGTTTCCAAGCTGAAACGATAAAGCGAAATGGCACATAGCGCGCCATTTCGCAAATTGCAAGGGGTAAAAGCGAACTTACTTGAGTTCGACCTTGGCGCCGGCAGCTTCCAGCTTCTTCTGTATGTCTTCGGCTTCAGCCTTGGTAGCGCCTTCCTTGATGGCCTTGGGAGCCGATTCAACGAGTGCCTTGGCTTCGCCCAGGCCCAGGCCGGTGATGGCGCGGACTTCCTTGATGACGTTGATCTTGTTCTCGCCGAAGGAGGCGAGGATCACGTCAAATTCGGTCTTTTCTTCAGCAGCAGGAGCGGCAGCGCCGCCGCCAGCAGCGGCAACAGCAACAGGAGCTGCAGCCGAAACGCCCCACTTTTCTTCAAGCATCTTGGACAGCTCGGAAGCTTCCAGAACGGTCAGGGCAGACAGGTCGTCTACGATCTTGGCGAGATCAGCCATTTGATAAATCTCTTCTTTTCAGGTGTTCAGTTCAAACCGGTTCCCGAGGGAACCATGGGGGTTACGCTGCTTCGTTGCTCTTTTCCGCGTGAGCGGCCAACACGCGCGCGATACCACCAGCCGGAGCGACGATGACCGAAGCGATACGGGTCGCGGGCTGCTTGAGCATCCCGGCGAGCGTGGCGCGCAGTTCATCGAGCGACGGCATGGTCGACAAGGCCTTGACGCTGTTTGCGTCGAGAGCGGTCTTGCCCATGACGCCACCAAGAACGACGTATTTCGCGTTCTTGTCGGCAAATTTCTGCGCCAGCTTGGGCGCAGTCATGGGGTCTTCCGCATAGGCGATGACGATCGGACCGGTAAACAGGTCCGAGATGTCGGCGTGGTCGGTGTCTTTAAGAGCAAGCTTGGCAAGACGGTTTTTTGCGATCTTCACATAGCCACCGGCACCCTTCACCTCACGGCGAAGCGATTCCAGATTGGCCACGGTCAGACCGGCATTCTGCGCGAGGACGATCGACCCAGCGCCCGAGAGGGCTGACTGAAGCGATGCGACAAGCTCACGCTTTTCCGCTCTTTCCACTGCTAGTCTCCACATTAAGCCC
Organism: Devosia sp. Z11_6; assembly: GCF_058133665.1. Taxonomy (NCBI): domain Bacteria; kingdom Pseudomonadati; phylum Pseudomonadota; class Alphaproteobacteria; order Hyphomicrobiales; family Devosiaceae; genus Devosia; species Devosia sp. Z11_6. Next base: position 325,893 of record NZ_JBYUNQ010000003.1, read on the forward strand.
GACAAGAAACAATGCCGGGCCATTGCCAATTGCTGCCCTCCGATCTCCCGAAGGAGGAGAGGAGCAACGGTTACATGCCTGTCAACCGTGCTGCCCGGATGGGCAACTGGCCTGGTTCGAACCTTGAACACCCCGGCCCTTGCGGGCCAGAAATTCCTGGTCTTCACCCCATCTATGCTGGCGTCGGTGGACATTAAGCTGACCCAGATCGATCAGCACCGGCAGTCTCGGACAGGACTTACGCACCCGACAGGCGAACCAATCGGGTGCGGTCCGGGCGGCGAACCGCCCGAATTTCGTTTTAGAGCGCGGAAGCCGGCTCTACGTGCACGCCGGGGCCCATGGTCGAGGACACGGCAACGCGCTTGACATAGGTGCCCTTGGCACCGGCGGGCTTGCTCTTCTGCACGGCGTCGGTGAACGCCTTGATGTTCTGCAGGAGGGCTTCGTCCGAGAACGAAACCTTGCCAACGCCAGCATGCAGGATACCGGCCTTTTCGACGCGGTATTCAACAGCGCCGCCCTTGGCAGCCTTGACGGCGCCAGCGACGTCCATGGTCACGGTGCCGACCTTGGGGTTCGGCATCAGGTTGCGTGGCCCGAGGATCTTACCGAGACGACCAACGATGGGCATCATGTCAGGGGTGGCAATGCAGCGATCGAAATCGATCTTGCCGCCCTGGATCTGCTCCATCAGGTCTTCGGCGCCAACAATGTCGGCACCAGCAGCGGTGGCTTCATCAGCCTTGGCGCCACGGGCGAACACGGCGACGCGCACGGTCTTGCCGGTACCATTGGGCAGGCTCACAACGCCGCGGACCATCTGGTCGGCGTGGCGGGGATCAACACCCAGATTGATGGCAACTTCGATGGTTTCGTCGAACTTGGCGGTGGCGCGTTCCTTGACCATCTTGATGGCCTCATCAAGCTTGTAGAGCTTGTTGCGGTCGATGCCTTCGCGTGCCTTGACGGTCTTCTTACCGATATGTGCCATCTATCAACCCTCGACCTGGATGCCCATGGAACGGGCGGAGCCGGCGATCATCGACACAGCAGCGTCGACATTGTCGGCATTGAGATCCTTCATCTTCTTTTCTGCGATTTCGCGCAGCTGAGCCTGCGTGATGGTGCCAGCCGATTCCTTGCCCGGAAGCTTGGAGCCGGACTTGAGGTTGACGGCCTTCTTGATGAAGTAGGTCACCGGGGGAGACTTCATCTCGAAGGTGAAGCTCTTGTCGGCATAGGCAGTGATCACGACTGGAATGGGCGAACCCTTTTCCATTTCCTGCGTGGCGGCATTGAACGCCTTGCAGAATTCCATGATGTTCAGACCGCGCTGACCCAGTGCTGGGCCAATCGGCGGGGAAGGTGTTGCGGAACCCGCAGGCACCTGCAGCTTGACATAGCCAGTGATTTTCTTTGCCATGATCGTCCTTTGATGTTGCCTCCGCTGTCAGCGGAGCGTTTGACGCTGTGGTGCGAAGCTTGATCGGCCGCCTGGCAGCAACCGCCCTCTTCCACAGATTTCGCCGGATCGCTCCGGCAGTATCCGGCTTGCGCCGGAATGGGGATGCCGCGGATCAGCGCGGCAAAATCGATCAGACCTTTTCGACCTGACCGTATTCGAGTTCCACCGGAGTGGGGCGCCCGAAGATGGACACCTCGACCTTGAGGCGCGAACGCTCCTCGTCGACTTCCTCCACCACGCCATTGAAGCTGGCGAAGGGGCCATCCGACACGCGGACATTCTCGCCCACTTCGAAGGACACGGACGGCTTGGGATGATCCACGCCTTCCTGCACCTGCTGCAGGATCGCCATGGCCTCCTTTTCCGAGATCGGCATCGGCTTGTTGTCCGAACCGAGGAAACCGGTGACCTTGGGGGTATTCTTGATGAGGTGGAAGGCCTCGTCGGTCATATCCATCTTCACCAGCACATAGCCGGGGAAGAACTTGCGCTCGGCATCGACCTTGCGGCCACGACGGATCTCCGTGACCTTTTCGGTCGGCACGATCACGTCCTCGAACAAATGCTCGAGCTTCTTTTGCGCAACCTTCTGGCGAATGTCTTCCGCCACCTTGCGCTCAAAGTTCGAATACGCCTGAACGATATACCAGCGCTTGGCCATGCCGCCTCGTCGCTCCCTAGTGGTTATTCGCCGACCGCTTTAGCGGATCGACAGCATCAGCGATACCAGCCACGAAATCAGCTGGTCGGCCAACAGGAAAAACAGACTGGCCAACATAACCAGCACAAGTACCATGATCGTAGAGATCATCACCTCGTTGCGGCCGGGCCAAGTCACCTTGCTGACTTCGGTTCGAACCTGCTGGAGGAAGGTGATCGGGTTCGTACGCGCCATCAGCGAATCATCTCTTTGGTGTTTTGGTGCAAAACCAAAGGCCGCGCAGGACACCCGCACGGCTGGAAGCTGCTATCTAGAGAAATCAGACGCGGATTGCAACAGCCCCTGCCCGATTTGTTGGACCGCACTGGGCCCGAACAGCTTACCTGCCGCAGTCTACATCCACCGAGCTAGGCCGGGAAGTTGAGTTGCAGTGTCACACTGATCTGCTTTGATGCGATCGGGCGGTTGGCCGGTGGAGGACGGGTCGATGAGCTTTGAGATCAAGGCCTGTGACATCCTGTATTTCGAGCCGCACCGCATCATCAAGGGCCGCACGGTCGGGGTGATCCGGGTAAAGGTGCGCGAAACCTTCATGGGCGCGGTTTCCGAGTTCTCGCTGGACCTGAAATGCCGGGCAGATATCGGGCGCGCCCAGGCCGCGGAAATCCGCACTGCACTGCTTGCCCACGCCGCCCATCAGCTCAACCGGATCAAGGCCCGGCACGAGCAGATGGAGGCGGACGAACTCGCGGCGAGCGAAGCAATGGCGGCTGCTACCGCGGAGCCTGGTGGCCGGGCTCAAGGCCGACTGCGCTGAAGCCTCATAACGGCCACGGCCAATCCAAACTCCCCTGCAGCGCCGATGCAAATTTCCGTGTGGCTGAATGTCGGCTATGCGCCTTTGTGGGCGTCCTGATTGCGACGGATATGAGGAGTTACAGGCATGAGAAAGCTCATCGTAGGTGCATTTGCCAGCCTTGACGGCGTGATGCAGGCCCCCGGCGGCCCAAGCGAAGATCCCACGGGTGGCTTTCAATATGGTGGTTGGGGTGTCCCTTATTTCGACGAAGCGGTGGGGCAATTCATGGATGCCGGGTTTGCCGAGCCCTATGATCTGCTGCTCGGGCGCAAGACCTACGAAATATTTGCTGCGCACTGGCCGCATATGCCGGCGGATGATCCGATTGCCACGGCCTTCAACACGGTGACGAAATATGTCGCGACCCGATCCGACCAGGAGTTTGGGTGGATCAATACCACTCCGCTGCGCGGTGAGGTGGTGGAGCCCCTAAGGCGCCTCAAGGCGGAGGACGGCCCCAATCTGCTGACGCAGGGCAGCACGGTGCTGGTGCAAACGCTGCTGGCCCATGACCTTGTGGATCAACTTCGCCTCCTGAGCTTTCCCGTGCTGCTGGGCCCGGGCAAGCGGCTGTTCGGGCACGGCACCAAGCCGCGGGCCCTTAAACTCGTCAGCAACAGCGTCTCGGCGAGCGGGGTCAGCATGAGCGTTTATGAGCGCGCGGGAGAGGTTTCAACCGGATCCTTTGCCTTGGCCGAGCCCACGGCGGCAGAACAAGCTCGGCAGGAGCGGATGGCCCGGGAAGGATAGTGTCTGCGTGCACAGGTGCCGGGGGCCGGTGCCCCCGCCCCTACCCTCCTTATCAGGAAATGGGCGAGGGCTGGTGGCACTGCGGCAGGGGTTGCTGGTGCAGCTGATCGGCCTGAGGAGCCTCGCGGGGTTTCATTCCCGCTGATATGGCCTAGATTAAGGGGTGAGTTTTTCTGCCGCGCTTGCGCGGATACGAATGGAGCCAAACCATGCTGTTGCGATCCGCCCTCATTGCCGCCGTGTTGCTCGTACCCGTCAGCGGAGCAATGGCCGCTTGCCCGCCCGGCACCCGCAGCGTGCAGGAAACCAATAACCGCATCGTGTGCATCCAGCAGGAACTGGCCGAGGAAACCGCCGCACGTGCCAATGAACGGCAGCTGAAGGATTTGCAGACCGACTGGCGGCAGAACCAGCTGGAACAGCGCTTCAAGGAGCTGCCCCGTTTCAGCCCCGTTCCCAAGTGGAACGAATAGCTCCCAAGCGGTAGAGCCGGCGAGAGGTCGCCATCCGCTTCTTGCCTTGCGCATCACCAAACCGGCCAGGCAACAAAAAGCCCGCTCACCGAGCGGGCTGGCAGCGATCAATGGTGGAAGTGCCTGGCAGGGGCTGGGGGACTCGAACCCACGACCCTCGGTTTTGGAGACCGATGCTCTACCAACTGAGCTAAACCCCTTCAGGCGAGCTATCCACTAATGGCAAAGCGCGCGGTGTGCAAGAGGTTCGCGACGCTCATCCCCAAAGATGGGGCACAAGCGGGATCGCCACAAGGATGGTGCCGAGCAGCCCCAGCGCATAACTGATCGAGCGCCAGGGGCTGAGCGCGCGCATATAGCACAAGAGATGTGCGACTCGCGCAGCGAGGAACAATGTCGCGCCCAGCAGGGACAGCCAGCCCTGCTCCCCCAGCACAATCGAGAGCACGGCCAGAGTGAGAAAAGCCGGCAGGTTTTCCTGCAGATTGGCGAGGGCGCGGCGTGAGCGGGCTAGTTCGGGCGTGGGTTCGGGCAGATTGTCGCGCGCGCCCATTTGCGCCTCGGGCCCGACCTGCTTGGCCAGGAGAACGCCGGGAAGCTGGGACTGCACAAAGAGGAGCAGCAGCACAAGAAAGATGATCAACAGCATGGCAAGGGGCGACTCCGGTTAAGGCGCGCAGTGTGGCCCAGTGCCACGGGCTTGAGAACCGCTAAACGCCGGGGCGGCAAACAAGGTGCGCGAGGCACGAGGGGGCATTTACAAGCGTGGCGCCTCCGGGGATAACTAACGCGCGAGTGAATGGAAGCCGTGGGAAGCAACCTGAACCGGAGGGACGGACGTGTCCCCGAAAGGATATCGATGCGCCTAGTGCTTGCCCTTGTTATGCTCGCCGTTTCTCCCAGCCTTGCCTTTGCCCATAGCGGGCCCGAACACGCCCTCGGCTTTGTGCACGGATTCGAGCATCCCGTTGGTGGGCTCGATCATCTGCTGGCGATGGTGGCGGTTGGGGTGTTCGCCTTTGTGTTGGGCGGCCGCGCGCTTTGGGCGGTGCCGCTGAGCTTTGTGGCAATGATGATTGTTGGCTTTGGCGCTGGGGTCGCCGGGGTGCCGGTGCCGTTTGTGGAACTGGGGATTGCCGTTTCGAGCGTGCTGATCGGGGGCGCCGCGGCGCTGGGGCGGCCGATGCCGGTCGCGGCGGCAATGGGCCTCGTGGGGGTCTTCGCGCTGTTCCATGGCCACGCGCACGGGGCGGAAATGCCCGGCGGCGCCAATGGGCTGGACTATGTCGCCGGATTCACGCTGGCGACCGCGAGCCTGCATTTTGCGGGGATGGCGGCGAGCTTGACGGTGGCGCGGCTCGCCGGGCGGTTTGGCGCCGGTGCGGCGCGCGTGGCGGGCGGCGGTTTTGCCCTGGCGGGCCTTGGCGCGATCGCGGGCTGGATCTAGGCGGCAGCAAAGCAGTTCCAAGCCCGCACGGCCGTGATCTCCTCCTCGCTCATGGGCTGGTAGCGCCGCGACAAGCGTTCGGTCATGGCTGACGCGATGGTGTCGGGCAAAATATCAAGCCCCGGTGGGAAGTATCGGCCGAGATCGAAGCGGACGGGGGGCACCTGCGCAACCGCCTCGGCCATGCTGGGCAGGTAGAGGCTCTCCGGCACCCGGTCCTGCAGCCATTTGAACGAGGATGCGAGGTAAACCGGCCTGACCTGGCAGAGCTTGGCGATATAGGGATTGTCGAAGCGGGCGATGTCCATCGCTTCGAACTGGGGAATGGAGATCGCGGTTTCGCGCTTCAGGGCCTCGTAAAGCAGGCGCTTGCGGTAGCATTTGAGACAGCGCCCGCAGGGCCCGCCATTTGGCCCCATGATGCAGAACGAGACCTGGTCGCCCAATCCATGCAGGGCAACTTCCTTGATGTTGAGATATTCGGGCAGCATGGTGGCGGCAGGCGCGATGCGCAGGCCAAGGGCGGCGAAGGCCCGGCCGATCGTGTCATGGCGATTGCCGGGCCTGAACTCGACATAGCGGCGGCCGTTTTCGTTGAACGAGCCTTCGAACACCGTGCCCGACAGGATGCAGTTGAGGCCGCGATCGGCTCCGGCCAGCAGCATGGGAATGGCATAGGTGGCCCAGGTGGTGACGCCGCGCGGGGACGCGATGTTTTCGGCATTGGTCCAGATATACTGGTCGCAGACGGGGGCGTCGTTGAGCCGGATGGCGTCGCGATCGGCGTAGAAGCGGTAGATGGGCAGGTGGAAGACGTTGTTGACGATGATGGCGCTAACGAGGTGGTAGCTGAACACTTCGGGCAGCAGCGTCTTGACCGCGACAGCATCAAAGCCGCCGCCCAAGGCGAGCCCGCAGGTGGCGAGGGTGATGGGCGAAGCATTCTCGGGGCGCGGCCCCGTTACGGTCGTGGTGACTTCGACCGGCTCGGGCCCGGCAGCGCCCCGTTTGTTGGCGTGAAGGAACTCGGGGATCACATCGGACACTGGGAAGGAAAAAGAGACCTTGTTGCCGATGAAAGGCAGGAAGAGCAGGCAGCAGGCCAGCGCCAGCCGATCGTAATCAAGGTTCTGGATATCGAGGCCGAAAGACACGCGGGTTTCGGTCAGCGTGAGCGGCGTTTTATCGCTCTGGACGCGGTTGCCGGTGCGCACATCGCCATGGGCGTCGACCAGCCCGGCGGTGATGGTGAACACCCCTGGCTCCTGGCGGAAGGTAAAATGCATCGGGGGTCCTCCACAGCCGGCAGGCGTCCGGGCCCAATATGGAGGATTGCCGGCGCCAATGCAGCCGCACCCGCGATGGGAGTTGCAACGGAGTTACGACGCGCTTGCAGCGCGTGCGGGTAATTTACTGACAATGTGAGGAATTTTGGAGCGGGTAGCGGGAATCGAACCCGCATATTCAGCTTGGAAGGCTGCTGCTCTACCACTGAGCTATACCCGCCCGCTTGGGGGCGAACCCGAGGCACAGAACTAGCGGGAGGCGCGGGCCAATGCAAGAGCGCGGGTGGGCCATCGCGCACTTTGCGGGGGATTGATGCGCAGCGAGGCCCCTGCCCGCTCAACCGGCCATTTGGGCGCGGGCGGCGAAGCGGTCATGGGCGCGCATGGAGGCGTCGCGCAGATCAAGACCCCAGCCGGTGAGCCAGCGCCTGACAGAGGCGAGGGCACGGTCGCGGCGGCGACCATAGCGGATGACGCGGGCATATTTGGCGGTGATTGCAGTGTGCGGGCCGTAGAGAAGCGCATATTCGGCGGCATTGTCGAACTGGTCACGGCCCTTGTTGGCGAGGAGGGTTTCGACCGCAACGCCATTGGCAAAGATCACCTGATGCTCGGCCAATTCGATGTTGAACAGCTCGAGGGTGGGGGAATGATCCCAGGGCTCTTCCGTAATGGTGGTGCCGTTGATGAGTTGATAGGCGGGGATCAGCACGCCGTCGAGAAAGAGGCTGTGTTCGCGCGAGACCAGCAGGTCGCGACCGGGGACATTTCGGGCCATGGCCGAGCGGCGGATGCGAACCGGCCGCATCGTGAGCGACCAGCCGGCGGCGGGACGATGGCGCAGGCTGCGCCCGATCCATTTGACGGGCTGGGTGCCGGAAGCGGTTTGCACGAGATCGCCGATCCGCAGGGTTTCGACGGCAACAGTGCCCTTGGCGGTCCCGATGCGCGTGCCGGGGAGGAAGCAGGAGACGGCGTCAGTGTCGGCGGCGCCACCGCCAACCACCGAGCGGGAACGGGCACTGCGCCGGTGCCCGCCCGACCCGCAAGCTGCGAGCGAGCCGGCAAGGAGCGTAGCGGTGAAAGTGCGGGTTGCCTTGGCGAGAAACTCACGTCTGCCGATGCCAGGAAGATCCATGCTGCTGCCTACTCTCGTAACTACAGAACACTGTATAGAGGAGCAGAATCACGCACAGTTAAACTTTTGAGTAAGCTGGACTTTCCCGTACTTACTATAGCTTAGTTCACCGCCCGCCGAGCTCTTGCAGCAGCGTCACGAACTGAGCGCCGGCAACGGAAAGCTCACCCGAATTGTCAATGACGACGGCGTCGGCGGGCAGCGTGTCGCACTCGATCCGGCGCGCGAGGCGTCGCTCCACGGAGGCCGGTGATTCCCGGCCGCGGCGCAGGAGCCGCTCGGCGATCACCGGGCGATCCGCCACCACGGAGACGACCACCGCGGTGGGATAGCGCTGCAGCAGCGCTGGCAACACGCCGCGGGAGAGATTGGCGACGACGACCCGGCCACTGGCGAGTTCATGTTCCAGCGCGACCGGAAGACCGTAGCGCAGGCCGTGGGCAGCCCAGCTAAGCGCGAAATCGCCGCGGGCTTCGGCGGCCATGAAACCTTCGGGATCAAGCGTGTCGTGATCCTCGGCATTGCCATCGGCGCTGCGGGTAACGACCCGGCGTACGAAACAGATCTTGTCGCCCAGCCGATCGCGGGCGAAGCGGATCAGACTGTCCTTGCCGACGCCACTGGGGCCGACAACGGCGACGAAGGTGCCGGTCATACCACCCGGCGACCTTGGCGCCAGACGGTCAGGACGATCGGGATGCCGTCTTCGATGCGCAGATGCACCAGGTCGGCGCGCTTGCCGACGGCGATCTCGCCGCGGTCATCAAAGCCGATGGCGGCGGCCGGACGCTTGGTGACCAGTTGCACAGCCTTGGGCAAGCTCACCCCTTCGGGGCCGTCGGCGAGGGCAAAGGCGGCCTGCAACATGCTGAACGGGATGTAGTCGGAGGAGATGATGTCGAGCAGGTCGGCAGCGGCCAGCGCGCGGGCCGAGACATTGCCGGAGTGGGAGCTACCGCGCACCACATTGGGCCCGCCCATCAGGATCGCCATGCCGGCCTCGCGGGAGGCGCGCGCCGCATCCAGCGTGGTGGGAAATTCGGCGATATGGGTGCCGAGCGTCACCGCTTCTTCCACATGGTCTGACGTCGCGTCGTCGTGGCTGGCTAGGACGATGCCGCGGCTTTGGCACAGATCGGCAATGGCGCGGCGGTGGCGGCCGGCAAAGGTTTGCGATTCGATGTTGCGCCGAGTGGTGAACTCCTCGAGCGCGGCGTCGCTGAGCTTGAGCTTGCCCTGGTAATAGGACTTATAAACCTCTTCCTTGACGAATTGGCGCTGGCCGGGCGCGTGGTCCATCAACGATGCCAAGCGCACCTGGGGATCGTCCATCACCTGCAAAAAGCTCTCAAGGCAGTCGGGTGCGGAAACCTCGCAGCGCAGATGGACGTGATGTTCGGCGCGCAGGCGCCCTGCCCGCGTCCCTGCCCCAATCGCCCCGGCCAGAATGCGCGACTCATCCAGGCCGACATCGGCGTGCTCGTCGGTGCCAACGCGAATGGCATCGAGCACGGTGGTGATGCCGGAAGCGGCAATCTGGGCATCATGGGCCTGCACTGCCGCCACTGGGTTCCAGCGCACGCGGGGACGCGGGGCGTAATGGGTTTCGAGATGGTCGGTATGGAGTTCCACGAGACCGGGGATCAGGTAGTCCCCCTCCAGGTCCGTGCCGGATGCACTGACGGTGCCGATCTCGGCGATATGCCCGTCCACAACACGAAGGGAACCCTGGATCACCTCATCGGCCAGCACCATACGTGCATTGTTGAGAACAAGGTCTGCCGGGAAGGCTGTGGTCATGGAAAGGTCCGCACTGAAAAGCCGGAAGAAGGCCGGAATATTATGATGGTAGTTGGGCCGCCGGCATGTCGCCAGCCTTTAAAGCGCCAGCGGCTTCCCGGGGCCAAACTGGCCCGGATTGGCGCGGCGGACATGCGGCCTTGCTTTGAACACCATTGACTGTCATACAAGGGTTACACGTTTACAGCCAATCGTCGGCTGCCTGATCTTCCGGTTCTCCGGGCCCTGGCTCCCTTCTCTTTCTTGCGAACGTTATCACCCTTGCGCATGTCGCCCAAGGGAGCGCTCGCTTGCATGTGCTTCGGGCTTTCAAAGGACTTCATCATGGCAACCATCAATGGTACCGTAAAATTCTTCAACACCACCAAGGGCTTCGGCTTTATTTCGCCTGAAGATGGCAGCAAGGACGCTTTCGTCCACATCTCGGCAGTAGAGCGTTCGGGCCTGCAGGGCCTGTATGAAAACGACAAGGTTTCCTACGAACTGGAAACCGGTCGTGACGGCAAGGTTTCGGCAGCCAATCTGTCGCTGCTGAGCTAAGCCCAAGACTTTAGCACCGGGGTGCGCCGCCTGGCACATCCCGGTGTTTGTTTTGTTCCAGGCGGGAGTGCTCTTGTGTCGGCTAACTTGAAAAGTATCGCAGTGCCAATGAAGCGCAGCCGGGGTTCCGCAGCTGCTGCCCCTGTGCCTGCGGTGACTGATAATGTTGCGCCGATGGCCCGTAGCATCCCTGCCCCCGTGGCCCGCCAGGTCAACCATCTCTACAGCACCGGCGATCGGCTGATGCTGCTGAGCAATGTGCGCGCAGGCAAGGCGGCGACGCCATGCGTCGTGCTGCGCCTGCTGCCCTTTGAAGGCCGCGAATTTCAGTACCGCGTCCACGATGATTCCGACGGTCGCGAGCGCGTCGTCGCCGAGGCTGATCTGCAGGGGCTTTAAGCCCCAGCCTGCAGAGGGCTCCGCCCCCGATAACATCCATTGCCGTGCTGTTCAGCGCCTTGCAGGCTTCTGCGGGGCGCTTTTGCCGTTGGAGCGCCGGTCGGGCCAGCGTTAAACCGCGCCGGCCGTGCCTGGTGCCTGCAAGAGGCTGCGGGTGTGGGGATCGGAAAGGGCGGCATTGAGTGCCTCGGCCAGCAGCCGGGCATTGAGCGACATCGCTGCCGTCATCCCAAAGCGCTGCTCGAGCCGCGACACTGCTTGCGCCGTCACCGAATCGGCTGATGCGGGTTGCTCGTCGAGAATGGTCTGCATGGTGTGGGGTAGCAGGTGCATCGTATCGGCCCCGGTGCGTTGCCTCGGCACAGTGCGCTTTTGGCGGTTCGGCGTCACCCGCAAGAGTTGCGAAACCATAAGTTGCCCACAGGAAAGCCCAAGCTGGGCAAAGCACCCGCGGCGGCGAGCACCGCTTCGGAGCCCCGTTATTGGTATCACTTTGCGGCTCACGATTGCTTGACCTAAATCATGGGCAGTGGCCGGATTTCACGATAGGAGAATAATCAGGACCTTAGCCGCACAAGCTTGCTTGGCGCGGTGCAAAGACCCGAGCCCGGCACAGGTTAATTCAGCAACTGGCCTGCTCCATCTTCGTTGACGGGCTACACAGGGTGCCTTTGTGATGCAGCGCTTCTTTTTCGACGTCGATGACGGGAGCTTCCACGAAGACTCGGAAGGCACGAACCTGCGGGACGAACAGGCCGCGGAGGATGAGGCTGTGAAGGCGCTGGCCGAGATGGTGCGCGATTTGATTCCCACCTCGCCGCCGGGCAGCATCACCATGTGGGTGCGAGACGAGCACCAGGAGCGACTGCTGGAGCTCTCCATCAGCTTGACGATCAAGCGGCCGGGCCAGGCTTAGCGCCTGCGGGTCTCGTGGAGGTAATAGAGGTAGGCGGGTTCGAACTGCGCGAGGTCGCGCAGGGCGGGCCAATCAAGCACGGTCGCCTTGCCCCCCTCCAGGCTGACCAATCCGCGCTGCTGCAAGCCCTGCAAGCTATGGCTGGCTAGGACAATGCTGGCGCCGATCACATCGGCCACTTCGTCCTGGCTTAGCGGGAACGGAAAAGGCCCGCCTTCGAGGTCGCCGATCATCTCCCAGCGGACATAAAGCTCGCACAGGATATGGGCGACACGGGCAAGCGTCTGGGTTTGGCCAATCATGGTCATCCAGGCGCGGAAGGTGGCGGCATCGATAAGGGTTTCGCGCCAGAGAAGGTCGCTCAGCGCCGGGCTGGCGTGGATAGCCCGCCCGATGTCCTCATGGGCGATCAAGGCTACCTGGCAGTCGACCGTTGCCACCAGGTCATGGTCCATCTTCTTGAGATGGTAGCTGTGCAGATCGGGCACATCCCCCGGGATGTGGATGGAAAGGATCTGCCGATTGCCCTGGGGCGTCAGCTTGCTGCGGTGCAGCATGCCTTCGAGCAGCAGGCAACTATGCCGGGAGATTTCGCCATCGCTGACGACGTGCTCACCCTTGGCCAGAGACTTGACCTGGAGGGGCATGGCGTCGATCGCCGCCTTCATCTCCTCGGTCAGTTCGCCAATGGCTTCCAGCTTACGGAACAGGTTGCCGGTTTCTGCTTTCATGGGATCCCCCGGGCAGCGCGGACAAACAGCGCCGACCAGAGGGTTAGCCTAGTTGCAGCACGCAACCAAGGCAATCATGCTGGGGAGCGTGAACTGGCGGACAGCTTGCCGCCAGCTCGACCGAGTTAAACGCGCAGTTCCTTGTGACCGCCCGGCAGGCGCATCAGCAGGAACAGCGACAGCATGGTCAAAGCCAGCAGGATCGTCGACAAGGCGGCGGCGGTGCCGAGCTGGCCGCGGATCACCTGGGCGTAGATGCCCAGCGAGAGCGTTTGCGTCGAGGTGTTGTAGAGGAACAGCGTGGTGCTGAGCTCAGTGATGATGGTCACCCAGCTCAGCACCGCACCCGACATGATGCCGGGCGCGAGCGCGGGCACGATCACCCGGACCAGCGTGCGGAACTTGGAGGCGCCGAGGCTGATGGCCGCTTCCTCGATGCTGGGGCTGATCTGGTGCATGAGCGCGGTGGTGGAGCGCACGGCATAAGGCAGGCGCCGGATGGTCAGCGCGATCACCATGATGGCGAAAGTGCCGGTGAGCACCAGCGGGCCCTGACTGAAGGCGGTGACGAGAGCAATGCCGATGATGAGACCGGGCACCACATAGGGCACCATGGTCATGGTATCGAGCGTATTGCTGAGGGCACCCTTGCGCCGCACGGTGAGATAGGCAACCAGCACGGCGATGACGACGAGGATGACCAGCGCGGTCAGGCCAATGCCGAAGGTGTTGCCGATATAGCGGAAGATGTCGCGGCGGGCGTCGGTATAGCTGTCGAGGGTCCAGCCGGCCACGAACTGACCGTAGAGCGTCTTGCGGAACGAGCTGACCACGACAACTGCGAGCGGCGCCAAGGCGAGAACCAGGAAGCCATAGACATAGGCATGCACGGCAACGCCGCGCCAGCCTGGAAGCTTGCGCGCCTCGATGGAGCGCAGTGCGGTCATCGAGAACTGCCGGCGATCCACCAGCACTTTTTGCACGAGGAAGACCGTAAGCGTCACCAGGATGACGATGACGGCCACTGCGGCGGCAAAGCTCTTGTCGATGCTGACCTCGCCCACAAAGGAGCTGTAGATGAGCACGGGAATGGTGCGGAATCCCTGCCCGATCAGCATCGGGGTGCCGAAATCGGCAAAGGCGCGCACGAACACCAGTAGGCTGCCGGCCAGCACGGTGGGAAGCAGCAGCGGCGAGATCACCTGCATGGCGCGACGCCAGCCGGTGATGCCCATGCTTTCGGACGCCTCGAGCAGCGACACATCAATGGTGCGCCAGGCGCCCATCAGATAGGTGAAGATCAGCGGCACGAGCTGGAGCGTGAGCACCAGGACAATGCCGGGAAAGCCATAGATGCTGGGCGATTCGACGCCGAAAGTACTTTCGAGCCAGCGGGTGATCATGCCGTTGTTGCCCAGCAGTAGGATCCAGGAATAAGCCCCGATGAAGGGCGGGGACATCATGGAGGCCAGGATCAGCATCTGCACGGTGCGATTGCCGCGGATGCGGAACATGGTCATGAAGTAAGCGAGCGGGAACGCCACGGCCAGCGCCAGGATGGTGACGCAGACGGTCACGAGCAGGCTGTTGACCAGGGTACCGTAATAAAGGCGCGAGGAGAAAAAGGTCGCAAAGCCGGCAAGCGAGAACTCGCCGCCAGCGCTGACGCTGTTGATCAGCACGATCACGAGCGGCCAGATCACCATGAGCAGGTAGCCGCCGGTGAGGGTCAGTGCGATGGCCGTCCAGCCGTCGAGACGATCGCCGGCGAGCTTCACTGCTGGGCTCCATTGCTGATGGAGGTGCCGGTTTGCGCATCAAAGAAGGTCAGCATGTCGCGGTCGAACTGCAGGAAGACCTGCTCGCCACGCGTCCACTGCGAGGAGCGGCGGGAGAATTCGAGGAACTCCACGGTTTCCCCGCTCCGGAGACGCGCCTGGACCTGGGAGTGGGAGCCAAGGAAAGTTTCCTCGACGATCTCGGCCGGCAGGCCGGTTGCGGCGGCACGCACGGCTTCGGGGCGCACCGAGACTTCGACGGTGCCGGTGGCGGTGTCGTTGACGGCAGCAGTGATGTCGAGGGGTTCGCCATCACCGAGATCGATCAGGGCGCGTCCGTCAACGCGGCGCAGATCGCGGGTGAGCAGATTAGTCTTGCCGATGAATTCGGCAACGAAGCGGTTGGCCGGATGGCGATAGATCTGGGCGGGCGTGCCGACCTGCTGCACGATGCCCTGATGCATCACGGCGATGCGGTCGGACACGGCCATGGCTTCTTCCTGGTCGTGGGTCACGTAGACGGTGGTGATCCCCGCTTCGCGCTGGGCCTGGCGGATGGTGTCGCGCATTTCAACGCGCAGCTTGGCGTCGAGATTGGACAGGGGTTCGTCCATCAGCAGCACGGCGGGCTGGATCACGAGGGCACGGGCCAGGGCAACGCGCTGTTGCTGGCCGCCGGACATGGCGCCGGGCAGCCGGTCCTTGAGATGGGCCATGTGTACGGAAGCGAGCGCGGCTTCGACGCGGCGGGCCATCTCGGCTTTTTCGACATTGCGGGTCTGCAAACCAAAGGCGACGTTCTTGGCCGCCGTCATCTGTGGGAACAAGGCATAGTTCTGGAACACCATGCCGATGTTTCGCGCCGCCGGCGGGCGATCATTGATCACCGCGCCGTCGAACGAAATGGTGCCGGATTCAATGGAGTTGAAGCCGGCGATCATGCGCAACAGCGTGGTCTTGCCGCAACCGGAGGGACCCAGCAGCGTGAAGAACTCGCCATCGGCAATGTCCAGGTCGAGATCGGGGATCGCGACCTGGTTGTTGTACTCCTTGCGGAGCGAGCGCAGCGCAATACTGGTCACCGCGCTGCCCCCTGGTTGATGCCATCAGGCATTAAAACTGTTCCTCGAGGATGGACTTGTACTTGGCGACGATCTCGTCGCGATGGGCCGCGACATAGGCACCATCTTCCTGCACGGTCGGGATATCAGCGAGCGCCGGCAGGCCTGGCTTGTCGACGCCTTCACGCAGGGGACGGCCGGCGGTCTGCTCGGCAATGATGGTCTGGCCTTCTTCGGTGATCACGAAGTCGATGAAGGCCTGGGCAGCCGCCTCATTGGGGCCGCCCTTGATGACCTGGACGGTCGCGGGCAGGAAGGCCGCGCCTTCTTCGGGGTAGACGATCTCGACGGGAGCGCCGCTCTGGACGAAGTTGAACGAGAGCGGCTCATAGGTCAGGCCGACAATGTATTCGCCATTGGCGACGTCCTGGGCCACCTGGCTCGAGGAGCCGATGGTGATGCCATCGAGCTGGGTCACGAGCGAGCGGACGAAGTCCCAGCCCTTGTCGGATTCATAATCGCCGCCGACGGCCTTGAGCATATTGGTAAGCTGGGCGAAGGCGGAAGAGGAGGCCGTGGGATCGCCAAAGGCGATCTTGCCCTTGAGCTCGGGGGCGAGCAGATCGGCATAGCTGTCGATCTCGACGCCGGCCTTCGCGGCCGCTTCGGTGTTGACCAGCAGGTTCGAGCCATCGGCCTGATAGGGAGTGAAGAAGCCGGTGGTGTTCTTGCCCGCTTCGACCATCTCGGCATCGCCCGGCGAGACATACTCGGCCCAGAGTTCCTGATTGGCATTGGCCTGGGCGGCGCCGCCACCGAACATCACATCGCCCTGCGGATTGCCCGCTTCGCTGCCGATGCGCTGGTAGAGCTCACCGGTGCCGGCGGTGATCAGCTGCACTTCAACGCCGGTCTGGTCCTCGAAGACCGGGATGAGGCTGTCGAGCATGCCTTCTTCATTGGGCGTGTAGACAACCAGGGTCGAGCCCGAGATGTCTTCCTGGGCGAGCACAGGCAGCGCGGCAAGGCTGGATATGCCGAGAGCCAGGGCGAGAGCTGACACGCTGATCATGGAGGTGCGGTTCATAGAGCGATCCTTTGCTTGGATGCGGGGCAAGTAGATGAAGCTGGGGCGCAAAGGCCCCTGCCCGGTGAGATGGTCAAGCTGCACAGATGTCACAGCAGTGCCTGTTCATTGCGGCCCATGAAGCGGAACGCGATGTAAACGGCGCAGCCGCTCAACAGCAGCAACACGGTCGAGAGGGCCGCGGCGGTGCCGAAATCACCGTCGAGGATCAGAAGGTAAATGCGCACCGGCATGGTCATGGTGCTGCCGACATAAAGGACGAGCGAGGACGACAGCTCGTTGATCGCAGTGACGAAGCTGAGCATGCCGCCGGCGATGATGCCGGGGACGATCAGCGGCACGGTGATGCGCAGAAATGCCTGGAAGGGGCTGTAGCCGAGCGATACCGCGGCTTCCTCCATGCTGGGGGAAATTTGTCGCAGCGAGGAAGCGGTGGTGCGGACCGTGTAGGGCAGCCGCCGGATGAAGATCGACAGGATGATGATCGCGGCCGTCCCGGTCAGAACAATGGGGCCAGTGTTGAAGGCGGCGATGAAGGCAATGCCGATGACAATGCCGGGCATCACATAGGGGACCATGAAGGCCCCATCGAGCAGCGCGGTGTTGAGATTGGTGCGCCGCGCCACCAGTACGCCGACCACGGTGCCGACCATGACGATCAGAACAACCGCTGCCACCGAGAAGGTGAGCGAGTTGCGCACGACATCGCCGAGGTTGAACAGGATGCGTTCATAGCTCTGGAGGGCAAAGCCCTGCTGGAACACCGGGCCGTTGGTTTTGCGGAAGGAATAGATCACCGAGATGATGACCGGCATCGCACCGCACAGGCCAATGGAGTAGACGGCAAAATGCGCCAGGACATTGCGCCAGCCCTTGAGCTGTATGCGGGTCGGCTTGTTGATCATGTTGCCATGATAAACATTGCGGCGCGACATGTAGCGCTGGAGCATGACGAAGACCATCGACACCAGAATCAGCACGACGCTGATCGTGGTGGCCATGGACATGTTGGAGCCCACTTCGGCCGAATAGAGGGTGAAGGCTTCGGTAGCGAGAACGTTGTAGCCACGGCCGAGAAGACGCGGCGTGCCGAAATCGGCGATGGCGTGGATGAGGGCGAGCAGCCCACCAGCCGTCAAGGCCGGGAACACCATCGGGAACGAGATCTGCATAGTGCGCTGCCAAGGGGTTAGCCCCAGGCCTTCGGCTGCTTCTTCAAGCGAGCGATTGACGTTGCTGAGCGCGCCCGAGACCATGAGATAAACGTAAGGGTAGAACTTGAGCGAGAAGACGATGAGGATGCCGCCCAGCCCGTAGATGGGCGGCATGGTGATCCCCACTTCGCGCAGCCAGCCGCGCACCACGCCCCCTGCCCCGAACAGCACGATCCAGGAATAGGCGCCGATAAAGGGCGGCGAGACGAGCGCGAGAATGGCCAGGAGCGAGACGAACTTGCCGCCGCGAATAACAAAGCGCGACACGCAAAAGGCCATGATGGAGCCGAGCAGCAGCGCGCCAAAAAGGCCGCCAAAGCCCACCACCAGCGTGTTGACGAAGGCCTGCCGGAATCGCGGTTCCCCAAGGAACTTGAGGTAATTGGCGATGGTCAGATTGCCGGACTGATCATAAAGGCTCGACACCAGGACCGAGCCCACGGGAATGAACAGCAGCACAAACAGCAGGACCCAGGTGAGAATCATCACCACGGACCAGAAATTGAGGCGCTGCAGCAGGGTCATTGCTGGATCCTCGTGCCATCGGCGCGGAACGCCATGAGGGCATCACGCGGCACCAGAACCGAGACCGTTTCGCCCGCCTGCCTGGTCGCCGCCATGCCGGGATCGGCCAGCTGAACGATGACAACGCCAGCCGGGGTTTCCACCTGCACATGAGCCTCGCGCCCGAGATAGGTGTATTTGGTCACGGTGCCGGGCAGCGTAGCGGTTTGGGCAGAGGCCGGCTCGGTGCCGTTCCCAAGGGCGAGACGTTCCGGGCGGATGGTCCAGTTGGCGACGCCTTCGTTGGACAGGCCTAGCTGGGCGACGAGCACATTGATCGCATCGCCCGGGGTGAAGATGTTGAGGGTGCCCACAAACTGGGCGACAAAACTGGTCTGCGGATCGCCATAGATCTGCTGGGGCGTGCCGATCTGCTCGATCTTGCCCGCGCTCATAACGCAGATGCGGTCCGAGATCGCGAGCGCCTCTTCCTGATCATGGGTCACATAGATGGTGGCGATATCGACCTGCTTCTGGATGTCGCGAATCTCCTCGCGCAGCTCGATGCGCAGCTTGGCGTCGAGATTGGACAGGGGCTCATCCATGAGCAGCAGGCGCGGATTGATGACCATGGCGCGCGCCAAGCCGATGCGCTGCTGCTGGCCGCCCGACATGGCGGCGGGAAGGCGCTCCGCCATGGCGCCGAGCCGTACGGCTTCAAGCGCGGTGGTCACACGGGCCTTGATCTCGGCGGCCGGCACCTTCCGGGGCTTGAGGCCGAAAGCGACGTTGTCGAAGACGCTGAGATGGGGGAACACCGCATAGTCCTGGAAGACCATGCCGATATCGCGCTGATGCGGAGGCACGACGCGCAGATTGGCGCCGTCCAGGGTGATCTCGCCTGATGACAGGTCATTGAAGCCGGCGATGGCGCGCAACAGGGTAGTCTTGCCGCAGCCGCTCGGGCCCAGAAGAGTGAAGAACTCGCCGCGTTCAACCGCAATGGAAACGCCGGCCAATGCCGTGAAAGTGGATCCGAACTGCTTGGTAGCGTTGCGGACCTCAAGATAACTCATGCCTGCTCCTCCCGGACTGCGTTGTCACATATGACACCGGCCTAGTTTCGTATTGCAACATCTTTCAGCGTAGTTCAGGATCATCTCACCCGAAAAATGTTTAAGAACGAACCGGAGGATTCGAATGAGCATTCGCAAACGTACATTCCTGGCACTGTCGGCCGCGGCCCTGATCGCCTCGACCAGCATGACCTCGCTGGCGCTGGCCCAGGACGGCTCGGTGGTGATCTACACCGCCCACAAGTCATCGATCGTCGATACGCTGCTGCCGATCTTCGAGCAGGAAACCGGCCTCAAGGCCGAAGTGGTCAAGCTCGGTTCGGGCGATATCGCCAAGCGCGTGCAGGCCGAAGCGGGCGCACCGGCCGCAGACGTAATCTGGTCCATCTCGGGCAGCCAGCTGACCGAGCTCAGCGATCTGCTGGAGCCCTATACGCCCCCCGAGGCTGACCAGATCGATCCGCAGTTCGTCAAGGATCCCGCCTGGACCCCCTACACCGCCGTTGTTTATGTGCTGGCGGTCAACACCGACCTGCAGCCGCTCGAATCGGCACCCAAGACCTGGGCTGAGCTTGCCGATCCCAAATGGTCCGGCCAGATCGCCACGGCCCGCGCCGATGGTTCGGGTTCGGCCATGCAGCAGTTGCAGACCGTCCTCACCGTCTTTGGTGACGAAGGCTGGGACAAGTATGCCGAGATCGCCAAGAACTTCGTGTTCGCCGATAGCTCGGGCGCCGTGCCGCGCTTTGTGGCCGATGGCGAAACCGCAATGGGCCTGACCCTCGAAGACAATGCGCTGGAATATGTGCAGGGCGGCGCACCGATCTCGATCGTGCACCTGACCGATGGCACGGCAGCGACCCCCGATGGCGTGGCGCTGGTCAAGAACAGCCCCAATCCAGAAGGCGGCAAGGCGTTTATCGACTGGGCCATGTCCAAGTCGACCCAGGAAAAGCTCGCCATGGATATCGGCCGCCGCTCGGTGCGCCTTGACGTTGAAGGCCCGGCCGGCACGCCGAACCTGGCCGATCTGACCCTCGTCAATGTCAAGCCGCTCAGCGAGTTCGGCGGCGCCGAGGACGTACTGGCCAAGTGGCGGACGGCCATCGGCGAATAAGCCGGCCCACCACACCGAAAAACACGACTAGAGCAGGATTACATGCGGCAGCTTGAAGCTTTTACGTTGGGCAAGAAATTTGGCCAGCCGGAGACCAATGAAGACAGCCTCGTAATCATGCCGAACCTTGGTTACGCCGTCATCGACGGCGTGACCGATCGCAATGGCACCCGTTTTGGCGGCATGCTGTCGGGGCAGTTTGCCTCGCGCACCGTCAAGCGGGCCATTGAAGTCTTCCTGCTGGCGCAAGGCCAGCCGGACCAGCCGGACCTGCAGTTCCAGGGCGGCGAGCATATCGTCGATTATCTCGGCAAGGCGATCCATGCGGGCTATGCCCAGCACGGGGCGCTCGAGGCCGTGGAAGCGGACTGGAAGCTGCGGGGCGGCTGCACAGTGATGGCCGCGCTGCTCGTTGGCGACCGGCTGGAAGTTGTGGCGGTTGGCGATAGCGGTATTCGCATCAACGGCCACGATACGCTGCAGGTGCTCAAGCCCCTCGACGATGTGACGGCAATCCTCCGGCGCGAGACCTGGCGCTATTTCGAACAGCGGGGCGCTTCCCTCGAGGAGTGCGACAAGCATGCCGCGGCCATGACCTGGCAGGGCACGCGCAACCAGCAGGCGGGCACTGTCACCGCCGCGCCCGAAATCGTGGAGGCAATTGAGCAGAGCGCCCTCAGCGCCTGCCGGCAGCACCTGCCCAGCGTGCCCGAGGCTGAAATCCTGGTGCTGATCCAGCACGGGATTTCCCACGGTCAGGGCCAATTCTCCAATGTCACCGAGCCGGTGCTGGGTTATGGCGGACTGGATGGCTTTGCCGTGCCCAAGCGCTTCATCGAGACGCGCAGCTATCCGCTGGCCGAGGTCGAGACCATCGAGCTGTTCTCGGACGGCTATTTCAAGATGGGCGCCGAGTTCGGCGTGGCATCCTGGGAAGCCGCCTTCGAGGAAGTGGAGGCAGAGGATCTGCACAAGATCGGCCCCTATATGAGCACCAAGGGCACTACGGCCCTGCAGCTGACCGATGACCGCAGCTATCTGGGTGTGCGGCTGAAATGAGCGGCGAGAACGCGCCCCGGCTGCATCCGCAAACCGATGCCGAAGCGGGCGCGGGGGGCAATATCCGGGCGGGCGAGCGGCGGCAGGCGATCCTGGAGGCGGTGCGGGCCAATGGCGCGGCTTCTGTGGCCGAGCTGGCAGCGCGGTTCGACGTGACCTACCAGACGATCCGCCGGGATCTGCGCACGCTCGAAACCGAGGGGCTGCTGCAAAAGGGCTTTGGCGGCGCGTTCGCGTCCCCCGGCGTGGCGCATCATACCCATGACGAGCGTCATGCGGTTGGTGTGGCGGTCAAGCGCCGGCTGGTGCTGGCGCTCGAGGAGTTCCTGACGCCCGGCGCGACCATTTTCGTGGGGCTGGGGACGACGTTCGATTCTCTTCATGAAGTGCTGGCACGCCATCCCGGCGTGCTGATCGCCACACCGAACCTCGAAGTGGCGCATTCCTGCGCGCTCAAGACCGATGCCACGGTTTATGTCTATGGCGGCTATGTGCGCAACAAGGACTCCTCGGTGCTCACGGTGGCCGATGAAAGCCGGCACCGGTTCAAGTTCGACCTGGCGGTGATCGGCGCCAGCGCCATCGATCGTGATGGGGTCGTGCAGGAGTTCGACCCGATGGAGGTCGAGCTGGTGCGGGCCATCCTGCCCCATTCGCGGCAAGTGATCCTGATGGCCCATGACGAAAAGTTCGGCCGCCGCGCGCCGCATGTGGTGACCCAACTGGCCGATGTGGACGTGCTGATCACGAATGGCGATCCCAAGGAGCGCTTTGATGATCCGGCAGTGCTTGCCGGCTTGCGGGTTATCGCGCTTGACTGAGCATTGCCATTGCGCAGGCGTAACCGCTCCCATCCCTGCCCTTTTCGCCGGAGTTTGCAGTGAAGATTTCCATTTGCCCCGATAAGCCCGCGCTGGGTGCGGCTGCCGCCGAACATGGTGCCCGCGTGATCCGCGAGGCGATAGCGCAGCATGGCGAGGCGCATGTGGTGCTGGCGACAGGCGCCAGCCAGTTCGAGATGCTGGAACAGCTGCTGCAGGCCAAAATCGACTGGTCGGCAGTCAGCTTTTATCATCTGGATGAATATGTCGGCCTGCCAGTGACGCATGGGGCGAGCTTCCGGCGTTATCTGCGCGAGCGGCTCCTGGATCGCCTGCCCGGCTACAAGTCGTTCCTCCCCATCAACGCCGATGCCGCTGATCTTGATGCTGAACTGGCGCGCCTCAACGGGGCCCTGGCCGGCCTGCGGATCGATGTATGCTTTGCCGGGATCGGGGAGAATTGCCACCTCGCGTTCAATGACCCACCGGCGAACTTCGATTACGACCAGCCCTATCTCGTGGTGGAGCTCGATCGGGAGTGCCGGCAACAGCAGTTCGGCGAAGGCTGGTTCGAGACCTTGGAGGCCGTGCCCACCCGTGCCATCTCCATGAGCATCAAGCGCATCATGGCGTGCGAAGCACTGATCCTTGCAGTGCCTGATGAGCGCAAGGCCAAGGCGGTGCAGGCCGCGGTGGAGGGGCCGGTCTCGAACCTGTTCCCCGCCTCGATTGTTCAGCAGCATCCCAGTGCCAGCCTTTATCTGGACCCGGCCGCAGCGTCCCTGCTGCGTCCCGTGCATGGCTGATGACGATCACCACGCTCGGGCTGTTTGACCTGCAGGTGAACGGCTATGCCGGGGTCGACTTCAACGATCCCGCGATTACACCGGACGCCCTCGATCATGCCCTGGCGGCGATGCGCAAGGCCGGGGTTACCGGGTGTTTGCCGACGATCATCACGGCGCATCCGGATCAACTGGCCGAGCGGCTCGCAGCGCTTGACGCGGCGACCCGCAGCAGCCGGCTCGGCCCCAGCATGGTTCCTGGCTATCATCTCGAAGGGCCGTTCCTGCGTGCAGAGGCGGGCTACCAGGGGTGTCATCCCGCCGACGCAATGCGCGACCCCGATGCTGCGATGGTTCAGGGCTTGTCGGATCGGCTGGGGCGGCCGATCCTGATGGTGACGCTGGCGCCGGAGCGCCAAGGGAGCGAGGAAGCGATCCGCGCACTCAAGAACGCCGGGGTCGCGGTCAGTATCGGGCACAGTGCGGCCGATTACGCACAGATCGAGATGGCGGTAGCGGCAGGCGCCAGCTGCTCAACCCATCTGGGCAATGGCTTGCCCCAGCACTTGCCCAAGCTCAACAATACGCTGCTGGCACAGCTGGGAGCCGAGGGGCTCTGGGCGTGCTTCATCGCGGATGGGCATCATATTGCACCGGACGCGCTACGCGCTTTGGTTCGCCTGAAGGGCGTCGACAAATCCATCCTGGTGAGCGACGCCGTGCTGGCTGCGGCGGCGGAGCCTGGTCAGTGCGAATTTGCGGGCATGAGCATAGAGCGCGATGTTGATGGGGTGGTGCGGGTCCCCGGGCACGACAATCTCGCCGGTTCGGCTTTGGAGATGGATCAGGCGGTCCGCAATGTTGTTCGCTGGAACATCGCTTCCTTCGATACCGCGATCATCATGGCCGCCGATAATCCAAGACGCGCCATCGCTGCAGCCGCCAGTCATCATGGTATTGCCCTGCCGGCGGACGAGATCGACTGGGACGGGGAAATGCGGGTGCTTGGAAGGTCTTAGAACCATTGTCCGCGTCACCGGATCAAGGCCGGCTCACGCGATAAGCTGCGACTGCGCCGCGCTGGCGTCCTCCAAGCATTCCTGCCACAACAGCTGATGCTGCGGTTCCGATGGTGAGAGTCGGACAGGCACTTCGGCAATCCAAAACGGCGCCTCTTGGAGATGGCCGCGGCGGGTTGAAGGAGTTCGCTATCAGGGATGACTTGGATGACCACGAACAATGAAGCCGCAGCGGAGACGGGGCAACCCGGCGGCCTGCTGCGCTCCAATCTTGCGCTGGGCACCATTTCCTTTGTGGTCGGGATCGGGATCTGGTGGCTGTATTCGGCGAGCGGCTCGACACCCCTGCCGGGCCCAGTTCAGGTGGTGCAGCGCTTTGGCACCGCGATCAGCAGCGGACAGTTATTCAATGACGTCAGAGCTTCCATTGTCCGGGTGCTGACGGGGTTCCTGCTGGGCATCTGCTTTGCCATTCCCGTGGGTTTTCTCATGGGCTGGTATCGGGTAGCGCGCGGCTTGATCGATCCTTGGATCCAGTTCTTCCGGGTGATTCCGCCGCTGGCGATCATCCCCTTGGCGATCGTCACCCTCGGCATCGACGAGCCGCCCAAGATCTTCGTGATCTTTCTCGCCTCCTTCCTGGCCTCCGTGGTCGCGACCTATCAGGGCGTGGTCAATGTCGACAAAACCTTCATCAATGCCGCCCGGGTGCTCGGCGCCAATGACTGGGTGATCTTCACCAAGGTGGTGATCCCGGCCTCGACGCCGTTCATCCTCGTGGGCTTTCGCATTGGTCTTGGCGCGGCATGGGCGACGCTGGTGGCCGCCGAACTGATCGCGGCGCAATCGGGCCTGGGGTTCCGCATGCAGCAAGGGCAGCTTTATTACGACCTGCCGGTCATTTTTGTGTCGCTGATCACGATAGGAATACTGGGCCTGATCATGGATCGGATCGTGCTGTTTCTCGAGCGTCGGCTGACCTCCTGGCAGGAAAGGGTTGAGCATTGAGCGCCGAGGTCAAGATCGATTTCAGCGATGTCGGACGGGTGTTCGGCGTACCTGATGGGCGCTTTGTGGCGCTGGAGAACTTCAACCTCCAGGTGTTCGATGGCGAGTTCGTCACCGTGGTGGGCCCATCCGGCTGCGGCAAGTCGACGGCGATGAACATTGCCGCGGGTCTGCTCAAGCCCAGCAGCGGGCAGTGCCTTGTGGATGGCAAGGCGGTGGAAGGACCGGGGCCCGAGCGCGGGGTGATCTTTCAGCAATATGCGCTGTTTCCCTGGCTAACGGTGCGGCAGAACGTGGAATTCGGGCTCAAGCTCAAGGGCGTGAAGCGGGCCGAGCGCCGGCGGATTTCGGACCATTATATTGGACTGGTGGGCCTTTCGGATTTTGCCGATGCGCTGCCCAAGCAGCTTTCTGGCGGAATGAAGCAGCGCTGCGCTATTGCGCGGGCCTATGCGGTGGATCCGCAGGTGCTGCTGATGGACGAGCCTTTCGGTGCGCTCGACGCCCTGACGCGCGTGCGGATGCAGAACCAGCTGCTCGACACCTGGATGCGCGAGCGGCGCACCGTGATGTTCATCACCCATGATGTGGACGAGGCGGTTTATCTCGCCAATCGGGTGGTGGTCATGGCTTCGCGCCCCGGGCGGCTGCAGGAGATCATCGAGGTCGACCTGCCCTATCCGCGCAACGACGAGATCCGGCTGTCACCGCAATTTGCAGCAATCCGCAACCAAGTTTGGCACGCCGTCTACACACGATCAGGCCAAAGCAACAACCAGGAGGAATAAGCCTTGAACAAACGCAGCTTCATCAAGATCATCGCGGGCATGGCGTTGGCGAGCGCCGCATTGAGCCCTGCTTTGGCCCAGGACCTGACCAAGGTGCGCGTGGGCTATATCGCCGACTATTTCGGCTCGAGCATGGTCGCCATCGCCAATGACCAAGACCTCTGGGCCAAGCACGGGCTCGACCCGCAGCTGAGCGTGTTCACCAATGGGCCGATCCAGGTGCAGGCGCTGGGCGCGGGTTCGCTGGATTTTGCCTATATCGGCCCGGGCGCCCTGTGGCTGCCCGCTTCGGGCAAGGCCAAGGTGATCGCCATCAATGCCCTGGGCTATACCGACCGCGTGATCGCCCAGCCCGGCATCGAGAGCATCGAGGACCTGCGCGGCAAGCGCGTGGCGGTGCCGGAAGGCACGTCGGGCGACATGCTGCTGCGCCTTGCGCTCGACAAGGCCGGCATGAGCATCGAGGACGTCCAGGTCGTCAGCATGGACCCCAGCACCATCGTGACCGCCTTTGCCTCGGGCCAGGTGGATGGCGCGGGCATCTGGTATCCGTTTGTCGACGTGATCCGGAAGCGGGTTAAGGACCTCAAGGAGCTCTCCTCCAACGAGGACTTCTTCCCCGAAGTGGCGTTCCCAAGCTCGTTTATCGTAAGCAACGAGAAAGCCAACGACGAAGACACCGTGAGCAAGATGAATGCGGTGATCAAGGAAGCGCTGGATTATCGCCGCGACAATCTCAACCAGTCGGTGCAGATCACCGCAGCGTTCCTGGGCGTGCCGGTGGAGCCGCTGGCGGCCGAAGCGCCGCAGGCCCGCCTGCCCTCGAGCGCCGAACTTGAAGCACTCAGCGCCGATGGCACGGTCAATGGCTGGCTCGATACGCTGGCCAATCTTTATGTCGACTTCGGCAAGATCACCGATCCGCTGCCCGCCAGCGAGTTCTACCTCTCGAACCTGTATTCGAACTGATCTATGGCCCGATGCTGCGGCTGCCCCCGGGGTGGCCGCAGCTGCCGGCACGCTCAAGACCGCGGAACATTCAATGACCAGCAAGCGCCCCAATATCGTGTTCATCATGTCCGATGACCATGCGGCCAATGCCATCTCCTGCTACGGCTCGGGGCTCAACTCGACGCCCAATCTGGACCGGATCGCCGAAGAGGGCATGCGGCTCGATCATTGCTATGTCACCAATTCCATCTGCACGCCCAGCCGTGCCTCGATCCTGACCGGCACCTATAATCATGTGAATGGGGTGACGACGCTCGCCACCCATCTCGATAACCGCCTGCCCAATGTGGCGAAGCATCTGCGCCATTCCGGCTACCAGACCGCCATGTTCGGTAAGTGGCATCTGGGCGAAGGCCCCGAGCACCAGCCCACGGGCTTTGACGAATGGTCGGTGCTGCCGGGCCAGGGCGATTATTTCGACCCGGTGATGATCGGGCCCGATGGCCCGACGGTTGAAGCGGGTTACGCCACCGACATCGTCACCGACAAATGCATCGACTTTCTCGAGCGGCGCGATCGCGACCGGCCATTCTTCATGATGTGCCACCACAAGGCGCCACACCGGCCCTTTGCGCCCCATCCGCGCCATCGCGGGCTTTACACCGAGGATCTGCCGGTTCCGCCAACCTATGACGATGACTACAGCAATCGCGCCGAGGCGGCCAAGCTGGCCAAGATGCGGATCCGCGAGGACATGACCTATGACGATCTGGGGCTGGTGCAACCCGAAGGCGGCGACGAGATCGGCGAAGCCCAGCGCGCCGAGAACGGCTTTGTCGGTCGCAAGATTCCGTACCCCGAGGATGTCAGCGGTCTCAGGCTGATCGACAAGGACTCCGGCGAGACCTTCACCTTCACCAGCCGGCGCGAGCTGCACCTCTTCAAGTACCAGCGCTATATCAAGCGCTATCTGCGCACAGTTGCGGCGGTGGACGACAATGTGGGGCGGCTGCTCGACTATCTCGATGCCAATGGGCTGACCGAGGACACGATCGTCATCTACACCTCCGACCAGGGCTTCTTCCTGGGCGAGCATGGCTGGTTCGACAAGCGCTTCATGTATGAGGAATCGCTGCAGATGCCGTTCGTGATCCGCTATCCGGCGGCGATCAAGCCGGGCTCGGTGTCCAAGCACATCGCCACCAATGTGGATTTCGCCCCGACCTTCCTTGATTACGCCGGCGCGCCGCTGCCGAGCTATATGCAGGGCGTCAGCATGCGCCCGCTGCTCGAGGACAGTGCGGCGGGCGACTGGCAGGATGTCGCCTATCACCGCTACTGGATGCACAAGGACTATTACCACAACGCCTTTGCCCATTACGGGGTGCGCGACCACCGCTACAAGCTGATCTATTGGTACAATGACGATCTGGGCCAGCTCGGCGCTTTCCCCGGCGATGAACCGCCCGAATGGGAGCTGTTCGACTGCGAGAGCGATCCGCACGAGCTGCAGAACCGTGCCGGCGATCCGGCATATGCCGAGGTGTTCGCGCGGATGCTGAGCAAGCTCGACGCCAAGATGGCCGAGATCGGCGACATTCCCGAGCACAACAGCGCCGAGGTGCTTGCCGGCTTGAGCGTGAGCTGAGCCATGTCCTGTTGCGCCCCTTCTTCGGGCAGGTTAGCGGCGGCGGTTATGGCGACCCCGGGTACGGCCCCGGCCCCAGTGGCGCCGACGCGGTCGGCGGATGCCGTGTTGATCAAGGGTGGGCGCAGCTTTGTGGGGACGAACGATCCGGTGATTGCCGCTGATGGGGAAGGACCGGAGCGACCGGTCAAGCTCAACGATTTCCTGCTGGAAACAACCACAGTGACGGTGGAGCGCTTTGCCGAGTTTGTGGCGGCCACGGGCTATGTGACGGAGGCCGAGCAGTTCGGCTGGTCATCGGTGTTCGTAGGCGGCGGCAAGGGTTTAGGGGAAGCTGTTGGCACGGGCCTGAGTTGGTGGCACCGGGTGGATGGTGCGTATTGGCGCGAGCCAGAAGGGCCCGGCAGTTCAGTGGATGAGCGGCTGGATCATCCGGTGACTCAGGTATCGGTGCGGGATGCGGAAGCCTTTGCACAATGGGCGGGCGGCCGGCTGCCGAGCGAGGCCGAATGGGAGCATGCGGCTCGGGGTGGCGCGCGGCGGCAGCGCTTCCCCTGGGGGGACGAGGAGCCGAGCGATGAGGCGATTTTCTGCAATATCTGGCAGGGCAGCTTTCCCCGGCTGAATACGGCTCGCGATGGGTTTGAAGCCACGGCGCCAGCGCGCAGCTTCGCTCCATCCGAGCTCGGGCTTTACAACATGGTCGGCAATGTCTGGGAGTGGACGGCAGAACCATTCCGCATTCGTTCAGTGTCGCTCAAGGCGCGCGAGCGTAATGAGGCGGCGCGGCTGCTTGGGGAGCGGCTGCTCAAGGGCGGCTCGTTTTTGTGCCACAAGAGCTACTGCTATCGCTACCGGATCGCCGCGCGCATGGCCCTGTCACGGGACAGTGCCGCCAGCAATGTCGGCTTTCGCCTTGCCTTTGATGCCCGGCGGGCGTGAGGAGCGGCGAGCCCATGTCAGAGCCAGAGGCCCAGCAAGCCGAGATCGACAAAGCTCCTGACGGCGCCCCGGATCAAGCTGTCCCCGAAAACGGCGGCGCTCAGGGGCAACCGGGCTGGAGCGCCTCGCAGCTCGGCAGGGGCCTGCGCTGGTTGCAGCATCGGCTAACCGCAGAGGGGATGTCGGCGTGGATGGGCAGCCTGATCCGGCGGCGCGAAACCGGGCTCGTGGTGCTGGCCGTGGTGATCGGCGCGCTGGCCGGGCTCGTCGTGCTGGTGCTGCGCGAGCTAGCCTATGGGATGCAGAGCATTCTCTTTCAGCTATCACCCGGCGAACGCTTGAGCGCCCTGCCTGCGCTGGCCTTTGACCTGGCCTTTGTACCGGCAATCGGCGGCTTGCTGTTGGGGCTGCTCGGCCTGTTGCTGCGCCGGCGCAAGTCGCGTTATGTCGACTTGGTAGAGGCCAATGCGCTTCATGGCGGCAAGCTCTCCATGACGGATAGTCTCATCATCACCGCACAAACGCTGATCTCGAACGGGTTTGGCGCCTCGGTCGGGCTGGAAGCGGCCTATACGCAGATGGGCGGGGCAACCGCATCCAAGCTGGGCGACTTCTTTCACCTGCGGCGCGGTGACTTGCGCAAGCTGGTGGGGTGCGGCGCCGGCGCGGCCATCGCCGCAGCTTTCGGGGCGCCGCTGACCGGCGCCTTTTACGCCTTTGAGCTGATCATCGGCACTTATTCCATCTCGACCCTGGCGCCGGTAATCGCCGCCTGCATTTCGGCGGTGCTGGTAACCTCCGTTTTCGGGCAAGGCCATACGGTGGTGTCGATCAGCCAAGCGCTGTCGTTTGGGGTTCCCCAAGTGCTGCTGATCGTCGTGAGCGGGGTCGCGGCGGGCGGCTTGGGCATTCTGCTGATGCGGCTTGTGGGCGTGGTGGAACGCAGCTTCAGCAAGTCGCATGTGCCCAGCTGGTGCCGACCGGCGGTCGGCGGGTTGATCGTGGGTGGGCTGGCGATGATCTCGCCTTCGGTGCTGTCGGCCGGCCATGGCGCGCTCGAGCGGGCATTTGCCTCGCCGCCCCTGCCCATCGGTGTGGCGGTGAGCCTGCTCGTGCTCAAGGTCCTCGCTTCGGCCGTGTCCCTGGGGTCGGGGTTCCGCGGCGGGCTGTTCTTTGCCTCGCTGTTCCTCGGCGCCTTGTTGGGCCAGGTGTATTTCTGGCTGGCGCAGGCGATCAGCCCGGGTCTGTTTCCCGATCCAAGCATTCCCATGTTGGTGGGCATGGCCGGGCTTGCCGCGGCCGTGGTCGGGGGGCCGCTGACCATGGCGTTCCTTGCGCTCGAGATTTCGGGCAGCTTGCCGCTGACCATTGCGGTGCTGGTGGCGGCGGTCACCTCCTCCATGCTGGTGCGCGAAACCTTCGGCTATTCCTTCACCACCTGGCGCTTCCATCTGCGCGGGGAAACCATCCGGAGCGCGCATGACGTGGGGTGGATGCGCAATCTTACCGTGGGCAAGATGATGCGGCGCGACGTCAAGATGGTTCCGCAAACCATGACGCTCAAAGAGTTTCGTCGCGCTTATCCACTTGGCTCGGCCAACCGGGTGATCGCCACACGCGATGATGGCCGCTATGTCGGCCTTATCGATGTGGCGGACGCCTATGCCCCAGACGGGCTCGACGAAGCGGGCACCGTCAGCCAAATCCTGCGCCAGACCGATGTGATGCTGCATCCTGCCTTGCAGGCGCTGGATGCGGGGGCGCTGTTCGAGAAGCACAATGCCGAAGCCATCGTGGTCGTCAGCGACCTCGGCGATCCCAAGGTGATCGGCATTCTAACCGAAGCGCACCTGCTGCGCCGCTACAGCAATGAACTCGAAAAAGCCCGGGCAGACCTGGCCCAATAACGGCTCCGATATCCCATGCAATATTCCTTGACAGGCATATGCCTATGGTGGAATATGTTTGCATGTCGATTTTCACAGCCATAGCCGATCCCGTTCGGCGCGAAATTCTGGGCCTGCTGCTGGCGGGCGAGCAGCCCGCCGGTATGCTGGTGGATCGGCTGGACCTGCCGCAGCCAAATGTGTCCAAGCATTTGCGGGCCCTGCATGAGGCGGGGCTGGTGCGCTTTCGCGTGGACGGGCCACGGCGGCTCTACAGCCTGGAACCGGAGCCCTTGGCGGAACTCGATCACTGGCTGCAGCCCTATCGCGCGTTCTGGGCGAACAAGCTCGATGCGCTCGATGATCACCTCAAAAGGAGTGATTGAAATGGCGTTCAACGATGAACTGGGCGTCTTTACCCGCCAAACGGATCATATAGATGTGCGCTTCGAGCGGCATTACGACCGACCGGTTGAAACGGTGTGGAGCGCCATCACCGAGCCAGAACGGCTGGCAGACTGGATGGGCGCGGCCTATGTGGAACCCCATGTCGGCGGGCGCTTCGAGCTGATGGTTGGTGGCCCCCACCCAATGACCGGCATTGTACGCGCCTGGGACCCGCCCCACCTACTCGAATTCAGTTGGTCCAACACGCACGCCCCCGACTCCGTTGTGCGCTATGAACTCAGCCGCGAGGGGAACGGCACGAGCCTGATCTTCACCCATCGCGGCATGCCTTATGTCAACAGCGCCCTGATGCTGCCCGGCTGGCACGATTTTCTTGATCACCTGGAATCCCTGCTGAGCGGCGCTACAGGGGGCGTGGATCCGAACGGCTGGCAACGGCGGCAGGAGCTCTACATCCAGCACTACGATTTGCAGGGCGTGAGGCTGCAGCCCTAAGCCAGCCCGCGCGAGGATACTACACGGCCGCTCCTTTTCCATCGACGCGCTGCGGCGCGGCCGACGCAGCACGTCCATGCCTTCAACCAAGGAGACCAGCGATGACTGACCAAAACTTCGAGACCAGCTTTATCGTGCCGCAACCACCTGCTGCCATCTTTGACGCCGTCACCAATGTTCGGGGCTGGTGGTCCGAGGATGTGAAGGGCGCGACTGATATCCTGGGCTCCACCTTCGAGTATGCGTATCGCGACGTGCACCGGGCGCAGATCCGCGTCACCGAGTTGATCCCGGATCGCCGCGTTGCCTGGCATGTGGTCCAGAACCACTTCAGTTTCACCGAGGACAAGTCCGAGTGGACCGGCACCGACATCGTCTTTGATATCCAGCCTGTGGAGGGTGGGACGCAGTTGCGCTTCACCCATATCGGGCTTGTGCCGGAATATGAGTGCTTCGATGTCTGCTCGGACGGCTGGGGCACCTATATCGGCGGGAGCCTTAAGGCCTTGATCACCACCGGGACGGGCAGGCCCAATAAGGGCGAGCCGATGAATGCCAGCGAAACGGTGCTTTCGGCGTGAGATGGTTGGGGCCGGTCAACACCGGTCGGCCCCTTCCCCAGCACTCAATTGGCTGCGGGCTGCAGGTCTCGCATGATCGCAGGGATTTGCGCCGGGATTTCGCGCGCGAGATAGCCAAGCAGGCCATGGACCTGCTTGAGGCGCTCGCCGGCTTCCCCATGCATGAAAACGCCCCATTGCGCCGCGAGCAGCGGGGAGGCGCCGCGCGCCAGCAGGCCGGCGATGATGCCTGCGAGCGTATCGCCCGAACCCGACGTAGCAAGACCGACATTGCCCTGCCGGGCTTCCCAGATCTCGCCCTGTGGGCTCGCGATCCTGGTGTGGCTGCCCTTCATCACCACAACCGCACCCGTTGCCGCAGCGGCACGGCGGGCAGCGGCTGCCGGATCGGCGGCAACTTCCCGAATGTGAACGTCGAGGAAGGTGGCCATTTCGCCAGCATGGGGCGTGATAACAACGCGTCCGGCGTGTTCCTTCATGTGTTCGAGTCGGGTCCGCAATCCGGTCAAAGCCGCGGCATCCAGAACAAAACTTCGGCCATGGAGCGAGGACAGCAGGCTCGCAGCGAGTTCGCCGGCCACTTCATCGTCCAGCATGCCAGGGCCGAGCAGAACTGTATCGTCGTCGTGGATGGCGGCAGCTATGGCTGCGGCATTGGCCGCCTCGATCTCGCCGGTGGTGGTCTCCGACAAGCCCAGCACCCGCGCTTCGGGAATGGCGAGCCCCAGCGCCAACGCGCTGCTGCGCACAGTCGCAATCGCGAGCTTGCCGGCGCCGGCACGCAAGGCAGCCTCGCCGGAAAGCAGCACGGCGCCCGGAACTTCGCGGTGACCGCCGACGGCCATGACCCGACCGCGGGCGTCCTTGTCGACCTCGCCTTGCGGCAGAGGCAGCGGGTTCTCGAGCAGGAACTCACGCGTAATGGAGTGCTCGCTCATGGATTGGCACTGGCGACGGGCGGCTCGGCGGTGATGGTGGTGCCATCCTCTTGCAGGGGCGCGAGGAAATTGTAGCGCTTGAGCACGAGTTCCCCGCCTTTGCGTGTCCCTTCGGCAAAGTGGTATTCAGTGATCGAGCAATTGGCGACATCGCCTTCCCGATCGATGGCGAGGATTTCTTCCTCGCTCAGCCGCTCCAGCAAGTAGCGCAAGCAGAGCACGACGACCTGGTGGCTGACGATCAGCACGTCCTGGCCACCATGATGCAGCCCGATCGTGTCCATGAGGCTGCGCAGGCGCAGCACCACATCACACCAGCTCTCGCCCGCTGGCGGCCGGTGGTAGAACTTGCCCAAGAGGGTGCGGAAGCGCGCCTGATCGGGGAACCGCTCCTGGATCCCCGCCGTCGTCAGGCGATCGAGGATACCGAATTCCTTTTCGCGCAGCCGCTCGTCGGCGATGAATTCGGCATCGGTGAAGCCGCCATGCTCACAGATGAGCTCGGCCGTACGATTGGCGCGGGCATAGGGGGAGGTCAGCACCACTTCGGGCAGGCCCTCGTCCCGGTTGCGGGCGAACCAGCGGCCGAGCGCAATGGCCTGCTCTTCCCCCAGCGGGCTGAGTGGAACGTCGATATCGCGGTGATCGATGTTGATCTCGGACAGGCCGGCATCCATTGCCGCCTGGCGGGCGACATTGCCAGTGCTTTCGCCGTGTCGCACGATCCACAGGCGCCGGGGCCATCTCTGCTGCATGTTGTTGTCCTCAAGCTCTGCTGCACAACTGCTCAGAGGAAACAAAGTTCGACGGGGAAAACGAGTTTGATGGGGGCAAGCGGGCTTGCGAGTACTGCCGCCGGCTCGATCTTGCCATCAAGAGAACGGCTGAGGAACGAGAACTGTGCTAGGAGTGGCATAGGGGATGCAACTGATCGCGCGACTTGCCGCTCGATCATGGATAAAGCTGTTCGCTTAGGGGCGTGCTTGAATAAGGACAGGCGGTTGGACCGAGTAGACGGTGCGAATTATCAGCTCAGCAACAAGCGCCTCTACCAGGTAGTGGCTCAGCGCATCGCCCAGATGATCGAAGCGCATTCGGGCGATCCATCGTGGCGCCTGCCCTCCGAGCGCGAGTTGGCGGAAGAGCTTCAGGTGAGCCGGCCATCGATCCGAGAGGCCGTTATAGCCCTCGAGATGCGCGGCGTGGTCGAGGTCCGGGGCCGCGCGGGGATCGTTATCCTGCCGCGAAAAACCAATGATGTGAACTTCGACATCATCAATACCGATATCGGTCCGGGGCCGTTCGAGTTGCTGCAGGCACGGCTTGCCGTCGAGTCAGGCGCCGCCGCCATCGCGGCACAGCGCGCCAACAGCTATGACATCATGCGGCTCGAAGACAGTATTGCTCGCATGCAGGACGAGGGCAATTCGGCGGTCCACAACGAGAAGAACGACCGCGAATTCCACATGATCATCGCCCATATGACCGGAAACGCAATCGTCGTCTCCATCACCGAGGCCTTGTGGGCACAACGTGATGCCTCGCGCATGTGGAAGAAGATCCACGAGCACATGCATGGCGACGCCGTCCGCCCGACCTGGATCGGCGACCACCATGCGATTGTTGCAGCCTTGAAGCTGCGCAATGCCGATGCGGCCTACAAAGCCATGGCGCGACACATCAACAACGTGTCGGAGGAATTGCTGCAAGCCGACGAACGCCGGCGGCTTACCGGACCTGAGGATTAAGAGGGAGACGCGGCCATGCTGAAGGGTTTTGAGCATGTGGGCATCACCGTGAAGAACATCGACAGAAGCCTGGCCTTTTATGTGGACCTGCTCGGGCTGGAGCTGCGCGTGCGTCGTCGGGTGTTCAATGGCGACGAATTGGCTTTTCTGGATGCCAAGGGGCCGATGCTGGAGATGGTTTGCCCCGCCACGGGCGCGCTGACCGCCGAGGACGTGGCCATCGGGCGGGCGGGCGTGCGGCATCTCACCTTCAATTTCGACAGCGTGGACGAGATCTACAACATTCTGCTGGATGCCGGCGTCGATATCGTCGAGCCGCCCCGCGATGCGCATAACCGCGACATTGCGCGGCGGGTGGCATTTTGCCGAGATCCGGACGGCATCATGATCGAGCTCATCGAACGCTGAAGCGGACCGCCGGGACAAGCCGCCCTGCCCGG
The DNA here is from genome assembly GCF_058133665.1 of Devosia sp. Z11_6. NCBI lineage: Bacteria > Pseudomonadati > Pseudomonadota > Alphaproteobacteria > Hyphomicrobiales > Devosiaceae > Devosia > Devosia sp. Z11_6. The sequence continues at coordinate 361,715 of NZ_JBYUNQ010000003.1, forward strand.
CTCGAGGAGGCGCGCTTCCAGCAGCTTGAAAGGACCAGGGCCATCATCAGCGCCGCTCGCGTGGAAGCTGATCCCTCCTGATGCTGGGATCAGCCGCACCGGCTGGGTGCGATCCATCTTGTCCTTTCCGAGCGTGGGAGAAAATGCCCCACGCTCTAGGCTCCTGCATTTCAACTGCGTCAGGCGGCGGCCTCCGTTTCCGGGAGCCAGGAGCGATAAAGGGGATTGCCTGGACCGATCGGCATTGGCGTCGGCAGGCCCGTGCGCTGGGACTGATAGGCCGCGGTGACCAGTTCAAGCGAGTTCCTGGCGTCCTGCAAGGTCACGGGCGGCTCGCCACCACTGATGATCGCTTGATGGAACAGCTCGAACTGTCGGGTGTAGCCATCCTCCTTAGCCTCATAGCCGGCCAGGGCGTCGTCCACCCGTTGCTGGTGCTCGGGCGTTCCGGCGGTGAATTGCCAGGGATCGCGGCCCATCGTGTAGGGCTCGAGTATGCTTTCGGCGACAAGATCGTGGAAGCAGAAGCGCAACCGGGAGATCTCCTTGCGCGAGCCCAAGGTCATCGAAAGCGTGGCAAGCGACCCATTCTGCATTTTTACGGCCAGCGCCATGGTGTCCTCGACCTCGATCTTGTTGACCAGGGTCGCGCCATAGGCAAAGAGTTCGGCGCAGGGCCCGTGCACATAGTTCAGCATGTCGTGGGCGTGAATGGCGTGCCCGAGCAGGCCCCCACCCAACTCCGTCGCCCATTTGCCGCGCCATGGCACTTCGTAATAGGCCGGACCGCGCCACCAGTGCGTTTCGATTGTGGTCATGAACGGCCTGCCCGTGAGGCCCGCATCCATCAGCAACTTGAGCTTTTGCAGGCCGGTCCCATAGCGATACTGAAAGATCGGCATCAGCTTGCGTCCGGAGCGCGCGACGATTTCCGCCATGGCATCCACTTCGGCGATGGAGCCGAACAGCGGCTTTTCGCAGATGACGTGCTTGCCCGCTTCGATGGCGCGGCGCGACAGCTCAAAATGGTTGTGCGGCGGTGTGCACACATCCACCACATCGATGTCACCCCGCGCGAACAGGGTGTCGACGTCCTGGGTGTATTCAGGGATGTTGAAGGTTTCGCAGAGGCGCCGGCCGCGATCTTCATCGAGCGAGCAAAGCACCGCTACATCAAACAGATCCTTGTTCCACTGATAGCCCATGAGATGGCGCTCGGCGATTCCTGCCCCGATAACTGCCACTCGCAACTTTTGGCTCATGCCGACTTCCTCCCGCCAATATGGGTTGCCTGCTGCTGCGCTTCGAGCGAGAGCCGACAGACTTCGAATACGTGATGCTGGGTCATTGCCGTTTGCGTGCGCTCGCGCACGTCGGCGACAAAGCTCGTGAAATAGTCGAGCGGCTCGCTGCTGCAGTCGATGTGACGCACGCCAGATCCGTCGACCAGGAAGAGGTGGTCCTTGCCGTCCCCACCGCCGATATCGATGTATTTGCGCAGTTCGATATAGCCGTCGGTGCCCAGAATGGTGAGGCGACCGTCGCCCCAGGTCGGCAGGCCCGCGGGGGTGAACCAATCAACGCGGATATAGCCGGAACCCTGCTCACTGCGCAGCAAGACCTCTCCGAAATCCTGGAAATCCGGGCTTTGCGGCGTGCCGAAATTGCCGACCGAACTGGCAACGACCTCGCCCGAATTGGAGCCGGTATAAAAGAGAAACTGGTCGATCTGGTGGGATGCGATGTCGACGATAATGCCGCCAAAGGCATCCAGATCGAAGAACCAGGAGGGGCGGCTGGCGGCAGAAAGGCGATGGGGTCCCATGCCGATTGTCTGCACCACCCTGCCAATCGCGCCCTCTGCAACCAGCTTGCCGGCCTTGACCGCCGAGGGAACGCAGAGGCGCTCAGAAAAGCAGACCGAGAACATCCGGCCCGTCTCCATCACCGTGCGCTTGACCTGGTCCAGTTGAGCGAAGGTGGTCACGCCCGGCTTGTCGACGATCACGTCCTTGCCGGCTTTCATGGCGGTGATGGCAAGACCGGCCCGGTCGCGGGGAACCGCAGCGATGCAGACGACATCGATGCTGTTATCGGCAAGAAGCTGGTCCCGACTGACTTCAGGCACGCCAGGATGTTGTTTGCGCACGGTGTCCACCAGAGCGGGAACCGAACTTTCTGGACAATAGCCGACGAACTCTGCGCCGGCATCGAGCAGGCCATCGATGTGGTTGAAGATGTGACCATGATCGATGCCTATCGCGGCAAATCTCAGCATTGACTAACTTTCTCCCGGCGCAATGGCTTCTTGGCCTCCGGGTCATCTGGTAAGACCAAAACCGCTCCAAGACACATCAGGGAAGGGCTTGCTGTCAAGGCGGCCAAGTGGCTGGGCGGTTTGTTCGGTCAGGCGCAGGAACTATTGACAAGCCAATCCGATCGCACCAACCTGCTGGTAAGGCCAGAGCCTGCTGGCTAGACCAAACTCGTTCGAGGGTCGGAGGAGCCGTTGCCTCGAAGCGGATGTGGAGGAGGAACGCATGCAGCTTTCTAGGCTTCGCCTGACTTGTGCCTTGGGCGCCCTGATGCTCGCCAGCGCACCAGCGCTCGCTCAAGAAATCACGGTGGTCTGCGACGATCTCGGCTTTGGCTGCAACACGATGCAGCCCATCGCCGAGAGGTTCATGCAGGAGAACCCGGGAAAGACCGTCAACCTGGAAGTCGTCCCTTATCAGTCGATGCTCGAAAGCCTGCCGGTGCAGTTGGCGTCGGGGCAAGGCCCCGACGCAGCCATCGTCACCGACCTTGGCGGCCTCAGCCGCTATTACCTGGATCTCACGCCCTATGTTGATCCAGCCCTGTTCAACGAGAACTTCGAGCGGACCCTGCAATGGTTGCGCGGTGGCGAGGCGAACAGCACAGCGATCAATGGCATGCCGACTTCGCTGACGGTCAACGGGGGCTATGTCAACCTGACCTTGTTTGAACAGGCCGGGGTCCCGGTGCCTGAAGAAGGCGCCACCTGGGAGGAATGGGCCGAAGCGACACGCCAGGTTGCCGAAGCGACCGGCACCGACTTTGCAATGGAAATGGACCGATCGGGACACCGCTTTTCCAGCCTGGCGATAAGCTATGGGGCCGAACTCGTCGATGAGGCGGGCAATCCGGTGGTCGACGATGGCTTGCGCGCAGCCATCGAGCAGTTCGTAGCCTGGCACCAGGACGGCACCATGCCGATGGATTTGTGGGGCGCCGTGGGTGGCGCCACCCACCGCGAGCTGTTCTCGGACTTCCTCAACGCCAATACCGTGCTTTATTTCGGCGGCTCATGGACGCTGAGCCAGATGGACCAGGAAGTGGGAGACCTGTTCGACTGGAAGGTCATTGCCGCTCCATGCGGCCCCTCCTCCTGCACGGTCATGCCCGGTGGCGGCGCCTTGGTGGCATTCCAGCACACCGACCAGCCTGAACTGGTTGGGGAGTTCATCAACTATCTGGCTCGGCCAGAAAATTTGAGCGAAGTGCTGGCAGCAGCCGTGGAAATCCCGGCTGCCTCCACCCTGATCGAAAGCGGCATCGAATATCCCGGCGCCTCGGAGCGGACCCAGGAAGCGCTTTCTACCTTCATCGCGCAGATTCCCAAGATGGCGCCGGCAGCGTACCGCTTCCAAGGCTGGCGCTACCAACGCGCAATGATGAATGCCCTCACCACCCGCATCAGCCAGGTCCTTAATGGCGAACTCGAGGTGGATGGCGCAATGGACCGGATCAAGCAGGACGTGAACCTCGCGATCGAAGCCGCCAAGGCGCAGTAAAGCTTAATCCGGGAGGGCGGCATGGGTGCTTCATCTCGTATTGCGCACGCTACGGGATCGGTATTTTCCCTGCCGGCGCGGGCAATCGAGCCGCTCATGGCGGGGCTGCAGAGGCTGATCGGCATCAAACGAATGCCGTGGTTCTTCCTGCTGCCCAACCTGGCTGCGGTGATCCTGTTCTCCCTGCTGCCCGTGTTTGTGAACATCTTTTATTCCTTCACGGGCAGCGACCGCCTTTACCCATCCGAACGCCCGTTCATCGGCACCTATAATTACGAGACGCTGCTGGATTGCGGCAATTATTTCGATCCTTCCACCTGTTCGCGTGACCTGTTCTGGCGCGCCCTCGGCAACAGCCTGGTGTTTGTGCCCACCCAGGTTGCAGCCATGATTGGCATCGCGCTGCTGACGGCTATCTGCCTTAACGGGGACATCAGGGGCCGCGGCTTTTTTCGCGGCGTGTTCTTTTTCCCAGTGATGCTGTCGCCAGTGGTGGTCGCCCTAACCTGGCAGTGGATCCTCCAGCGCACCGGCGTGCTGAACGGCATTCTCACCAATCTCGGCATGGAGCCGGTGAACTGGCTGGTCCACGCCAACTCGGCATTCTTCTGGTCGGTGTTCGTCACCGTATGGGCGCATATGGGCTTTTACACCATCATCCTGCTGGCGGGCCTGCAGGCGATCCCCCGCGACGTGTACGAGGCTGCCAAGATGGACTCCGCCAGTCACTGGCGCGTTTTCACCCGCATCACCCTGCCGCTGCTGCGGCCAGTGCTGCTGGTGGTCTTCATCCTGGCGGTGATCCGTTCGGTGCAGACCTTTGATGAGCTTTACGTTCTAACGGGCGGCGGCCCAGGCTCGGCGACCCTGCTGATGGTGCAATATATCTATGAGATTGGCTTTGCCATCCAGCCGCGCAACTTCGGACTGGCCGCTGCCGCGTCCCTGCTGCTGGGGATTGTGCTGCTCGTCTTCACCCTTGTCCAACTGCGCGTCTCGCGAGGATCGAGCAATGGCTGACCTGAGCTTGACGCGATCCGAAGGCGGAGTGAGGGCCATGCTGCTGGGCCGCCGTGGCAGGGGGAAACTGGCGCTTTCCGACTTTCTGACCTACGGCTATCTGCTCCTTGGCGTGCTGATCATGTTCGCGCCCGTGGTTTGGGTCGTGCTGTCCTCGTTCAAAACCCCAGCGGCGCTGCAGGAATTTCCACCGACACTTCTGCCCTATTCAACCGAACAGGTGATGGTGGAAGGCTATGACCAGAGCTTGCCGCTGTTCGACGTCACGACTGAAAGCGGCGAGGTGGTTCAACTCGCGCAGATCCGGCGAGTGGGCCTTAATGCCCAGATGGTCGATCCGGCCAATCCTGAGGCCGGCCGCATCGTTGTACCTGTTGCTAACGCCATGCCCGTGCGCAAGGTGCATTTTGCCGTCGAGAACTATGTCCAGCTGCTCGCCAGTTCGGGCAGCGATATCTGGCGGTTCGTGTTCAACAGCCTGTTCATCACCGTTGCAGCCACAGTGATTACCTTGATCATGAACTCGATGGCGGCGTTTGCCCTGTCCAAGTACCGGTTCCGCGGTGACGGGTTGGCGCTCGTGGCGATCCTTTCAACGCTGATGATTCCGGCTACCGTGGTGCTAGTCCCCACCTATCTGATTGTTGCCCAGCTGGGGCTCGTCAACAATCTGTGGGGCGTCATCCTGCCCACGGTGGCCACGCCTACAGGCGTGTTCCTACTGCGGCAATATATGCTGACCATTCCAGATGAGCTGATCGAGGCGGCGCGGATGGACCATGCCAGCGAGTGGCGCATCTTTTGGCGCATCATCCTGCCCCTGTCTTCGCCCGCTTTGGCGGTGGTGGCGATCTTTTCCATTCTTTCGCGCTGGAACGACTTCCTGCTGCCACTGGTAGTGCTCAATCGGCGCGAAGTGTTTACCCTCCAGCTCGCCCTCGCCTCCTATCAGGACGAGAATGTCGTCCGCTACGAACAGCTGCTGGCGATGACCACCCTGACGGCGTTGCCGCTCGCCTTCGCATTCATTTTCCTGCAGCGCTACATCACCAGTGGCATTGCCTCAACCGGGATCAAGTGAGGTCCGCATGGCAAATCTCGTGCTTGAAAGCCTCAACAAATCCTTTGGCCTCGTGGAAGTGATCCCCAGCGTCGATCTGGAAATCGCCGACGGGGAGTTCGTAGTGTTTGTCGGCCCGTCGGGCTGCGGCAAGTCGACCCTGCTGCGCCTGATTGCCGGTCTCGAAGACGCGACTTCCGGCGACATTCGCATCGATGGGCAGAGCGTGATCAACGTTCCGGCCGCCGACCGGGGCGTGGCCATGGTGTTCCAGTCCTACGCCCTATACCCCCATATGACGGTTCGGGAGAATCTCAGTTTCGGCCTCGAGAATATCCGCATGCCCAAGCAGGAGATCGAACAACGGGTGCTTGGCGCTGCCACGCTCCTGCAGATCGAGCAATTGCTGGAGCGTCGACCCAAGCAGCTTTCCGGCGGACAACGGCAGCGTGTCGCTATCGGGCGAGCCATCACGCGGGACCCGAAAATCTTCCTGTTTGACGAACCGCTGTCCAATCTTGACGCAGAGCTGCGGGTGCTGATGCGGGTCGAGATCACGAGCCTGCACCAGCGGCTGGGCAATACGATGATCTATGTCACCCATGACCAGATCGAGGCCATGACCATGGCCGACAAGATCGTGGTTCTGCGCCAAGGCAAGATCGAGCAGGTTGGGGCTCCCCTCGATCTTTACAACCGGCCGCGCAACAGCTTCGTGGCCGGCTTCATCGGCTCGCCACGGATGAATTTTGTGGAAACGGTGGTGGGGGCCAACAATGATGCAGGACTGACTCTCTCAGGCGAAGGCCTGCCCGACCTGACCTTGCCGGTGCGTCGCGTGCCCTTGCAAACCGGGGCAAGCGCAACGCTCGGAATCCGCCCCGAACATCTGGTCTCCTCCAACACAGGCTGGCCTGTTCAGGTCAAGGTGGCAGAGCAGCATGGCGCCAGCAGCTACCTGCACTGCACCATGCCCAACGGCACGGCGTTACTGGTGCATGAGGCCGGCCAAAGCGGGTTGCGGAGCGGGGACGCACTTCATGTCACCCCAGCTACCGGGCAATGGCACTTGTTCGATGAGCAGGGGTTGCGGGTCGAGGGTGAACTCATCGGCCCGGGTTGAAGACGAGAACTTCGCCGGCTTTGGCCAAGCACTCACGAGCTGGGCACCAGCGGACTGGATGCAAGCCAATGCTCGGCAGCCAAACCCTTGCACACGAACCAAGGTCGCGGCCTGTTCGAAACGATCAAGGAAGGAGAGGGGGCCGGGAACCGGGCGCGTTGCCCGGCGGCGTTGGTGGAGGGGACTGGATTCGAACCAGTGTACGCTAAGCGGTCAGATTTACAGTCTGATGGATTTAACCACTCTCCCACCCCTCCACTGCAACTTCGCCGTTGGGCAGGAAACGATGCACCGAAGCGCGTCGTCGGGGCGGTTTATGGGTGCCCTGCCCGCTCCTGTCAACACCCCTGACCCGGTTGCCCGCAAGAAAACGAAAACGGGGCACTTCCACCATGCCCCTCTGCTTGCCGGAGCGACGCAAAGAGGCTAACGCTCGGCCATGAGCATCAACAAATTTCCCCCCAAGCAGCGCTACAATCCCGATGACGGCCCGGTCTATCTTTATGGCTTTCATACTGTCCGCGCTGCGCTGGATAATCCCGGTCGCGTCAAGAAGGCGCTGCTGGCCACGCCCAATGCCTTGTTGCGGCTGCGCGAAAGCGGCGAGCCAGGCAAGGTCAAGGTGACCGAAACCACGCCCAAGGAGCTTGATCGGCTCCTGGGCGCCGCTGCCGTGCACCAGGGCGTAGCGCTGGAAGTGGATCCGGTCAGCCGGTTCGGGCTCGACGATATCGACCCGCTCAAGCTCGTGGTGGTGCTCGACCAGATCACCGACCCGCATAATGTCGGCGCTATTCTGCGTACCGCCTGCGCCTTTGGCGCCGATGCGGTGATTACCACTGCGCGCCATTCCCCGCGGGAGACCGGGGTGATGGCCAAGTCGGCCTCGGGTGCGCTTGATCTCGTGCCCATGATCGAGGTGCGCAATCTCGGCGATGCGCTGGAAAAGCTTAAAAAGCGCGGCATGCTGGTGCTCGGCTTTGATTCCGAAAGCGAGCAACAACTCAAGCCCCGCACTGACGATCAGCCGCTCGCCATCGTGATGGGAGCGGAAGGCAAGGGCTTGCGGCAGCGCACGCGCGAGCTTTGCGACGAGATGGTCAAGCTCGACATGCCCGGTCCCATCAAGTCCCTCAACGTTTCCAACGCGGCAGCGATCGCGCTGTTTGCTGCAACTGCAGGACGGTCTGCATGAGCCAGTTCGAGCCATTTGCCATTGCCTTGCGGCTTTCGGGCGTCAGCATCACCCAGCGGGATTTGGATACGGCGCTCAAGCAGCTGACCAGTCGTTACGAGCCGGAAGACGCCGACAACAACTGGTATGCGCAAGTGGACCTCGATACGGCCAATCCGGTTCGGGCTGTACTCGAGCTGGCGGAACGCTCGGGCCCCGCCATCGAGGCCATGCTGGAAGATCGGCGGCTGGGCCGGGCGGTGCTGGACCTGGCCTTTGATTTTCCCGAAGCGGGAGAATCCATGTCGGCCCGTCTGCCCGCCCATCTCGCCGCCGCGGTGGCGGTGCATGGGATCGACATCGAAGTGTCGGTTTACCTCACCGATGTCGAAGACGACGAAGAGTAGCTCAGCTTACTCGCTTGCTGCGGCCAAGGCCCGCCGCACCAGTGGATCAAGCGCGCTGAGAAAGGCCGAGCGATCAGCGCGACCAAAACTCGCATTGTAGCCCTTGCTTTCCCCGGTTTCGCGAAGGTGCTGCTTGAGCTCGCGCATGGCGAGCGCCATGCCGATGGAGTTCTGGGTAAAGGGCTTGCCGGTAAAGCCGAGCACATGGCAGCCCTTTTCGAGGGCGCGACTGGCCAGCGGAATGTCGGCGGTCAAAACGATGTCGTTGGCCTGCGCCTGCTCGACGATCCAGTCATCGGCGGCATCGGCGCCGGCGGGTACCACGACCACCCGCACCATCGGATCCCGCGAGGGCCGCACCCCGCCATTGCTAACAAAGACCAGCGCCACCCCCAGCCGTTCGGCAACGCGAAGCGCCTCGTCCTTGACCGGGCAGGCATCGGCATCAACGTAAATGGTGGGTGCCGCCATAAAATCCATGCGTATTTGGAGCAAGGGAGCCTGACCCGGCCGCAGCCGGATCAGGCGCACTGCATCAGTAAACTACAACGCTGCGGATGCTTTCGCCGGAATGCATCATCTCAAAGCCCTTGTTGATGTCTTCGAGGCGCAGCGTATGGGTGATCATGGGATCGATCTCGATCTTGCCATCGAGATACCAGTCAACGATCTTGGGCACATCGGTGCGGCCGCGCGCGCCACCAAAGGCGGTGCCCATCCAGGTGCGGCCGGTGACGAGCTGGAACGGACGGGTGGAGATTTCCTGACCGGCTGCCGCGACGCCGATCACCACCGATTTGCCCCAACCGCGATGGCTGGCTTCGAGGGCCTGGCGCATCACCTTGGTGTTGCCGGTGCAATCAAAGGTGTAATCGGCCCCGCCGATCAGGTCGCCCCGCCGTCTGGTCAGGTTGACGAGATAGGGGACGACGTCGCCTTCGATTTCGGTGGGGTTGACGAAGTGGGTCATGCCGAAGCGTTCGCCCCAGGCCTTCTTGTCGTTGTTGATGTCAACGCCGATGATCATGTCGGCGCCGGCCAGACGCAGGCCCTGGATGACGTTGAGGCCGATGCCGCCGAGACCAAAGACGACGGCAGTGGCGCCGATCTCGACCTTGGCGGTGTTGATCACCGCGCCCACGCCCGTCGTGACGCCGCAGCCGACATAGCAGACCTTGTCGAAGGCCGCGGCCGGGTCGATCTTGGCGACAGCGATTTCGGGCAGGACAGTGTAGTTCGAGAAGGTCGAGCAGCCCATATAATGGTGGATCGGCTTGCCTTCGAACGAGAAGCGCGAGGTGCCGTCGGGCATCAGCCCCTGCCCTTGCGTGGTGCGGATGGCGGTGCACAGATTGGTCTTGCGCGACAGGCAAGACGGGCATTTACGGCATTCGGGCGTATACAGAGGGATGACGTGGTCGCCCTTTTTCACCGAAGTGACGCCGGCGCCGACATCCACAACCACGCCTGCGCCTTCATGGCCGAGAATGGCGGGAAACAGCCCTTCCGGATCGGCGCCAGAAAGGGTGAAATCGTCGGTGTGACAGATACCTGTCGCCTTGATCTCCACGAGAACTTCGCCCGCGCGAGGACCTTCAAGATCGACCTCGACAATCTCGAGCGGCTTGCCGGCCTGAAAGGCAACGGCGGCACGGGTTTTCATGGCTGGGACTCCTTTGGTGGTGCGGGCAAGGTTTGGCACAGCCAAGGGCAGGCGGCAAGTTTGCGGAACTCCCAGCAGAGTTAACTAAACGTCAAGATGTTCTTGCGCTCAGCAGCAACCTTGTTGCTAAGTATTTGTGCAGGCTGCGCCGTGGGCTTGTCTGGGTGGCGGAGACTAAGTATGGCCGGTTTGATCGTTCCTGTAATACTGGCTGGCGGACAGGGTACGCGGCTCTGGCCGATGTCACGCGCGGCGCGGCCCAAACAATTTTTGGAACTCGTCGGATCAACCAGCCTGTTTCAGGCAGCATTACTGCGCGTCAGCGACCGGAGCGTTTATAGCGAGCCGCTGGTCATCACCAATATCGATTACCGCTTCATAGTTGCCGAACAGGCGGTTGAAGTTCAACAATCTCCTGCAGCAATATTGTTAGAGCCGATGAGCCGTAACACGGCCCTGGCGATCGCAATCGCGTGCTTGGAAGCGGTACGCCAGGCTGGGGAAGACGCCATCGTCCACGTACTCCCGTCGGATCACGAGGTACAGATTGACGCGGGCTACGCCGCGGCAGTGCAACTTGCGGCTGAAGCTGCACGTGACGGGAGCCTTGTCACGTTTGGCGTCGCACCTACCGAACCGGAGACCTGCTACGGATACGTCTCCCCAGGCGAGCCGCTGAGGGCCGGCTGCCACAGGGTTGCAAGGTTCGTGGAAAAACCCAATCGCGCTCGTGCCGAGGAAATGCTCTCGAGCGGGAAATTCCTCTGGAACTCGGGCATGTTCATGCTAGGTGCGAGCCTGTTTCTACGGGAATGCGAAAAACTAGCACCGGCGACTTTCCTATCTGCAACGCGTGCGATGGAGCAGCGCCGGATCGATGCCGACTTCGTTCGGCTGGATGAGACTGGCTTCACCGAGGCGCCGAACGTCTCCGTAGATATCGCGATTTTTGAACGGACCAGCTGCGCCGCAGTGGTCCCCGTAAGTTTTGGCTGGTCTGACCTAGGGAGTTGGGCTGCGCTGTGGAAGGTCGCAGACAAGGACGGATCGGATAATGTCAGCCGCGGCGGGGTCACCTTGTCCAATGTGAGCCACTCCCTGGTAGTCACCGATCGTGCTCATGTCGCCGTGGAGGGCCTAGAGGACGTGGCGGTGATCGCCAGCGAAGACGCAATCTATGTCGGGCGGCTGTCCGAAGCGCAGAAGGTCGGCGACATGGTCCAGCAGTTGCGCGGGCGAAGCCATACCGCGGCCTTGACCCAGATACACCGTACCTCGTATCGACCTTGGGGTGGTTATTCTTCGCTGGTGACCGGCGAGCGGTTCCAGGTCAAGCGCCTGTTTGTCAAGCCGGGCAGGAAGCTCTCGCTGCAGCGGCACCATCATCGTTCCGAACACTGGATTGTGGTGCGAGGGACGGCCGAGGTGACGCTCAACAATGAAGTGCAAACCCTCACCGAGAATCAGTCGGTCTATCTCCCGCTGGGGTGTACGCATAGACTGGCTAATCCCGGCAAAATCTTGCTGGAATTGATCGAAGTGCAAACGGGCTCTTACCTCGGTGAAGACGACATCACGCGCTTGGATGATGAGTTCGGCCGGGCTTAGGCGACCCCCCTGCCCGGCCAGCTAGCCTACAGATCGACGAAGGTGGTGAAGCCGCCGAAAATCATGCGCTTCATGTCGATGGGTGCCTTTTCCATCAGCCCCGTGAGCTCGGGGTCGTTCATGACCTTGGCGTTGACGGCATCACGCTGTTCGCGCGATTGATAAAGCACCCAGGAAAAGATCACGACTTCGTCCTCGGTGGCCATCACGGCACGCGGGAAGGATGTCAGCTCCCCGTAGGGCACGTCATCGGCGACGGCTTCCTTGTAGGCCAAGGCGCCGTAGGCCATCCAGGCCTCGCCCGCCCGGCGGGCAATTTCCTTGTATTGCTCCAGAAAGCTCTTCGGCACGGCAAGTACATATCCATCAACATAGGGCATGGTGCACCTCCTTGTTGCTGCTGACGCTTGAAGACGCCACGATCCTACACTTGCCAAGGCACGACTGGGCAATCTTGGGGTTTCGATCGGCGCCAAACGAGTCCGCGCAAATGTCGAGCTTCGCGCCGAATGTGAAGGATCGATTCAAAAGGTGATGACGTTCAGGCCGGAGTATCTCCCAGCCCCTGGTGTCCGATGACCGAGCAGATCTCCGTCCTGATCGTTGAAGACGAACCGCTTATCCGCATGAACATTGTCGCGGTGTTCGAGAATGAGGGTTTCAAGGTGCATGAAGCAGCCGGCGCCGCGGCGGCGCTGGCGCTGCTGTATTCGCACGTGGCGGTGCACGCCATGTTCACCGATGTGGATCTGGACGGGGGAATGGACGGCCTGACGCTGGCCGCGGCAGTGCGGGACGAATGGCCCGACATCAAGATTGTGGTGGCCTCGGGCGTCCGGCGGGTGAGCCCGCGCGAAGTGCCGGACGGGAAATTTTTCGTAAAGCCTTATAACCCCGAGACAATCGTCGCGACTGTGCGCGAACTAGTCGAGGCATGACGCTGTTAAGACTCAGGCCACCCTGTTCAGGGTGGCTCTATTAACGCTAGGTCCGGCTGCGACTGGCTTCGACCGGCTTGCTGTGTTCCAAACGCTCTGCCGCATCAAGCGCATTCATGAGTGCGAGGCCAGATTGCGCCATATGAGCGGGAATACGGGTGAGTTCACGCCCGACATGTCGGGCGTTCCAGCCCGTGAACATGTCGACGATCGAGAACGAACCATCGGCGTCGGAATTGAGGATATATCGGTTTGCCATGGAGAAAACTGTAACAGAGTCGCACAACCTTGGAAGGGCGGCGCCGGGGTTATTCACCAAAAATACACCGGAGTTAACAGGTCCGTATCGCGGACTTAAGCCAGCAAGCGTTTGGTTAAGATTAACCACTGGTTAAGTCACTGCTGGATCGCCACTTTTCGCCGTGCAACAAGCAATTCACGGTTATTCACAACCACACCAACATGGCCACTCAAGCCGGAGGATACACAATGGCAACTGAACTCGACAACAAGGCGGCAGCGGCTGCACTCAACGCAAATGCATCTCCAGAATTCCTGCGCCAGAACCGGGCTCCTACCAAGGACCTTGGCGCAACGCGTTATGTAGACATGCATGGGCGCGATGAATTCGACCACAACATCATGAGCCACCGCACCCAGCTCGAAATGCTGCACACCCAGATCACCAATCTCGACCAGACCATCGAACTCGAGCAGCAGAAGCTGCGCGAAAGCAAGGCCGCGCTCGAGGCGAGCTATCACGCCCGCGCTCGTTTGCTGCACCTGCGTGAAGCCATGCTCCACTTCGTGCTCGAGCTGGAACGCGGCGACCAATAGGCGACGGTGCTGGTTGGTGTGATTGCGGCGGTCGTTGTCCTCGGACAGCGGCCGCCGTTTGCATTTCGGGATTTGGGCTGCAATGGGCCAGTTCCCAGGCGGCCGGTTTGTCCACGCTAACAATACCGGTTAGGGTTACGACGCGATGGGGTTGGACCCCGACAGCTGTGGGTTCTAAGCCCGGGACAAGCCGGAACCCTCCTCATGCGTCGCACGCTACTCCTGACCAGCCTTTTTGTTCTCTCGCTGGCCTTCATGGCCACCGCATATAGCCTCACCCCGGCCTGAGAGTGGCGGGGAAGCCGCACTAGCATAGAACAGGCCGGAACATTCAGGCATCGAGGCGATTACCCCTTGCACAAGGCTTTACCGCAAGGGTTCCCATGCCGCTTCAATTTCTGTTCCGCTTCCTCGCCAACCTCATCTCCCTCGCCATCCTGATTGCGGCTGGCTATCTGCTGTGGTCGTGGTGGGATGGCGATCTCGTCCGCCAAACCGACGGCACGATTGTGCGGGTGCGCGAGGACTGGCTGCTGTGGGTTGGGCTGGCTGGCCTCGCCTTTTCCTTTCTGGGTCGACCGCTGGTGGTTCTGCTGCTGGCGGGCGCCGACAAGGATCGTACTGCTCCGGTCCGTGGCAATGGCACCACCATCGAGGCGCCAAACGGCGCCCAGCTTTATGTGGAGCAGGCAGGCGCACCCGGCGGCGAAACAATCATCCTGACCCATGGCTGGAGCATGGACAGCACGATCTGGAATTACGCCAAACGCGATCTGGGCCAGCAGTTCCGGGTCGTCAGCTGGGATCTGCCCGGGCTGGGGAAATCGCGTGGCGAGATCAGCCTGGAAGCATTCGCGGCTGATCTGGCCGCGGTGATCGCCTGGACCGGTGCAGCTCGCGTCGTGTTGGTTGGGCACAGCATTGGTGGCATGACCATCCAGACCCTGGCGCGTGACCATGCGGGGGTGTTCGACACCAAAGTGGCCGGGGTAGTTCTGGTCAACACCACCTATACCAACCCGCTCAAGACCATGATCTTGCCGCGCTTCATGCAGGCGCTGCGCTTTCCGGTGCTGGAGCCCCTGATGAAGCTGACCAAATGGCTGTTGCCCCTCAGCCAACTGAGTGCATGGCAGAGCTATCTCAGCGGCACCGCGCATATGGCCAACCGTCTGGGTTTTGGCAAATACGTGACGCGCAGCCAGCTTGATCACACCACGCTGCTTAGCACGCGCAATTCCCAGGCCGCGATTGCCGATGGCAATCTGGCGATGTTCCGCTGGGATGCAACCGGCGCAACCGCAAAGCTGCAGGTGCCAGTCCTGGTGCTGGCGGGCGAGGTCGACATCGTGACCAAGCCGGTCGCGAGCGAAACCATCGCCGGGTACACGCCAACCGCCACGCTGCGGAAGATCGAAGGCGTGAACCATATGGGCTTTCTCGAGCGATCGGACGTTTACAATCCGGCCATCGCTAACTTTGCTGCCGCCGCGCTGGCATCGGGGAGCACTGGCTCGCAGACGACACCAAGCTTCGGCTAAGTTTTTCGGCTTGGGCAAACAATCCCGGCGCTCACTTCCCACTTGAAGTGAGCGCCGGCATCGTGTTTCAGCAGCACGAACCTAGACGCGACGAGAGGACAAAGTCAGTTGGGCCTGCTGAACGAACTGACCGTGGGTTTGCTCGCCTCCCGCATGGGGGCTTTCCTGATTTATACGGCGGTGCTGGGTGGCCTGCTGGCGCTGTTTGCGCGGCTGCTCGGTTTCCTGCGCCCCAAGCATGAAGGTCGGCTGACCGCCAATCCCTTTGCCCATCTGTCGGTCTGGGGGCTCGCGATGGGGACGCTGTTTCAGATGGGGTGGATCCGCTCTCTCTGGCTGGACGTAGAGACCAGCGGCAGCAGCCGCCTTCGCGCTGCGGCAGTCGCGATCCTGGGGCTCGCCGCGGTGTTGCTGTTGATCCCGCTGCTGTGGTGGCTACGCCCGCTACTGCAGGTCGCCCTCCCCCGCACCGGCGGCTACGCCGTGCTTGGGGTGGTGCTGGAGTTGCAGCGCATTACCTTGGCTACAACCATCCTGAACATCCTGCCGCTCCCAGGGCTCGTTGGGGGCTTGTTCCTGCAGGCGGCCTTTCCACAGGCGGAAAAGAAGATCCGACGGTGGGAGCCGTTCGTGCTGGCAGGTCTTGTGGTGCTGCTCGTGACGGGCTGGCTGCCTGCTGCGATGGCCCAGCTGCTGGGCTAAGGCAAAAGCTGGCGCGTGAGCCATTGGCTCACGCGCAGGATCAGTTATTGATCGCCGGCCTCGCCGGTATAGCCATATTTGTCCAGCAAGGTCTGGATGGTGCCGTCGGCAACCAGGGCGTCGATGGCCTGGTCAACCTGGGTGCGCAAGAAGGCGTCCCGGCTCGAGACCACGGCGCCGACCTTGATCGCGGTCGCAGGCACCGGGGCAAGTTCAATCACCCGCAAAGCCGCGGCCTCAGGCACCTCGCTCTGGAGCTTGCGCAGCGCGGGCTGCCAGAGCAGCATGCCACCAAGCGTGCCATCGAGCACGCGCTTGGCCATTAGTGAATTGTCCGCATAAGGCAAACGCTTCCAGCGCTCGGCTACGGGCTGCTGCAGCGACCAGGTGATATACACCAGCTCGCCCACGCTTTGCAGCGCGGTGCCGATCTTGCGGTCATGCGGAATGTCGGCCCAGCTATTCCAATTGGCATCCTCCACCGCAAGCACGAACGGAATGGTGGCATAGGGACGGGTCACGGCAGCCCATTCGGGAAAGGGCGAGTTGGTTTGCACCGAAACACCCATGAACATGTCGCAGGTGTTGTTCATGGCCAGCATCAGCTCGTCCATGAAGCCGTCGCCGTTTACCGGAAAGCCGCCAAAGCCTTCCTTGACGTTGACCTGCAGGAACAGCGCATCCCCAATGGCCTGGGCGACGTCGTGGTCGAAAGCGCTGATGACGCTGCTGGTGTCAAAGCAGACATTGATCTGGTCGCCGTTCTGGCGGCGCGAATTGTCGAGCAGTTCACCCGGCACGCTGCTGGTTTGGGCCCAGGCCTGGCCAGACAGCAGCAGCGCCATTGAAAGCGCGAGAGTGCGAAGCATGAGGTTCTCCAAAATAAAGAAAGGGGCCGAAGCCCCTTTCAATTGATCGCGCCGGAAGCTTATTCCTTCGGCAGCTTGTAGACGAAGACCGAGTTGCCCGAACCGGTCGGCAGCGGGATCTCGGGGAAGGCCGAGGAGATCGAGCTCGCCGAATTGCTGTAGCCGGTTGGGATGGCGACATACTGCTCGCCGTCGATCTCGTAGGTCATTGGGTAACCACCGATCGGGGCGTTCAGGCGCTGTTCCCAAAGGACCTCGCCGGTATCCTGATCCCAGGCCTTGACGAAGCGGGCCGCGTCGCCGCCGAACACCAGACCACCGCCGGTTGCCAGAACCGAGCTGGTCATGGACGGACGCTCACGCGCCTGCCACTTTGATTCGGCCTGGGTCGGGTTGATGTCGAGAGCCTGCAGCAGGCCGGCATCGGTGATGCCTTCTGGCAGAACGCGTGGGCCGAACTTGACCGCACCAACGGCATTGCCGGCGGTGAATTCGGTCTGGGTCGGCGCAACGGTGTTGCAAGCCTCGGTCAGGGGCACGAAGAAGGTCTGGGTCAGCGGGCTGTAGGAGCCGGCCTGCCAGAGCTTGCCGCCCGACACCGAAGTACACACCAGGTGTTCCTGGCCAACGGCTTCGGAGATCAGGTCCTCGTTGATGTGCACGGTGCCGTCAGGATCAACGCCGGTGACGACGTTCTGAACAACGGTTTCCTTGTGCCACAGATACTTGCCAGTGTCGCGGTCAAGGCCGAAGGCGATGCCGTTCTTGCCGGGAACGCTGATCAGCAGGTGATGCATCTCGCCGTCGATTTCCTGGTCAACCAGGATACGCTCAAACGGGCTGTCCAGATCCCAGTTATCGCGCGGCAGGTGCTGGTAGTACCACTTCAGCTCGCCCGTATCGGCGTCGAGAGCCAGGGTCGAGTTGGTGTAGAGCACGTTGCCGTCACCCGAACCGCGGATCAGCTCGGCATAGGGGCCGGGCATACCAATGCCCCAGAAGGTGGTGTTGGTGCGAGCGTCATAGGCACCGGTTGCCCAGGGCGTACCGCCCCAACGGTTTTCCGGCGGCACTTCGCCCCAGCTTGCCTGCTGCTCAGGATTGTTGGGGTCATCGATGGTGTTGAAGCGCCACAGCTCTTCGCCAGTGTTGGCGTCGTGAGCCAGGATAAAGCAACCACCGGCGGTGCCGGCGATCGAGCAGCCCGAGATGGCCGAGATGATCTTGTCCTTAACGATCAGCGGCCCAATCGTGTAGGAATAGCCCAGGTTGTAATCGAGAACCTGCTTTTCCCACACAACCTTGCCGTCTGCTGCGTTGAGCATGACGATCTTGGCGTCGGGCGTGGTCAGAACGATCTTGTCCTCATAAAGAGCGATCGAGTTCTTCTGGCGGCGAGCCTGGTTGGCCTGGTAGCTCCACGAGGTCGGGATCTCGGGCATGGCATGGCGGTACTGCCAGATCAGGTCGCCGGTCTTGGCGTCGAGCGCCTCGACGATAGCGTTGCTGGTCTGCAGGAACATCACGCCGTCATGCACCAGGGGAGCGGTTTCCTGGATGCCGGCTTCAGCCATGGGCCAGGCCCAGGCGAGTTCGAGATCCTTGACCGTGTCCTTGTTGACCAGATCGAGCGGGCTGTAGCCCTGGTTGTCGCGGGTGCCACGCCACATCAGCCATTCTTCAGCTGGAGGGTTTTCCAGCATTTCTTCGGTGACGGGCTTGTAGTCTTCGCGCACGCCCTGGGCGAAAGCTGCGCCGGACAATGCCATCATGGCAGTCGTCGCCACCAAGACTGATTTCAAAACACCGATTTTCATCGATTCTCTCCAATGGTGCGCGTCGCGGACGCGCTTAGATGCAGTGAGTTAGTTGGTTGCCCCGGGCAATGGCTTGCCATAGGTGAAAGCCTGCGGGACGGCCGGTTCAGCAGCCGCAGTAGGCTCAGCTGCTGCCGCTGGTGGCGCCCCACCAGGCAATTGCTTGCCCCAGGTGAAGGCCTGCGGCACGGTCGTCTCTGGCGTGGCAGTCGCAGCTTCAGCCGGAGCAGACGGCGTGGCAGCGGCCCCAGCTGCGGTTTCTTCCGGCAGCGAGATGGATGCCAGTAGTTCCGGATCGGCAGTCATGGGCGTGTCACCGGGCTGAGCGCCGTTGAACGACATGATATAGGCGACAATGTTGACATAGACGTCTTCGCCGAGCAGGCCAGGGGCCGAAGGCGGCATGGCGACGCTGATGAAGTCATAAAGACCGGCAGCGGTATACCAATTCTGCATTACGTCGCGTCCGGCCAGGCCGGGGGCATCAGGGCCCTCAAGCTGGAAGCCGTGGCATTGTGCGCAGTTGGAATCGTACGAGGACTTCCCCGCTTCCGCTTGTTCCGCCGTAAAGCCGGCGGCAGTGGCAGCGCCACTCCCAAGCAGCCCGAGGGTCAGCGACAGCAATGTGGCGCTGACAAATAGCCCTTTGGATCTTTCGATCACGATAACCTCCCAAAGGTGGTGAGTTGGATGGCACGCCCGTGAGCGCGCCCGAAGCGATAGTGGTCATATCGTTGCACCGGCACGCCTAAACCTCAAACCCGCCGGCTTCAATAGGTAACTGAGGCGTAACGATGCGAAGTTCAGATTGCTTTCGCGTATAGCTACAATGAGCCTTGTTCAGGAAGAACCCCGCCTAGCCCGTAGCGTTCCCGCAGATTATCGAGGGATCCGCTTTCCTGCAGGTGCTCCATTGCCGCCCGAACGGCGCGCATCAGCGTCTGGTCGCCTTTCCACAAGCCGAGAGCCATCTGGTAGCGCGGCAGATCCTGCGCCGGGAGCCATGACAGCGTGAAGTCAGGCGGTAGGTTCCCGATGGCGCTCGCCGCGAATCGCTCGGCAAATCCCACCTGCGCCCTCCCCTCGCTTAGCGCGCGGGTCAGCTCATCGGGGCCGCTGACCAATACGGGCCGCAGTCCTTGCGCGCGCAGCCAGCTCGACAGGGCCAGGCGGTCAAGACCGCTGGAGCCCGGCAGCACGGCCGCGGCAGCACTTCCAGATGGCAGTTCTCCGCGAGGCGCGATAGCCACCCAGCCGGTTTCGGCCGTGGTGGGGATGGTCTGAAGAAACCCGCGCGTTTGCAGTGTATCGGTCAGGCCACCCGCGATCATGTCACACTGGGCGCGGGAAAGTTGCCAGTTGCGCGGATTGAAGTCGCGGCCCATCGACGGAAGGGCGTTGACGATGAGCCGAACACCGACCGAATCGGCGATATGCTGGGCCAGCTCGATGTCGAACCCAGGCTGCGCGGGATCACCGGTGACCAGAGGCGGATAGCTCGGGGGGACGCAGAGTTTGAGGACCCCCGCCTGCTGCCGCTCCTTGAGCGAAGTGTCGGGCGGCAGGAAGCTCACGGCAAACAGCAGCGCCGCGACCAGCGCGAGGTTGGCCGCTGCCCGCAGCCAGCGATGCGGGCGCCCCGTGCTCATGACCGGCCGAAATCCACGAGGGCCAGCACAAAGAACACGATGGCCATGCCGACCACGATCGCGGGGCCATAGCTGGGCGTGAACTGATTGAAGCCGATCAGCACCCCGCGCAGCGTATCGACCGCATAGGTGATCGGGTTGATCTGCACCAGGAACACCAGCCATTCCGGGTAGCTGGCGGTGGTCTGGGTGCGGCTGAGGGCCGGGTCGAGCGGAAACACCGAGGACGAGGTGAAATAAAGCGGCAAAATCAGCGTATTGGAGAAAACCCCGAACCCTTCAAAACTGCGCACTCGAGCCGCGAGGATCACCCCAAAGCAGGTCAGCCCGAAGGACAGCAGGAACATGAAGGCCAGGGCCGTCACCACCTGTTCTGGCGTCATGGTGACATCGGCAAACCGGGCCAGGATCAGCACCACCGCGCCATGCAAGGTCGCAACGGTGCTGCCTCCCAGCACCTTGCCAAGCAGGACCAGCGGCTTGGGCATGGGCGAAACCAGCACTTCGCGGAGGAAGCCGAATTCACGATCCCAGATCACCGACACCGCGAACTGGATCGAGGTGTACATGATGTTGAGCACGATGACGGCCGGGAACAGAAACTGCAGATAGGTATAGGGGATGACATAGCGCACCTCCCCATAAACCTCGCCGCGGAAATACGGGTTGAGCCCGACGCCCAGGATCAAGAGCCAGATGAGCGGACGGCTGACGCCACCGATCATCTGGCCGCGATCGCGGGTGGCGCGGGTGACTTCGCGCAGCCAGACGCCATAAACGCCGCGCAGCAGGGGCATGATCGCGGTCATGGTGTGCCTCGAAGCTTGGGTGTGCCAGCGCTAGGCCGGGTTGGATGCGGGCAACTGCATGAAATAAGGAAGATCATCGCCGCCCTGCCCTTCTGCCTGCTGCCTGTTCGGCGTCGCGCCGGCCGGCGGCGCGGTCGCGCAGCTCGGTTCCCGTCAGGGCGAGGAACACGCTTTCGAGGCTGGGCTGTTCGAGGCGCATTTCGCTGAGCTGGCTGCCAAAGCTGGCAAGGAAATGATCGACAAAGCCATCGCCGGCAACGGGTACGGCCAAGCGGTTACTGCCCAGATCCCGCGTCTCGGGAAAATGGGCAAGGATCGCCGTCCGCACAGTGTCGTCGCGAGGAACGACATGGATCCAGCTCCGGCCATGGGCAAGCTTGAGTTCGGCGGGACTGCCCTGGTTCACGATGACGCCATTGTTGATGATGCACACCTGATCTGCGGTCTCCACCTCCTCGATATAGTGGGTCGTGGTGAGTACCGTCAGTTCCCGATCACGGCGCAGTTCATCGAGATATTGCCAGATGCGCTCGCGCGTCTGGGCATCAAGGCCAACCGTGGGCTCATCGAGAAACAGGATGGCGGGATTGTGTAGCAGCGCCCGGGCGATCTCGAGGCGTCGGCGCATGCCGCCCGAAAAGCTGCGCACGATGGCATCGCGCCAATCCTCCAGCTCAACCAGGGCCAGCATCTCGCCGATGCGCTGCCGCCGGTCCCGCGCGGCCATGCCGTAAACCAGACCGTGGAAGTTCAGGTTCTCGTAGGCACTCAGGCGATCATCGAGGCTGGAGTCCTGAAACACGACCCCGATGCGCTTGCGCGCTGCCGTTGGACTGCGCCTGACATCAATGCCATCCACCTCGGCGGTGCCGCTGTCGGCCTTCTGCAGCGTACACAATATGCTGATCAGCGTGGTCTTGCCGGCCCCGTTTGGACCCAAGAGGGCAAAGCTGGAACCGCGCGCGATGGTGAGGGAGACCTTATCGAGGGCCAGTTTCCCCGCATAGCTATGCGACAAATTGTCAACGAAAACAGAGGGTACAGTCACTTCCGGGCCCCTCCCGAGGTGGGCAAATCTACGCGAACCGCCCCGCCCAAACCTGTGGTAGCGCTAGGATTTCTGTGAAATCGGATCATGCCTGCTTTTGCGTCATAGAGGGGGCGAGAGCAAGCGCTGAACAAGCTGTTCACAGGTGCGGTCCGGTTGGCAAACCACATTTCATTTCCTATCTGAACCTCAGACGCCGGTGGCATTCACTTTCGATAAGTGACTGACATGCGGGAACACCACGGCGTACTTCCGGTTGTAGTAGTAGTTCCTTCAGGAGGCTAAAATTCGTATTCTCAAAACTCTCGGTCTTGCGGCCGTAGCGGTATCCGCTTTCGCACTCCCCGCTTTCGCTGCTGACCATCAGGTCCAGATGCTCAACAAGGGCGAGGACGGCACGATGGTGTTCGAGCCAGCGCTGACCGAAATTGCCGTTGGCGACACTGTCACCTTCGTGCCCACCGACAAGGGCCACAACGCCGAAACCATTGCCGGCATGCTGCCCGAAGGCGCTACCCCGTTTAAGGGCAAGCTCAACGAAGAAATCACCGTGACCTTCGACACTGAAGGTGTTTACGGCGTCAAGTGCGCTCCGCACTTCGGCATGGGCATGGTGGCCCTGGTTGTTGTCGGCGAGCCGACCAATCTGGAAGAAGCCAAGAGCGTCAAGGTTCCGCCCAAGGCACAGTCGCGTTTCGACGCCATGTATGCTGAGCTGGCCGAATAATCTGTTTGGCTACGCGGCCCTTCCGGGTCGGTTTGCCACTATCTGATAATAAAAGCCTGCCGCTCTTTCGGGAGCGGCAGGCTTTTTTGCAGGGGGCGGAAAGGACCTATTCGGGCTTTGCGTCCTCGGGCAGCATGTCCAGATGCATGTTCAAGGCGGGTAGGCTTGCTGCAGCATATTCCTTGATCGGGCCGGCTTCGCCAGCCTCTGCATAGGACGAGAACAGCGAGATCGCGTCCTGATGGGCCTGATACTGCATCTTGAGATAGTCCATGTCGAAATCGGTCGAGGCTTCAAGCGTGTCCATCATCTGCTGATGCACCGGATCAAGCACGGTTGGCACCGCAATCTCGATGCCGGTCGCGGCTACCGCATCCGTCAGGGCTTCGGAATTGGCGGTGTGCTCATCGATCATGTGCTGGGCGAATTCCTTGACGTCGTCGCGCTCGGCTTTTTCCAGCGCCAGCTTGCTGGACTCGATTTCAAAGGTGCCGGAAAAGCCAGCCTGTTCGATGAACTGGGGCGTTTCCACCGGCGTGCGCGCCGTTGTGCTGGCGGATGGGTTTGCGGCTGGGGCCGCGCCACCGGCGGCAGGAGCGGCGTCCTGGGCAAAAGCCGTGCCGGACATCAGAACAAGGGCAGCTAGGGCTAGAATTCGCATCGTCGTCTCCTCTGTGAGTGTCCTTCAGGAACGACTGGAGATTCCGTTTGTTCCGATGTGCGCGGTTAGGGAGAGCCAGAGGAAGCAACTCGGCGACCAGCCAACACTAAAAGCGTGCAAGATCGCTCCCTGCAGGGGTGTTCGACCCGTCGCAATGGCGTTAGCTTGAGCTAACCTGTTCCGCCAGTTGAGATCCTTCAATGAACACCAGTGCCGTTTTCGCCCGTGTCGTTGCCGCCGTAGGCGCGGTTGCCGTTGCCGTCCGCCACTCGGGCGACGGCCCCCGCCCGCCGGTTTACGGCACTGCCCCCACCATTCCGGCGCCAAAGCCACAGGGCAGCATCCCGACCCTCAAGATGCCGACGGCGAAAGGCTGGGAACCGGGGCACACCCCGACAGCCGCAGCCGGGCTCAAGGTCAATGCCTTTGCGGCCAAGCTCGACCACCCGCGCAACATGCATGTGCTGCCCAATGGCGATGTGCTGGTGGCGGAATCCATGGGCGAATCGGGGGAGCCGAAGTCGCTGTTCGACCATGCGATGTCGAGCACGATGAAGCGCGCCAAGGCTTCGGGCAGGAGCCCCAATCGCATTACCCTCTTGCGCGATGCGGACGAGGATGGGGTGGCCGAAATCCGGCATGTGTTCATCGACAATGTGCGCCAGCCCTATGGCATGGTGCTGATCGGCGACACGCTTTATGTCGGTGCGAGCGACGCGGTGCTGGCCTATCCCTACGAAGCGGGCGCCACCCAGATCACCGCGGCACCCCGCAAGCTCATGAGCACCAAGCCGGGCGGGCACTGGACGCGCAACCTCATCGCCAGCGCCGATGGCTCCAAGCTTTATGTGGCCGTGGGCTCGCTCAGCAATATCGGTGACGCGGGCATGGAAGCCGAAATCGATCGCGCCTGCATCCACGAACTGGACCTCGCGACCGGCCAATCGCGCATCTTTGCCGGTGGTCTGCGCAATCCGGTGGGTCTGGCTTGGCAGCCGAGCAATGGTTCGCTCTGGACCGTGGTCAACGAGCGCGACGGCTTGGGCGATGAGACCCCGCCCGATTACCTGACCTCAGTGCGCGATGGCGGCTTTTATGGCTGGCCCTACAGCTATTGGGGTCAAACCGTAGATGACCGGGTGCCCCAGGACGCGACCAAGGTCGCGACGGCCCTCGCACCCGATTATGCGCTGGGCGGGCATACGGCGTCGCTCGGCCTTTGTTGGTTGCCGGAAGGTACCCTGCCCGGCTTCCCCGCGGGCATGGCCATCGGCCAGCATGGCTCGTGGAACCGCAGCACGCTCAGCGGCTACAAGCTCTGTTTCGTTGCGTTCGAGAATGGCAAGCCTATCGGGCTGCCGCGCGACATTCTCACCGGCTTCCTGTCGGCCGACGAGAAGTTCTCCTTTGGCCGGCCGGTGGGCGTGGCCATTGCTGCCGACAAGTCGGTGCTGATGGCGGACGATGTGGGTGACATGATCTGGCGCATCACCGGCGCCTGAACGTAAAACTGGAGTTCCGCAGGCGCGGAACTCCAGTTCTTTTTGTGTTTTCGATGCGGGGCTTAGTTGGGCGCGAGGCCGAAATTGCCTTCGCTGCACTGCTCGATCGAGAGCTTTTCCAAATCGATGGTGCCGTCTGCAGTCCAAAGCTCGCTTGAGAGTTCCACGGCGGCGTCAGCGGCCGCTTCGCCGCCAGCTTCTTTGTTGGGCTCATCGGCTGCGGCTTCGGCCACGGGGGAAGTGGTTTCGCCCTTGCGCATCTCATCGCACTTTGCCTGGACCCCGGCCACCTGATCGGCGGGAACGGCCTTGCCGGCGATCCGGTGCTCTTCCTGGGCAAAGGCCGCGCCTGGCAGTACCATTACGGCAGCGAGAGTGAGGGACAAAGCTGTTCTGGTGATCATCGCGTTTTCTCCATTGCGCGTGCAGTTTGCTTAAAGCGGCAGCAGGCAGCTTTGGTTGCGGTCACTCAGCACAGGCGGCGATCAAGACTGCGGTAGTTACGACTTCGCCTGCTGCGGACCGGACCCGGCAATCGCGCACTGCGAAATCGCAATGTCGTCAAGCACCTTGTCCTCGCTTGGCTGCTGAGCGGCGCCGCCATGTCTCTTCAGGCTGAGGTGTCGGCCATAGGCCTCGGGCGAAAGCAGGTTCAAGGCCCCCGCGCCGATCATGATGACGAGCCCAACTATGCCAATGCCATCCAGGTACTCGCCGTAGAACAGCGCCCCCAGCCCGAGGGCCCACAGCATCTGGGTATATTGGGCTGGCGCCACCTGGTTGGCTGGCGCCAGCCTGGTGGCCCCAATAAAGGTCAGGTGTCCGAGGCCGCCCATGGTGCCGATCAGGGCCAGCACCGCAAGCTGGGGCAAGGTTGGCAGGCTGCTGCCCCAGATGATCATGCCGATCCCGTTCAATACCAGTGCGTAGAGCGTCACGGTGGCGAAGATGCTCAGCCGATGCTCGCGCGGCGCCAGGGAGCGGAGCACGATCGTATTGGTCGCCGTAAAAAACGCACAGGCCAGCGCCGCCAGGTGGCCAAGCTGCAATTCGCGGAACCCCGGACGCACAACGATCAGCACGCCGACAAAACTAAGCACCAGCAAGAGCCAGCGATAGCGCGGAATGGCTTCCGCGAGGAGCATAGCTGACAGCAGCACCACGAAAATAGGCGCGAGGAAAGCCAGCGAATATACTTCTGCGAGCGGCACATGAGTGAAGGCATAAATCACGCAGCCAGAACCAAGCACGCCGGAAAGGCCGCGAATATTGAGCAGCAAGGGATTGTTGAACTGCAAGACGTCGCGCCAGCGCTCCTTGCGGGCTTTGCTCAGAAGCGCCGGTCCTACGGCAAACAACGAGGTGAAAAAGCCGATCTCGAACACGCTGAGCTCCCCGCCCAGGCTCTTGATCGAGGCATCGGAACAGGAGAACAGGCCATAGGCCAGAAGAGCAAGAATGACACCGGGGGACATGGGGAACCAAGCGTTGAGCGACAGACCAACGGCATGCCGTCTCTGGGGTTTCCTAATGCTAATCAGGATTAGCAAGCATAGCGAGACACTATCGACAGCAAACGGCCAAAACAGCGCCCGGCCCCCAGGCATGACATTTGACGTGATTACTCGGGGCGGCCGGATGTAAGCTCGTGTCGGAAAACCCGGCAGCGAGTAGCGGGGCGGCAAGCTCGCTCGGTCCGAAACGGAGGCCTCCCATGCCTTCCTCAAGCGGCGAAACCAGGAAGACCTGGCCGGCAATATGGAACGGCATCAAGTGCCGCTGCCCTCGATGCGGCGAGGGCTGGCTCTTCCACCATTATCTTGAGCAGGTTGATCAATGCGCCGTGTGCGGCGAGCCGCTCGCCAACTACCGGGTGGGCCTGATCCTGCCCCTCCTCGTCATCACGGTGGTGGGCCATATCATCGGCTTTGTGATGCTGGAGATGGAGCTCAGCGGCGCTGGCAGCCCACTTGTCTACATCTATGTGCTCGTACCGCTCGCCATCATCATCCCGCTCGCCATCCTGCCATCGAGCAAGGGAGCAATCATCGGCCTACTCTGGGCAAATGGCTGGAGCGACGAACAGGATCGGTGAGGGGGTAGTCTCCAATGCCATAGGGAAGGCATCTCGCCCGAGGAGTGGCTGCGGCGGAAGATCGCTGAAGTGCTGTAATGGACCGGCTATTCGCTATCCGTGATGCGGGCTATGGAGCGCGGCGACACCAGCACGAAGATAGGGAACTGCAGCCTCGCCGGCCGGCGTAAGGATCGCCAGCGGATCCCCACTAACGCAAAACGCCGAGCGCCAGAAGGAATAGCTGGATACGACCGGTAATCGCCCGCGTCGATCACGTCGGAAAACTCGGCGTTCAATGCGTCTCTAAGGCCGTCTGTTTTCCACACGGTGAAGCCGCCCCCGATGGTCTTCACGTTCAGCAAGCTAACCCCGCTCTCTGAGGGCGCGGTGACACGTAGCTTTAAGAAGCGCTGACCACCCAAGAACGGCTCACTGTCAAATCTCACAGCCGGCCTGTCGCTATTGAGCCGGTCAAAGATCAGGACCGCCGCTGAAAACCAGCCCGCCAAGGACCCTATCGCCTTCCAGTCTAGCCACTCCATGCTGTCCCCTCATGTTACATGGCATGTCGCACGGATTCGCCGAGGGTGTCGAGAAACGCCCGGAAATGCTGGGGAGAGCAGCGCAACATGAATGCAACAAGAACCGCACGGAAAAATCCCGTGCGCCGCCGATATTACTAGAAAATCAGGGGGACAGACTGGTGCCGGCAGCAGGGTTCGAACCCGCGACCCCCTGATTACAAATCAGGTGCTCTACCAACTGAGCTATACCGGCGCCGAGGGCCCTCTAGCATTGCGGGCGCCTGCGGGCAATGGGCTATTGCAGCGACCCACAGGAGCGGCGGTCCCGCGAGACTGCTGGCACGGGCCTTCTTCGCATGTTAGGCAGGCGCGTTTCCTTTGGAGTGCAGCTTTGGCCGCGTCAGCCCCGCCTCGAATTTGCTTTGTCACCAATGGCACTCCCGACGCGGAGGCCGCTGCGCAGCGGCTGCGGCAGCGCTACGGCGATTACCCGATAGACCAGACCGACTATGTCGTGGCGCTGGGTGGCGATGGCTTGATGCTGCAAACCCTGCATCAGGTGATGCGCCGCGACGTCCCGGTTTACGGCATGAATTTCGGCTCGGTCGGGTTCATGATGAACGTCTTTTCCGAAGACGGGCTCGACGAGCGCCTGGCGGCCGTGCAGCAGACCCGGATCTATCCGCTGTCCATGCAGGTGCTCGATGTGGCGGGCAACACGCAAACAGCCCTGGCGCTCAACGAGGTGTCGCTGTTCCGCTCGTCCTACCAGGCCGCCAAGATCCAGATCATCGTGGACGGCGAGACCCGGCTCGAGGAGCTGATCTGCGATGGGGCGCTGCTGTCAACGCCCGCCGGTTCAACAGCTTACAATCTCTCCGCCCACGGCCCGATCCTGCCGATCGAGGCCCCACTGCTGGCTTTGACGCCGATCTCGCCGTTCCGGCCGCGCCGCTGGCGTGGTGCTATCCTGTCCAACAGGGCGGTGGTGAAATTCGTCACTCGGGAAGCGGCCAAGCGCCCCGTCAGCGCGGTTGCTGACAATGTCGAGTTTCAGAACGTGCTCGAAGTCACCGTGCACGAAGATCGCTCGCATGGGGTGACGCTGTTGTTCGACCCCGGCACCAGCCTTGAAGAGCGGGTGCTGAGCGAGCAGTTCCGCTTCTAGCGGTTCAGGCTGCAGGCAAAGCCATTGGCTCGACCACCGGGGCAGGCAGCGCGCGATCAAGGCTGGCTTCCTCGGCAAAGGCGGCCATGACCCCGCGGGCGGCCTGGCGTGCCAAGGCGATGTTCTGCTCGCTGAGGTATGCAAAAGCTTCTTCGAGCTCGGCTGGGATGACACCGGCATGCTCGGCGATCAACTCTTCGGTGAGCGCCGTAACCACATAATGGCGAGCGGCAGCATCATCGACAAGATCGGTAGCGCGGGCATGCAGCACAAGACGGGCGAGGAGGTTGCCCACCCCCTGCCCCAGCCCACATCGCGACAACAGCGCATGCAGCGCAGGCCGGCTGCCGCGCTCAAGAATGGCGAGCACCTTGGCATGCGGTACGTCACTGAGTTCGGCGAGGCACGCGGCGAAAAACATCACGTGACCGGTGACCATGGCATGCAGCAAAACGCGGGCATTAATCCGCGAGGTCTCCACCAGAGCCGAAACATAGTTGGATGGCCCGGCAACGGCTTCACGTTCCCCGATCGAGGACACCGCAGTGTCCTCGCTGTTGCGCAGCAGGCGGTTGAGCCGCTCGGTGTCAAGCGATCCCTTGACCACGCGGCAATTGCGCAAGGCTGCGCTGATTTTTTGCACCAGCAGCAGGCGCGCATCGGCCGGCAGGCCGTCGCGGGCCAGCAGCGCCCCGCGGAACTCCGCTTCATCCCCATGCGTCGCGGCCAGGTTCGACAGTAGCGGCGCCGGCAAATCAATTTCGGTTCGCCGCAGCAGTCGCAGCGTAATGGGCCGGTCGCCACAGGACACCAGCGCCGCCGCAAGGCGCGGGCTGATGCGGTCGCGCTCGCTGATCGCCAGCAGCAGGCCGGGCTCGGCGGATTGTACCAGGCCGAACAGGTCGGCATCGATCAGTACGGGAGAATATTGGAGCACGGCGCGTGCGATCACGGCGCTGTCGTGCAGCAGTGCCAGGATGATCGGACGGGGCGCGTCGGACGAGTGAAGCAGTCCATAGGCTAGCGCTGCGCGTACCTTGACCGAGGGATCATCCAGAAAACCAATCAAGGCGGCATAAAGCGCGGCCTGTTCATCGGCGGGACCATGGTGGTTGAGATAAGCGATCGCCGACAAATGCGCGGCGCGACCTCGATCCTCGCTATCGGGGGACTGACACAGCGACACGAACTCCTGATAGCCAACCATGACTCACTCCGCACACACGCGCAGAAAGTTCTAAGTCACGGAGACTTAAGGAAACGTTCACCATGATAGCGGTGCAATCAAGTGCCTGTCAGGAGGGCGAAAAGGTGGAGCGCCAGATGCGCCAAGCCGATCACGGCGAGCCAACTCGCCACCAGCAAGCCGACAAACACCCATCCTGGCGGGATGCTCAACTCGTGGCTGGGCGCGAACGGAACAGAGTGATGGCGCATGGCAGGCCTCCCGGCTGCTGTGTCAGCGTTTTGACAGGAACGTCATCACGCCAACCGGGTTCCGATTCTTGTCAGGGGGCGTAGAGCTGGGTGAAAAAGGCCGAGCCTGGCTCCGGGGCAATCTCGGGCGCAGGCGAGGTGCCTTGGTTGGTGAACAGGCCCGTGAACGACATATTGGCCGGGGAAAAGCGTGAGGGCACCACCTCCGGTGCCGGCACCGTGGATGGTGGCGCTACACCCGTCAACTGCTGGGCCGCGAAACTCGCATTGGCGCCGCCGGCTTCATGCTTGGACACCAGCACGCGATAAACGTCACGGATCGTGCGCGGTTGGCCATCGGCATAAAAGATCGCGCGATTGGCCGCGGCCTGGCGGGGAAACAGGTTCGCGGCGATCTGATCGGGGTTCTGCAAACCCGCGGTGAACATGCGCTCGGCGCCCTGGGCCCCGAGGAAATGGGCAATATAGAGCTCGCCCGCGCTGGGCATGCGGCCGAAACGGGATTGCAGGTAGTCGCCGTTGGTCTTGGTGAAGGCCGCGGCGAGATCGGCGGCGATCTGCGGGTCTTCCCGCAATTTCAGAATCTGTTGGCGGGCCTGGGGGTCGGCGATGAAGTAGTCGCCCTCGCTGTTACGCTGGATGTTATTGGCATAATCGCCATAGCCAAGCCGGGGGCCCTGCTCCTTCATGACCTGCATCCAGGTGCTTTCGAGAAACTGGAACAGCCCGGTGGCCGAGGAGGTCTGCGCCTTGGCCTGCGGATTGAGGCTGCTTTCACGAATGGCGGTTTGCAGCAGATAATCAAAATCGACGCCGTTGCGGTCGCCGGCGGCATTGAGCACATAAGCCAGGCTTTGTGGCACTGCGATTGGTTGAACGCCCATGCGCGGCACGGTTCCAGAAACTTGCCCCTGGACTAAGCGACGGATATGGTTAATGCCGCGTTAAGGCTCAAGCCTTGGTGGCCAGGGGAGCGCCCTCGTCCCCGGTATTTCTTGAGGTCCAGGCCGTGTGGAAATTCGATTCAATGTCCTGCACCAGCACTTCCACGTCCTCGCCTTCGTTGTGCTCGGCCTGGGCTGCAGCGATGGCGATCTCGATGGCTTCTTCCTTGCTGGTGAACGGGCCCTGATCGGTGCCGCGATAGCTGACCTTCCATTGGCTTTCCGTGCGCGCAACGATGTAGTGATGCTCGGCCATGGCCATTCCTCCCTTTCCGCAACAACGCGGTGGGGAGGTTCTATGTTGCAGAAGGCGTCCAGCGCGTCACCACATCGGCAAGCGCCGGGCGGGGGCGATCCTCGATCGTTGCGGTAGGGGTGCCGATATGAACGAAGCCGACAAAGCGTTCGCCTGGCCGTGCACCAAGTGCGGCCGCGGCGGTTTCATCATAGCTATACCAGCGCGTAACCCATTGCGCGGCAAAGCCCATGGCATAGGCCGCATGAACAAGGTTGAAGGCGACATTGGCCGCCGACAGCAACTGCTCGAATTCAGGAATCTTGGGGTGTGGCTTGGCGGTGGAGAGCACGCCCACGGTCAGGGGCGCCGGCAAGAACTGGCGCCGCTCCAAATCCATAGCCACCGGCTCGATCGCGGGGTTCTTGGCTGCAGCAATTTCGGCCAGTTTCTCGCCGGCGGCCAGGCGATCTTCGCCTTGGATCAGAATCAGCCGCCAGGGCGCCAGCTTGCCATGATCAGGCACGCGGGTGGCGATTGTCAGCATTTGCTCGAGCTGCTCGGCGGTGGGCCCGGGCTCCTGGAGGAAAGCCATGCCCACCGACCGGCGGGTCAGAAGATAATCGAGCATGGCCTGGTTGGCGGGCATGGAAATTCTCCGTTGTTGGGGCTGCCATAGCAAGTGCGCCGGGGCCGGGCCAGTCCAGAACCACACAAAATGGTAGCTATGCCCATGCCACTGTTTTCAACCGGGATGGTCTGTGACACAGCTTCTCCCCAATCGCTGCCTAGCATCCGCGCCTGAGATCAGCGCGGGGGGCGACTGTCTGCCTGGAGTTAACATGCGTTTGCGACCGATCCTTGCTGTTGGACTGACTCTGGTTTTCGGAGCCCAACTGCCATGGGGGTCACCGGGGCCATTGGCCCAGGAGGAAAGTGCGGAGTCGCCGCCCATGCCCCGCCCGCGGCCACAGCGTGAGGGCGGCAGTGGGCCAGCCGCGCCGGGCAGCACGCCCGCCACGGCCGCCATCAATGCGCTGACATCCGCACCCCAGCCCGTTTCGCTCACTGCCAAGATCACTCAGGACGGGGCAGTCGTTCCCAACGGGCTGGTTTGGCGCATCTTCGAACCCACGCCGGACGCCAGCGGGGAGCTTCCCCTCGTCGCCAAATCCGATGAAGGCACGGCCAAGCTGGAACTGGCGCCCGGAGATTACGTGGTCCACATCGCTTATGGCAGGGCTCAGATCAGCTACACGGTGACGGTGGTTGCCGGTGCCAACGAAAAAAGCTTTGTGCTTGATGCCGGTGCCTTGCGGCTCAATGCTGCAGTGACGGGGGACATCCCGATCCCACCCGACTTGCTGCGCTTCGACATCTTCCTCGAAGAAGCCACCGGCAGCGTGCCCATCGCGGAGGGCCTGACGCCCAACGACATTGTAACGCTCAATTCCGGCACCTACCACGTGGTGTCCCATTTCGGCACGATCAATGCCGAAGTGCGGGCCGATCTTCGGGTGGAGCCCGGCCAACTCACCGACGCAACGCTTTATCATCATGCCAGTCAGGTTGCCTTCAAGCTGGTGTCCGAGCCGGGCGGCGAAGCCATTGCTGACGTGGAATGGACGGTGAAAAGCTCGGATGGCGCCACCCTCTTTACCGATCTGGGTGCCTTTCCCTCGACCGTCCTGTCCGCTGGCGACTACGTCGTGCTCGCAAAGATCGGCGACAAGGTGTTTGATCGCGCCTTCCAGGTGCAACCGGGATCAGCCCAAGACATCGAAGTGCTGACAGCGGTCACCAGCCGCCCAAGCTAGGGTCTTCGGGCGCGACTTGCCGGCACGGGGTTTGTCTGCCGGCCAGCCTATAGTATGCAGTGGGGGCCGAGTGGCGAGGAGATCCCCAATGTTGTTTTGTGACCGACCCCATCGCGGCCTCGCCGCTCTTGTCACCGCCTGCATGCTCACCGTCGCTCTGCCGGTTGGAGCCGCCTGGGCGCAAAAGATCAAGAACCCGGCGCCGGAGGTGTCCCAGCCAGCCCCAGCTCCGGCGGAGGTAACCACGACCCAGCAGGTCGAGATCGATACGATCGAGGCGGTGGACTCCAATCTTGATGAAGCCACGTTGCGCGAGATTTTCAGCGGCAATATCGCCGACAATGCCGAA
Organism: Devosia sp. Z11_6; assembly: GCF_058133665.1. Taxonomy (NCBI): domain Bacteria; kingdom Pseudomonadati; phylum Pseudomonadota; class Alphaproteobacteria; order Hyphomicrobiales; family Devosiaceae; genus Devosia; species Devosia sp. Z11_6. The sequence continues at coordinate 395,236 of NZ_JBYUNQ010000003.1, forward strand.
GCGCTGGCGTCGCTGTCCGCCACCAGCATTACCATCCCGGCCATCAATGTCCGGATCGAAACCACAAGTGGCGACAACGACGCCACGCAAAGCACAGTCGTATTCAATGATCTGGTGCTCACTGATGTCGTGAATGGCGTTGCGGCAACCGTGTCGCTTGGCGGCACAACTGTAGAGAGCGAAGACGAGGGCAGTGCCCAGATGGGCGCCATGACGGCGGCCACGCTCGACATCAGCGCGGTGCTCGGTCTTTACGGACTGGTCCAGACCAATCCTTCAAATGAGCTGACGCCGCTTTACACCAATTTCAACTTTGAGGGCGGCTCGTTTAAAGCCCCCGAAGTCAGCTGCACCATGGGCCCGATCACCATGGCCGAAGTGAAGGGCCGGCCGCTCCGCCATTCCATGGCCGAAGTCATGGCCCTCTCCAGTGCGCTCGACGATCAGGATGAGGACGACGAGACCCCCTCGCCAGAACTGATGGGCGCGGCCTTGCGCATGTATGCCGACATCTTCACCGCCTTTGAAACCTCCCCGGCCCAGTTCGGCGGTTTTGATTGCAACGGCGTCGATGACGAAGACCGCCCGCTTACGGTCGGGGTCAAGAGCATGAGCATGGCCGGGCTGTCCCCCGGCATCTATCCCGAGATCACCATTGAGGGCATGACCATCGCGGTTGAAGGCGATGGCCACTTCGAAATGGGCCGCGCGGTCTTCAAGCAGATCGACCTCGCTGGCCCGATTGCCGCCATCGAAGCGGCGCCCGAGGCGATCGACCAGGCCTGGCTTGATGCCAATGCGCGGGAGCTCGTGCCCGCCTTTACCGGCTTCTCACTTGAACAGATCAGCGTCGATGTGCCTGATCCGGAAGACAGCTCCGTGCGCATCAAGGGCAGCCTGGGCGCGTTCGACCTGACGCTGGCCGAATACCGCAACGGCATTCCCACCGATTTCCTGATGTCGGCGACCAACCTAGCCTTCGCCTTGCCGGAAGACACGAGCGACCCGCAGTTGGCGCAACTGCGCGCGCTGGGTGTCACCGACATCGATGCCGGCTTCAAGATCGCCGCGGCGTGGAACGAAGCCACGAGCAGCATCGACATCAACGAGATCTCGGTGACCGGGGCGGATCTGGCGACTATCGTCATGACCGGCACGCTGACCAATGCTACGGCCGAACTGTTTGACCTTGATGCCGATACGGCGCTCGCTGCCGGCATGGAACTGGCCGTCGGCAAGCTCAATGTCGATGTGAGCGATCAGGGGCTCACCGACATCATCTTTGCCGCCGTTGCCGCTGAGCAGGGCACCCAACCAGAAGCGCTCCGGCCAATCTTTGCCGGGCTGGCCGAGGGCACGATCGTGGGCCTGCTCGCCGGCGCCGCTGATGCGCAAAATGTCGGGCGCGCCATCAACACCTTTGTCAGCGGCCAAGCCAAGAACCTCAATATCGATGTTGTGGCCAAGGAGCCGGGCGGCGTCAGCGTTGTCGACTTCATGGCGGCCGAAGAGGACCCCAAGGTTCTGATCGACAAGGTGACAATCAAGGCCACCGCCCAGTAAGGTCAGGCTCAATCCAGCGCCGCCGGCGAACCACAGCCGGCGGCGTTGCCTTATTCAGCGTCTGGCCGAGTGTTGCGTAGCTGTTTGGTGGCGGAGCGGATCGACTTGCCTTCCAGTCGGCGCCGCTTGGAAGCCAGCGTCGGGCGCGTGGCCACCCGGGGCTTTGGCACATGAGCGCCAGCCACCAACAGCCCAACCAGCCGCTCCAGCGCATCGGCGCGGTTCATCGGTTGGTCGCGATGACTGTTGGCGGTGATGACGATCACGCCGTTCTTGGTCAGGCGCTTGCCCGCCAGCGCCGCTACCCGCCGCTTCATGGCTTCGGGAATGGAGGGGGAGTTGGCCAGGTCAAAGCGCAGCTGCACCGCGCTCGAGACCTTGTTGACGTTCTGTCCGCCCGGCCCGGCCGCCCGCACGAAGGTTTCCTCGATCTCGCCGGGATCGATGGAGATGGAGCGGGTGATGGGGATCGGATCGGCCATGCCCGCTTCCCCGGCTTAGCGTTTCAGCCGACCGGCAAAGATGATTTCCCCCTCGTGGACCGTGAGGCCCTTGATCGTAGCCTTGAAGCGGTTGGGGTGCCCCTCGGCAGGGACCACCCAACCCTTCTTTTCCATGCCGGCAAAGACCTTCTCGCCGATGTCCTTGAAGTCATCGGGGCCAAGAATGTTGTCTTCGCCCAGATGCGTCAGCGCCTTGAGTTCGCGGTTGGACGGACGTTGCGGCACGGTTCAGGCGGCCTTTTGCTGGAGGTCGGGCGGGGTCGCTTCCGCCATCAGCGCCACGATGGCGTCCATGGCCGGCATGACCTTTTGCCCTTCGGTCCCGAGGCGCCGCACGGAGACCGTGCCCTCCTCGGCCTCGCGCTTGCCCACCACGAACATGAGCGGCACCTTGCCGACCGAGTGCTCGCGCACCTTGTAGTTGATCTTCTCGTTGCGGGTATCGAGATCGGCGCGGATGCCGGCTTCGCGCAGCTGGCGCACCAGCTGTTCGGCATATCCGTCCGCTTCCGACACGATGGTCGCGACCACAACCTGGGTCGGGGCCAGCCACATCGGCATCCTGCCGGCATAGTTCTCGATCAGCATGCCGATGAAGCGCTCGAGCGAACCAAGGATCGCCCGGTGCAGCATCACCGCATATTGGCGCGAGCCGTCCTCGGCGATGTAGGTGGCACCCAGCCGCTCGGGCAGCACATAATCGAGCTGCAGCGTGCCTACCTGCCAGGAGCGCCCGATCGCGTCCTTGAGGTGGAATTCGAGCTTGGGCGCATAGAACGCCCCCTCGCCTTCGGCGATCTCGAAATCATAGCCGGTGGCGCGCAGCGCATCGCCCAGCGCCTTTTCGGCCGCATCCCAGCGCTCGATCGTGCCGCCGAACTTTTCGGGGCGCGTGGCGAGTTTGATCACCACATTGTCGAAGCCCATATGCGCATAAACCGAATACAGCAGATGCACGAAGTGCTCGGTTTCGCTCTGAATCTGGTCTTCGCGGCAGAAGATATGGGCGTCGTCCTGCGTCATCTGCCGAACGCGCATCAGGCCATGGAGCGCACCATGGGCCTCGTTGCGGTGACAGCAGCCGAATTCGGCCATGCGCAGCGGCAGATCGCGATAGCTCTTGATGCCCTGGTTGAATATCTGCACGTGGGCCGGGCAGTTCATGGGCTTGAGTGCCATGAGGTCGCCCTTGCCTGACAGCACCGGACCTTCTTCTTCTGTGCCGGGCACCTCATCGGGCACCACGAACATGTTCTCGCGGTACTTGCCCCAGTGCCCCGACATTTCCCAGAACTTCGAGCTCATCAGCTGCGGGGTTTTCACCTCCACATAGCCCGACGAATTGAGGCGCCGGCGGATATAGGCTTCCATCTGGTTGTAAAGGACATAGCCGCGAGGATGCCAGAACACCGAACCCTGCGCTTCGGGCTGGAAATGGTAGAGGTCCATTTCCTGACCGATCTTGCGGTGGTCGCGCTTTTCGGCCTCTTCCATCATGTGCAGATAAGCTGCGAGTTCATCCTTGGTGGCAAAGGCCGTGCCGTAAATGCGGCTCAGCACCGGGTTATTGCTGTCACCACGCCAATAAGCGCCGGCCACCTTGGTCAGCTTGAAGGCGTTGCCGACATCCTTGGTCGTGCGCATATGCGGGCCGCGGCAAAGGTCGATCCACTGGCCCTGCTTGTACATCTTGAGCGTCTGGTCGGCCGGAATGGCATCCACCAGCTCGACCTTGAAGTTCTCGCCGCGCGCATTGAAGAAGGCCTTGGCCTGGTCGCGCGTCCAGATTTCCTTGGTAAAGGCAGCGCCGCGATCGATGATTTCGGCCATCTTCTTTTCAATGGCGGGGAAGTCTTCCTCGCTGAACGGCTCGTCGCGCTTGAAGTCGTAGTAAAAGCCGTTCTCGATCACCGGGCCGATCGTGACCTGGGTGTCGGGCCACAATTCCTGCACGGCTTCGGCCAGCACGTGGGCGGCGTCGTGCCGGATCAGCTCCAGCACATCCTTGGAGCCGCTGTCGCGCGTCACGAACTCGATGCGGCCATCCGCTTCAAGCGGATCGCTGAGATCGCTCAACACGCCGTTCCAGCGCATCGCCACCGTCTTTTTCGCGAGGCTCTTGGAGATGCCCTCGACGATCTCGGTGCCGGTGGTGCCGCGCGCAAAATCGCGAGCTGCACCATCGGGGAACGTCACCTTGATCGTCATTGTTTCTCTCCAGAAATGGGTTCATGCCGCGCTGTTCGCGGCAAGGCGGGCCTATCTAGCACGCTTTACGTTTATTGCCACCTGAGCACACCAAAAACTCGGTGCCGCCTCGACTTCCAGGTGCTAGCGCCAGCGGCCATAGCGCCAGGGCTGCCACCAGCGCCCCTCCTCCGGCAAAGCCTCAGGCACCGGATCATAGCCATGGGTGCCACCGGGCCGGCAGCGGCTCCAGCGCGCCAGTCCCATCCAGCCGCCCGGCCAAAACCCGAAGCGCCAGATCGCCTCGCCGGTATATTCCGAACAGCTCGGCAAATGCCGGCAGGTTCGCCCGACAAAGGCCGACAGCGTGTAGCGATAGATGGTGATCAGCAGCACCGCCACCAGCTTGAACGGCAGGTCGATGGCGCGCCAGAACGCTTGGGCGGACGGCTTCATTTGGGCAGGGTGTCGCCCTGAATGCTATCGAGCGCTTCCACAACCGCATCGAACACCAGCAGGGTCGATTGATGTCGAGCCTTGTAGTCGCGCACCGGCAGCAGATAGCTGAGATCGCTCCACTTGCCGGCGGGACCTGTCCCTTCAGCCTGCAGCATCGCGTACATCTGCGCTCGCAACTCACGAAACGCATTGACATCTGTGCCGACGATTTCGCGCGCGACCACCGCCGCCGAGGTCTGCCCCAAAGCGCAGGCGGAGAGATGATGGCCGTAGCCGGTGATCACCCCGTCCGTCACCTCGATGTCCACCTCGATGAGCGAACCGCAGACTCGGCTGACCTTGCGCGCCGAAGCATGGGGCTGCGCCAGGCGCCCCGGCTGGACAGCATTGGCCGCCAGATCGAGAATACGCTCGGAATAGAGATCGCTAAGTTCCATCAACCACGAAATTCTGTTTCTTGTGAGAGCCCGCCACTCCCTCTATATAGGAGCGCGCATGCCTTGTAACAGGCGCGGTTTCACCTGAACCGGTCACTTTCCCGCTCAGCCCGCCTGCTTGCCGGCCGCTACCGGAGCCGCCATGGACGCTCTATCGAAAACCGCCGTTCCCGTTGCCCCCTTTCCGGCGCCCGTGCGCCGTCCCACCCAGGAGGAAGCGGAAGCGGCCGTCCGCACGCTGATCGCCTGGGCTGGAGATGACCCCAACCGCGAAGGCCTGCTGGAAACGCCTAGCCGCGTGGCCAAGGCCTATCGCGAGTTCTATTCCGGCTACGAGCAGGACGCGGCCGAGATCCTGTCGACGACCTTCCGCGATATCAGCGGCTATGACGACATAGTCCTTCTGCGCGATATCCCGTTCCACTCCCATTGCGAGCACCACATGGTGCCTTTCGTAGGCAAGGCGCATATCGCCTATCTGCCGGTCGATGGCGTGGTGGGACTCTCCAAGTTAGCCCGGCTGGTGGACGTGTTCGCGCGCCGGCTGCAGACGCAGGAAGCGATGACCGCGCAGATCATCGACGCCATCACAGCCAGCCTTACGCCCCGCGGAGCCGCCGTGATGCTCGAGGCCGAGCATATGTGCATGTCCATGCGCGGCGTGCGGGCCCATGATGTCACCACGGTCACTCATCGCTTCACCGGCGTGTTTGCCGAGGACCGGGTGGAGCGTGACCGGTTTTTTGCGATGGTAACGCGACGCTGACCGGTTGGCAAAGCCGCCAGGTGCAGGATAAACCAGCCCCATGAACATTACCTTTGCCGATCCCGCGAGCCTGTCCCCTGCCGAACTGGAGGAAGGCACCGCCTTTGCTCCCCGGTTCGATGCCAATGGCCTCATCACCGTTGTCACCGTCGAAGCGGGCAGCAATGCCGTGCTGATGCTGGCCCATATGAACAAGGAGGCCCTGCGGCTAACGTTGGAAACCGGCATCGCCCATTACTGGTCGCGCTCGCGCAACGCGCTTTGGAAAAAGGGCGAAACCTCGGGCGAGCTGCAGCAGGTCACCGAGCTGCGACTTGATTGCGACCAGGACGCCATCGCCCTTACCGTTGAGCAGACCGGCCGCGGCGCTGCCTGCCATACCGGCCGCCAGAGCTGCTTTTACCGGCGCGTCGTGCTCAACGAAGGCGAGCTGATGCTTGAAGACGACGGCTCGCCGCGCCTCTTTAATCCCGACGAAGTCTACGGCTAAGGCCGCCGCTCAAACAAACCGACCATCAACAGACCCGCAAAAAAGCCACCCAGATGGGCCTGCCAGGCAATGCCCACATTGGTGCCGGTCAGCATGGGCAGGAGCGGCACCGCCGCATTGAGCACCACCCAGATCAGCACGAACATCCGGGCCCGCTTGTCGCGGAACAGCTCGGGCAGGCTCGCCAGCCGGCGCCCGAGAATCACCTGCTCGCCGGTTTCGGGGTCCACCCCCACCAGCACTGGCTGGAAAAAGAATCGCACTGCCGCGCCGGTGAGCCCCGCCACGCCACCCGAAGCCCCGATGAGGTAAGCCCCGTTCCACAGCGTGGTGGCGGCAAAGGCCGCCGCACCGGCGATCGAGGACACGCAAAAGATCAGCAGCATCGGCACGGCGCCATAGCGGCGCGCGACCGGGGTGCCGAAGATCGCGAGCCAGGCCACGTTGACCAGCAAATGGTCCCAGCTGCCATGCAGAAATGCATGGGTCAGCGGGGTCCAGAGCAGCGGCACCCCTAGGCTCGGATCATCAAAGGCGGCAACGATTCGCAGCGGCAGAAACCCACCCCAGAAGATCAGCTGATTCCACCCGTCGGGGTTAAGGATCAAGGTTGACGCCAGGTGAATGGCGACCAGCACGCCACAGAGCGCCGTCACCGAACCTGGCAGCAAGAAAACCGGTTCGCGCCTGGTAGCACCGGCCTCACCGGCTGGGGGGCCTTGTTCGGCCATGTGATCTCTCCGACTCTCAGGCGCACTGCCCGTTTGCGCCTCTTTATCCACAATCGGGTGGGCGCGTTAACCTTAAGCTTTGATTAATGGCGCAATTGTCGAGCCATTTTGCCATGGTTGAGATGCGGCGAAAGCGTTCCATGGGGGGAATGCGCGCCCATTCCGCAACTGGGTCGACCATGCAAAAAACGAGCACCAAAACGCTCTATGATTATTGGAACAAGCTGCGGGGTTCCCGCAGCGCTCCAGACCGCAAGGACATTGACCCGGCCCGCATTCGCGATGCCCTGGGCAACACCTTCATCCTTGAACTCGATGAGAACGACAAATTCTCGTTCCGCCTTGCTGGTTCCCATCTGTGCAACAGCTATTGCCGCGAACTCAAGGGCCGCTCCTTTTCCGCCCTCTGGCATGAACGCGATCAGGATGCGCTCGACACCCTCCTGCGTGCAGTGACCGAAGACCATGCGGTGGCGCTGGTAACCTTCAGCGGCACCACGGCAATCCACACCAAGGCCAGCTTTGAAACTATCCTGATGCCGTTGCGGCACAATGGCTCCACCCATACCCGCCTCTTGGGCGCGATGACGGCGGTCAACGAGCCCTATTGGCTGGGCGTGCAGCCGATCATCGAGCAGCGCATTTCCGGCCTGCGGTTGATCTGGCCCGATGATGTGGCGCTGGAGGAAACCGTCCGGGATGTGTCGGTGCAGGTGGTGGGCGAGCGCAGCTATTCCGCCTCGGCGCCAATGCCCGCCACCGTTTATGGCCGCTCCGCCCGCCGCTACGCCCATCTGGCTGTGATCGACGGCGGTCGTGGTAAGTAAGTCCTTGCCGCAGAACCTGCAGAAACACGCCGATCTGCGCACCTTTGGAGCTCAAATTCTTACAACTGTTTAACCAAAGCTCGATAGGTTTGCGTGGATAACGCTCACCATCGGTCTGGCGCATGCTCAGCGACGCAATACCTTCTCCGCGCTTCATCGCCCCGGCCCGCACGCGTGCCGAGCCCATTCAATTCCAGCGCGTCAAGGTTTCCGTCCTTGGCCGCTATATGCTGGCGGACCGCCGCGAGTTCCCCTGCCAGATTCTTGAGATGTCGCCCGGCGACGCGGTGGTCGTAGCGCCCATCAGTGGCGTTGTGGGGGAAAAGGTGATTGCGTATGTGGACCTTGTTGGTCGCATAGAGGGCACCATCCTCGCCCAGATCGATGGTGGGTTCTGCATGAACATCGCCGCCTCGCCGCGCAAGCGCGACAAGATGGCGGCCCAGCTGACCTGGCTCGCCAACAAGGAACTGCTAAACCTGCCTGAAGATCGCCGCCACGAACGTGTGGTGCCCGATATCCGCCATTCCAGCGTCGTGCTGGATGATGGCCGACGCTATAACTGCAAGATCATCGACATCTCACTCTCGGGCGCCGCGGTGGAGCTGGATGTGCGCCCCGCCCTGGGCACGCCGATTACGCTGGGCCGCATGCGCGCTCGCGTCGTGCGCCATTTCCAGAACGGGGTTGCGGTGGAGTTCGCCTCTGCCCAGGAAATGCTGACGGTGGTACAACAAAACCTGCGGATGAACTGACGCCGAAACTTCGGTGCACCCCGGCGCGTTCGCTTACCCAGAAGCGGAGTGCGCGATGGCAGACGATCTGACACAAGACAGCAAACTGACCCGCACCAAGGCGAAATGGGCCGCCGAGGGTCGCTTCATCACGGGCCGCACCAGCCGCCCCGAGGATAGCCGCTTGCCTCCAGGCCAGCACCTGGTCAAGAACTGGCCGGTGCTTGATCTGGGGATCGAGCCTCCCATCAATCTGACTAACTGGAAGCTTGACGTCACCGGTCTCGTGGATCGGCTGACCACACTGGATTGGAACGGCTTCATGGCCCTGCCCCAGGTGAACCCGGTTTCGGACATCCATTGCGTCACCACCTGGTCACGCTACGACAATCACTGGCAAGGCGTTTCCACTCAGGAGTTGGCGGCGCAGGTCGGGTTGCAGCCCGAGGCGCAGTTCGTTCACCTGTTCAGTAATGACGGCTACACCACCAATCTGCCCGTCGCCGATTTCCTGGTGGAAGATGCGGTTCTGGCCCATAGCTGGGAAGGCACCCCGCTGACCGTCGAGCATGGTGGCCCGATGCGCCTCGTCGTGCCCCATCTTTATTTCTGGAAAAGCGCCAAATGGTTGCGCCGGCTCGAATTTGCGGCCACAGACCAGCCTGGCTTTTGGGAAACGCGCGGCTATCACAACCACGGCGACCCGTGGCGTGAACAACGCTATTCCTGACCAGCTCACTATGGCAACCGCCACCCGTCTCCCTTGATAGGTCACGATGACATGGATCAGCCCGACCGAGCCTCCAAGCGGAGCGGCTTTACACGCCTGCGCTCGACGCTGCGCGTCTTGTATCACGGTCAGTCCCCAGCGGCGGTTCGCTTTCAGTATCTTGTGCTGGTGGTGGACCTGGCGATTATCGGCTTTTTCATCGCCTCTCCCCTGATCCGCGATCAGGATGCCTTTCTGTGGCTGGATTATTCCATCGCCGCCTTGCTGGGGCTGGACATCATCGCCCGCGCGCTGGCCACCAACAACTTTACCCGTTGGCTGCGCCAATTGCCGGTGATTATCGACATCTTCATCCTGCTGACGCTCTTGGCGCCGACCTGGTTCTTCAATCTGGGGTTCCTGCGCATCATGCGCCTGTGGACCTTGACGCGCAGCACCGTCTTCTGGCGGCCGCTCCGCAAGCGGGGATTGGCCCAATATCAGGAAACCATCCAGGCGGTGATCAACCTGCTGGTGTTCCTGTTTGTGGTCACCGGCTTTGTTTATACCGTGTTTGCCGGCCGGGGCGGCGGGATCGCCGGCTATGTGGACGCGCTTTATTTCACCGTCACCACGATCACGACCACGGGCTTTGGCGATATTACCCTGCCGGGCACGACGGGAAAGCTCGTTTCCATCGTCATCATGTTCGTCGGTATCTCATTGTTCGTGCGCCTCGCGCAGGCGATCTTTCGCCCCAACAAGGTGCATTTCCCCTGCCCGCAATGCGGGCTGCAGCGGCACGATCCCGATGCGGTTCACTGCAAGGCTTGCGGCCATATTCTCAACATCCCCGACAGTGGCCACTTCTGACCTAGGCTGGCTGTTGTTCGGGTAGCTGGGCGGCAATGGTGACCCCTGCGGCTTCCAGCGCCAGCCGCACCGCCTTGCCCAGTTCCACCGCCCCGGGCGTGTCGCCATGCAGGCAGATCGAGCGCGCTGACGAGGTCAGCACTGTTCCATCAATGGCGACGATCTCGCCGGCCAGGGCCAGCCGCAGGCAACGCGTGATTACGGCGTCCGGCTCATGGATCACCGCTCCGGTCTCCGAGCGCGACACCAGCATCCCTGCAGGCGTATAGGCACGGTCCGCATAGGCTTCCCGAATCAGAGGCAAACCAAGCTCCTCGGCGGCGCGCACCTGTTGGCTGTTGTCGAGCGCCAGCACTGCCAGTTGAGGGTCCGTTGCTTTGATCGCCCCGAACACCTGCGTTGCAAGCTCAAGGTCTTCCGCGGTCTGGTTGGCCAGGGCGCCATGCAGTTTCACATAGGCCAATTCAGCCCCCACATCCTCGGCAACGGAGCGGATCAGCTGCATCTGCGTGCTGATCTGTGCGAGCAGTTCCTCAGCGGAAATATCCATCCGGAAGCGGCCAAACCGCGCCGGATCAGCATAGCCGGGATGAGCCCCAGCCCTGATTCCCCGCGCCTTGCACAGCTCCAGGACATGGCGGATGGTGGTCGCATCCCCCGCATGGCCGCCACAGGCGATAGAAGCACTCGAGACGATCGCGAGCAGCGCATCATCACCGCCCATGCCTTCGCCAAGATCGGCATTGAGATCAATCGAGATCATGGCGTTTCTCCGCGCAGCAAACGATGGGCATGTTCGACAGTGACTGATTGGAATGCAATTGTGGTTCCGGGGCGCTGTTGCGCGAACCGATCCAGATCGGCCGAGATCACCGTCGCGATGCGGGGATAGCCGCCTGTGGGCTGATGATCGCGCATCAGCACGATCGGCGTGCCATCGCCCAGGATCTGGATATCGCCCGGAACAATCGCGTCAGACACCAGCGATAGCGCGCCCGCACCGGCAAAAACCCTCTCGGCATCGCGCAAGCGCACGCCCATTCGGTCCATTTGTCGGGTGACCTCGAAGCGCCCCCCAACAAAGGCCTGCCGTGTTTGGGGCGAGAACAGGTCGGCATGGATGCCCCAGACCACACGAAAGGCGCTCTCGGCGGGCACTGGCGTTGACCGCTGCAGTCTCGGTGCTCCGCTGGCCCCCACTCCAAGCTCCAAGCGATCACCGGCCTGCAGCGGCCGCCCGGCCAATCCCCCCAATTGCGCCCGGCTGTTGGTAGCTAGGCTACCCAGCACTGCCGGCAGTTGCAGGTCTCCATCGAAGCGAAGATAGCCGTAATTCCCCGCACCACCGGGCGTGATCGCCACTCGATCGCCGGCCTGCAGCAACACCGTTCCCGGCCAATTCACCGGTTCGCCGTTGTGACGCACCGTAAAAGCACCGCCGGCACAGCCGATGCGGCAGGAGCCAGCAGTTACGGCCAGTTCGAGCCCCGCCATGGTGAACTCGATGCCCCCAAGCGCTTGAACGCCCAACATGTCCGCTGCCGACGCAAACCCCGTCGTGTCCATTGGTCCCGACGCACTGATCCCGCTGGCCAGCAAGCCATGGCGCCCCGCATCCTGAATGGTCGTGAGCGGCCCCGCCCGGAGAATCGTAATGGTGGCGCTCACGCTTGGGCCTCGAACTGAACGGCGTCGCCCGGCACAAGCCGCGTTGGCACTGATGCCGTCGGATCGAAATTGCGAAACTCGGTGCGGCCAATCACGTGCCAGCCCGTCGGGATTTCCGTGGCCGCAATGGCGGTCTGCCCGGCCGCAAACAGCACGCTACCGGCGGGCACGGCGCGCCGCACTGCCGTGCGCCGCGGCAGCACCAGTTCGGAGCCGTGAAAACCACAATACACAAAGCCCGGCGCGAAACCGGTCGCCAGCACCCGCAGTGGTGCCCGGTTATGGGCTTGCACAAAGGCGTCCGCCTCCATGCCGAGCAGCGCCGCCACCTCTGGCAGGTCGGGGCCAGCCGCGCCGCCGAAGCGCACCTTGATCTTGTGCTGCTCCCCTGACTCCGCTGCATTGTCCAATCCGGCCAGCCGCAACCGCAGTTCACCGGCCAGCTGCCCCGGGTCGGTGAGCGCGGGATCATACCGCACCAGCACAGACACCAGATTGGGCGTGATTTCGACTACCCCTGGAACAGGCTGCCACCCAAGCAGGCGCGCCAGCGCTACCGCAGCATTGTTGGCGCTTTCGCTTAAGCTCGTGGCAAAGCGCACCAGCACTGCCGCGTCACCGACTGGCAAGATGGTGGGCTTGACCCGTAGCAGGCCTGCGTCAGACATGGCGCACAAAGTCCCTGATTGGCGATGGTCCCGCCTTAGCAGAACCATTCGTCGATCGCTACCTGAGCGCCCGCTCGCGCGGCGTGGTCAGTGATAAGGGCTTAAAGTGGGAGAACTAGTTGGGATCTCGGCCCTCCTGTTCGACAACTGCATCAAAGAGCTGGCGGGCTTGCCCTGCCCCGATGGCCTCGATGGCCACGGCTGCAATAGCGGCAAACAGCTCGGCAATTTCCTGGGGGTCGGTGATTTCCGCGTCGTCGTCCTCTGCGTCGGCGTTTATTAGAGTGAACATACGCGCCTCCAAAGTAGCCAATGAAGGGAGTGTGCTTCGATTCATGTTACAGAATAAATAATGCAAATTCGCCGATGAGGGCGCATAGGCCGGTTGCCAGCAAGGTCAGCCAGACTTACTCTTCGCCCGCATCGAGCTTGTCGAGATAAGCCTCGATATCGGCCAGGGTCGCGGTGAACGGCAGCGGGTCGTGCCCGTAGACCACGTTGAAGCTCTCGTCGTCGCGTAGCGCATGGCCGCCCTTGCCCATTTTGGCGGTGAGCTTTTCGGCCGTCAGAATGGTCAGCCCGTGCCGTCCGGCAACCCGCCGCAGCCGGCGCATGATCGATGCATCAAAGTCGCGTCTGCTCACGTGATCCTCGGCGTGTTGGTTCGCGCCGTCCTACTACTGCAGGCCCCGCCGGGGCAAGACGAGACTTGCCGGCAGGGGGCGCGTCGGCTTGTCCCTGCCCTCAGGACCGACCGTCGCCAGCGCCGCAAGGTTATCCGCTGCGCAGCCTCCGTATGAGCACGGATATCCACCGGCCTAGCGAGGTCTCCGTACGTATTGGGCGATTCTTGTTGCCCGTTAATCTTCCATTTACCCCATCCGGAGGCGCAGCGACGGCTGATCGAGGCGCATCATTTGGGCAGTGGATCCACATTGTTGCGAGAAAGCATCCTCGTTGTTGTTCCCACGCTGAACGAAGCCCTGCACATCGCCGATGTGCTTGCCTCCCTCCTTGCTGACCCTCTCGCCGCGGCAATGACCATTGTGGTGGCCGATGGTGGCAGCACGGACGACACCGAGGCCATTGTCCGGCAGATCGCTCAAGCCGCGCCGCAAGTACACCTGGTCCGCAATGCCCGGCGGCTGCAAAGTGCCGGCGTCAACCTCGCCGCTCGCCTCTTCGGGCACGACTGCCGCTTTCTAGTGCGCATCGATGCCCACGCCGCCTATCCGCGTGATTATGTGAGCCAGCTCGTTGCCATTCAACGGCAGACCCAGGCCAATTCGGTGGTGGTGAGCATGAAGGCGGTAGGGCAAGCGCCCCTGCAGATCGCCATCGCCGAAGCGCAGAACTCGATCTATGGCACTGGCGGCGCCGCGCATCGCAGCATCTCGGGCGGCAAATGGGTGGAGCATGGGCATCATGCCTTGTTCCTGCTGGACGATTTCCTCGCCGTTGGCGGCTACAACGAAATCTTGAGCCACAACGAAGACGCCGAACTCGATCTGCGCCTCACCACCACAGGGCGGCGCCTTTATCTCGCGCCGCTCACCATCGAGTATTTCCCCCGCGATTCCCTTGATCGTCTCTGGCGGCAATACTTCAATTTCGGTCGTGGCCGGGCGCGTACGGCGCTGATGCACCGCCAGCCGCCCAATGCGCGGCGCTGGCTGGTCATTCTGCTGCTGCCCGCCCTTGGCCTGGCGCTATTCACATCGGCCACCCCGCTCGCGGCGCTGCCGCTGTTGGCCTGGGCTGGGGTGATTGTGGTTTTTGCCAGCCGCTGGTCCAGCCACCATGGCGTTTTCCATGGCATCACGGCGGCGCTCGCCGGCGCCATCATGCAACTGGCCTGGTCGGCGGGCTTCCATGCCCAATTGTTGCTGAGCCTGCCCGGCACCATGCTGCCCCGGCAGGGTGCTGCGCCACCAGCCGAGCCGCGCTGACCTTTGCGCCTTGCTATATGGGCCTGCGCGCAGCTAGACTCACCTCGGCTCCAGATGTCCTCGGCGATCCGCTCCCATGAAAGTTCCTTTCAGCATGTTCCAGACCCGCTCGCCCGAGCGCGACAAGGAGCAGGACCGTGCGCGCATCGAGCGGATGCGGCGCGCCGTTGCAGGCGAACTGCAAGCGGCGATCAATGAACGCGATGGCCTGACGCGGCGCCGCGAGCGCGACTACGCCGTCGCGGCGACTTCCTTGTCACAGCTGGGCGAGTTCGGTGAACGCTCCGCCGCCGACGAGCAGTCCATCTCCGAGCTCGAACGCAATGCCGAGCGCGCCAATACCCGCATCAAGAACCTCACCATCCAGATCGAATCGATCCGCAAACTGCTGGCCGGGATCAACGAGCTGGACAATTTGCCCAGCCAGTAAAATTCAAGTCGTTTCACTCGCGAGGCCAGCCTGCCCCGCCTACCTGACGCTGGAATAGCCGCCAACCACGCCCTTGGGTGAATAAACCACCTGCCAGAGTTGAGTGTAGCGCGCCCTGAATGTGGCGGCGAAGCTCAACAGGTAATAGCGCCACATCCGATAGAAGCGGTCGCCATACTTGTCCTTGAGACTGGGCCAGGCTGCCTCGAAGTTTTCGCACCAGGCCAGCAGGGTCCGGTCGTAATCCGCCCCGAAATTGTGCCAGTCTTCCATGATGAAGAGGCCCTCGCTGGCTTCACTGATCTGTTTTTGCGACGGCAGCATGCCATTGGGAAAGATGTACTTTTCGCTCCATGGATCGCCATGCGACTGGGTGAGATTGCCGCCGATAGTGTGCAGCACGAACAGGCCATCATCGGCGAGCAACTGCCGCACCTTTTCCATATAGGGGCGATAGTTCTTGTAGCCCACATGCTCGAACATGCCGATCGAGATGATGCGGTCAAACTTTCCCTCGAGCGCCATATAGTCCATCAGCCGGGTTTCGACCGGCAAGCCATCGGTGTGGCTATTGGCCCAACTCGCCTGCTCCTTGGAGATGGTTACCCCAACACCCTCAACACCGTAGCGCTCGGCGGCGAACTTCAGGAACCCGCCCCAGCCCGAGCCGATATCGAGAATGCGCATACCCGGCTCCAGCCCCGCCTTGCGGCAGATGAGGTCGAGCTTAGCTTCCTGCGCCTCAGCAAGAGTGGTGGCGTTCTTCCAGTAGCCGCAGGAATAGATCATGCGTGGATCGAGCATGGCAGCGTAAAGATCGTTGCCGATGTCATAATGCCGCTCCCCCACTTCTTGCACCTTCAGGCGCTGCAGGTTGAGGATGCGGCCCTTTAGCATGCTCCACATGAGGGCAAAGTCGATCGGCAGCTTGGCTTTGACGTTGTTCACCAGCAGTCGGTAGATGAACTGATCGAGCGCCGCAGCGTCCCACCACCCCTCCATATAAGCCTCGCCCAGGCCGAGCGTGCCTTGCAGCATTACCCGGTCAAACAGCTTTTCGTCGTAAACGGTGACGTCGAAGGGTCGCTGCCCTCCCACCTGAATGTCGTGTTGCTGCAGAAGATCGGAGATGAAGGTTTTGTTCCGCATACCCATTTGGCCACATCGCGCACTTGGACAAAGCAAAAGGGCGCGCCAGGCCGCTGACGGAAGGCCAGAGGCCGTGCGTGCATCATGGGAATGCTATGCCGCTCAATGAGGCGGCGCAATGATATATCGCAAGATACCGATGGTTAAGATTCGGGCACACAAATGGGGACATTGCTGCGGGATTTCCGTCCTCTTCGGTGGCGATGGGAAGGTGTTTGGGATCCCGGCGCCGAAGCGGGCAAGTTCGACGCCGACTTGATCTGTCGGGCGCAACATGCGGCAGCAGGGATGTGAAGGAGTGGTACCACCTCTCGGGATCGAACCGAGGACCTCTAGATCCACAATCTAGCGCTCTAACCAACTGAGCTAAGGCGGCAATGGGCCTGTCCGGGTACATCGCCAAGCGAGTCCCGAAAGCGCGCGATACATAGGTCGACTTGTCGCTGATGACAAGCGCTCTTTTGCAGCTTTCCCCTCTGCACCCCTCCTCTTAACCATGCCCAAGTTTGTTGGGGGGTCTCGGCCCCACGGCTATGGACCGGGTGCGAGGGGCGCTATATTGAAGAACACTTAACGAACAAGAATGAACTGTACCGAAATGGCACAGATGCAACGGGTAGCGGTTATCGATGGATGACGACTGGATCACATCGCCAGCTGGTGCCCGCGTGTTGCAACACGCCGAGGATCCCCGCCCGGCCTGGCTATGGTCCGCCGACGGGCTGCACTTGATCTGGCACAATCGGGCAGCAACGCTCTTTGGCGCCAAGCTCAAGAAAAGCGGCCTCAAGCGCGGCCCCACCCCAGTACCGATCAAGGGCCAGATAGCTCGTAATATCCGACTCGGCTCCACCGGTCGAAGCAGTCTTGCGCGGATCCAGTTCTTGGCTGGGGAAAAGCCGATCTCGGCGACCTGTGCCACAACGCCGCTGCTCGACGGCGCGGGCGCAGCGATGCTGATCGTGGCAGTTGACGCCATCGACGCCGAGATCTTGTTGGCGACCGGTCCGGCACCCGCCCTGGCCCCTGCCGATTCGCTGGCCCCTGCTGATTCCCTGGCCGCACCCTCGGCTATGTCCGTGACGAGTGAGCCGGCTGCTCCGCCGACGACGATAGACTCCGAGACCTCGCCAGACCCGGTCACCGAGTCGCTCGAGCTTTCAGTTGTGGCGCCCGAGCCGGAAGCTGCGCTGATAGAGGCTCACGAGCCCCAACTGCCCGCAGCTGAGTCGCAAGGGCCCGTCTTGCTACCGCGGCCATGGTTGCCGCTGCCGCCCCCCGGCGTGGTCCTGGAAACGGCGCCCTTCCGGCCTGTCGCATTGGTTGATGAAGACGAGGAAACGGTCGAACCAGATCCCCAGATGGGTGAGCTTGCCCCGATTGCCGCGGCGATCGAGGCCAATGATGCGGCCTATCAGCGCGAGCTCGACAACTGGCGGTCGATTGAAAGCGATGCTGCCGCACCGAGCCGCTATGAGGCCGAGGACGAGGACAGCGCCGCCAAGACCTCGGAAGCGGTTCCCGAGTTCGAGAACGAACCAGAGGCAACGCCATCAGACGCCGCCGAGCCGCCTGTCGAAGAAGCGCCAAGCGTTGGCACCCGGCTATCGGCGCTCGTCGACCGGTTGAGTGCAGACGCCGATTTGTTCTCGCCGCTCACCGATTCGGATGATCCGCTGCAAAGCGATCTGGTGGTCACCGACCTTGCACCGCAACTCTGGCTGGTGACAGGCACAGGCTTTGTCGCTGCCGCTTCTGCTCCTGCGGCCGAAGATCAGCAGGACACCCCCGCGACGATTGAGGTCGAACCATCGGCGGCGCCGATGGAGCAACCAACAGCCGCCTTTATCGATGAGCCCGAGCCGGAAGTGGAAGTGGATGAGGACGAGGACGACGCGCAGGAGCAGTTGCCAGCGTCCACCGCCGAGGACGAGCTTGCCGAATTCGACGGCGATGACACTCCCGAGCCCCAATTCGATGCCGCGACTGAGGATGGCCCGGAAATCCTGCCGCCGGGCGCCCCCGATCCTGAGGCGGTGGAACGCGTATCGCGCTACAACTTCGATGAACTCTCGCGCATTCTGAACGACCGCATGGGTGAAACCTCGGGTCAGGCGCAGCGCGCTGTTGCCCAACCACCGAGCAGTTCGGGTGCACTGATCAATCTGGGTGGCGAAACGCTGGTGCTGAACCGGCTGCCGCTCGGCATCCTCGTGTTCCGTGATCAGCAAGTGCTGTTCGCCAACCGTGCCATCACCGAAATGGTGGGCTATGATTCGGTGGAGAACCTGCGCGCCGCCGGCCTGGCCTCGGTGTTCCCGGCGGCCGGACCGGAAGGTCACGAAGCGGGGCCGGTCAACCATCTGGTGCAGCGTGATGGCACGCTGGTACCGGTGACCGCACGCTTGCAATCCATTTCCTGGCAGGGTCGCCCGGCCCTCATGCTGTCGGCGAGCGCCACCGAAGTGCGCACCGGCCATGAAGCGGCGGTGCGCGCCTTCGCGGAAACCTTTGCCAGCTTGCGCGGGGACGGGTTCTTCGAAACCAATCGCGCGGGCGTGCTGAGCGTCGTGTCCCCACGCGCCGCCGCGCTGCTGGGCCAGGAAGGCGCGTCGCTGCAGGGGCGGCCGCTGACGAGCTTTGTCGCCCGCGCCGACACCCCGGATCTACAGTCGTTCCTCGAGCGGCCAGCGCGCTTTGCCGAATCCGCACGTCCCTGCCTGTCGCTGCGCGCCGCCTCCGCGGGTGCCGAATTGATGCTGTTTGCGCAGGGCCAGGCGGGCGTCGTCACCGGTTATTTCGGCTTTGTGCACCAGCGCGAAACCAGCCAGCCGCGCCTCGGAGCGCCCAGCGATATCGATCCAGCGCTGCTGGCTCGGATCAGCCGTGGGATTCGCCGCCCACTCAACACCATCATCGGTTTTTCCGATCTGCTGCGTTCGGAGGCCTTTGGTCGGCTCGGCACCGAGCGCCACGAGACTTATGCGCAGGATATCGTCACCGCCGGCAACGAGATCGCCGCGCTGGTGGATGAACTCGATGATTTCACCCGGCTGCGCGACGGGCGCTACCTGCCCCAACGCGCCAGCATTGATCTGACCGGACTGCTCGAAAGCTGCGTGCTGCGCATCCGCCACCAGGCCGGCATCTCGCGGGTGATCGTGCGCAACGCGATTTCCGAATCCCTGCCCAAGGTCACGGCCGATCGGGCATCGCTGGCCCAAGCGGTGCTGAACCTGCTCGCCAGCGCTATTGATCAAACTCCGGCGGGCGGCGCCGTCATCATCTCCTCCAATAGGGAGGACGATGGCAGCATCGCCATCCATGTGCGCGATAGCTCCAACACAGCAGTCGACATGGCTGAACGTTTCGTGGTGTTCCGCGATGGCGTGGGCCGGGACGGCAAGGCCGTGGCGCCGGTGCGCTCGAGCGTCGGGCTCGCCCTCACCCGCTCGCTGCTGTCGGTCAACGCCTTCTCACTGGCCGTGGACCCAGCTGGCGAGCACGGGCTGCTGTTCACCCTGCGCATTCCCTCTGATCTCGTCGATGCGCCCATCGCCGAAGCCGGCGAGAAGTAAGCGGGCCGCGGCACCGCTCCGGCAGTGGATGATCATGCCATGCGCTGGGGTCACACCAGCAAATCTTCATCCTTTGCCTAGGTGCCATGCCGGGCGCACTGCCTTATAGAAAAGAATGCAAGGCGGCCGAGCCGCAACGGGGAGCGAAAGCATGGGCAAGGGACTACAAATTCTGGGCATGGCGGCAATGCTTGGCATGAGCTGGTCGAGCCTTGCGCTTGCTGCCTCGACGCAGGTCCGGATCGGCGTCGCCCTAGAGCCACCTACCCTTGATCCTACGGCAGGCGCTGCCGAAGCCATCGACAACATCGGCTATCAGAACGTCTTTGAGGGCCTGACGCAGATCGACCAGACCGGCGCGGTGCAGCCCTCCCTCGCCAGCAGCTGGACGATCAGCGATGACGGGCTGACCTATACCTTCATCCTCCAGCCTGACGTCACCTTCCATGACGGCACCAGCTTTGATGCCGATGACGTCAAATACACCTTTGACCGGCTGCTGGCGCCAGAGAGCATCAATGCTCAGAAGGCGCTGTTCTCCCCCATCGCCAGCGTTGTGGTCCAGGATCCCCAAACCATCACCTTTACCCTCAGCCGCCCCGACGGGATGTTCCTGTTCAATCTCGGGCGTGGGGATGCCATCATCGTTGCGCCCGAAAGCGCCGAGAACAATGCCACTGCCCCCATCGGCACCGGCCCCTTTAGCTTTGTGCAGTGGGACAAGGGCAGCCGCGTCGTGCTCGAGCAATATGGCCCCTATTGGGGTGAGCTGCCGGCGATAACCCGCGCAACTTTCGTGTTTATCAGCGACACCGCCACCATGACCAATGCGCTCCTTGCGGGCGACGTCGACGGCACCAATAATTTCGCCGCCGAAGCGCTGCCGATCTTTGAGGGCAATCCGCAGTTCAAGGTGCTGGTGGGCACGACCGAGGGCGAGGCCATCCTCTCCACCAACAATGCCAAGGCTCCGTTCAACGAGCTCAAAGTGCGCCAGGCCATGGCGCATGCCATTGACCGCGCCGCCATCATCGAAGGGGCGACCTATGGCTATGGCGTGGCGATCGGCAGCCACTTCGCCCCGCACAATCCCTATTACGTCGATCTGACCAATACCTATCCCTATGACCCGGAAAAGGCGCGCGCGCTCCTTGCCGAGGCGGGTTATCCCGATGGGTTCAGCGCCACGCTCAAGCTGCCCCCGGTGAACTACGCCAAGGTCAGCGGGCAGATCCTCGCCAGCCAGTTTGCCGAGGTCGGCATCAAGCTCGAACTCATCAACCTCGAATGGGCGCAGTGGCTCGAAGATGTGCTGACCAACAAGGACTTTGATCTCTCCATCATCGCCCATGTGGAGCCCTTCGACATTGGCATCTATGCCGATCCCAACTACTATTTCGGCTACGACAATCCGCAATTCCAGGCGCTGATCGAGACGCTCAATGCCACCACCAACGAGGCGGAACGCAAGTCCCTCGCCATCGAGGCCCAGACCATCCTCGCCAATGATGCGGTCAATGGCTACTTGTTCGAGCTGGCAAAAACCGGCGTGTGGAACGCCAAGCTCGAAGGCATGTGGCCAAACTCGCCGATCGAGGGCGTGGTGCTCCGCTCCATTCACTGGGTGGACTGAGCCGCCCGGGGCGCCCACGGCATGATCGTTTTTCTGCTGCGCCGCTTGGGTGGGTTTGCACTGACGTTGCTGCTGGCGGCGACGGCGATCTTCTTCCTGCTTGACCTGCTGCCCGGCGATCCCGCCCGCTTCATCCTGGGCATCACTGCCAGCCCTGAAGCCGTGGCTAATCTGCGTATACAGATGGGCCTTGAGGCTCCGCCAACGCAGCGTTTCGTCGCCTGGCTCTGGGGCATGCTGCACGGCAATCTCGGGGAGTCTTACACCCAGCAGGCTCCCGTGGCCTCGCTGATTGCTGGGCGACTCGCGGTAACCCTCCCCCTCACCATCGCGGCGATGATCATTTCGGTCGCGGTCGGGCTGCCGCTCGGCATCCTTGCGGCCCGCCACCGTGGCAAGGCCCTCGATTCCGCGCTGATGGTGCTGGCGCAGTTGGGCGTCGCCGTCCCCAATTTCTGGTTTGGCATGTTGCTGACCCTTGTCTTTGCTGTTGCCCTGCGCTGGCTGCCGCCCGGTGGCTTTACGCCCTGGAACGAGAACCCCTTTGCTGCCATGCGCTCGCTGGTTCTGCCGAGCCTGGCGCTGGCGCTGCCCCAGGCCTCGATCCTGGCGCGGGTGATGCGCACGGCGCTGGTGGACATCCAGGAGCAGGATTTTATCCGCACCGCGCGTGCCAAGGGCATGACGCTGGGCGAGGCCGTTTGGCGCCATGGCGTGCGCAATGCCATGCTCCCGGTGTTGACCATTCTGGGTCTGCAATTCGCGTTCCTGATCGCCGGCGCTATTATCGTCGAGAATGTGTTCTATCTGCCCGGTCTGGGCCGCCTGATCTTCACCGCCATCTCGGAGCGTGACCTGATCCTTGTGCGTGGCGCGGTAATGGTGCTGGTGGTGACGGTCAGCCTCACCATGTTGCTGGTCGACCTCGCCTACGGCCTGGTTGACCCGCGCCTGCGCGAGCGAGGCGTGGCGACATGATCGAACGCCTTTTTGCCAACCGGAGCTTTCGCCTCGGCGCAGCCGGCACGCTGCTGTTTGCGCTGCTAGCCCTCGTTTCGATCTGGTGGACGCCCTATTCCATCGCGGAGATCAATATCGGCCGCCGGTTTCTTGGTCCCACGGCTGCCCACTGGCTCGGCACCGACCAGTTGGGCCGGGACATGGCTTCGCTTGTCATGGCGGGAACGCTCACCAGCTTTGTCGTGGCGGCGATGGCTGTGTTGATCGGCGCAAGCATTGGCGTGCCGCTCGGCCTTGCTGCTGCCGCATGGGGTGGCGCCGTCGAATGGCTGGTGCTGCGTCTCAGCGATGTGGTGTTTGCCTTTCCCGCCATCATCACTGCAATTCTGATCACCGCTCTGTTTGGCCCGGGCGCCATCAATGCCACCATTGCCGTTGGTATCTTCAACATTCCGGTGTTCGCCCGCGTCGCCCGTGGCGGCGCCCTGAGCATTGCCACGCTGGATTTCGTCGCCGCTGGCCGCCTCGCTGGCCTTGGCAATGCTGCCATCGCTTGGCGACACTTGCTGCCCAATATTCTCAGCCTCTTGATCGTTCAGGGCACGATCCAGCTATCATTGGGCATCCTGGCGGAAGCAGGCCTGTCCTATGTCGGGCTTGGCATCCAGCCCCCGGCCACCAGCCTTGGCTTGATGCTGCGTGATGCCCAGAGCCTCTTCCTGATTCATCCTTGGCTGACGCTGGTGCCGGGGCTCTCCATTGTGTTGATCGTTGTGTGCATCAATGTCGCCGGCGATGGCCTGCGCGACGTGCTTGATCCGCGCCTGCGCCGCCAGGGAGCTGCGCATGCCCTTGCTTGAGGTGCGGGGGTTATCAATCGCCTTCGGCCAAACCGAGGTGGTCAAGAACCTCAGCTTTGCTCTGGAGCTGGGCGAACGCTTTGGCATCATCGGAGAAAGTGGATCTGGCAAAACCCTGACCGCCCTCGCGATAGCTGGCCTGCTGCCCATAGGCGCCACACCGACAGGCACCATCCACCTCGATGGCGCCCCCTTGCCCACCGCCGAACGCCCGATGGCGCGACTGCGCGGCAAACGCTTCGGCATGGTGTTCCAGGAGCCGATGACCGCGCTCAACCCTTTGATGCGCATCGGTCGCCAGATCGAGGAAGCTGTTGAACTAAACGAGGCCAACACGAGTGCGGCAACTGCCGTGCCCCAGCTTTTGGCCGAGGTCGGCCTCCTCCCCGAGCACGCCCGGCGGTATCCGCATCAGTTGTCGGGTGGACAGCGGCAGCGCGCCATGATCGCCATGGCGCTCGCGAGCGAACCCGATCTGCTGATTGCCGATGAGCCCACTTCCGCGCTCGATCTCGTCACCCAGCGCCGCGTGCTCGAACTGATCGCCCAGATCTGCGAGCGACGGCACATGGCCTTGCTGTTTATCAGCCATGATCTGAAGGCGGTTGCGGCGCTTTGCTCGCGCGTGATGGTGATGCATCGCGGCGTGGTTGTGGAACAGGGAATCACCGGGGCGGTGTTGGGCGCCCCGCAACAAGACTACACCCGTCGCCTGGTGGCTGCGTCACGCCTCGACGTGGTCGGCCCCAACCGTGCCCCGCTCGGTGAAACCCTGCTGGAGGTTGCAGCCGTCAGTCGCGACTACCGCGGCAATGGGCTTTGGCCATGGGCGGCCAAGCCGCTGCGGGCGCTGCACGAGGTTTCCTTCACGCTTCGCAGCGGCGAATGCCTGGCTCTGGTCGGTCCTTCCGGCTGCGGCAAAACCAGCCTCGCCCGCATCATTGCCGGCCTAGATAGTGCCAGCGACGGGGAAGTGCGGCTTGGCGGCAAGCCTTATCACGGCCGCGACCTGCCCCAGGCGTTGCGGGCTGACATTTCGCTGGTGTTCCAGGATCCCTTCGGCAGCTTCAATCCGCATCTCACCATCGGGCAATCCGTTGGTGAGCCGTTGCGGCTGCGGCCTGAACTTGGCCTCGTGCAACGCACTGAACGCCTGCACGAAGCCATCACTGCCGTTGGCCTGTCCCCTGAAATGCTCGAGCGCTACCCGCATGAATTTTCGGGCGGACAGCGCCAGCGCCTCGCCATCGCGCGCGCCCTCGTCACCCGGCCCAAGCTGCTGGTGCTCGATGAACCGGTGTCAGCCCTCGATGTGTCGGTGCGCGGGGAAGTGCTGAACCTGCTTGCGCGGTTGCAGGCCGAGTTCGGGCTGACTTATCTCCTGATCAGCCATGACCTCGATATGGTCCGCGCCATGGCGGACCGGGTCATGGTGATGGAGGCCGGTCGCATCGTTGAACAGGGCGAGCCGAAGGCGATCTTCGAGCACCCCCAGCACCGCCTGACGCAGGAGTTGGTCGGCGCTCGCCTGCCCGAGCTTGGGGCCGGCGCGCTCCTCGCTTAAAGCCCGAGCTTTTCGCGCAACACGTCGATGCGCTTGGAGGCCTCCGCCTTGCTCAGATCCTCGGCAAAGGCATCGGGATCGCTCGCCTGCTCGCTTAGCGTCTTGAGATAGGACGCCTGGGCGCCCGTCATCGGGTCGTCCCCTGTGGTCCAGTCATCAGGGTCCTTCTGAAGATTGGAATTGGGGGCGTCGGCAACTTTGGGATTGGTCGTAGACATGTCGAACTCCATTCCGGTGTTCGCTTAATGTTCTAGCTGGCAACTCGTTCCCGGCGCCGCAACCTAGGGCAAGGATGCGCTCAGTTTAGTGGCGCAGCGACGGCGTAGCGGCAAGAATCCTGCGCGCAATGGCGCGGAAGGCTTCGGCCTCCGGACCATTGGGATCAGCCACGACCGGCGGTGCCCCGCGGTCGGAGGCTTCGCGGATCGACATCACCAGCGGCACGGCGCCGAGGAACGGCATCTCAAGCTCCGCCGCTGCCTGTTCCGCCCCGCCCGAGCCGAAGATATCGTAGCGGTTGCCGGTATCGGGGGCGATGAAATAGCTCATATTCTCGACCAGCCCTAGCAACGGCACACTAAGCCGCCGCAGCATGTCGATGGCCTTGCGCGCGTCGATCAGCGCCAGGTCCTGGGGCGTCGACACGATCACCACGCCATCCACTTCCGCCTGCTGGAACAGCGAGATGTGGATGTCGCCGGTCCCGGGCGGCAGGTCGACCACGAGGATATCGAGTTCGCCCCAATCGGTTTCACGCAGCAACTGCCGCAAGGCCGAAGTGGCCATCGGACCGCGCCAGACCACGGCCTGGCCCGGATTGAGCATGGAGCCGATCGACATGGCCTTGAGCCCAAACGCGTCGTGCGGCGAGAAAATCCCGTCCTCGCGCACCGCCGGCTTGCCCTCGAGGTGCAGGAGCTTGGGGATGGAGGGGCCATAAAGATCGGCATCAAGTATGCCCACCCTCAACCCTTCGGCCTGCAGCGCCAGCGCCAGGTTGACCGCGGTGGTCGATTTGCCCACGCCGCCCTTGCCTGAACCAACGGCAATGATGCGCTTGACGCCAGGCACGGCCTGCTTCGGTGCAGGACCCGGCCGGCCCTGTGCCGCGGCCTGCCCCGTCGCGGGTGCCTTGTCAGAAGTCAGCGAGACCATGATCTTGCGCGTCGGCGCCACCGACTGCGCGGCGCGCTGGGCCGCCTCGCGCACCGGCCCGAAGGCCGCTTCCATGCCGGGTTGCACCGCAATGGCAAAAGCCACGGCGCTGGGCGTCACGATGATTTCCGAAAGGCCGGCATAACCCGCCAGCGTATCGCCGCCGGGGATTTCGACGGCAGCGAGGGCGGATTTCACCGCGGCAGCAAGTTCGGTATCGGCCATGTCAGGCTTTCACGGATGAGGCAGGCGCCGCACCTGCCCTATGGCTGCGGCCGACCCATGAGCCGACCGCCGGTATCGTAGAGGACAAAAAGCGGGCCCCGGAAGCAACCGGAGCCCAGCGCAACTAGAGGATGGACTGGCCGGTGCCGGCCCAATCCTTGAGGAAGCTGTCGATGCCCGACTTGGTCAGCGGGTGATCGGCTAGCTTGCGGATCACGGCGGGCGGGATCGTCGCCACATCGGCACCGATCAGCGCGACCTGGGTCACGTGATTGGGCGTACGGATCGAAGCGGCCAGGATCTGGGTGTCGAACTGGTAGTTGTCATAGATCGTGCGGATATTCTCGATCAGCTCGACGCCATCGAGATTGAGGTCATCGAGGCGCCCGAGGAAGGGCGAGATATAGGTCGCGCCGGCCTTGGCTGCGAGCAGGGCCTGGTTGGCCGAAAAGCACAGGGTCACATTGGTCTTGATGCCCTTTTCCGCGAAGTGCTTGGTGGCCTTGAGGCCATTGAGCGTCAGCGGCAGCTTGACCACGATGTTCTGCGCGATCTTGGCAAGGTGCTCGCCTTCGGCAACCATGCCCTCATATTCGAGCGAAGCCACTTCAGCCGAAACCGGGCCGGGGGTGATCGCAGCGATTTCCTTGATCACTTCCTTGAAGTCGCGGCCGGACTTGGCAATCAGCGAGGGATTGGTGGTCACGCCGTCAACCAGGCCGGCTTCATGCAGTTCACGGATGTCATTGATATCCGCGGTATCGACGAAAAACTTCATCGTTTCCTCCTAGATTCTGGGTTGCCGGCGCGTCAGGGTGACGGGCGCCGCTTTATTTCGTTCCCGCAAGCAGGGCATGGGCGAGATCGCCAACGCGGTCCTCGGGGATGCCGGCGACATTGATGCGGCTGTCCCCTATCATATAGACACCCCGGGCCGCTTTTACATGCTCGACAGTGGCATTATCGAGCCCGAGCAGCGAAAACATGCCGCGGTGGCGGGCGATGAAATCGAAGTCTTCCGAATTGCTCTTCTGGCGGATGGCGTCGGCCAGCTTCTCGCGCAGCCGGATCATGCGGGCGCGCATTTCATTGAGCTCGGTTTCCCATTCCGCGCGCAGCTGCGCATCCTCGAGGATGGTGCGGATGATCTCGGCGCCATGATCGGGCGGCTGGGAATAAGCGCCACGGATGATGTTGAGCAGCTGGGAATTGGCGATATCGGCGTGTGCGGCATCACGGGCCACAAGGATCGCCGCGCCGATGCGCTCGCGGTAAAGGCCAAAGTTCTTGGAGCCGGAAAATGCGACGAGGGCCTCGGGCACTGCTGCCAGCACCTTGCGGGTGCCATAGGCGTCTTCAGCAAGGCCATCGCCAAAGCCGAGATAGGCGAGATCGATAAAGGGCAATGCGCCAGTGCGGGCAAGGCTCGCGGCCACCGCGTCCCACTGCTCGTTGGAAAGGTTGGCGCCGGTCGGGTTGTGGCAGCAGCCATGCAGCAGCACGATATCCTGCGGCCCCAGGCCATCAAGCGTGGCCAGCATGGCATCGAACTTCACGCCGCGCGTCTGCGTATCGAAATAGGGGTACTTCTTGACCGTCAGCCCGGCATTTTCGGCGATGGGGTTGTGGTTGGGCCAGGTCGGGTCCGAGACCCACACCGTGGCACCCGGACGGGCCCGGTTGATCAGCTGCATCAGCACCCAGAGCGAACCGGTGCCGCCAGGGGCCTGCGCGATGCGCACGCGCGAGCGTTCCACCGCATCACCCAGCGCCAGGTCCAGCACCGCGGCGCCAAAGCCCTTGTTGCCGGCAATGCCGAGATAGGTCTTGGTGGTGCCTGCCGCCAGAATGCGCTCTTCGGCTTTGCGCACCGCCGACATGATCGGGGTGGTGCCGGTTTCGTCCTTGTAGACGCCGACGCCGAGGTCGATCTTGTCAGTGCGCGGATCGGCGGCATACTCGCCCATCAGCGCCAAAATCTTGTCGCCAGGGGCCTTGGAAAGGGTCTCGAACATTGCGGGGCTGGGTTCCGTTGGGAGGCGCGGCCTTTATAGAAGCCGGGATGGGATTTGCAACCGTCAGCGCTGGACGCCGAGACGGTCGAGTTCGGCGATGAGCGCGGGCACGATGGTGAAGAGATCGCCCACCAGCACCGCATCGGCCATTTTGCTCAAGGGCGCTTCGGGATCGCTGTTGATGGCGATGATGCGCTTGGCGCCCTGAATCCCAGCCAGGTGCTGCAAGGCCCCCGAAATGCCGACAGCAATATAAAGGTCCGGCGCGATGATCTTGCCAGTTTGACCCACCTGCCAGTCATTGGGTGCGTAGCCGGCATCGACGGCCGCGCGGGTCGCGCCCACGGCAGCGCCCAGCGTTTTGGCGAGCTGCTCGATCAGCTTGAAGCCTTCGGCCGAACCCACCGACACGCCGCCGCCCACCACGATCTGTGCCGTGGACAGATCCGGTGAGTCGCTTTCGGTCCGGTGCGCCGCAATGATCGTTGCCGCCGACGCCACTGGCGCATGGCTCAGCGGCTCGATCGGGGCGGCCTCCCCGAGCCCGGTCGGACGGAATGCGGAAGCGCGCAGCGTCAAAAGGTTCTGCTTCTGGTCGGACACCACCGTTTGAAGCGCGTTGCCGGCATAGATGGGCCGCACAAAGCGGTTGGGCGCCTCGATGGACACCACATCGGTGATCGGCATCAGGTCGAGCTTGGCCGCAAGGCGCGGCATCAGGTCCCGGCCGGCGGCCGCGGCGGCCGCAACGATATAGGTGTATTGTGGGGCGAGGCCCGCCAGGACCGGGACGATGCTGTCGGGCAGGCCCGCTGCCAGATCGGGGCCCTGCCCCACCAGCACGCGATTGACGCCAAGAAGGCGCGCGCCATCCAGCGCCACCTGGTCAACCCCTTCGCCCAAAACCAGCAGGTCCACCGCACCCAACTCGCTCACTGCGCCAACGAGACGCGCCGTAGCGGGTGAGAGCAGTCCGAGATCATGCTCGGCCAGAACCAGAACGGACATCACAGCGCCTCCAGATCGGCAACGTAATCGGCAATGAGCCGGGCGAGGTCGGCAACGTTGCCCAAGGTCTTGCCGGCCGCACGATCGGGCGGGGGCGATACGCTGTCAACGCGCAGGCGCGGCGTCACGTCGACGCCGAAGTCTTCCACAGGGCGCACCGCCAGCGGCTTGCTGCGCGCCTTCATCACCATGGGCAGCGCCGCATTGCGCGGCGTATTGAGGCGCAGATCGGCCGTCACCACCGCCGGCAGCGGCAGCGCCACTGTTTCGCGGCCCCAGTCTACTTCACGCGTCACTTCAAGTCCGTCGCCGGTCGGGTTGATGGCCGAAGCGAAAGTGGCCTGCGGCCAGTCCAGCAGGGCCGCCAGCATCTGGCCGACATGGTTGCTGTCGTCATCCACCGCCTGCTTGCCCAGCAGCACGAGGTCGGGTTGCTCTTCGGCCACGACCTTGGCCAGCAATTTGGCGATGGCCAGGGTTTCGAGTTCGGCATCGGTCTGGATCAGTACGCCGCGATGCGCGCCCATGGCGAGGGCGGTCAGGATCACGTCGGTAGCGGGCTTGGGACCGATCGAGACCACAACGATTTCGCTATCTCCCACCTTCTCCGCCAGTTGCACTGCGGCTTCCACCGCGTGCTTGCAAAAGGGGTTCATCGACATGCGCACGCCAGC
Organism: Devosia sp. Z11_6; assembly: GCF_058133665.1. Classification (NCBI taxonomy): domain Bacteria; kingdom Pseudomonadati; phylum Pseudomonadota; class Alphaproteobacteria; order Hyphomicrobiales; family Devosiaceae; genus Devosia; species Devosia sp. Z11_6. The sequence goes on from NZ_JBYUNQ010000003.1 coordinate 425,051, forward strand.
GGTTTCCACGCCCGATCCATCGGGGCGGACACGGATACGGACATTGTGATCAACAACACGCTTTACGGCGACAAGGATCTTCATGGCGGCAGGAGGCTCCGGAACACGGGGCATGGTTTGGCAAATCTGGGCGAACGGAACAAGGCGGCGGGCGGAAATAACGGCCCAAGCTGGCGCACGATGTTGAAAAACGCTGCCGTTTGCCGGCACGGACCGACCCCGCGAGGTTGACGCGGAGAGTTATGGCAGCGACACTGACCCAGAACAATTTTCTGGTTTTTCATGCCCGTAATCAATCGCATTGCCGAGTTTCACGACGAGATCGCTGGCTGGCGCCAGGACCTGCATCGCAATCCCGAGATCCTGTTCGAGGTGCATCGCACGGCGGGCAAGGTCGAGGAACTCCTGCGCGCTTTTGGATGCGACGAGGTCGTGACCGGGCTGGGGCGGACCGGCGTTGTCGGCATCATCAATGGCAAGAGCAATACCAGCGGGCGCACACTGGGCCTGCGCGCGGATATGGATGCCCTGCCGATCGCCGAACGCACGGGCAAGCCTTATGCCAGTGCGGTGCCGGGCAGCATGCATGCCTGCGGCCATGATGGTCACACAGCCATGCTGCTGGGCGCAGCCAAGTATCTCGCTGAAACCCGCAACTTCGATGGGCGAGTGGCCCTCATCTTCCAGCCGGCCGAAGAAGGCGGCGCCGGCGGGCGCGAAATGGTCGAGGATGGCGTTCTCGAGCGCTTCGGCATCAACGAAGTCTACGGCATGCACAACTGGCCGGGCATCCCGGCTGGCCATTTCGGCATTCGCGTGGGCGGCATCATGGCGGCGACGGATCGCTTCGTGATCGATATCGAGGGCCGCGGCGGCCATGCCGCGCGCCCGCAATCCACCGTCGATCCCGTGATCATTGCAGCCCAACTTATCACCGCGCTGCAGACCGTGGTGTCGCGCAATGTGGACCCGCTCGGGAGCGCTGTGTTGTCGGTCACGGTGCTGGAAGCCGGCGACGCCGACAATGTCATCCCGCGTACCGCACGCCTTAAGGGCACCGTGCGCACGCTCGACGCCGGGGTGCAGGACTTCATCGAAGCCCGCCTGCAGCAGTTTGTCCCCCAGTTCGCCGCCAGCTTTGGCGGGTCAGCCGAGGTCAACTATATGCGCGGCTATCCGGTAACGGTGAACAGCCCCGCCGAAACCGCCTTTGCCGCCGGCATTGCCGAAGAGGTTGCCGGCGCCGAACGCGTCGACAAGGACGTGGCCCCCTCCATGGGCGGGGAGGACTTTTCCTTCATGCTCGAGCAGCGGCCCGGCGCCTATATCTTCCTTGGCAATGGCAACAGTTCCGAGTTGCACACGGACACCTACGATTTCAACGATGCCATCATTCTGGTGGGGACAAGTTATTGGGTAAAGCTGGCGGAACGAGCCCTGCCGATCCGCTAGAGCTCTGGTGGCGGCCCCGCATCCTGGGGCTGACCCTCCTGACCCTTGGCCTCTCCGCCTTGGGCGGCCTCGGCGCGACCGCGCTGGGCCTGCCCGGAGGCTGGATCATGGGCGGCTCATTGGCGGTCACTGTCGCGGCGATGATCGGCCTGCCCGTGCGCATGCCCGTCCGCTTGCGCGACATCGCCTTTGTGCTGATCGGCATGTCGATGGGCACAACCGTGGCCAGCGACAGCCTGTCGCTGCTCGCCAGCTGGCCGATCAGCCTTATGGGCCTGGTGCTCGAAATGGTGCTGATCATCGCGCTCACCGGCTGGCTGCTCGTGCGCGTGTTCAAGCTCGATCCGGGCACGGCCTATCTCGGTTCCATTCCCGGGCATCTGTCCTTCATCATGGGGATCGCTTCGGCCGGCGTCGGCGACGCCCGGCAGATCGTCATCATACAGGTCATCCGGCTGCTGATGCTGACGATCTGTGTGCCGATCGGCGCCATGTTCCTGCCGGTGGAGCATTTTGGCAGCGTTGCCCCAACAACAATACTCAGTTGGGGCGAGCTGCTGGCTCTCGCCGCCGCTTGCGTGGCGTTGGGGCTCGTCTTCATGCGCCTCGGCGTTCCCGCAGCCATGGTCATAGGGCCGATGGCCCTGGCGACCGCGGCCAAGCTTGGCGGGCTTTATAGCGGCGCCATGCCCGAGCCGCTGGTGATCCTGGCCTTCGTGCTGACCGGAGCGCTGATCGGCTCGCGCTTTGCGGGCATCACCCGGCAAGAATTCATGCAGGCCGCCCTTGGCGGGCTGATCGCCACGGCGATGACCGTCGGCATCGTAACCGTCGTCTCTTTCGGAGTGAGCCGGCTGGTGGACATGCCCTTCGGGCAGATCTGGATCGGCCTCTCACCCGGCGCGCTTGAGGGTATGGGGGCGCTGGGTGTGGCGCTCGGCTTCGACGCCGCCTTTATCGCGGCCCACCACATGATCCGCTTGCTGCTGCTGAGCTTTGTTATCCCGCTGCTCGTCGTGCTGATCCGGCGCCGAGAGGAAGGCAGCGAGGGAGCGGCGACAGCAGCAACGCTGCCGCCGGCTCAAGGCTAGGCTAGACCACTGCGCTCAGCAGCGGCTCGCCGGCAAAATGGGCATCGAGATTGGCAACCAGCAGCGCGCCCATCGCATCGCGCGTCTGGTGCGTGGCGCTGCCCTGATGGGGCGACAGCACGACATTTTCGAGCTGCAGCAGCGCCTCGGGCACCTCAGGTTCGTTCTCGAACACATCCAGCGCTGCACCGCCCAGCTTGCCGTTCGACAGCAGCTCGATCATGGCGGGCTCATCGATGAGGGTGCCGCGCGCGACATTGACCAGCATGCCCTTGGGACCCAGCGCTTCGAGCACTTCGCGCGACACGATCCGGTTGGTGCCCTTGCCGCCCGGCGCGATGATCACCAGCCAGTCGATATCGCGGGCCATCTCCAGCAGGTCGGGATAGAACACATAGGGCTCTTTCTCCTGCCGCTTGCGGCCGTGATAGACCACCCGCATCTTCATCGCCTGCGCCCGGGTGGCAATCTCCTTGCCGATTCGCCCCAGCCCCAGGATGCCTACCGTCTTGCCGGTCAGTTCGGTGAACAGACCCATATTGCCCGCGGGCCACTTGCCGGCCCGCACGAACTGGTCCGCCTGCGGAATACGGCGCGCCAGCGCGATCATCATGCCGATGGTGAGTTCGGCCACGGCGTCATTGAGCACATCGGGCGTATTGGTTACTCGAACTCCGGCCGCCTTGGCTGCCGCCAGATCGATATTGTCGGTGCCAACACCAAAGCCGGCGATGATTTCCAGATTGGGCAGTTTGGCGATGAGGTCGGCATTTACATCGCTGCCGGCGTGGGCCCGAATGCGGGGTCCAACCTCGTTCAGAAAGCGTTCAGGTTCCTGAATTTCGTGCAGTTTATGCACGGTAAATCGTTCAGCAAGCGCCGCTTCGCAGCTGGCCAGCAGCTTCTTGGTTTGCAGAATTTCGATGGTCATGGTCTCGCCCCCCGCTCTTAACCCAGGTGAGAAATAGACAAAGGTTCCCGCCGAGTCGACCAGATTTGGCGAAAATGGCCCCTTGCTCCCGCTGGACGGCGCGTCACAAATATGTAGCAATGTGAATAGGATGGGACCAAGCCCTTTACCCTCGGAGCGAGATGGCCGACACAGCGCCGTTTGACGAAATGAACAATGCGGACGGATCGATCCGCGAACCCTATCGCGTCCTCGCCGAGTGGCTGGCCGAGCAACCCGAACGAGCCCTGCCCCTGATGCAGTCGGACGCCGAAGCGATCTTCCGCAAGCTCGGCATCACCTTCGCCGTCTATGGTTCGAGTGAGGGCACGGAAAAGCTCATCCCCTTTGACGTTATTCCTCGCATCATCTCGGCGGCCGAATGGCGCCGGCTGAGCAAGGGAATAGAGCAACGGGTACGAGCACTTAACGCCTTTCTTTACGACATCTATCATCGTCAGGAGATCATCAAGGCAGGCCGGGTACCGGAGCACCTGATCCTCCAGAACGCCGCCTTTTGTCCCGAAATGATGGGGCTCGAGCCGGCGCAGGGCGTTTATGCCCACATTATCGGCGTCGATATCGTGCGGGTCGGCCCCAATGATTTTTATGTGCTTGAGGACAATCTGCGCACGCCTTCCGGGGTGAGCTATATGCTCGAGGACCGCGAGGCCATGATGCAACTGGCCCCGGACCTCTTCCATCGCTACAAGGTCGCGCCGGTGGAAACCTATCCCGAAAACCTGCGCCGTACGCTCGAAAGCGTGGCGCCTGCAGGGGCCGGCAGTTCGCCCAATATCGTAGTGCTCACGCCGGGCATCTATAACTCGGCCTATTTCGAGCACTCGTTCCTGGCGGACCAGATGGGCGCCCAGCTGTGCGAGGGGCCAGACCTGTTTGTCGATGGCGGCAAGGTCTATATGCGCACCACAACGGGCCCGACGCGGGTAGACGTGATTTATCGACGCATTGACGATGATTACGTGGATCCGCTGACCTTCCGTCCGGACTCCATGCTGGGTGTTCCGGGGCTCTTCAACGCCTATCGGGCGGGCAATGTGACACTGGTCAACGCGCCCGGAACGGGCATTGCCGATGACAAGGCCGTCTACACCTATGTGCCTGATATCATTGAGTTCTATCTAGGCGAAAAGTCCCTGCTAAACAATGTGCCGACGTATAATTGCACCGATCGCGAGCAGCGGGAATGGGTGCTGGCCAATATAGGCGAACTCGTGGTCAAGGAAGTGCATGGCTCGGGCGGCTACGGCATGCTGGTTGGCCCGACCTCTACCAAGGCACAACAGGAGGAGTTCAAGGCCAAGATCCTGGCTAGACCGGACAATTACATCGTCCAACCCACGCTCGCCCTCTCCACCTGCCCCACTTACGTCAACAATGGCGTGGCGCCGCGCCATGTGGATTTGCGGCCCTATGTTCTGGTGGGTGACAAGGTGCGGATCACACCGGGCGGCTTGACCCGCGTGGCGCTCAAGGAGGGATCGCTCGTCGTCAATTCGAGCCAGGGTGGCGGCACCAAGGACACCTGGGTGCTGGAGGACTGATGCCATGACCATGCTGGGGCGCACAGCGCAGAACCTCTTCTGGATGAGCCGCTATGTGGAGCGGGCCGAGAACATCGCCCGCCTGCTGGAAGTGGGCTATCGCATGAGCCTTACCTCGCGGCGAGAAGGTGGCGCCAGCGAGCATCTTGTCTCGATGATGCAGGCCGCCGAAGTCGACGAAGCCTTCGCCGCCAAGCACGATCAGGCCGATGTCGACAGCGTCGCGCACTTCATGATGTTCGACCCGGATAACCCGTCATCCGTTCATTCATGTTTGCAAGCGGCCCGCACCAACGCCCGCTCCGTCCGCACCGCCATCACCAGCGACATGTGGCAGAGCCTCAACGCCGCCTGGCTCGAGTTCTCCCAGATCAAGCCCAGCGATGTGCGCGGCGCCAAGCTGCTCGGCCTCTTGCAGTGGGTCAAGCAACGCAGCCACGAATTCCGCGGCGCCATGCTCGGCACTATCTTGCGCGATGACGGTTTTGCGTTTTCGCAGGCGGGCAGTTTTGTCGAGCGGGCCGATAACACGGCGCGCATTCTCGACATGAAGTATTACGTGCTGCTGCCACGCGCGACGATGGTGGGGGGCGAGCTCGACATCCAGCAATGGACACTGATCCTGCGGGCGGCATCGGCGCACCGCTCGTATCAGCACTTCTATCGGGACCGCTTCAAGGCCCACAACATTGCCGACTATCTGATCCTGCGCCCTGAAATGCCGCGGTCACTGGTCTATTGCGCACGATCAATGTCGGACACGCTTGACACGCTGGCGGATGTCTACGGGCAACGCATGATCTGCCACGAAGCGGCTGAACAGCTCTGTGCCATGGTGGAGGACACAACCATGGACACGATCTTCGCTCACGGCTTGCACGAGTTCCTCAACGAATTCATCGGCCGCAACAATCATGTCACCGAGTGCATGTCGGTCAGCTACAATTTCTACTGACACCCGGGATCGCTCGGCACAAAAGGCTTCCAGATGCGCATCGCCATCCATCATCGCTTGAGCATTACACCCCCGCCCGGCACCGTGCATGCGCTGATGCAATTGCTGCTCACGCCGCAATCAGGCGTCGGGCAGAAGGTCGAGAGCTGGACTGTGGACATGCCGGGCCTCGACAGTGCGGCACGGTTTACCGACGCCTATGGGAACATCATGCATCTGGTTAACCAAAGCCGCCCGGAAGGCGAGATCGTGGTCACGGTGGACGGCGTGGTTGAAACCGTTGACAAGCATGGTGTTCTGGGGCGCGTGGGGGGAGAACCAGTCCCAGGTCTTTTCAAGCGCAAAACGTCATCTACGCAGGGCAGCGAAGAAATCTTCGGTCGCTTCAAAGGCAGCAGCAATAATCGACTGGAGGTGCTGCATGGCCTGATGGCGGCGGTCGGCGAAGCTCTTATTCCTCAAGAGGTGGAGGATGCGGCGGCTCCCCCGAACGGGGGCAGCGAGGCGGCCCAGTCCATGTCCGCGGCAGGCATGACGCAATCCATCGGTGGGGTGACGCAGTCGATGAGCGAGAGCCTGACCGAGGTGACTGAAAGTGAGGGAGCGTCAATCAAGTCATTGCCGCTGGCGAGCGAGTTTGCCCACCAATTTATCGGCGCGGCCCGAGCGCTCAACATCCCGGCGCGCTATGTCACCGGTTATCTTGCGGATGACGAGGGCGGAAGCACTGCGCTGCACGCCTGGGCGGAAGCTTTTGACGATCGGCTTGGCTGGATCGGCTTCGATCCCACGCTGCAAGTTTGCCCCACTGAACAGCATGTGCGACTGGCTGCGGGGTTGGATGCCCACACGACCCAGCCCTTACGGGCAGTGCCACTGGGCGATGGCGTGCGGGTACTGGGCTTCTCGGTAGCGCCCGCCACCTAGGCCAGCGCTAAGGACCGAGGATCAACAACCAGGCCGAAATGGAAGCCGCCGAGGCAAGTGTTGCGATCAAAATCGTGTTCGCCGCGACGCTGGTGCCGCGATTGTAGTAGGTCGCGAACACGTAAACATTGACGCCGGGCGGCATAGCGGCCAGCAGAATGCCATATCGGGCAATCTCCATATCAACCCGCATCACCCAAACCATAAGCACATAGGCGATGGCGGGGTGCAGGACGAGCTTGATCAGCGAAGCCACAACGGCCTGCTTCCAATTGTCGGACAAGCGGTACTCGTTCAGGGCGCCGCCGATGCCGAACAAGGCGGCGGGCACCACCGCCTGGCTCATCATCAAGAAGAATGCATCGGCCGGCTCGATCAGTTGCAGCCCGGCAAAAGATCCGATCATCCCGCCGGCAATCCCCCAGATCAGTGGGTTGGAGAGGACCCGCTTGGCTGCTAGCAGCAGCGTTCTACCCAAGGAGCGACCATCCCGCTTGACCAGTTCCATGGTCACCATGCCGATGCTCAGCAAAATGGCCCCGTGCAGGCCGATGATGGAGAGCGTGACCGGCAGCGAGTCCAGACCATAAGCGCGCTGCATGATGGGGAGCCCCACCAGGACCGTATTGGTGAAGGTGCCGGAAAAGCCAACCGAGACGCTTTCGCCGGGTGTGTTCGCAAAAAATTTTCGGGCGATGAATATGCCGACCACAAAGCAGATCAGTGCGCCGAGGTAAAACGGGCCGATAATCGCAAGGTTGAAGGCGGAACGAAAGTCGCTGGTGAGAATGGAGTGGAACAGCAGGCAAGGGGTCGCAAAGTTGTTCACAAATGCGATCAGGCTTTTGATGCCTTCGGCGGGAAAAAGGCGGAAGCGCACGGCACAGTAGCCTAGCGCCATCAGCGCGAATATTGGCGCGATGACATTGAATATGGCGAGCATGGCCGGGCAACCTGGAAACTGGTCCCCTGCACTAGACTGCCGTCGCGGTCGGGTCAATCCGAGGGAGTGAGACGGGCGGCTCCAAGACGCACATGAAGTTCATTTTCATGAGCGAACATAAGGCGTAGAAGCGGCGGGAATCTCCCGGGAGCCCAGCATGACCCAAACAGAGCAAGTCGATATTTTTGTGATCGGTGGAGGCGTTAACGGCACTTCCATTGCTCGTGATGCCGTCGGCCGCGGCTTTTCCGTGATGCTGGCCGAGATGAATGATCTAGCGTCCGGTACATCGTCGGCCGCGACCAAGCTGGTCCATGGCGGGCTGCGTTATCTGGAGCACTATGAGTTTCGCCTCGTTGCCGAAGCCTTGGCCGAACGCGAAGTCCTTTGGGCGGCCGCACCGCACATCATCTGGCCGCTCCGGTTCGTCTTGCCTCACCACAAGGGGCTGAGGCCTAAGGTGGTGCTGCGCGCGGGTCTGGCGATGTATGACTATATGGGCGGACGGCGCCTGCTTCCCCCGACCAAGACGCTGGACCTTAGCAAGGATGAAGCCGGCAAGCCGCTCAAGCCGGGCTTCAAGACGGGCTTTGAGTATTCGGACTGCTGGGTGGACGACGCCCGTTTTGTCGTTCTCAACGCTCGGGACGCTGCGAACAAAGGTGCGGCGGTCTACACCCGCACCAAGGTCACCAGCGCGCGCCGGGATAACGGGGGCTGGACGCTGACGCTGTCGGGGCCGGATGGCGAGCAGACGGTGCACGCCAAGTTCGTGGTCAATGCCGCTGGTCCCTGGGTGGACGAAGTGGTCGGCAATACGATGGGCAACAACGGCGCCCACAATGTGCGCCTTGTGAAGGGCAGCCACATCGTGGTGCGCAAGCTGTTCGACCATGATCGTTGCTACATCTTCCAGAACACCGACGGGCGCATCATTTTTGCCATTCCCTACGAGCAGGATTTCACTCTGATCGGCACCACCGACCAGGACTACACGGGCGATCCCAAGGACGTCGCTATTTCTGATAGCGAGATCGACTATCTCTGCCGGGCCGCCAGCGAGTATTTCGCGCTGCCTGTCCTTAAAGCAGATATCGTCTGGACCTATTCCGGCGTACGCCCATTGTTCGACGACGGCGCTAGCGCCGCCCAGGAAGCCACCCGGGATTACGTCCTCAAGCTCGATGGCGATCTGGCCAGCGGAGCGGCCTTGCACGTCTTTGGCGGTAAACTCACGACGTCCCGGCGCTTAGCCGAGTCGGCCATGGAAAAGATCGAAAGCCTGCTGGGCCAACGCGGCCCACGTTGGACCAAGGAGTCCAAACTGCCGGGCGGTGAGTTCGAGCCGCTGCAGTTTGAATCGGAAGTGCGGCGCCTGGCTATGGACTATAGCCGCCTGCCCGCCACCATGATCCGGCGGCTGATGCGCCTTTACGGAACCAAGGCCCGGGTAATCCTTGGGGACAGCAAGGAGTTGCAGGAACTTGGGGCTCACTTCGGTGCTGACCTATACCAAAGCGAGGTGGATTACCTCATCGCCAATGAATGGGCTGTGAGTTCTGCGGATATCTTGTGGCGCCGCACCAAGCTGGGGCTGCATACCGGGGCTGAAGACAAGGCGCGCCTGGACGCTTATCTGGCACAACGGCGCTAAGGGGGAGAGCGGAATGACTGAGGGTTTTGTGCTGGCGATCGACCAGGGCACCACATCGAGCCGAGCCATCGTTTTTGATGCCAGCTGCCAGGTGCGGGGCGTCGGCCAGCAGGAATTTGCGCAAATCTTCCCGCAGGATGGCTGGGTCGAACATGATCCAGAGGCCATTTGGGAAAGCGTCCTTGCCACAGCACAAACCGCCATTGCAGCGGCCGGGATCGAGGCGGCGGCATTAGCTGGCATCGGCATCACCAACCAGCGTGAAACAGTGGTTTGCTGGGATCGCGATACCGGCAAACCCATCGCCAACGCCATTGTCTGGCAAGACAGGCGCACAGCACCAGTCTGTGCTCAACTGCGGCGGGACGGCGTCGAGGCGCTGGTAACAGAGCGAACCGGATTGCTGCTCGACCCGTATTTCTCTGGAACCAAGATTGGGTGGCTGCTTGACCATGTTCCTGGCGCCCGTGACCGCGCCGAACGTGGCGAAGTGCTGTTCGGTACTGTTGATAGCTTTCTGATCTGGCGGCTGACGGGCGGCCGAGTGCATGCTACCGACGCTACCAACGCGGCCCGTACGCTACTGTTTGACATTGTCGCCAATCGCTGGGACCCCGAACTGCTGGAGTTGTTCGGGGTTCCCGCAGCGATGCTTCCCGAGGTCAAGGACTGCGCCGACGACTTCGGGAGCACCGATGCGGTGCTGTTTGGCGCGGCTGTGCCGATCCTTGGCGTTGCCGGCGACCAGCATGCCGCGACGATCGGCCAAGCCTGCTTCAAGCCTGGGATGCTGAAATCGACTTATGGCACTGGCTGCTTTGCGCTGCTCAATACTGGCACCGAACTGGTACGGTCGCATAACCGGTTGCTGTCCACTCTTGCCTATCGGCTGGACGGCAAGACCACCTATGCGCTGGAGGGGTCAATCTTTGTGGCCGGTGCAGCCGTGCAGTGGATCCGGGACGGGCTGAAGCTTGTGAACAAGGCGAGCGAAACTGGCCCCCTGGCGCAGTCGGCAGATCCCAACCAGCATGTTTACATGGTGCCCGCATTCGTGGGCTTGGGCGCACCGTGGTGGGATGCCGAGGCGCGCGGCGCCATCTATGGCTTGACCCGCAATACTGGCCCAGCCGAGATCGCGCGGGCAGCACTGGAAGCGGTATGCTACCAGACCCGCGATTTGCTTGATGCGATGCGCAAGGATTGGAAAAGCACTGGCGGCGAGACCGTGCTGCGGGTGGATGGCGGCATGGTCGCGTCTGATTGGACCATGCAGTTTCTGGCGGATGTGCTCGATGCGCCGGTTGATCGGCCAACGATCCTTGAAACCACTGCATTGGGCGCCGCTTGGCTCGCTGGCTCGCGCGCCGGGGCCTGGCCCGACATGGAAGCCTTTGCCGCTGGCTGGTTATGTGACCAGCGGTTCGAGCCCGCAATGGACCCCTCAACGAGGGAGAGCAAGCTCAGCGGTTGGGGCGCAGCAGTGCGGCGCACGCTTAGCACAGCGGCTTAGGCCTACGCGACTAGACGAGCCAAGCCTCGAATGAGCCGCCGGCGATCATGGCCCAATACAGCCGGCCCTTGTCGGTGCGCGCCACAGCCAAGCCGAACTCAGTGAATTTCGGGCTGAGCAAGGTGGACCGGTGCCCAGGCGAATTCATCCATCCCTGGATGGCGCTTTCGAGATTGGGGTGGCCGCCGGCAACGTTCTCGCCCACTGCGCCGAGATAGCCAGCCTGGGTTACACGTTCGCGCAAGGTAACGCCCAGATCGTGGCTGAGCTTGTTCTTGGCTGCCATTAACTGGGCTTGCGAACGGGCTGCCGTTTCAAGCCGCTGATTATAGCTCCAGGGCGGCGCGCCATTGGTTTTGCGCACCGCGTTGATGGCGGCAAGGATTTGATCGTCAGACAAGATTTCGGGAGCGGTACCACCGCTGGCGGGAACAATTGGCGCGGTCGTGGCGCAGGCCGAAAGCAGCGCCGCGCCCGCAAGCACCAGCGCCCCGCGGCGGGTCAGGTTAGCCATGAAGAGAACCCTTGAAGTCATGCCTGATCATAGGCGCTGAGCAGATTGGGAAGGCAGGCGAGTTGGATCGTGATGGGCTTGCCATCCGCCAGGTTCAGGGAAGCCGACAAAGCTGCATGGGCCGCGGCCCAGCCCAAAACCCGTTTGCGGGGAAGATCGAGTCGCGCCTCGAAGGTGTCCAGCAATGCCGAAATGCGGCGCGGGTCGGCAACCAGCGCTTCGGCGCCGGAGGGGCTAACAAATGCGGGTGCTACTTCATAAGCCGGATCACCGAAGAGGCCCACCGGATCAATGGCGAGCCATCCGCGCCCCGACGAGATGATGTTGTCGTAGTGCAGATCGCCGTGCAGCGGGAGTTGTGCACTGGGTTTGTCGAACAGCTTGAGCGCGATGCCGCTGGCACGGGCGTAGAGATCCCGGGCGGTGTGCGGCCAGACCCGCACATCGGTATCGAATAGCATCTGAAAGCGTTCGCGTAGCGAAAGTAAGTCCGGGGGAGACTGCGGACGCGGCCGATGAAGACTGGCGATCACGGTCGCAAGCGCAACAGTCGCCTCTTCGTCGTGGCCGCGCCGAACAGCGTCCCCCAGCGGAATGCCGTCGAGCCATTCCATGAACAGTGTGTCGCCATGCGAGTCGAACACGGTCGCGGCCCCCTCCCCGCCATACCAGGCCATCAGCGCCGCTCCGCGGCGCTCCGCATCTGGGGGCGCCGCCTTCAGGATCTTGAGCACCGCAAAGTTGCGTCCATTCTGATCAACGCGAAAAATCCAGCTGGTTGCCGTGTCGGCAAGCGGCTGCGAGCGGGTCAGGGACCAGCGGATCATGGCGCGGCTGAGCGCTGTTTCGACGGGCGACTGATTCATCATGGACGCATTAGAGCAGAACAATGGTCGTGATTCGACCTCCCAGCGCTCTTTACGCCAAAACTTGATAAGCGCCCACCCGAAGCGGCCATCAGTTCAGGCGATAAGCATCCTTAGCTGCAGTGTAGCTCAAATGCTTGGCCAAGTCCTGCGCAGTTGCGGCCGAGAGCCGGTGCTCGCCCACCCAACGCCCAAGAAAGCCGCTGACTTCACGGCGCCAGACATCATGCCGGGCGGGGATCGAGAGCAGCGCACGCGTATCGTCATTGAAGCCGGCGAGATTGTAGAAGCCGGCTGTCTCCACCACCTGGTCAAGATAGCGCCGGATACCTTGCGGGCTGTCGTGGAACCACCACGGCGGGCCGATCATCAGGCTGGGCCAATAGCCAGCCATGGGCGCCAGCTCCCGAGCATAGGTGGTTTCATCGAGCACGAACATGATGATCCGCAAGTTCGGCTCATTGCCGCAGCGGCCCAGGAGCGCCCGCAAGCCGGCGACATAATCGGTCGTGCCAGGAATGTCGGCGCCAAGATCGGTGCCACGCTCGGCCATCAGCAACGGATCGGTGTTGCGGCGCGATCCGGCATGGATCTGCATGACCATGCCGTCTTCCACCGACAACAGCGCCATTTCCGTAAGCATCTGTGCCCGAAAGAGTTCGGCATCGGCAGCATCGTGGCGACCGGCCAAGACCTTATCGAGCAGGGCCTGCTTTTCGATGGAGGGAAGATCGGCCGTATTGGCAGTCGGAACGCCATGATCGGTGGCGACCGCACCAAAGCTGCGGAAGACCTCACGCCGGCGGCGATGAGCATTGATAAGACCGGACCAGTTGGTGATGTCCTCTCCGGTCAACTCCCCCAGGCGCTGCAGGTTTTCGACGATGGCGGGACGGCTGGGGTCGGTGACATCGTCGGGGCGATAAGTCGTGCGCACGCGCCCGATCAAACCCTGCTCGGCCATGCGAGCATGGTGGTGGAGGGGATCGAGGGCGAACTCTGTGGTGGCGATGGTTTCGACCCTGGCACGATCGAGAATGGCGAGCGGCAGCAGATCCGGGTCACCGAGACGGTTGTCGATCGTGTCGTAGATGGCGTCGGCTGTGTCGGGTCCCAGTTCTTCGTTGATGCCGAAGGTGAGCTGGAGCGAGTGATCGACCCAGATCTTGGATGGAGTACCTGCGAACAAATAGTAGTTCGCGGCGAAGAGGCGCCAGGCATCGCGCCCGGCAGCAATTGGCTTTCCGTCCTTACGGGGCACGCCGAGATCGTCATAGCTCAGCCCACGGCTGCGCAGCATGCGCAACACGTAATGGTCTGGGGTGAGAAACAGCGCCGCGGGGTCCGAAAACCGATCATTGGCCGCAAACCAGGACGGGTCCGTGTGCCCATGGGGGCAGATCAGCGGCAAATCTTTGACAGCAGCATAAAGGTCCCGCGCGACGGACCGTGCTGGTTCGGCCAAAGGGAAAAAGCGATCGGGATGAAGGTGCGGAGCATTGGTCATGATCAGGTTTTGCCATGATCCGGACCCAAGATCAACGACTACCATACAAGATCGGCCAGTGAGCGGATTAGATTAAAATTAACGGCGTTCCGGAAAGGCTTTTCCCCCTGCCGCCATGCTGGACTACGCTTGCGACGTGGGCGAAACGACTAAACAAAGGCCGCCCCGAGTTACTGGCGACTGCCACGCATTGTCTCAAGGGGTAAGCGATGACACAGGTTGAATTGCAGGGAACTGGCCACGACGTCCACGCATCCACCTCAGCTATTCGCCGGCTGCCCCGCGTTCATGCCATGGTCCTCGCTGCCGGGATGGCGGCCTTCGGGATTGTGGCCGTTGCGGCCGCGATGACCATGACCCTGTGACAGCCCAAGCTCACGCGACCTCGCCAAGACTTTCGCGTTCTTGCGGCGTGGTTTTGCGGAAGTGCTCTTCAATTGCTTCGATGCCGATCTCATCCAAGCAGTGCCGGATCGGTGCCCATAGGGCCCATTTCGGCTTGACTGCCCTCATCGTCAGCCGATCATCCACCAGGTCGAAATTGACGTTGGCAGCCTTGGCCAGCGCAAGAAACTGCGCCACTGCCACAGCGGTATCGCGCCGGTCATCACCGATCTGATCTACAGTATTGTGCAACGCTTGATCCATTGCCGTACTCCACACATCCGTGCAGAAGCAACGGAACTCTGCGCAATTCGATGCAATTGCAAGCGGAACGTGGTTTACGGTTCGTTACCGCGACAATTCTGTAGTTAATCCAAGAAGCCGGAGTTGTGCGGCCGGTGATCCTTGACCGGCAGCAACGCGTCACTGTTCCGGCAATGGGCGCGAAAGAAAGCATACAAGAAACCACTTAGATGGCGTTTCCCATATGTCGCAGGTGCCAGGCGCATGGTTGGGGCGACGCTTTGGCGGTGGCCATAGCCGCCTCGTCGCGCTATGGGAGCGCACCGAACAATGGAGAGCAATGATGAGCGACGAAGATCAGGATATTGAGCTTTCCGAGCAGAGCTGCGAATTCACCCAGGACGGGATCACCGTCCAGGTCGGGATCTACCGCCTCAAGGACAGCAATGATGGCTGGACCCTGGAAGTGGTGGACGATGACGACAATTCGCTGATCTGGGAAGACACCTTCCCCACCGAGCTGGACGCCTGGAACGAGTTCCAGCGTGCGCTTGAGGAAGAAGGCATTGCCCAGCTGATCGGACCGCCCGACGAGGCCGTTCACTAAGCGAGTGACCGCTGCGGCCATGACCTGCCAGTACGACCCAGACCCATACGCCGAGCTCGACTACCGAGCCGACGCCGATGAACTCTCTGAAGAGAGAAAGCCGACGCGCGTGCGTATGCATCCGAGGCGGGCCCTTAACGGTCCGCCCCGGCGGCACCATCGCACATTGTAGCGGCGACGGTGCTTGCGGGGCTTTCCTCCGCGATAAGATCGCGCAGTTTGAGGGCGTCGCGCAGCGCCGCGCCTGATGCGGTGTTGTCAAAGATGCACCAGCCCGGACCACTCCCCGCCCTCAGCAGTGCGGCGAAAAGCTCAATGGCTGCAGGGTCGTACTCTGAATAGTAGATTTTCGGCGAACCGTGCAGCCGCAGGTAGGTTGCGCCGTCGGCAAGCGCCGCCGCGCGCAAGCCTTCTTGCTGTGGATCGGCATAGACGCGGGCGATCTTGAATGCCTGCAGCAGTTCGGAAGCTTCCGCGTTGGCCCAGGTGGCGTGGCGGGGCTCCAGATAAACAGGCACCGGGCTGCGCGCCTGGAGGGCGGAGAAGAATGCCAATGCGGGCTGGGGCTGAAATGCCAGCTTGGGAGGCAGTTGTACGAGGATTGCCGCGAGCTTGCTGCCGAGAGGAGCGATGTCGGCG
The DNA here is from genome assembly GCF_058133665.1 of Devosia sp. Z11_6. Classification (NCBI taxonomy): domain Bacteria; kingdom Pseudomonadati; phylum Pseudomonadota; class Alphaproteobacteria; order Hyphomicrobiales; family Devosiaceae; genus Devosia; species Devosia sp. Z11_6. Next base: position 440,860 of record NZ_JBYUNQ010000003.1, read on the forward strand.
AAGAACTGATCGAGGTCAGTTTCGGGGTCGAGAAGTTGACTTTGGTGAGTGATGGTCTTGGGCAGCTTGACGGAGAACTTGAAGTTTTGCGGGACTGAATCGTGCCAGCGCTGCCAGGTGGATGGGCGGTGACGGCGGTGAAAGCTGGAGTTTACCTCGGTGGCGGAGAATACGGCGGCGTAGCGCTCCAGGGCGGTTCCTTCCCCCTGGAACTCGGAAAAGTCCCGATTTAGACTCCATCCTGCCGTACCGATGAACGCATTATGAACCACTGCAAAGCCTTTATGAATGGGCCAAAATCCAACTCCCATGGCGTCGAGCTGTTCCCGCGGGAAGTGGCCAGTTGCATCACCTGCTGTGTCGAGGGAACGCATTTGATCGTGCGACGCTCTCAAGACGTTTGGACATCGGCGGCAAATGGGTAGATGAGAGAGACGATTGATGCGAAGGTGCGGGCAGACATGATCGAAACCGAAAGCCAGGTCACGACACCCGGCAGTGACCACTATCAGCTGCTGGTGAGCAGCATCGTGGACTATGCCATTTATATGCTGGATCGTAACGGCACGGTGGTGAGCTGGAATGCTGGCGCGCAGCGCTTCAAGGGCTACGAAGCTTCCGAGATCATCGGGCACCATTTCTCGAGATTTTATACCGAAGAAGACAAGGCAACGAATCTGCCCGCGCGAGCCCTGCGCACGGCCGCCGAAGAGGGCAAGTTCGAGCAGGAAGGGTGGCGCGTTCGCAAGGACGGCACCCGGATGTGGGCGCATGTGGTGATCGATCCGATCCGCAGCCCGACGGGTGAGCTGATCGGGTTTGCCAAAGTCACCCGGGATCTATCGGAACGAAAAGCGGCGGAAACAGCCCTGCGCGAAAGCGAAGAACAGTTTCGCCTGCTGGTGCAAAGCGTTACGGACTATGCGCTGTACCAGCTCTCGCCCGAGGGCACGGTCAGCAGCTGGAATGCCGGGGCCCAGCGCATCAAGGGCTACAGCGCCGAGGAGATCATCGGCGAGCACTTCAGCCGCTTCTACACGCCCGAAGACCAGGAAATCGAGCTGCCCAGGATCGCGCTTGAGACCGCCACTCGTGAAGGGCGGTTCGAGAAGGAAGGCTGGCGCGTGCGCAGGGACGGCAGCCGCTTCTGGGCGCATGTGGTGATCGACCCGATCCGCAACGCGTCCGGCGAACTGATCGGCTTTGCAAAGGTTACCCGCGACAATACCGAACGGCGCGAAGCGCAACGGGCACTCGATGAGGCACGCGAGGCGTTCTTTCAGTCACAGAAGTCCGAGGCCCTGGGCCAGCTTACCGGCGGCGTGGCGCATGACTTCAATAATCTGCTGATGGTGATCCAGAGCAGCCTCGAGCTCGCGCAAAAGCGGCTGCCGGACGACCCCAAGCTGCGCCGCTTGATCGGCAATGCCTTGCAGGGGGCCCAGCGGGGTGCCTCGCTGACCCAGCGCATGCTGGCTTTTGCCCGCAAGCAGGAACTCAATCCCGAGTCCGTCGACGTTCCCCAACTGGTGCGCGGTATTCTGGACCTGCTGGAGCGCTCGCTTGGTCCTTCCCTGGACCTTGTGACCGAATTTGCCGCGACCTTGCGACCGGCACGTGCAGATGCCAACCAGCTCGAGCTGGCCATCCTCAACCTCGTGGTCAATGCGCGGGACGCGATGCCCGGCGGCGGCATTATCCGGATCTCGGCCAAATCGATTGATGTCGTGGGAGCCGGCAAGCCGATGCCGCCCGGCCGCTATGTGCGGATCACCGTGGAAGACAGTGGCGAGGGCATGGATGCGGCGACATTGGCCCGCGCTACCGAGCCGTTCTTTACCACCAAAGGCGTGGGAAAAGGCACCGGGCTCGGCCTGTCCATGGTCAAGGGCATGGTCGAGCAATCCGGCGGAAGGTTAGTGATCACCAGCGAAAAAGGCACGGGTACCACGGCGCAGATCTGGCTGCCCGAAGCTGCAGCAGAAACGACCCTCGACACCGCCACTGCCGATGAACAGCAAACACACCAGAACGAGCCGGCCAAAAAACCAGTCGTACTGGTGGTGGACGATGATGCACTGGTGCTGGGCAATGTCGCAGATATGCTTGAGGACCTCGGCTATAGCCCGATATTGGCGGGCTCGGGCGCCGAGGCGCTCAAGGTGCTGGCGACCGGTGAGCCGATCGACATGATGCTGACCGATTATGCCATGCCCAATATGACGGGCTTGCAACTGGTGAGGGAAGCGCGCTCGCGACGGCCTGACTTGCCGGTGGTTCTTGCCAGCGGCTTTGTGGACCTAGCCGGCGAGGAAAGCATGGAGCTGCCCCGGCTCGCCAAGCCGTTCCGCCAGACCGAACTGGCCAAGGCCGTGTCAGCGGTTATCGAGGCGAGCTGACGAAAAAGCTAGCGGCGGGCGCGAAGCCCGCCAGCTGGTGAGCATAGCGGCACTGAAGTGCTCGTGCAGCCCTCCCCTGCTCCTAGAGTTGCGTGTCGACCCACACTTCCACCGACATGCCCGGCCGAAGCTGAGTGACCAGTTCGGGCTCGGCATCGAGTTCGATTCGCACCGGAATACGCTGGGCGATCTTGGTGAAGTTGCCCGTGGCGTTGTCGGGCTTGATGACGCTGAACTCCGAGCCGGTCGCCGGCGAAATTTCCGAGATATGGCCCCTGACCTGCTGGTGATTGAGCGCGTCGACCGAAAACGTGACCTCCTGCCCGATATGGACGCTGGCGAGCTGCGTTTCCTTGAAATTGGCGACGACCCAACGATCCGGCGGGGTGACGGAGGTTAGCTGGCTGCCGGTGGACACATACTGGCCCACGCGCGCCGTCACTTCCCCGAGCACACCATCAACAGGCGCGGTGATGCTCGTATTGGCCAGATTGATCTTGGCCAGTTCCACCGCAGCTTCAGCGGAGTGAACCGCCCCCTGCAATGCGGGTACGCTCCCCTCGACCAGCGACAGGTTCTGTTCGGCCACGCTGATATTGGCCTGGGCCTGGGCGACGCTGGATTGCGCTTGCAGCAATGCGGCGCGGACCTGGTCGTTGCTCGATTGCGGCGACAGGCCCGAAGCCAACAATGACTCGCTGCGCGCGGCATCGGCCTGGGCGCGCTCAAGCGAGGCCTCGGCCGCTTCAAGCTGGGCGTTGGCATAATCAACGCTCGCCTGCTTGGATGCCCGGTTCTGCTCATAGTTGTCGAGCGCGTTGCGCTGCTGGGCCAAGGCCCCTTCGGCCTGCGCCAATTGCTGCTGATAGATGCGGTCATCGAGCTTGATCAGCAGATCGCCCTTCCTGACCTGCTGGTAGTCGCTGACCGGCACTTGCGTGACATAGCCGGCAAGCTGAGGCGCGATCATGGTCACCCGGCCACGCACAAAGGCATTGTTGGTGGACTGGATCGTGGAGGTGAAAGGCGGCAGCTGCCAGGCATAGAGCACGACGCCAACGCCGATGAGGCCGATCAGCAAGGCAGCCCAGGTGCCCTTGGATTTAAGCAGTTTGAGGAAAGGCATATTCAATTCTCCAGAGAGGCAATCAGGCCGGGCTGGCGGCGCTGGCAGTTTTGGCGGCGTTGAGGGCGGCGAGCTTGGTGAGGCTCATGTGAATGACCAGCGCTGCAGTGGATGCCAGCGCCCCGTAGAAGACCACGAGGAAGAGGTCGTTATAGGCGAGCACCCAGGATTGCTGGGTAAGCGATGGGTCAACAGGTTCAGCCCTTGCGTGCTGAGCTGGGTGGGATCGGTCAGGACGCGCGCGTAAGCGCCGCCATAGGCCTGGATGCGCTGGGCCACGAGTGGATCAAGCAGGGTGATCCCTTGCGACAGCATGTTGGAATGAAACTGCTCGCGCAGGGCGACGAAGGTGGTGAAGATGGCGCTGCCCAACAAGCCACCCAGGCTTTGCGTGGTGAGAAACACGGCAAGGAACGACAGAATATATTGCGGGCCTCGTGCCAGCGCCTTCATGAAGCCATTGAGCATGGCTGGCGGCAGGAACAAGCCACCAGCGGCGCCAATCAGCGCCTGGCTGAGGTAGAAATTGCTCGGGCCGGCTGAGCGTGGTGCTGTGCGCATCCATCCAGCTGCCAGCCGCAATCAGGACCAGCGCCACGAGGTGGATGATCTCGGTGCGCTGCGGCTTGATCACTGCGCTAAGGACAGCGGTGGCGATGAAGGTCACAACGCCGATGACGCCAAAGAGCGGGATCAGTTGATCGTTCTGCAGATTAAGCACGGTGAAGAGGCCAAACACCCCCACCGACTGCTCTGACAGCAGCAGGCGGAACACGACGAGGGCCCCGGCAAAGATCAGCATGTCGCGACCCGTGAGCCAGCGCAGGTCGATAATCGGATTGCTGCGATGCAGCTCGACCATGCAGAACAGCGCCATGGAGGCAATGCCGAGGGCCAGGAGTTCGCCGATCCAGGGGGTTTCGAACCACCAGAAGGCCCGACCCATGCCGAGCACGATGGCAAGGCAAGCAAAGCCGACCGTCATCAGCGGAAAGCTAAGGATATCGGCACGATCAAAGACCTTCATGCGCGGCGGGGCGGTCAAGGGCACGAGGAACACAATCGCGAGCGAGACCAGCGCCATGCCCACTTCAACGGCGTAAAGGCCCACCCAATCGCCCATCTGCAGCAGATCGGGCGAGATGACCCGGGCCAAGGGCAAGGCGAGGGTTGAGCCGAGCATGCCAAAGCAGATGCCAATGCTCATCTTCTTTTGCGGGGGCAGCCATTCCAGCATGTAGTAAAAACCGAGCGTGCTGAGGGGGGCCGCGGCCACGCCCATGATGGCGCGCACGACAATGGCCGAGTGCAGATCATGGGCAAACAGGTGGGCGATGACCACCACCACATAGGCAGCGATCCCCAACTCGGCGAAGCGCCGCAGCCCGAACTGGGTGCGCGCCTTGAAGAGGAGAATAGTGCCCGCAAGATTGGTGGCGAAATAAGCGGCGGCGAGCCAGCCCATTTCGGTTTGGGTGGCCCCAAACGAGGCCTGCAGGCCCGGCAGATTGGCGGTGATGAGGTTGAGCCCGAGCCCCTGCGTCAGCCCGAGGATCAGCGAACTCAGGATATAAACCAGGTTCATGATCGGCGATTTGGGCACGAAGGGCGGCATGGCGGGCATGCCCGAGGCCGGCGCCGCCGCTGGCGGCGCGCTTGGCTGCGCCTCCGGTTCAGCCTGCGTGTCCGTTGTTGCTGCGGACGCGAGGGCGGCCTGCTGTTCGGGCGGAGTCGAGTTCTCAGCGGCGCGATCCTCAACGGGATCAGCGACCGCTATTACCGTGCTGCGCGTACTCATGACGGGGCGTGCTCCCGATTCTTGGTGAGAGAACCGGCAATGTCCGACTTGACCCTTTGCAGCCCGTCGAGGAGCTGGAGCAGGACACGATTGGCGATCTCGGCTTCGGCGGGATCAAGCTGGGACATCAGGTGATCATTGAGACAGGAAACGATAGCCGAGACCTTTTTGGCCACAGCACGGCCTTGCGGCGTCAAAACGATCATGCGGGCGCGGCGATCGTCGGGGCTGGGCACGCGATGGGTATAGCCAAGGCTCTCCAGCCCATCGAGGATGCGCACGGCGGTGGGATGCTCAACGCGCAAATGTTCGGTTACGGCGGCCTGACTGACGCCATCCGTGCTGGGCAGCAACAGCAGCAGAACGCGCGCGCGCGCCGTGGTCAGGTTGAGATCCTTGAGATGGACATCAAAGCCCACGCTCAGTTCCCGCCCAGCTTTGGCGACATTGCGAAGCAGTTCGGATGTCTCGGCCATGTTCGTGCTCACCTACAGTGTAGGGAGCTACATATGTGCTGCAGCGGGGGAGCGCCACAAGAGCGGACGCATAACAGACCTGCATTTTTTCACAGGAGCAATGCGCCCGAGACTCAAGTGTTGAGTCCGGTTAACGCGCTAAGTGGTTCCGACGGCGAGACTAAGCGGGGGCGTTCGGGTGCGTCACCATGCGGGCCTGGATGATCACGACGACGAGGAGGAAAGCGCCGCGGATTACCGATTGCCAATAGGCGGAAAGGGAAATCCAGCCCATGCCGTTCTCGAAATTGAGCACGTTGAAGAGGATGCCGAGGAGAAGCACGCCGGCCAAAGTGGTGCCAACGGAGCCGACGCCGCCGGTCAGCAGCGTACCGCCGACCACGACCGAGGCGATGGCGAAGAGCTCCCAGCCCACGCCCTCGATGGGCTGGCCAGCGCCGAACTGGGCGGCGAGGATCACGCCGGCGAGGCCGGCGAGGCCCCCGCTCGCCAGATAGGTCAGGAACTTGATGGCGTCGGTGCGCAGGCCCATGAGGCGCGAGGCTTCCTCATTGCCGCCAATGGCGAGGACGGTGCGGCCGGTGCTGGTGAAGTTGAGGACCACCGAGCCGAGGAGATAGGCGAGTGCGGCGATCACGGCGGGGATGGGCAGGATCCAGAAATTGCCCTGGCCCAGCGCGGTGAAGCCGCTTTCATAGGAAACGGAGACGGACTGGTTGTTGGCCAGCAGCAGCGCCGAGCCGCTGGCCGCGAGCATGGTCGCGAGAGTGGCAATAAAGGGCATGATGTTGGCGCGGGTGACGAGAAGGCCGTTGATGGCGCCGACGAGGAGGCCGACGCCGATGCCAGCCGCGGCGCCGGGGAGGATGCCATAGGGACTCGCAAGGGCCGCCGCGACGCTGCCGAGGGCGGCGGTGGAGCCGACGGAGAGATCAATGCCGCCGGTCATGATGACGAAGCACATGCCGAGCGAGACCAGCGCGAACATGGAATTGTAGCGCAAAACGCTGGTGATGTTGAAAAAGCCGAGGAAGTTGTCGTAGCGCCACCAGCCAAAGGCGATGAGCGCGAGGAGGGCGATGACGACGCCATAGGTGCCGAGGAGAATGCGGAGATCGGGCTTGCGGGTCATCGCGCCCTCCCCTGTTGCTGGAGCCAGACGGCGAGGACGATGATGGCGGCCTTGACCACGAGCGCGGCGGCGTCGGGGACGCCATTGGCGAGCAGCGTGTAGCGCACGAGCTGGATGGTGAGGGCGCCGATCAGGGTGCCGATGATGGTGGCCTTGCCGCCGCTCAGCAGCGTGCCGCCGACGGCAACGGCGGCGATGGCGTCGAGCTCCATGCCGAGGCCGACGAGATTGGCGTCGCTGGCGGAGTTGATGGCGATGACGACGAGCCCGGCCACGCCCGCGCAAAAGCCGGAAATGGCGTAGACGGCGAGTTTGACGCGGCTGACGGGGACGCCCGAGAGTTCGGCGGCGCGCTCATTGCCGCCGGTGGCGAGGATGGCGCGGCCAAAGACAGTGCGGCGCAGAACCCAGGCGGCAAGGAGGACGATGGCGGCCATGATCAGCACCTGGACGGGGATGCCGAAGGGGCGGCCGAGGCCGATCCACTGGAATTCGGGGGTGCGGAAGACCTGGAGGTTGCCGTTGGTGAGGACCTGGGCAATGCCGCGGCCGGCGATGAAGAGGACGAGGGTCGCGACAATGGGCTGGATGCGGAAATAGGCGACGAGCCAGCCATTGAAGAGCCCAAGGAGCGTCGCGGCAAGAAGAGCGACGCAGATGGCGAGGGCGACGGCCGGGCCGATGGGGCCGACGGGGAAGATGGTGCCGAGAAAGATCATCGGCGCCAGCGCACCGGAGATGGCCATGATGGAGCCGACGGAGAGGTCGATGCCGCCGGTGCCGATGACCATGGTCATGCCGACGGCGACGATGACAATGGTGCAGACCTGGGTGAGGTTGACGTTGAGGGTTTGGACGGTGGCGAAGTTGCGAGTGAAGATGAGGTTGAAGACGAGCAACAGCGCGAGCGCGATCAGCGTGCCATAGCGCGAAAGGAAATCGAAGACGTCAAAGGGGCGGCGCTCGGCGGCGCGCGGCGCGGGAAGAGTTGCGGTCACGCCTGCACCTGCTCGGTTCGGGTGGAATGGCCATGGGCCATGGCGTCGAGCACGCGCTCTTCGGTGATCTCGCTGCCGGTGAGTTCGGCGACGGTGCGGCCCTCGCGCAGCACGAAGACGCGGTCGGCGCCTTCGACGACCTCCTCGAGTTCGGAGGAGATCATGAGGACGGCCAGGCCCTGATCGGCGAGGGAGCGGATGAGGCGCTGGATCTCGCCCTTGGCGCCCACATCGATGCCGCGGGTGGGTTCATCAAGGATCAGGAGCTTGGGATTGGTGGCGAGCCAGCGGGCCAGCAGCACTTTTTGCTGATTGCCGCCGGAGAGTTCGCGGATCTTCTGGTTGGGGCCGGAGCATTTGATACCGAGCTGGGCGATGAAGCGCTCGACCAGTTCGCGCTGCTCGGTTTCGGAAACGACGCCGTTCCTGCTGATGCGCGGCAGAAGGGCGAGGGTCATGTTTTCGGCGACGCTGAGTTCGGGCACGATACCCTCGGCCTTACGGTCCTCGGTGACAAAGCCCATGCCGGCGGCAATGGCGTCCTTGGCGCGGCCGGGGGCATAGGGCTGGTGGCCCATCTGCATGGCGCCGGCGCGCGCGCGATCGATGCCGAAGACGAGGCGGGCGGTTTCGGTGCGCCCTGCCCCCAACAAGCCGGCAAAACCGACAATCTCACCCCGCGCGACATCGAAGCTGACATCCTGCACCGCCTGCCGCGCGGCCAGGTTGCGGGCGGCAAAGACGGTTTCCCCCGCCTCCCGGTGCCTTTCGGTGAAGGCGGTGGCGTGGCCTTCGACCTTGCTGATGTCGCGCCCGAGCATGGCGGAGACGAGGTCGAGCTTGTCGATCTCGTGCATGTCGGCGGTGCGCACGGTGCGGCCATCGCGCATGATGGTGACGCGGTCGCAGACCTCGTAGAGCTCATCGAGCTTGTGGCTGACAAAGATGACGGAAACGCCGTCGGCTTTGAGTTGGCGGATGACCTTGAACAGCATGGCGACCTCCCCTTCGTCGAGTGACGAGGTGGGCTCGTCCATGATGACGAGGCGGGCGGAAAAGCCGATGGCGCGGGCAATGGCCACCATCTGCTGGGTGGCGGTATTGAAATCCATCAAGGGGCGGCGAACATCGACGGTGATGCCGAAGCTGGCGAGCAGGCGCTGCGCTTCGGCGTGCATGGCGTTCCAGTCAAGCATGCCAAAGCGGCGCGCTTCACGACCGAGACAAATGTTCTCGGTGAGCGAGCGGAAGGGGACCAGGTTGATTTCCTGGTAGATGGTGCTGATGCCGCGCGACTGGGCTTCATGGGGAGAGCCCACTTCAAAGAGCTGGCCGGCAAAGAAGACCTCGCCGCCATCGCGCTTATGATAGCCGGTCAGCACCTTGATCATGGTGGATTTGCCGGCGCCGTTCTGGCCGATCAGGGCGTGCACTTCGCCGGGGCGAACCTCAAGCGATGCGCCGGAGAGGGCCGGGATGCCGGCGAAGCGCTTGTCGATGCCGGTCATCGAGAGCAGCAAATCATCGGCCATGCTGGAACTCCCAAAAAAACGGGGGCACCCGCCGCAAGGGCGGATGCCCGTCACCTTGCGATCAGTAGGCAGTGTCGAGCAGTTCTGCGGCGTTTTCGGGCGTGTACATCTCGTCGGGATTGATGATCACCGGCGGGATGGTTTCGCCAGCGGCATAAGCCACGGCGGTATCGAAAGCCTTGGGGCCAAAGCGCGGGTTGCACTCGACCACGGCTTCGATCTTGCCATCGACCACGAGTTGCACGGCTTCCTTGCCGCCATCGATGGAGAAGACGAGGCAATCGTCACGCCCGGCGGTGCGGCCAGCCGCTTCAAGGGCGGCAATGGCGCCGATGGCCATCTCGTCGTTGTGGGCATAGATGACATTGGCGTCGGGATGGGCCTGCAGCAGGGTTTCGGCCACCTGGCGGCCCTTGTCGCGGGCGAAGTCGCCGGACTGGGAGGCCACGATCTGGAAGTCCGAATGCTGGGCAATGACGTCATCAAAGCCCTTCTTGCGATCATTGGCGGGCGAAGAGCCGGTGGTGCCTTCAAGTTCGATGATGACCTTTTTGTCGAGGCCGAGACCGACCAGATATTCGGCCACGCGCTGGCCTTCTTCCACGAAATTGGAGCCGATGAAGGTCACGTAATCTTCGCCGGGCTTGGCGAGGCTCTGGTCCACATTGCGATCGAGCAGGATGATCGGAATGCCGGCGCCCTTGGCGGCCATGATGGCGGGGATCAGCGGCTTTTCTTCGCGCGGGGCGAGGAAGATCAGATCGACGCCCTGGGCAATCATGGAGTTGACGTCGGCCACCTGCTTGGCGGCAGAGCCGGCCGCATCGGTATAAACCAGCTGCCAGCCGCGGGCGGCGGCTTCGTCCTGCATGGACTTGGTTTGCGCGAGGCGCCAGGGATTGTTGCTTTCGGTCTGGGCAAAGCCGACCTTGTAGGTGTCCTTCTGTTCCAGCGGGGGCGCGGCGGCAAAGGCACGCGAGGCCAGAATGGACGCTGCGGCGCTGGCGGCCGAAGCAATCAGCAGACTACGACGGGTAATCATCATGTAGTTTTCCTCCCAGTTTGGCCGCTATTGCGCGACCAGTGGCTTGAGCCACGAACCATGATAGTTGACCAAATAATCTTGCGACGTCAATGCAGCTAATTAGCCTTAACTAGCTGATATTCTTGATGTATTATGCGACACGCACCTGCGCCCGGAGCATGGCCGGAACCTGCGTCTACCTCCCTCACATTTCCTGCCGGGCTCCCTCTGCTTGCTTCAGTTCACGGCGAAACCCGCATCTATCGGCAGGGCGACGCCATTGATCATGGCGGCCGCGTCGCTGAGTAAAAACAGGATCACGGATGCGACCTCTTCGGGCTGCACGAACCGCCCGAGGGGCATGCGGCGCAGCATGGGATCGGCCTTGGCCGGATCGCTCCAGGCCTTGACCGCCATGGGCGTCAGCGTAATCGCTGGATTGACGGTGTTGACGCGGATGCCATGTCGGCCAAGCTCATTGGCCATGACGCGGCTCATGGCATCAAGGGCACCCTTGCTGGCGCAGTAAGCGGCGTGATCAGCCCAGCCCATCCATGCCGCATTGCTCGAGACATTGACGATGGCGCCGCCCAGACCGCGGCTGATGCGATCGCGCGCATATTCCTGGGCGAGCAGCATCGGGGCGCGCAGGTTAACGGCCATCAACTGATCGAGGCTGTCGACGCTGGTTTCGAGGAAGCTTTCGAGAATGGTGGTGCCGGCATTGTTGACGAGATAGTCGACCGGTCCACCTGCATGGGCTGCGGCGACAGTAGCCTCAGGGTCGGACAAGTCTACGACGACGGGGGTGCAGCCAATTTCCTCGACGAGGCTATCCAGGTCAGACTCGGTGCGGCTGAGCGCCACGACATGGGCGCCCGCCTTGGCGAGCATAAGAGCGGTGGACCGGCCGATACCCTTGCCCGCACCACTGACCAGAACTGATTTGCCTTCAAGCGACATGGCCAACGCGTACTCCGTCCATTTGATTGACTGTGCTGCCCAAGATGAAGTTGGCGCAGCGATCGCCCAGCATCATGGCCGGCGCCGCGGTGTTGCCGGCATTGATGGTGGGGCACGCCGACATATCAGCGACGCGCAGATTGTCGATGCCGCGCACCTGCATCTGGGCGTCGAGGACGGCCAAGGGATCGCCATCAGGCCCCATGCGACAGGTGCCGGCGGGGTGGTAGTTGGTCTTGACCATGCGCTTGCAGTGGGTGGCCAGCGCCCCGTCACTGAGGTCAGCCGGGTCGGGGCGCAGGATCTTATCCACGCGCGAGCCCAAGGGGCCATTCTGGAAGGCACGGAGGAAGAAGCGCTGGCCGGCGATCATGGTGGCCATGTCGTCGGGGTGCTTGAGCAGATGGGGGGAAACGATGGGCATGTCGGCGGGGTTGGCGGAGCGGAGTTTCACAAAGCCGCGCGATTTGGGCTTGGTGACGACGGTGGTGACGGTGACACCATGGGTGGGCGCGATGAGCTTGAGCAGGTCGCGGTCGAGATACACAAAGGGGACGCAGAAGGCCTGGATGCTGGGTTCGGCCTCCGCGTCGATGGGATTGACGAAGGCCCCGGCTTCAACGCCCGCCGAGGTCACCATGCCGGAGCCAAAGACCTTGAATTGCAGGCCGTGCATCAGCATGCGCCAGCCATCGGTGTGGCCGAAATAGCCATAGGGACCATTGAAGTGCGCAAGGATCGGTACTTCGGGATGATCGATCAGGTTCTGGCCGACGCCGGGCGCGTCAAGGGTGACGGAAAGTCCGTGCCCGCGCAGTTCATCGGCGGGGCCGATGCCCGAGAGCATCAGCAGCTTGGGGGAAACCAGCGCCCCCGAGCAGACGATGATATCGGCGGCGGAATGGGCGGTGTGCTCGCCCGAGCTGTCGGCGTAAACGACGGAGGTCGCCCGCTCCTTGTCGATGACGAGGCGCTGCACGGCGGCGTTGAGCTTGACCGTGAGGCGCGGATGCTTGAGCAGCGGCTCGATGAAAGCGTAAGCGGCGCTGGAGCGTTTGCCGCGCCGGTTCATGAACTGGTAGAAGCCGACCCCGGTTTGGCGGGGGCCGTTGAAATCGGGATTGAAGGGGACGCCCAGGCCCTGCATGGTTTGCACGAACCAGCGCGACACATCGTCGATGTGGCCGGGATCGGACACGAGCAGCGGGCCGCTGTCGTTGTGGCGCTCGTCAAAGAAGCGGTTATTGCCTTCCATGCCGCGAAAATGGGGGAGCACATGCTCCCAGTCCCAGCGCACACCGGCATTGTTGCCGCGCAAGAGCTCGTCCCAGGCATCGTAGTCGGATGGGCGGCCGCGCATATAGACCTGGGCGTTCACCGAAGTGCCGCCGCCCAGCACATTGCCCTGGCTGATCTCATGGACGCGCCCGTCCAGATGCTCCTGAGGCGTCGTGGCGTGATAGCGCATGAATTTGGAGCCGTTGATCATCTTGAAGATGCCCGGCGGCATATCGAGCAGCGGATGATGGTGGGAGTGCCCGGCTTCCAGGAGCAGCACCCGGCGCCCGGCCTCGACCAGCCGCGCGGCCGCCACGCAGCCCGACGCGCCGCCGCCCACAACGATATGATCGTATTCCTGCGTCACGCTTGGTGGTCCTCCTCGGGTGGGCGTCCTCTCTTGGCGGAGTTCAGCCCTGGTCGAATGTTCCTCGTACATATTCCCAGGCGGCGGTCAGGTGGCCATTGAGGGCGCGCTCGGCCCCCTCGGGGTCACGTTCGGCAATGGCCTGGTAGATTTCGCGGTGGCTGAGCCAGTTGGTGCGGTTGCGCTCCGAGGAGCGATCCATGCGCTCCCAATGGGGGCGCAGCCAGCCGGTGAAGGCGCGATGGATCGAGGGCATCACCGGATTGCGCGGCAGCTCATAAAAGACGGCGTGAAAAGCCATATCGGTGCGATAGAATTCAGCGGCATCACCGATGGCAGCTTCATTGGCCTCGAGCGCGGTGCGCAGGGCGGCGAGATCGTCCTTGCGGGCATGAAGCGCGGCATGGCGCACCAGCGCGGCTTCGAGAAAAACGCGGGTGTCGTAGAGGTTTTTGACGCCCGCGGTCTGGCCGAGCAGCTGACCGACAACGCCACCGAGGGCTGAAAGGGCCGCATCATAGCCGGCGCGGCGCACGACTGGGCGGAAGCGCGGGCGGGTTTCGACCAGCCCCCTGCCCGCCAGTTGCGCCACCGCTTCGCGCGCGACGGTGCGGCTGATGTTGAACTGGGCCATGAGTTCGCGTTCGGCGGGCAGATAGCTGCCATCGGGCAGTTCGCCGCTGCCGATCATGGCTTCGAGCCGGGCCACGACCATATCGGCGGCGCGATCACTCACTCCGCTTCGGTGTTCCGCTGCCAGCTCCATTGTACCCGTCACGTCACCGCTCTCCTTTGCCCGATACCTCAACCAAGTTCGCATCAGAATGCAAGCGCAAAACGTGGTTTGGTCCGTCCAAAGTTTCGATGAACTGCGGCGGGACTTGACTTTCGCCGGCCGGACGGCCTCACTTGTGCTGGTTTGGTCGGAGCAAAGCGGAGGAGCCGTTGATGCTGCAGGAGATGTTGGCGGAGCTGGCCGGTAGCGGGGTGTATCGCGGGCAGATGCTGATCGACGGGCGCTGGACCGATGGGGGCGCGCGCGATGTGTTCGAGGTGGAGAACCCGGCCAACCAGCGCATCATCGGCACCATCCCCCAAGGCGGGCCCGAGGATGCGGCGGCGGCAATCGAGGCGGCGCGGCGGGCACAGCCGGCCTGGGCGGCACTGCCGCCGATCGAGCGGGCCAAGCTGCTGTTCAAGCTGGCCGATGCGGTGCGGGCGAATGATGGGGTGCTGGCGCGCATCGTCGTGGCCGAACAGGGCAAGCCGCTCAACCAGGCAATGGGGGAGATCGGGGCGACGGAGACTTTTCTGCGCTATGCGGCGGAGTCGGCGCGGCGCATCGAGGGGGATATTTTTCCCTCGGACATGGCCAATGAGGAAGTGTGGATCCGGCGGGTGCCGCATGGGGTCGTGGTGGGGCTGACGGCGTGGAACTTCCCCGCGGCGCTCGCCACGCGCAAGCTGGGGCCGGCGCTGGTGGCGGGCAATACATTCGTGCTCAAGGCGCATGAGTTCACGCCGTTTTCGGGGCTGGCCCTCGCGGCACTGGCGCAAGAAGTGGGGTTCCCGCCGGGGGTGTTCAATGTGGTGACGGGCGCTGGGCGGAGCGTCGGGGAAGCGCTGGTGACCCATCCCCATGCCGACCTCATCACCATGACCGGCAGTACGCGGGCGGGCAAGGAAATCTACCGGGCGGGCGCCGACCAGATCAAGGTGCTGCGGCTCGAACTCGGGGGCAAGGCACCGTTTATCGTCATGGACGATGCCGATGTGGATGCGGCCGTCGAAAGCGCGGTGGCGGCGCGGTTCAGCAATTGCGGGCAGATCTGCACCTGCAATGAGCGAATGTATCTGCATCGCGCCATTGCCGATGAATTCCTGGACAAGTTCGTGGCACGCACGCAGCGGTTGCGGATCGGCGATCCGCTGAGTGACCCCGATCTTGGGCCCAAGATCAGTGGACCGGAGGTGGAAAAGGTCGCCGCTATCGTCGCGCAATCGATAGCGGCGGGCGCCGAGGTGCTGCTCGAGGGCGGGCCGCTGCGGGAGGGGGAGTTTGCCCGCGGGCATTGGTATGCGCCCACGGTGATGAAAGTGCCCAACAACTCGGTGCCGGCGATGCAGCAGGAGATCTTCGGACCCGTGGTGCCGGCCATGGTGGTGGGGGATTTCGAGGAGGCGCTGAGCCTCGCCAATGATAGCGAATATGGACTCTCCGCCTATGTTTATACGCAGAACTTCAAGCGGCTGATGCGCTTGGCGGAAGCGCTGCAGTTCGGGGAAATCTACTGCAACCGCTCGAGCGGCGAGCTGGTGCAAGGTTTCCATACCGGCTGGGGGCAATCGGGGCTGGGCGGGGAGGACGGCAAATATGGGCTCGACGGCTATTTCCGCAAGAAAACCATGTATGTGAACTGGTCCTGAACCCCATGAACACGCCACTGATCGAGGCCGTGGAGGCCCATCTGTTCCGGGTGCCGCTCCCCAAGGTGATGGTGGATGCCAAGCATGGCGCGCACACCCATTTCGAGCTCGTGACCGTCACCATCCGCACCAGCGAAGGGGTGGAGGGCACCGGCTACACTTATACCGGCGGCAAGGGTGGACGGGCGATACTCGCCGTCGTCGAGGATGACCTGACACCCATGCTCCTGGGGCGCGATGCCGGGGAGATCAACGCCATCTATGACGCGATGTGGTGGCACATCCATTATGTGGGGCGCGGCGGGATCACGGCGTTTGCGATGTCGGCGGTGGATATTGCGCTCTGGGACCTCAAGGGCAAGCGCGAGGGGCGGCCGCTCTGGCAGATGGCCGGCGGCGCGGGAGCAACGGCCAAGGTTTATCGCGGCGGGATCGACCTCAACTACACGCTGCCCGAGCTACTGGAGAGCATTCAGGGGTATCTGGCGGCAGGATTCAGGGCGATCAAGATCAAGGTGGGCAAGGACGACCTCGCAGAGGATGTCGAGCGGGTGCGGGCGGTGCGGGCGCTGATCGGGCCGGATACCCCGTTCATGGTGGATGCCAATTATGCGCTGGATGTGCCCCGCGCCGTTGCGGCGGCGAGAGCGTTCCAGCCCTTCGACCTGCTCTGGTTTGAGGAGCCGATCATCCCTGATGATTACCTCGGCTATGCGGCGATCGTCGAGGCAACGGGGATGCCGCTGGCGATGGGGGAGAACCTCCACACCATCCACGAGTTTGAATACGCCTTGGCGCAGTCGCAACTCTCGTTCATCCAGCCCGATGCCTCCAACTGTGGGGGGATAACCGGGTTCCTGCGGGTGGCGGAGCTATCGCGCTCCCACGGCATTCCGGTGTGCAGTCATGGGATGCAGGAATTGCATGTGAGCCTTGTGGCCGGACAGCCCAATGCCGGCTGGGTCGAGGCCCACAGCTTTGACATCGACCACTACACCATCCGCCCCCTGCAGTTGCGCGACGGGTTGGCGGTGGCGCCGGATGTGCCTGGCACGGGCGTGGAGTTCGATTGGGGTAAATTGCGCAGCGTTACGTAAAGCAAATGCACAAGGAAACGGCAGCATATACTTGCCGCCAGGCTCTCGCACCAAGATAGGACGGAAGCAACAGCAACAAACGAGCAAAGCCCCATTCCGGTTGATTGACAGGCCCCAAGGTGGCGTGCTGACATCATCTTTATCGAAGCGGCGCACGAGGAGTGCGCGCGAACTTCGCAGCGGTCGTGACCGGAAAAATCCGGGACGTCCATGTTCTGGAGGAGAACACATGAACAGGTTCTGGAAAGCCACGGCGGCTAGCGCCGTGCTGCTCGGCCTTGCGTCCGGCTCGGCCTATGCGCAGGAAATTGTCGGACTGATCACGAAGACCGAGGGCAATCCCTTCTTCGTCAAGATGCGCGAAGGCGCGCAGGCCAAGGCGCAGGAACTCGGGCTCGAGTTGCGCACCTTTGCCGGCGAGTTCGATGGCGACAATGAAAGCCAGATCGCCGCTATCGAAAGCCTGATCGCCGCGGGCGCCAAGGGCTTTGCCATCGTTCCTTCGGATTCGTCAGCTATCGTGCCCACTATTCAGCAGGCCCGCGATGCCGGGCTGCTGGTCATTGTGCTGGATACCCCGCTCGACCCGATGGATGCGGCCGACGCGACCTTTGCCACCGACAACCGGCAGGCGGGACGGCTGATCGGGCAATGGGCCGCTGGCACGCTGGGCGATGAAGCGGCCAATGCCAAGATCGCGTTCCTCGATCTGGCAACCAACCAGCCCACCGTCGACTATCTGCGCGACCAGGGCTTCATGGAAGGCTTCGGCATCGATGTGAAGGATCCCAATCGCTATGGCGACGAGGACGATCCGCGCATTTGCGGGCATGAAGTCACCGGCGGCGCCGAAGAAGGCGGGGTGACCGCGATGGAAACGCTGCTGCAACGCTGCCCGGATGTGAATGTGGTTTATGCCATCAACGAGCCGGCGGCGGCGGGGGGCTACCAGGCCCTGCAGTCGGTGGGCAAGGATGATGGTTCGGTGCTGATCGTGGCCATCGATGGCGGCTGCCCGGGCGTGCAGAACGTCAAGGAAGGCATTATCGGCGCGACCTCGCAGCAATACCCGCTCGACATGGCATCGCTCGCCATGGAGGCAATCGCCAAGTTTGCCGAGGACGGCACCAAGCCGGAAGTCGATCCGGAACTGGGCTTTTACGATACGGGGGCACGCCTTGTGACCGACAAGCCGGTGGACGGCGTGGAATCGATCGGCACCACCGAAGCTGCCGAACTCTGCTGGGGCTAAGCGCCTCCTCGGCCTCTCCGGCCACTTGCCGGAGGGGCCCACTGCATTCCGCTCACCCCAGGAGGAGCAGGCGATGAGTGACGACGCCAGCGGCGTGACGACGGCAGAGCGCGGCCTTGGCAGCGGACCTGCCGGAGTGGCGAGCTTTGAGGACGAGGCACCCGGTGCGGGGCGCCGGATCCAGCACTTCTTTCACCAGAACCCAACAGCGATTCCCGCCATCATCCTGCTGGTGGCGGTGGCGGTGTTCGGGTTCGTGACCGGCGGTCGGTTTTTTGGCTCACTTAACCTGTCGCTGATTTTGGCGCAGGTGACGCTGATTGCCTTGTTGGGCACGGCGCAGACCCTCGTGATCATCACTGCGGGGATCGACCTGTCCGTCGGCGCGATCATGGTGCTGTCCTCCATCATCATGGGCAAGCTGGCGGTGGACTACCAGGTGCCGGTCGCCATCGCCTTTCCCGCGGGATTGTTGACGGGGCTGTTGTGCGGCTTCCTCAATGGCCTTCTCGTTACCGCGCTCAAGCTGCCACCGTTCATCGTGACGCTGGGCACCTGGAGCATTTATGGGGCGCTGATTACGCTGGTGTCCAACGCCGCGACGATCCGGGCGCAGGCGCTGGATCAATATGCGCCGTTTCTGCGCTGGATGGGTGCGCGCATTCCGCTCGGAGGTGGCGCCTTCTTGATGTATGGCTCGATCCTGATGCTACTAGTCGCGGTGGTGATCTGGTATCTCCTGAGCCGCACGGCCTTTGGGCGGCATGTTTATGCCATTGGCGATGATGCCAATGCCGCACGGCTTGCGGGCATTCAGGTCAACCGCACCCTTTTGGGCGTTTATACCCTGGCAGGGCTGCTGTGCGGGATTGCCGGTTGGGTACTGATCGGCCGGGTGGGCGCCGTGTCGCCGCTGGGCAATCAAACCGCCAATCTCGACGCCATCACCGCCGTCGTGATCGGGGGCACGTCGCTGTTTGGGGGACGCGGCTCGATTCTGGGGACGCTGTTTGGCGCACTGATCGTGGGCGTGTTCGATTCGGGATTGTCGCTGACCGGGGTGGATCCCTTGTGGCGGCAGCTAACCGTGGGCGCGCTGATCATCATCGCCGTGGCGATCGACCAATGGATCCGGAGGGTTTCGGCATGACCCAGCCCATTCTCGAAGCGCGGCAACTGACCAAGCGCTATGGCCGGGTGGTGGCGCTCGACCATGCCGATTTCGAGTTGATGCCCAACGAGATCCTCGCCGTGATCGGGGATAATGGTGCGGGCAAATCCACCCTGATCAAGGCGCTGTGTGGCGCGGTGCTGCCCGATGGCGGGGAGATCCTGCTGGAAGGCAAGCCGGTCAATTTTCGCTCCCCGCTCGAGGCCCGGATGGCGGGGATCGAGACGGTGTACCAGGATTTAGCGCTATCCCCTGCCCTCTCGATTGCCGACAACATGTTCCTGGGCCGGGAGTTGCGCAAGCCCGGCATCGTTGGGTCGGTGTTTCGCGGCCTCGACCGGGCGCGGATGCAAAAGATCGCGCGCGAAAAGCTGTCTGAGTTGGGACTGATGACGATCCAAAACATCAACCAGGCGGTGGAAACCCTGTCGGGCGGGCAACGGCAGGGCGTCGCGGTGGCGCGGGCCGCGGCCTTTGGCAGCCGGGTCGTGATCATGGATGAGCCGACAGCGGCGCTCGGGGTCAAGGAAAGCCGGCGCGTGCTGGAACTGATCCTTGATGTGCGGCGGCGCGGCTTGCCGATCGTGCTCATCTCGCACAACATGCCCCATGTATTCGAGGTGGCTGATCGCATTCACATCCACCGCCTCGGCAAGCGAATCGCAGTGATCAACCCCAAGGACTTTTCCATGTCCGATGCGGTGGCGATCATGACCGGGGCGATGCCGCCGCCGGTAGAACAAAAGGTTTGAGCATGGATTTGGGTTTGCGGGACAAGGTCGCGGTGATCACCGGCGGCACGGTGGGGATTGGGCTGGCGGTGGCCGAGGGGCTGGCGACAGAAGGGGCCAATCTGGTGCTGGTCGGGCGCGATGGGGAGCGCGCCGAGCGGGAAGCCATCCGCATTGCCGAAACCTATGGGGTCATTGTTTCCGCAATTGCCGCGGATGTGGCCACGGCCGAAGGCTGCGAGGCGGTGATCGCCGGGGCCAAGCGCGGCTTTGGCGGGGTCGATATCCTCATCAACAATGCGGGCACCGGCTCCAACGAAACCATCCAGGAGGCCGATGACGCCAAATGGCAGTATTACTGGGACCTGCATGTGATGGCGGCGATGCGGCTGGCGCGCGGGCTGGTGCCCAGCATGAAGGCGCGGGGCGGCGGCGTCGTGCTGCACAATGCCTCGATCTGCGCGGTGCAGCCGCTTTGGTATGAGCCGATCTACAACACCACCAAAGCTGCGCTCATGATGTTCAGCAAGACGCTCTCGACCGAGGTCGTCGGCGACAATATCCGCGTCAACACCATCAATCCCGGGCTGATCCTGACGCCAGACTGGATCAAGACGGCCAAGCAGATCGCGGGCGAAGATGGCTGGGAAGCCCATCTGCAGGGCGTCGCCAACGAGGCGGGAGGCATGAAGCGCTTCGCCAGCCCCGAGGAACTGGCGAATTTCTTTGTGTTCATGTGCTCGGACAAGGCGAGCTATTCGACGGGCTCGACCTATTTCGTCGATGGCGGCTGGCTGAAGACGGTTTAGCTTAGAGGGAGCGACGTGCGCAAAAGCGCACGCGCGGGGGCGACGAACGCTAGCGTTCGCGCCGGGTTTGCGCTGCGCGACAAACGCGGGGCGTTTGCGCTGGACTAACCCGTCTGCACGAGGCGGGTGCGGAGCAGCTCGCCGCTGTCGCTGAGGATGGAATAGGCGATACCGGTCAGCAGGGAATTGATCCGGCGCAGCGCGTGCACGGTTTCAAGGTGCAGGTCGCTGGACTGGATGCTGGTAGGGTTGCCGTCGCGCATGCGGCTGAAATGCTGCTCCATGCTGCGCCGCTCGAGCACGCCGATCTCGTCCTTTTCAGCCACGAGCTGGCGGGCCGAATCGGTGTCCTCGGACACAAGCACATTGAAGGCCAGCTGCATGTTGCCCAGGACGCGCGCATGCAGGTCCGTCAGCTCGTTCCAGCCCTGGGACGAAAAGGCGAGGCGCCGCTCCTGCTTTTGCTCGGCGAGCTTGAGCAGCTGCTTGACGATGATGTCGCCGGCCTGTTCGAGGCTGATGGCGAAATTGGTCAGGTCCTTGGCGCGGCGGGTCTGGGCGGCGTCCATTTCCTCCCATTCAAGGCGCGTCAGGAACAGCTTGATCTCACGATTGGCCTGATCGACCTCGGACTCGAGCGCCTTGATGCGGCGGATGGCTGTCTTGTCGCAGCTTTGGAAGATTTCCATCACCGGCTGGAGCATGACCTCGACCGTTTCGCTCATGCGCAGCAACTCGCGCGTGGCGCTGGCGAGCGCGGCATCGATGTTGCCGGTAGGGGTCGAGAGCAGAGCGTTGCTGCGCAGCCGCGCGACATTGAGCTCGCCTTCGACCGGCGCTTCGCTGATGAAGCGTTCGGTCAGGCGGGCAACAAGGCCGGTCAGCGGCAAGCCCAGCGCGAGAACGGCGAAGTTGAAGCCGATATGGAGGATGCTGGCCTGGAGGCCGACACTGCCTGGAATAGCGTCAAGCAGATGGGGCAGCAGCTGGACCAGCAGCAGAACGAGAATCGCGGCGCCGCCGCGGAAGGCCAGCGCGCCAACAGCGATGCGGCGGGCGCGCACATCGGCGGCCCGGGTCATGCTCCAGGAGATCAGCGTGCCGCCCAGATTGGCGCCGAGCACAAAGGCGGTGGCCACTTCGAGCGGGATAAGGCCGGTGGCGCCAAAGGAGATGATGACGAGAACGCTGGCGACGGAGGAATAGGACGCCCAGGTGATAAGCGCGGCGACAAGGAAACCGGTCCAGAGATCGCCCTGCAGATAGGTGATGACCGAGCCCAGCGCGCGGCTGTCGCGCCAGGGGGCGGTGGCTTCCCCCACCATTTGCAGCGACAGGAGAACAAAAGCGATGCCCAGCACCATGCGGCCGAGCTGCTTGGTGCCGCGGCTTTGGCCGCGCAGGAACAGCATGCCGCCGATGATGATCAGCGGGGGCATGAGGACGGTGAGATCAAAGGACAGGATGCTGGCGACGAGCGCCGAGCCGAAATAGGCCCCCAGCATCAGTGCGAGGCCCGTCCCGCCTTCGAGGAGCCCGCCGGCAGCAAAGCTCGAGGCGAGCGCGGCCACGGCAGTGGAGCTTTGCAGGGCAACGGCCATGGCAGTGCCGGCAGCGGCGGCGCCGATGCGGCTTTTGTTGGCGTAAGCCAGCAAACGCTTAAGCTGGGGCGAATAGGCGCGCTCAACCGCGGTCCGCACCATGCGCACTGCCCAGAGCAGCAGCACGATGGCGGCTACCAGATGCACTGCGATGAAATACAAACGACGCCTCCTTGAGCGGCCAAATGGCCAGCCCCTATGATGTTCACATGAACCCCAGTGATGCAACTGCTTGGGGCAAAACCGCGAATGACGCTGTGCGCTGTCATAAAACGGTTAGGTGCTCCAACTAGAAGCCTAAGCAGGCTGCAGCAAGGCCATCAACCCCCCTTCTTGAATGTTCAAATGAGCATTTCAGTTTGCAAAGGAAGAATCGATGCTATCAAGTGGTGCCAAGCTTGGGACGAAAAGCTCCCAGCGCAATAACATGGGAGTGAGCATGTTCAAAAACGCTTTGCTGTTGTCTGCAGGACTGGTCGCCGTGATGTCGGCAACACCGGCCTATGCCCAGACCGAAATCACCTGGTGGCACGCCATGAGCGCCGAACTCGGCGAAAAGCTCGAGGAAGTGGCGCAGGGCTTCAATGAAAGCCAGACCGAGTACAAGGTTACCCCGGTTTTCAAGGGCACCTATCCTGAAACGCTGAACGCCGCGATTTCGGCGTTCCGCGCCAACGAGCAGCCCGCCATCGTGCAGGTTTATGAAGTTGGCACCGGCACGATGATGGCTGCCCAGGGCGCCGTTTATCCCGTGCACCAGCTGATGACCGACAAGGGCGAGCCCTGGGATCCGAGCGCGTTCCTGCAGCCAGTGGTCGGCTATTATTCGGACACCGAAGGCAACATCCTGTCGATGCCCTTCAACTCGTCCACGCCGATCTTCTACTACAACAAGGACGTGTTCGAAAAAGCCGGCCTTGATCCGGAAGTCGCGCCCAAGACCTGGGCCGAAGTGGAAGAATTCTCGCGCAAGATCGTCGATTCCGGCGCAGCCAAGTGTGGCCTGACCACGGCCTGGATCACCTGGATCCACACCGAAAACATGTCGGCGCTGCATGACCAGCCATATGGCACGCTGGAAAACGGCTTTGGCGGCCCGGCTTCCGAGCTGAGCTTCAACAATGAAGCCGTCGTCAAGCATTGGGGCAATCTCAAGAAGTGGGCTGACGAAGGCCTGTTCCAGTATGGCGGCCCGGTGGGCGGCAACGATTCACAGCCCAAGTTCGTGGCGCAGGAATGCGCGATGTTCATGAACTCCTCGGCTGGCCGCGCTGGCGTGATCCGCAATGCCGTGGACTTCGAAGTCGGCTTTGCGCCCCTGCCCTATTATGACGACCTGATCGACGAACCCAAGAACTCGATCATCGGCGGCGCGACCCTGTGGGTGCTGAACGGCAAGTCCGACGAAGTGTATTCGGGCGTCGCCAAGTTCTTCACCTATCTCAGCCAACCCGAAGTGCAGGCCGATTGGCACCAGTTCACCGGCTATCTGCCGATCACGACGGCAGCCTACGAGCTGGGCCAGGAGCAGGGCTACTACGCCAAGAACCCGGGTTCAGACATCGCCATCGAGCAGATCATGCGCGGCACTCCCACAGCCAACTCCAAGGGCGTGCGCTTCGGCAACCTGACCCAGGTCCGCGATGCCGTGGACGCCGAGTTCGAGGCCATGCTGGCCGGCCAGAAGACCGCCCAGGAAGCACTGGACAGCGCCGTGGAGCGCGGCAACGCCATCCTGCGCGATTTCGAAGCCAACAACAGCTAATCCGCTAACGCCAGGAAGACCCGCGCCAATGGTGCGGGTCTTCATCCGAGGCCCAGCCAGCGAGCCCCAATGCAGTCCAAACGCACGATTTTCCCCAACAAACTGCTGCCTTACGCGCTGCTGGCGCCGCAGCTGATCATCACCATCATCTTCTTCCTGTGGCCCGCGGCCCAGGCAGTCCGGTCGAGCTTTGAACGCGAAGATCCGTTCGGCTTCCGGACCACCTTCATCTGGTTCCAGAACTATACCCGCTTGTTCGCCGACCCCGGCTATCTGCGCGCGGCATCCAACACGGCGGTGTTCGCCGTCGGCGTCACCATCCTCTCGATGGGCGTGGCGCTGCTGCTGGCTGTGGCCGTTAACCGGCTGTTGCGCTCAGGCAAGTTCTACACCACGCTCCTGGTCTGGCCCTATGCGGTGGCGCCGATCGTTGCGGGTATCCTGTGGTGGTTCATGTTCAACCCCACGATCGGCATCGTGCCCTATCTGCTGGATGCGTTCGGCTATCGCTGGAACCACCGCGTCAACGGCAACGACGCCATGATCCTCGTGATCATCGCGGCGAGCTGGAAGCAGATTTCTTATAATTTCCTGTTTTTCGTGGCCGGTCTGCAATCGGTGCCCAAATCACTGATCGAGGCCGCCGCTATCGATGGCGCGGGCCCGTTCAAGCGGTTCTGGACCATCGTGTTCCCGCTGCTATCGCCGACGACTTTCTTCTTGATGATCGTCAACATCAACTACGCGATGTTCGACACTTTCGGCATCATCGACGGCACCACGGCCGGCGGCCCTGCGGGCGCCACCAACACGCTGGTGTACAAGGTTTATGCCGACGGCTTTGTTGGCCTCAATATCGGCTCGTCGGCGGCCCAGTCCGTGCTGCTGATGCTGATCGTTATCGCTTTGACCGTCGTCCAGTTCCGCTGGGTCGAACGGCGCGTGCAATACTAGGAGGCCGGTCATGGTCGAAAACAGGCCTTTCCTCAATATCCTCACGCATCTGCTGCTGATCGTCGGCGTTGCCGTGGTGGCGTTCCCGGTCTACCTGGCTTTCATCGCCTCCACCCATGGCGCGGACGCGTTCTCGCGTGGGCTGGCGCCCATGCTGCCCGGGCCGCATATGATCGACAATTATGCGCGGATGCTCACCAACGGCCTGTCTTCGGCCGGGGCGCCGCCGGTCTGGATGATGCTGATCAATTCCACGATCATGGCGCTGACCATCGCCATCGGCAAGATCGCCATCTCGATCATCTCGGCTTATGCGATCGTCTACTTCAAGTTCCCGTTCCGCCTGCTCGCCTTCTGGATGATCTTCATCACCCTGATGCTGCCGGTGGAAGTGCGCATCATGCCAACCTTCAAGGTGGTGGCGGATCTGGGGATGCTCAACAGCTATGCCGGTCTCACCATTCCGCTGATCGCTTCGGCGACCGCGACGTTCCTGTTCCGCCAGTTCTTCCTGACTATTCCCGATGAACTGATGGAAGCGGCGCGGGTGGATGGCGCGGGTCCGATGAAGTTCTTCCGCGACATCCTGCTGCCCCTCAGCCGGACCAATATCGCCGCGCTATTTGTGATCCTCTTCATCTATGGCTGGGTGCAGTATTTGTGGCCGCTGCTGGTGACCACCGACACGGGCTATTACACCATCGTCATGGGCATCAAACGGCTCGCGGCCAGTGCCGACACCGATCCGTACTGGAACCTCGTCATGGCAGCGGTGATGCTCGCCATGCTCCCTCCAGTGCTCGTTATCCTTCTCATGCAGCGCCTGTTCGTCAAAGGCCTGGTCGAAACGGAAAAATAGATATGGCAACCATCAACCTAGTCGACCTGCAAAAGAGCTATGGCGGCGATGTCATGGCGGTCAAAGGCATCAATCTCAGTGTCGCCGATGGCGAGATGATCGTGCTCGTCGGGCCTTCCGGTTGCGGCAAGTCCACCCTGCTCCGCATGGTGGCCGGGCTGGAAACCGTGACCTCCGGGCGGATCGAGATCAATGGCCGCGATGTGGTCAAGGCCGAGCCTGCCGAGCGCGACATCGCCATGGTGTTCCAGAACTACGCGCTTTATCCGCATATGACGGTGCGCGGAAACCTGGAATACGGGCTCAAGAACCGCGGCACCCCGCGCGCCGAGATCGACCGGCGCGTCAATGAAGCCGCTGATATCCTCGAGATCGGGCCAATGCTCGACCGCAAGCCACGGGCATTGTCGGGCGGGCAGCGCCAGCGCGTCGCCATGGGCCGCGCCATTGTGCGCGAGCCATCCGCGTTCCTGTTCGACGAGCCGCTGTCGAACCTCGACGCCAAGCTGCGCGTGCAGATGCGGGTGGAAATCCGCCGCCTGCAGCGCCGGCTCAAGACCACCAGCCTTTATGTGACCCACGACCAGCTCGAAGCCATGACCCTGGCCGACCGGCTGGTGGTGATGAATGGCGGGCTGGTCGAGCAGATCGGCACGCCGACTGAGGTTTATGACCGCCCGGCAACGCTGTTTGTCGCGAGCTTTATTGGCTCGCCGCCGATGAACCTGATCCCCATCGCGGCCCTGGCCGGCGCCGAAGGCTTCCACCTGGGCAATCTGCCGGCAAACACCGACATTGTCGGCCTACGCGCGGACCAGCTGGTGATCGAAAAGCCCGCGGGCGAAACCATCGTGCTCGATGCCGTGGTTGAACTGCTCGAGCCAGTGGGTGGCGAAAGCCACCTGCATGTGCGCCTGGCGGACCAGACGTTGATTTTGCGGGTGCCCGGGCGGCCGCAGCTGGTCGAAGGGGCGGCGATCAAGCTTTATGCCCCCGCCTCGCTGATCCACCCGTTCAACAGCAGCACGGGTCGGCGCACAGACGCCCTCGCCTGAGATCCAGGCGAGGCAGCGGACCAGGACGACCGCAGAAGGAACGCGCATGACCAACAGCACCCCTAACGGCCCGCAGCGGGACGAAGTGCAGGCCCATCGCGGCGCCTCACTAGCGGCCCCCGAGAACACCATTGCCGCCTTTCGGGCTGCCGCCGACCAGGGCGCCAAGTGGGTGGAGCTGGACGTGGCCCTGCTCCAGGACGGCACCCTGGTGGTGATCCACGACGACAGCGTGGACCGGACCACGACGGGCACGGGTTCGCTGGGCGCCTTGACCCGCAGTGCGCTGGCCGAACTCGACGCCGGCGCCCGGTTCGGGGACGCGTTCAAAGGCGAGCGCATCCCGACACTGGAAGAAGTGCTGGCGGTGCTCGGCGAGCTTGGCGTTGGCGCCAATATCGAGATCAAGCAGCACAAGCACCACCGTTCGCTCGAGCAACTGACCGGAGCTGTGCAAAGCGCCATCGAGGGGTGCCCTGCCCTGCCCCCGATCATGATTTCGAGCTTTGACCCCGCGGCATTGGCAGCAATGCATCGGCTGTTCCCGGAGATGGAGCTAGCAATGCTGTGGAGCAAGCTGCCCGCCGATTGGGCCGAGCAACTCGCGGCCATTCCGGCAAGCAGCGTGCACCTCGACTACAAGGCGCTCAGCATCGGCTTTCTGGAACAAGCGCGCGAGCGCGGCGTCAAGGTGCGGGCCTGGACGGTCAACGAGCCCGCGGTCCTGGCGTCCTTCTGGCCCGCGGGGCTAACCGGCGTGATCACCGACGACCCGAAGGTGTTTCTAGGCTAGTGCGTGATGGGGTTGAACATGCTGTCGGGCCGACAACGCGACATTCTTGCTCGCATTGAAACCGAGGGGGCTCAGTATATCGAGACCCTGGCTGCCCGCTACCGCGTGACGACGCAAACAATCCGCCGCGACATCAACACACTTTGCGATCTGGGCTTTGCCCGGCGCTTCCATGGCGGCGCCGATGTGCCGGTGGAAGCCCATAACATCTCGGTGCATGCCCGGGTGGCGCAGAACAGCGGCGCCAAGCAACGCATCGGCAAGCGTATCGCGGCGGCGATCGAGCCGGGCTCAACCGTGTTCATGGGCATTGGCAGTACGGTGCAATATGTGGCCGAGGCGATGCGCGAGCATGCGGGGGTCACCGTGGTCACCAACAATATCGACGTGGCGCTGACGCTGTGTAATGCATCCCAGATCGAAGTGCATCTCACCGGCGGGCTGCTGCGGCACAATGACCGCGACGTGGTGGGCGCCGATGTGCTGCGGTTTTTCGAGAAGTTCTATGCGTCCTACGCGGTTATTGGCGCGGGCGCCCTGCATCCCAGCAATGGGGTGCTGGACTTCAGCTATAGCGAGGCCCAGATCACCTCAACGCTGGTGGAAAATTCGCGCCTGAGTTTTCTGGCGGCAGATGCCAGCAAGTGGACGCGCGAGGCGGCGGTCAAGGTGGTGCCGTTCAGCAAGATTACCTGCCTGTTCACGGACCGGCTGCCCGACGGCGGGGTGGCGCAGAGCCTCGGCGCCTTCGGCACCCAGGTGGTGCTGTGCGACGAGGTTCTGGCCTGATCGGAATGGCTGGGCCCCGCCGAAAACGGTCGGCCCGCCGGAAGAACTAGCCGAGGTGCTTGGACACCAGGGCTGTCATCTCGAACATGGTGACGGTATCCTTGCCGCCGAACACGGTCTTGAGCTTGTCATCGGCCTTGATGTTGCGCTTGTTCTGGGGGTCCTGAAGGTCGTTCTTCTTGATGTATTCCCAGACCTTCTTGGTGACGTCGGGGCGGGACATCGGGCCTTTGCCGACAATCGGCACCAGGTCGGGACCGACCTCCACAGGCTTGGATAGTCCGGAGTTCGCCTTCTTTTCGGCCATTCATCAGCTCCAATATGTGTCAGCGTTCGGCATAAACGATGGATAAGCGATATTGTTCAAAATAGGCAGAATAGGTCAGAAGGGCGCAGTATAGGGCGGTCTGCCCCTCAGCACCGGATCAGCAAGCTAGTTGCAGCTGCACGCGGAAGCAAGCGCCCGGCAAGGGGCCATCGACGAGTTCGAGCGTGCCGTGCATGCGCTCGACGATTTGCCGGGAAATGGCAAGGCCAAGGCCGGCGCCGCCTTTTTCGGTGAGGCCCCGCTTGCCGCGGCTGAATTTCTCGAAGATGAGCGTGCGCTCATCGGTGGGAATGCCGGGGCCGTTGTCCACCACCTCGACGGCGTAACTGCCTGAACGAACAGCGGTTTGCACCCGCACAACGGGCGCGGGCGCGTTGTTGTAGCGGATGGCGTTGATGATGAGGTTGATGAAGACCTGGCAGAGGCGATCGGCGTCGCCTTCGACCAGCGCGGCGGGAGCGCGCTCGCCCAATTCGAGCCGGACGCCATGCTGGCGCAGGGCGGCTTCGCACACCACCAGCGCTCGATCGAGCGCCGCCTGGGGATCGGTGGGCGTGTTTTCCCAGGCGCGTTCGCCGCGCTCAAGGGCGCTGAGATCGAGAATTTCGTCGAGCAGCTTGGTCAGGCGCAGCGATTCCTGGTGGATGGTCCCGACGAAATGCTGGCGCTGGCGCTCGCTGATGTCGGGCTCTTCGAGCAGGATTTCGGAAAAGGAGCGGATGGAGGTCATGGGGGTGCGCACTTCGTGGCTGACCTGGCTGAGGAAATCGTCCTTGCGGATATCGAGTTCGCGCAAACGGCCATTGGCGTCTTCGAGCTGGCGGGCGGTGGAGCGCAGCTCGGCTGAGGTGAGCTCGAGCTGCTGGGAATATTCAATGACCTGCTGGGTTTCGTCGGCCATCTGCATCATTTCCTCGAGCGAGATGTCGCTGCCCGAGACGACCTTGGAGAGCATCACATGGGCGGACGCGGCCCCGATGGAGCCGGCCAGTTCCCGTTCGAGCCGGCCGATGAATTCGGGGGTGGGATCAAGCTGGTCTGCCCCAACGCCGGCTTCACGGGCGGCGGTTTCAAACAGGGCGGCGGCGCGGCGCTCGCCCAGGACGCGTTCGGCGACGAAGTAGAGATCGTTGGCCGTGGCCGAGCCGAGCACGAAATTGCCGCGGGCGTGCTGGCCCCGCTTGAATACATCGAGGAAGACGCTCGCCTGAATGCGCTCGAGGGCTGACTGGCGGGTCAGGAGCGAGACGATGGTCAGGGTGAGGACGTTGACGGTGAGGCTCCAGAAGGCGGCATGGGCCAGCGGGTCCCAGCCATCCAGCCCGAACATGGCTTCGGGCCGCAGCCACGATATGCCCCAGGGCCCGTGGGCGAGGAGCATGGCGACCGCCGGGGAAACGGACTGGAAGGACGGCAGGAAGCTGCACCAGACCCAGAAGACAAAGCCCAGCGCGATGGCAGAGGTCGCGGCCTTGAGCGAGGCTTCGCGCCAAAACAGGGCGGCGAGCACGGCGGGGAAGAACTGGGCAATGCCGGTAAAGGAAATGAGGCCGATCGGCGCCAGGGCGTCGGAGTCGCGGGTGAAGAAGAAGTAGAAAAAGCCCAGCGACAGGATCAGCACGATCGAGACGCGCCGGGCATTGAGCAGGAGCGTCGTGACCCCCTGCCCGTCCCCGCTGCTGCCGGCACTGAAGCGCAGGATCAGGGGCATGAGGATGTGGTTGGAGACCATGATCGAGAGGGCAATGGACTCAAGGATGATCATGGAGGTGGCGGAGGAAAAGCCGCCGATGAAAGCGAGGAGCGCGAGACCATCCTGGCCAAAGGCCATGGGCAGGGTCAGGGCGAACATGTCGGGGTTGGAGCCTGCGGGCATGGTAGTGAGCCCGAACACCGCAATGGGCAGGATGAAGAGGCTCATCAACAGCATATAGGCGGGGAAGGCCCAGCTCGCGACGCGTAGATGGTTCTCGTCGGAGTTCTCGACCACGGTGACCTGGAACTGCCGGGGCAGGCAAACAATGGCGGCGACCGAAAGGGCGAGCGTCGTCAGCCAGCGGCTATCGAAGGTGTTGGCGGCATCAACGGCGACGCCCAACTCGGCCGCCCGGCTGAAGATGGCCTCAAAGCCACCACCGACAAAAACCACGAAAATGCCGACGGTCAGGAGCGCGGCGAGCTTGACCACGGCTTCAAAGGCGATGGCGGCGACAACGCCGTGGTGCTGCTCCTTGGCGTCCACATGGCGGGTGCCAAATAGGATGGTGAAGAGCGCCATGCCCGCCGCGATGCCGAGCGCGAGGCCGACATCATCAATGCCGGCGAGGCTCCCCTGCCCGAACTCCGAGGACCCGGCGACAGCCTGGATGGACGAGGTGACCGCCTTGAGCTGGAGCGCGATATAGGGGGCGATGCCGACCACCGCGATGCAGGTGACGAGCACGGCAAGCCGGTTGGATTTGCCGAAGCGCGAGGACAGCAGATCGGCCACCGAGGTGATGCGCTGGTGGTGGCTGATGCGCACAAGGCGGCGGAGCAAGAACCACCAGCCCACGAAAACGAGCGTGGGGCCGAGATAAATGGTGAGGAATTCGAGGCCGCTGCGGGCGGCATTACCGACGGCGCCGTAGAAGGTCCAGCTGGTGCAGTAGACGGAGATGGAGAGGGTATAAACGGCGGGGGAATGGAGGAACGAGCGCTGGTTAGCGCGGGCGCGGCGATCGCCCAGATAGGCCAGCACAAAGAGCAGTCCAACATAGCCGATGGCTGTCGCAATCACGAAATCGGCCGACAGCATCAGCGTTCACCCTCGCCGGCATCGGGATCAGCCGGCTCGGGCGGGAGCGCGCGGGCGAGCAAGGCGGTGCCGATAATCAGGGCCAGCCAAAGGGCGAACAGGTAAAAGACGATCTGGGGGATGCCGAAATGGGCGATGTCCTGGTTGAATACATAGACCAGCGGGGGCAGCATCAGCATGGCGCCCAGTATGGTGAGCACCAGCATGGCCGGGATGAGCCTAGAGCGGTCCACCGGGCTCGCCCAGCAATTGCCTGACCGCGCCCACCACCTCGGCATTGGCATAGGGCTTGGTGACGAAATCACTGGCGCCCAGTTCGGCGGCAATGCGACGGTCCTGCTGCTGGCCCTTGGCGGTCAGGATCAGCACCGGCAGGTGCTCGGTATCGGCATTGGCGCGGATATGCTTGAGCACCTCAAAGCCCGAGCGCTTGGGCAGCATGACGTCGAGCACCAGAATGCGCGGGCGCAGGCGGCGCACGGCCTCGAGCGCCGCATCGCCGTCGGTGACGGCGCTGATGGTCCAGCCGGCGCGCCGCAGAATGAAATCGAGCGATTCCAGAATGCTCGGTTCATCCTCGGCAATGACAATATCGATTGTCAAAGTCCCCCCTTACCTGCGGTCTCCCCTCCGCAAGTTCATGCACTAAAGCGCAATCACGCCGGATCGCCAAGGCCAAACTGGTGCGGCAGCAAGGGCGCGCGATCCGGAGCCGTGCTGCCGCCGGGGGCAAGAGGTTCTTCCTGCCGGCTGGCGCAGTCGCGCCGGGTGCACAGGCGACAGGCGGGGCCGACGGGAATATCGGCGGCTGGATTGGAGAGATCGAGGCCGGCGCCATAGATCGTGCGGTCGGCATGGAGCACGTCGCAGGCCAGCATCACCGAGGAGATAGCGGGTTGTTCGCGAAAGGAACCGGCGCGGCGCTGCACGGTGCGGGCAAGGAACAGGTAGCGGGAGCCATCGGAGAAGCGAACGACCTGGCGGAGCAGCGCCTCAGGGGTCCGGAAGGCGCCATAGATGGCCCAAAGCGGGCAGGCATGGCCGCTATTGGGCAGCAACAGGCCCGGCAAGGGGAAATGTTTGGTGAGGCGCCCGGCCGGATCGGACCGCAAAAAGCCAAAGGGGATCCCCTCCTGCCCCGCCCGGCGCAGGGTTACGAGGCGATGGGCGACTTGCTCATAGCTGGCGTTGAAGCTCTGGCGGAGGTGATCGAGGTCATAGGCGCAGCTTTCGGCGCGCTGCAGCATCTGCCCATAGGGGAAAACGATGGCCCCGGCGAGATAGGAGCCCGCGGCGCGGGCGGCGAGGCGCCGGGCTGTGGGCGTGGATAGCAGCGCATTTTGCAGGGTGAGCGCGATGGCATCGGGAGCGGCCAGCTCCCCATACAGGCGGGCCAGCTGGAACTGGCGCGTGGCAAGGGTGGAGGCGCCAGCGAACCACATCCGGCGCGTTGCCGCATCAAAGCTGTATTGACCGGGAAAACCTGGCTCGGGCGGCGGGCCGCCAGCCGTAACTTCAATGCCGAAGCGGGTGGCGAGCAGAGTCGTCAAGGTGGCGGGGCCAAAGGGGCCGGCGCGCTCAAGCTCGGCCCGCACGTGCTCGGCCGCCTCTTCGAGCAGGGGGAAATGGTTGTGCTGCTCGATGATGAGGTCATCGATCTCGCGCGCGGGTGAGCCACTGCGCCGGCTTTCGCTCGCGGTTTCGAACTGGCCAATGAGGTTGCGCGCCACTTCCGACAGCGTGCGCGCTTCCCGGCCAATGGCGGCAAGGAACTGGCGCCGCTCGGCCTCATCCAGATCCCCAACATCTTCAAGAATTTCGGCGCTGGAGCGCACGGCGGTGATGCCCGAGAGGATCTGGTGGAGCAATTCGCCCAACAGGGGATCCGAGCGCAGCCGATCGGCATAGGCATCGGCATTGGACTGGGCGGTGGCGTAGGCCCGATGCAGCCGCGCCAGAGCGGTGGCGCTGGCGGGATATTGCGCAACGAGTTCACGCCGTTCATCGGACCGGAAGGGCAGCGACTCAAGCAAGGGGTCGGCATGGGCTTCCTCGAGCTCCTGGAGCAGCTTTTGCTCGGTGCGCCCGGCGAGCTCATCGATTTCGATCTGCAACTGGGCTGCGACGCGGTTCAGCAGCGCCCCACCGATGTCGCGCTTGTTGTTTTCGATGAGGTTCAAATAGCTCGGCGAAATACCAAGGCTGCGGGCCAGGGCTGCCTGAGAAATCTTGAGCGATTTCCGCCGGTTGCTGATGCGAAACCCGATCGGCGCCCGCATGCCCTCCCCTCCCCTTGTAAATTGATTGACTGGTTATCGGCCCGGCCTGATCAACAATTTACAGAATAGAGCTGCAATAACAATGCACTATTGCTGTCGTTTTACTGAGGTGGAAATATTCCCCGGCGGTGAGCGGCTGGCTATGCATCAGTTGCCCCGCGCCAAAAGGAGGAACACCAATGACACTTCTCAAGCGTGGCCTGTCCCGCCGCAGGGTTTTGCAGACCGGCCTGGCCGGCATTATCGCCACAGGCGTCGCCCCCGCCATTTTCACCCGCGGCGCCTGGGCGCAGGAATTCTGCAACAATCCCACGGGCGACACCGTCACCTTCGGGCTCAACCTGCCGCTGACCGGCGCTTATGCCGAAGAAGGCGCGGACGAGCAGAAGGCCTATGAACTGGCCGTCAAGCACCTCAATGGCGAGGGCGACGGTGGGCTCGTCGCCATGCTCAAGCCCACCGCGCTCAAGGGCAATGGCATTTTGGGCAAGAAGGTCGCGTTCGTGACCTCGGACAGCCAAACCAAGGCTGATGTGGCCCGCGCCGGCGCCACCCGCATGATCGAGCGCGATGGCGCCATCATGGTCACGGGCGGCTCGTCCTCGGCCGAAGCCATTGCCGTGCAGGGCCTGTGCCAGGAAATGGGCGTCATCTTCATGGCGGGCCTCACCCATTCCAACGACACCACCGGCAAGGACAAGCGCCGCTACGGCTTCCGCCATTTCTTCAATGCCTACCAGTCGGGCGTGGGTCTCGCCCCGGTGCTTGGCCAGGAATATGGCGCCGACCGGCGCGCTTATCACCTGACGGCCGATTATACCTGGGGCTGGACGCAGGAAGAATCGATCAAGAACGCCACCGAGGCGCTGGGCTGGCAAACGGTGCAGGCCGTGCGCACCCCGCTGGGGGCTGCCGATTTCAGCCAGTATCTGACGCCGATCCTCAATTCGGGCGCCGATGTGCTGATCCTCAACCACTATGGCACGGACATGGTCAATTCGCTGACCCAGGCGGTGCAGTTCGGCATGCGTGACCGGCAGGCCAATGGCAAGGACTTCCAGATCGTCACCCCGCTGATTTCCGAGCTGATGGCCAAGGGCGCCGGCGAGAGCGTCAAGGGCATTTTCGGCACCTCGAACTGGCACTGGAACCTGCAGGACCCCGGGACGCAGGCCTTCACCAAGTCGTTTGGCGCCGCCTATGGCTCCCCGCCATCGCAGGCCGCGCACACCGCCTATGTGCAGGCGCTGCTTTATGCCGATGCGGTGGAGCGTGCCGGGACATTCTATCCGCCAGCAGTGATTGCGGCGCTGGAAGGCTTCGAGTTTGACGGCATGGGCAATGGCCCGACGCTCTACCGCGCTGAAGATCACCAGTGCATCAAGAACGTGCTCGTGGTGCAGGGCAATCAAAGCCCGACCAGCCAGTTCGACGTGCTCAACATCGTCCAGGAAATCCCGCGCGCGGATGTGGCTTACGATCCCGCCATGTTCGGCGGCGATCTTGGGCCGGCCGAGCCGGCGCCGATCTGCGCTTAGCCAAGTTTCCCCGCGCCACTCCCCCCGTGGCGCGGGTTTTTTGTTCAGAAGAGCTCATCCAAAGCCTGTTGACGGGTGAGGCGCGCCACTAGGCCGCGAGCCACGTCCTCGTGGTTCGACAGGCTCACCATGAGGACGACTGCGGATGCCGCCGAGTTCGAGAACCAGACCATGATCGACGTGATTTTCCTGCAGTTCCTCAATGGGCTCGACAAGGGCGCCGCTTATGCGCTGATCGCGCTGGGGCTGACGCTGGTGTTCGGAACGCTGGGGGTGGTCAATTTTGCCCATGGCGCGCTGTTCATGCTGGGGGCCTTTTGTGCCGTGCTGTTCCGGCAGTCCCTGACGCTGGAAACAGTAACGGTCGACCCCACCAAGCTTTCGCCCTGGGGCACGCCGCTCGAAGTGCGAGAGCCGCTGGTGCAGGCCTGGTTCGGCGATTGGGGCGCGGTGCTGGTGAACTATTCAGTGCCGGTGTCGATCATCGTCACCATCCCCATCATGCTGGTGATCGGGGTGGCGCTCGAGCGCGGGATCATCAAGCATTTCTACAAGCGCCCGCATGCCGAGCAGATCCTCGTGACTTTTGGGCTCGCCATCGTGGCGCAGGAATTGATCAAGGCGTTTTTCGGCCCCAACCCCATTCCCCAGCCGATGCCCACCGATCTGCGCGGTGCTGCCGATATCGGGGCGTGGCTGGGCATGCAGGCCAATGTGATCACCTATCCGATCTGGCGGCTGATCTATTTCCTGTTTTCGGCGGCGATCATCGGCGGCGTGTTTGCTTCCCTGCAGTTCACCACTTTTGGGATGGTGGTGCGTGCCGGGATGGCGGACCGCGAAACCGTGGGGCTGCTGGGGATCGATATCGATCGGCGCTTTACCATCATGTTCGGCCTCGCCGCGGTGGTCGCGGGGCTGGCGGGGGTGATGTACACGCCGCTGCTGCCGCCCAACTACCATATCGGCATGGACTTCCTCGTTCTCAGCTTCGTGGTGGTCGTGGTGGGCGGCATGGGTTCCCTGCCTGGCGCGGTGGCTGCGGGGTTCCTCCTCGGGATCCTCCAATCCTTTGCCTCGATGACGCAGGTGAAGGCCCTTATTCCCGGCATCGATCAGATCATCATCTACCTGGTTGCCGTCGTGATCCTGTTGGTATTGCCGCGCGGGCTGTTTGGCCGCCGTGGCGTGATGGAGGGCTGAGATGCGCGCCGTGTCCCGCAACGACCTGCTGCTGTTTCTGGGCTTTTCCGCCGCGGTGCTGCTGATGCCGATCTGGCTGCAGCCCTTTGGCGCCGCCTATCCCGACCTGCTGCAGCGCTTCATGATCTTTGCCATCTTCGCGGTGGGGTTCAACATCCTCTTCGGGCTGACGGGCTATCTCAGCTTCGGGCATGCCGCGTTTTTCGGCGTCGGCTCCTATGCCGCAGTGTGGTCGTTCAAGCTGCTGAGCCTCGATGCCATCCCGGCGCTGATCTTTGCCATCGTGGTCTCGGGCGTGTTTGCGCTCCTGATCGGCTATGTGAGCCTGCGGCGGTCGGGGATCTATTTCTCCATCCTGACGCTCGCCTTTGCACAGATGAGCTACAACCTCGCTTATTCTGTGCTGACGCCCATCACCAATGGGGAGACGGGGCTGCAGCTGACGCTCAATGATCCGCGTCATCTCGATGCCGCGATCGGGCAAGGCAGTGTCGGGCAACCCGTGCCGACGCTGCTGGGACAATCGCTCGGGGGCTTTGCCGGCTTTTATTTCTGTGCAGGCTTTTTGATCCTGGCGTTCTTTATAGCCCAGCGCATCACCGGCTCGCCCTTTGGCATGATGCTCAAGGGGATCAAGTCCAACCAGACGCGGATGAACTATACCGGCTTCAACACCAAGCCCTATACGCTGGCGGCTTTCGTGATCTCGGGCATGTATGCCGGGCTCGCAGGGGCTTTGCTGGCCGTGACCGATCCGCTGGCCGGCGCCGAGCGCATGCAGTGGACGGCCTCGGGCGAAGTGGTGCTGATGACCATCCTGGGTGGCGCGGGCACGCTTGTCGGTCCAGTGATCGGGGCCTGGCTGATCAAATATTTCGAGAACATCTTTTCGGCGATCAATGATTCGGTGCTGCGCCGCTTCTTTGGTTTCCTGCCTGACGGGGTTGCAGAGGGATTCGTGACGGTCACCAGCAAGTTCGTCGGGGAAGGCTGGTTCCTGACCCTAGGGCTCGTTTTCGTGCTGATCGTCGTGTTCCTGCCCGGCGGGATCATGGAAGGGGTGCGCCGGATCGCTGGGTTATTCAACCGCTCGCGTCCCTCGCCCACCGTGCCTGGCAAGCCCCTCCGGCAAGCGCAACCGGCTGAATGAGGACGCCAGCGATGACCACACCCAATGTCGTTCTTCACGTTGCCGATGTGCACAAGCGCTTCGGGGGCCTGCATGCCCTGGCCGATATCGATTTGCAGGTCGAGGAAGGCCAGACCCACGCCATTATCGGGCCCAATGGCGCGGGCAAATCGACCCTGCTCAATGTGATCATCGGCAAGCTCGCACCTTCGAGCGGCCAAGTGGTGTTCGATGGCGCGGTGCTGACGGGGCGCAAGCCTTATCAGATCAACCAGCTCGGCATCGCCCGGGTGTTCCAGACCCCCGAGATCTTCGCAGATCTGAGCGTGCTGCATAATGTGATGATCCCGGCGCTGGCCAAGCGCGATGGCGCGTTCAAGCTCAACCTCATGCGCTCGCTCAACAGCGAAACGGCCATCCGCGATGAAGCCGAGCACATGCTGGAGGATGTCGGCATGCATAGCCGGCGAGAGATGGCGGCGGGAAGCCTGAGCCGTGGCGACAAGCGGCGCATGGAACTGGCGATGTGCCTGATCCAGCATCCCCGCCTGTTGCTGCTCGATGAACCCACTGCCGGCATGAGCCGGCACGACACCAATACCACGATCGAGCTGCTGCAAAAGATCAAGGCGCGGGGCATGACCAAGGTGATTATCGAGCACGACATGCATGTGGTGTTTTCGTTGGCCGACAAGATTTCGGTGCTGGCGCAAGGTCGCATCATCGCCGATGGCACGCCCGACCAGGTGCGCGGCAATCCTAAAGTGCAGGAAGCCTATCTGGGGGGAGCGCACGCATGAGCACGATCACGCTCGAGGGACAAAAGACGCGCGTTGCCCAGGCCGCGGTGGTGGAAACCACCCGCCCATTCTTTTCCGTGCGCGACCTGCACGCCTATTACGGCGAAAGCTATATCGTCCAGGGCGTGTCGCTGGATGTGCGCAAGGGCGAAATCCTGGCGCTGCTGGGGCGCAATGGGGCGGGCAAGACTTCGACCCTGCGCACGATTGCCCGGACCGACAATCCCCAATTGCGGCAAGGCGAAATCTGGCTGGATGGTCAGCCCATCCACCAGATGAAGTCGTTCCAGGCCGCGCGCGCCGGTATTCAGCTCGTACCCGAAGACCGGCGCATCATTGCCGGGCTGACTGTCGAGGAAAACATTACATTGGCCAAGGTGGCGCCCGGCAATGGCTGGGGCCTCGAGCAAATCTACCAGAGCTTTCCGCGCCTGGCGGAGCGACGCAAGCAGGAGGGCGTGACGCTATCGGGCGGCGAGCAGCAGATGCTGGCGATCGCCCGGGCGCTGGCGCGTGACCTAAAACTGCTGCTGCTCGATGAGCCTTATGAAGGCTTGGCTCCGGTGATCGTGCAGGAGATCGAACGGATTCTGCATTCAATCAAGCCGCTGGGGATCACGACGATTATTGTGGAGCAGAATGCGATTGCGGCGCTGAACCTGGCGGACCGGGCGGTGATCCTTGATACGGGGGAAACGGTGTTTAGTGGTACGGCGGCCGAAGTGCTCGACAATGCCGAGCTGCGCCAGGAATATCTCGCGATTTAGGCGCTATAGGGCGCGCCGGCAGGACTCTGTCGCTCGCGAGTGCTGTTTGAGCCTGCCGAGGATTACACCGGGGAACCGCGGCGGCGCATCGAAGTTGGAGGGGCAAGGAGTTTTGCCATGCCCACAGCTCAGGAACTCTGGCGCGCGGCGGTTCTGAGCGCCCAGCCCTCTTCCCAGCGCCAATCTCATCCGCCCCATGCGGGCCGCATCTGGCCTTTGGGTGAAGGCGAGCGGCAGACTGCGCTGTTTGTGCCCAGGAACTTGCCGCAGACACCGGTTCCGCTCGTCGTGTTGCTGCATGGTGCCGGCGGGACCGCTTCGGATATCTTGCCGGTGCTGCAGGAGCATGCCGATGCGCTCAAATTCCTGATCCTGGCGCCGCAATCGCGCGCCCCGACTTGGGATGTGATCGCGCATCAGTATGGGCCAGATGTCCGGCAGATCGACGAGGCGCTGGCAACGGTGTTCAGCACTTTCGCGGTGGATCCCGAGCGTGTTGCCGTGGCGGGTTTTTCCGACGGTGCCTCTTATGCCTTGAGCCTTGGGCTCAGCAATGGGCAGTTGTTCGGGTCAGTCCTCGCATTCTCGCCGGGTTTTCTCGCCCCCAGCCGTGAGGAGGGCAAGCCGCGCATCTTTATCTCCCATGGGCGCCAGGACAATGTGCTGCCGGTCGAGCGCTGCAGCCGCCGCATTGTGCCCGCCCTCGAAGCGGGCGGCTATGAGGTTCGGTATGACGAGTTTACGGGCGGGCATATCGTGCCCAGCAGTGCGGTAAAGGCGGCATTGGACTTGTTCCTGACCCCTTGATGAGGTTGGGTGCGGCAGCAGCGGATCGAGCAGCGACTCGAGGCGCTGAGGCTGCCGATTTGAAGCAATGTTGCAGGCAAGTTGGGCCCGCAACCTGTTGGCCGCGATGGTGTTCCATCACCAGGCGCATGAAAAGGAACTGGTATGTCTGAACGAGCGTCCGTGCTTGCTCCCTTCCGGCACGAGACCTTCCGTTTGCTTTGGCTGGCAACGCTCGCCTCCAATCTTGGCGGGCTGGTGCAGTCGGTTGGCGCCGGCTGGATGATGACCACGCTCACCGACTCCCACAATATGGTAGCGCTGGTGCAGGCCTCGACCACCTTGCCCATCATGATCTTTTCGCTGGCGGCGGGTGCCTTGGCGGACAATTTCGACCGGCGCACGGTGATGATCATTGCCCAATGCGGCATGGCGCTGGTGTCGGTTGCGCTGGCGGTGATGGGCTATCTTGGCTTGCTCAATCCCTGGCTGCTGCTGACATTCACCTTCCTGATCGGCTGCGGCACGGCCCTGTTCAATCCGTCCTGGCAGGCCTCAATGGGCGATATCGTGCCGCGCTCGGACCTGCCAGGCGCGGTGACGCTCAACAGCGTCGGCTTCAACATGATGCGCAGCGTTGGACCGGCGATTGGCGGGCTGATCGTGGCCATTGCCGGGGCAGCCGCGGCGTTTGCGCTCAATGCCGTTTCGTATCTGCCGCTGATCGTGGCGCTGGGGCGCTGGAAATCGCCGCCGCTCAACACCAAGCTGCCGCGCGAGCGCTTTGGCAGCGCGATGTGGGCGGGCATTCGCTATGTGTCGCTATCTCCCAACCTGACCATTGTCCTCTTTCGTGGGTTGCTGTTCGGGCTGGCGGCTATTTCGGTGCTGGCGCTGCTGCCTTCGGTGGCCAATGAATATGTGGGGGGTGGCGCCTTTGTTTATGGCAGCCTGCTCGGCTTTTTCGGGCTGGGGGCGATTGGCGGCGCGTTTCTGAACGGCGCAATCCGCGAGCGCTACAGCAATGAAACCATTGTGCGGATCGCCTGCGTGGTATTTGCGCTGAGCTGCGCGGCCTTGGGATTCAGCCGGCAACCGGTGCTCAGCCACCTGGCGCTGCTGCCGGCGGGAGCGAGCTGGGTGCTGGCGCTGTCGCTGTTCAATGTCTCGATCCAGCTTTCGACACCGCGCTGGGTGGTGGGGCGGGCGTTGTCGCTCTACCAGACCGCAACCTTTGGCGGCATGGCGGCGGGAAGCTGGCTGTGGGGGAGCGTTGCCGATCTGTGGGGTCCGGACTGGTCGCTGGCCAGCGCGGCCCTCGCCC
The DNA here is from genome assembly GCF_058133665.1 of Devosia sp. Z11_6. NCBI lineage: Bacteria > Pseudomonadati > Pseudomonadota > Alphaproteobacteria > Hyphomicrobiales > Devosiaceae > Devosia > Devosia sp. Z11_6. The sequence goes on from NZ_JBYUNQ010000003.1 coordinate 482,207, forward strand.
TGCTCGGCTGCGCGCTGATCGGGTTCGTCTTGCCCCTGCCCCAGTTCAGCTCGCGCGATCTGACGCCGCTCAACAAGTTCAACGAGCCGGTGCTCCGACTGGAATTACGCCCCCGTAGCGGGCCAGTGATGGTGATGGTCGACTACCAAATCGCCCAGGAAGACGTGGAAGAGTTCCTCGCGCTGATGAATGAGCGCCGCCGCATTCGCCGGCGCGATGGGGCCCGACAATGGGCGCTGTTGCGGGACCTCGAAAAGCCCGAGATCTGGACCGAAACCTACCATGTGCCGACCTGGATCGATTATGTGCGCCACAATATGCGCCGCACCAAGGCCGATGCCGACAATCTCGAGAAACTGCGCGCCCTGCATCGTGGGGAGAACCCACCACTGGTGCATCGGCTGATCGAACGGCAAACCGTGCCGCTGACCGACGACATGCCGATGCGGCCGGGCCCCCAGATCTGAGTTTCCGAGGCTTATGCAAGAAAGCCGCGTCCTGAACGGGCGCGGCTCCTGTGCGATTTTGTGGAAGAGTTCTTAGTCGATGCGCGGCGGTGGCAGGGGCGGTCCCCCATTGCCTCCGGAGCCTGAACCGGAGTTCGGCGGGGGTGGTGGTGGGCCACCGTCCGAGCCAGGTCCGGGTCCAGGTCCGGGTCCAGGTCCGGGTCCAGGTCCAGGTCCGGGTCCAGGTCCAGGTCCAGGTCCAGGTCCGGGTCCAGGTTCAGGTCCAGGTCCGGGTCCGGGTCCGGGTCCGGGTCCGGGTCCAGGTCCGGGTCCGGGTCCAGGGCCGGGTCCAGGTCCAGGTCCAGGTCCGGGTCCAGGACCGGGAGGCGGTCCCGGAGGAGGGCCAGGTGGACGAGGCGGCGGCCGAGGAGGATTCCAATCCGGCGGGCCGAAATTGAAGCTGAACACCGTCGCGGGCACCCTGGGGCGCCGCAGTTCGGCCAGATAACGGCCGGAAACCCAGCCTTCGGTGCGCCGGGTTTCGACGTAGCACCAGCCGCGGCGGCAGCCATCGACCTCGACGCGATCCCCTTGCCGCAGGACGGCGACTGGCGCGTAGTTGGTCCCAGGTCCGGTTCGAACATTGACGTTTGTTGTCGCCACGGCGGGCGCGGCAAGTGCAGCTCCGGCCATGCCGAAGAGCATCAAGCCGCCTAAGGCGGCGGGTAGCGATTTCGATTTCATTGCCGGAGTGTCCTCTTTGGTTACGAGCGCTTTGCGCCCTTGGCGCAAGCGGCGCCTCGTGAGGTCGACACCAGCATTAATGGCGGCGGCGTGAAGCCTGTTCCGTCACCGATGGTTGATAAGAATGAAGGGAAAATATGCTGTAAATCAGCGGGTTAGCAGCGGATCACCTGCTATGTGCAAGAGGCACGAAAAAGCCGCGCCACCAAGTGGGGCGCGGCTGTTTTGCTTCTTAGCTACGGTCGCAATTGGGCCAGTTGGGCATGCCCAAAGTGCACTTGGCGCCGTCATCGCGCGGACGATCAGGACCGGCATTGCCGCGGTCCGGACCATCGCCACGGCCTGGGCCATCACCGCGGCCGTCGCCACGCCCCGGACCGTCGCCACGGCCATCACCGCGACCCGGGCCATCGCCGCGCCCGTCACCACGGCCGTCACCGCGGCCAGGACCACGGCCGTCCCAGTCACGATCAGGGCGGCGCGGACCGTCCCAGTCACGGCCTGGACGATGGCGCGGGGCTTCCCAACGTGGGGGCGCACCAAAATCGAACTGGAACACGGTGGCAGGACGCGAAGGACGGTTGCGTTCGGCCAGGTAGCGCCAGGAAACCCAACCCTCGGTGCGGCGGGTCTCGATATAGCACCAGCCGGCGCGACAGCCTTCGACATCAACGCGATCACCACGGCGCAGCGTATCGACAGCGTAGTAATCGGTCCCGGGACCGGAACGAACATTGACGTTGGCGGTGGCAATAGCGGGCGCGGCAAGTGCGGCTCCGGCCATGCCAACCAGCATGATGCTGCTCAAGGCAGCCCTTAGCAATTTCGATTTCATTGCCGCGATGTCCTTTTAAGTTAGGGGGCGATTCCGCCCTGAGCGCACAAAGCGCCTAATGAGGTGAACGGCGGATGAACGGCGCACGGCCCGGCTTGTTCCCTCGCTGCGCGGCAGGCAAACTTGACGAATGTGGTTCGGGCGTCGCCCCTAGTCGGCCGGTGAAACAGATGAGCGACCAAGCTCGGTCAGGCCATAGACGCCCCGGCTTTCACGCACGAACCAGCCATAGACATTGCGGCGCAGGATGATGGGAGCGCGATCGACGATTGTGCGGAGCTGCTTGGGCGATTGGGGGCCCTCGAGGAGCGCGCGGGCACAGGCGATGCAATCCTGCCGGTAGGCGGTCATGATGGGCTGGCGGTTGCCGCCGCCCTTGTTGGGATCGCCAATGCGGCGGCGATGCTCGTCAAGGAGGCGCGAGCGCCGCTTGGGGTTGCGGCGCGGGGTGGCGGCAAAGGGGGCCACCAGCACCTCGACCGCGCCGGATGCCGACACGCCGAGCAGGCCAAAACCCAAGCGACGGCAGAGATTGCGATAGCGCGCATCGGCTTCGCGCCCCCTCCCCGCCTTGGACAGGCGCGCGGCCAGCCAGACTTCGTCGCAGGCGGGGGCGCGATCCACGCCCTGCAGCACGAGTTCGAGATTGAAGCTGAGCTTGAGCTCGCAGACCACCAGAACGGGCGGCTCGCCTTCGCGCACACCCAAGAGGTCGCAGCCATTGACCTCGCCTTTGACGGTGAAGCCCTGCTGTTCCATGAAGCGTTTGAGGGGAGGATAAAGGTCGCTTTCGGCCATGGCACCGCTGTTGATTTGCCGGGGACATGGACAGCGCGGCAGCCCGTCGCGCCGGGCCGGATGGGGGCGAAAGACGCGGGGGCGGCTCGTGTTGCAAATGTCGCTCACGGGGGCTCGCAGCCCCCAAAACGGCATGTTAGCATGATTCTGCGCAAGCCTCCGGGGCGAGCGGAAACGGGTGGATGCTGGCAAACCAGTGCACAACAACCCGGCCGCCGAGACCCCGACCTTTGCGCAAGCCAAAGTTCTCTGGGAGGAGACAATGAACATGCTACGCACCACTTCGGTGGCTATCGGCGTCTTGCTGCTTTCGACCGGGCTGACTGCCGCGCAGCCCGAGATCGTCGAAGGCCCGGCCGACGACGCGGAATGCTATGTGCCCACAACGGGAGACACCCAGTTCTTCCAGTTCCCGGCCAAAACCGGGCCCTATCGTATTGCACTGGCTAATGGCTATGTCGCCAATACCTGGCGCATCCAGATGATCCAGACGGCCAAGGCCTATGCGGCGCAGCCCGAGGTCGCCGAGCGGCTGGAGGAATTCAAGGTCGTTTCCACCGGCGAGGACGTGGCGGCGCAGATTTCGGCCATCAACAATTTCATCGATTCCGGCTACGACGCCGTGGTCGTCAACGCGCAGAATCCGCAGGCTTTTGCGCCGGTGATCAAGCGCGCCAAGGATGCCGGGGTGATCCTGGTGGCCTTCGACAATACGCTCGACACCAAAGACGCCATCAACGTCAATGTTGACCAGAAGGGTCTGGGCGAGCTCTGGGGCAACTGGCTGGTGAAGCACCTGCCCAAAGGCGGCAAAATCCTGGAAGTACGTGGGGTCGCCGGCACTTCGGTCGATACCGATCGCCATAACGGCATCCACGAAGTGTTCGCCAATTCCGGCAAGACCTTTGAAGTGGTCGAGGTCGTGGGCAAGTGGGACGATGGCGTGGCCCAGAAAGCCGCGGCCGACGCCTTTGCCGTGCATGGCCAGTTCGACGGCATTACCGCGCAGGGCGGTGACACCGGCGTGGTGCAGGCCATGCTCGATGCCAAGCACCCGATGGTGCCCTTTGGCGGGGAAACCGAGAACGGCTTCCGCAAGTTCTGCGCGCAATATTCGGCCGATGGCCTCAAATGCTCTTCGGCGGGCTCGGGGCCAGCGCAGGTCGCCGTGGCGATCAAGACCGCCATCGATGCGCTCGACGGCAAGGTGATCCCGCAGGCGATCAACCTGCCGCTCGACATCACCGAAGATCCCAACTTCGTTGATGGCACCAATTTCTACACCGCCGAATCCGACAATTTTTTTGTCGGCAACTCCTTTCCCACCTGCGGCATCAATTTCAGCGCGCAGGAGATCATGAGCCAGACCGAAGGTAATCAGTAAGTGCGTGGCGCGGGAACCTTCGGGCTCCCGCGCCCGGTCGATGGCTTGGGGGTGACATGGACAACACCGCTCCGCTCTTTCGCATGGAAGGGATATCCAAACGCTATGGTGGCGTGCGGGCGATGGAGAAGGCCGACCTCGTGGTCGAGGCCGGGCGCGTGCACGCCATCCTCGGCGAAAACGGTGCGGGGAAGTCGACGCTGATCAAAATCATGTCGGGGGTGGTGGCGCCCGACGAAGGGCAGATGTTCCTCGATGGCCGGCCGGTAAGCTTTCCCGATCCGGGGGCGGCGAATGCGGCGGGGATCGTTTGCATCTTCCAGGAACTCTCGCTGATCCCCGAGCTTTCGGTGGCCGACAACATCATTGCCGCCAACCCGCCGACACGCTTCGGCCTCATCAACCGGCGCGAGCAGCGGCGGCTGGCCGAAGCGGCCCTGGCCCGGGCGGGGGCCGAGGACATCCATCCCCTGGCGCTGATCAAGGATTTGCCGCTGTCGCGCCGGCAATTGGTGGAGATCGCCAAGGCGCTGGCGCGCAAGCCGCGGCTGCTGATCCTGGATGAAGCCACTTCGGCGCTGACGGCGGCTGACGTCGCCAAGGTGTTTGGCGTGCTCAAGCGGTTGCGCAGCGAGGGGCTGGGACTGCTCTATATTTCGCACCGCATGCATGAGATCGCCGAACTCGCCGATACCTGCACGGTGTTTCGCAATGGCAGCAAGGTCGCCAGTTTTGCGGCGGGCACGCGCAGCGATGGCGAAGTCATCGAGATGATGATCGGGCGGGAATATTCCAATGTGTTTCCGCCCAAGCCGGCGCCCCTGCCCGCTTCGGTCAAGCCCGTACTGGCGGTGCGCAACCTGACCTGGACCGACCGGCTCAACAACATCTCCTTTGGTGTGCGGTCCGGCGAAGTCCTCGGGCTCGGGGGGCTCGACGGCCAGGGGCAACGCGAATTGCTGCTGGCGCTCTTTGGAGTCTTGCGCGGCACCGGCGGCGAGATCCTGATCGACGGGCAAGCGCGAAAACTCACCGGGCCGCGCGCGGCCAAGGCGCCGCCAGTCGGCATGGCGCTGATCCCCGAGGATCGCAAAACCGAGGGGCTGATGCTGCCTATGTCGGTGATGGAGAATTTGAGCCTGGCCAGCATGAGCCGCATTTCCCATGCCGGCATCATCGACAAGGCGGCCGAACGGCGAGCGGCCGACGAGATGATCAAGCTCTTGGCCATCAAGACGGCGAGTACCGAGGTGCCGGTGGCGGCGCTTTCGGGCGGCAACCAGCAAAAGGTGGTGATTGCCAAATGGCTGATGGGGCAGCCGCGCATCATCCTCCTCAATGATCCCACCCGCGGCATCGATGTGGGCACCAAGCAGGAAATCTACCAGCTACTGCGCCAGCTGGCGGATGCGGGCGCGGCGATCATTCTCTACTCCACCGATTATGACGAGCTGATCGGCTGCTGCGACCGGGTGCTGGTGATGTATGACGGCGCGATCAAGCGCGAACTGGTGGGCGAGGAGATCACCGAGCGCGCGCTGATCGGCAGCGCCCTCAACGTGGAAATGACGAGGGAGGCCGGCGCGCCGGCGCAAGCATGAGGGACTGGCGCTTTCATTTCGCTGCCCAGCGCGGCACGCTGCTGGCGTTGCTGATCTTTGTGGCGATGTTCACGCTCTATGTCGCCAACCACCCCGCGGGGTTTACCGCCAATGTGGTGCAGACCGCGGCCAACAAGGGCGTTTTGCTGGCCTTCGTCGCGATGGCGCAGACCTTTGTGGTGCTGACCGCCGGGATCGACCTCTCGGTAGGAATGATCTTCATTCTCGCCAATTGCGTCGCCTCGTATCTCCTGGGCGGCACGAGTTGGGAAACGGGCTTGGGGGTTTGTGCTACCCTGCTGGTGGGCCTGGCTTGCGGAGCGATCAACGGCTTGATCGTGATCTTTGGGCGCTTGCAGCCCATCGTAGCGACTATCGCAACGGGGGCGGTCTATTTCGGCATTGCCTTGATCCTGCGCCCCTTTCCCGGCTCAGATCCCAATTTTAACTCCGGCTTGGCCGACGCGCTCACCGGGCGCTTGTTCGGCGTCGTGCCGACGAGCCTCGTCGTGCTGCTCGGGGTCGTGCTGGTGATCTGGGTGCCATTCCAGCGCTCGGTGCTGGGGCGCGCCGCCTATGCGGTCGGGTCGGCTGAGATGGCCGCCTATATGTCGGGCATGCCGATCCGACGGGCCAAGTTCCTCGCCTATGTGCTGTCGGGCCTCCTCGCAGCGATCGGCGGGATCTTCCTGACCTTCTTCACCTATTCGGGCGAAGCCTCCCTATCCAACGGCAACACCTACACGCTCTATGCCATTGCCGCGGTAGTGCTGGGCGGGGTGTCGCTGTTTGGCGGGCGCGGCTCGGCGATCGGGGCGATCTTTGGCGCCCTCGCCTTCCGCGCCATCGGTGATCTGCTGTTCGTGTTCGATCTTGATCCGCTTTACCAACCGCTGTTCCAGGGCATTGTGCTGCTGCTGGCGGTGTCGCTCGGTTCGGCCCGGTTGTTCCAGGTTCGCAACCGGCTCGACCTGTTTACGTGAGGCCGCGATGAGCATTCAGGCGCATTCCGCTCCAGCCGACCGGTGGAGCACGCTGCGACAAAGCCTCGATCTGCCGGTGCTGACTGCCTTTGGCTGCATCATCGTGCTGCTGGTGGTGGGGAGCCTTTATTCCCCCAACTTCCTGTCGCCAGAATATCTGCTGCAGCAACTCAAGGTGGGGGCGTTCCTGGGCATCATTGCCACCGGCATGATGCTGGTGATCCTCTTGGGCCAGATCGACCTGTCGGTGCCCTGGACGGTAACGGTGGGGGCGATGATGGCTTCGGCGGCCGCCGCCTATGGGCCGATGGGCGAGTTCTTCGCCATTCCATTTGGGGTGCTGTGCGGAGTGTTGCTGGGGCTGATCAACGGGGTGGGCGTTGCCTATCTGCGCATCCCGTCCATGATCATCACCCTTGCGGTCAACGCGGTCGCGCAAGGGCTGATGGTGGCCTATTCCGGGGGCTCGTCGCCGCGGGATTCCGCTTCGGCGGCAATGCGCTTCATTGCAACGGGCGACCCGATCCTGGGCATCCCCAATGCGGTGATCGGCTGGGCCATTACCGGGGCGCTGGCGGTGTTCCTGCTCAACCGCACGACCTTCGGACGCTCGGTTTATGCCATCGGCAACAAGGAAAGCGCGGCTTACCTTTCGGGTATCCCCACCCAGCGGGTGGTGATGGTGGCGTTTGCGCTTTCGGGCGGGCTCGCGGCGCTGGGGGGCGTGATGCTGGCGGGGTATGGCGGCAAGGCGGCGCAATCGATGGGTGATGCCTATTTGCTGCCGGCGATCGCCGCCGTGGTGTTGGGCGGCACTTCGATCTTGGGCGGGCGCGGCAATTATCTGGGCACGGTGGCGGGGGTGATCCTGATCACGCTGCTGCAATCAATTTTGTCGGTAATGCAGATGGCCGAATATGGCCGGCAGATCATCTATGGCGTGGTGATCGTGGCCATGCTGCTGCTGTATGGCCGCTCGCCCAAGCTCAAGGCGTGAGGGAATAAGGGGAAACGCTTGCGGGCCTGCCACGTTGAGGTCCAGCTTTTCATCTCTGGAGACGATCATGGCCGCGATGCGCATTCCCCTCACCGACCACTCGCCCGTTGCCGACCGCGACCGGCGCGAACGCCTCGGCATCACCCTTGATGACCTCGCCGCACGCGCGGGGATCTCGCCGCAGGAATTGACCAGCTATGAGCAGGCCAAGTCGGAAAGCGATGCGAGCCCGACCGTGGCCATGAAAGTGGCCGATGCGCTCGACGCCTTTGAAAGCGAGCTCGAGGACGGCAGCGAAGAGCCCGAAGCGCACCCGACCTGAGGCGAAGTTGCGTGAGCGGCGCCTGAGCGCCTGCGGGCTGGTCGTTGTGCTCGGCGGCGGAGCGTGCGAAAACAGGCCACCCGGGAGGAGACAGCCGCATGTTCACGCAGATCCTGATCTATACCTTCTTTTTCGCGGCGGGCGTGCTGGCGCTGTTGGCGCTGCTGCGCGCCTTTTCGGCGCGGGATGTGCCTGATGTGACGCGGTTTCACACCCTGCTCACCGACCTGGCGCTGGCGCTGATGCTGATGGGATTCGGGCAGGTGCTGCGGCTGTTGTTTGCCATTCTCCAGGGCTAAAGAGCGCTCGCCCGCAGGCGGGCGCCGTAGATTGACAGGACGAACAGACTAGATGCCGAGAACCGGAGGCTGCGAATGCGGGGCCGTGACCTACAGGATCGCGGCGGACGAGCCGGTGCATGTTTATGCGTGCCATTGCCTCGATTGCCAGTTGCGCAGCGGCAGTGCCTTTGCGGAACACGCCATGGTTCGGGCCGCCAGCTTCGAATGCGAGGGCGAACTTGAGGCCTATCAGCGCAAGATCGAGGGCATGGTTTCCGAAGAACTGTTCTGCCGGGGATGCCATACGCGCCTGTTCAACCGCAATGATGTGCTCCCGGGCATGGTGTTCCTGCGCGCCGGCACCTTGAACGAGCGGCAGGCGATTGCGCCGGTCGCGCATCTCTGGACCAGCCGCAAGCAAGCCTGGGTGATGCTGCCCGAGGGCGTTCCGGCTTTTCCCGAGTCGCCGACGCCGGCTGAATTCGGCGCGGCGATTGCGCAGGCCCAGAGCCGGGTTGAGGCTGCGGGCGCGGTCTAGCTGGGAGGGGGCGATGGCGGGTGACGATCTGGGGGCGATCTATCGGCGCTATATCGACTGCCTCAATGCCCAGGACTGGGAGCGGCTCGGCACGTTCGTGCATACGGAAGTCAGCCATAACGGGCGGGCGTTCGGGCTGGCGGGTTATCGCGCGATGCTGGAGGAGGATTTTCGGCAGATCCCGGATCTGCGGTTCCAAATCGACCTGCTGGTCTGCGAGGCGGCCAATGTGGCGGCGCGCTTGTGGTTCGACTGCACGCCACGCGGAAGCTTTCTCGGGCTGCCGGTGAATGGGCGACGGGTCCAGTTCGCGGAGCACGTGTTTTACCGCTTCGAGGATGGGCAGATCAAAACCGTGTGGTCGGTGCTGGACAAGACGGCGGTCGAGGCGGCGTTGCAGAGTTGAGCAAAAGAAAAGGCGGGATTGCTCCCGCCTTTTGCGTCACGGTTGCAGCTCGACTAGCGCTTGGCGGCGACCTCATCGATGGTCAGCGGCCCGAAGTTGTTGCCCCAGGAATTGCGGATATAGCTGCCGATCTGAGCGATCTCCTCGTCGCTGAGCTCATCACCAAAGGGTGGCATATAGCCCAAGCCATGGATCACGGTTGAGGCGACATGGCCGGCATCGGCCAGGTTCTGGTTGCCGGCAAGCACCGCGCCGGCGCCACCCTGACCGTTGACGCCATGGCAGGCCGAGCAGGTGGAGACGAATTTAGGCTGGCCGGCACTGACGAGGGAAGCAAGATCGGCCTCCCCTGCCCCGGCGGCCGGTGCGGCGGCAGCATTGTCGGGAGCCGCGCCTTCGGCGGGTGCCGTTTCGGTCCCCTGATTGGCCGGGTTCTCCCATTCCTCGGGGCCACCGGCAGGCGGCACGGCTTCGGACGCAGGCGCTTCGGTTGGCGCCTCGCCGGCGGTGCCGATCACGCTGCCTTCCTCGCCACCATAGGTGAACTTCAGGATCGCGCCAGGATTGTGCAGCACGCTCGTGGTCAGCTCGTCACCATACAGCTGGACGACGGAGCCAAAAGCGTCGGTGGCGATGAAGACATCGCGGCCATTGGGGGCGATGATCACGTCACGATAGCGGTTCTGGCTGCCGAGCCAGGCTTCGGGCAGGCCATCAACCGATTTGCCGTCTTCGCTCATATGCTGGACGTAGAGCACGCCATGCTTGAGGGTCGGCATCAGGATGGAATTGTCCCACTCGGCAATGCCGTTCTCGCCGGCTTCGTAGAACAGCACCGATGCGGGGGCGATGGTGGGGTTGCAGATGAAGCCGCACTGCTCGCCAAAGGGGAAGTCACTGTCGACGGTGAAATAGGTGGCGAGCGGATCCACCATCTCGCCCTCGAACTCGGTTTCAGCCGTTTGCGGGACCGTGTCGGGCACTGGAGTAACGATGCGCTCGATATCGGACGGGGCCTCGCTCCAGTTGATATAGGAATAGGCCATGTCATCCTTGAAGCCGGCGACATTGGGCCAGCCATAATTGCCGCCGGGCTGGATGATGTTGAGCTCGTCGTCGCTCGAGGGGCCATGCTCGGCTTCGTAGAGCGTGCCATCGGGACCAAAGGCGATGCCCTGCGGATTGCGGTGGCCATAGCTGTAGATGTGGCTGCGCACCCCCTCGATCTCCGGGTTGTCCTCGGGGATGGAGCCGTCGAGTTCCATGCGCAGGATCTTGCCGGAATAGGTGTGCCAATCCTCGGCGCTGACTTCTTCGGCGGTGGGCAGGGCCTGAGCGAGATTGGGGCGGCGGAAGTTGCGGCCAAAATTGGCGCCCTGCTCGCCGATGGAATAATACAGCTTCATGTCCGGCCCGATGACGACGCGGCCGGCATTGTGGTCGTTCCAGGCCGGCAGCCCTTCGATGAGGACCGTGGGGTCGCTCAGTTGCATCGTGGCCTCGTCATAGGTGTAGCGCACGATCCGGGCGGAAGGATCGGGCTCCTCGGCCGTGCCGTTGTTGACGGTGTAGCTCAGATACACATAGTCGTTGCCGGTGCCCTGAAGCAGTTCAGGATGAAGCGCCAGGCCCAGAAGGCCCTCGTGCTGCACGCCGGTGTAGACGTCATCAAGGGTCAGCAGCACCTGCTGGTTGCCGGTCTCGGGATCAACGCGAGTAACTTCTCCACTGGTGCGCTCGGTGACCCAAATCTGGTCGTCGGGACCCCAGCGCATGGCCCATGGATTGCTGAGAGCCGTGGACACAACGCGAGAGGAAAACAGCTCGTTCTGACCCTTGGGGATCTCGACGGGCGTTTCTTGCGCCGAGGCAAGCATGGGCATGGCGAGCAGGCCGGCCAGTGCTACTCCAGCGAGCAGGCTTTGGGTGGATAGGCGACCCATGCTGGTCTTGGCGCTTGAATTCATTGATATTCCTCCTGAACGAACTGACGCTGCGGCATTTTGGCCGCTAAGGCGCCGCATGGCAACCGGCTGGTTGCAAGAAGAGCGGACAATGGCCGGCAACGTTCATAGTAAGTTCTGCAAGAGAATCCGGTCTAGCAGTCAAGCCACTGATGGCATTGGACTTCGCGAAGCTTGGCGAGTGAGTCTTAAAACGGCCCTGCTTGATCTTGCGGGGTACGGCTCCTATGACACCGCCTTGGTTGTCGCCGTGCCCGGACAGGTCTGTCCGGGCTACCTGCCGCGGCAGCGTTGCCGTTTGCACCAGCCAGGACGGGCCGCCGATGAAGCCTTGGATCGAGCTTGATACCGCCAGCGTACCGGGTGGTGACACGCGGCTGCGGCTGATGCAGCGCGGGGACGAATATTCCATCATGCTAGGCACCAACGAGCTGATGAATAGCCGGCTCAGCGGCTCCGAAGAAGAACTGGCGCGGCTTGCCTGCGACCCGATCAAGGCGCGCCCCAAGGCCCATATCCTGATCGGCGGGCTCGGAATGGGATTTACCCTGCGCGCCGCGCTCACGCTGCTCAATGCCGATGCGCGGATCACAGTCGGCGAGATCGTGCCGCAGGTGATTGCCTGGGCGCATGGGCCGCTGGGGCCGGTGTTCGGCGATTGCCTCGCCGACCCCAGGGTGAGCGTGGTCGAGGCCGATGTGCGGCGGCTGATCGGCGCGGGCGAGAACGCGTATGACGCGGTGCTGCTCGATGTCGACAATGGCCCTGACGGGGTCAGCCGGGAAGGCAATGATGCGCTTTATAGCCGGGCGGGACTGGCGGCGGCGCGGGCGGCACTGCGTCCGGGCGGGGTCCTGGCTGTGTGGTCAGCCCATCCCAGCGCGGAGTTCACGCGCCGCCTCGAGGGCTCCGGCTTTGCCAGTGTCGAGGAAAACAGGGTGCGGGCTCGCTCTGGTGGGCGCGGGGCGCGTCACATGGTTTGGACGGCGCGGAAGGCTGGGTAACCTAAGGAGGCGACGGCCCGACGTTAGAGGCCTGGGCCGGACCAGCCATTGTCCGTCGGTTCAACCGGGCAGCGGAAGGGCAGGAAGGTGCTGGCCGTCCCGGCATTCATCATTGCGAGCGTGAGCGCATTGGCGATGTCCAGTTCCACCCGCGAGCGCGGGCAAGCTTCCACCGGTTCGGTGCAGCCACCGGCGATGAAGTTCTCATTGGCGGCAATGAAGGCATAGTTGACCTGGGTCTCGTCCGCCGCGGCAACGGCCTCCGCCCAGGCGGCTTGGTAAGCCCCGCACTTCTGCTCGACCCAGGAAGCCGATTGCTCCTGCCCTTGGGCAGGCACGATCATGGTCAGCAAAATGGCCGTGAGGGGGAGCAGCTTCATGGGTTTTCCTTGGCCTGCGGTTGCGCGGCGAGTCTCTCGCCCTGCTCCTTTGCCGGTGCTTTGGGGAAAGATCATGTCCGGGAGAAAGACTGGTGTGGTTGCACCCCGGCAAAATGCGGGCTCACCCCCCTGCTCTCTGCCGAGGAAGTATAGGCGTCGCCGGTTACTTGGGTCTGCTGCGGAGCGGCCCCTCAACCCACTTTACATATAATAGTACTTTTAGTAGGAGTGCATCACCGTCGCAGGTGAATACGCCGCGACTGGCACATGGGAGGTTACCAGTGAACATCATTACCAAGCTTGCCCTCGCGGCAGGCCTCGCTACCGCCTTGTCTTCCGCTACCCTGGCGCAGGATGTTTCCGGCAAGGTCATCGGCTTTTCCCAGATCGGCTCGGAATCGGGCTGGCGCGCGGCTGAAACCGCTGTGACCCGGCAGGAAGCCGAAGCGCGCGGCGTCGATCTCAAATTCGCCGATGCCCAGCAAAAGCAGGAAAACCAGATCAAGGCCATTCGCGGCTTTATTGCCCAGGGCGTTGACGCGATCCTCGTCGCGCCAGTGGTGGCGACCGGCTGGGACGACGTGCTGTCCGAAGCCAAGGAAGCCGAGATCCCGGTCGTGCTGCTCGATCGCGGCGTCGATGCCCCTGAGGATCTGTACCTAACTTCCGTCGCCTCCGATCAGGTCGAAGAAGGCCGTGTGGCCGGCCAGTGGCTGGTCGACAATGTTGGCGACGAGGACTGCAACGTCGTCGAGCTGCAGGGCACCGTTGGCTCCACGCCCGCGATCAACCGCAAGAAGGGCTTTGAAGAAGCCATTGCCGGCCACGACAACATCACGATCGGCCAGAGCCAGACCGGTGACTTTACCCGCGCCAAGGGCAAGGAAGTGATGGAAGCCTTCCTCAAGTCGTCCAATAACGGCGCCGATATCTGCGCCGTTTACGCTCATAACGACGACATGGCGGTTGGCGCCATCCAGGCGATCAAGGATGCCGGCCTCAAGCCCGGCACCGACATCAAGGTCGTGTCGATCGATGCCGTGCCCGACATCTTCCAGGCTATCGCGGCCGGCGAAGCCAATGCCACCGTCGAGTTGACGCCAAACATGGCCGGTCCGGCCTTTGATGCGCTGGCCGCTTACTGGGCCGATGGTACCGAGCCCGAGAAGTTCATCATCACCCAGTCCAAGCTCTATACGGCCGAGAACGATCCCGAGGGCGAATACGAGCGCCGCAAAGATCTCGGTTACTGACCTGATCGCATCGCAATTGCATCCCGGCTCCGCGCCGGGGTGCAAGTCAGACCCATGACCAAGGCTGACCAGCTGGCCGACCGAGTCATCCAAGCGGGTCGGCTGAACCAGGAGGCGGTTTTGTCAGACGGCCCTTATGCGCTTGAAGCGCGCGGTATCACAAAGATTTTCGGCAATCACCTGGCGCTCGACCAAGTCGATTTCAGCCTGCGCGCGGGCGAGGTGCATGCGCTGCTGGGTGAGAATGGCGCCGGCAAATCCACGCTGATCAAGATCCTCACCGGCGCCTACCAGCCCGATGGCGGGCGGATCCTCGCAGAAGGGCGGCCAATCGTGCTGGCCAATCCGCAGCACGCCCAGACCCATGGCATCGGTACGGTGTATCAGGAGGTCAATCTCCTGCCCAATCGCTCGGTCGCCGAGAACCTGTTTCTGGGGCACCAGCCGACGCGATGGGGCCTGGTGGACCGGCGCCGCATGGAGCGCGAAGCACGCGTGGTGCTGGCGCGCTATGGGCTGGCGCTCGACCCGGGCAGCGAGCTGGGTACCCATTCGGTGGCGGTGCAGCAGATCGTTGCCATTGCCCGGGCCGTCGAGCTTTCGGGCAAGGTGCTGATCCTCGACGAACCCACCGCGAGCCTCGACCGCAATGAAGTGGAGCGGCTGTTCGAGGTCATCAACGGGCTCAAGGCCCAAGGCATGGCGGTGGTGTTCATCACCCATTTCCTCGAGCAGGTGTTTGCCATCGCCGATCGCGTCACCGTGCTGCGCAACGGCAAGCTCGTGGGCACGCGCGACATCGATACGCTCAATCGCAGCGAAGTGGTGCGCCTGATGCTGGGCAAGGATATCGCCTTTTCCGGTGCCACCAGCCTTGAGGCCGATGGGGCGCGCGGCGAGGTGCTGCTGGAGTTCAAGGGCTATGGCCGCAAGCGCAGCGTTCATCCCTTCGATCTGACCATCCGCAAGGGCGAGGTGATCGGAGTCGCGGGCCTGCTGGGATCCGGTCGCACGGAAATGGCGCGCATCATGTTCGGGGCCGATGCAGCGGACGAAGGTAGCGTGTCGATGGAAGGCGTGCAGCTCGTCATCAATCGCCCAACGGATGCGATCAATCACGGATTTGGCTTTCTGCCCGAAGATCGCAAGATCGAGGGCATTTTCGGCGATCTGTCGGTGCGCGAAAACATCGTCATTGCGCTGCAGGGCAAGCTCGGGTGGTTCACCGCGCTCAGCCGCGACGAGCAGCTCGAGATTGCCGGCAAGTTCGGGGAATCGCTCGATATTCGCGCGGCCTCCCTCGACATGCCGATCAAGCTCCTGTCAGGCGGCAACCAGCAAAAGGCGATCCTCGCGCGCTGGCTCGCGACCGATCCGGCCTTCCTGATCTTGGATGAGCCCACGCGCGGCATCGATGTGGGCGCCCATGCCGAGATTGTGCGCACCATCAACCGCCTGCGCGACGATGGCATGGCACTGGTGGTGATCTCGTCCGAGCTCGACGAAGTGGTCGCTTATTCCTCGCGCATCGTCGTCATGCGCGACCGTGAACTCGTAGCCGAACTGCATGGCGAGCAAATGAGCCCGGCCGTGATCGTGCAGGCCATCGCCAACCACAAGGAAGGAGAGGAGGCATGATCCGCCAGTCACTCAACCGCCTCGCCAATCCGCAGCTCCTCGCCCTTGTCGGGGTGCTGCTGATCAACTGGCTGCTATTTCCCAACTTCTTCCGCATCACCTGGCAGGACGGGCGGTTCTTTGGCAGCCTGATCGACGTGCTCAATCGCGGCGCGCCCGTGGCTATCCTTGCCATCGGCATGGCGGGTGTGATCGCCACCAAGGGGGTGGATCTGTCCGTGGGCGCCATCATGGCCGTCGCGGGCGCGGCGGCGGCGAGCCTCGTCGTTGCGGGTTATCCGGCGCCCATTGCTGTAGCGGCGGCGCTGGGGCTGGGGCTCGCCTGCGGGTTGTGGAACGGACTACTGGTGGCGGTATTCAACATCCAGCCGATCATTGCCACGCTGGTGCTGATGGTGGCGGGGCGCGGGATTGCCCAGCTGATCACCGAAGGCTCGATCGTCACCTTCAACAATCCCCTGCTGGTCTTTATCGGTACCGGCTCGTTTCTCGGCTTCCCCATGGCGGCAGTGATTGCGCTGGTGCTGATGGTGGGGGTGACGCTGCTGGTGCGACGCACCGCGCTCGGGCTCTTCATCGAGGCTGTCGGGGTCAATCGCGCCGCAGCGAGCCTCTCGGGTATTCGCAGCCGCATGCTGCTGTTCTTTGTTTATGCCCTCTCGGGACTATGCGCCGCGATCGCCGGGCTGATCGTCACTGGAGATATTCGCGGTGCCGACGCCAATAATGCCGGGCTGTGGCTCGAACTCGACGCGATCCTGGCCGTCGTGATCGGGGGCACCTCGCTGCTGGGCGGGCGCTTTTCCGTGCCGATGGCGGTGGTGGGGGCGCTCATCATCCAGGCCATGAACACCGGCATTCTCGTCTCCGGGTTCCGGCCCGAGTTCAACCTCATCGTCAAGGCTGGCATGATCTTCCTGATCCTGCTGGTGCAATCGCCGCTCGCCGGCCGGGTCATGCCGCGCAAGCTGGTGGCCGTGCCCAAGGTCAAGACCTCATGAATCGCAGTCTCCGGCCGCTTCTCGCCACCCTCGTCATTTTCCTCGTTGCCTATGGGCTGGCCGTGCTCCAGTTCCCCGGGATGTTCTCCACGCGCGTCCTGGGCAATTTCCTTACCGATAATGCCTTTCTCGGCATTGCGGCGGTGGGCATGACCTTTGTGATCATCTCGGGTGGCATCGATCTCTCGGTGGGCGCGGTGATCGGGTTTACCGGCGTGCTTGTTGCCGTGCTGATTACCTGGATGGGGCTGCATCCAGTGCTGGCTTTTGCCATTGCGCTGGGCGTAGCGGCGGCGTTCGGCGCCACAATGGGGCTGGCGATCCATTTCCTCCAGGTGCCCTCGTTCATCGTCACGCTCGCGGGCATGTTCCTCGCCCGTGGTGGCGCTTCGGTGATCACCCAGGATTCGGTGGGGATCGACCACCCGTTTGTGGATTGGCTCACAAGCCTTATCATCCGCTTGCCCGGTGGCGGGCGGCTGAGCTTTATCGGCCTCCTAATGCTCGGGATCTTCGCCTTGGGCGCGGTGCTCGCGCATCGCACCAAGTTCGGCTCCTATGTCTATGCCATTGGCGGCAATGCGACTTCGGCGGCGCTGATGGGGGTGCCGATGGCGCGCACGACGGTGCTGATCTATATCCTGTCGAGCACCATGGCCGGGCTGGCGGGGATCGTGTTTTCCATCTACACCTCCGCCGGTTATCCGCTGGCGGCGGTTGGCGTCGAACTTGACGCGATCAGCGCGGTGGTGATCGGGGGCACGCTGTTGACGGGTGGCTATGGCTTTGTAGTCGGAACCCTCGTGGGCGTGATGCTGCTGGGACTCGTGCAAACCTACATCATCTTTGATGGCACGCTTTCGAGCTGGTGGACCAAGATCGTCATCGGGGTGCTGTTGTTCCTCTTCATCGTGCTGCAGCGGCTGATCTTCGCGGCCTCCGGTCCGGGGGAAAAGGTACCCGAGAAGGCCTGAGATGATCGAACCTGGCAGCCTTATCCGCTCGCTTTCCGGGCGGCCCGCTGCACGGAACTTCCATAGCTTCGTGATCAACGAAATCGGGCAAGCCATTGTGGACGGAAGCTTTCCCGTCGGCTCCACGCTGGCCAGCGACGCGGAGATGATGGAGAGCTATGGCGTGTCGCGCACCGTGTTGCGCGAAGCGCTCAAGACGCTTGAGGCCAAGGGGCTGGTGGAAGCGCGGCCCAAGATCGGCACAAGGGTGTCGCCGCAAAGCCGCTGGAATTATTTCGACCCGCAGGTGCTGTCCTGGCACTTCTATGCCACCCTGCCCGGCCCCTTCATCGAGGGTCTGTTCGAGGTGCGCGCGCCGCTTGAGGCGCAGGCAGCGGAACGGATGGCGCAGCGACGTACCGCCGAGCAGGTGCGCCTGATGAAATATTGGCTGCACCAGATGAGCACGGCCGACAGCAGCGCCGAACAGTTTGGCCTCGCCTGTCTCGAAATCCACCGCGTGCTGGCGGATGGATCGGGTAACCCCCTCCTCCGCTCGGTGCTGGGCGTGGTGGAACTCACCCTGGCGCTCGCGGTCTCAAAGGGCGGAGCCAATGTGCTGCCGCAATACGCCACCTGCTCGATCGGTCTACATGATGAGCTGATCCACGCCATCGAAGCGGGCGACCGGGCTAAGGCGCGGGCGGCGATGGAAGCCAGCATTGCGCTTGATCTGGCCGAGGTGCTGCGCAGCGCCAAAAATGGCGCCGGCGGAGTCACTCGGCCGAGTATGCTTTAGCTTGGACGCGCCTATACTTACCCTTCTGCCCCCTCAACAATAGCTCCGCAGACGCTCGCGCGATTCATCATACAAGTTTTGGTATTTGTATGTTGACTGGATTTGAGCCGTTTTCTACCAATCATGCAGTTCCCAAAGCGCAATAGCGCTGCCGGTGCTGGCCAGAATGCAGCCAGCAGGGGTGCCGATGCCTAGAGCAAAGCGCACGGACATGCATATGGGAGGATACCATGTTTCATCTGCCTAAATTGGCAGCGACGGCGCTCGTCGCTACGACCCTGATGCTTTCGACTGCCAGCGCGCAAACCGTGCTGCGCTCGTCCGACACGCATCCCGACGGCTACCCAACGGTGGAAGCAGTCAAGCATTTCGGCGAATTGCTGAGCGAGAAAACCGATGGCCGCTATAGCGTCGAAGTGTTCCATTCCGCCCAGCTGGGCGAGGAAAAGGACACGATCGAGCAGACCCAGTTTGGCGTCATCGACATGAACCGCATCTCGATCGGTGCCTTTGGTACGCAGGTGCCGGAAGCCACGGTCACGCAGCTGCCCTATATCTTCCGCTCGGCCGATCACTTCCATGCGGTGCTGGATGGCCCGATCGGGGAAGAAATCCTGGGCGCCTTCGACAAGGTGGATGTGGTGGCGCTTGCGTTCTACGATGGTGGCGCGCGCTCGTTCTACAACAGCCAGAAGCCCATCACCTCCCCGGCTGACATCTCGGGCATGAAGATGCGCGTCATGCAGTCCGATATCTTCGTCGATATGGTCGCCGCCTTTGGTGGCAATGCCACGCCCATGCCCTATGGGGAAGTTTATTCGGGCATCCAGACCGGCGTGATCGATGGCGCGGAAAACAACTATCCCAGCTACGACACGGCCGGACATGCGGAAGTGGCGAAATACTATTCGCTCGACGAGCACCTGATGGTGCCCGAAGTGCTGGTGATCTCCAAGGTGGTCTGGGATGGCCTGACGCCAGAAGACCAGGCGCTGTTCCGCGAAGCCGCCAAGGAGTCCGTCGCCAAGCAACGCGAGCTCTGGGCGGCCAAGGAAGTGGAATCCAAGGCTGCCGTGGAAGCACTCGGTGCCGAGATCAACGAAGTCGACAAGGCTCCCTTTATCGAAGCGATGAAGCCGGTCTACGACAAATATGTCACCGACCCGGCGCTGCAGGATCTGGTTGCCCGCATCCAGGCCACCGAAGGCTAACCGGAAAAAACGGAGGCCGGCGCTCGGGCGCCGGCCAATTCCACCGCGCTCCGCCGCATGGCGCTGACGGGGGCGCGTGACGACTTGCGGGCCACCACGGGTGGCTCGGCAGGCTCACCCATGAGGTCCAACTGCAATGCGAACCTGGCTCTTGCCCACCAGCCGCCGGCTGGGACAGCTCTCGACCGTCATTTTATGGCTGGCCGGCATTGGCCTTGTGGCGATGACGGCGATCGTTGCCTACCAGGTGTTCATGCGCTTTGTGATCAACGCCTCCCCCGCCTGGACGGAGAGCGGCTCGATCATGCTGATGACCTGGTTCATCTTCCTGGGCGCAGCCGTGGGGGTGCGCGAGAACTTCCATATGGGCTTTGACGTGCTGCTCTACGTCCTGCCGCCGGGCGCCAAGCCATGGCTGCGGGCCCTCAGCGATCTGTGCGTCTTGGCCTTTGCTTTGGGCATGGTGGTTTATGGCAGCGAATTGGCGGTGCGCTATTGGTCGACCCGCATTCCCGTGCTCGGCCTGCCTACATCCTTTACCTACTTCCCCATCGTCCTGTCTGGCGCGCTGATGTGCCTGTTTGCCGCCGAGCGCCTGCTGCTGCGCCTGGCCGGCGAGCCGATCGATGATGTTGCCGCCGACCCGACGATCACCGAGGCCTGAAGACAATGGAATACTGGATCCTTTTCGGCGTCTTTACCGTGCTGATGGTGATCGGCACCCCGATCGCCTTTTGCCTCGGGATCGCGAGCTTTGCCACCATCGTTTATCTCGGACGCCCGCCGGTGGTGGTGTTCCAGCAGCTCAATTCGGGTGTGTCGGCGTTCAGTCTGCTTGCCATTCCGTTCTTCATCTTTGCCGGCGATCTGATGATGCGGGGCGGGATTGCTTCGCGCATCATCTCCTTTGCCGGCTCGCTGATCGGGCATGTGCGGGGCGGCCTCGGGCAAGTCAATATCGCGGCCTCGACCCTCTTCGGTGGCATTTCGGGATCCGCCGTGGCCGAGGCTGCTGCGGTGGGTGGCATCATGATCCCGCAGATGAAGGCGCGCGGCTATGGCGCTGATTATGCGGTCAATGTCACGTCCATGGCGGCGCTGATCGCACTGCTGCTGCCGCCCAGCCACAACATGATCATCTATTCGCTTTCGGGCGGCGGCAATATCTCGATTGCCGATCTGTTCACCGCCGGGATCATCCCGGGTTTGCTGTTGGCGGTGGTGCTGGCGATCACCGCTTATTTCGTTGCCGTCAAGCGGGGCTACCCCACCGAGCCTTTTCCGGGCTTCCGGCGCGCCGGCTACTTCTTCCTTGTTTCCATCCCTGGCTTGATGCTCATCGTCATCATCTTTGGCGGGGTGCGCTCCGGGATATTCACCGCGACAGAAAGCTCCTGCATCGCGGTGATCTATGCGCTCCTCGTGACCCTCATCATTTACCGCTCGCTCAACTGGAGCGAGTTCGTCCACGCGGTGCTGGGGGCAGTGCGGACCACGGCAATGGTGTTGTTTATCATCGGAGCGGCGGCGAGCTTTGCCTGGCTAATGGCCTATCTGAAGGTCGCGCTCATTCTGACCGAAGGCATGGCGACGATCTCCTCGGACCCCCTGCTGGTCCTGCTGATGATCAATGTGGCCCTGCTGCTGCTGGGCACCTTCATGGATATGGGACCACTGATCATCATCACGACGCCGATCTTCTTGCCGATGGTGAAGGCATTTGGGGTGGACCCCGTGCATTTCGGGGTGATCATGATCCTCAATCTCGGGATCGGGCTCAATACGCCACCGCTCGGGCCGGTGCAGTTCGTGGCGGCTGCGGTGGGCAAGATCAGCGTGATGGAGGCGATGAAGAGTATCTGGCCGTTCTACCTTGCCGGGATCGTGGTATTGGGCCTGGTCACCTATATCCCTGCCCTGTCGCTGTGGCTGCCGGCGTTGTTCAGGGGATAGGCGATGAGCGCGACCGAAAGCTCCCCTGCCCTGCGAAGACCAAAGCTTGCTGACCTCGTGACCGGAACGCTGCGCCGGCGGATCGCGGCGGGCGAATATGATGCGAGCGGCAAACTGCCTACTGAGGGGCAGATGACGACGATCTTCGGCGTCAGCCGCACGGTGGTGCGCGAGGCAATCGCAGCTCTTGCAGCCGACGGGCTGGTGCAGTCGCGCCAGGGCGCCGGGGTGTTCGTTGTGCCCAGTCCGGCCAGCCCCTTCAACGCCCTGGGGGCGGAAAGCGCCAACAAGATTTCCGTCGCCATCAACGTGCTTGAAGTGCGCATGGGCATCGAGATCGAAGCCGCGGGTCTGGCAGCGGTGCGGCGCAGCGCCAGCCAGGAAGCTGCCATTCAGGAGGCCTGGAACGAGTTTGGCCGTTTGCTCAAGCTGGGAATTCCCACGGGGAAGACCGACTTCGCTTTCCATCGCGCGATTGCCGCGGCAACCAACAACCCATTCTACACCGAGGTGCTCGAAGCGCTGGGTAGCCGAACCATTCCGTGCGATGTGGCCTCGCCCTGGAGCACCGAAACTGTTCTAAGCCGTGAGTATCAGGCGGGGCTGCAGCGAGAACACCGCGACATCATGGAGGCGATCTCGGCACAGGACGCGGCCGCCGCACGTGAGGCCATGCGCCAGCATCTTTCCCGCAGCCAGGAGCGCTATCGCGCCCGCCTGCGCACCGTCTAACCCGCTTACCGAGGACCAGTTATGACCACTGAACATGAAATTCGCTTTGCCATCGACCCGGTCAGCGCGGCCACCATGAACACCGAGGAATTGCGGGAGCATTTCCTGATCGAGAGCCTGTTTACGCCGGGCGGAGTAAACTGGACCTATACCCATTATGATCGTATGGCCGTGGGTGGCGCCATGCCGGCAGGCTCGCCGCTCACGCTTGTATCCATTGCGCCTACTGGCACGGCGGCTTTTCTGGATCGGCGCGAACTGATTGCCGTTAATGTTGGCGGGCCCGGCAGCATCGAGGTGGATGGCACCAGGCACGAACTCGCGCCGCGCGACATGCTTTATATCGGCATGGGCAGCCAAGCGGTCAGCTTCGCTTCGGCCGGCGAGAGCGAGCCGGCCAAGTTCTACCTGCTGAGCGCACCGGCACATGCCGGGTACCCGACCAAGCTCATCCGGCAGAGCGACGCCAAGCGGCTCGACCTCGGCAGCCAGGAAACGGCCAACGAGCGGTCGATCTTCCAGTTCGTCAACGCCGATAGCGTGCAGACCTGCCAGTTGGTGGTCGGGCTGACGAGTTTTGCCCCGGGTTCGGTGTGGAACACCATGCCGGCCCATGTGCATGACCGGCGCATGGAGGCTTATCTGTATTTCGACCTCAAGCCCGACGCTCTGGTGGTGCATCTGATGGGCGAGCCGGAAGAAACCCGGCACCTGATCGTGCGCAACGAGCAGGCGGTGATCTCCCCGCCCTGGTCGATCCATGCGGGTGCGGGCACGGGGTCCTACACCTTTATCTGGGCGATGGCCGGCGACAATGTCGACTATACCGATGTCGAAAAGGTCGGCATGGAGCAATTGTTGTGATCGACCTTTCGGCATTCAGCCTTCAAGGCAAAACGGTGGTGGTGACCGGCGCCAATACGGGGATCGGCCAAGGCATCGCAGTATCGGTCGGACGGGCCGGCGCGCGCGTGATCGGGGTTGGCCGATCCAGCATGGATGAAACTGCGGGGTTGCTGGCGGAACTGGCGGCCCCGTTCGTGCCAGTGCAGGCAGACCTGAGTTCAACCAGCGCCGCCCAAGCCATGTTCGATGCCGTATGGGACCAACATGGCCCGGTGGATGGGCTGGTCAACAATGCCGGCATCATCAGGCGGGCCGATGCGGTTGACCTCACGGAAGCCGATTGGGACGATGTGATGGACACCAATCTCAAGAGCATGTTCTTTCTCTGCCAGGCTTTGGGACGAAAGGCGCTGGCGGCGAACCGTCCGGCGCGGATCGTCAACATTGCGTCCATGCTCAGCTTCCAGGGTGGCGTGCGGGTGGCGAGCTATACGGCGTCCAAGAGCGGCGTGCTCGGCATCACCCGGCTGCTGGCCAATGAATGGGCGGCGCAGGGCATCAATGTGAATGCCATAGCCCCCGGCTATATCCAGACCAACAATACCGCGGCCCTGCGGGCCGATCCGGAACGTTCGTCCGCGATCCTCGGGCGGATACCAGCGGGGCGCTGGGGTGCCCCTGCCGATATTGGCGATGCGGCAGTGTTCTTGCTGTCAAACGCTGCAAACTACATGCATGGCGCTGTCATCCCCGTGGATGGCGGCTGGCTCGCGAGGTAATGAAATGAAGCTCTTTGCACAGGCCGAAGAAACCCCTTGGACCGAGCTGGGCCCCGGCAATAAACGACGGGTGCTGATCCACTCCGACGAACTGATGCAGGTCGAGTTCGCCTTCGAAGCCGGTGCGATCGGCGCCTTGCACAGCCATCCCCATATCCAGGTGAGCTATGTGGCGGAGGGCTCGTTCGAAGTCACCATCGACGGGGTAACCCAAACCGTCGGCCAAGGGGGCAGCTTCATCGTGCCGTCAGGGCTGGTCCATGGCGTCAAGGCGCTTGAGCGGGGCCGCCTCGTGGATGTGTTCACGCCACATCGTGCCGATTTCCTCTAAGCAGTTCTGCGCCCCTGCGGTCTGCCGATGAAAAGCGCTGATTATTGAACGTCTCGGTCACCTCGGAGGCGTGAAAACTAGTTTGCGCTGTGCTAAGCGGCAAATGTCTGAAATTTCGGAGCTGCAGCATGGAACGGCTGATCGACACTTTCGAAGCGATTGTGGGACCGGGACATGTGCATGTAGGCGAGCGAGCCACCCGCCGCTTCCGCAAGGGCTATCGTTATGGCGATGGAGAAATCCTGGCTGCGGTGCGGCCGGCGACGCTGCTCGAGCAATGGCGGGTGCTCGAGGCCTGCGTTGCGGCCGATGTGATCGTCATCTTCCAGGCGGCTAATACGGGCCTGACCGGCGGGTCAACGCCGGCAGGGAACGATTATGACCGACCCATCGTCATCATCAACACGATGCGGATCGACCGGATCGACCTGATCGAGGACGGGCGCCAGGTGATCGCCCTGCCCGGCGCCACCCTCGACAAGCTGGAAAAAGCCCTGCGGCCGATCGGGCGCGAGCCCCATTCGGTGATCGGATCGAGCTGCATTGGGGCTTCGGTGACAGGCGGGGTGTGCAACAATTCGGGCGGCTCGCTGATCCGGCGCGGGCCGGCCTATACGCAGTTTGCCCTTTATGCGCAGATCGATGCGGAAGGACGATTGCAGCTGGTCAACCATCTGGGTGTGGCGCTAGGCGATGATCCCGAGACGGTGTTGTCGCGGCTGGACCGGAAGGATTACCGGGACAGCGACATCACTCATGCCAGCAATCAGTGGGCTTCGGACAAGCAATATTGCGAGCATGTGCGCGATATCGATGCCCCGACGCCGGCACGGTTCAATGCCGATCCGCGGCGGCATTATGAGGCTTCGGGCTCGGCCGGCCGCATCGGCGTGTTTGCGGTGCGGCTCGACACCTTCGAGGCGGACAAGGATGTGACCGTGTTCTATATCGGCGCTAATGACCCCAACACCTTGGGCGAGATCCGGCGCGATATCCTGGCCAAGTTCGAGAACCTGCCCATTGCCGGGGAATATATCCACCGGGAGGCCTATGAGACCGCGCAGGTCTACGGCAAGGATTTGTTCCTGTTCATCCGCGCCTTTGGGACCGACAATGTGCCCAAGGCCTATTCCGCCAAGAGCTGGTTCGATGGCCTGACCGAGCAGTTGCGGCTCGGCTCCACCATTGGCGATCATGTGCTGAATGCCCTGGCGCGGCTGTGGCCGGAGCACCTACCCAAGCGGATGAATGCGTATCGGGATCGCTATACCCATCATCTGCTGCTCAAAATGGGTGGCCCCGGAGTGGCCGAGGCGCGCGACTATCTTGCAGCACGGTTGCCGAGCGGGGATGCGGACTTCTTTGAGTGCACCAAGGAAGAAGGCGAGGCCGCGTTCCTCCATCGCTTCGTCGTGGGTGGATCAGTGGTGCGCTATCGCGCCACCCACAAGCAAACGGTGGAGAACATCGTGGCGCTGGACGTCGCCCTGCCCCGCAATGCCATCGACTGGTTTGAAACCTTGCCGGCCAGCATCACCGACCGGATCGAGCGCACGATCTATTGCGGGCATTTCTTCTGCCATGTGCTGCACCAGGAATATCTGGCGAAGAAAGGCGTGGATTGCCATGCGCTCGAAGAGGAGATGCTGACGATCCTCGACACGCGGGGCGCGCAATATCCGGCCGAGCACAATGTGGGGCATCTCTACAAGGCGCAGCCGGCGCTCGAGGACTTCTACCGGAGCCTTGATCCAACCAACAGCTTTAACCCGGGCATCGGCAAGACCTCCCGCAAGAAGATGTGGGCGGCCTGATCAACCCGGTTCAGGCTGGGCCGCGCCGAGTTCGGCCTTGGCGCGGTTTTCGCGCAGATAGATGATGAAGCTCGAGGCGAGGATGATGGCCGCGCCGAGGAGCGTCAGCGGGCGCGGCAGATCGCCAAAGAACAGATAGCCCAGGATAATGGCCCAGGGCAGCAGCGTATATTGCAGGGGCGCGATGGTTGCCGCATCGGCCAGCTTGACCGCACGATTGACCCCGATATGGGCCACCATGGCCACAACGCCGAGCGCGCCGAGCAGCAGGAAGTCGGGGGCGGTGGGCGTGGTCCAGCTGAAGGGGGTCAGCACCAGGCCTGCGACCAGTGCGCCGCCGAGCTGGAACAGCACCAGCGTGGTATCGGGCGTGCCGCGCAGGCTGCGGCCAGTGATCATCATTAGCGCAAAGGCAAGCGTGCCGACCAATGCGGCGCCGAGCGCAATGAAATTGATCTCACCCGAGGGCGTCAGCGCCACGAGCACGCCGACGAAGCCCAGGGCAATGGCCGCCCAGCGCACCGGACCGACCTTTTCCTTGAGCAGGATTGGCGAAAGGGCTGCGACATAGATGGGCGCGGCAAGCCAGTAGGTCATCACGTCGGCGAGCGGCAGATAATACACCGCCCAGTAAAAGCAGAACACTTCGGCGGTGGAGAACACGACGCGCATGAACTGCAGCCACGGGCGCTCGGCCGAAAGGATCGGGCGCAGTCCCGCTTTCCACAGGAAGGGCAAGAGGATCAGCAGCGCCACGGCGGAGCGCAGCAGCAGGACCTGACCGACCGAATAGGTCGAGACCAGCCACTTGCCCATCGCATCATTGAGCGAGAACAGGAACATCGCCAGCAGCATGACGAGCACCCCCATTCGAGCGGGGGACATGGCTGGCTTAGATGTGGTCACGTCACTTCTCCGTCGGCGCCTGAGCGGCGGTGGATGGCATCGGGGCGGGTAAACAACTCAGGCAGAAGCTCAAGCCCCAAGCCGGGCGCGTCGGCGACCGAAATCTCGCCTTTGCTGACGAGGGGCAACGCGGTCACAAGCTCGGTGTACCAGCCGGTGTAAAAGGCTCGCACGGACTCCTGGATCAGGGTGTTTCGCGCATGGAGCGAAAAATGGCAGGAGGCCATGAACACGACGGGACCCGTGCAATCATGGGGCGCCACCGGAATGTGGTGCGCTTCGGCGAGTGCAGCGATTTTCCGCGCTTCGGAGAGGCCACCGCACCAGGACAGATCGAGCATGGCAACGCCCGCGACACCGGTCGCGAGATAGTCGCGGAAGGCATGGGGATAGGCCAGCGTTTCAGAGGCACAGATCATCGCATCGGAATGGGGCGCATAGGCCTTGAGCGTCTCGAGGCTATCCATGCGAACAGGATCTTCGTGCCAGAAGGTGTCGTAGGGCTTGAGCGCGCGGGCGATGCGCTGGGCGGCCGGCAATTTCCACAGTGAGTGGAACTCCACCATGATGTCCATCTTGTCCCCTACCGCACGGCGGATGCGCTCAAAGGGCGCCAGAGCGATCGTGAGCTCCTCGGCAGAGATATCCAGGCCATTGGTACGCTCGGCCGCCAAGTCGAAGGGCCAGATCTTCATGCCGGTTACGCCCTGCTCGAGCAGGGAGTGGGCCAGATCGTCGGCGCGGTTAAGGAATGCGTCCAAGTCTTCGTATGGACCGGGAGCGGCTTCGCCCATGCCCCAATTGGCAACACTTTGCGCACGCGCATCGCGGATGTAACGGTAACCGGCGCAGGTGTTGTAGGTGCGGATCTTGTCGCGCGACTTCCCACCCAGCGCCACCGAGATCGGCACCCCAAGCACTTTGCCGAAGATGTCCCAAAGCGCGATATCCACCGCGGAATTTCCGCGTGTTTCCACACCGGCCCCGCGCCAGCCTAGATAACCGATCAGGTCCCGATTAATGGCTTCGATCTGCAGCGGGTCACGGCCGATCAGTTTTGGCGCAACTGTCTCGTGGATATGGGCTTCAACGGCTGCGGCGCCCATGAAGGTTTCGCCCAGTCCGGTGACGCCTTCGTCGGTGCGCAGAATAATCCAGACGATGTTGGCAAATTCGGCAAGCCGAAGCGTCTCGACGCCGGTGATCTTCATCTAGGCAATCCGGGAGCGGTTGTCCGCGCCGTGCTGAATAACGAGCAGCGGATTGGGTAGGCAGGGCGGGATAGAAGAGGCGGAACCAAAGCACTGGTCCCGCCCCCGTGATGCGCTCGCGGGTTTAGCCGCGGATTTCGGCTAGGGCCGCGTTGACGCGCTCGACGACCTCGGCACCGATGGTGGCGGCACTGCGCTCGTAGACGCCCTGCACGGCTTCGCGGATCTTGGCCATGTTCTCTGGCGAGATGTCGTTGACCTCGAGGCCCGCATCCTTGATCCGCTGGAGCGACTGCTCGGAAAGCGTGCGGCTGGCCTTGCGCTGCACGTCGCGGCCAACCACGGAGCATTCCTGCAGGATCTGCTGCTCTTCGGCCGAGTAGGTGTCAAAGATTGGCTTCGAGAACAGGACCATGAACGGCGTATAGGCGTGGCGGGTGTTGGAGACGTAATCCTGCACTTCAAAGAAGCGCGAGGTGTCGATCGTCACATAGGGGTTTTCCTGCGCATCGATTGCGCCGGTTTCGAGGGCTGTGAACACTTCGCCGAATGCCATTGGCGTGGCGTTGGTGCCCAGCGTCTGGAAGGTATCGAGGAAGATGTTGTTCTGCATCACGCGAACGCGCATGCCCTTGAAGTCCTCAAGGCTTTCCACCGGACGCAGCGAGTTGGAAAGATTGCGGAAGCCGTTCTCCCAATAGGACAAGTTGACCAAGTTGTGCTTGGGCATCATATCGGCGATGTACTGGCCGAATTCGCCATCCAGCAGGGCATCAGCTTCCTGTTCGCTCGAGATCAGGAATGGCAGATCAAACACGCCCAGTGCCGGCTCGATGGCGACAAGTGGCGAGCTCGAGGAAATCACCATTTCCAGCGTGCCGGAGCGAAGCGACTGGGCGGACTGCAGATCGTCGCCCAGCGCCGAGCTCCAGAAGGCGTTGACGGTCCAGGCGCCGTCGGTGCGCTCGGCGATGCACTGGGTCATCGCGTCGACGCCGTCCCCCACCGGATGATCGGCGGCAATGCCGTTGGCGATGCGAATGGTGCGCTGGGATACTTCGGCGCTGGCCGGGACGGTCAGGGCCGCAATCAGGGTTGCCGATACGGTTGCGGCAAGAAGTGCCTTGAGTGTCATGTGGTTGTCCTCCTCTTTTGGACGTCGTTCTTTAGTCGTCAGGTCCTCGCGGCGGGGCTAGCGCAGCCAGCGCAACGGCGTGAGGACAAGTTCTGGAAACAGTACCAGCAGCAGCAGCACAAAACAGTGCGCCAGCAGGAACGGCATCACGCCGGTGATAACCTTGCCAAGCGGCACGCGCGCTACGCCGCTCACCACATTGAGTACGACACCAACGGGCGGCGTCAGCAGGCCGATGCAGTTGTTCATGATGAACAGGACGCCGAAGTAGACCGGGTCGATACCGGCCTGACGCACGATGGGCATCAGGACCGGGGTAAGAATGAGAATGGTGGGGGTGAGATCGAGCGCCGTACCGACGACGAATACCAGCACCATGATGAGCAGCATCAGGAGCAGTTGGTTGCCCATCACCGGCTCAAGAATGCGGGTGATCTCGCCCGGGATGTTGGCGCTGGTGATGAGCCAGGCCGAAACCAGCGCACCAGCGACGAGGAACAGGACAACCGATGTGGTCTTGGCTGCGCGCAGGAACACCCAATAAAGATCGACAAGCTTGAGTTCGCGATAGATGAACAGGCCGACGAACATGGCGTATACGGCGGCGATCACACCAGCCTCGGTTGGCGTAAAGATGCCGAAGCGAATGCCGCCCAGAATGATCACGGGCATCATCAGCGCCCAGCCAGCACGCAAGGTGGCACGGCCGCGGGCACCCCAATCCTGCTTGGGCAGGACCTCGACGCCATCCCGGCGCGACACGATGGACCAAGCAACTAGCAGCGCCACCGCCATCAGCAGGCCCGGCACGATGCCGGCCAGGAACAGCTGAGTGATCGACACATTGGCGGCCACGCCAAAAACGATGAAGGCGATGGAAGGTGGGATCACTGGGGCGATAATGCCGCCCGCTGCGATCAAGCCAGCAGAACGAGGCACGTTGTAGCCGGCCTTGCTCATCATGGGGATCAGGATGGCGGCCAGCGCTGCCGTGTCGGCGGCCGCAGAACCCGACAGCGAGGCCATGATCAGGGCTGCGAAGATGGCGACAAAGCCGAGGCCGCCACGGAGATGCCCAACAAAGGAGATGGCGAAATCGATGATGCGCTTGGACAGGCCACCCGCATTCATCAACTCACCGGCGAGGATGAAGAACGGAATGGCCAGCAGAATGAAGCTGTTGGTGCCATCGACCATGTTCTGAGCGACGATCTGCGGATTGAAGATGCCCATATAGGTCATGAGCACGATGCCGCAGAACATCAGCGCAAAGGCGATCGGTGCGCCGATGGCCATGGCGCCCAGCAGTGACGAGAGGAATACGAACAGCGTCATTCGCCGCGCTCCAGCAAGCTGTCGATACTCTCGTAGTCACCCACGAACTGGGCGATCTCGCCTTCGGTCACCCGGCCGGTGAAAATTCGGAACAGCCGCCAGATCGCGATCACACCAATGCCGGCCGCGGTAAAGAAGGTGACACCGAACACATAAGCCAGGGGCATGCCAGCCACCGGCGAACGCATCGAGGCGTTGATCGGCGCCTGCATCCACGTGCCCCAGAACAGAACCACCACGCAAAACAGGATGAGGATGTTGGTCAGCGCCATGCAGATGATGCGGCCACGGCGACCGAACCGCCGGACCAGCGTTTCGACACCCAGATGACCATTCTCGCTGAAGGCCAACACGGCCCCGATAAAGGTGAGCCAGACAAAGAAGAACCGGCTCATTTCCTCGGAAATGACCAGGCCGGAATTAAAGCCGTAGCGAAGCACGACATTGAGAAAGATCATGGCCGCCATGCCTGCAAGCAGCAGCACAAGGGATACCTCGATGATCCTGCCGATGCCCGAAGTGAGCCGCCTCATGGCAAGCATGCCCCGAGCGTGGCGAACGGAGTCGCATTGGTCACGATGATCTTCTCCCCACGGCCTGCCGCACATTGCGGCCTGCCGCTCTCCCCTCACGACTGCCCTGGTCAGCCGTCAATATAGACAACGGCTTAAATGACAGCGTATGTCATTGTCAACGGCTCACCTGCTGCGGACGGGTGCATTTGGAGGGGCGATGGGGGAAAATGGCAGAAGTTACAGGGCGGTAACGCTCAAGGATGTTGCGGCCGCTGCTGGTGTAAGCGTTATCACCGCATCTCGCGCTTTGCGGACGCCTGACATAGTGTCCGGGCTTGCTTTGGCGAGGGTAAAAGAAGCCGTTGCGAGTCTCGGCTATACACCTAACCAGGCAGCCCGCGCGCTCGCATCCGCGACCACCTCGACCATCGGGGTGATCATCCCATCCCTAACCAACCAGGTCTTTGCGGAAGTGCTGCGGGGCATTTTCGACGCGGCGGAAGGCACAGCTTACCAAGTGCAGCTGGGCAATTCGCGTTATACGAACCGCAAGGAAGAAGAGCTTCTGCGCTTGTTTGGTGCACAACGTCCCGCGGGGCTCGTGGTCGCGGGAATCGATCAAAGCGAATTGGCGCGTGCCATGCTCGACAGCTTCGGCTGTCCGGTGGTGCAGATCATGGACATCGGCGCCAGCCCAATCGACATGATGATCGGGTTTGACCACCGGGAAGGCGGGCGCGCCGCGGCGCGGCACCTGCTGGAGAAAGGTTATCGGCGCATCGGTTTCATTGGAGCCCGTATGGACCCGCGCGCGCAACGGCGGCTGGAGGGATATCGGGACGTTTTGCAAGCTGTCGATCTGTTTGACGAAAGGCTGATCTATACCAGCCCGCACCCATCTTCGGTCACCCGAGGCGCGGAGATGCTCGCCGATTTTCTGGAACTGGTGCCGGATGCAGATGCCGTATTCTGCAACAATGATGACATGGCCCTGGGCGCCCTTTTCGAGTGCCAGCGGCGACATATCCGGGTACCGAGCCAGTTCGGCATTATGGGCTATAACGACCTGGAATATGCTGCAGCTAGCGCGCCGAGCGTGTCATCGATCCGCACGCCGCGCTACGAAATGGGGCGCCAGGCGATCGGAATGATCATTGCCGCCGCGAATGGCGAGCGCCCTGTGCCCGCGGTGGTGAACCTTGGTTTCGAGCTCAAGGCGAGAGACAGTACGGATCGTCAGATCAGCGACTGACGCCAACCTATCGCTAATGAAAAAAGGGGCCCGAGCGAACTCAAGCCCCAGACAATCGCGAAACGTATTGGCCGCCCTATCGGGAGTTCCGGCCAATAACGGCGCCCGTCGCGCCACCGGCGACGCCACCGACAACGGCACCGGGCGTGCCAGCGACCGCGCCGCCGACAACTGCGCCAGCGCCAGCGCCAATCGCAGCGCCAGCGACAGTACGCTCAGTGGTGGTGCACGCAGTAAGGGACATGGCCCCAACAAGGACCAAGGCAATAGGTGCAATCTTCTTCATGTTTTCCTCCGGAGGTAAGATGGAGAGTGAACCACTAAAATCCTATGTGGTTCCAACCGAGATTGCCGCAACTTAGATCAAAGCCGCAAGGATTGTCGTTGAGGGAGTGGGACTTACCTTCCTGGATTGCCGAAATGAGCTCCTGGCGTCAGCCGGTTGTAGTGTAGGTGGCTAGCAACCAGGCCTTCAGCTCGGACTTATCCAAAATGGAAGCGGGCAACTGGTCGGGCAAGGCAAAGCCGTGCCGGCGCAGCGTCGCGCTCAGCGCGAGAGCGCGGTTTTGCGGGTTGACGACCTGCATTGTTCGTTCTGCGATCTCTGCCGCGAGGGTCTTGGACATGCGTTTTGTCAATGTTTCACTCCGAAGCTGACAGGCGCCAGTGAACGTAAAGCACGAGGCCAGCTTCTGTATGGCACTTCACTCTCGCGGTTTGAACCGGCAGAGCATGTTAACGGGCTGGAGACGAGCCTTGCGGCTGTGCGATATCATCCTATCTGGAACAAGTGCATGGCTCGCCGTGGGGAGATAGAAATGACCAACAAGTTCCGAACCTCCATTGTGTCCCTCAGGGCGATGGTGCCCGAAACGGCATTCACCGCCTCGACCCTGGGTACGATCCGCGAAGGCAGCGGCGTCGTCATCAACACCACCGGCTTGGTCCTGACCATCGGATATCTCATCACCGAGGCTGAGGAAGTATGGCTAACCACGCATGACGGGCGGGTTGTCTACGCCCATGTGCTCGGCATCGACCAGCAAACCGGATTTGGCCTCGTCCAGGCTTTGGGAGAACTGGATCTCCCTGCCCTTACCCTTGGCAGTTCCGGTGCCACCAAGTTGGGGGATATCGGCACTATTATTGATGGGGAAGGCAGTGAGGTGCTGACCGAGATTGTCGCCAAGCAGGAATTCGCCGGCTACTGGGAATACCTGCTTGATGAGGCAATCTTTACCGCGCCGTTCCACCCTTCCTGGGGCGGGGCTGCGCTGGTGGATCCGCAGGGTCAGTTGATCGGACTGGGTTCGCTGCGCCTGCAGATGCTGCAACTCGGGCGCACCACGGACATCAATATGTTCGTGCCGATCGATTTGTTGAAGGACATCCTTGATGACCTCGTCAACCTCGGGCGGTCGCGGAACGAGCCTCGCCCGTGGCTAGGCGTATTCACGGCCGAGCAGAACAACGAGGTGATCGTGATGAGCGTCGCCGAGCACGGCCCCGCTGCAGACGCGGGGCTCAAGAGCGGGGACATCATCAGTGAGCTCGACGGCCACGCTATCAATGGCCTGAGTGATTTTTACCGCAAGCTTTGGACCACGTCCCCGGTGGGCTCCGAGTTCGCCTTACGCTTGGTCCGAGACGGGAGAGACAATTGGGTCCGGGTAAAAACCGCGGACCGCAACAGCTTCCTGCAAAAGCCGCAACTGCAGTAACGAACAACGCCCCTGCCCGGAGGTATCGGAGCGGAGTGGGATCAGGAGGTAATTTCTCGAACAGCCAAGTCGGCCATGGCCAGGATGGCGTCGCGAGACTTTGCCGCCGCGATGAACCGCCCATTGTGGCAGAAGCTCGCGCCCTCGACGCCGCAGACGGCCTCGAGATCGCCATTGGTCAGGCCAGCCCATGCGGCGGGAAGATCCGCTCGGAGCTTGAATTCGCCTTGCACGACGGGAATGCCGCCCAGGCACCAATCCTTGTCGCGGGGATGGACCACAAAGAGCAGGTGGTCGGCACCTGATTTCGCGATCGCTGATCGGTATGGCATGCCTTGGGGAAGCTCTAGGATCCGTCCTGAGCCGGCTGTTTCGATGGCCTGCAAAACCACTTGCTCCGCGCGCAATTTGGCAGCCCTGCGAGCGACATTGCCCTCAACAAACCGGCTGACAATGGCGAGAGCTTCGGCAAAGGCTCTGTCTTCGCTTGCCGGATCGGCCTGATCAAAGGGGGGCCTGAGACTATCCAGCAAAGCCGGCAGGGTCAGTTCGGCCAAGGCCCCCGCGACGGTGGCGCTGAGCGCGCCATTGTCCATCAGGTCGACCGGGAGAACGAATTCGCTGTCAAAGGAGGCGTGCACCTCATCCAAATTGGCGTCGACGATCCCTGAGGCACGGAGATAATCGCGTCCGTAGTGCTTCCAGACCAAGCCAAAGGAGCTGAACGGCTCGCCGCTGTCCCGAACCGGCGCACCGCGCTGATGGTGATCGAAGATCTGTGCTGCGGCATCATAGGCGCCGCCAACATCGTAGATGATGCGGTCTTGGGCGGGAGTAATCCACTGTGCACCGCGGGAGCGGATTAGTTGCGCATCGGGGAAGAGCCGGGTCAGAACGACGCTGGACAGGAGTTCGTCGGCGTGAAAGCCACCGGAGTGAGTAACGAGAAAGTTCGGCTGCAAAACGGGAACGCGCCTTTCTTGGGCAGAGCGATACGGCGCCTAGCATCTGGCTCGCCGATAAACCAGTGGCGCATGGCAACAAAAGTGCGGGAGGCGCCAAGCTCTACCCCGAATGGCGGATGATCAGAAGCGCAGGACTTAGCGAACAGCAGCCGATCGCTGGACCGGCTGCTTGGGGCAACTTGCGCAGTCTTCTGGGTCAACGCTGGCTTGGCTATCGGCTGGCGAAGTAGGGGTTCTCCGGGAAATCTCCTACCAAGCAGCGCGAGAAGCCGCGGGTGCCGGGCCGATAATCGAGCCGCACGCATGCCGCACGGCGGTCAGCTTCAGGAAACGCGGCGACATAGCCGCGGCCGGGCCGCAGCGCCGCGACGGAATCCACATTTCCCCTGGCGGGTGTCGGTTCGACGCGCCGAACCACTGGCTGCGGCTGAACAATAACCGCAGTTGGTGGTGATAAGACCACGACGCGCTCTCGAGACGTAGAACAGCCTGCCAGTGCCACAGCGGCTGCGAAGACTACAAGGACTTTACGCATGATGATCACCTCTGCTTGAAGAACACCCGTCTTATTGGTTTGTTCCCAAGCGCATTGAGGTGCAATTTCTGCTTATTTATGCGAGTATTTCTACAGTGACCGACGCGGTCCCGGAGCCGATCATGCCGATGGCCTGGGCAGCGCCTTTGGAGAGGTCGATGATCCGGCTGCCAACGTAAGGTCCACGATCATTGATCCGCACGATGACGGACTTGCCGTTCTTCTTGTTGGTCACACGAACCTTGGTGCCGAACTTGAGGGATTTGTGAGCCGCGGTGAGCTGGTGCATATTGTACTTCTCACCATTAGCCGTGGTGCGCCCGTGAAAGCCGGGGCCATACCAGGAAGCCACACCTGACAAAGTGCTGTCCTTGGCGAAGGCTTGTGGAGCCATTGGAACTGCGGCGAGGGTGAGGGAAAGAGCAACGGCGGCGGCTTTGAAAATCTTCTGCATTAAGGGAACGATATCTCGTTGTTGACGTTGAGGTCAGCATTAAAGGGATCGTTGCGGCCCCAATGGGCGGACAGAGCGGCTGGATTAGGGTGATTCTGGGACCCTGCCGCATTGCGTCCTTATTGTGGGGCATTGCTGCCCAACATGCGTCCGAATCGGGATCGTCAACCCTGCGACAGGTGTGCCTGGTCGACGCAGGTCGCGGTGTAGCTTGACATTGAGGACGCTCGTCACGCGCCGCTGTAACCTGTGCTCGCACGCACCGGCCGAGATGTTGGACCCGTTGGGAACAGGGATTTAACACTTCAATGCTGCGGAAAGCCCGCACGACACGGCTCGGGAGATCGGGAGCGGAGCACGCAGCAAAGAACAGGAAACGGCGCGCAATGCACCCTCTCTATCTCGTGACCGGGGAGCGTCTTGCGGGTAGGCCAGCCGCAACTATCTAAGGGTCAAGCCGGTGCGCGATCCCCTCCTCGCGGCCGCCGGCGAAAAGAAGGCCCTGGCGCTGTTATAGCTGCCGGGGCCTTTGTTTTTTGTGCGGTGCCTCCCGTTGAGTGGTCGGGCTCAGAAGGTCTTTGCGCCGTTAACGAAGAGGCGCACGGAATACAGTGTCGTTGTGGCGCAGATAAAGAGCCGGTCCCGCTTGGGTCCGCCAAAGCAGACATTAGCCACGACTTCGGGAATGCGCACCTTGCCGATCAGGGTGCCATCGGGATCATAAACGTGTACGCCATCGGCAGCCGAGGTCCAGATGCGGCCATCCGTATCGAGGCGGAAGCCGTCGAACAGCCCGGCCGTGCAATCCGCAAAGACCCGACCGCCTGAGAGCGTGCCATTCTCGCCGACTTCGAACACGCGCATATGCGCCGGGTTCTGCGGGCCATGGGTGCGGCCGGTGTCGACGACGTAAAGCAGCTTTTCATCGGGCGAGAACGCCAGGCCGTTTGGCTTGACGAAGTCATCACAGACAATGGTGAGTGCGCCGGAAGCGGGATCGATCCGGTAGACATTGGACGCGCCGATCTCGCTTTCGGCCTTGTTGCCCTCGTAGTCAGAATCGATGCCATAGGTCGGGTCGGTAAACCAGATCGAGCCGTCCGACTTGACCACCACGTCATTGGGGCTGTTCAGCCGCTTGCCGTTGTAGTTGTCGGCAAGGACCGTGATGGAGCCGTCATGCTCGGTGCGGGTGACGCGGCGGGTGCCATGTTCGCAGGTAACAAGGCGACCCTGGCGGTCAACGGTGTTGCCGTTGCTGTTGTTGGCGGGCTGGCGGAAGACGCTGACGGCGTCGCTGGCCTCATCATAGCGCAGCATGCGGTTGTTGGGCGCGTCGGACCAGACGAGGTAGCGCCCGGCCGGGAAGTATGCGGGACCCTCGGCCCAATGGCAGTCTTGGTAAAGCTTATGGACATTGGCCGTGGTGCACGGCAGGCGCGCAAAGCGTTCGTCCAGAACTTCATAATCCGATGCAGCCAAAATACCCTCCTCCGAGATTGCTTCTTGGGCTCTTACCTGAGCGCCTGACGCGTGCCAGTGATGGCGATCGCGGCAACGATGATCAGACCGGTAAAGACGTCCCGCAAGCCCGAGCCGAAGCCTGCGGTGTTGAGCAGAGTGGACACCATGAACAGGAACAAGGCGCCGCCCCAAAGGCCGGGGACATTGGCCCGCCCGCCCGCGACCGAGGTGCCGCCGAGCACGACCACGGCGATTGAGGTCAGCAGGTATTCGCGGCCCATCGACAGCGAGGAACCTCCCGAAAATCCGGCCAATAGCGCGCCGCACAGCGCGGCAAGAGCGCCGGAAAGCACATAGGTCAACAGCCGGGTGCGCTCGACCGACAGGCCGGCGAAGCGGGCGGCGCGTATATTCTGGCCAGTGGCGAGCACGGTGCGGCCATAGATGGTGCGGTGCAGCACGATCCCTGCCACGACCGACAGGGCGATGGCGACGATGGCGAGTACGGGAACACCTAGAAAGCGCGAGAAGGTAAAATCGGAGAGCGCCGCGGGCGGCTTGATCTGCAGGCCGCGGCCATAGCTGATGCCGACGGACTGGATGATGAAGCTCGAGGACAGGGTCGCCACGATGGGCGGGATGCGGAGGAGCCGGATCAGCAGATAGTTGAAGCCGCCGATCAGGATGCCGCAGGCGAGCGCGGCAAGGAGGCCCCAGAGGATAAGGCTGTTCTGTCCATCCATGACCTTCATGGCGACGGCGCTGGCTAGGCCAATGGTGGCCGGGATCGAAAGGTCAACATTGCCGGGCCCGAGGGTAATGACGAACATCTGGCCCAAGCCCACCATGACGGTGAACACCGAGAAGGACAGGGCGGCGACAAGCATTCCCTGGGCGCCCTGCCCCGCAATGGAAAACGACAGCACCCAGACCAGAAAGGCGCCGAGGAATGACCAGAGCCAGACCGGAAGACTGTTTAGGGTGAACCGCGAAAGGGAAAGGGTCTGATCGGTCATTTTTCAGCTTTGCTGATGAGCACGCGGGCGGCGAGGATGATGATCAGGAACATGCCTTGGGCACCAACCTGCCATTCCTGAGGAATGCGGCCGCCAGGCAGGAACGGCACCTGGAAGAAGTTCAGCGCCGAGGATGCCAGTTGCAGCACCAGAGCCCCAATCACCGCGCCGATGGGCGAGATGCGACCGCCAACGAACTCGGCGCCACCAATCACTGCCCCGGCGATGGAGAGCAAGGTGTAGCCGGTGGCCATGTTGGCGTCGGCGCTGGAGGACACGCCCACGAGCGTCATGCCGGCCAGAATGCCGAACACACCGGCCAGGGCGAACATGGCGATTTTGGCCTTGAGGATGGACCAGCCGGCACGATGGACCGCGCGGGCATTGCCGCCAACGCCGCGCAGCACCGCGCCATAGGAGGAGCGCATCAAGATGAGGTGCACGACGAGGCCAATTACGATCGCCAGCAAGACCGGCATGGGGATGAACGGGGGCTGGAGGGCCATGAAGTCGCGCAGAAAGCCGGGGGCGGAGCCGCCGGGCGTCGGGCGGATCAGGAGGGCGAGGCCGGCCCAGAAAAAGCTCAGGCCCAGGGTCACGACGATGGAGGGGACATTGCGCAGGTGGATGATGACGGCCGCCAGCATGTAAACCAGCACGCCGCCGGCCAGCATGAGCGCGGCAAGGAGCGGCGCTTCAGGCATATAGGTGGCGGTGACGCAGGCAACGAAGCCGACAAAGGCACCGATCGACAGATCGAGCTCGTTGGTGGCCATGACGCACATCTGGGCGATGGTGGCCAGAGCGACGGGAATGGCGAGGTTCAGCATCAGGTTGAGGCCGAAATAGCTGATCGCCCGGGGATTGAAGTACCAGATGGCTGCAAGCACGATGACGAGCGAGACTGCCGGCAGGGCGCCGCGCAGCAGGCGCTGACGGGAGGACGCAGCCAGGTTCTGGCCGCGTGCCGTGGTCGAAATGTCGGTGGTCATGCCGCGTCCTTGTCCTTGAACGAGGAGCCAATCACGCTGGCCTCGGTAATGTCAGCGCCCTGCAGTTCGCCCACGATGCGCCCGTTCTGGAACACGTAGACGCGGTCGCAATATTCGAGCTCTTCGAACTCGGTGGTGTACCAAAGGAAGGTTCGGCCGCCCGCTGCCTGCTCGGCAATGATGTCATAGACTTCGAGCTTGGTGCCGATATCGACGCCGCGCATGGGATCGTCCATCAGCACCACGGCGGATGTGGTCGAGAGCGCCCGGGCAAAGAGCGCTTTTTGCTGGTTACCGCCGGAGAGGGAGAGAATTTCGTCGTCAAGCGAGGGCGCCTTGATCGCCATGGTTCGGCCCCAGCGGCTCGAAAGCTCCCGCTCCTTGGCGCCGGACAGAAGCAGGCCGTTGCGCAGCACCGGCAGCGAGCCAACGGCAATGTTGTCGGCGATGGACCAGAGCGGGAAGATGCCATCGGCTTGCCGGTCGCCGGCAACGAAGGACACCGCGCCCGCGACGGTGATCTCGGGCTTGCGGGCGCGCGCCGCTTCAAAGACCTGCACCAGGAATTCGGTCTGACCATGCCCGGACAAGCCAGCAAGGCCGATGACCTCGCCGCGCCGGGCAACGAAGGGCAGCCCCCTGCCCGCTGGTTCGGCCTTGACGGCAACGGGAGCGTCGGCGAGGGAGCGGATCGAGCGCTGGCGCGCTGCGCGGTCAGGATGCTCGCCGCCGCTCATCAGATCGACGAGGCTGTCGCGCGAGAAGTTGGCGACCGGGCCGGAAGCCACCAGTTGGCCATTCTTCATCACCGCGATCTGATCGGAGTAATCGAGGATTTCGCCCAACATATGCGAGATGAGGATGCACGAGACCCCGCTCTGGACCTCCTTGCGCACGAACTCCAGCAACTGGCGCGACGTGGTCGCATCAAGTGAGGATGTCGGTTCATCGAGGATCACGAGGCGCAGCACGCCTTCGCTGACGGTGAAGGCTCGGGCGATCTCGACCATCTGGCGGCGGCCGATTGAGAGGTCGGAAACTACGGTGTCGGGCGAAATGTCGTGGCCGGGAAAAATGCGCTCCAGCATGGCGCTGATCAGCGCACCGGCCTTTTTGCGCCAGCCCCAGCCCTTGATGGAGGGGTGGAGGATGCGCGTGTTCTCGGCCACTGTGAGGTTGGGGCACAAGGACAGTTCCTGAAACACGCAGCGCAGCCCCAGGGTTTGCGCCAGGTGCACCGAAATCTGGTCGTACTGCTGCCCGCCGACCTGGATGCGGCCCTGATCGGGTCGCAGCGTGCCGGCAAGGACATGCATCAAGGTCGACTTGCCGGCCCCGTTATGGCCGACAAGTCCGAGGCATTGGCCCCCGGCGATCAACAAGTTGACGTCGGACAGGGCGCGCACCGCGCCAAAGGAGCGGGAAACACCCGCCAGCTCAATTGCCGATCCGTTTGGCGCGGTCATGGCTTACTTCTGCTCTCGCCTAGAGGTTGTCTGCGATGGCCTGGATGGCTTCCTCTTGCGAGTATTCCTTATTGGCAACGCCGCCGACCGGCGTGTTGGCAACAGCTTCATCCAGCGTTTCCTGGGTGACGGTCAGGTAGGGAACGGTCACGTCCTTGGGGATTTCCTTGCCGTCAAGGATCTGCTGGGCAACCCAGAAGGCGAGCGTCGAGATGCCGGGCGCGATGGTGCCGGACCAGGTCTCGTAACCATTGGCATCGCGCTGCTCCTGCCACCAGGCCAGCTCGTCCTGACGGTTGCCCATGATGATGATCGGCACATCACGGCCGGCAGCACGGAAGGCCTGAGCCGCGCCATAGCCGTCGCCGCCCTGGGTGACGATGGCATCGATCTCGGGCAGCGAGGGCAGCACGGTCGACACAGCGCGCTGGGCCGTGGCCTGATCCCAGTTGCCGGTAGCTTCACCCACAATGGTGAAGTTTGGATGAGCCTTGACGCCGTCGGCGATACCTTCATGAATGAGGTTATCAATGGAAGTGCCGGCAAGACCACGGATTTCCAGGAGATTACCGCCTTCGGGAAGACGGCCGGCGAGATAGTCGAGCTGCTGCTGGCCGAGCTGCTTGTAGTCGACCGCCACGCGCCACGCGCAAGGCTCGGACACAGTGCCATCAAACGAGACAACAACGATACCGGCGTCGCAGGCGGCCTTGACGGCGCCGTTCAGGGCGTCGGGGGAGGCGGCATTGATGACGATGGCGTCGTAGCCCTGCAGAATCAGGTTTTGGACCTGGGCGGCCTGGGTGGGCACTTCCTGATCGGCGGTGGTGAAGGTGTCGACGGCCGCGACGATCCCGTCAGCAACGGCCTGGCTCGTCACCTTCTCCCAGCTTTCG
Organism: Devosia sp. Z11_6; assembly: GCF_058133665.1. NCBI lineage: Bacteria > Pseudomonadati > Pseudomonadota > Alphaproteobacteria > Hyphomicrobiales > Devosiaceae > Devosia > Devosia sp. Z11_6. The sequence continues at coordinate 524,063 of NZ_JBYUNQ010000003.1, forward strand.
AGCATGGCCTGACGCCAGGAATTACCGGCATAGTTGTTGGACAGGGCAATGCGCTTGCCCGATGTTTCGGCATGCGCGATGCCGGTCAGGCTGGTCGATGCCAGAACTGCAGTCAGCAGAATCAGTGAACGCTTCATTGATATTCCTCCTCGCCGCCAGGCGGCCCTATGAACCCCTCGTCAGCTCGCGCAACACCTGAGCAGCTTACCTGCTTCTTTGGACGGGTCGCTTCGCACCAGGTTGTCGGATGCGAGCTGGCTCTGTTCTGTCCGATTTCGTAGTATATAGGATATTGATTAGCAAGCTGGCTTGTGGTGGTTTGCAGAGCAGGTTGCTGATGGGGAGCCGTGAAGACGTGGCGTGCCTGGCGTCGTGCTGCAGGACGCGCCATCGGAAAGGACGATTATGCCGGCGGCGGACAAGACCCTCGACAAGACCAGCCTGGCCGAGCAGGCCTATAATCACATTCGCAACCTGGTGCTCGACCAAGCCGTCGAGCCCGGTGAGGTGATCGGCATCGATGTGATCGCGAGCAAGCTGGGCGTGTCCCAGACCCCAATCCGCGAAGCCCTGGCGCGCCTCGAAGGGGACCGGCTCGTCGTACGGCTGCGCAATGGGCGCTACAAGGCGGCGCCCGCCATGTCCCTGCTCGACTACGCGCATCTGTTTCAAACGCGCTTGCTGCTGGAGCCTGCGGCCGCGGCTCTCGCGGCGCAGCATCGTACCGAGCAGACCATTGCGACGCTCGAGCAGTCGATCAAGGGAATCAACTCGGCCGGACGGGGCCCACGCAGCCAGCTGTTCGTGAACTTCGTGGACGCAGATGCCCTGTTCCACCAAACCATTGCCGCCGATTGCGGCAATATGTTCATCACAGGGGCCCTGGCCCAGTTGCAAGCCAATCATCGTATTGGCCCGCTTTATCGCAATCGTGGCGTGGTCGATGCCGATGCGGTGATTGCCGAACATACAAAGATCTGTGCCGCTATTCGTGCTGGCGATGCCAAGGGCGCCGAAGACGCCATGCGGCATCACATAGAGCGGGCACGCGACGTCATCCTGGCCTGGGTGGAGGATGCCCCGGCCACGCAGGATAGCACCAAAAAAGGGTAGGAGATTCCCATGCCGTTCATCAACATCCGACTGGTCCGGGAAGTCATCGCCGATGACCCCGAAGGCAAGAAGGCCCAGATCGCGCGCAAGGTGAGCGATGCGGTAACCGAGGCGACGGGGCTGGCGCCCGAAGATGTCTGGGTGGTGTTCGAAGAGGTTGCGGCGCGCGACTGGTATGTCGGCCCCACCAATGTCCATACCCGGCGAAATCTCGGCTAGGCCCGCCGGATCGATTACGCCACGGAATGGCAGCGGCTGCAGCCACCGCGCTCTCGCGCGGGCGACCGCGATTGCCTGGCGACCCCTCACCCAACAAGAACTGAAAGCGCTGATATGACGGATGTTTCTGCCGGCACCATTACCATTGCCCCCGAGGAGCTGGAGGGACGAGTCCAGGGGGCGCTGCGGGCAGCGGGCGCAAGCGAAGCGTCGTTGCTGGCTGCGACCAAGGCGATGATGCATGCTTCGATGCTTGGGGTAGACAGCCATGGCGTGCGCCTCGTACGGCATTATTGCCAGATGCTGGGTGGCGGCCGGATCAACAAGAACCCGGAACTGCGCGTCGAGCACAAGGGGGCTGGCAGCACCATGCTGGATGGGGATGACGGGCTGGGTCATTACGCCTCTTACCGGGCGATGGATATTGCCTGCGAGCGGGCCAAGGAAAGCGGCATTGCCGCGGTGGGGGTCCGCCGCTCGTCTCATTTCGGCGCCGCGGGTGCCTATGCCCTGGAGGCCGCTTATGCGGGCATGATCGGCTTTGCCACCACCAACACCGATTCCATGGTGCCGCTGTTTGGTGGCGCCAAGCGCTTTCACGGCACCAATCCGCTGGCCTTTGCGGCACCCCTGCCCGGCCACAAGCCCTGGCTGCTGGACATGGCGACTTCCTCGATCCCGATGAACCGCGTGCTGCTGCATCGATCGCTGGACAAGGAACTGCCGCCCGGTGTTGCGGCCGATGAGAGCGGCGGCACCGTGACCGACCCGCATAGCGCCGAGATGGTTCTGCCATTGGGCGGGGACGAGTATGGCTACAAGGGCGCGGGGCTAGCGGGCCTCGCCACGCTGCTTTCGGCCGTGCTCACCGGCACAACCCTCGATGCCGATTTCATCCCGATGGTCGGGGCGGACGATATCAGCACGCCCCGCAATATGGGCCACTTCGTGCTGGCGATCGATCCTGACCATTTCGCCGGTCGGGCCATCTTCGAGATGGGCATGTCGCGCTATATCGCCTCCTTGCGCGAAGCGCCCACGCGGGAGGGACACGAGGTCATGGCACCCGGCGACCGGGAATGGAAGCGGGCCGAACATCGACGCCAACATGGGGTGCCGATCGATCTCGATACGGGTCGGTTCCTCGACCTCGTCTGATGCAAAGATTGAGCCGGCCACGTGGCGCGGCCGGCTCAATGGTGGTTAGGCGGCTTTCTCGGTGACGTCGCCGCTGTGGCGGATTTCGGTACCGAGGACTTTGAGGCATTCGCGGATAAAGGCGGCAAGAGCTGTCCAACCCTTGGCTGAAACCATGGTGCCATCCACATAGGCTTCGGTGGGCGACAGATCGATATAGGTGCCGCCGGCCAGGATCACTTCGGGCTCGCAGGCGCCTAGGGCCGCGACCTTCTTGCCGCGCACGACGCCGTCCACCGCCACCAGAATCTGCACGCCGTGGCAGATGGTGAAGATGGGCTTGTTGGTTTCGTGGAAGTGCCGGACCATGGCCTGCACGCGCTTGTCGGTGCGGATATATTCGGGACCACGGCCGCCCGCGGCATAGACGGCGTCGTATTGGTCCAGCTTGACCTCATCGAAGCTTTTGTTGAGCTGGAAATAGTGGCCCATCTTTTCTGTATAGGTCTGGTGACCTTCAAAATCGTGCAGGGACGTGGCGATGATATCGCCGGCCTTCTTGTCGGGGCAGACGACGTGGACCGTGTGGCCAACAGCTTCCATGGCCTGCTGATAAACAAAGATCTCGTATTCCTCGGTGAATTCACCGACCAGCATCAGGATTTTCTTGCCTGGCATTTTGCGTCTCCAGTGGTTGTTTGGGCGGGGCCAGCACTGGGCTGGCCCTGCAGCTATCAGAACGGGGAGTCAGGGAAGTAATATTCAGCCGCATTGTCCTTGGTGATCAAGGGCGCGTCGAGCTTTACAGAACCGCGCACCGGAGCCTGCCCGTTGAACTGGGCAGCGGTCATGTAGATCGCGGTCTTGATCATGGACGGCGGATAAGGCGTCTCGATCGGGGTCATGGGGTCACCCGCCATCACCTTTTCGATGATTTCCTTCATGCCATTGCCGCCGAGCGCATATTTGATTTCGGTCCGGCCGGACTGCTGGATGGCTTCCAGCACGCCGAGCAGCATGTCGTCGTCATTGGCCCACACAGCGTCGATATGGGGGTACTTGGCGAGATAGTCCTGCATCAGGCTGAAGGCTTCGTCGCTGTTCCAGTTGGCATACTGGATGTCGAGCACATTGATGTCAGTGCCTTCGATCGTGTCCTGGAAGCCCTGGATACGCTCGTCATCGATCACGGTGGGAATGCCGCGCAGCACCACCACATCGCCCTTGCCGCCGAGATTGTCGATCAGGAACTGGGCCGTAGTGGAGCCAACGGCGATGTTGTCGCCGGCCACGTAAAGGTCCTGGATTTCAGGATCCGTCAGACCACGATCAACCACGGTGATGAAGGTGCCGGCATCCTTGATGCTCTGGACCGGCCCTGTCAGTTCCTCGGAGGAATGGGGCAGGATCACGAGGGCATCCGGCTGGCGGGTGGCGGTCAGATCCTCGAGCGCGCTGACCTGGGCGGATGCCGAAGGTGAAGTCTTGACGACAACTTCGATATTGGGGAATGCGGCCTGGATTTCTTCGGCTGCGGCCTGGGCGTGGTAGACAACACCGGCGGTCCAGCCATGGTCGGCGGCCGGGATCGAGACGGCGATCAGCTTTTTTTCCTGGGCGAGAGCAGGCACGGCCACGAGCGCGGCGGCGACACTGATCGCGGCAAGCATATTCAATCGAGACATAGTTTCCTCCCTTTGACCTTTCGCAGGTGCAAGCCGTTCGGTCGCTTTACGGCTGCGCTTTCGAGAACCTCTGTACGAGCATCGCAATGATGATGATGACGCCTTGCACCGCGGCGACGAGGTATTCGGAGATGAAATCGGACAGCACCATCAGGTTGGCAATCATTTCAAGGATCACCGCGCCCGCGATGGTGCCCCAGATGCGCCCCTTTCCACCGCGCAGGGCAGTGCCGCCGATCACCACGGCGGTGATCACCTGCAACTCCCAGAGCAGGCCCGTTGTGGGGGTGGCAGCACCGAGCCGCGGGACGTAGCAGATCGCGGCGATCGCAACGCATACGCCTTGAATGACGAAGGCGGTGGTGCGGATCTTGGGGATGGAGATACCGGAAAAGCGTGCCACTTCCTCATTGGCACCGACAGCGGCGCAGCGGCGGCCGAACTTGGTCTTGTAGAGCAGGAAGGCGCCGATCAGGGCCACCACGATCGAAACGACTATCGGAATGGGTATCCCTGCCAAGGTGCCGAAATAGATTGGCCGGAAGGGCTCGCGCAGGCTGCGGTCGATCGGGATCGTGCCGCCATTGGACATGAAGGTGATGAGGGCGCGGAAAATGCCCATCGTGCCAAGGGTGACGATAAAGGGCTCAATCTTGCCGATAGTGACGATAAGACCGTTGAAGAGCCCGCACAGCGCACCGACGCAAAGCACCAGGGCCATGCCGGCAATGATGGCATTGGCGCCCAGACTGGGAACGAGGGCGTTCATGAACATGATCATGACGCCGGTTACAAAGGCCGCCATGGAGCCCACAGACAAGTCGAGCCCGCCCGAGGAGATGACGAAGGTGGCACCCACCGCGATGATGGCGATGAAGGACGAACGCGTGATGACATTGGTGAGGTTGGTGGGCGAGAGGAAATCGGGGTTGACGAGGAAACCGACGACCACGAGGACGGCCAGGGCGATGAAGGGGCCCAGATCCACCCAGTTGATGCGCCCGAGCAGGGTTTCGCGCGGTGATGCGGCACTGATTTCAGCCACGGGCATTTCCTCCAGTTGAACTGGCGGTTGTCCCGCCACTTGTTGCGGCAAGCACCACCGCATGTTCGGTGATGGCGTCGCCCTCCAGTTCGGCCACGAGCCGGCCCGACCGCATCACGAGAATGCGGTCACACAGGCCCACCAGCTCCTGCAGTTCCGAGGAGATGACGATGCAGGACTTGCCCTCGCGCACCAGCTTGTCGATGAAAGTGTAGATCTGGCTCTTGTTGCCGATATCGATGCCGCGCGTCGGCTCATCGATGATGACGACTGAAGGGTTGAGCAGCATGATCTTGGCGAGCAGCAGCTTTTGCTGGTTTCCGCCCGAGAGCTGACCGGCCTGCAATTGGCGGCTGCGCACGCGGATATCATATTCCTGCACCGCGCGATCGAGCTGCTGATCTTCGAGCTTTTGCTCGAGATATGGTTTGCGATATATCCAGGACAGAGCCGTCAGCACCAGGTTGGGTGCCAGTCGCTCCCGCAGCAGCAGACCCTTGCCCTTGCGATCTTCTGTCAGATAGCCGATCCCGGCCTCGATGCCATCGGCAACCGAACGGATATGGGTCTTCTTGCCGCCGACGCGCACGGCACCGGTCTTGGCGGGCCGCAGTCCCAGCAGGCCCTCAAAGAGCTCGGTTCGCCCAGCCCCGATCATGCCGCCAAAGCCGAGCACTTCGCCCGGGCGGGCGACGAAGGAAATGTCGTGCGCGAAACCTGGCACATCGGCATGCTCGACTTCGAGCAGCGGCGCTGCGGTGGAGAGGCCGCGCTTATGTGGGTAGAGCATAGCCAGGTCGCGTCCGACCATGAGGTTGGCCATGTCCTGCTGGGTTAAATCAGCGGCGGGATAGGTGCCGATCTTCTTGCCATCGCGGAGCACTGTGATGCGATCGGCGAGAGCTTCGACCTCATCCAGGCGGTGGGAGATGTAGAGCACGGCTGCGCCCTGGTCCCGTAGGCCACGCACGATCGCCAGCAGAGTTTCGACTTCGGTGGCGGCGAGCACCGCGGTGGGTTCATCGAAGATCACCATGGTGTGCTCTTCGAGCAGGGCACGGGCGATTTGCACCAGCTGGCGCTGGGCGATGGGAAGATTGCGAACCAAGTCCCGGGGGGAAGCGGTGCAGCCGATCGCCGCGAGCCGCTCGGCGGCGATGCGCTCCATGGTCGCGTCATCGACGAGCCCGTTGCGACCGAGTTCGCGGCCTAGAAAGAGGTTTTCCACCACGGTGAGACCGTCGGCGAGCAGGATCTCCTGATGCACCAATACGATGCCGGCATTCTCGGCCTGCACCGGCTTGCTGAAGTGTGCGGGCTCACCGCGATAGGTGATGGTACCGGTGGTGGGTTCGACATGCCCGGAAACCAGGCGCATCAGCGTAGACTTGCCAGCGCCGTTCTCGCCGATAATGGCGTGGATTTCCCCGGCGCGGATATCCAGGTCAACGCCGCTCAGCACCGTGATCGGGCCATAGGCTTTGCCGAGATCCTGCAACTGCATCAGCGGCTGCGCTGTGGTTTGCGCCCGATCCTGGAGCACAGCGTGCGCGACCCCGGTCATTCGAAAACCGGCAACAAGCGGTCGCGCGAGCGCTCGATGTGCGCCCGCATCGCCTGCTCTGCGGCCTGCCCGTCACGCGCTTCAAACGCGGCAATGATCGCCTCGTGCTCCTCCAGCGCTTCCGCAGTGACGCGCGAGTGGAACATCAAGCGAAAGATGTGGAAGTGGACATGCTGGTGTGCCAGCGTATCGCGGATCAGGTCGTTGCCTGCGGTTTGCACGATCATGTCGTGGAACACCGCGTCCTGCCGGGCAAACTGCGAATAGCGCGCGCGTTCATCGCCTGATTTGGCGCGCCGCCCCATAACCCCCGCAGCTTCGGTGAGTGCAGCAAGGTTCTTGTCGGTGAGGCGCGCAACGGCCTCCCGGGCAGCATGAGGCTCGAGCAGAAGGCGAAGTTCATAAAGATTCGCGAATTGTCGAACCGATATCTGTGGGGTGGCGCTAAAGCCGATGAGATGAGTCTTGTTGACCAGCCCCTCACCCTCGAGGCGGCCCAAGGCCTCACGGATGGGAGTCTGCGAGACGCCAAGCTCGCGGGCAAGATTGTCGACGGTGATGCGGGCACCAGGCGCGATCTTGAGCGCCATCAGCTGGGAGAAGATTGCCTCATAGACTTCGTTGGCGAGACTGATCGGGCGCGGGATTGGCGCGGCGCTTTTATCCGCCTCCACTTTTGCATCTCTCGTGAGCACGTGCCGAGCCATTGCTTCCCCCTCGCAATGACAAACAGCTAGCACGACATACCTCGACATGCAATCGTATATGATATTGGATTGTGGACGCGCAGTTGCTCCGAGTTGCCTCGGCGCGCACAAGAGGCTCACTCCGGGAAGTGGCCAGTGCGAAGAACGGATGACGTGCAAGCTGGGGAAATGATCGTGGAAGATGCCAAGGACCTGTTTCGGACACGCGATCACGTGCCGGACTTTGATGGCTACCTGAAAGAATATGCCGGCCGCAGCGCCTCAGCGCGGCATAATCACCGGGCTGTATTGGACCTTGAGTACGGGCCCAAGCCAGACGAAAAGCTCGACCTGTTTTTGCCACCGCGCGCGGCCGCCCCGGTGCCGGTGCATCTCTTTATTCATGGCGGCTATTGGCGGATGTTCAGCAAGGACGACTTCTCCTTTATTGCCAATACGGTGGTCGCTGCCGGCGCCATCGCCGCTGTTATGGACTATTCCCTGATGCCAGCGGTTCGCATGGAGACGATTGTAGCGCAGGTCCGCCGCGCTGCCGATTGGCTTGTAGCGAACACACCTCGCTTTGGCGGCGACCCGAACCAACTGAGCGTATCGGGCCACTCCGCTGGCGCCCATCTGTGCTGCACGCTGCTGGAAGCGGATTTCCCAGTAGCGCCTAAGCGCGCGCTCCTTCTCAGCGGTATCTATGACCTAAAGCCGCTGCGGTCGTCCTTTCTGCAGCCAATGATCGGCCTGACGGAGGACGAGGTCACTAAATTCTCGCCTCTCTCGAGAAACTATCGTGCAGGCGGCGATGTGCTGCTGCTGGTGGGAGAGCAAGAAACCCTGCCGTTCCATTCCCAGGCAGACGCGATGCAATCACGGCTTGCTGCCCAGCAGGTGCCAACCAGAAGGATCGATATCCCGGACAGCAACCATATGAGCATAGCTCTCGACCTCGGGGTCGGCTCAACCGCAGTGAGCCAACTCCTGACCGCCGCCATCAAGAGCACCGGAGGCTAGACTTCTCCCCACGTATTCAACGTGGCGCGGGAAGCGCTTTACTCCGTTGCCGCTCCGGGGCATCTAGCCTCGCATGTTTTTCATCCTGTCCAAGATCTTCTGGCTGTTCGTGCAGCCCGTCGGCCTTACCTTCGTGCTGTTTTTGGCGGGATGGATGTTGAGCCTGTTGCGCCGCCGACTAGCGGGGCTGGTATTTGTTGGCCTGGGGCTAATGATCTTTGGGCTAAGCGCCTTTACCACGCTTGGATTCAACCTGATTGCGCCGCTGGAAGAGCGCTTTCCACGCGGAGAGCCCCTCCCCTCGGATGTGCAAACCATCATAATGCTGGGCGGCGCCACGGCCGGCCGGGTCAGCACGGCGCGGCGCATTGCCGAACTCAACGAGGCAGGGGATAGGCTCACCGAAACCCTGCAGCTGGCCAAGCAGTATCCCCAGGCCAAGATTCTGCTGAGCGGAGGTGTCGGTCTGCTGATCGCTGATGGCGAACCAGAAGCAGAAACGGCCCGGCGGTTCTTTAGCGCCCAGGGCATCGCTCCCGAGCGGCTGGTGCTTGAAGGAGAGTCGCGCAACACCGACGAGAATGCGGCCAACAGCGCCGCCCTGCTTGGGGCGGAAGCCAGGACCATCGTGCTGGTCACGTCGGCGTTTCACATGCCCAGATCTGTGGGCTTGTTCCGCAGCGCTGGCCTTGAGGTGCTGCCGCGGCCGGTCGACTATCGCAGCTCAGGGACCGAGGGTATGGGCTTTGATCTGGCCAACCCAATCCTGAACCTGAACACCACCGCACTTGCAATCCGCGAATGGATTGGCTTGATCGCCTACAAACTGACCGGCCGCATTGGCGACTGGTTTCCCGCGCCCTAGGTTCAGAACGGCTTGGCTTGCTCAACAGCACTGGTGGCTGGATGCTGGGGGCAGCTTGGGGTTAGGCTGGCCAGGGAGTGCATCAGCCCGGCGCCGTGTGCCGCCGCTTCAACCCCTCGAAGGAACAACAGCTTGGCCATCCATCGCTTCACGCCGACCACTTATTACAATGTTATCGGCACTTTTCCGCCGGCTCTGCGCATTGCCAATGGGGACACGGTGATAACCCGAACGCTGGACGCGGCCGGCGATGACGAGCACGGTGTCAACCGCTCGGGTGGACCCAATCCCATGAATGGGCCGATATTTGTGGAAGGCGCCGAGCCCGGCGACGCGTTGCGGGTGCAGATCATGGCCATGGAGCCCACGCGTGACACGGGCTGGACCCGGCAAGTGCTGGCCGCCAATGTGGTTGACCCCGAATTTGTTCGCGTCCTACCCCCCCGCAACCGAACGGAATGGCGCATCGATCGCGCACAAGGGACCGTGCAGTTGCACGACCCGGTGCCCGGTCTTGAGCACCTGGTGCTGCCGCTTGCGCCGATGATCGGGTGCTTTGGCGTCGCCCCCACACTTGGGCAGGCAATTTCCACCGCAACCAGCGCCGAGCACGGCGGCAATATGGATTACCGGGGCTTTGGCCCGGGCACCACGGTGTGGTTTCCCGTAGCCGCGCCGGGCGCGCTGTTCTTTCTCGGCGACGGTCACGCCATTCAGGGGGATGGCGAGATCGTCGGCACGGGGGTGGAGACCAGCTTTGAGGTCACCATTACCCTAAGTGTGGAAAAGCGGCGGCCGCAGGTCTGGCCAAGGGCGGAAACGGCCGAGGATATCATTACCATCGGCAATGCGCGCCCGCTCGATCAAGCCCTTCAGCACGCCACCACCGAAATGGCGCAGTGGCTCGGTCAGGATTTTGGTCTCGATCTCGTGGCGTCGAGCCATTTGCTGGGCCAAGTCGTTCGATACGACGTCGCCAATGTGTTCGATCCCGCCTACACCGTCGCCTGCCGCCTGCCCAAGCGGTTCCTGCCGAGGCGACATGGCGTCTGACGGTTCCGGATAAAGGTAACCAGGGCCGCTGCAGAAGAGCGGCATTGGCGGAGGAAGGGGCACTGACATCCAACATTCTCCACGCAGGGTCTGCTTTGCGCCCTCATCCGGCAATTACCGCCATATCTCAAATTTCCTATGAGCTGCCACAACGAAGGACGCGTTGTCACACCTTCCAACCCGAGTTTAGCCGAACTGACACATTGTTGTCGTCCAGCTGTCAGACAGCTGCCTTAGCTACCCCGCAATCACAATCGCAGTCGGGGCCACTCCATGACCAGATCCGCTTTTTTCAGCAAGACCCTGATGGGTGCAACCACGGCGCTCTTGCTCGCCACGACATCAACGCTCGCCATTGCTCAGGACCGCCCCGATCTCGTGGTCGGCGTTGCAGACCTGCCGGCAACGCTGGAGCCCGGCAAGGAGCTCTCCAATGTCGGCACGCGCGTTAATTACAGTGTCTTCGATACCCTGATCCGCCGTGATTTCCTCTCGGCTGAAGGCGGCGGCGGTTCCGTGCTGGTTCCAGGCCTCGCAACTGAATGGACCCATCTCGACGAGCTGACCCTGGAGGTCAAGCTGCGCGACGACGTGACCTTCCATAACGGTGCACCCCTGACCGCCGAGGACGTCGTCTTCACCTTCTCGCCCGGACGCCTCTCGGGTGAAAATGCCGTACTGCCCGAAGGCCCGGCGTACTTCTCGGTTCTCGCCGAGGTCAAGGCGATCGACGAGCACACCGTTCACTTCATCACCAAGGCGCCGGATCCGCTGCTCGAGCACCGCATTTCTTCTTGGGCCTCCTGGATCGTCAACAAGGCCGATTGGGAAGAGAAGGCTGCCAAGGACGGCGGCGTTCCCATGTTCCCCGTGGGCACCGGCCCATACATGCTGGACGAATACAAGGCCGACGAATCCATTCGCCTCGTTGCCTTTGACGATTATTTCGGCGGCACGCCAACTGCGGCTTCCGTCACCTTCCGCGAGATTCCCGAGCCCTCCACCCGCGTTGCCGGTCTGGTCTCGGGCGAATTCGACATCATCACCAATGTCGCGCCAGACCAGATCCCGCAGATCAATGGTTATGAGGATATCGAGACCCGCTCGGTTGTTCTCGCCAATTCGCACGTGCTGACCTATGGCACGCAGGACCCGGTGATCAAGGATGCCCGCATCCGCCAGGCCATGAACCTGGCCATCGACCGCCAGTTGCTCAACGAAGCCCTCTGGGGCGGCCAGGCGGTGGTGCCGAATGGCCACCAGTATCCCGAGTTCGGCGACATGTATAATCCAGACCACAAGGGTCTTGAATATAACCCTGAGCGCGCCAAGGAGCTGCTGGCCGAAGCCGGTTATGATGGCGGTCTGATCAAGTATACCACGCAGCCCAACTATTATCTCAACGCCCTGCCGGCCGCCCAGGCCATTGTCGAAATGTGGAAAGCCGTCGGCCTTAACGTTGAGCTCAATGTGGTTGAAAGCATGTCCGGCCTCGACATGGCAGCCCTTCAGGTCCGCACTTGGTCCAACTCCACCCGCTACCCCGATCCGGTCGGCGGTCTGTGGAATTTGTGGGGTGCGTTCGGTGGTCCGCAGCGTGGCACTGGCAGCTGGGCCGGCACGGAGAACCTCGAGCGCTTCAACGAACTCGGCCGCATCATCGAAAGCACGGTTGATCTTGAAACTCGCCGGCCGGCCGCATTCGAAATGCTGAAAATCTGGGAGACCGACGCGCCCGGCACCATCCTCTACCAGCCGCTCGAAACCTATGGCGTGTCCAAGAACATCAACTGGCAGCCCTATACTTTCTACTACATGGACCTGCGTCCCTATAACCTCAGCTTCAACGACTAATGGTCACGCTCTTCAACACCAGGGAAGGCGGCAAAATTGCTGCCTCCCCGCCGGTTCCCGTCGCCATCGGTTCGGTTCCCGTTCTTGAGGTCTCGCGCCTCAGCGTTCATGCCGGCCCTAATGCGCTGGTTGAAGACGTGAGCCTATCGGTCCGCGCCGGAGAGACGCTGTGCCTCGTGGGCGAGAGCGGCTGTGGCAAGAGCCTCACCTGCATGTCGATGCTGGGCCTACTCGATGATAATCTCCGGATGGCTGGCTCGGTCCGGCTGTTTGGCACCGAGACGATCGGCGAGACCGAGAGCGTGCTCAACAATCTGCGCGGCAGCGACGTCGCCATGATTTTTCAAAACCCCATGGTCTCGCTCAATCCGGTGCAGCGCGTTGGCGCTCAAATTGCCGAAGCCATTGTCGAACATACGCCGTTGCGCGGCGGCGCCGTCGACCGGCGCGTGGTGGAACTGCTCGACCAGGTGGGCATTCCCAATGTCGCTCGCAACAGGAATTATTATCCCCACCAGCTCTCCGGCGGCATGTGCCAACGCGTCATGATCGCCATGGCGCTGGCCTGCAAGCCCAGGCTGCTCATCGCCGATGAGCCGACCACCGCGCTTGACGTCACTATCCAGGCCCAGATCCTGCGCCTGTTGCGCGACCTGCAGGTCGAGCTCGGCCTTGGCATCGTGCTAGTCACCCATGACCTCGGCGTCGTGGCTGAAATCGCCGATCATGTCGCGGTCATGTATGCCGGCCGCGTGGTCGAAACAGCGCCGGTCGACGACCTGTTCGAGGATCCGCGCCACCCCTATACCCGCGCGCTCATGGCCAGCCGCCTCGGCTTTGGCCGCCAGCCAGGCACGCCGCTCGATACCATCGGCGGCACGGTGCCGTCCCCGTCGGCGCGACCCGTCGGCTGCAACTTCGCCCCGCGCTGCCCCATGGCCCGCGAGATATGCACCAAGGATCCGCAACTATTCCGCCGGGGCGACCGCGCTGCCGCGTGCCACTTTTCCGGCTTTGAAGCCGGGAGCGCCGCATGACCAATACGAAAAAAAATGGCGTCGTCGCCACCAATCTCGTGCAGGCCTATTCCTCAGGCCGCAAGCTCTGGGGCAAGGCGGATGAATTCCGTGCGGTCGATCGCGTCAGCCTCACTATTGCCGAGGGCGAAACCCTTGGCATTGTGGGGGAAAGCGGCAGTGGCAAATCCACGCTAGGGCGCATGATTGCTGGCATCGAAGCGCCCAGCAGCGGCACGGTTTCCTTCTGGGGCGAGCACTATGCCCGGGTCGGCACGTCGCAATGGCGCCGCCAGCGTCGCCATGTGCAGGTCGTGTTCCAGAACCCGGCTGCCGTGGTCGATCCGCGCTGGTCAATCCATGCTCAAGTGCGCGAGGCCCTCACCACTCACGAAACGTTCGCCCCATCCGAAGCCAATGATCGCGCCCAGTCCATGCTGGACATGGTCGGCCTGGGCACCATGGGCAAGCGCCTGCCGCACCAGTTGTCGGGTGGCCAGTTGCAGCGCGCAGTGATCGCCCGTGCCCTGGTGCTCAATCCGCGCCTCGTCATCTGCGACGAAGCAGTTAGCGCGCTTGACGTTTCGGTGCAGGCCCAGATCATCAATCTTCTGCTGGAGCTGCGCGAGAAGCTCAATCTCTCGCTGATGTTCATCAGCCATGACCTGTCGGTGGTCCGCCACATCAGCCACCGCGTCGGCGTCATGCATGCCGGGGAACTGCTCGAGATCGGCGACAGCGGCACGCTCTTCGACAATCCGCAGCACGACTATACCCGCCGCCTGCTCGCAGCCATTCCCCCCGATAGCCCGCGCCAGCGCCGCCAACGGGACATGAGTGCCTTTGGCGGCTGCAGCACCGTTCCCGCCCAATCCAAGTTTCCGGTCCAGTCATGAAGATCATCGCGCATCGTGGCGACAGCGCCAACTTCCCCGAAAACACCCCCGAGAGCTGGGAAGCCGCCTATCGCAATGGCGCCTTCGCCATCGAGGCCGATGTCCGCCTCTCCAGCGATGGTTTCTGCATTTGCGCCCATGATGCCAATCTGCAGCGTCTGTTCGGCCGCCCGGAGCGTCCCGAGGAGCTCGCGCTTGCTGAATTGCTCGAGCTTAAGAATGCCGCGGGTGGCCGCATCGTCATGCTTGCAGATGTCCTGCAGCATGCTGGCACCAATGGGCGTGTGCTGCTCGATATCAAGGACGAGACACCGCGCGCGCTCGAAGCCATCTGGGCAGTTATTGTCGAGACGATTCCTGTCCCCCGACGCCCTCTGGTGACCGCCGGCTGCCACACGCTAGAGGCGGTGCGGTTCTTTGCTGCCAGGGAAGAGGCCGGCATTCTGGGATTTATTCCATCACCCGACGAGGCCGAGGCTTTTTTTCATGCCGGCGCGGGCATCATCCGTTTCTGGGAGCGCGACGTCACCCCAGAGCGGGTCGCCCTGCTCCAGGCCCTGGGCGCCGAGGTCTGGGTTACCGCCGGCGGCCGCGGCACCGCCTACGACGGTGGCGACAGCTCGCCCGGAAATCTTGCCGCGCTGGTGAAAGCTGGCGTGAGCGGCGTCTTGGTCAACGACGTGACCCTGACCCGTGCCGCCATGGAGAGCATGCAATGACCACCGGATCGACCCTGCTTCTGTGCTTTGACGGACTGCGCCGCGATCGCGTGACGCCATCACTCATGCCCAATCTATTCCGCTTCATGGCCGAGGGCAGCAATTTCCTCCATTCCCGCTCTATCTTCCCGAGCGAGACCCGCGTGGCCGTCACCTCCACCATGACCGGCAATCCGCCCGGCGCCCACGGGGTGGTCGCCAACCAGTTTATACACGCCGTTCGCCCCAACGATCTTTTCCGCACCTCCGAATGGGAAGATCTTGAACTGGCCGCCCAGGCCGGGCAGTTGCTCGATCGCCAAACCATGGGCGAGCGCATGGCTGCCGCCGGGCGCACCATGGCCGTGGTCAGCACGGCCACCAAGGGCGCCTCGCGCATGATGAATTCCAGTGCTCATGCCCTAGGTCAGCCGGTTTTTTCCGTGCATGGCATGCCAGTCTCGACCCCGGATGTGCATGAGGCCGTGGTCGCGCAACTCGGTGATATTCCTCCGGCGGGTGCCCCAAACGGCGCGCGTGTTACCTATGCCACTACCGCGCTGCTCAAGGTTATCTATCCGCGCCATCAGCCAGACTTCTGCATCTTCTGGATGAACGAGCCCGATACCAGCTCGCACAAGTTCGGGGTGCTCGGTGCTGAAACCGAAGCCGCCCAGCGTATGGCCGACGACAATTTCGCCCGAATCCTGGCCTGGTGGCAGGCGGGCAACGGCCCCGAAAACCTAGTTGTTATGTCCGACCATGGCCAGGTCACCGGTCATGCCCAGCTCGACACCCTCGACATTATCCCGGCCGAATTTGGCAGCGCCTCGATCGGCTCATTCAGCGGCATCTACCTACATGACACCTCCGACGCCCGTAAGGCGGACATTGTCGACTGGCTGGTGCGGCAGGATTTCTGCGGCCTGGTGTTTGCCTCGGATGCTGAACGGAAAGCGATTGCCGGCGCGTTGCCCTGGTCCGCCGTGCGCAACGACCATCCGCGTGGCGCCGATGTTGGCTTCACTCTTAAGGCGACCAATAGTTCGCAACACTATGGAGCCGATGAAGATGGCTGCATCTTTGCCGCATGGATCACCCCAGGTGGCGGCATGCATGGCGGCCTCAACCGAGGCGAACTCTCAACGGTGCTGGCTGCCCAGGGCCCAGCTTATCGCAAACGGTTCCAGTCGGACGTGCCCTGCTGGCTGCCTGACATCATCCCCACCATCCTCACCACAATGGGTCTGTCCACCGAGGGTGCCGAAGGCCGCCCGATGGTCGAGGCGCTGGCAGGCACTGATCCGCGCTTTGGCATCGCCCCTGCTGTCGAAACCCGCGTGCTCCGTGCCAGCCTCAACGGCCACGAGCAATATCTGCGGCAATGGGTGATCGAGGGCAGGACCATTGTCGATTGCGGCTGGACCGAGGGCACGGGGGCATGGGTCAAGTGAACCTGCACTTCTTCCTCACCAAGCTACTTCGCGGGGCGATGACGCTGCTGCTGGCGGTGACTTTCGTCTTTATCGTGCTGCGCGCCTCAGGCGATCCTGCACAGATGATGCTTTCCGACGAAGCCTCGCCTGACGCAATAGCCGCCTTCCGCCAGCGCTGGGGGCTCGACGGCTCCTACATTGAGCAATATCTCACCTATCTTTCGGCCATTGTTCAGGGCGATTTCGGCGACAGCTTTCGCGATGGCAGACCGGCTTTGCAGGTGGTCATGGAACGTGTGCCCGTCACCTTGCAACTGGGTGTTACTGCCCTGCTCATCACCCTCCTGATCGGCATTCCGGCGGGCATTCTCGCCGCGCTACATCGTGGCCAATGGCTCGACCATGCGGCCATGAGCTTCACCATTTTCGGGCAGAGCGTCCCTAATTTTTTCCTCGGCATCATCCTAATCCTTGTCTTCTCCATGACGCTGCGCTGGCTGCCGAGCTCTGGCACCGGCAGTTCCTGGCACCTTGTCATGCCGGCGCTGACCCTAGCCACCGCGGCAGCGGCCACCGTGGCGCGTTTCACACGATCATCCATGCTCGACGTGCTGCACCAGCCTTTTATGCGCACGGCCAAGGCCAAGGGCATTCCGCATGACCGGCGGGTACTGCGCCATGCCCTGCCCAACGCTGCTATCCCGGTGGTGACCGTCGTCGGCATGCGCATCGGCGGCCTCATTGGCGGCGCCGTCACGATCGAGACCGTCTTTGCTTGGCCGGGCGTCGGCATGCTCCTGGTGAATTCGGTCAACCAGCGCGACCTCGCAGTCGTTCAAGCCGTGGTGCTGCTGATCGCGCTCACCATGGTCGTGGTCAATCTCCTCGTAGATTTCACCTATGGCTGGCTCGACCCTCGTATTGAACTGCACAGCCAGAAAGCCACGGCATGAGCAGCGTCGACCTTTCCTCCCAAGTGCCCGCCCTGCGCCGCCATGGCTGGCTGACCCGCATCTGGAAATCGCGGCCGCCACTGGTCATCGGGCTTTGCCTGGGTTGGCTCACCCTCGTGATCGCCGCCGCACTGTTTGCCGAATTCCTCGCGCCGTTCGGCTTTGCCGAACAAAGTCTGCTCAAGCGCCTCAAGCCGCCTTCGGTCATGGGCGGGCCGGCGGAGAATCTCTTCGGCACGGACAATCTGGGCCGCGACGTCCTTAGTCGCGTCATCTATGCTATGCGCACCAGCATACTCATCGCCATCATGGCGACCGTAATTGGCGCCACGGTGGGCACCGCGCTGGGCATTATCGCGGCCCATTTCCGTGGCTGGGTTGACGACATCATCATGATGCTGGTCGATTTCCAGGCTTCGGTGCCCTTCCTGATCGTCGCGCTTGCCGTGCTCGCGTTCTTCGGCAACAATTTCCTGCTGCTGATCATCCTCATCGGGCTTTTCGGGTGGGATGGCTATGCCCGCATTGCCCGCGGTCTCGTGCTCTCGACCAATGGCCAGGGCTATGCCTTCGCTATCCGCACGCTGGGTGTTCACCCGGCAAAGGTCTATCTGCGTCACGTCCTGCCCAATATGCTGGGCGTCATCATGGTGCAGATCACCCTCAACTTCCCCGAAATTATCCTGCTCGAAACCTCGCTCTCATTCCTTGGCCTGGGCGTCCAGCCGCCCGGCACCAGCCTCGGGCTCCTGCTGGGCGAGGGTCGCAACTACTTGACCACGGCGTGGTGGATGGGCATCCCAGCGGGAATGGTCATCTTTCTCACTACGCTGGCGATAAGCCTTGTCGGCGATTGGCTGCGCGACATGCTTGACCCAAATCTAGGAACCAAAGGCGAATGAGCATGACCACGCAGCGGCTCGGCTCGATTGACGAGCTTACCTTTTCCGCTGTCCTGTCCGATCTCGATGGTGTCGTCTATCGCGGCGAGGACGCCATACCGGGTGCCGTTGATCGGTTTAGGCGGTGGCAGGATGCCGGCATTCCCTATTGCTTTGTCACCAACAATGCTGAAAAGGCGCCGGACGCCTTTGCTGACAAAATCCGCGGTCTCGGCATTGCCTGTGAGGCCGAGCAGGTCGTGACCTCGGGCGACGTGGCGCTGGACTACGTGCGCAGCCATTATGCCCTAGGCAGCGGCGTCTATGTGATCGGCACGGCATCTTTCAGGGACCGCGTGCACGCGGCCGGTTACGAGTTAGTGGAGACCGCCGCCGCCGCCGTCCTCGTCGCCCTCGACCGCAATTTCAACTATGCCATGATGACAACGGCTCTGGGCAACGTACTAAGCGGTGCGCATCTCATCGGCACCAATCCCGATCTCATCCGCCCCTTGGCCGATGGTTTCGAGCCTGGAGCTGGCGCCAGCACGCAGTCCATTGCGGCGGCCTCCGGCACCACGCCCATTTTCATGGGCAAGCCTGACCCGACCATCATCCGTGCCGCCATGGCCCGCTTGGGCGTAGAGCCTGCGCAGGCCATTATGATCGGCGACAAGCTCGATACCGATATCCTCGCGGGGCAGCGAGCAGGCGTCACTTCGATCTTTATGGAAACAGGTGTCCCGCTAGACAGCCGCAGCCCCGTGACGCCGGAATACATCCTGGCCTCTCTTTGAGGAGGAATGAACAGGCGGAATCTGGCTGCCAAGCGCCCTAATTCAGCCGTTGAGGTGAGCCTTAACCTTTCCCGAAAGCCGACATCTGGGTTAGCGCTTGCGGACGTCCAATTTGGGGTGGAATGCAGACTGGCAGGTTTCGGTTGTGATGGCATTCGTACCGGAAGTGGGAATGCTGCTCCGGAACCTAGGACGGTGCCAACCCGAGTGTCATGGCTTGCGGGCGCCAGCCGCTTTCCAGAATTTCGTCTTCTCTATCACGTAGCCTGACGGAAAAATCGCCACCCAGAAGTAGAAGGCGTTGATGTAAGACGCGATATTGCTCGGACCATCTGCGCTCCTGCCCAGTACAGCAGGTAGTAGAAAGGCCGTAACGAGTGGCACAAACGGCAGAAAACTCGCCACCAGACCTAGCACAATGCGACGCCTATCCGATCTTTCTGCACGACGAAAAAATGACGTAAGAAGCACGCAGTAACCTACTACGCCCACCGAAATCCCGATGTAAGTTTCCGCAATCAACTGCTCCCTCATAGCGCAGGGTAGCTCCTATCCGCACATACTTTCGCCGGAGCTGGTCTCAGCAGGATCGACGTACCCAGATGATGAGTGCGGACGGTGCTGATGTCCACCTATGTGATTTGAACTTCGATGCTGACAATGCGCATCTCACCTATCTCAAGCGCCGCTGAGGTTCCAATGGGTGGCCGATGCAATCGGCTAGGCTGCTTTCAGGAGTAAGCTCGATACCTTCAACCGTCCGGAATGGGTCGGGAGTTGCCTTTGACCAAACTGCTGCTGAACGGCAGCTATGTCAGCTCCATATCCTTGCAGCGGACCGACCGCTACCGGCCCATTCGGACCTTGGGGAGCTTCAGTTGGCTGCTTCGTCCGGTGCCGCCCTACCCTCGCGATAGTACCGGGGTGGCTCCGGCACTTTCAGCAGGTCACGCCACTTTGAAGAGCCTGTGCCCGCCTGTTGCGCGGCCTGTAATCGAGCCTCCTTCTTACCCAAGGGCTGTTCTCGCGCTGGTGGTTGCTGCTCGACCCAGCCGAAGCAATGCGGAGGAGGTTCTGTGCGAGTTGCGCTTCGAGCTTGGCATGGCCAACCTCCAGCTCAGTTCCGAAGTGCTTGCGTAGCGTCTTGGGGTCGATTGTCAGCAGCTTGGCAATGCGCTCTTCCGGAATAGCCCAGCCTGCCATCATCTCGACCAGGCGCCGGTCCTTATCCGTAGGCTCATAAGCTGGGCGGCCACGCGTGGTCATGGGGCGAGCTCTGGTGCTTTGGTCGTGATGCCGCGTTCAGCTGCTACCTCGGAAAATGTCCCGCCGCCGTCCAGTACCGCTTGCTTGCCGGTGAATGCCTGCCAGCGCAGCACCGCAACGTCGACGTATTCGGGCGAAAGCTCTACCGCATAGCAGCGGCGGTTCTCGATCTCCGCAGCAATGATCGTGGTGCCCGATCCACTGAATGGCTCGTACACCGCATCACCAAGCTTGCTGTTGCTCTGGATGGGCCGGCGCATGCACTCAACAGGTTTCTGCGTAGAGTGGCTGGTGTCCTGGTCCTCGGCTGCACCATCGATGGCCCAGATGGTGGTCTGATCCCGAGCCCCTTGCCAGTGCCCCTGCCTGCCTTCCCGAACTGCGTACCAGCAGGGTTCATGCTGCCAATGATAGTGCCCGCGGCTTAGCACCAGGCGTGGCTTGGCCCAAATGATCTGCGAGCGCAAGAAGAACCCTGATGCCAGGAGACTCTCGGCCACGGTGGTAGCGTAGATGCCGGCATGCCAGACATAGGCGACTTCGCCGGGGAACAGAGCCCAAGCTTCGCGCCAGTCTGCTCGGTGATCGTTCTCGACCTTGCCCAGCCGCTCGGTGGTAGACACCCCTGCCCGGTTACGCCACTCGCGGTCATAGTCCACGCCATAAGGTGGGTCCGTGACCATCAAGTGCGGCTTGGTGTCCGCCAGCAGTCGAGCAACGGTGTCTGGATCCGTGCTGTCGCCGCAGATGATGCGATGATCGCCCAGGATCCATAGATCGCCAGGGCGGCTCACCGGCTGCTCGGGGACAGCCGGGACGTGGTCGGCGTCACCCTCCACTACCTCGGGCAAGAGCTTGCCAAGCTC
Source organism: Devosia sp. Z11_6 (assembly GCF_058133665.1). NCBI lineage: Bacteria > Pseudomonadati > Pseudomonadota > Alphaproteobacteria > Hyphomicrobiales > Devosiaceae > Devosia > Devosia sp. Z11_6. The sequence goes on from NZ_JBYUNQ010000003.1 coordinate 545,116, forward strand.
CGCCTGAGAGAACCCCGTGAGCGGCAGGTCAAAGCCGAGATCCCCTAGGTCGGCTAGTTCACTCCTGAGCAGGTCCTCGTCCCAGCCCGCATCCAGTGCCAGGCGATTGTCAGCGAGAACATAGGCGCGCCGCTGGGCTTCGGTCCAGCAAAAGGCGACCATCACCGGCACCTCTGCGAACCCAAGCTTCTTGGCGGCAAGCACGCGCCCGTGTCCAGCAATGATGCTACCGCTCTCATCGATCAGCACGGGATTGGTCCAGCCCCACTCCCGGATGGCGGAAGCGATCTTGCTGATCTGGGCAGGGCTATGGGTGCGGGCGTTGCGCGCATACGGCACGAGCTCTGCAACAGGGCGGCGCTCGACGCGATCGGCAGGCCAGGCAGCGGTTGTAGGGCTTTGATCTATCATGTTCAGAGTCTAGCACCTGAGCTAAACCCATGTAAGGAAGACATTATTGCTAAGATGTGCGCCTGGCTGCGCAGAACATGTGCGAGGCAGGGTGAAGTGACCAGCAAGACGACATTCCCAATGACTGAGGTGTGAGCGTCATCTAGCCGTGCCCGCTTCCGCGCCATGCAAGCCGTTGAACAAAGGGAGGCAACTGGTGCGGAATCTTGGTTATGCATCGACCTCTTCCGACCCCCTCGTGCCCGTTTTCGGTCGAAATGCTCAACCTATGCAGCCGCCGTTAGGGACCGCCTGGCGGGGTCGCATCGTCGGGCCGGCCGCCCATGCCCATCCCCATGCCTCCGCCACCGCCGCCGCCTCCGCCAGCACCACCGGCACCGCCTCCGCCACCTTCGCGGCCACCGCTGCCCTGCTGACCACCACCCCTGCCTCGTCCGCCAGTGCTGGCCGGTCGGGTCGGGCCCTGCATGGGGATCTGCAGGTCAGCCGGAATTGCAGACAGGTCGAGCGCCTGGCGAATGAAATTGCGTAGCGACACCACGAGCTCATCGGTATGGATCTGATTGCCGGCCACGAGGTCACGCGCCGCCTTCTCGGCCAGCCGAACATGCTCGTCAGTGCCCAGCAGGATTATGTCGGACAGCGCCGCTTCCACCGCGTCACGCATCTGGCGAACGCGTTCGAACATCTCGTCGCTCATGGTGCGCGGCACGACCGCCTCTCCGCCCTGCTCGGCCGCCACCTTTTCCGCCGCTCGGATATCGCGAAGGTGCCGCGGCTCGACCGAGAGCCTTCCGGTAAACGAGCCGCCTAGCACCTTGTAGGCCGCCATCAAGGTTTTGAGGCGCTCGTTGATCTGCCGGTTCTGCCGCTGCTGGCGCTGCTGGATCGTGGTCATCATCACCAGCCGAACCCCAATGCCCACCAGCGCAAACAGCGCGATGCCGACCAGGGTGGTTAAGACACTCTCCCAAGAACTGAAATCAAAACTGCGCAAACCATTCTCCTGCAATTGGCCGCAGAGTGCCATGCGAGGCGGGTCGGCGCAAAGCACATCGGGATCGTCATCTGGCGGGGTCACTCTGCGAGCGGCCCAGCGGTCGCCGAGTTAGCCATTTGTAGTTGGTCATTTGCCGTGCTTTTAAGAAAGCAATGAGCCAGGCGTTCCACCGGCCTAGAGCCTCGCGCGCGTTTTTTATAGGCGGGAAAAAATCTGTGCGTGAGGGGGACGCGGGTCCAGACGGCGAGGGCCTTGGGGACTTTCGGATACCCCCCTCCTGTGTGATCATCTGACGCTGTCTCAGGATGAGAGAACGATGCGAGAGTTGCCTGTTGCTATCTCTGACGTGGACGCCCTGCTCCATCTAGAGCCAGAGGAACTCGGCGCTAAGCTCTTGTTTCTTGTTCGTGCACGGCTTCAGGCGGGCCATCTGCATCAGGGCATGTTTAACCCGCAAAATCTGATGTCCGAACTCGGGCATTTGCATTCGGGCCCCGATTACCCACCGGATCGAGAGAACGAGGTGAAGCAGGTTCTCATCGAAGCGTGGGCCTGGCTTGAGGCTCAGGGCCTTATCGTGCCAGCGGTGGGGTCCAACGGCGGCAATGGATGGCGGATACTGTCTCGCAGATCGAAGCGCTTTGCCGATGAGGGAGAGTTCGAAGCCTTTGCGGTCGCGAGAACCTTACCTCGCGAAGCGTTGCATACGGCCATCAGGGAACCGGTCTGGCTTGCCTTCATGCGCGGTGAGTTCGACGTCGCAGTATTCTTGGCCACCAAGGCCGTGGAAGTGAGCGTCAAAGCGCGCGTGAAGGATCTACCGGGGTTTGAAAAAGCCTTAGGTGTCGACCTGATGCGGCGATCGTTCAACCCCGACAACGGTCCCTTGGCAGATTTAGACGCTCCGCATGCGGAGCGGCAAGGTAGGGCCGACCTATTTTCAGGTCTGATAGGGACGTTTAAGAACCCTCAGTCTCATCGAGACGTGAACCTTGCTGACCCCATTGAAGCAATGGAAGTCATTATGCTGGCTAACCGTCTGCTCCGCTTAGTGGATAAACGCCCACTGAATTGAGAAGCGATTTTGCCGTCGATCTCCGTTCTTGTGCTTGCGCCTCGCTGTCGTGCCATTCCTTGGACACGGCCTCGAGGTTGTTGGTGTCCCAGAATAGTTGCTCGTCGCCCTATGCGGCACCTTGTGGTGGACCACTGGGCTATCGGGTGCATCGGCCCTGCCAGTGAGGATCACGCCTGTGTGCTGGCAGGTGTAGAGATCGCGGGCGAGTACCTCTTGGCGTAGAAGCTGCCACCGAGCGCTCTTGTACCACTGGCGGTAGGCGTTGAGGCTGGCCTGTGGCTGGGCTCTGTCCCTTGTCTCCCGCTGCGAATGGATGCGCGGGGGCATGGTGGCAACGAGGGGGCGCAGAGTCTTGAGCTTAGCCATCTACCCACGCCACCAGGATATGCTCACAGCCAAGCATCACAGCAGCAATTGCCTCGTGCCGCCCGTCGATGACCCAGAACCGTTCGCCTCGCCACTCGCCACGGGGGCAAGGCCATGGCTGGGCCGGGGCACATGACATGCGGCGCTGCATTGCGCGCTCAACATCGCCCACAGCCATGCAGGCCAGAGCGATCTGCTCTATCGACACATAGTCGGTAATGACCTTGGCGCCGGGAGGGACAACCATGCTGCGGTCTTCGGCTACTCGAAGGGGCACACTGTCTCCCCTCCATTCTGGGCCAGCCATGAAAGGCTCCTATGCCGATATGAAAAACCCACACCAGGCGGGGTGGCGGGCCCAGTTGATGTGAGGGCTGGGGGTGGGTTGATCCCAACTAGGGCAACTGCGAAGCGCTCATTACAGTGCTGGGGCTGAACTCACCCGGAGCGACAATGCTACTGCCTTGGACATTCCACAAAGCTATCGCACACGCCAGAGGGTGGTTCGGCTCTTGGGTATGGAAGTTGAGCGGCGCTCAGGTTCGAAGCCACCCGGTGATCTTTGGTAAGAGCCCATCGATTTCCGGCGGGCCTTGTATTTCCCTTGGTGAGCGGCTGCAGTTGCGCGGCTTTGAACGCGGGATCACCATCCGATCGCTCGGGGGCGCGAGGATCACAATTGGTAACCGCGTGCTGCTGAATAGCGGCGTTACGATTGAAGCGAGTGCAGGAGTTACCATAGGCGACTATTGCCTGATCAGCGATGGCGTTCAGATCCACGACTTCAGCTACCATGAGGTGGATGAGGGCGCGGGCGCCTCAGAAGGACAGATAACCATCGGGAGAAACGTATGGCTAGGTCGGGATGTGCTGGTATTCCCTGGCGTCGCTATCGGTGACCACAGTGTAATTAGCGCCAGGTCGATTGTGACTAAATCCATTCCATCCAAATCATTCGCTGCAGGGGTACCAGCAGAAGTGAAGCGCCAAATAGAGGCGTCGGAGGGATTTAGACGAAAGTAAGCGCATTTAAGGGAGCGGTACTCGATCCACTTGGAGAAGCGTATCCAGCTCCTTAGCCAATGCCGGGCAACGCCCCATTCTGGTAGGGCGGCGCTCCGTGCGCTGCGGAGGAGTCGAGCGGCCCGGATCTATTGCAAAGGATGCTGGAGGGTGGCCGTCCGCTCGATGGGGGTGCGACGAGTAGCTGTCGAGTAAGCGTCGAGTAGTTACAGACCCGCCATTGATCGCGAGTGGGGTCCCCACCTGCAGATGACGACTTCGCAGAGACGTCTGCGCGCGTTAACAGCTAGGAACGAACCCCAACCGGGGACCTGAATTGATACGGGCTAGGCCACTCGCTACCCATCCCGGCTTGGCATGGATGGTTCGGCGGTATTGGCATCCATGGTAGCGGCACTACCCGATGCTCCCGCTCCCATCATCCTCGCCTCACGGGCCAAAGCCTTGTTCGCCTGCCGGTTCGATTTCAGAGATCACCCGTTTGGGTGTCGTGCACTTTTCAACCAATGATGTCACCCGACAGACGGATTTATGTTCCGCTTCACAGAGACAGGCGCTAGGAACCGCGCTTCTGTGGAGAAGACTATGAAAACGAGGCTTGTGTGTGCCTGCCTGCTGCTGAGCATATTGACCGGGCCGGCAACGGCCCAGCAGGGCGGCTTTACATTGGGCAGCGACCTTTACGAAGATTGCCTGGTAGTCCCGTTAGCCTGTTTAAATTATGTGACCGGCGTCGTTGATGGCGTTCTCGCCCTTGAGGCGATGGAACTCTGCCTCCCTGACAACGTGACGATCGGCCAAATGACCGACGTGGCACAGAAGTACCTTGAAGAGAACCCAGACCTCCCCCACTACACCGCGGCGTCCGCAGTCCTTGTCGCCATAAGAGACGCATTCCCCTGTAAGGAGTGAAGCGGTCAAGCAGCCCGACGGCTCTGTCACATTATTCGCGCAGTGCCGTTAGCCGCTTGGGCGAATCATTGCTGATCCACGCGACAGTGACTGCAGCAGGCTCGATCAGCTTTGCCGCTGCACATAAGGCTTGATGAGCGTTCAGCTTTGCATATTCGGTGAACTGCATAAGCCGTCCGCTCGATGGGGTCACGCATAGGGAATGGCGGTTTGCTTTGGGCATTGATCCGATATGCATAGATGTTGGGACTGATGCAGCCCGCCGGTTGAAGGCATTCGGGGCTGTAAGCCTCGGACGATATTGGTACCGAGTGCATGTCATCCGCTAACCGCCTGGCCTTCCCTAAGGTGGCCTACTTACCAATTTGTAATGAGTTTATCTAAACCAATCCCGAACTGGCCCGTTTACGTCTGCCAATGAATAGGATTGTTGAATATGAAGAAACTTGCCTCACTCGCTTGCGCCGCTGTCGTCAGCATCACGAGCCTAGGAGCCATGATGCCGGTGAACGCTGCCCCCTTCAATGCTAGCGGTGCAGAGCTCGTCCTCGTTCAGCACCGTCAGTCAAGTGACCGGGATCATCGTGGTTTCGAGCGCCGCGGTAATGGCGCCTACTACAATGGGCAGCGCGGTCAGCGGGAACGCCGGTCGGGCTGGCGTCAGCACAACGGTTACTGGTTCCCACCGGAAGCATTTGCAGCTGGTATCATCGGCGGCATTATCGGTGGCGCTATCAACAGCCAAAACGGCAACAACGGCCGGGGCGAGGTAAGAGTCTCACAGCAGCATGTCGACTGGTGCAAGGGGAAGTACCGGTCTTATCGCTCGTCCGATAATACCTTTCAGCCGAACAGGGGCCCCCGCCAAAGCTGCGTGTCACCCTACACTCGCTAAGCTCTAGCGCTCACGTGTGGCGGCGCTGTTTGGCGCCGCCTGAATCTAAAAACCCGCCCGGTTAGGACGGGAATTTCGAGTGGGCGCGGGATCAGTTGGTCTCCGCCGGACGCACCTGATCAAAGCAACTTGCAATAATTGACTCTCCTGCACACGGCTGCCACCGTGCTGTCGGAGGAATAAACGTGAATACGATTCAAGCTGTGCTTATGAGTACCCCAAGCCGCTGGGATTGCTCAGACTTCAGTTCACAAGAAGAGGCTCAAGCCTTTTACGAGCGCAACGGCCCTGGCGACCCTCACAGGTTGGACCGCGACAAAGACGGTATCGCCTGGGAACGCAATTGACTCGCGCAGAGCCCCGGACCTGCATCCGTCATGAACTTCACAAGCTGGCGGCGCCGGACTCTTAACACTCACTCCGAAAGCGAGTTGGGAGCTGGCTGAGTTTGCTCTGGTGGCTTGTAGTCGGGTGGCCTGTTGAAGCGCTTAACCTTTTCCGGCGCCTCTCTACATGTTTTCTCGGTTACCTGCGGGGCCGCATAGTCAGCAAACTCCTGAGCCTTCTGCAGAACTGACGCCGGAGACATATCGAAAGACCGGGCCAGCATTTGAATATCCGCGTCGAACCGGGCAGGATCATACCTGACACCGCAGATGCGTTGGGCATTTATCAAGTAGCCCACGCTCAAAAAGATCAAATCTTGGCCGCTGACACTGTTCGGCTGACTAAATGGCGATTGCTGGGCCTGAGCCGGCAACACCATCAATAGGAGAGCAGCGGCCGCAAATGAGCACCTAAGTCTCGCGTTCATACTTCCCGTTCTCATCCCAGCTTAAAAACAAGCGTGCTACCAATTTTAGCTGTTGAGACAGACAAACAAAAGGCCCGTCGAGGCGAACCCTAAGCCGAACGCGAAATGCCCGGGGGCTTGCGATTGGCCCCGTGGTCCGGCGAGTAATACTCCGAACCCGTCAGCTTTTGGTGCCGGTTTCAGCTCCGCCTCTGAATATCATAGGCACTAAGCTGACCTGCGCGGCCTGATGCTGTATACGCATGCGCCCACCCTCAAAGAGGGCGCAACGCGTATAGGGGGTATGGGGGTGCGGAAGAACAGGGGGTAAGCAGGGGTTCGCAGGGGAGTAAGCAGGATGTGCGGCAGGGGGTAACGCACCCGTTCTGCAGGGGGTAAAGCAGGGGGTAAGTAGGTCAATCATGCTGCCCATCCCCTCTGCTAAACACCACGATGTCGGTCTGCTTGGATGGAGGCCCCGGAGACTTCGCAACCCGGATCTTACCTGCCGTAAATAGGCGGTTCATCGCCGCTTCTAGCCCCCTTTTAGTGATCCCTTCTGCTCCGGCATGTTTGGCAAAGTACGATGGCGCACAGGTGGGTGCGGCAGGCGTTGGGCTGACTCGCCTTCCCTCTGCTTCGAACCGAGCCAATAGGCTGAGGAATATCTGATCGGCCGTGTTCTCCGCCGACATCTGCGCAAGCGAACTGATTGCCGGCTGGGCTTTGGCTTCGAGTACACCATCCACCCATCTGAGCGCGATCTCACCGCCAACTCTCCCATAGTTCGCCTTCACAGTCCTAAGCACCCGGGCGTCTGGATCGGGTTCAAACACTTTGTTGTCGTCTTTGGTTATCACCCGCTCCAGATAGAGGCGGCTGCGCACGCTGTTGTTCCAGGCGGTGTTGCCGCTGGAGCCGCTCCCATTGGCCATGCCGCTCAAGGACGGATGGGCCAGCAGGACGATCGTGGTGTGGTGCTTTATGGCCCAGCCGCGAAGAAGACCAACGAACTGGCGCGCCTGCGCCCGCTGGTTCTCCTCACCACCAAACAGATCTGCCAGGGTGTCCAGGACAACTAGGGCCGGCTGCTCCTCCTTGATGGCCTCCTCAATGGATTCGAACAGCAGCGTGGTGGTCAGCACATTGCTGCCCGGCTTGGGCGCGGCCAGCAGAGCATCCTCACCAGCCAAGGGAACAATGTGGAGATCGTCCAGACGCGTTAAGGGCACCCCTGCCCTTTCGGCAATAGCAACAATGCGGCGGTGCAGTTCGTCCAGATCGTCTTCAGCACTGAGATAAATGCAGGGACCCTGCGCCACCTCCCGACCGATCCAAGGCGTGTTACTGGTGGTGGCAAGAGCCAGCTGGGTGATCAGCAGCGATTTGCCGGTGCCCCCATCGCCATTGACGATGGTGACCGTGCCGGCAGGAATAAGCTCCTGCACGTGCCAGCGCCGGACCGGCAGCTCCATGCGATCAAAGACACTCGCCCGCACCAGATCGACGAACCGCTTCTGCGACTGGCTCGTACCAGGCGAACGCCACGTCCCAGCATCGAAGCCGAAATTGCCAGACGGGGAGAACGGCAGGTCACTCATGCCGCTCTCGCTTGCTCCGGGATACAGATGATCTTGCGCTCATCCACAACGCTGCGGACCAGTTCCAGCAGGTGTCGCCGATGTCGCTCATCCTTGCCCGCGATCGTACCATCAATGTCGAAGAGGAAGCGGGCAGCGAGATGGGGTACCACCACCGCAGCACCACGACAGCCCGATTGCAGCCACTCCAGTGGCGTGCGGTGCATTTGTAGCGCCTTGCCGCCGAAATAGGTGGATGGATTCACCGCGTCCCAGAGCCCTAGCACCGGAGCCCGGCCGAACATGCTCAGCACGGTGGTCGGGCGAGTCACCGGCCAGGCCACCAGGTCCACAACACTCTCGCCGTCCTCTCCCAGAGCCTCGCAGATGAAGGCCTCAACGAGTTCCCCAAGGGCTTCGAAGTCGAAGTGCCCACCGCCGCAGTCCACGACGGGCAACATACCGGTGGCCCCGGCAAAGCCATTGATCCGGGCCAGCTGCAGCCCATTCTGACGGACGTAGTGGACGTATTTGGGGGGAGCCCAGGCGCGCTCGTAGAACTCCTCGCGAGCGGCAAGCAGGGCATGATCAATGCTCATCATCGTTCGCCCTCCCCGGCTAGGTGGTCGAGCACGGCACCGGCAATGCTATGGGGCGTGCCGCTGATCTCTGTTCGGCCGACGGCACCTTGCAGCACCGCTACTGGTACCTGGTACTGAATGGCAATGGAGACCAGCACCGCCACATCGTGCACGAGGTGCGAGACCTCACTACCGATGCGCGGACCATCAATGAAGACCTCGCCAATCTGGCCCTCGGCATAGTAGCCGGCAGTCAGGTTGTAGGGCGCACCATTGTGCCAGAACACCAGGATGGTGCAGGAGCGACGATCGGGGAGACGGTGTCGGTCAACCACGGCGGTCAGCCTCCGCCTGCATGGTGGCGCGATAGCCATCGGCCTCGAACTTCTCGACATCAACCAACCGGTAGACGACGCGCTTGCCAATCTTGGTGTAGCTGGGGCCCTCCCCAACCCAGCGCCACCGCTCTAAAGTGCGGTGCGACAACTTCCAGCGACGGGCCAGCTGGATCTGATCGATAAAGAGGTCTTCGTTCTTCATGTGCTTTCTCCCAGGCATGATTGCCTGCGAGAACCAGCAAATCACAGCGTGGGAGTTCGTGCGGTGGGCCCCGGTGTGGGACGGGGTGGGACGCGGAGTGGGCCTGGGGTGGGCCGGGTGTGGGCGAGCGTGGGACGGGGTGGGACGCGGAGTTGGTCTGCCCCCACAGAAGTGGTCCTTTTTGAAGTATGGGAAGCTCCCATTTTGAAAGGATACGCAGATGCCCAGGA